>NZ_JAIVKJ010000001.1 GCF_020524885.1 Microbulbifer elongatus | reverse complement strand
GCGATGAAATTGCAAGAAAGCTAAACACCCGCCCCAGGAAAAGATTTGGTTTCAGAACACCAGAGAAAATGTACTATGGGAAATAATTACTTTTGTCGCGGTTCAAAGTTGATACTAGGAGGCGACCTTCTGTTGAAAGGGACTATTTACAATGCACTGAACGACGATGCGGCGCTGGACGTCAATGAAATCCGCTCGACGCAGGGCTCCAATGGTTTGGTTACCAACCCCGACTACGGCCTGACTGAAATGAGAAGCCGTGCCCGTTACTTCAGCCTGGTAGCGCGCTACGACTTCTAACCCTTGTACTGCTACCCGTAATACAAGCAAAAATCCCGGCCACAAGCCGGGATTTTTTTGCCTGAGAGTCTTTGGAGATAGTAGTTCCCCGGACTTTCCCTGGGCAAAAAAAAAGCGCCGCAAAGCGGCGCACAAGCAGAGAGGTCCAACATTCTCCGACTAATCCCCGTCAGGGGTAATGTCCTGTGAGTACAGGTTGTATCTGACGATAACGGTACCTGTTTTAGAACTTGAGGCTGGCACCAGCATAGAGATAGCGCCCAAGCAGCGAATAGTTCGCGGATCCATAAGAGGTATATGGGTGGTTGGTCCAGGTCTCGTTAGTGAGGTTATTCAGCCCAAGGTAGAGCTGGGTGGATTCAGTGACCTGATACCCTGACCACAGATTGAAGTACAGTGAGTCTTCGATCCTGCTGTTCTGGTAACGCTCCCTGCGGCCGTCTAGGTCAATCGCGCCACCCTGGGTGAACTTGGTTGTCAGCCGCAGGGTGAGGTCATCGACATAGTAGGTAGTGGTCAAATCCGCTTTCCACTCAGGCGAACCGAACTGGCCCACATAGTCGGTGGTTTCCAGTTCACCTGTCAGGTTGTTGGTCTCGGTGTAAGAGCTTTCCAGCTGGCGGTTCGCAACCAGGTTAAACCGCAGGTCACCGGGAAGTCCCAGGGTGTCGTTCAGGCTAAACTGGTAGTCGGCCTCGATATCGACCCCGGTACGGCGGGCGCCGTCGGCATTGATATAGGTATCCCGCACCGAATCGACATCACCGTTAGCCAGGCGGGTAACCTGGGTACAGAAGTCGTTGTTGATACTCTCTGAATCGACACACAGCGCGAGTGTATTGCTGGCACCGAAGCGCACGATCATGTCGGTGAGATCAATGTCGTAATAATCGATAGAGACATTGAGGCCTTCTGCAAATGAGGGGGTAAATACAAAACCTGCGGTAAAGGTGGTTGCATCTTCTTCGCGAAGATCGTCGTTACCCTCGGAAATTACGCGGCCACGCTGTCCCTTCAGGTTGGAATCCCAGTCTTCCGCAATACCCAGTGCGGCGCAGTTGTCGGCGCGGCGCCCGTCGGACGGACCGCCATCGATTTCATCGGAATCACAGGGGTCTGTCAGGTCGCTGTAGCCAATGCTCGTGCCCAGGTACATCTCACCAAGCTGCGGAGCGCGTACTGCGAGGGAGTAAACGCTTCTGAAGCGCACACTGTCGTTAAGTGCCCAGTTGAGCCCGGCCTTCCAGCTGGTGAAATTCGCTGCTTCTGTAGAGTATTCGGCTGCGCGCACCGCGGTCTCAAAATCCAGGGACTGCACCAGTGGCTGCTCGGAGAGCAGAGGCACGAGCAGTTCGCTGTACACCTCGTGTACGGTACGGCTCTTGTCATCGATAGGAGTCTGTTGTGAGCTGAGAATGCCGGATTGCCAAAGCTCAGACGGCTGGTAGTCGAGGTTTTCGTAACGTGACTCGAAACCCGAGCCAAATTTCACCATACCGGCAGGTAGCTCGAACAGGTCACCGGTGAGGTTTGCCGCGAAGCTGTGTTGGGTCACATTGGTGTTGGTTTCGTCGCTGGCCATGACATAGTCATTGACTGCCTGTGATGCCTCGGTAAATGGGGAAAACTCTGGGCAGTTGCCTTCTTCGACACAGGGACCGATCAGGGTGAAGGTGCTGGTATCGATGCGGTCTTCGCGCAGGTTGTTGCCACGAGTGAGGACCGTATCCGTGTAACCGCCGTTGACGTAGGTGTCCCAGTTCCAGCCATTCGCAAATTCGCCCTCGAGTGTCGCGCTTATCGCCAGATATTCACGGTCATTCTTGTGCCAGCGGGGGCCAGCACTGGCGAAGGTGTAGGGAACTTGGAGCCAGTTGTCCCCGTAATCAGCGAGAACCTGTTGTACTGCAGCGGGGATACTGATGCCGCTGGCTTCAAGGCCTTCCTGTGTAACCCAGGTGCCCCAGATAAAGTCGGGATCGATTTCGTCAAAAGACTTGGTATTGGAGTACATGACATCCGCGGAGACACGAGTTTTGTCGGAAATCTCGTAGGTGACACGGCTGTAGCCATTCACGCGCTCGAACGGACTGCGGGCAAAATTGTAGGCGTTCGGGTCAAAACCGCTGCCGTCTGTTGCCTTCCAGCCCTGGGCAATAGCTGATGCGGGGGTTCTCAGGCGTACGTCGTCGCCTTCAATACCGTACCAGTCGAGACCGCCTTCTTCTCCATTCCACATACCAAACGTGTTGCCGGAGATATTGAAGTCGGGGTAAGTGATGTTGTTATGGATGATGAAATCCGGGATACCATCTTCCGGGCCGGTATTTTCGGGGTTGGGTATATAGCGGGTTCGTCCTGCTGCACTCTCACGCTCGCGGAAGAGCAGGGGCTTTTGCTCAAAATAATCGAGGGAAAAGGCAACATTGCCGCGGGTGTCCGCAAAGTTTTCGCCAAAGGTGAAGGTGAAGCCCCCGGTCTCACCGCCACCTTCCTCGGAGGTGCCCAGCTGCGAGCGGATAGACATCCCCTCGTAGTTGTCTTTTAGAATAAAGTTGACCACACCGGCCACGGCATCTGCACCGTACACGGCGGAAGCGCCGCCGGTCAGTACTTCAACGCGCTCTACCAACTCGCTCGGGATCATGCCGATCTCGGTCACCATGGTGTTGTTGTCGGTCGTGATCTGTACCGGGCGGTGGCCATTTACCAGAGAAAGCGTCCTGACTACGCCCATATCCCGCATATCCAGGGCGTTCAACCCCGAGTTGCCGAATGAGTAGCTACCTGAGGTGGAGTCATAACCCGCGCCGAACTGCGGCATGGTGGAGAGCACTTCATTGAGGTTCAGCTCACCGGTCATCTTGATGGATTCTTTGTCGATCACCGATGTGGGGGAGGGCGTGTCAAAGGTGCTGCGCTGGATGCGCGAACCGGTGACCACCACCTCCTCGAGAAGGCTCGCGTCTCCGTGAGTACTTTCCTGGCCTTGTGCGTGAATGAGCCCACTGTGACCGGCAGCGGCCGCAATGGCGATGGCCAGAAGCTTCCTGGATGTCTGCATCGTATATACCCGTTTATTGTTATGCCTTAATTTTGCACGCCTATGCGTTACTTTGTACGCAAGAGCAAAATAAGGCTAAACAATAATGACTTTGTGCGCAATAGCTATTTGGGTGGCGAGAGTGACACGAAATGGCCCGGAGTGAAGAAGGCTCCGGGGCATTTCGGGAAAATAGTGTCGGGTAGTGGGACGGAAACCGCCTCAGATGTGATGGCGATGCATGGTGGTTTCAGGGAGGCCAGCGGGCTGCAGGTAGTCCCGGTAGAGATATCGATAGAGAGTTCGCGGCAGCTTCTCCTGCGCGGGGGGTATTGCTTTCCGCGGGAGTGATGTCAGTTAGCCAGGTGAAGAAGTCGTCTTGCCATTGCTGTGAAAACTGGTCGAGTTGTTGGCGATAGTTTTCAAAATCGTTGTTGCGCAGGAATCCGGCCAGCGTGGCAAGGCTGTCCGGATCTTGCTGATAGAGGAAGCGGACTGCCAGATAGCTCCAGGAGTATACCCGGGCGCCCCCGTCGTCATAAGTGGTGGCAAAAATAGCACCCAACGTGGGGTAATCCGAGGGACGGGTTTTGTGCAGATCGCGCTCGGCGCTCTCGTAATGGTCGCCCTGGGCGATATAGTTGGCAAGGCCCTCGGACCACCACACCATATGGCTGGGAAAATGCCCGAAGCCACCCCATTTGTTAAAGCGACCATCCAGATAGTGCACGTATTCGTGCTCCAGGTTCCATATGCTGAAGTCTGGATTGCTCCAAAAGGCTTCAAACGCGATAAAGCGAGCCTGGTTTCCGGCTTCTCCGGGGTCTCCCTCGAGGAACATCCCGCCGTTATTGGTGTTGATATCAAACAGCAGGGCTGCATATTCGTTGTACTGGCTGTAGTTGTCGAACACAACCACTTCCAGTTGGTCATTGTGGTCCTGGTCCACGGGCTTGTTCTGGCTTTGCAGCTTGTGGTGGAAGTCACCTTCCTGTGCAAGCAGGGTTTGGCAGGCGGCAGTCAGTGCTGGTTCGCTGATACTGTTGGCTCGGATCAGCAATGAAGGCGAGCAGCTGTGCTCGATGGGCAGAGCTTCTTCCTCTGGCGGGATATAGCAGCGCTCCTGGAATTCTTCGTCGCAGGCACTCTTGCCGCGAAAGGACGTTACCAGGTAGGGACGGGTATAGAGTCGGCGCTGATCCTCAACAGACAGAAATGGAAGATCTTTCGACAGTAGCCGCCAGACAGTTTCATCTACCTCAGAAACCTTTTCCTCGTTCTCGTTGATTACCTGTAGGTTGCCGAGGGCCCAAAGTGCATGCTCCAACTGCCACAGCCCGGCTTCGGGGTTATTCGGTGTGGCTTGTGCATTGCGGATCATTATTTCGATGGACGGGGTATTTGCAAACAGCGCCTGCTGGATCAACGTCTTGCTGCGCGCCTCGTAGGCGAGAAAGCCGATTGCGCGATAGGTCTCCCACAGTGTGTAGCGAGCCTGCGTACTCAGTGTGGCTACAGTCTGCTCGCTCGAGTATCGGTTAAGGATGCCATACACCGTATCCAGATGCGGTGTAAGCCGCGCGGTAAGTGGTGAACGGTTGTAGTAGCGGTATAAAGTCACCACAAAATGTTCGTGGAGACGCGCACTCTGATCATTTTGCTGGGTAAAAAGGCGGTGTTGTCGGAGTTGGGTGAGGATTTTATCCAGTGTAAACCATTGCAGATCGTCCACTTGTTTCAAGGGACCGAAGTAGCTGTAGGCGCGGAGATAATAGAGCAGTGTGTCGAGAGTATGGACGTCGGCGGTCGTATCCGCCGATAGCCTGTCGAGTTCTTCGAGTGCCTGCGCAAACTTGTCTGGCTGATGGAGGGGGCCTGTGGCCCAAAGTTCATCATCTGAGTTGGCCAGCTGTGACGCCAGCGCACTTTTGTTCCTGGATTCACACCCGGAAACAAATCCAGCCAGTGCGACTATGAACGCGAACCAAAGTCCGGTTCGACGTCGTGAAGTTATGTGGTGCTTCAGCATCGGTCTCCCCTTTTTGTTATTGTGTGCACAATAACAAAGTGCGGGATTGCGGGATAGTGGGAATGCTGATTTTTCAACGAGCGGAAATGGTGTGAAGATCCCGGCCTCACGGCCGGGATACGATTTAGACGGGACATCGAGGAGGGTTAGTTGGCTATTAACTCAATACCGGCGCCTGTGAAGCCTTCACTGGTAAGTACCGAGATGTAGTACCAGCCGCTATCCGGGTTATTGATGGTGATACTTTCATTGTTACCGCCGTTGACGGAACGCTGGTCGTAGTCGTTTCCTGTTGCCCAGGTGGCATCATTCACATAGAGGTCCCCGTTGCCATCTCCGCCAAACAGATTAACCGTGAGTGTGTTGGTGCCAGTGGGAATATAGGTGTAGTAGTAGTTGATGCTACTACCGTCAGTAATACAGGTGCTCGTATTGAGCTCCAGGTTCCCGTAATCAACAGGTGTTCCGCTGCAGGTTTGGGTGCTCACCTCGGTGTAACTTGCAAGCAGGTTAACCCCTGAAAAGGCCTGATAAGCCTTGAGACGAATATACCAACGGCCGGACTGTGGATTTTCCACGTCACATACTTCTATGTTGCCACCGATATACGGGCGGCACTGGTACTCGGTATCGGTTGGTTCACTGCCGCGACGCAGATATAGGTCCGCATCACCAATGCCGCCACTGATAGCAACACTGAGGCGGTCCGCCGTGGCAGGAACATCGATGTAGTAGAGCGTATCGTCTCCGGCGGACTCTACGGAGATACCGGTAATTTCCTGATTATTGGCAATCGGGCCCGGCTCGTTGTCGCCGCCGCCATTATTGCCTCCATCGTCGGTTGTGCTCTCAACCTGCAGCAGCCAGCTTTGCCATTCACTGTCATAGGTGCTGCCAATGTTGTCGATGTAGTTAAGGTAGCCGTCGTAATTGCCTGCGCGCAGGTAGGCCAGGATCTGTACAACCTCGCTGTGGTGTTTTTCGAACATAAAGCGCACCGCGAGGTAGCCCCAGCGATACACCCGGTCCTGCCCGCTGTTGTACGTGTTGGCGAAGATTTCACTCAGGTTGTACTGGCCAGTGCGCGCTATGTCTATCGCGGTATCGTTGTAGTTCTTTTTGGAAATGTACTCGGCGAGGCCTTCAATCCACCATACGGTTTTGTGGCTTCCGGTGCGCGCATCGGCAAAGTTGCCATAGAGGTTATAGCGCCCGTCCAGGTAATGCACATATTCGTGGGTCAGGTTCCACACCTCAAAGTCCGGGCGCAGCCAGTCTGCTTCGTGGGCAATAAAGCGTGCCTGATTACCCTTCACTTCGGGGTTACCCTCCAGGTACATTCCCCCATTATTGGTATTGATCCCGAAGAAGAGCGGGGCGTAGCTGTTGTACTCTTCCCAATCATCGAAAACCACAACTTCCAGGTCGGTGTTGAGATCATCCGCAACCGGGTTGAAATTGGTGTTCAGCAACTGGTGGAAGTAGGTCTCCTGGTCGGCCAGCTGGTCGCAGGAATCTCCAAATTCAACACTGTTCATATCCTGAGCGCGGATTTTCAGGGTGCTGCTGCAGGTGTAGTTGTTGGCCAGTATCTGTTGCTTAAGTTCTTCCTGGAATCCGCAGATACCAAACTCCGCGCAATCCCCGTAATAGTCCGCATTGCCTGCAGCCGCTATCCAGATACCCCGGCCGGTGCCCATCATACTGTACTGATCGAGAATACCCTGGGTCTCCGCAACCACCGTGCTGTAGGCCGGGCTTGAGGAGTGTTGAAGGAAGCGTGTTAGTTCACGGGCGGCGTTTTCCTGCATGAACTGGGCATCGGTATCCAGCATCCAGTCAGAGCGGGCAAAGCTGCCCAATAGTTGCATAAGCTGGGTGTCACTCCCCGCGGCCGTAACAAATTCACTGGAATAGTGACCGCGGAACAGCACTGTGAAAATACCGTTGACCGACGCGCGCAGACTGGTAACAGCCGCGGCCTGGGGGTTCCAGCGCTGCAGCCACTCCTTGACGACGGGCAGGTAGCGGGCATTTTCTTCCGCACTATCGATTAGAACGATGGCGTCGACGGTTGCACTGCCATTGCTGCTCGATAAGGCGTAGAAGTCTGGGTTGGCGACGAATGCGTCCAGCGCACTGACCACGGCAGACTGTACATTACCGTTAAAACTCACATTGTCAGGATAGTAGTACTCGAGGTAGTAGCCGGTACGCAGGAAATAGAACAGCTTGTTAATGCTGGAATCTCCACCAGCAGCATAATAATCAGTGGCCATCTGGCGAGCGGCGTCGGCTACAGTGATCATTTTCTGATTGGTAAAACTCGCATAACTGTCGTTGTTACCGTCATAGAGGTCATTGATACAGCTGCCCTCCGACTGCAGGATGTGATCCACCAGTGCCTGGCCACTGTTGTTGGCATAGCCGGTTACATCACAGGTAGACGTGAGTTCAGCAGTTATCAGTGAGAAAGTCTGCAGCTGGAGCGAAGATGTCTGCACCTGTTCTTCAGGGTTGTACCTGGGGTCTACCGGTGCGATGACCTTAGTGTCATTTGCGGTACTGATAGAAGGGTTAGCGGGAGCGGGCGCGGCATATACCTGCATTGAGGCCCCGAGTAGTGTTGCAGCCAGCACTGTGATCAGGCTGTGCAATGGACGTAGTATTTGATTATTTTTCATGTTCTATCTTTCTTTATTCGTTGTTGTTTCATTTCAGCGGCTGTAAAAGGGGCAACCGCTTGTGGATGTCATCAAAAGAGACTCAGCACCTCTCTGTATTTATTTATTGGGTGCAAAAACATAACATCGGACGCAAAATTTTTTGCGTGATGATCCACAGATTGGGCGTTGTTTGGCGCGATAAGCGCTAGGTGTACATGGGCTATGCTCAGACGGGATACGACGAGTGGGAGGAAGGGCCCACTGGAGGGGCCGGGGCTGGCCCCGTGGGCTAACTAAGGAAGGCGTTTGGCCGGGGCTTCTTGAAGAATCACGCACATACCGGACGATTTGTCGCCTATTTGGTTGTTATTTAGGCGCAGCGTCCCTTGTAAGGGTCGGGAATTCCTTTTCCAATCCGGGTGAATTGCCTATCATTCATGAATGGATAGTCAATTTCAGTCTACAAATTCACGGACAGCTAGGGTCGGAAGTATGGATAAGGCAAAAGAGAAGGTTCAGCGTTTTCGCGCGCGGGAGCAGCGTATCCTGGATGCGGCACTGGAGCTCCTCCTGGAGCACGGTGAAGAAAAGGTCACCGTGGAGCAGATCGCTGAGCGGGTAGATATCGGTAAAGGTACCATCTACAAGCACTTCATCTCGAAAACCGAAATCTACATGCGCCTGCTGATGGACTACGAGAAGTCCCTCACCGAGCGCCTGAAGAGTGCTGTGGCCACCGCAGAGCAGGGCGATATCACCGCGCCAGCGCGGGCCTATTTTGAGTCGCGCATGGCGGATCCAGCGCGCGACCGCCTGTTCCAGCGCCTGGAAGAAAAGATTATTGCGCTGAATTTGGCGCCGGAAATGATTGCCGAACTACACGCCTTGAGAAACTCCAACGCTTCTGCCCTGAACCGGGTATTCGAACGTCGTATGGAGCAGGGCGTACTTAAAAAGGTGCCGGCCTATTACTACTACTCCACATACTGGGCACTGGTGCAGGGGGCGGTTGAGCTGTACCACTCGAAGTCCTTCGCCGATGTCATCGAAGATCGTGAAGGTTTGATGGAGTTCATCATGGATGTGGGTGTGCATATCGGTGACATGTCAGGCCGCCGAGCCACAGGCCCCTCATCGGTTGGCGAACAGCCTCAGACGCCATCCTCCACCCCGGGTAGCAGCTTTGGCTGAGCCGCTTTTCAAGCAACTCGAGCAGTTGCAGCAGGAATTCCGTGGCCACCCGCCGGTGGCCAAATGGAATCCTGACCTTTGTGGTGACATGGACCTGGTGATTCAGGCCGATGGCCACTGGATCCATGAAGGGACCGAGATCAAGCGCCAGCCACTGGTAAACCTGTTTGCCAGTATCCTCAAGCGGGAAGGTCGCCACTATTACCTGGTTACCCCAGTGGAGAAGTGGCGAATTCGCGTGGAAGATGTTCCATTCCTGATCACCCAGGCTGCCCGTGAGGGTGACCAGATTCTTTTCACCACCAATACCGGTGATGTAATTCCCCTCGACAGCACCCACCCGCTGGTGCTGCGGCCCTTTGGCGACCCGCCGCAACCGATACCCTATATAGAAGTGCGTGACGGTTTGGATGGCCGCATGTCCCGCGATGTTTATTATCAACTGATCGACTGGGCTGAACCACGCCCGCCCCAAGAGCCTCCTGCTCGCCTGTGCCAGATGTGGCTTAAAAGTAATGGTGAAGAGTTTCTTTTGGGCGAATATTAAGAGCCCACGTAACCCGATGTAATCCCACCTCGATTCTATCTGCCTATAAAATAACCCGCAGAAATATTACAGCAATATATTTGCAGCGCAGAAGAAATATTGCCGAAACAAAAAAGCAATAAAAACTTCACGCTTCTCTATTTTTGAATCAATTTTCTCGTTTTCATCTCTGCGACTTTTATTCGTAACATTTTCGCAACAGTCCGTTCCTATAGTCCCCCTCGTCCAAATTGCTTTGGCCTTAAAAAAATTACTCACGGATTAATTCACTTTATCCTTGTTAGGGGGATCCATGAAACTTGCATCCAACAAGCTGCTACTGGCGGCGGCGATTTCTGCGGTACTGGCTGGTTGTGACAGCGGTGGTATCAACATTGCTCCGGAAAATAATGACAATTCCGTAAACAACGGCGGCACCGACGGTGGTAACGGGGGCAGCACCAACAACCCTTGTGCTTCCTACGAAAAAGCCGGTTCCGTTAAGCAGGGTGCGTTCGACTCTGCTACTGGAAACTGTACATACAACGCTGCATTCGTTGACTCCGGTAACCCGCTGACTGTTGACCTGGTGATCTCCAAGCTGGATAACGGTGGCTCTCACATTTTTGAAGGCAGCCTGTTCGTAGGCAACAACTACGACGACGACACCACTATGGGTGCTGCTGGCATCGCTGAGGGTGGTGACGGTGCGAAACTGACTGTACAGGCCGGCGCAACGGTTGCGTTCCCTAACAGCACCAAGTTCATGGTTGTAAACCGTGGTTCTCAGCTGAACGCTGTAGGCACCGCTCAAGACCCGATCACTTTCACTTCCCTGTCTGACGTAGAAGGTACCGTAGGTCCTGAAGACGTTCAGCAGTGGGGCGGTATGGTTATCAACGGCTTCGGTATCACCAACAAGTGTGCCTACGACGCTGAAATGAAAACCTCAGAGTGTCACGTGCTGGCTGAAGGCGCGGCTGGCAAAGATCAGTCCAATTACGGTGGTGACAACAATGACGATAGCTCCGGTCACCTGGAATATGTTCGCGTTAAGCATACCGGTGCGGAAGTTGCTAACGGCGATGAACTGAACGGTATTACTTTCAGCTCTGTAGGAGCTGGCACCATCGTTAAGAATCTCCAGGTTTACTCAACTTACGACGACGGCATCGAAATGTTCGGTGGTGCAGTCAGTTTCGAAAACTATCTGGCCATGTACGTTCGTGATGACTCCATTGACATCGACGAAGGTTGGAGCGGCTCCATTACTAACGCCCTGGTAATCCAGAGTGAAACCGATGGTAACCACTGTATCGAATCAGACGGTATTGGCTCCTATAAAGACACTAACGATTACACTGCGCTGATCGATGCCGGCCTGAACAGTCGCCCGGTAATTGATGGCTTGACCTGCATCATCTCTGCCCAGTCTGAAGGTACTCACGACCCGGGCGCTGGCTGGCGCTTTAGGGAAGGTATCTTCCCGATGATCACTAACTCCATGGTTATCGGTTCTTTCGCAGCAGACGAAAACGGTGCGGAAGGCAGCAACTACTGTCTGCGTGTTGAAAGCGCTGAAACTATCGCTGCTCTGGAGGCGGGCACCGAAGCCGCCATTACTTCCAACATCTTCGCTTGTGCTGACAAGACCAAGGGTGGTCCGATCGGTGCAGATGATCTGGAAACCTGGGCTACTGCCAACGGAAACCTTTTCGCCAATGTTCCGGCTGATGCTGCCCTGAACCCAACAGCTGCTGTCGACACCGGCCTGCAGCTGCTCGAAGGCCCACTGTCTGTGTTCTCTATCGACACTGCCAGCATGATGGTGAATGACGCGGCAGTGGGGATTTCCTCGATCGAACGCGCTTACCTGGGTGCCCTGAGCGCGGGTGACACTGACTGGACTGTTGGTTGGACCTACGGTCTTCACGACGGCAGCCGCGCTCAGCCGCTGTGGTTTGAACAGCAGTAAGTGCTTGACTGGTCAGGGGTTTGACTTCTGACCTGAAGGGCGCCGCCTTCACAACCTGGAGCCGGCGCCCTGTTTGATTTTGAGTTCAGGAACGATAAGAGGCCTGGGGAATGAAAAAGAACGAAAAGTTTCAGAGAGCGCCGCTGGTATTGGCTATCGCCACGGCCTCAGTCATTGCTCCTAACGCATTTGCGCAGGTAGAAATGGATACTATTGCTGGCCCACAGGCTCAGCAGCTTGAAGAAGTCATGGTTCAAGGGCGCCTGAAGGACTCTGCAGAAATGCTGGTCAGCGAGCGTCTGGAAGAGGAAGTGGTAACCGATTTCCTCGGTTCCGAAATGATTGGCCGGGTAGGGGACTCCACCGTTGCCGCGGCACTGCGCCGTGTGTCTGGTTTGTCGCTGGTCAGCGATAAGTTTGTCTATGTGCGCGGCCTTGGTGAGCGCTATTCCAGCACTACCTTGAATGGCGCTACCGTGCCATCACCGGATCTGACCCGAAACGTAATTCCGCTGGATATTTTCCCGACTTCTGTCGTGGACTCCCTCGCGGTACAGAAGTCCTATTCCGCCGATCAGGCGGCCACCTTTGGTGGCGGTAACGTAAATATTCGTACCAAGGGTATCCCCGACGCGCTGACATACTCCATCGAGATTGGCAGCGGTATGAACTCCGAAACGGACGGTGACGTACTGTCCTACAGCGGCGGTGGCGACGACAACTTCGGTACAGATGATGGCACCCGCGCGCTGCCTGTGGAGCTCCAGCAAGCGCTGCAGCGTTTCAAGGGCCGTCTTGGTGTTCAGGATATTCGCAAAGTCCTGGAGCAGGAAGGGAATGAGTATGGGTCCGCTTCTGAAGCAATCGCAGCAGCACAACAGCTGAACCGCGAGCTGGCCCTGAACCTCAATCGTGATATTGCGATTGAAGAGGACTCCAGTAACCCTGACATGGATGTAAAAGGCAGCGTGGGTAACCGCTTTTACATCAGTGATGACTGGGAGATTGGTTTCCTGGCTGGCGGATCCTACAAAAACCGCTGGCGTGAAGAGGAAACGACCAAGCGCTCTTACGGCTTGCCGGAAGAGGTCGTGGATATTGAAAATACCTCTACGTATTCTGTCGACTTGAGCGGTAACGTAAACGTTGGGATTCGTTTTGCGGATGAACAGGAAGTCTTCCTGACCAGCCTGTATTTGCGCAACACCGATGACGATACCTCTGTGCGCGATTTCTTCAACGAAAACCGTCAGGTGTCCGATGGCCGCGGCTTCCGTGAGTACACGATTAAATACGAAGAACGTGACCTGCTGGTGAACCAGGCCAAGGGTAGCCATTCCGTTGGTCCTGCCACCAAAGCACTGATTCCGGGTGGTCTGCTGAACTGGGCGCCCGAAGAGCTGACCATTGACTGGTTCTACTCTGACGCTACCGCGCAGACCGATATTCCGAATGAGGTGACAGTTAACGCTGATACCGTGACCAATGCGCAGGGCGAAACCCTTGCGTCCAGCGTAAGCACTGGCGTTAACAGCTCCGGCTTCCGTTTTACCGAGCTTGAAGACCAGGTAATCAATTACGGTTGGAGTTCTACACTTCCGCTTGAGTTCTCAAGCTCTACACTCGAGCTAAGTGGCGGTTTTGCGCGCACAGAAAAGGCACGTACCTACAAGCAGACTGAATTCCGACTCGGGGCTCTGTCTGTGGTTGACGCCGGCAGCCTGGGTGGAAGCCTGGATGAAGTATTCGGTGATGAACAGGTAGCTAATCCGGACAACAACTATGTGTTCGACCGCGCTGGCGCAAACAACCAGAGCTACATTGCAGCAACGCTGACCGATGCGGCTTTCGGTAAGGTGGACTGGACCCTGAATGAGACCTGGCGTATGTCTGCCGGTGCCCGTTGGGAGGAGTACAACCAGGTCGCACTGGATTGGAACCCCTACGGATATACTCTGGATGATCCGCAAATTACCACCGATGCCGACGAGCTGATGGACGCGACCTACACGGATGACGCGGTTTACCCGTCTCTGTCCCTGACCTACATGGGGTCTTTGTGGGCGGAAACTTTCCAGCTGCGTTTCGGTGCGAGTAAAACCGCTGTGCGTCCGGACCTGCGTGAGATTACTGACGCAATCTATATCGATCCGATTACGGATGAGCAGATCAAGGGTAACCCCAACGCACGCCCGTCTGAAATCACCAATTTCGATGTTCGCGGTGAATGGTACTTTGACAGTGGGGACAGCCTGACTGTGTCGGCGTACTACAAGGACATCATGGATCCGATCGAATTTTTCGAGCTGGCCTCCAGTGATACCAACACTGCCCGCGAAATTATTAATGCGGAATCCGGTGAGATTACCGGTATTGAAATCGAAGCGCTGAAGGGGCTCGGTTTCATGGGTGAGTTCATGGACAGCTTCTTTGTGCAGAGCAACCTGACCTTTCAGGAGACTGAACTGGTAGCGGGCACTGAAGCGGATGCGCCAACTAACCCGGTGCGTGATATGTCTGGCGCCTCTGAGTATGTCGTGAACATGCTGGTTGGTTTTGACTCCCCGGATGGGGCGCATTCAGCGACTCTTGGCTACAACGTCTTCGGTGATCGCCTGTACCTTGCCGGCCGCAATGGTGCGCCAGATGCGTACGAGCTCCCATTCCACTCTCTGGATCTGACGTATTCCTGGTACCCGACCGAGGAAATTACCATTAAAGCCAAGATGCAGAACTTGTTGGATGAGGCGATTGAGATTGAGCGCGCCGATGTGATCGTGTTTGAAGAGAAGCCGGGTCAGTCCTTCGCGCTGAGCGCTCAGTACAAGTTCTGACGTTTCGCAAAAAGAAACCGAAGCAACCTGGAAGTTGTATAAGTAATAAGCCAACAAGGATTGCTTGATCAGCCGGGCACTGGGAACAGTGTCCGGTTTTTTCGTTGTGGAACCCGCGAAACAAAAAAAGGGCACCTTAGGTGCCCTTGAAAACTGACTGGTGCCCGCTTACATGTTCGGGTAATTGGGGCCGCCGCCACCTTCGGGCGTCACCCAGACGATATTCTGGGTTGGGTCCTTGATGTCGCAGGTCTTACAGTGCACACAGTTCTGTGCGTTGATCTGGAAGCGCTTGCTGTCACCCTCGTCAATCACTTCGTAAACACCGGCAGGACAGTAGCGCTGTGCGGGCTCATCGTAGATTGGCAGGTTGTGGTTCAGCGGAATGTCACTGTCCTTGAGGGTCAGGTGACAGGGCTGATCTTCCTCGTGGTTGGTGTTGGAGATGAACACCGAGGAAAGTTTGTCGAAGCTCAGTACGCCGTCGGGCTTCGGATAGTTGATCTTTTTGCAGTCTGCCGCCGGCTTCAGCTGCGCATGGTCTGCCTTGCTGTCGCTCAAGGTCCAGGGCAGCTTGCCTTTGAACAGGTTGATGTCGATAAAGGCATACGCGGAGCCGATGATGTTGCCCCATTTATGTTGGGCGGGGCCGAAGTTGCGCTGCATGTGCAATTCTTTCCACGCCCAGCTGTTCTTGTAGCGTTCGCTGTAGTCGGTGAGCTCGTCACTGGTACGCTCGGCCGCCAGTGCCTCGGCGACAGATTCCGCCGCGAGCATGCCGGACTTCATGGCAGTGTGGTTGCCCTTGATCTTGGCGAAGTTCAGGGTGCCGGCGTCGTCGCCGACCAGCATGCCACCGGCGAAGGTCATCTTTGGCTGGGACTGCAGACCGCCTTTGACGATGGCGCGCGCGCCGTAGGCCACCCGCTGGCCGCCCTCGAGATATTGCTTGATCACTGGGTGGTGCTTGTAGCGCTGGAACTCGTCGAACGGGCTGACGTGGGGGTTGCTGTAAGCGAGATCGGTAATCAGGCCGACGACCACCTGATCGTCTTCCAGGTGGTAAAGGAAGCCGCCGCCCGCAGAGCCGGATTCATCCAGCGGCCAGCCAGCGGTGTGAACGACCAGGCCCTGCTTGTGCTTGGTGCTGTCGATCTTCCAGATTTCTTTAATGCCGATGCCGTAGTGTTGCGGGTCGCGGTCGGCGTCCAGTCCAAACTTGGCGATCAGCTGCTTGCCCAGATGGCCGCGACAGCCTTCGGCAAACAGGGTGTATTTGGCGTGCAGCTCCATGCCTTGCATGTAGCTGTCTTTTTGTTCGCCGTTCATGCCCACGCCCATATCGCCAGTGGCGATACCTTTTACGGAACCGTCATCGTTATACAGGACTTCGGCAGCGGCAAAGCCCGGGAAGATTTCTACGCCCAGTGCTTCGGCTTGTTCGGCGAGCCAGCGGCACAGGTTGCCGAGGCTAATGATGTAGTTGCCTTCGTTATGCATGGTGCTGGGCACCAGCATATTGGGGACCTTGATAGAACTTTCCGGGCCGCGCAGTACATAGATGTCATCGCCTTCTACCGCTGTTTGTAGCGGGGCGCCGCGCTCTTTCCAGTCTGGGAAAAGCTCGTTCAGTGCAGTGGGTTCGAATACAGCGCCGGAGAGAATGTGCGCGCCGACTTCTGACCCTTTCTCTACTACACAAACGGAAATGTCTTCATTGATCTGGCGCAGCTTGATCGCAGCGGCAAGTCCGGCAGGGCCCGCGCCGACGATGACTACGTCGTACTCCATTGACTCGCGTTCCACAGGTCTCTCCTCATATATGTTTAATTATTCACCGGCCGAATTATGGCAGGCCACCTATAGATTGGCGGATTATATCGGGCATTGCGTGACTGAACCAATTGCGGAAGTCTTCATTTCTGCTGGCCAAGCTGTGTATTTTGCCAGATTTTTAACAGGAAATAGCGCGTATTTATGGCCTGAAATTGATCTTGTGAATGGCTGCTAGGCTTACTATTCAACTATTGATTTTGCCTGATGAAAGGGCCAACATACACGCCGCTCAAACAACTGTTTGAACTTGTGGCTGGCTCGCAGTTGCCTTAAATCACTCGCCTCACTTATCTGGGGCGGGTACGGCAGTGCCGCCGCAGTACTCGGCCGGGAGCCTGCCCGAGTTACCCATGTTGCGCCGGAGCCTAGAGGGCGATAGGGCAGCAACTTCCAAGTAGACTACTGAGACGGGATTTTCATGAAAGTTCTTGTAGCTGTGAAACGCGTTGTCGATTACAACGTGAAGGTCCGCCCAAAGGCGGATGGTTCTGATGTGGACATTGCCAATGTCAAGATGTCCATCAACCCCTTCTGTGAAATCGCCGTAGAAGAAGCGGTACGCCTGAAAGAAAAGGGTGTGGTCAGCGAGATCGTCGCTGTATCCATGGGCCCCAAGCAGTGCCAGGAACAGATTCGCACCGCGCTGGCGCTCGGCGCTGACCGCGGTATCCAGGTCGAGACCGACGCAGAGCTTCAGCCGCTGGCGGTCGCCAAGTGCCTGAAGGCCATCGTAGAAAAGGAAGAGCCTCAGCTGGTTATCCTGGGCAAGCAGTCCATCGATGGCGATAACAACCAGACCGGCCAGATGCTGGCCGCACTGACTGGCATGGGGCAGGGTACTTTTGCTTCTGAGGTCAACGTTGAAGAAGGTTCCGTCAAGGTTACCCGTGAAATCGACGGCGGTCTGCAAACCGTTGAGCTTCAGCTGCCGGCGGTGGTTACCACCGACCTGCGTCTGAATGAGCCCCGTTACGCTTCCCTGCCAAACATCATGAAGGCCAAGAAAAAGCCTCTGGATGTGACCAACCCGGATGAGCTGGGTGTGGACATCGCCCCGCGTACCAAGACCCTGAAAGTTGAGCCGCCGGCCGAGCGCCAGGCAGGCATCAAAGTGGGTGACGTTGCGGAACTGGTCGAAAAGCTGAAAAACGAGGCGAAAGTAATCTGATGAGCATTCTTGTAATTGCAGAGCACGATAACGCCGAACTGAAAGGCGCTACCCTCAATACCATTGCTGCAGCCAAGGCTGTTGGTGGCGATATCGACGTACTGGTAGCCGGCAGTGGCTGTGGCGCTGTTGCTGAAGCCGCGGCAAAAGTCGAAGGCGTTAGCAAAGTGCTGGTAGCGGACAATGCTGCCTACGAACACCAGCTTGCCGAAAATGTCGCCAAGTTGGTGGGAGATCTGGGCAAGAACTACAGTCATATTATGGCCCCGGCGACCACGACCGGTAAAAACATGCTTCCACGTGCTGCGGCACTGCTGGATGTGCAGCCGATTTCCGACATTATTGCGGTGGAAAGCCCGGACACCTTTAAGCGCCCGATTTATGCCGGTAACGTGATTGCCACCGTACAGAGCTCCGACGCCATCAAAGTTGCGTCTGTGCGTACCACTGCATTTGATCCGGTTGCGGCGGAAGGCGGCAGCGCTGCGGTTGAGACTGTCGATATCGTCGACGATGCGGCGGTTTCCAAGTTCGTCGGTGAGGAGTTGGCCGAGTCCGATCGTCCGGAACTCACTGCCGCTCGCGTGGTCATTTCTGGTGGCCGCGGTATGCAGAACGGCGAAAACTTCGAAATGCTCAACAAGGTTGCTGACAAGCTGGGTGCAGCTGTTGGTGCTTCGCGCGCTGCGGTCGATGCGGGCTTTGTGCCAAACGATATGCAGGTCGGCCAGACCGGTAAGATCGTGGCCCCGGATCTGTATATCGCTGTTGGCATTTCTGGCGCGATCCAGCACCTTGCGGGTATGAAAGATTCCAAGGTGATCGTGGCGATCAACAAGGATGAAGAGGCGCCGATCTTCTCCGTTGCGGATTATGGTCTGGTCGCAGACCTGTTTGATGCAGTGCCCGAGCTTGAAGCAAAACTGTAACGTTTGGGTAATATACTGACATCAGAAAGAGGCGGCGCAAGCCGCCTTTTTTATTGGCGAAAGAATTGGACTGAGCATTCCGGCTACTGACTTGGTTTGATCATTTTTTGATCGCTCGGGCCGGCAACATTGCCTTTCTTGGTGCAAGCCCCGAGAATAGGCGTCCAATAAGTAGAACCAAGCTGGCTGTGGTACAGCCGAGACGGGATTCCATCATGTCATTGGTAAAGCGCACTCTATCAACGGCTCTGCAGGGGCCGGCCACGTCAGGTGGTAAAGCTGCGAAGCACAGCCTTCTGGCAACCACGCTGGTGGTTGGTAGCTGGTTGGCGGTCAATGTTATGGCGTATGGACACCTGGCTATGCCTGCCGAATCAGATGGCGGGCTTCTCGCAGACCGCAGTACCCGCAGCGTTGCGGCCTCCAGTCAGAATGTGTCCCTGCCTTCCACGGCCTTTTTCGGTGTGGCCCCAGTGAAAACTGAGGCGGAGCCAGAGCTCGATCTTGCGAATATTCCGATCACCCAGTTGAATCTGGTACTTTCCGGCGTGCTAAGCAGTAGCGTCAATGGTCACGCCAGTGCCCTGGTGGCGGAGCGGGGGAAGCCGGCGGAGCGTATTTTCGTTGGTGAGTCACTTCCGGGTGGCGCCGAGGTCTATTCCGTCGAGGTTGATCATATTATCCTACGACGCAACGGTCAGATGGAAAAGCTGACCTACCCGGATGCCGATGGGCGTCCCAGCGTCCCCAAGCAATATGCGAATTACGCGCGTCAGGCGGCCGAGGTGATCGGTGCCAATTCGTCGTCTGACCGGACGGACAAGCAGCAGTCGATCCGGGAGCGCCTGGAACAACTACGGGAAATGGCGCGTCAGCGCCAGGGCGCGAATCAACGCTAAGAGGGCGGTTTGAGGCGCGCCGCGCACCTTGGGGAAGGGTGTGTTTACAAGACCAACTATTTGCAGACCACAAAAGAATTAGAGCCAAATAAATAATGATGAGCGTGTTTCACCGACGGCTGGTCGCAGCCGCCCTGGGTATTTTGTTGTCGTTTTCGGTGCTGGCTCAGTCTTCCCCGGAGAGGGTTACTCTTTCACTGGATAACGCCGATATCCGAGACCTGATCAACTGGGCGGCGGATTTCACTGGCAAAAACATCATTGTGCACCCGAACGTCAAGGGAAAGGTCACTGTGGTTGCCGGCGACCCCATGACCCATCAGCAGGCCTTTGACGTTTTTATGTCGGTGCTTCAGGTTAACGGTTTCAGCCTGGTGGAGCAGGGCGATGCCTGGAAAGTGGTGCCGGATGCGCTTGCCAAGCAGCAGGCGATCCCGGTCATCGACGACCAGACCCGCGCGCCCGGCGAAGCACTGGTAGTGCGCACCGTTAGGGTTGAGAACATTTCCGCTGCACAGCTAATCGCAATGCTGCGCCCCCTTATCCCTCAAACTGGTCATCTGGCCGCTTACGCTGATACCAATACGTTAATCGTGGCGGATCGCGCCGCCAACATCGATCAGATCGTGCGCCTTATCAGGCAACTCGACCGGGCTGGTGCCATCGACATTGAGCTGGTACCGCTCGCGTTTGCGTCTGCAAAAGAGGTTAAGCAGGTTATCAATGAACTGTTGCAGGGCGGTGGCAAGCAGGCCGGCAACGACGTTCAGCCTTTGCGCATCGCGGTAGATGAGCGCTCAAACAGTATCCTTCTCACCGGTGACCCGGTTACACGCCAACAGCTGAAGAAGGTAATCGAGCGTCTCGACCAGCCTTTGGCCGGCGAGGGCAATACCGCGGTGGTGTATGTGCAATACGCCAGCGCTGCCGATCTGAAGCCCATCCTTGAGGGGATGAGTGGCAGCATCCAGAAAACCGAAAAAGATCAGCAGGTGGCCGATGTCGAAGTCAGCATCCAGGTCAACGAAGAGCTGAACGCGCTTGTTCTTACTGCGCCGCCCTCCCTGCTGGAAACTATGAAAGGGGTGATTGCCAAACTGGATGTGCGCCGTGCGCAGGTTCTGATCGAGGCGATCATCGTTGAGGTAACTGAGGGCACCGGCAATAACCTGGGCGTGAAGTGGATCGCTGGCAATGACGACGATGTGTTCGCCGGCTTCGAAAATGACTTTGCGCAAAATCCCATTATCGACGACGACGGCAATGTGCTTTCCGAAGTAAACCCATTTTCGCTGTCGCCCGCGAACCTGGCGCGCTCGGGTTTGAACTTGGGTTTCCTGAGTGGCACCGATGTGCGGGTGGCAGTCAACGCAATGGCGAGTGAGAACAACGCCAACATTCTGTCCACGCCCACCATCATGGCGCTGGACAACGAGGAAGCCGAAATCCTGGTCGGCCAGAACGTGCCGTTCATTACCGGTGAGCAGCTGCTGTCCGGCAGCAACAACGACCCCTTCACCACCATTCAGCGTCAGGACGTCGGTACTACGCTGAAGGTCACCCCGCGTGTAAACAACAACAATTCCGTAACCCTGGAAATTGAGCAGAAAGTCGAGAACGTGCTTCCGGTTACCGGGCAGGCGGCAGACATCGTGACCAGCAAGCGGGAGATTCGCACCAAGGTGCTGATTGATGACGGTGCGATTCTGGTGCTGGGGGGGTTGATCGAAGACAAGGTCACTGAAATCAATGACAAGGTGCCGTTGCTGGGTGACATTCCCGGGATAGGCCGCCTGTTCCGCAACTCCAAGAAAGATGTGGACAAGACCAATCTCATGGTATTCCTGCGCCCGCGTATCCTGAGCAATCAGATTGCCGGTTACGAAGAAACCCGTAAGCGCTATCGCGATATGCAGGAAAAGCAGCTGCACCTGCGCGACAACACCAGCCGTATCTGGGATTGGAACCGGGGTGAAACACTGCCAGACCTGTTGCCGCCGGCAGCCAGCTACGAAACGGAAGAGGAACAGCTTCCGATGGAGCCCGAGGACGTCAAGTGATGACGGATCTCGCGGTCAAACGTTTACCTTACGCGTTTGCCAAGCGCCACCAGGTGCTGTTGGCTGAGGTGGATGGTACTCCGGTATGCCAGTACGTCGCCCCCTTGAACCCCACGGTGCTGGCGGAAGTGCAGCGGCTCAGCGACGCCCCTCTGGGGGTCGCAGCGGTAGAGCAGGAGGTCTTCCAGGAGGCGCTACAGCGTCAGTATGAGAACCGGGAAGGCGGCAACCTTTCCGATGTGGAAGGCTTGGGTGACGATCTGGATCTCGCTGCCGTGGCCGACTCCCTGCCGGAAACCGAAGACCTGCTCGAACAGGAAGACGATGCGCCTATCGTCAAACTCATTAATGCCATTTTTGCCGAGTCGCTCAAGCAGGGTGCCTCGGATATCCATATCGAGACATTCGAAAAACGCCTGGTGGTCCGCTTCCGGGTGGATGGTGTGCTGCGCGAAGTACTGCAACCGCGGCGTGCACTGGCGCCGCTGCTGGTGTCCCGTATCAAGGTAATGGCGAAGCTGGATATTGCCGAGAAGCGGATTCCCCAGGACGGCCGAATTTCCCTGTTGATGGGTGGTCGTGAGGTAGATGTGCGGGTTTCCACCATGCCATCGTCCGCCGGCGAGCGGGTGGTTATGCGTCTGCTGGACAAGCAGGCGGGCAAAATGGATATGCGCCACCTGGGTATGGCGGAGCGGGATCTCGAGGTCATGATGGACCTGCTGTCTCGCCCCCACGGTATCCTGCTGGTGACGGGGCCAACGGGCTCCGGTAAAACCACCACCCTGTACGCCGGCCTCGCGAGTATCAATCACCGTGAGAAGAACATCCTCACCGTGGAAGACCCGGTGGAGTACAACCTGGAAGGTGTCGGCCAGACCCAGGTCAATACCAAGGCGGACATGACCTTTGCTCGCGGTCTGCGCGCCATTCTTCGTCAGGATCCGGATGTGGTGATGGTGGGCGAGATCCGTGACCTGGAAACCATGCAGATCGCCATTCAGGCGAGTTTGACGGGGCACCTGGTGCTTTCAACCCTCCACACCAATACTGCCCTCGGCGCCGTTACCCGGCTGGTGGATATGGGTATCGAGCCTTTCCTTCTGTCTTCCAGTGTTATCGGCGTGCTGGCGCAACGGCTGGTGCGTGTGTTGTGTCCGGATTGTCGCCAGCCCCATGCGGTGGACAGCTTTGAATGCAAAATGCTTGGCATTGAAGAAAGCGAAGGCGCAACGATCTATCAGCCAGGTGGCTGCGAGAAGTGTAATCACAGCGGCTATCTCGGGCGTGTCGGCATCTACGAGTTGGTGCCAGTGAATGAGAAGCTACGCCAGATGATTCACGACCGCGCATCGGAAAATGCGCTGGTTCAGGAAGCCCGCACACTGGGCCCCAGTATCCGTGACGATGGTGTAGCCAAGGTGCTCGCCGGTATCACTTCCTTGGAAGAAGTACTTCGTGTAACCCAGGAGTCATGAGATGGGTGCATTCGAGTACACCGCACTAAACAGTGGCGGCCGTAAGAATCGCGGTACCTTGGAGGCCGACAGCGCCAAAGCGGCACGCCAGCAGTTGCGTGCCATGGGTCTGATCCCGCTCGAAGTTACGGCAGCTTCTGAATCAAGCAGCGCCGGTAGCGCCAGCTTTCTTTCCGGTAGCCCGGGCCTTAGCGTCAAGGCACTGGCACTGCTCACCCGCCAGATCGCCACATTATTACGTGCCGGCATACCCCTAGAAGAAACCCTTGGCGCCATCGCCAACCAGTCGCGCAACCAGAAGGTCCGCCGCATCGTGCTCGCGGTACGCGCGAAGGTGCTGGAAGGCCACAGCTTTGCCCAGGCCCTGGCCAGTTTTCCGCGCGCCTTCCCCAAACTTTATCGCGCTACCGTAGAAGCCGGGGAGCACTCGGGCCATCTCGACGACGTGCTCGAGCGGCTGGCGGACTATACGGAAAACCAGCAGGTGTTCCGGCAGAAAGTTCAGCTCGCACTGATTTACCCGCTGGTACTGGTGGTGATCTGTGTGCTGGTGGTCACGGGCCTGATGGTTTACGTGGTGCCGGATGTCATTGAGGTATTTACTGGCACCGGCCAGCAATTGCCCTTGGCGACGCGGATACTGGTATCCATCAGCGACTTTATCTCGTCGTGGGGCTGGTTGATACCGCCGGCAATCATCGCATTGGTGGTTGGCTGGACATTGCTATTGCGCCGCCCGGGGTTTCGCTACCGGTTCCATCACCGCTTGCTCGATATGCCGGCAATTGGCTGGTTGGTGCGCGGTGGCCAGAGTGCCCGCTATGTGGGTACGCTGGCGATCCTTACCGGCAGTAGTGTGCCGCTGGTGCAGGCCATGGGAATTGCCAGTGGCGTAATGAGTAACGATTTTCTGAAAGAGCGTCTGCAGATCGCGCAGAAGTTCGTGCGCGAAGGCGGAAGTCTGCGACGGGCGCTTGAAGACGTGGAATACTTCCCGCCAATGATGACCTATATGGTCGCCAGCGGTGAGTCGTCCGGGACACTGGACCAGATGCTGGTGCGCGCCGCAGAAAACCAGGAGCGTGACCTGCAGGGCGCAGTGACCGCGTTCGTGAGTCTGTTTGAGCCCATCATGCTCCTGGTAATGGCGGGCATAGTTTTGTTTATCGTGATGGCAATCATGATGCCGATCATGAATATGAACCAGCTGGTCGTGTGAATAGGGCAGCGGTCGATCGATTTCGGGCGGGTGCCCGGATAACTTTTCTGCGAGGTGAGAAATGAAAAATCTACGCAACAACCGGGGTTTTACCCTGATTGAGATCATGGTGGTTATTGTGATCCTGGGTGTTCTGGGTGCCTTAGTGGTCCCGAATATCATGGGGCGTACCGGTGAAGCCCGAATGAAAGCGGCTACCGTCGACCTGCGTGCGATCTCCACGGCGTTGGATATGTACCGCATGGATAATTTCGTTTATCCGAGCTCCGATCAGGGCCTCGAGGCGTTGGTTAGCAAGCCTTCCGGCTTCCCGGAGGCAAAGAACTGGACCGAGCCCTACCTGAAGAAGGCGCCAAAAGACCCATGGGGCAATGAATACCAATACATCAGCCCCGGCAGCTCTGGTCCATACGACCTGTTCAGCCTGGGTGCCGATGGCAAGCCGGGCGGTGAGGGCGAAGCGGCCGACCTGTTCGCGTCCGAGCTCTGAGGCTAGCCAGAGCCACTCACATGCGCGTTGCAGCCTGCCGCCAACGGGGTTTTACCCTGATCGAACTGCTGGTGGTGATTGTTATCATCGCTTCACTGGCGGGCATGGCGACGCTGTCTCTGAATAATACCGACAGCCGTAACTGGACCGGCGAGGTACAGCGCCTCGCCAATCTGCTGCAGCTGGTGGCCGACCGCGCCTTGATCGACAAGGCCCACTATGGGGTGGTGTTCGAAGAACAGGGCTACCAGGTGGTGCGCTACGACTCCAGTTCAATGAAGTGGCAGGAAATGGACTTTTCCGGCCAACCTGCCGCCGCCAATGCGCGCCGCTTTACCGCCCACGAGCTGCCGCCCACCATGCGTCTTGAAGTTCTCTCGCAGACGGAGCTACCCGGGGCGGAAAGCAAAAACACCAGTTTTGGCGGCACTCGCCGCAGTAC
The DNA here is from genome assembly GCF_020524885.1 of Microbulbifer elongatus. GTDB lineage: Bacteria > Pseudomonadota > Gammaproteobacteria > Pseudomonadales > Cellvibrionaceae > Microbulbifer > Microbulbifer elongatus_A. The sequence continues at coordinate 1,711,775 of NZ_JAIVKJ010000001.1, read as the reverse complement.
CACGGATACCGACAAGGATCGCTCGAGCAAGCGCAAAAAGGACGAAAAAGAGATTCTGCCGCAGTTCGCTGCACTTTCCAGTGGCGAAGTCTTGCCGGTGGAAATTGGGTTTTTCCTGATGAAGAACGGCGATATCGGCCGTGCGGCGATCATTTCATACAGCAGTCTGTATGGCATGCAGCTGGAGTGGCAGAGCGATGAGTATTAGTTTTCGCAATCGTTGCCCGTCTCGCTGCAGCCAGCGGGGATTTACCTTGGTAGAGGTGCTGGTGGCACTGGTCATCTTCGGAGTGATTGCTGCCAGCGTGCTGAAAACATTGCAGGATAGTGTGCGCCAGCAGGCGGCACTTGAGGAGCGCTTGACCGCAAACTGGGTGGCCCAGCAGGCGCTCGCCGAAATTCGGCTGCGCACCGACTGGCCACCGCAGGGGAAAAAGACTGAGAAAGTACTGCTCGGCGATCGCGAGTGGCAAGTAACCGCGGAGGTCAAAAGCACCAACGAGCCGAAGATGCGCCATATCATTGTGCAGGTCGGGCGACCAGAGGCGGAGTCACCGATCCTTACCATCGACTCCTGGATGGCGCAGTCGCTCGGTTCAGGCAGCGGGGGGGGGCGTTCATGATGCGATCCTCAAAGCTGGCCTCCGGTTTTACCCTCATTGAAATCATGGTGGTACTGGTGATCGTGTCGATCATTGGTATCGGCTCCTACTCCCTCCTGGAAACCTTCTTCACCACCGACCGGGTGCTCACCGCCCGTGCCGATGAAATGCGTCGACTCTCCATGGCCATGTATCGGCTGGACGACGATTTGCGCCAGCTCACTGTGCGCCCGGTTAAAAATGCCTACAGCGGTTATGAGCCTGCGTTCCAGGGGGTAACCAATGAATTCGAGTTTACCCGCCTGGGTGCGGCGAACCTTACCGGAGAGCCCCGCGGCAACTTGCAGCGCTTGCATTACGGTATCGGTTACGCCGAAGAGGATGTTGAGGCGCGGTTTGAGCGGGGTGCAGATGACGATACTGCGCTGTTACTGCGGAGCCGCTGGCGTGTACTTGACCGCGGGCCAGATTCCGAACCTATTGCCGAGCCAATCCTGGATGGTGTGGTCGAGCTGAATATGCGCTATTACGACCGCGACACCAAAGCCTGGCTCGCGCAATGGCCGCCGGCGTCGTCCACTACCACTCCGGGTGCGGTCGATCTGCGCCTTCCTCAGGCCGTCGAGGTGACGCTGCTCACTCGCAGCGGGGGCGAGCTGCGGCGTGTGTTCTCGCTACCAGAATACGCGGTGGTTGCCGGTACTGGCGGCTCTGGCAGTAGCAGCGGCGGCGATGACAATCGCGGTGACGGTGATGGGGGCGGTGTCGGTGATGATAGCGGCCGCGATGGCGATGAGGACAATGGCTCGGATGGAGCGCGCGAGGGCCGCGGCGAATGATTGGCGCAAGTCCATATCGTCAGCGGGGCGTCGCGCTGATTACCGTGTTGCTGGTGATGGTGATTGCCGTTGCCGCTGTGACCCACGCGGTGACGCGCAACCGTCTGGCGATTTCCAGAACCAGTGCGATCCTGGCCAACACGCAGCTCGCAGAGTTCGTACACGGTGCAGAGGCCTGGGCAATCATTGCCCTCGAAAGAGATTTTGAAGAAGATCGGGCTGCGAGCGCGGCGAGCGATAATTTGCAGGAGCCCTGGGCGCAAAAGCTGGTCGAGTTTAACCCGGATAATGGGAAGATTCGCATTAAGATCAAGGACTTACAGTCCTGCTTTAATGTGAATAATTTAACAATGGGTCGAGCATCTGGCGGCTCGGAATCTGCGGATAGCAAGGTTTTGCAGCGCCTGGTGCGCAACCTGGGAGGTAGGGCAGAAACCGCCATGGCGATAGAGGACTGGGTCGATCCCGGCGATACGCCACTCACCTCGGGCACTGAGGACAACGGATACCTCGGCCAGGAGTTGGCTCACCGTACCCCGGATACCTTCATTACCGACGTCTCTGAATTAAGTGCCGCTCAGGGTATCGAAAGCGAAGAGTGGGGCGCTATTGCCCCGGAGCTTTGCGCTTTGCCGGAATCGGGTACCAAGGTAAACGTTAATACCGCCTCTCTGGAATTACTGTCAGCGATGTTTCCATCCGCCAATATTCCTGGGCTGATCAATCAGCGCGAGAGTGGCACGCCGTTTACCCAGATGGCAGACCTGTCCGGGTTCAATGTCACCGGCGGGGCGGAACTGGATTTCAACAGCGCGTATTATGTGGCACATATTGCCGTGCAGCTTGGCCTGGAGAATCAGCAGTACTGGGAGTCAACGCTCAAGCTCGATACCAGCACTGGAGAGGTCAAAGTCATTCAGCGCCAGCGGCGCGAGTTTTCCGGGCAGTTTTTGCAGGAATTACTGGGGGATTAATTGAGCCAGGAAGTGAAATTATTAAGGCTGCGAGAGCCTGTTGCCGGGTCGCATACAGGCGATCAAGTGCAGTCAGCAGGCTGCGTGGTGCTGCAAAGCTGGCAGGATGGTGCCTGGCACTCAGTGCCTACGGATATCGCTTTCCAGCATGCCTTTGTCGCCGGCAAGCCTGAGCACGGCTACGCGATACCCGATTCCGAGCCTACCAGCAGTGATACCGCGCAATCCGATACTGGTGCCTTGTCGTTCGAGCCCATGGATCGCGCGGTGCTGCTGGTGCCTGGAAGCTGGGTTTGGAATGGCCTTGAGAGCATTCCCCGCGCAGCACGCCGGCAGAGCAGCGCCGTTGGCTATATGGTGGAGGACCAGCTCGCGGAAGATGTGGAAGACCTGCACTTTGTGTGTGAGCCGGTACAGGGAGACCTGTGCAGTGTTATGGCAGTCGCCAGCGACAAGCTGGCTGCGCTCAAGGGCCAGCTAGAGCGGCTGGGTTGGCCGATTACGGCTGCAATTCCCGAGTACCGTGTGCTCGCCGGCGCAAATAATGCTTCGTCTATCTGGCTGGATGGCGAGCGGGCACATGTCTGGATGGGGGCGGGCAAGGGGTTGTCGGTGTCGCGTCCTCTCGTCGGCGTTATCGCCGAAAGTCTGTTTGTTCCCGAAGCTGCAGAAGCGGAGAGCGCCGGCAACATCGAGGACTCGCCTGCTATTCGGGTTTTTGGCGATGTGACCGACCTGGAGCTCGCCACATTCGAGCAGTTGGGCTCCGTTGAGCGTAACGCCGATGCGCCCGAGACCGAGTTCCTCTCGCAGGTTGGCACCAATGTGCCTGGCAACCTGTTGTCTGGTGATTTTCAGATCACACTTGCCACCGACGCAGGGCCCTGGTGGAAAAAGCCCGCGATCGCGGTCGCCGCTTGTTTTGTGTTGCAACTGGTGTTTTTTGTGGGTGCCGGCACCTATTACAAGATCCAGGCAGGCCGCGCCGATGAGGCAGCTCGAGAGCTATTTAGTGAGATATTCCCCGGTGATCGCCCTGGCGCGGACCTGCGGCGACAGGTCATGGGGTACCTCAACCAGTCGTCTGGTGGTGGTGGTGAATTCGCCGGCCAGCTGCAGCAGTTGAGCAAGGTATGGCAGACCGGCAAATCGGGCGACCTTAAATTGCAGTCTCTGCGGTTTGATGGCAATCGTGGGGAGCTGGTGTTGCAGTTGCGTGCGGCCAACCTCGGCCAGCTGGACTCGGTGGTGGGCAAGCTTAGTGATGGCCAGTACCAGGCAGAGCTGCTGGCGGCCAACGAACTGGAAGATGGTGTTTCGGGGCGTATTCGATTGCGATGAATAGCCTCCTTGGACAGCCGAATGCTGAAAGAATCAGAACAAGTTCACCGAATACTATGAAGCAGATGATTGACCAGTGGCGCCAGAAATGGGCCGGGCTTCCCGCAAATGACCAGCGCGCCCTGGGTATGCTGGGCCTTTTTCTCGGCGCAGTATTTATTGTGTTTGGCTTGTTCAAGCCGGCCCAGGGTTACTTTGACAGCGCCAGAGACGACGCCGAGCAGTCCCGCGAACTGCTTACCTGGATTGAGGAGCAGCGTCCGCAGTTGGAGCGTATTCAGCGTAATAGCGGCGGCGAATCCCGGGCGCAGGGCACACTTCTGCAGCGGGTTACCGCTGCGGCCAACAACCACAAGGTCACCATCAAGCGGTTTGAGCCGGAGGGTGATGGCCGAATCCGCTTGTGGATCGACGAGGCGCGCTACCAGGACCTGCAGCCCTGGCTCAACACGTTACTGCAGCAGCGTTTTGTGATTCGCTCCGTCAGTGTCGATGCGCTCGCGGAAGAGGGCATGGTTTCGGCGCGCCTAACCCTGGAGCGCTGACGGATCGCCTGGCCCGAGGGTTGGGTTCATCAATCCTCCGCTCATCTCGGGGTGTAAATTAAGCTAAAATTCTATTTTATAGGGCTTAATTCGGCATTTTCGTCTGAAGCTATTTATAAACTAGAAGGGTTGTAAGCTCCGTCTTCTGCTGACTCTTCGGTGAGCGCTTGATCTGAAAAGAAAATTCGGCCACGAATGGCGTCATTTTCTCCCTATACTCAATGGTATTGAGAAAATACAGGGGTCTGACCATGCTGCTTCGCCATGCTGAAAGTAATCATCTTGTCGATGTCGCCGACGTCGTAACCTTAACGAATCCCTATGAACTTACTGTCGTCGGGCGGTACCTCTGGGGAGAAGAGGTCCAGGATCCTGAGGTGTTCGACAAGGCACAGCTGCAATTCCTGTCGGGTGAGGCGTTGCCGCGATGCTGGCACGACAGTCGGTATCGGGATCGTGAAGTGCGGCGGATCAAGTGCGGAACACGTATAAGCGACAGTGATTATTATCAGGGTGCCTGACCTTTAGTGGCTGCTGAAACGCGGTCCAATAGATGGGTTCATCATCCCAGTACGCCTTTTGGTTTAACCGCCGCGCGCCTGAAACAGGGGCGCGCATTTGCGCTAAATCCCCCCAAGCGCTCCAGGCCCACATTGCCTTAGTGGCTCACGTAATGCGATATGGGCTGTCAGCGCACGATTCCCAGCCAAAGTCGGCCTCTATTTCGTGGTTTCGTACCAATACCTCCTATACAATACGCGCCAATTTTTCGCCGGAAGGCTCGATTCCGGGCTTTTGCCCGCAGGCTGATCATCGCTCGGAAGCCTGGGCCTGCGGAAAACCGGTAAAAGCTGTAGCGGAAGAGTTGTGTCATGAGCTTTGAGTTGTTTGAAGAGTACTCCCTGATCGTTGGTGTCGGGGGCCTGATTCTGTTCATGGTATTTATCGTTTGGAATCTCGCCAAGGAGTCCAAGGCAGGCCGATTTGGCACTTTCATTCTGTTTATCGCCCTTGGTCTAGGCTTGCTGGGCTTCGTGTTTAAAACTGTGCTGGTTGAAGTCATGGGGCTGGGCCAGTAGGGTCGCAACGACTCCCAAGCCTGTTTCGGAAACAGGGAGCGTTCGCCGGAATTTTTTATGCCGTTATTTGATCATCCCGAACTCAAGGTGCAGAAGGACCGGCGAGTGTGCCGCAATACAGATACGCGTATTGCAAAGTACTCGCGCCGGGGCATGCTGTTCAGCCTTATTGCCTTTGCAGTTGCCGTTGCGATTGGCGAACTTCGCACCATGTCTCCCAAGCTGGTGCTGGTACTGGCCATTGGGCTTGTGCTGTTTACACTCGTTCGTGGCTACTACGTATTCCGCTTTGAGAGTCTGTACGCAACCGGCCCCAAGCGCTGGCGCCACCGCTATTTCCTCGCTTCAACGATCGGTGCGGTGTGGTGGGGGATCATTCTCCTAAGCCATGTGTTCCTCCTCGGCTTTTCACCGGCCACGCAGTTCCTTTGGATCTACACCGTCGTATTTTGTGCCAGCGTGGCGTCCGTGTTTTCCCCGTATCACCGGTTCCTGACCTGGTTTCTTGCCGGATCCCTCGTGCCTGCGGCCCTGCAGGGCTTCATGACGGCCGATATTCTCGGTGCTATTTATGGCGCATTGACCCTGGCCTTTGTTTGGCTGATGGCCCATCAGGCAAGACGAGAGTCGGAAAACTACTGGGACAGGGTTGCCGCCATGCAGGCGCTGCAGCAAAAGGCGAGCAATCTTGCCGCGGCGCGCAAACACTCGGAAGCGGCAGTCGAAGTCACCAATGAATTCCTTGCCAATGTGGGCCAGGAGTTTCGCAGCCAGCTGTCGGACACCCTGGGTGCACTGGCACTGCTCGAGGGTGACAGGCTCTCCGATCGCCAGCGTGAGTGGGTGCGTTTAGCCAAGAATGCGAGTAACCAGCAGCTCAAGCTTGTAGATAATGTGGGCATGTTTACTCGCGTGGCGCGCAAGGATATTCACCTGCGGCGCGCGCCGTTCAATCTTGTACGCACCATGGAGAAGGCGTTCAAGTTCGCGGCCAAGACGGCGCAGCGACAGCGTCTGGAGTTCAATTTCCAGATCAGTGAAGATCTCCCCGTCATGGTGACCGGCGACAATCGCAAGACCGCCCAGCTGATCCGTAATCTGGTGGACTCGGCAACGGTGATCGCACAGAGCGGTGAGCTTTGGGGCGAGGCGACATTCGAGCTGCTCAGTGCTGATGAGGGGCAGCTGACCGTCAAGTTGATAGACAGTGGCGACGGCGAAATCCTGCCGGATGAGTCTGAACTATTTGGCGCATTCTCGCGCATGGATACCACCCAGGTGACAACCGGATTGGGGTTAAATATCGCCAAGGGCCTCGCGGAGGCCATGGGTGGCTACCTGCAACTGTATTCGTCTGATGACGGCAACCGCTATCAGGCGGTGGTCAAGTTCGCCATCGAGCCCAACCAGCGCATTTACCTGCAACCAGACCGCCGCCTGCAGGACACCGAAGTTCTGCTGCTGCATCAGAAAGGCCTGTTTATCGGTGGGATCTCACAGGTCCTGCAGTCATTCGGCATGGAAGTGACCAGCAAAAACTGGGATGACGGCAGTACAGAGCCCATGGACCACCTCATGCAGGCGATGGATCGTGGGCAGCTGGTCGTCCTCGCCCCGGCCATGGGAGATGGTCGTATGTTGAGTGGTGTAACCCAGGTCATCACATCTGCCAGTAGTGAGCCGAAGAAGTTTCCGCTGCTGTGTCTGGGCGGTTATGGCCACAAGCTCGAGTTCGCGCCACTTGCCGCTGCTCTACCAGAGGCACAATATCTGGCGCGCCCGGTCACCCGTAAGGAATTCCACGATGCGGTAGTGCTGCGCCTGTTCGGCGGCATCAAAAAGGCCAGTCGCCGTGTGGCGTGCACCAATGCCGAAGCGAATCGCAAGCGGAAACTGTTACTGATTGAGGAGTCCCGTCAACACCTCGGGGTGACCGAAGAGATGCTACAGACGCTCGGATACCAGGTAGAAGTGGTGGCTGCGGTAGAAGACGCACTGGCGCGTTTACCGGAAAACAATTACGACCTGCTACTGGTCGATTGCCAGCAGAACACCACTCACAGTGCGGAAATCATCGAGCAGTTACGACACTGGGAGAGTGAATACGCTCCCGACGATCGGTTGCCGATTGTGGCACTGACGAGTACCACCGAAGAGCAGTTTGAGGGTCGCTGTCTGGCAGCGGGTATGGATGACTATCTTACCAAGCCGTTAAGCAAAGACAGTCTTGCCGAAACACTGGAACGGTGGTTGGGCGAGTAGGGCGCTGTCATCTGCTCTGGTTAGAACTTGAAAAGGCCTGTCTTGCGACAGGCCTTTCTTTTTGCCTTACTGGTTGATGTCAGCGCTGTGGTTTAGAACTGATATTTAAGCCCCAGTTTCACTCGCCATGTGGATTCCTCGGCCTGGAAGCGATCATAGTTTCTGGTGTTCAATCCCCCGAAAGGCTCGTCGTACACATACTGCCCTTCATCGTTGACGCCATAGGCAAACAAATATTGCTGCGGGTACTGGATATCGTACACCTTACCCCAGTCGTTATTGAGCAGGTTGGCGAAGTTGTCGATCGTGAAATACACCAGCCCGCGATGCTCTGGCATAAAGCCCGGTAATTCCTGGGTAATTGCCAGGTCCATGGTGGTTACCCAGGGCATGTTTGCCGAGTACTTGTCGACGAAGCCTCCGGCGGCACCGGCAACGCCCGCCTGACGAGCAATATCCATGATCTCCGCGTAGCTCAGGCCATTTTCAAAATCCACGTTGGGGTCGTCCGCACCGGAAGGGATATAGGCCAGGTAGACATCGGAGTCATCGAAGTTGGTCTGGTCACCGAGACCCGCATCGCGATAGGCATCATAGGTCCAGGAGAAAGGGCGGCCGGAACGGCGCTCGACGAACAGGTTGAAATTGGTCTCGTAGCCCTGCACGAACTCGGCGCGGTAACCCAGGTTCAATACCAGGCGGTGCTCAATTTCGTAGTAGGCGGTGCCCTCGAGCGGCTGGTTGCGGTTTTCCACCACCTCGTACTGGAAATTGGATTCCGCGGTGGAGCTGGTTCCCGGATTTACCTCGGTAATCTCCTGGTGGGTGTAGGACAGGTTGAAAGAAACACCATTATCAAACGCCTTTTCCAGTGCGGTACTCCAGATGACGCTGCGGCCACCATTGTCGACGTTGGTGAGCTCGAGGTCGTAGTTGTCTTCAAACTCGGTGCCCGCGTAAATATTGTCCCAGACGATGCGGTCACCGATACGCTCGCCACTGTCTACTCGGGAAAGGTCACGCCAGTACACACTGTTTTCACGGTCAACGTAAGTGAGCTCGGTGCTGAGGGAGAAATCTTCAGCAAAACCCGGTACATCAAAGACGTAGTCGGCCCCCAGCTGATAGCGCCAGTCGGAAGGCAGCTCGAAATCCGGGGCAATGCTGTTGGTGCTGCCGGCACCAGGAGCCAGGCTGTCCATGGCAACTTGCGGAATACGAGTAAGGTCGACGTCTGACGAATCTATATCGGTCAGGTACACCGAATCCTTGGTGGTGCCGTCGTTGGTGTAGGCATTCGATACCCAAACAAGCGGCATGCCGCCACTGAAGCGGCCTGCGCCGCCGCGCAGGGTCAGGTCGTCACGCAGGTTCCAGGTAAACCCGATACGGGGCAGGAGAATGTCGCGGCCATCGAGGTTTTCGGTGTTCGAGTAGCCGTAGGTGTCTTCGAAGTTGCTGTTGGCATTTGGTGCGCTATCGATACTGAGGGTTTCGTAGCGCAGGCCGGCAACCAGTTCGAGGCCCGCAGCCGGCTCGAATGTGGCGTCGCCATAGAACGCATAAGTGCGGCCATTGACGTCGTAGGCGATATCTTGAATGTCGTTGGTGTAGGCGTTGCTGTACTGGAAGCTTGCCGGTGAACGACTTTCAAAATCTTCGATACTGTCAAAACTCCAGGTGCCGGAGGCATGGCGGCCGTACAGGTTGTAGTTCCAGGTATCTTTGATTTCAGTACCAAAACGGTACTGCACCTCGTCGGTGTTGTAGATGCCATGGAAGCCCAAGCGCCAAACTTCGTTCTCCAGTACATTCGCGTGGCGGTTCTGGTCGGCACCGGCAACAATAAAGCCTTCTTCGGTGGCGATATTCACCTCGCCCCAGTTGCTGTTTGTCAGTGATGCCTGCTCGTAATCTTTATACGAAAGGTTTACCTCGGTGCTGAATACATCGCTCCAGTCGGAGAATATATGGCTGCTGAAGTAGGTAGTGTCCTGGGCCATGGTCCAGAGGTTGGATGACAGGTTCAGGTTCTCGTCGTCGTCCGTGAAGTTCCGCGCGGAGCGGGTTTCCTGATTACTGTAGGTGAAATCCGCACGGTGATCTTCGCTGATGTTCCAGTCCAGTTTGAACAACAACTTCTCATCGTTATCCGGGACCGGGGCCGAGCCATTTGAGTCTTGTAGGCCGTACACTTCCTGAAGGGCGCTCAGGACACGATCGCGCTCCTCGCGGGTGACATTATGGTTGCTTAGGGTGTTCAGCTCGTAGTTGAATGCAATTTCTTCTTCCCACTTTTCATAGGACGAAAAGAAAAACAGCTTGTCCTGAATTAACGCGCCGCTGAATGTCGCACCGTAGGACTCTTCCTCATTCTCGATATCGAATTTCTCAACTGAGCCGTCTTCCGGCAGGCGATCGTCTTTGGCGGTGCCGGTCCAGGGGACGGTTTCCGCAAACACACTGCCACTGAATTCATTGGTGCCGGATTTGGTAACGACATTGACGTTGCCACCGGAAAAGCTGCCCATGCGAGCGTTAAACGGCGCGTAATCGATAGAGATCTGCTCAACCGCGTCCAGTGAAATCGGTGGGCGGTTGGTCGGGTAACCATTGGACTGCAGGCCAAAGGTATCGTTGATGCCTACGCCGTCAATGGTCAGGGCGTTGTATTTGGGGTTGGTGCCGGCAATACTGAGCTCGTTGCCATCGGGACTCACGACTGCCAGCGGATTTGCCCGCACCACGTCCTTCAGGTCGCGGTTGAACGTCGCCGCGTTGCCGATCTGATCTTCCCCGAAAACGCTGTTGGTGCCGCGGTTTTGATAAGCGACCGTGTTACCTGTGACCACCACCTCTTCGAGATCGTTGACCTGCAGGTTATCGGAATCCAGGTTGATGGGTAGGTTGGTGGGGTTGCCGACACTCAGGTAAACTCCGTTGATGGTTTCCTCTCCAGCTTCAGACTGCACGCGAATGGTATAAGGGCCGCCAACGCGAAGACCGGAAACATTGAAGCGGCCGCTGTCATTGCTCTGAATGACACTGCGGCTATTGGATGGCTGGTGCACCACGGTTACGGTGGCATTTTGTACCGGGGCCCCTGCATCGCTGGTAATAAGCCCGCGAATGGCTGAAGTAGTCTGTTGTGAATGCGCGGCAGGTGCGAAGCTCACAACGGAAATGACCGCAGCAGACAAAAGTGCCTGCGGTAACTGGAAGCCTTTCATAAAACTCTCCTTTTCAGGCCCGGTTGCATCCTATTCGGCGTCTATTCCTGGGCCGTCTATGTGTGTATCTCAAGAAATGAACAGGATCGTGTGATCTGTCAGAAGCCGGGTTAACGGCGCGCACATTGTTGTTGAGAGTTTTTGCAGTGGAGTTAAGGAGATATTTCCGGAATGTCGCAAACAGGTGACAATTCAGCGCAGCACACTCCGGTAGCGAAATTGTCACAGTCGGTGGGTAACGTTTGGACCGCTAAATCCATATATAAACAAGGATGGGGGTAGGGTGTGATCCACTTTAGTTTCAGAACCGCACGTGCCATTTTATATTTTCTCTCGATATTTTGTTCGACACACGCAATGGCGTGGGGGCCGGATGGGCACCGAATCACAGGTGAAATCGCCTGGCAGCTGCTGGAGCCCCCGGTCCAGGTCGAGGTGCGCCGGTTGCTGAACCTGAAGGGCGAAAGCACGCTTGCCGAAGCGGGCACCTGGGCGGACCGTATCCGCAGCGACGACAGATACGACTGGGTGGCACCGCTGCATTACATAAATCTTCCGGTCACGTGGCAGGGCTATAGGAAGTCGAGGGATTGCCCGGAGCACGGCTGTATCGTTGAAGCAATCAAGACCTATCAGCTAAAACTTGCAGATAGATCGTTGGCCGATGCTGAGCGTGGCGAAGCACTGTTGTTCCTTGTGCACTTTGTTGAAGATGTACACCAGCCAATGCACACCGGGCTCAGGGAAGACCGCGGCGGGAATGATATGAAGGTGGAATTCTTTGACGAACCCACTAATCTCCACGCACTCTGGGATACCTACTTACCAGCGCGTTTTATTGATGACTGGAAAGCCTTCGCCCTGAGTGAAGTGGACGGTATGGACCGGAAGGAAGTCCTGGGCGCTGCGCAGGGCGAGCCGGAAACCTGGGTCGAGGAGTCCCACCAACTCGCGCATAGCAATGCTTACACCGGCAATGTTGATCTTGGCGAGGCCTATTACCAAAAAAATAAAGAGGTTGTGTCGCTGCGCCTCCGTCAGGGCGGCGTTCGTCTCGCAGCATTACTGAACGATCTTCTAAAGTAGTGACAATGAGAATGACTTGGCAGGGCGCCAGTCCCTGCCAAGTTATCAAGGTCCTTGCGTATCAAATCGAGCGCTGATCAATTCTCTTGCGGAATTCTTCGCTGCTTTCCTTGCGCTCTGAATAGCGATCGGTGAAGTAATCACGCTTGTCTTTTAGAAGGTAGGTAAACTTCATCAGTTCTTCCATCACATCGACAATGCGATCGTAAAAGGAAGAGGGCTTCATACGATCATCGTCATCAAACTCCAACCAGGCTTTCGGCACGGAAGACTGATTGGGTATGGTCACCATGCGCATCCAGCGTCCGAGAATCCGCATCTGGTTTACCGCATTGAATGACTGGGAACCACCGCATACCTGCATGACCGCTAGCGTCTTGCCCTGTGTCGGCCTAACGCCTTCCAGTGCCAGTGGAATCCAGTCGATCTGGGCTTTCATAATGCCGGTCATGGCGCCGTGCCGTTCCGGTGACGACCACACCATTCCATCACTCCAGGCGGCCAGTTCCCGAAGCTCCCGCACCCTAGGATGATCGGCCTCCGCGTCATCGGGCAACGGTAGTCCGGACGGATTGAATATTTTCGTTTCCGCACCGAGTGCTTGCAGTATCCGCTGTGCTTCTTCTGCGGCAAGGCGGCTGAAAGAGCGTTTGCGAAGCGACCCATAGAGCAACAGGATCTTTGGTGGTGTCTGATCGATGGGCGCAAGCAGTTGTTCCTGGTCCGTTGCCTTGAAGCACTCGGGATCCAGGTTTGGCATCTCTTCAGTGTTCATTTTGCACCTCACGTTGACCTTTATGCGCTATCTCGGCTTGCCCCTCGCTCGACTTGAACCAGTGTCGAGTGCGATTGGCAAACCATACCAGTGACAGCATTACGGGTACTTCTACCAGCACACCGACAACCGTCGCGAGTGCCGCCCCTGAGTTAAGACCAAACAGGGATATCGCCACGGCAACCGCCAATTCAAAGAAATTGGAGGTGCCGATCATGCAGGCTGGCGCCGCAATGTTGTGGGGCAGCCTCATACTGCGTGCAGCGGCGTAGCTGACAGCGAAGATTCCGTAGGTTTGTATCAACAGCGGAATGGCGATAAGGATGATCGCGAGTGGATTGTCGATGATGGTTTGTGCCTGAAAGCCAAATAGCAATACAACGGTCGCCAGCAATCCGGCGATGGAGAGCGGCTTGACCGTGGCCAGAAAGTTGTTCAGGCGGCTGTGATCATTGGCGGAATCCAGGGCACGGCGGGTGAGCGCTCCAGCAACTAAAGGCAGTAATACGTACAGCACTACCGACAACAGAAGGGTGTCCCAGGGTACCGCAATATCGCTAATCCCCAGCAGCAGTGCGGCGATCGGCGCAAATGCAAAGATCATGATCACGTCGTTGACCGAGACCTGCACCAGGGTGTAATTGGCATCGCCGCGGGTTAATTGGCTCCAGACAAAGACCATTGCCGTACAGGGGGCCACACCGAGCAGAATCATGCCCGCGATATATTCCTGCGCCGTTTGCGGGTCAACCAGGTCGGCAAAAATGACCCGGAAAAACAGCCAGCCGAGGGCAGCCATGGTGAATGGCTTTATAAGCCAGTTGACGACCAGCGTAAGCGCGAGCCCCTTGGGCTTGTCACCCACGTGCCGGATTGAGGAGAAGTCAACCTGCACCATCATCGGGTAGATCATCAACCAGATAAACAGCGCAACCGGCAGGTTGACATGGGCCACTTCCATGGCGGCGATGGTCTGAAACAGCTCGGGGGCCAGATTGCCGAGCAACAGGCCGGCAAGAATACACAGGCCTACCCAAAGGGAGAGGTAGCGTTCAAAAATGCCCATGATCAGTCTTCCTTGGTCGCTAGTTGGGTCAGGGACTCGAGAAGCGTATTGCCATGCTCGCGGTCTATGTCAATTTCGAGCATACGTTGCACGCGATTGATAATTTCTTTGATGGTTTCCCGGAAAGCCTCGGCCTTTTCCTCATCAGTACCTTCGAGTTTTGATGGGTCGGCAAGTCCCCAGTGTACCTTCAGCGCATCACCAAGCCAGATGGGGCAGGCTTCGCCAGCGGCACTGTCACACACGGTGACAGCAACATCGGGCACCCAGCCATCGAGGTTATCCCAGGACTTGCTGGAAAGTCCTTGCGTGGAAATTCCCTGCTCAGCCAGATATTTGAGTGAGAGTGGGTGCACTTCACCGGAAGGTTGGCTGCCGGCACTGCGTGCTTCCAGCCGCCCCTGACCGTACTGATTGGTGATTGCCTCACTGAGAATACTGCGGCAGCGGTTGTGCGTGCAGATATACAAAATTTTCATGGCGGTTTCTTTCCTGACAATAGCCTGACTTATGTCTTGAACTGTTTTATCTGGCGGTAGCGTTAACAACAGTGCCCGTCACGCACAGGGCGCGACTGCATCTGTGCGAGCGCACGTTTGTTGTCGGCAATAAATTCCGGGTTCCCGGTGAGGGTGGTTTCCATCACGAGCCTTGCCCATTCCGGCAGGGCGGGATTGAGACGGTAAAAAACCCACTGTCCCTGGCGCCGGTCACTCAATAATTCACACTGGCGCAGCTGGGCCAGGTGACGGGAAATTTTCGGCTGACTCTGATCCAGCGCTTCCATCAACTCACAGACACAGAGTTCACCCTCGTGGGCAATCAGCAGGAGGCTGCGGAGTCGGGTCTCGTCGGCGAGGCATTTGAAGAAAGCGACTGGGTTCAAGGTTTATCTCCATTGTGGCTGCGCGCAGGATATATGAAAAATCGAATATATGAAATCCCATATATGCGTGTTGAATGGAGGTTCAAGTGGTCCGTACATGGGGCTGAGCGGTACCGGGAGAGGCGCCTTTCAATGCGGGCGAGGAGGGTGAGCAGAGGGAAAAAGCGGGAAAGAGAGAGAGGCGGAGAGCACTCCGCCTCAATAGACTCAGATGTCGAATTTCGCCCAAACCGGGGCATGGTCAGAGGGACGCTCCATACCACGGATATCGTAATCGATACCGGTATCGACACATTTATCCGCCAGGCACTGGGATGCGAGGATCAGGTCGATACGCAGGCCGCGGCGAGGCTCGCGGTCAAATCCGCGGCTGCGATAGTCGAACCAGCTGAACAGATCGTCAGTTTCCGGATGCTGCGCGCGGAAGGTGTCCACCAGTCCCCAGTTGTGAATCTTCTCGAGCCACTCGCGTTCTTCCGGAAGGAAGCTGCATTTCCCGTCCCGTAACCAGCGCTTGCGGTTCGCGTCACCAATACCGATATCGAGATCCGTGGGAGAGATGTTCATGTCACCAATAACCAGAACAGGCGCCTTGCTGTCACATTCTTTGTTCAGATAGGCGTCCAGGTCGGCGTAGTACTTCTGCTTGGCAGGGAATTTGATCGGGTGTTCACGATTCTCGCCCTGGGGAAAATAGCCATTCAGTACGGTGAGGGGCTGGTCCGCCCCAATATCGAATTGCCCGACCACCAGGCGGCGCTGGGCATCATCCGCGTCGGTAGGAAAGCCATACTGCTTTTTGATAAACGGGTAGCGGGAGAGGAGGGCCACGCCGTAGTGGGTTTTTTGACCGAAGTAGATCACTTCATAACCCAGGTCGCGAATCACATCGACTGGAAAATCCTCGTCGGTGACCTTGGTTTCCTGCAAGCCGATAATGTCGGGTGACTGGCTTTCCACCAGTGCTTCCATCTGGTGCAGGCGTGCACGGATGCTGTTGACGTTAAAGGATACGACTTTCATTTTCCCTCCCCGGAAATCTTAAAAGCCGAAGCCCGCTATTCCAGAGAATACCGGGCCTCGGGTCAAATCAATTTTGTAATTGATGTTTGGCCAGTGCTATCGCTGGCTCTTGGTGTTACTCAGCTCAGGTCGTTCAGTCGAAATTAGCAACCTGGGGTGAGCTAGCGTGCTTTTTTAGGCCGATAAAATCCGCCATGATGTAGCCCGCTTCGTTCAGTACCGGATCATCTTCAAGCGTAATTTCAACCGGGCCCCCGACGGGCGCGACATCTTCGGATTCGCTCTTTTCATACGCCTCAAAGCTTTCGTATGGCTCAAGCCCTTTCGCTGCGCGTCGCTGGTTTTCCAGCGCGAGCATATCCTGATTCATTTGCTCGCGCTCCTGAATACGAGCTTCTTCATTCAGTGAAACGGTCTTGCGATTGGCGCGTTCGGTCTGGTGATCAAACTGTGCGCGCAGGTAGATAAAGTCCGGGTCTACCTCGGTACGCTTGTTATGTTTGCGTACCAGCTCTGGCACCAATTCCTTGAGATTGAAGTACTTGGCATGACGCACCGCGTGAATGCGATCCCAGGGCAGGGCAGTATCGTAGGCACTCTCACCGACGCTTTCACTGTCGATCAGCTGCGGCATATCGATGTCCGGGGAAACACCAGCGTGCTGGGTGCTGTCACCGGAAACACGATAGAACTTGGACTGGGTGATTTTCAGCTGGCCTTCTTTCAGGGGTGCCATGGTCTGTACGGTGCCCTTGCCGAAAGACTGGTTGCCCACCACAAGACCGCGGTTGTAGTCCTGAATCGCGCCGGCAAAAATTTCCGAGGCGGAGGCAGACAATCGGTTGATCAGTACTACCAGCGGGCCACGGTACATGGCGCGGGAGCGCGAGCGGTTGTGGCGAGAGATCTGTTCATTGGCATGGCGGATCTGCACCACTGGACCCTGGTCGATAAACAGGTCGGTGAGCATGGTGGCCTCCTGCAGGGAGCCGCCGCCGTTGTTGCGCAGGTCCAGGATAACGCCGTCTACACCTTCTTTCTGCAGCTCGTCCAGCAGGCGGGCTACGTCGCGCGTGGTGCTCTTGTAATTCGGGTCGCGGCGACGGTAGGCCTCAAAGTCGATATAGAAGGTTGGCAGGTTGATCACGCCAACCTTGTAGTTCTGCTCGCCATCGGAAAATTCAAAGATCGCCTTCTTGGCTGCCTGGTCTTCGAGTTTTACCTTGCTGCGCTTGATGGTAATGGTGCGATGGCTGCCGTCGCCACCGGTAGGAATGGTTTCCAGGCGCACAAAGGTGCCGGCGGAGCCGCGAATAAGGTCCACTACGTCATCCAGGCGCCAGCCGACCACGTCCACCATCTCGCCTTCCTGGTCCTGACCAACGGCCACGATCTTGTCGTTTGGCTTGATTTTGCCGGTGCGATCAGCCGGTCCGCCGGCGACGAGGCGGGCGACTTTGGTGTATTCATCTTCCATCTGCAGTACGGCACCAATGCCCTCCAGGGAGAGGGACATGCTCATATTG
Organism: Microbulbifer elongatus; assembly: GCF_020524885.1. Lineage (GTDB taxonomy): Bacteria > Pseudomonadota > Gammaproteobacteria > Pseudomonadales > Cellvibrionaceae > Microbulbifer > Microbulbifer elongatus_A. The sequence goes on along the minus strand of NZ_JAIVKJ010000001.1, from coordinate 1,694,541 downwards.
AAGTTTTCCAGCGAGCGAGGAGACAGATAGTTACTGTGCGGGTCGTACAGGCGGGTGAGGGAATTCATGTACAGCTCGAACACGTCGTCCGAGTTCTGCTGGCCGAGACGCTTCAGCTGGCCTTTATAGCGGCGCTTCAGCAGATCGGCGATTTCGTCATCACTTTTATCTGTGAGTCGCAAGTTCAACACGCTGGACTTCAGGCGCTTGCGCCACAGGTCATCCGCGGCGCTAATGGACTGGGGCCATTCGCTTTTTTCACGGTCCAGCTCCAGTGACTCAACTTTGGTGAAGTCGAATTTGGGCAGGCCGTTTTCCAGCTGGGAAAGAATATTGTTCAGGCGGTCGGATACCCGCAGCCGGTAGCGGTTGTAGATCTCGAACCCGCGGTCGACATTGCCGGCCCTGAGGTCGTCATCCAGTGTGTTGCGCCACTGGCGGAATTCGCTGATGTCAGACGAGAGAAAATAGCTCTTCGTTGGGTCGAGACTATCGATGTATTCGTCCCACAACCCGGTGGACATTTCGTCCCCGACCTTCATCTTGTTGTAGTGCAGCATTTCGAGCTTGCTGACGATCTCGCGGGCGGTGCCGCCCTGGTCCTCGTGAGGCTTGAGATCTTCATTTTCCGCCAGGGAAACTGGCGAGATAAGAACCAGGAGAGAGAAGGAAAGGCCGGAAATCAGGGCGGCTATTCGATTGCTAAGCATAAGGAGTCTCTTTATACGTCCTACATCAAGGCGTCCCACTGTCAGTTTGAGCCGGGCGCGGTGTCCCGGAGCAGTGGCGACTTATAGCTTAGGACAAGTATAAAGGCTGAAAGCTCCGAAAGGCATGAATTGCATCATTAACGAGGCGAAAGGTGTCCAGATTGCGGTGGGTGAGGGGACGTTTTTGCCGTCAATGCCCGATCTCAGGGCCATTGGCGCGCCTAAATCGCCAAAACGACAACTTTGAGCTGGTCAAAAAACGCACTGCCGCGAAAAAAACGACGAAAAACATCAAAACTGCGTTCAATAGAGTGGCGTGGATTCGGCTCAATGGTGAAGAGCATGGGGTGGTTGGCCCCGGTTACCGCTCTGAATCCGCCGTAGAGGCGCACTTCGCGGTATTGCGCAGGTGCACAGAGGATTGCAGCATCTCCCGCATGGCGAGTATCTGTTTCTCACCGACTTCCAGCAGGTTGTACGCGTCCGGGTTCATCAGCCAGTCCTGCAGCAGGCCAAGTACTGCGGCGTGAAGAATCGGAACCGCCAGGTCAATATTCAGGTCTGCCGGCAGTTGTCCGACTTCTACGGCTGCGGTCACCAGGCTGCGGAGACGCCTTGTGCCTTCATCGTGCCCCTCTGAACAACGTTGGTGAATCTCGCCGTTTTCCGCCACCCACTCACAGCGCAGCAGGATGATTGAGAAGATCCGACGCCACTGTTCGTTGACCATCACCTCACGGTACATGTATTGCCAGCGGTTCTGCAGTTCCCCCAGCGGATCCTTGCAGCCTTCGAGTGGAGCCTGGCAGAGCGACTCATCTGGTAGCTGAATGCGATCGGCCAAGGCGCTGAACAGGTCCGCCTTGTTCTGAAAATGGCCGTATACCGCGCCCCGGGTGACGCCCGCCAACTCGGCGATTTCCGTCAGGGAAGGGCGCGAGACACCGCGGCGGTCGAATACCTCGATGGCGGCATCGAGGATACGTTCGCGGGTTTCCAGTGCGTCTTCTTTTCTGCGTTTGGCCATGAAAGTAGATCTCGGGTTCTCTATCACTCGCTCTTGACCAGCCCCCTGAATTGTGGACCGACCAGCTCAATCTGGTGCCCAGTTTAGTTCATATACATTCATGAATAAATAGTTGATATTCATTCATGCATGTATTTAAAATGCGCACATTGGCCAGATAAGTCACGTAAGTCTGGCGTTTCGTTTGTTTTTGACCGGGCAATTCAGTCAGCCCGTCACTTTTTCAGTCATCGGCACCCCGGCAATTGGGGTGCCGATGCTGTTTTTTCATGGATTCAAATTTCAGTGGTGCCGGGCCTGGTGCCGCATTGGATGTAAGAACGAGGTGTTCATGTTGCGCAAGAAGAAGTCGTTGATCTCCGGCAGCCTGCTGCTTGCCGTGGCACTGTTGTCCGCCTGTGGTGATAAGCAGCAGGCCATGCAAGGACATACGCCCCAGGTCACCGTCGTTACCCTCTCGAGTGAGCCGGTAACCCTGACTCGCCAGCTGCCAGGCCGCACCAGCCCATACAAAGTTGCAGAAGTGCGACCACAGGTTGACGGACTGGTAAAAGAGCAGCTGTTTAAAGAGGGCGGCATGGTCGACGCTGGCTCCGCGCTCTATCAGTTGGATGATGCACGCTATCAGGCCGACCTGGACAGCGCCAAAGCCTCTCTCGAGCGTGCACAGGCAGCGTTCAACGTGGCAAAGCTGAACGCCGATCGCACCAAAGACCTGGTAAAGACAGGTGCAGTGAGCAAGCAGGACAACGACACCGCGATTGCGACACTGCAGCAGGCGAAAGCGGATGTGGCGGCGGCCAAGGCGGCCGTGGAGCGCAGCCGGGTAACGCTGGATTTCGCTCGTATCAGTGCCCCGATCAGCGGCCGCATCGGAATCTCTTCCGTGACCCAGGGGGCGTTGGTCACCGCGAACCAGGCGGCCGCTCTGGCCACGGTGCAGCAATTGGACCCGATTTATGTGGACTTGACCCAGTCGGTGAGCGAGCTGCTGAGCCTGCGTCAATCTGTGGCGTCCGGCGACCTGCAGAGCGCCGAGAACCTGCCAGTGGAGATCCTGCTGGAGGACGGCACCGAGTACCCCCACGCTGGAAAACTCGAATTCTCTGAGGTGAGCGTCGATCCCACCACAGGCAGCGTTCGCCTGCGCGTGGTGGTGCCCAACCCGGACCACCTGCTGTTGCCCGGCATGTACGTGCGCGCCTCTGTCGGTAGCGGCCAACGCGAAAATGCTGTGCTTGTGCCGCAACAGGGCGTCGCGCGCGACCCGAAAGGCAATACCACAGCGATGGTGGTGGGTGAGGGCAATACCGTAGAGGCCCGTCCGGTGAAAGTATCGCAGACAGTGGGTAGCGCCTGGTTGGTGGAGAGCGGTCTCAAGGCAGGCGACCGCGTGATCGTTGAGGGGCTGCAGAAGATCCGCCCGGGTGTCGTGGTCAATCCCGGTGAAATCGCAGAGCCCGCGCCGGTAGACCTGCCGGCACCGAGTTTGTCTGCGCAAAATGCGAATGAAAAAGCACAGAGCAACGCCAGCAAGGGGTAATCAGCAATGGCAGGATTTTTTATCGATCGCCCGATTTTTGCCTGGGTGATCGCAATTGTCGTGATGCTGTTTGGCAGCCTTGCGATCAGCAAATTGCCGGTCGAGCGCTACCCGGATATTGCACCGCCGGTGGTTTCCATTACCGGTGCCTATCCCGGCGCCTCGGCCAAGGTTATTGAAGACTCCGTTACCCAGGTGATCGAGCAGAACATGAAGGGGCTTGATGGCCTGTTGTACATGTCTGCCACCAGCCAGTCGATTGGTACCGCAGAAGTCACCCTGACGTTTGCCAATGGTACAGATCCGGATATCGCTCAGGTTCAGGTGCAGAACAAGCTGCAGCTGGCCATGCCGTTGTTACCGGAAATCGTTCAACGCCAGGGGCTGACCGTCGGCAAGGGCCGTGCCGGATTCCTGATGGTGGCGGGCTTTGTGTCGACCGACGGCAACATGAACAAAGAGGATATTGCGGACTTCGTGGTATCCAATGTGGTTGACCCGCTCAGTCGGGTGCCCGGGGTAGGTAGTATCCAGGTATTCGGTTCCAAATACGCGATGCGTATCTGGCTGGATCCGAACAAGCTCGATGCCTACAAGTTGACCCCCAACGATATCATCGCTTCTGTGCGTAACCAGAACTCGCAGGTGGCTATCGGCAGCCTCGGCGGCACGCCCGCAGTGCAAGGCCAGCAGCTCACCGCGAGTATTACCGCCCAGAGCCGTATGCAGACACCGGAAGAGTTTCGCAATGTGGTGTTGAGGGCAAACCCGGATGGCTCGGTACTCAAATTGGGTGACGTGGCTCGGGTGGAAATGGGTACAGAGAGTTACGACTTCCTAACCCGTTACAACCGCGCGCCGGCAACCGGTGTGGCCATCTCTCTCGCTACAGGCGCAAACGCACTGGAGACAGCGGCTGCGGTGAAAGAAAAGCTGGCGGAGTTGAGCCCCAACTTCCCGACGGGCCTTAAGACCGTGATTCCGTTCGATACTACCCCGTTTGTGGAAGTGTCGATTAAAGGTGTCATCCAGACTCTGGTGGAAGCGGTCATCCTGGTTTTCCTGGTGATGCTGCTGTTCCTGCAGAATTTCCGCGCAACCATCATCCCCACCATTGCAGTACCGGTTGTACTGCTCGGTACCTTTGGAGTGCTGTCCGTACTCGGCTTCTCCGTGAACATGCTCACCATGTTCGCCATGGTGCTCGCGATTGGTCTGCTGGTAGACGATGCAATCGTTGTAGTGGAGAACGTCGAGCGGGTGATGCATGAGGAAAACCTCTCACCGAAAGAGGCCACCAAGAAGTCCATGAAACAGATTACCGGCGCCCTCATCGGCATTGGCGTGGTGCTGTCCGCGGTATTCGTACCGATGGCATTTATGGACGGTTCAACCGGTATTATTTATCGCCAGTTCTCCGCAACCATCGTGGCCGCCATGACCTTCTCGGTAATCGTGGCCATCGTGCTGACGCCGGCACTCTGCGCCACCATGCTGAAGCCTGGCTCCCATGGCAGCAAGAAAGGGTTCTTCGGCTGGTTTAACCGTAACTTTGATCGCAGTGCGGCCTCTTACCAGCGCGGTGTGCGCGGGGTTCTCGCCCGCAGCGGACGCTTTATGGTGATCTTCGCACTGCTGAGCGCGCTGATGGTGTTCCTGTTTGTGCGCTCACCCAGCTCCTTCCTGCCGGAAGAGGACCAGGGTGTGCTGTTCTCACTGGTGCAGACGCCGGTTGGCGCTACGCAGGAGCGCACCATGGAGTCGGTGGAGAAGCTGGAAAACCACTTCCTCAACAACGAAAGCGAGCTGGTGGAATCGGTATTCTCGGTACAGGGTTTCAGCTTTGCCGGTAGTGGCCAGAACAACGCCATGGCCTTTATCAAGTTGAAAGACTGGGATGAGCGCGAAGAGGAATCCGAGCAGGCCAAAGCGGTTGCCATGCGCGGCATGGGTGCCCTGAGCCAGATCAAGGATGCGATTGCCTACGCCTTTTCACCGCCGGCCCTGCCGGAGCTGGGTACCTCAGCAGGATTTGCCATGTACCTGCAGGACAATGCCAACCAGGGGCATGAGGCGCTCGTCAAAGCGCGCAACCAGCTGTTGGGCATGGCCGCCCAGAGCCCACTTTTGGCTGGAGTGCGCCCCAACGGCCAGGAAGATACACCGCAGTTCAAACTCAAGGTCAACAATGCCAAGGCAGCGTCCCTGAGTGTATCTATCGGTGATATTAATAACACCTTAGGCGTTGCCTGGGGTGGTCAGTACATCGATGACTTTATCGATCGCGGTCGTATCAAGCGTGTGTACATGCAGGCTGACGCTCCTTTCCGGATGAATCCGGAGGACTTCCGCCTGTGGTCCGTGCGCAATAGCAACGGTGAAATGGTGCCGGTATCCTCCTTTGCCACCTTTGACTGGGACTACGGGTCTCCACGCCTCGAACGCTACAACGGTGTGCCGGCGGTGCAGATTCAGGGGCAGGGTGCGCCCGGGGTAAGTTCTGGTGACGCCATGGCAGAAATGGAGCGCCTGGTAAGCCAGTTGCCGGAAGGGTTTGGTCTGGAATGGACCGCACTGTCGTACCAGGAGCAGCAGGCTGGTTCGCAGACCACGCTGTTGTATGTTCTGTCCGTGCTGATCGTCTTCCTGTGTCTGGCTGCACTCTACGAGAGCTGGACCGTGCCGACGGCGGTATTGCTTGTCGCGCCGCTGGGTATTCTCGGTGCGATTGTGGCGAGTAATCTGCGCGGCTTCGAGCGTGACATTTACTTCCAGGTGGCCATGCTGACGACCGTAGGCCTGACCAGTAAAAACGCCATCTTGATCGTAGAGTTTGCCAAGCAAAACCTGGAAGCGGGTATGGAGCTGATCGAAGCCACCATGGCCGCCGTACGCGACCGCCTGCGCCCGATCATCATGACTTCTTTGGCCTTTGGTCTCGGTGTACTGCCGCTGGCAATTGCCTCAGGTGCTGGTTCCGGTGCTCAGCAGGCTATCGGAACCGGCGTCCTTGGCGGGATGATCGTGGGCACATTACTGGGTATTTTCTTTATCCCGCTGTTCTTTGTGGTAGTGCAGAAGTTGTTCGGCAGAAAAGCAGCCCAATCCGATAGCAAGGATATCGTCGGCAAGTTGGGTATTGAGACCGAAAAATCTGAGCAATATTCAGAGACCGCTTAATCGGATTTAACCAGTCTGTAAACCTTGGCCGGGTGGTGCGTAAGCAGCCCGGCCTTTTTTGTTTCTATTTTTTGCTTCTGTAGATCCAGGTCGAGATCAGCGGACAATAGCAACGGATTTGACTTGCGCCCATACCGGAGAATTTTCCTCAAGCGCCAGCTGGTGTAGCGACCGGCGAGTAACTCGGGCGATGATGTGCGTATAGCTGGCTATTGTGTCAAACCGTTGCGGGACAATTCGTACCAGCACCATCGCAGGGTCTGCGTCGGGTGTGATATCCCGTACCCGCATCGGTAGTCGATTAAGGATGCTGGACTGCTGATCTTCAGTGCGGGTCAAGCTGACATCCCGGGCGAGAATTCGAATCCGGATCCGCTCACCAAGTGACTCGCCACTGTCGCGGACCCAGAGTTCAGCGCCGGCGACACGCGCGCGTAACAGGTTCCACCTGGTGTCGCGATCAATAACTTCCGCTTCGAGGAGTACGCCAAGGTCGTCCCCGAGATGTACCGGGAAGTCGGCGCTTGACATCAATTCCGTCGCGGACCCAGCTTGCTCGATTCTTCCGTCCCTCATTAGTAATAAATGGTCCGCAAGCCGTGCGATTTCCTCTACCGAGTGGCTGACATACAAAATGGGAATGTCGAGGGACCTATGCAGCTTTTCCAGATACGGCAAAATCTCCCGTTTGCGCGCCTGGTCCAGCGCAGCCAGCGGTTCGTCCATTAGTAAAAGTCGCGGTTTTACCAGCAATGCCCGGGCGATGGCGACACGCTGCTGTTCGCCGCCAGACAAGGTATCGGGACGCTGCCCGAGTAGCGCCGTAATACCCATAAGTGCAACGATTTCATCGTACTCTTCGTTACTCACTTCCGTGGAAGCGCGCTTGCGGGCAAAGGCGAGATTATCTTTGGCGCTGAGATGCGGGAAGAGGCTCGGCTGCTGGAATACGAAACCCAGTGGACGTTCGTGAACGGCGAGGCTTCGGTTTGGATTGCCTGATTGTTGCCAGGGGGTACCGTTGACGGTAAGGCTGCCAGTTACGCAGGGCTGTAAGCCAGCGATACAGCGTAGGAGAGTCGTTTTGCCAGATCCCGACGGTCCGAAAATCCCAGTAACCCCGCTACCTGGAATTTTGAAATCAACATCCAGAGCGAAATTCTCGGTCCCACCATCCTGTTGTCTTAGCGGCAGATAAAAATTACCCGTTATTGTGTTGCTCGAGAGCTCATTGCGGGCCATAGCGCCATCCATCTGCGGACTTGCGTCGCTGTAGTAAATACAGTGCAAGTAATACGGAAAACGAAAACACCAGCATGGCGGCAGATAACCAGTGCGCCCGAGCATATTCGAGCGCTTCCACATGATCGTAAATCTGTACGGACACTACCCGGGTTTCACCCGGAATATTGCCACCAATCATCAAAATGACACCAAACTCACCGACGGTATGGGCAAAGCCCAATACGGTTGCGGTGACGATTCCCGGTTTGGCCAGAGGCAAGGTGATATGCCAGAAGCTATCCCAGGGGCCGGCACGCAATGTCGCCGCGACTTCGCCCAGATGCCGACCCTGTGCCTCTATGGCATTTTGAATGGGCTGTACGACGAACGGTAGAGAATAGAGCAGGGAGGCAATCACCAGGCCGGTGAAGGTGAATGGGAGTGTCCCAAGCCCAAGGGACTCGGTCAATTTACCCAGTGGGCCCTGGGGGCCCATAAAAATAAGCAGGTAAAATCCGAGAACGGTGGGCGGCAATACGAGAGGAAGGGTCACAACGGCACTTACTGGGCCCTTCCACCAGGAGCGCGTTTTTGCCAACCAGTAAGCAAGAGGCGTTCCCAGGACTAATAGAAGAAGCGTTACTGTGGTTGCCAGTTTCAGGGTTAACCAGATGGCGGCAAGATCGGCGTTATTCAGCATTTATGTTGTTATCAATTTTTTGCGCAGTGCGATAGCCATAGGCGCGGATGATCGCGCGCGCTTCAGCACTCTGTACAAACTCCCAGAACTCGTTCATCGCTGAAGAATCTAAGCCCCGCTGCAGAATCACGGCATCCTGCCGGATGGGGCTATAAAGATGCTCTGGAACAACCCATACAGAGCCCTTGGTTGTACTGCCATCTTGCAGAAGCTGCGACACGGCCACCAGCCCGAGGTCTGCATTGCCGCTTGCGACAAACTGATAGGTCTGGGAAATGTTCTCGCCCTGGACCTGGCGGCGGCGCGTACTTTCTTCGAGACCGAGTTGCTGTAACACCTCTACCGCCGCCGCGCCATAAGGTGCGAGCTTCGGGTTGGCGATCGCAAGTCGGTTGTAGCTACCGTGGCTCAGCACTTCACCATTTGAATCCACAAATTTCGATTTACTCGACCAGAGTGCGAGTTTACCTTCAGCATAGGTAAAGCGGCTACTGGCTTCAGCCAGCCCCAGTTCCACCAATTGTGCCGGCTTCGCTTGATCAGCAGAGAAAAACGCCTGAAAGGGCGCACCGTGGTAAATCTGGGCGAAGATTTTTCCCGTTGAGCCGAAAGCCAGCTTTACCTGGTGGCCACTGCGTTGCTCGAATTGCCGGGCAATCTGTTGCATGGGCGCGGCGAAATTTGAAGCGACAGCAATAGTGAGTTGTTCGGCGCGCGCAACCAGGCTGAATAGCATTGCCATTAGGAGTGATGCGGACTTCAGTATCCGGCGCCGTCGCAAACGGTGAATCTCATCTGGCCTAGGTTGGATCTGCACGCCTGACTACCTTTTCTCGACTATTCAATGCCGCTTGGCCGTAGCGCTATATGGTCATGTATAAACCAGGCATGTTCAAGCCGCAGCCCCGCCGTTGATGTCTCGTCAGACCCAAGGGCTGAGCGCAGCCCAAAAGGGCTACAGTGTGCGTTTTGCCAGCTTCACACCGTGGGTAATCCTCTCGCTGGGGTGCAGTACAATCGTCTCCCCGGGAGAAACACCGGATAAAATTTCTGCGACGCGTCCATTCTGGTGGCCGATTTCGACTTCCGTGCGCACCGCGCGATCCCCTACGACCTTGAACACTGCCCATGCCTTCTGGTGGCGAAACAGTGCACCGGCGGGTACCTGGACGACATCGTCCGCGCGCCAGATTTCGATGGCGGCATCAACGCGATAACCGTGGCCGAGCCTTGCCCATTGTTCCCGTGGATCAATAAAGTCCACGATCACATTGACCCGCTGCTCCTCGATTCCCAACGCGGAAATCTTGGTGAAGCCATAGGGTTCTACCAGGCGCACACGCCCGTTCAGCGCTTTGTCGCCGCCCCAACTGGTGATCGCAACGGGTGCCCCTTGTTCCACACGGACGGCGTCGCGGGAGAGCAGGTCGATCACGATTTCCAGCTGCCCCGGATTACCTATTTCCAGTAATGCGGTGCCCACAGGTACCACTCGTTCGCTTTCCTGTAATAGCTGAAGAACCCGGCCGCCTACGGGAGCGGTGACTTTTACCAGGTTGTCGTCGTCAATTTTGGGGGTATCGCGCCGTGGGGCGATAAGGGTAGCGCGCGCGTTGTCCAGCTCGCCCTCGCTCACACGTTCTGCGGCACGAGCGGTATCCAGTGCGGCTACGGCACTGTCCAGTGCAAGCTCAGTGCGCTCCAGTTCTACCTTGGAGATATGTCCTTTTAGCGACAGCTTTCGTGCGCGCTTGGCGTCGGCCTGGGCGAAAGCCAGCCGCGCCTCGGCATCCCGGCGTTCCGCCTTGGAGAGATTCAGCGCGGCCTCGGCGCTGCGAATGGCCGCCTCAGCCTGGTTGCGGCTGCGCTCATCGAGAAATTGGGGATGCGTGGGTAGGAGTTCCGCGATGGTAGTCGACCCGGCCTCAACGGTATCGCCCACTTCACTCTGGATACGCAACAGGTAGCCGGTGACCGGCGCTGAGACTACAAAGACATCGTGCACCCGGGTGTAGCCCTCATCTGCTACAGATACCTGCATGGGGCCGCGAGTAACCTGTGCCATGTCGACGGGTACCGGCTGGGGCAAAAAGGCGTACACGAAAAAGCCCAAAACACCGACCAGTATGCCGATACCCGCGATACGCTTGAACAATTTGCGCCCCATGTTACTCCCGTGTCTTCAGCACCGCGATCAGGTCCAGTCGCTGGATTCGTCGATGCACCAGAATACCCGATGCCAAGGCGGACAGTATCACGACCAGCGCTGCATAGCCGTATGTAGAGGGATTGATGATCAGTGGGATTCTGAATAATTCGGTATCGAACGACTGCACCAGCGTCCAGGCCAGCAAATAGCCAAGCAGAGCACCCAGGGGCAGTGCCAACAGTGTCAAAATGGCGAGTTCACCGAGCAAAATATAAGACACCTCGCCACGGGTTAGTCCGAGTACCCGCAGGCTGGCCAGCTCACGGCCTCGCTCGGACAGCGAAATCCGCGCGCTGTTGTACACCACACCCAATGCAATGAGGCCGGCGAACAGGGTGTTAAAGAACACGAATGTCCCCAGGCTTTCCTGTAGTGTTTCGTAAAAGGCATTCTGAGCCTGTTCTTGCAGGCTAACACCCGCGACCACCGGCGTATTCTTCAGTGCCTGATAAAAGGCATCGGTATAGTTGGGATCGATCAGCAGGTAGCTGCCGGAAATGACAAGGTCTTCCTTGAGTATCCGATTCATAAAGGCCAGATCCATATAGGCGGCGGTGCCCATATAGGTTTTAACGATACCGCTCACGACAACGTCCAGCTCTGGACGGCGTCCAGTGCGAACCTCCATCCGCAGCTCTTCACCGGCACGAATATTCAGTAGTTCCGCCAGTTTGTCTGACAGAACGATACCGGTTGGGGGCAGGGAAACCGGCTGTAAATCGGTGTCAACCAGGCGACTGAGTTCCGCCTCTGGCCGCAGGCCGATAATCCCTTCGCGGCGACTGTGTGTACCGTTGCGCAGTACCACGGGTATCGCGCGGAACGGTTCCGCGCTCATCGCTCCGGGCGCATGCAGCACATCCTGGATGGCGCGGATGTTCCTCGGTTCTACAAAGTTGACAGTAACATCCTGTCGATCGATCACATTGAAGCTGATATCCACCATATAAAGCATCGCATCCAGCGAAAAACTTGAACCGATCAAAAGCCCCATGGACATGGCGATGCCAATCGACGCCATTGCCGCACGTCGTGGCCAGCGGTACAGATGGCGCATGATCATACGGGAGGGTTGATCAACCTTTTGCGCCAGGCCCTCTAGCCAGCGTGAAGAACGACTGTAATCCGGCGGTGGAGGCGGCACCATGGCCACTGCCGGATCCAGGCGCACCACCCGTAGTACGGCACCAAAGGTACCGCCGGCGGCGATGAGAAGACTAAACCCGATGGCTACCAGATAGACATCGGGCGGGGCGTCGAATAGCAGGAAGGGAAACTTGAAATAATCCATATACATGCGTGCCAGTCCGTGTCCGAGCCACAGTCCCAGCGCAATACCAATCAGGATCCCCAGGGCGGTGATGGCGCCAATCAGCTTGAGGTAGTGCAGGGCGACATCATGGTTACCGTAGCCGAATGCCTTCAGCAGCCCGATCTGCTCCCGTTCGGTGTCCACCAGTCGCCCGATCACCACATTTAACAGGAAGGCGGCCACCAGCAGAAAAATCGGTGGCAATAGACGGCCCATGGTTTCCAGTTGCTGAATTTCATTGGTCAGGAACTGGTCGGAAATCTGCTGGTCACGGCCATAAGCGCCGGTAGCCCCGTAGCGTGTGAGCAACAGGTCCAGCTGATCCAGTAATGCTTCCTCGTCTTCAGTGCCCGAGGTGAGCAATACGACTTCATTGAAAGCGCCGTCAAGATCGAACGCATGACCGAGGGCCTCCCGGTGCATCCACAATACGCCAAAGCGTTTTTTATCCGGTACGATTTCGCCGGGAGAAATGGCGTAAACGTACTCCGGTGCCAGAGCAACGCCGGTGATGACGAGCTTTTTCTTGGTGCCATTGAGAATTGCGTAGAGATGATCCCCTGGCCCAAGGTTGTGTGCTTCGGCGAAGGCTTCCAGTGCAAGGACCTCTTCTTCGCGTACCGGATCGGGGTAGCGTCCAATACGTAAAACGAAGTCGTTGATATGGGGGCCGCGAATCGCGGGAAGGGACTGGATCTCTCCGGTAATTGGCGCAGACGCGCCCTCGACATCCAGAATGACACCCGCGCGGATACGGGTTTCGGCCCGGCGCACTCCGGGCAATTCGGTGATCTGTTCCAGCAAGGCATCGGGGGCCCGTTTTACCGGAGCCCACACATCGGCAAAACGGTAGCGTTCATAATAGGCAGCGCGGGTGTCTGCCAGCGAGGCGAGCATACCCTTCGACATCAGGTACATTCCAACACCGCAACCGATCACCAGCGCAATGGCCAGTGCCTGGCCTTTGATGGCCCAGAGGTCGCGCACCAGCTTGCGATCGAGCGGGCTCAGGAATTCAATCACGGCGACGCTACCAGCTCAGTTCCGCTGGGGCACAGGGGTGTGCGTTGATTTCCGTGTGCTGGATTTGCCCGTCGGCCATGCTCAGTACACGGTCTGCCATTTGCGCGATCGCCGCGTTATGGGTAATCACCATGGTGGTTGTGCCCAGTTCGCGATTGACCCGGGTGATGGCTTCCAGGACCACGATCCCGGTTTTACTATCGAGGGCACCGGTAGGCTCGTCACAGAGCAGTACCCGGGGTTGCTTGGCGATGGCGCGGGCAATCGCGACCCGCTGTTGTTCACCGCCCGATAACTGGGCGGGAAAGTGATCCATCCGTTTGCCCAGCCCCACCAGTTCCAACGCCTGCTCCGGGGGCATCGGATGTTGCGCGATTTCCGTTACCAGGGCGACGTTTTCCCGAGCGGTGAGGCTCGGGATCAGGTTGTAAAACTGAAACACAAAGCCCACGTATTCACGGCGAAATTGCGTTAGATGCCGATCATCAAAGGCGGTGAGTTCTTCGTGATCGAAAAACACCTTTCCAGCACTGGGTGAATCCAGCCCACCTAGAATATTGAGCAGCGTGGATTTTCCGCTGCCGGAGGGGCCGAGAAGCACGACCATTTCGCCACGGGGCACCGAAAGGCTTACGCCACGCAGAGCGTGAACGGTGGACTCTCCACTGCCGTAGGTTTTGGTGAGGCCTTCGGCGCGAATGGCGGTGAGATTATCGTTATTCATGTAGGGAAACCAACTCCCTGGGTGATCCATTTCACAGCACAGTTTGATGAGCCTGTCCGGAGCCACTCGCGATTTTATGCGCTTTGGCGCCGAAAGGCCCCAGAGTTCAATGGAGTTCGCTCCGGGCGTACTCAGTGCTTCTATTCTAGAGGGAAATTCACGGCATGAAATAAACGGCAATGAATCCTGTTGCGATCAATTGTGAGAGAGACTGAACATGGCGGAGACAGCGGCCAGTGCTATTCCTGTTGGCACTATCTCCGAAGTCCACGGGCCAGTGGTTGTTATCCACTGTGCGTTGCTCCCTCCGTTGCGTCAGGCGCTCAGAGCTTCCGTGAATTCCGATACCTATCTATTCGAAGTCCATCAGCATGTCGATCAAAGCCATGTCCGCGCGATTACCCTGCATCGTACCGCGGGGCTGAGGCGTGGGTTGCCAGTATTTGATACCGGCGCGCCGCTACACGTACCGGCGACACCCGACTGCCTGGGGCGTCTGTTGAACATTTTCGGTCAGCCGTTAGATGGTGGCGAGCCCCTGGAGCCACGTGAATTCCGCAATATCCACACGACGCCGGCACCGCTCTGGGATGTAGTGGGTACCGGCGATATCCTGCAGACAGGGATCAAAGTCATCGACCTGCTGTGTCCGTTTGTGCGCGGTGGCAAGACCGGACTGTTTGGTGGTGCCGGGGTGGGGAAGACGGTGCTGGTGATGGAATTTATGCACGCCGTGGCTTCCCTGCACAGCGGGGTATCGGTGTTTGCCGGCGTTGGCGAGCGCATTCGTGAAGGTCACGAATTGTGGCATGAAATGCGCGAAGCCGGCGTAATGGAACAGACATTGATGTGTTTCGGGCAGATGGACGAGTCCCCCGGCGTCCGCTTTCGCATCGGTCTTTCCGCGCTGGCTTATGCGGAATATCTACGCGACACGATGCAAAAGGAGGTGTTGTTCGTGATGGACAACATCTTTCGGTTTGTACAGGCGGGCAGCGAGATATCCAGCCTCCTTGGGCGCATGCCCGCCACGGTAGGCTACCAGCCCACCCTGATCAGTGAAGTGGCCGAGCTCCAGGAACGGATTCTCTCTACCCGAGAAGGGGCCGTAACCGCCGTGCAAGCGGTGTATGTACCCGCGGATGATATGACGGACCCAGCGGTGAGTGCCATTTTCAGCCATCTGGACTCGTCGGTGGTGCTGTCGCGGGAGCAAGCGGGCAAGGGCATTTACCCGGCGGTAGAACCGCTGCTTTCCAGCAGCCGCATGATGGACCGGCACACCCTCGGCGATCGGCATTACGCGGTAGCGGAAGGCGTACGAGAACATCTGGCGCGGTACCGTGAGTTGGAAGACATTATTGCGATGCTCGGCATCGAAGAGCTGTCCTCCCGGGATCGCTTGATTGTACAGCGCGCGCGCAAGCTCCAGCGTTACCTCACACAACCCTTTCAGGTGATCACCTCGCAGACCGGAATTGCCGGTGTGTCCGTGCCGCTGGAAACCACGCTGGAGGATTGCGAGGGCTTTCTCCGTGGCGACTACGACGAAGTCTCGGAAGAGGGGTGCTATATGCGGGGCGGTATGCGGGAACAAAAGCGGTGAATACGTTCACCCTGGAGTTGCTTGCCGCCACCGAGCAGCAGCAGATTGACGGCGTGGTTTCCTTTGTGGGCGAAGATGCTTCCGGCAGCTTCGGGATTCTGCCAGGACACGAGCGGGCAATGACGGTGCTGTTATTCGGGCTGGCGCGCTTTCGCAGTATGGACAGTGACTGGCAGTATCTGGCGATCCCTGGAGGGCTGCTCTATTTTGTCGATAACCATCTGCAAATATGCACCCGGCACTATCTGATCGACAGCGATTATGAACGCATCTCCCTGACGCTGCAGCAGCAACTGCTGGCAGAAGAACGGGACCTGCATCAGATGAAGGAGGGGTTGCGGCGCATGGAAGAATCCGTATTGCGTCGGCTTTGGGAACTGGGACGCCCGGGCGGGGAATAAACCACACAAACTGGATTGCCATGGCCAGCGATAAAAGGAATAGAGACGAAGAGCTGCGTGAACAGGTCAAGCGCCAGGCCAGAAGGATGAAACAGGCCGAGCACGACCGCCGCACGTTGCTGGCGCAGACCATTTATATCGGCACCCTGGGGCTGGTATTCGTGTTACCAGTAGTGGCGGGTGCCTATCTGGGACGCTGGATCGACGAGCTGGCCGCGGGCTATTCCACCCGCTGGACACTCAGCCTGATTTTTCTCGGCGTGGTGGTGGGTGGCGTCAATGTCTATCTGCTGATCAGGGACTGAGGGTAAATTGCAGTGAATGGCGGCGAATTGTCTCCGGCGGTAGTTTTTACTATCGGAGCGCTGCAGCTCACCAGCACGACGCTGACCACACTGGGTATTGTTGCAGTACTTGGCGTTGTAGTTTGGTTGCTCTCGCGTCGCTTACGGAATCAGCCGGGGGCGATTCAAACATCCGCGGAAGCGGTATTTCTGGCGATAGAAGACTCTATCCGTGCGGTGGCGCCGGATCATGTAAAGTTGTTGCTGCCCTTTGTCGGCACCTTGTGGATTTTCCTGGTGGTGGCCAATCTCACCGGGTTGATACCCGGTCTGCATTCTCCCACGCGGGACTTATCCGCCACTGCCGCCCTGGCGATACTGGTATTTCTTTCAGTGCACTGGTTCGGTATCCGCGACCAGGGGCTGCGCCGCTATCTGCGTCACTACGTTTCGCCAAACCCTATACTGCTACCGTTCCATATACTCAGTGAGATTACCCGCACCGTGGCCCTGGCAGTGCGTTTGTTCGGCAACATGATGAGCCTGGAAATGGCGGCTTTGCTGGTCCTGCTGGTGGCGGGTTTCCTGGCTCCGATCCCGATACTTATGCTGCATATCGTAGAGGCCCTGGTTCAGGCCTACATTTTCGGCATGCTGTCGCTGATCTATGTGGCCGGTGGCCTGCAACTGCAGCAGCTTAAACAGGCATCGCAAGGCAATAATGAAATAGGAGAAAACCGTGAGTGATATGACCTGGTTTACCGGACTGTCCACGGTGGCCGCAGTGATCGGCATTGCCATCGGCGTACTCGGTCCGGCTTTTGCCATGGGCCGTGCCATCAGTAGTGCTCTGGAAGCCATGGCGCGACAGCCGGAGGCGGAGAAGTCCATCATGCGCACCCTGTTTATCGGCCTGGCGATGATCGAGTCTCTGGCGATTTACGTGCTGGTTATCATCCTTATTGTCCTGTTCCGCAACCCGTTGCTGGAATACATCGCCAAGGGATAGAGCTGCGCCCCATGGAACTCAACTGGACGACCTTCCTGCTCGAGATCCTCAACTTCCTGGTATTACTGTGGTTACTCAAGCGGTTTTTCTACAAACCGGTACAGGCGGCCATCGTGCGCCGCCAGGCGGCGATACAGCAGCAGCTGGATGATGCGCAGAAAATGAAGGAGGACGCACAACAGTTGCAGCAGTCCTATGAACAGGATCGTGCGGC
This sequence comes from Microbulbifer elongatus, assembly GCF_020524885.1. Lineage (GTDB taxonomy): Bacteria > Pseudomonadota > Gammaproteobacteria > Pseudomonadales > Cellvibrionaceae > Microbulbifer > Microbulbifer elongatus_A. The sequence goes on along the minus strand of NZ_JAIVKJ010000001.1, from coordinate 1,677,375 downwards.
GCTCGAACAGATACGTGAAGAGGCCCGGGCAAAATTGCAACGTGAGCTCGATGACGAACGCAAGCAGCAGGAACAGAAGCTGGCGGAGCTATTTGAGGAAAAGCGGCAGCAAGCCGAAGTCGTCGAGCAGCGCCAGCTGCGGGAGTCGCAGCGCCGGCAGGAACAGCAGGCACTGGAGCAGGGCAGCCGCTTTGCGACGCGGCTCCTGCAGGCGGGTGCGGGGCGGGAACTTGAATCGGGATTGCTGGATATTTTGCTCGACGGGCTGCGCAAGTTACCGCCTGAGCAACGCGCGACAGTGCAGCAGACCCTTTCCGAACAGCACGGCCCCGTAGAGGTGATGAGTGCCTTTCCGTTATCCACCGATGATCGCGAGCGTATCAACGACACCCTCACTGAAATATTTGACAGCGAGGTTCCCAGCCATTTTCTGGAAGATTCCGATCTGATGGCGGGGCTCCGCATTGCCATTGGCCCCTGGGTGGTGGGTGCCAATCTGCGTGATGAGCTGGAGGCATTTGCCCATCTGGAAACGGTGGGTCCCAATGACTGACAGTTTGCTGGAGCGCCGGGAGAACTGGCTGAAAAAATACCGACCACGGCTGCGCATTTACGAGCAGGGGCGGGTGGTATCGGTGGGAGACGGGATCGCGTGGGTAGCGGGTTTGCCCACAGCGGCCATGGACGATCTGCTGGACTTTGATGACGGTAGCCGGGGACTGGTGTTCGACCTGACCGGTGATCTTGTCGGGGCGATTTTACTGGAAGAAACGGCGGGACTCACCGCCGGCACCAACGCGCGACTACAGGGAAAGCCGCTCGGTATCGCAGTGGGTGACGCGCTGCTTGGACGCATTATCGATCCCCTCGGCAATCCACTGGATGACGGCGGCATTCCGGAGTGCAGTGGCTGGCGGCCGCTGGAGCAGGGTTCTCCCGGGATTGTTGCGCGGGACTTTGTCAGCCAACCGCTCTACACCGGTAGCAAGGTACTGGACACCCTGATTCCCATCGGCCGCGGCCAGCGGCAATTACTGGTGGGAGACGAGGGCCTGGGGCGCAGTTCGCTGGCCCTGGATACGGTGATCAACCAGCGCGAACAAGGCGTGCATTGTGTCTATGTGCTGATCGGCCAGAAGCGTTCCGCGGTGGTAAACACCATTGAGTTGCTCCGGGACTACGGTGCCCTGGATTACACGACGCTGGTGGTGGCGGAGGCCAGTGCTCTGCCGGGCCTGCAACATCTGGCACCATTTGCCGGTTGCAGCATCGCCGAATACTGGATGCGCAGGGGGCTGCATACCCTGGTGGTGTACGACGACCTTTCCACCCATGCAAAGAATTACCGGCAGCTTTCGCTGCTATTGCGGCGGCCGCCCGGTCGTGAGGCCTATCCCGGGGATATCTTTTCGGTGCATGCGGGCTTGCTGGAGCGGGCCACCAGCCTCAACGCGGCCAATGGCGGCGGTAGCATGACGGCACTGCCGATTATCGAGACCCAGCAGGGTGAGATTGCCGCCTATATCCCCACTAATCTGATCTCCATTACCGATGGCCAGGTGTACCTGGACCGTGAACTGTTCGCCGGCGGTTTCCGGCCGGCAATCGATATTGGTAAATCTGTATCCCGTATTGGTGGTCGCGCACAGCATTCGGCGATCAAAAAGGAGGCGGGAAGGATGAAGCTCGATTACCTGCAATTTCTCGAACTGGAAATGTTCACCCGCTTTGGCGCCAAACTGGAAGAGAGCATGGAGAAGGCCATCCATCGCGGACGCATACTGCGTGAGATTTTGAAGCAGGAGCGACTGTCACCGCTGCCGATCGAATTCCAGCTCGCATGGATGGTGGCGTTTAACGATGGCTTGCTAGACACGCTGGCACCGGAACAGGTCCCCGAACAAATGGAGGAATTACAGCGGCGTGTCGCGAGATCCGGGTTGAGCCTGGAAGAGGAACGCGGTCACTGGCACCGCCTGGTGCAGAGCTGTCTTGGGAAAGAGACCGGGCCCCGGGAAAGTGTATGAGCCGGCGCCGCGAGCTATTACATCAATGCAAAAAGCTGGGTGAAGCGCGGGAGATTGTCTCGTCGATGAAATCCCTGGCGTTTATGGAAAGTCGCCGCCTGGACAATTTCCTCGACATTCAGCGACAGGTGGTAAAGACCATGGAAACGGCGGCAGCGGATTTCTTGCACTTCCACCCGCAGCCGCTGACTGGCGCCGACGGATCCGGTACGCCAGCCCAGCACCTGTTTCTATTGCTGGGATCGGAGCGCGGCTTTTGTGGCAACTTTAACGAAAGCCTTGTGGGCGTGCTGGATGACGTCTTTGCGAAGCAGGTCGAGAATCAGGAAGGTATCGGCGTGATTGCTTGCGGACAAAAGCTCTACGGCAGGCTGGAAGGGCATCCACATCTGATTGCCGGTATTGATGGTGCGGCAGTGCTGGACGAAGTCACCGGCACCCTGAACCGGCTGGTGGACACGCTGAACGATCTTCAGCGCGGCGAAAACACACTGACACTGACGGTGCTTTATCACGATCCGGATCGGGAATCCGTGGTTGTGCGCGATTTGTTACCCCCTTTTCAGAAACTGCCAGCCCACAATACGGGATTGAACGGGTCACCCCAGTTGAACCTCCCTCCAGCCCAATTCCTGATAGCCCTGGTGGATCAGTATCTATTCGCCACCCTGCACGAGATTCTCTATGTATCCCTGATGGCGGAAAATCTGCAACGTATGCAACACCTGGAAGGCGCGGTGCGCTACCTCGACCAGAATCTGGATTCGCTTCAACGCCGGGGTAATCAGTTACGGCAGGAAGAGATTACCGAAGAGATCGAGGTGATTCTGCTCAGCGCCACCAGTGTCGAGCCACCGAAACCGGGTTGATAAGTAGATAGTCTGCGGCAGGGCCGTGTGACGGGCAACGGCCCTAAAAAGATACGGGAAGGCGATTTATACAAGCAATTGTGGGAAAAGAAGCATGATTATGCCGAGCAACAGCATCACCAGTCCACTGATACATTTGAGCCAGCGACCGCCACGGTGGGATAACTTCCGGCTACCCAAAGCTATTACCGCAAGGCTCACCATCAGCGCGTCGTCAGCGATGTACGCAAGAATATAGAGACCCAGGTAGCCGTAATATGTGGGGCCGCTCAGATCATGCTGTGCGAGGACCGCGGTATAGAATGCCGGCAGTCCGGCGGTACACAGCAGCTCGATGAAGTTCACCAGCACCGCGAGTAGCGCGACACCAATCATTGATGCAGCGAGCCTGTCTGTGCGCAACACATTGCGTATTCGCGCGTAAATCCCGGGTTTGGCGGATTCCGGAATGGCCAGGGTGTAGCTGCGGTTGTCGTCGAAAAAATCCCGTAGATTGACGAGACCGATGGCGATGGCAATGGCTGCGAGCAGCCACCGTAGCCATTGGTAAAAGCCCACGAGCAGAAACAGATTGAGCCAGGCGACCATAAATGCGTAGTAGATGGCTCCGCTGACGAAAACAAAGGTTCCGGCGATCAATGCCATGCGACGCCGATCCTGTAACCGCACCAGAATAGACAACAGGAACAGCAGAACCCACATGGCGCAGGGGTTGAACCCGTCCACCAGTCCCAGGGCAATGGTGAACAATGGGAGGCCGAGCCGGTCGGCACTCAGGCCGCCAAACCCGACTTCTTCAGTCTTTCCCGGCGGTGCGGAGCCTCCGGCAATCAGTCGTTCGAGTTTCGGTCCGGTGTCTGCCGCGCTGACGAATCCCACCAATACGCGCCCCTCGACCACGAAGGTGGGTACCCCCGGAGGCCACTCGCCCACACGGCGGGAGTGTCGTTCAAGGTCGTCTGCCGCGCGCGGGTCGGTATCCAGGGACCGATAAACGATCCGCAGGTGGGGGTAGCGCTTTTTAAGTCGTGGCAGATACTTTTTGGCATCCGCACAGTGAGGGCAGCCGTCGCGTACAAAAATCTCGAGTGTCTTGGTTGGGCTTGAGGGTGCATCGGCCAATCCAGGAGTGGATGCCAGTGTCAGGGCCAGGACCAGAAATAGTGAAAAGCTCACGGTCACGAGTAAGAGAAAACTACCGTTTGGCGGATGTCGCGTATTCATCGGGCATCTTTTACTGGAGTCGGAATGTACAGTGCTATACACAAACCATAGTCAGTGCCGGGCATCGCTCAGGGTAAAGTAAAGCTCCTCTTCCTGGGCGAAGTGCAGTCGCACGATTGCGATCAGGCTCAGCAGTACACGTCGCAGCTCCTGTAGCTGTAGGTCATCCGGCGGCTCGTCGGCGAGCTCCTCTGCCAGCTGTTCATAGCGGCGGGCAAGGCGGAAGATTTCCCGGTGAGTGTGGCTCATCGCTCCCATCGGATCGAATCCACGTACCATTTTCGCCAGCGCGGGATACAGATTCTCCTCATCCTCGCGCTCATGGGGTAGAAGTTCTTCTCTGATCACCGAGGCCACGGTTTGTATTTCCTCGTTGATATCTGTGCGGGGTTTTTGATTGCTATTGGCGCTGCCGTTAAAGAAATGGCCCGCGGCCTCCAGACGATCAAGCACTGGTTGCAGCTCACTGTGCTGGCGTTGCAGGTGCGCGACAAGCCCCGTGGGCAGTCGGGCTTCCGGCTCGTTTTCCGGAGCCGGGCGCAGGGCACGCAGCGCGTTGAGAATCACGGCTACGTCGATGCCTTCCTGTACCAATGCTCCCAGTACCGGCGGCAGGTAGCCGAATGCGGCGACCAGCATCGCCAATATCGACAAGGCCATACCGGCGACCACGCTCTGTACGGCAATCTGGCGGCCGCGACGGGCGATACCCAAACCATCTGGCAGGCGGTCAAGCCTGTCTACCAGCAGTACCACATCTGCCGCCTCCGACGATGCTCCGGCACCGCGGGCGCCCATGGCAATGCCCACATCCGCCGCCGCCAGGGCGGGGGCATCGTTGACACCATCGCCCACCATGCCGGTGTTACCGCGTCGACACTCGGACTTGACCGCCGCCACCTTGTCGGCGGGCGACCGCTCGGCGAGCACAGCGTCAAACCCCAGGGAGAGTGCCACCGTTTCCGCCACATCCTGACGATCACCGCTCAGCATGATAGTGCGATGAATACCCGCCCTGTGTAGCGCCCGCAGTGCCCGCGGCGTATCGAGGCGAATCTGGTCTGCCAGTAACAACACCCCGGCCATACGTCCGTCAATACTGACGAAAGCACCAGACAGGCCCCGCTGGGCCATATGCCGCAAGCGGGATTTGGTCCAGCGATCAGTACTGGCGCCGTCCAGTATTAGTGCAAGGCTGCCCACGGCAACGCGGTGTGTTTCCACTTCACCGGTGAGTCCTTCGCCCGGTTCCTCGGTTACCCGTTGCGGGATACTGAGGGTGAGGTTTCTTCTTCGAGCTTCCGCCACCAGGGATTGTGCCGTGCTGTGCTGGGATACCTGGTCCAGGGAGGCGGCCAGGCGCAATACCTCGTCGGGGGGAAAGCCCTCGGTGGCTTCTATGCCCACCAGTTGGGGGCGCCCGGTGGTGAGGGTGCCGGTTTTGTCGAACAGCAGGTTCTGGATATCCGCAAGCTGCTCCAGCGCGGTGCCGTTTTTGATCAGGATGCCGCGCTTTGCGGCCTGGGAGATGGCGGCGATCATCGCCACGGGTGCCGCCAGAATAAGCGGGCAGGGAGTGGCCACCACGAGCACCGCGAGGGCACGTATTGGATCCCCCGAAAGCCACCAGGCCGCGCCAGCCAGAATCAGTACCGGGGGGATAAACCAGAGCGCATAGCGATCCGCGAGGCGCGTAAACGGCGCCTTGCCCGCCTGGGCTTCGGCGACCATACGTACAATACCGGCATAGGTACTGTGCTCGGCAGTTTTCAGCGCCTGTAACTCGAGCGGACTGCCGGCATTGATCACCCCGCTCAGCAGCTGATCACCGCGGGACCGGCGACACGGGGTTGATTCCCCAGTAACGGCCGACTCGTCCAGATCGGCGCTGCCAGATAACAGCAGCCCATTGACAGGTACCGCTTCTCCCGGTTTTACGATTAGTTCATCTCCCACGCGCACGCTGTCCGCGGGAATATCCTCAATGCCGAATGTCTTACCAGGAACCTCACCGAATAGCCTGCGACGGTGGGCGACCCGCGGGGTGCGTTCCACAAGGGCCGAAAGCTCCCTGCGTGCACGCCCGGCGGAGTACTCCTCAAGCGCGCGGCCACTGGCAAACATAAACACGATCACTGCGCCGGCCAGATGTTGGGAGAGCGCCAGTGCGGCGACCATGGTCAAAAGAGCAAGCAGATCCACGCCGGCCTGTCGTCGGACAATTGCTCGCAGAGTATCCATCGTGGCGACGGCGAGCATCAGTACCACCGCGGCAATCCACGGTAGCGAGGGGTCGCCGTCCAGCATCCAGGCCACACCGCCGGCAGCGAGCAGGAAACCGATGACAACGACCAGCCCTATGTGTAGATAACGCGCCAGATTCGTGGCCAGTTTTGTCTGTGGTGATGAGGGTGTGGCGTCGCTGGTCATGGTGAAATCACCGTGGTGCGCGGATCTGGTCGGTCTGCGTGTGTACGCAGTATGACCCGCGGCAATTTATCTACCAGTAATAGACTAACCCGAGAGATCGAGGCAGTGTCACTGCGCATCATGGCTTCTGTGGGGGAGCATATAGTTGATGTAATGCTATTTTTGCAATAGCGATGGCTCCCGCTTGTCGTCCAATTGTATTCCTACAAACCGAAATGACCGACTCCGAACCATTGCCCCTTTGGCACAGCCTGTCCGCAGCGGAAGTCTCAGCGCTTCTGAAGAGCGGTGAAGACGGATTGAGTAGCGAAGAAGCTGCTCGGCGCCTGGCGCACTATGGGCCCAATACGCTGCCGCAACCGCGCCTGACCGGATTCCCGCGCCTTTTCCTGCGCCAATTCATCAGTCCACTCATTTACGTATTGCTAGCGGCAATGGTGGTTTCATTGGTGGCAGGTAAGTTTGCTGATGCGTCTTTTATCGGCCTAATCCTGTTGCTCAATGCGCTGATCGGCGCGCTGCAGGAAAGACACGCCCACCGCAGTGCACAGGCTCTGCGCAAGCTGATGGTGATTCGTGCAAGAGCAGTGCGTGGTGGAGAGATCGTAGAAGTGCCGGCAGAAGCGCTGGTCGCCGGTGATCAGGTATTGCTGAGTTCTGGCGATCGGGTGCCCGCTGATATGCGGTTGCTGGAATCCATCGGATTGGAGGTCGACGAATCTGTACTCACCGGAGAATCGCTACCGGTATTCAAAAGCAGTGAGGTGTTGAGCGATAAGGCGTCCCCTGTCGCCGAGCGGGTGAATATCTGCTACGCCGGCACATTGGTTGCCGCAGGAAGGGGCCGCGCGGTGGTGACGGACACCGGGAAGCGCACGGAAATGGGCAAGCTGAGCCTGACGATGGAAGCCGCTCAATCCGCCAAGCCCCCATTGTTCCAGCGTATTGAACGCTTTAGTAAAAAGCTCACCATCGCGCTTTTAATTGCCGTAGCGCTGTTGGCCACCATTGAGCTCGCGCGTAATACCGAGCCGTTGGTGATCTTCATGACCGCAGTAGCGCTCGCGGTCTCTGCTATTCCGGAAGGCCTTCCAATGGCGCTTACCCTGGTACTTTCCATCGGCACCCGCCGCATGGTCAGGCGCCACGTCATTGTGCGTAAGCTAGTAGCGGTGGAAAGTCTCGGCTCCTGTACGGTGATCGCTACTGACAAGACGGGGACCCTGACAGAAAACCGTCTTACCGCGCGCAAAATCGTTTTCTTCGATGACACGAGTGTGACCATTGATGGCGGCAAGCTTCCATCGATACCGGATTCGCCAGAGTATGACAATATGCGGGTGACCCGTCTCGCAAGGGTGGCCGCCCTGTGCAATGAGGCTGAACTGCGCCCGCTGAAAAATGGTAAATGGCACAGCAGTGGTGACGCGGTTGATCAGGCCCTACTGGTTATGGCGCATAAGGTCGGGCTGCAACGCAACACTCTCAATACCCACTGGCCACAACAGGCACAAATACACTACGAACCCGCACTGGGGTTTGCCGCCACACTACATGGAAATGATCAGGACGGGCATTCCCTGATCTGTGTTAAAGGTGCGCTGGAGAAGTTGCTGCCGATGTGCGATCGCATGGTGACCGCAGATGGCGATATGCCACTGGACAAGTCGGCAGTGTTGTCTGCGATGGCAGGTCTTGCCGAGCAGGGCGCGCGCGTATTGGCGTTTGCCGATGGCGAGGAGGGTACTCCTGAGCACTTTGTACCCGACAACCTCCGCGGGCTATGTCTTCTCGGACTGGTGGGGATGTTTGATCCACTGCGCCCGGAAGCGGTCGCCGCCGTTGCAGAATGTCGGGCCGCCGGTATCCACGTATGTATGGTGACCGGAGATCATCCGCGCACCGCACTGACCATTGCGCGGGAATTGCAGTTGGCCGATGCAGAAGATAAGCCGGTAACTGGTATCGACCTGGCTAAAGCCGAAACAGATGGGCCGCAGGCAGTGGATGCGCTCACCGCGGATGCCCGCGTATACGCACGGGTATCGCCGGAACAAAAGCTCATCATCGTGCAATCACTGCAGCGGCAAGGACAATTTGTGGCGGTAACTGGCGATGGTGTCAACGATGCCCCCGCACTGAGCAGCGCACATGTGGGCGTGGCCATGGGAGAGCAGGGCACGGAAGTCGCAAAAGAATCCGCCGACCTGTTGTTGACCGATGACAATTTCGCCTCGGTGGTTGCAGGCGTGGAGGAGGGGCGGATCGCCTACCAGAATATCCGCAAGGTAATTTTCTTCCTGATTTCTACCGGTGCTGCCGAAGTGGTGTTGTTTATCCTCACCACCACATTCGGCCTGCCATTGCCGCTGACGCCGGTGCAGTTACTATGGCTCAATCTGGTAACCAACAGTGTGCAGAGTGTAGGGCTCGCTCTGGAGCCGGGGGAGGGCGATGAAATGCACCGGCCACCGCGGCCGCCGCAGGAGTCGCTATTCAACCCGGTGATGCTGCGGCGGGTACTGGTCTCCGGGCTGGTGATGGGAGGGCTCGCTTTCACGTGTTTCTATTGGTTGCTAGAGCATGGATGGGCGGTAGAAGAAGCGCGCAACAGTGTGCTGTTATTGATGGTGTTGTTTGAAAATGTGCAGGTTTTCAATAGTCGGTCAGAGAGCCGCTCGATATTTCGTCAGCCGTTTTTTTCCAACCCGATTTTGCTGCTGGGTACTCTGGCTGCGCAGGGATTGCACATACTGTGTCTGTATTCGCCACTGATGCAGGACGTGCTCGGAGTATCCCCGGTTAGCGCCATGCAGTGGGGCGCATTATTAACCATCGCACTACTGCAACTACTGGCCATGGAAGTACTATCGCTTATAGCGAAGCCAGCAAAAAGCTCACTTTGAATGCTGACTGTGCAGGTGCCTGCGCCTGTCTCAGGCCTCCGGTGTGCCTGTGTCCTTAACGCCGCGTGTCAGCTCTTCCCGCGCGACGGAGGCGAGATGTTCGTACCGATGCAGGAAGTCTTGCAGGCTATCTTCATCCAATTCCTCCAGGTCAAGCAGTGCGTTATGCGCCCCCTTGGTCGCGCGGATGAGTTCATCCAGTTTGACCTGAATAGCTTCTGTGTCGCGGTTCTGGGTGTTTTGGATCAAAAATACCATCAGGAAAGTGACCGTTGTAGTAATAGTATTGATGATCAGCTGCCAAGTATTACTGAAGCCAAAAATCGGACCCGATAATGCCCAAAGTATAATAATTCCCACTGCACTGGCGAAAACTCTGGGGCGCCCACAGAAATGGGCTGCATTCTTGGCAAGCTTTGAGTACCAGCTGGTTGCACGCATTCGATGGCCTCCTGCTTATCGTCTGTCTCGGTTAAATCGCTGTCGTACAGGGGCTCAGACACCTTTCTGCTGTTCGATTACTGCGACTCTCTCAATAGTGTGCAAGAGGGCATCCGGACTGAGGCTGATCGAAGTGATTCCCTGCTTTACCAGATATTCAGCGACTTCCGGATAGTTTGACGGGGCCTCCCCACAGATGCCCGCGGGAATGCCATTGCGCTTCGCGCCCTCGATTGCCAGTCGGATCATTTCCAACACCCCGGGATCCCGCTCGTCGAAATCGAAGGCGACAATGTCGGAATCGCGATCAACCCCCAGAACTAGCTGGGTCAGGTCGTTGGAACCAATGGATATGCCATCGAAGAGCTGACTGAACCCATCAATCTGCACCACGTTGTTGGGAATCTCGCACATCACATAGACTTCCAGCCCGTTGTGACTTTGCTTGAGGCCGTGGTCAGCCATCGCCTTCAGTACCTGCTCGGCTTCTGGTATGCGTCGACAGAAGGGAATCATGACCTTGATATTGGTCAGGCCCATATCTTCGCGCGCTCGCTTGATGGCCGCACATTCCTGCGCAAAACCCCCAGCATAGGCGGGGTGCGCATAGCGCGCGGCTCCACGGAAGCCGAGCATGGGGTTCTCCTCGTGGGGCTCGAAGGCGCTCCCTCCGATCAGGCGCGCATATTCATTGGTCTTGAAATCCGAAGTGCGCACGATGACCGGGCGCGGGTAAAACGCCGCAGCAATGGTGCCGATGCCTTCGGATAACTTCTCGATAAAATATTCCGGACCACTGTCGTAATTGGCAGTGAGTGCATCAATGGTGTTGCGATCCTGCGTGTGCTCGACTTTGTCCGGACAGACCAGCGCCATTGGGTGGATCTTGATATGCTCATTGACGATAAATTCCATTCGCGCGAGGCCGACGCCATCACAGGGGAGGGCGCTGAGCCGAAAGGCCTGCTCTGGACTGCCGAGGTTGATCATCATTTTCGTGTGCGGGGTCGGCAGCTGATCGAGTTGAATCGTCGTGGTATCGAACGGTATATCACCGTCGTAGATATGGCCGGTATCCCCCTCAGAACAGGACACAGTCACCACCTGTCCGTCGTGGAGCCGGTGTTCGCTACCGATACCGACAATGGCAGGAATGCCAAATTCCCGCGCCACGATCGCAGCGTGGCAGGTGCGGCCGCCGCGTTCGGTCACCAGCGCCGCCGCCCGCCGCATTGCCGGGCCCCAATCTGGGCTGGTGCTGGCTGCGAACAGAATCTCGCCGTCCTGGAACGACGAAAGCCCATTGACATCGTCAACTCGGCGGAGTGTACCGCTGGCAATGGCACTGCCGATGGCGCGTCCCTCGGCGAGCATCGAGGACGTCTCCGGTATGGCGCGAAGCCTGTAGCGCTGTAACTGGTTAACCGGTTTTCGCGAGACCACGGTTTCCGGGCGTGCCTGGAGCAAGTACAGGTGACCGTCGTCGCCGTCCTTGGCCCACTCCAGATCCATTGGGCAGGGCTCGCCGCGCTGCGCACTGTAATGTTTCTCTGCGGCCATGGCGTACCGCGCAAGTTCCAGTATCTCTTCATCGTTAAGGCTGTACCGCTGGCGACGTACATCCGGCGTTTGAATATTCTGGAGTTCCTGGCTGTTCAGATCCGGGTCACACACCAGAGTCAGTTGTTTGGAGCCCAGCTGCCGCCGCAGCACACAGCGGTGTCCAATCTCGTATGTGGGCTTGTGCACATAAAATTCATCCGGGTCCACCGCACCCTGAACTATATTTTCGCCCAGCCCATAGGCCGAGGTGATAAACACCACATCGCGAAAGCCGCTGTCCGTATCCAGGGTAAACATCACGCCGCTGGATGCCTGATCCGCGCGCACCATTTTCATGACAGCAACTGCGAGGGAAACCTTGAAGTGGTCGAACCCGTTTCGCTCGCGGTAGCTGATAGCGCGTGCGGTGAACAGCGAAGCGAAGCAGCGCCGACAGGCTTCAATCAGGCCGTCAAGATTGCCTATGTTCAGGTAGCTGTCGTGCTGTCCTGCAAAACTTGCCTGAGGTAAATCTTCCGCGGTTGCGGAACTGCGCACCGCCAACCGCACTTGCTGCCCGTACTGATCGCACAGCCTTTCATAGGCTGCGGCAATTTGCGTTACCAGTTCATGGGGTAAACCGGCTTCGTAGACGATGGTCCGCGCCTCTTTGGCAATTTTCTCCTGCTCTCCGGGTACCGCAGAGGCGTGGAATTGGATCAGTGTGCGCAGTGGTTCCCAGGCTTTGGCCTGGTCGAGCATGTCACGATAGGCTGAGGCAGTAATGGCAAAACCGTTGGGGACCCGGATTCCCTCTGGGGTAAGCGACCGGTACATTTCCCCCAGTGATGCCGTCTTGCCGCCGACCTCGGCCAGATCGGCCAATCCCAGGTCCGCGAACCAGCGGATGTAGTTGGCTTCAGTCATAGCAAGATTCACAGACTCCTGAATATCTGCTCCACGTCGTCTTTGTGGCACAGCTCGGTTCCCCGGGTCATGACGGCGGCCGCACCCGCGGCCACCCCGAACTTTGTCGCTTCGGTAATTGTCTTTCCTGCGGAAAGTGCAGCGACCACGCCACCAACCACGGCATCGCCAGCGCCGACTTTGCTTTGTAAACGAACAGCGGGCGCAGGGATCCGCTCAAGCTTATCTCGCGTCACAAGTACTACACCGGCTCGGCCGAGCGAGACAATCACCACTTGCGCAGCACCGCGCGATACGATGTCACGGGCTGCATGCACGATAGAGCCGTCATCGGTAAGCTCACGGCCAACCAGCTCTTCCATTTCACGCAGGTTTGGCTTGATCAAGTAAACACCGACGGAAAGCGCACGACGCAGTGCGCCCAGTTTGGTATCCACCAGCAGGCACACTCCCTGGGGTACCGCTCTCAGTAACTCTTCGTACCATGCAGACGGCATCCCCTCCGGCAGACTTCCACTAAATACCGCGTACTTGGTGGTTGGTGGCAGTTTGCGCATCCGCTCTATCCAGTGCTCGCGTTCAGTATCCGAAAGCATGGGGCCAGGCATTCCGAACCGAAAGAGGTTGCCGCTGGACTCCTCACGAACAATCAGGTTTTCGCGCACGGCTTCACTGATCGTAATTGGCTGGTGCGGAACCTTTTCTTCATCAAGGAATTCCCCCAGCCGCCGCCCGTTCTCACCGCCACAGGTCCAGTAAGCACAGACATCCGCTCCCAGTCGGCTGACCACCCTGGCAACATTAAGCCCACCACCGCCGGGATATTCCTGCACATTGGTACAGGAAAGCTTACAGTCAGGGAGGACCTGTTCGACGGAGACGGTCTTGTCGATACAAGGGTTCAGCGTAATCGTTACTATGGACATGATCTCTGCAGAGACTCTGGCCGTTACAGCATCCGCGTCATCATATCGACACAACGCTGAGAAAACGCCCACTCGTTGTCGTACCAGGCGAACACCTTGAGGAACTTGTCTCCCACCATGCAGGTGTCTTTAGTTGTCACGATGGCGCTGTAGGGCCTTCCTACGATGTCACTGGACACCAATTCACGATCGTCAACCGCAAGGATGTCTTTCAACGGGCCCTGCGCCCAATGCCGGAACGTATTGTTGACTTCGTCGACATTGGTTCCTTTTTTTAGGGTGCAAGTAAGATCCAGCAGCGATCCACACTTCAGTGGTGCCCGCACGGCACAGCCATGCATTTTGCCCGACAACTCTGGGATGATCAGGCCAATGGTGGTTGCTGCGCCGGTCGTGGTGGGCACCAGGTTTTCTGCGGCAGCGCGACCGCGGCGAAGTTTGGGATTGTGTCCATCCACAAGGTTTTGTGAGGAAGTGTATGCGTGAATGGTATTGATCAAACCATGCTCAATGCCAAACTCGTCGTTAAGAACCTTTGCCACCGGCGCCAGGCAATTGGTGGTACAGCTTGCGGTGGAGATGATGTTATGGCGATGCCTGTCGTAGCGCTGATCGTTGATGCCGACGACGAAGTGACCGTCTAGCATGCTCTTGCCTGGCGCTGAGATCAGCACCTTTTTGGCGCCCGCAGCGAGGTGTTTGGACGCCCCGGCTCTCGTGCGGAAATTACCGGTGCACTCAAAAACGATATCTACGCCTTTTTCTCCCCATGGCAGCCTGGCGGGATCTTCTTCTGCACTGACGGAAATCGCCTGGCCATCAACAAACAATTGATCACCTTCACCGTGAACCTTCAGGTTCCTGGTGTGGTAGGTGGTGTCTAGCTCCAGGAGATAGGCAAGGCTTTCTACGCTAGCGAGATCATTTACATGGACAACTTCCAGGCCACCATGATGCGATTCCAGCGCGATACGGAGTACTTGTCGGCCAATACGTCCAAGTCCATTGATGCCGATTCTCATGGTCTATTTCCTAAATTCCGTTTGCAGTCAGGTGGGCGAGGCGCGCTATTGCTGGAGGATTTAGCGGCATGATCTTCTTTATGTGGCTGTCAGATCGAGCGTATAGACAACCAGGGTTGGGTCCTTGGGCTCTGCGCGACAGGTCCAGCCCATTGCAACCGCCACATCGCGTAGCCGGGTATTTACCGCCGAATCGATAGAATAAAGCTGGTCGATCCCCCGAGCGCGCGCTGTCTCAATCAGCCGATTCAGTAACAGCGTTCCCAGCCCTTGCGTCTGCCAGTCATCGCCGATGACAACCGCACATTCTGCAGCCTTGCCGTTAGCGTCGAGGGCGTAACGGGAAACGCCAATTTCACTTTCTTGCCCATCCTGTTCGATCAGGGCAATAAAGGCTTCGCGCTTGTCATGATCGACATCGGTTAACTGTTGCAGCTGCTTTTCGCTCGGTGCACCACCGCCGCCTAGAAAGCGGAAATGGCGCGATTCCGGTGACAGGCCGGTAATAAATTCGCGCTCAAGGTCGATATCCGCTCTGTCCAGCGGACGGATAGTGACAACCTGACCATTTCGCAACTTCTCGGTAACCGTTCTGGACAGTGCTTCGTGATGGTTTTCGCTCGACATTGTCACCTGTCTCCTCTCAAGTGGGGCCGTCCGTTTCTACACTCGTCCTGAATAATAGTTCTGTGCGCTTGGTACCGCCCAATCCACAGAGGCATTAGGTGCATAATCTTCGGCGGTCAGGGGCGGTGGGAGCGCGGGTTAATGCAACGATTTCAGTTGAAGGCCGAAGACCTGGATGTACTGATCCAGGTAATACGCGCGCAGGGTCACCAGCTTGTGGGCCCTGTCATTCGGGACGGCGCTATTGTCTACGATGACATTCAATCTGCGTCCGACCTTCCCCGTGGCTGGAAAGATGAGCAGGAGAAAGGCCAGTATCGATTGAAACGACGGGATGACGGTGCCTATTTTGGCTACGCCATGGGCCCACAATCGTGGAAGAAATTTCTGCAGCTACCACGCAGGAAGGTATGGCAGGCGAGAAAGGATAGTAGCGGCATCCAGATAGTCGCCATTGAAGAACCTGCGCCATCGCTGGCCTTTCTCGGGGTTCGTAGTTGTGAACTCCACGCCATTGCCATTCAGGATCGCGTCTTCCTCGGGGACCACTATACCAATGACAGTTACGCCAAACGCCGAGAACCTCTGCTGCTGATCGCGGTGAACTGCATCTATGCAGCAAATACGTGTTTCTGTACCTCGATGAATACAGGTCCTGAGGTGACACTGCCGGCAGACCTGACTATGACCGAGGTCATTGATGTTGAAAGACATCTTTTCCTGATCTCTGCCGGATCTGAGCGAGGTCAAGGCATTCTCCAGCAGCTACCGGTTCAGCCGGCGGAAGTGGAGGTGAAGAAGCTGGCCGAGCGAGCTGTTCAGAGCGCGGTGTCGCAAATGGCGCAGGGCGTGAGAAGCTTCGATAGCTCGGATGTGAAGGAGCTTCTCTACCGAAATTATGAAAGCCAGGCTTGGGATAAGTTGGCGGATCGCTGCCTGAGTTGCGCGAATTGCACTATGGCGTGTCCTACCTGTTTCTGCTCAACCGTGGAAGACACCACTGATTTGAGTGGTGACAACGCGGAACGCTGGGAGCGCTGGGATTCCTGTTTTACAGGTGAGTTCAGCTACATCTCTGGCGGCGCGGTGCGCGCCGATACCCGTTCCCGCTACCGCCAGTGGATGACACACAAACTGGCCACCTGGCACGATCAGTTTGGCACTTCCGGCTGTGTTGGCTGTGGCCGCTGCATCGCCTGGTGCCCGGTGGGAATAGATTTGACCGAAGAACTCCAACGAATAAGGGAACTAGAGAAAGAATGAAAAGCATGGCGGATTTACTGCACGAGCATCCATTCTTCAAAGGCATGGATGAAAGCCATCTGGACTTCATTGCGGGATGCGGTGAAAACCATATCTACAACGCCGGTGATTACATAGCACGGGAGAACGAGCCTGCGGACCATTTTTACCTTATCCGGGCAGGGCAGGTTGCAGTGGAGTGCTTTGTGCCGAACTACGGTGCTATTTGTCTGCAGACGCTGCACGATAACGATATCTTTGGCTGGTCCTGGTTGTTTCCACCGTATATGTGGACCTTTGATGCCCGTGCCGTCGATGAAGTACACGCGATTCGCCTGGACGGTAAATGCCTTAGGGAGAAATGCGAAACGGACACCGCCATGGGCGCGGAGCTGTTGAAGCGCTTTGCCCGTATTGTTACCCAGAGGCTGCAAGCCACCCGAATGCAGTTGATGGACATTTACAGCCAGCAGCGCCCACCGTTGGATCCCGGGCAATGATACCGGCGCTGTTTCGTATCGATGAACGTAAAGAGGAGTTTTCCGGGACTTTCACGCTGGGCATTCGCCGGGAGGGCGAAAGTGCACTGCCTCGATTCAAGCCCGGGCAATTTAATATGCTGTACGCATTCGGCACTGGCGAAGTGGCCATTTCATTGAGCGGTTCACCCGCGGATACCGGTGTCTACCAACATACTATTCGCAGTCAGGGGTTAGCCACCCAGGCTCTCGCACGACTTCAAAAGGGCGACGCGATTGGTGTAAGAGGGCCGTTCGGGTGTGGATGGCCGATTGACACTGTTGCGGGACGGGAGGTTCTTATCATTGCCGGCGGCGTGGGGATGGCGCCCTTAAGACCATTGCTCTACAGCCTGCGGGATAAGGCACATGGGGCAGCCCGGGTACGGTTGTTCTATGGTGCCCGGCACCCCGATGAAATCCTTTACCGGAGCGAGCTAGAACGCTGGGCAGATTCCCTGGATATCACCTTGACGGTGGACCAGGGCGATAGCACCTGGCGTGGGCGCGTTGGTGTGATTACCCAGCCTTTGGAGACTGCCGATATCAATGGCGGTAAGGCTGTTGCTTTCCTTTGTGGCCCCGAGGTGATGATGCGATTCTGCATCCAGACGCTGCTTACCAAGGGGCTGTCGGAGTCCGATATTTACTTGTCGATGGAGCGCAATATGAAGTGCGCCACCGGTCTTTGCGGCCACTGCCAGTGGGGCCCCAACTTCGTGTGCAAGGACGGGCCGGTATTCAGCTACGGGAGTGTACGGTCGTGGTTCAACCTGCGCGCACTCTAGATTCAATGAATGGCAAGGCGCGCCTGGCGGTGTGGAAATTCACCTCCTGTGACGGTTGCCAGCTAAGCCTGCTGGACTGTGAAGATGAACTCCTGCAGCTGGCTGGGTGTGTGGACATTGCCTATTTTATGGAAGCCGCGAGCGACCCGGCGCCCGGGCCCTACGACCTCTCGCTGGTAGAAGGTTCCGTGACCACGCCGGACGAGCTAAAACGTATTCGCGAGATTCGTGCCCAGTCTCAAATACTGGTGAGTATCGGTGCCTGCGCCACCGCTGGCGGGATTCAGGCACTGCGTAATTTTGCCGATGTCGACGACTTTATCGCAGCGGTTTACGCACACCCTGAATACATCGATACGTTAAAAACTTCTACGCCCATCAGCGCCCATGTGCCGGTAGATTTTGAACTGAATGGATGCCCGATCAACAAGCGGCAGCTCTTGGAGGTGATCAGTGCTTTTCTGCACCGGCGTCCACCTCAGGTGCCCGCGCACTCCGTATGCATCGAATGCAAAATGCGCGGTAATGTCTGTGTCTGGGTCGCACACGGCACCCCTTGTATGGGTCCGGTGACACACGCGGGCTGCGGTGCGATTTGCCCGGCATATTCCCGCGGCTGCTACGGATGCTTTGGCCCGAAAGAAAATCCCAATACCACATCCCTCTGCGATTGGTGGCAGCAGGAGTTGGGGGCAGAGAAAACGGTAGTGATCGAGAATCTGCGGAACTTCAATGCCGCCGACCCTGTGTTTGAGGCGGCGAGCCGAAGGCGGGAGGACGGTGGTGGCCAAGAATAAAACCATCAAGGTCGATTACCTGGCGCGGGTGGAGGGCGAGGGCGCGCTGTATGTGCGATACGATGATGCCGGCGTCCACGAGGTCAAACTGAAGATTTTCGAGCCCCCACGCTTTTTTGAAGGCTTTATGCGCGGCCGCGATTTCCGCGAAGCGCCGGACATCACTGCCCGCATCTGTGGCATTTGTCCGATTGCCTATCAGATGAGCTCCGTGCATGCGATGGAAGATGCACTGCACCTGAAGCTACCCCCAGAGCTGCATGCGTTGCGCCGCTTGATCTATTGCGGTGAGTGGATAGAAAGCCACACCCTGCACATCTACATGCTGCACGCGCCGGACTTTCTTGGTTACCCGAGCGCGGTAGCGATGGCCAAGGACCACCCAGCCATTGTGCAGGATGGACTGCGTATTAAAAAGGCCGGCAACGCCATTGTCAGTCTCCTGGGGGGCAGGGAGGTGCATCCCATAAATGTGCGGGTCGGCGGGTTTTACCGCGCCCCCCGGGCCGTCGAGCTAAAGCCGCTGCGCGAGGAATTGCTACACGCCCGGGACATGGCCATGAATACGGTGCGCTGGGCGGCGTCCCTGCTATTTCCGAAATTCGAGCGCGAACAATCCCAGCAGTATGAATTCGTGTCCCTGTCACACGAGGACGAATACCCGATGAGCCGGGGGCAAATCGCCTCGACCCGAGGCCTCTCGATACCGGCTAGCGCCTACGACAATCATTTCCGGGAAGAGCATATCGAGTACAGCAGTGCGCTTCATAGCACTCTCATCGAGCGCGGGGCCTATTTTGTCGGGCCGATGGCGCGCTACAACATCAACTATGCACTACTGTCACCACTGGTGCGTCAACTGGCCGATGAGGTCGGCTTCCCGCCATTTTGCGCCAATCCATTCCAGAGCATTGTGGTGCGCAGCCTTGAGGTTTTATACGCCTTTGATGAAGCCATCCGGATCATCGATGGCTACCGGAAACCCGATGCTGCCCATGTCACTGCCGAGCCTCGCGCGGGAACTGGTTATGGTGCTACCGAGGCCCCCCGGGGACTACTCTACCACCGCTATCAAATCGACGATTCGGGCAAGATCGTCGACGCAAAGATAGTCGCCCCCACATCCCAGAATCAGAAAACCATTGAGGATGACTTGCGCCTGATGCTGCCGAAGTTCATGCATCTTCCGGAGAAGCAGTTGCAGGCACAGTGTGAACAGGCAATCCGCAATTACGACCCCTGTATTTCCTGTTCCACCCATTTTCTCAGACTGAAGCTTGAGCAAGCTCCAAGGACCGGGGTATGAGCGACTGGGTCGTAATAAGCCTTGGCAACCATTTTCGCGGTGATGACAGTGTCGGACCGTATGTTTTGCAGCGACTGCGACCACAGATCGAGCCGGCGGTACCCTGCATCGAAAATGGCGGTGATATGGTCAATCTGCTTGAAGTCTGGAAAGGACAGCATGTTTGCCTGGTAGACGCTGTGGCCACAGAAAAGGCCGAGACCGGTGCCGTTCTTTGCCTCGACGGGTTGGCGGAAGAGGTATTGCCAACGCTTTGTACTACATCGAGCCACGGCATCAATCTCGTAGAAGCACTGGAGATGGCGCGCATCATGGACGCATTGCCGCGGTCACTGCGTATCTACGGAATCTGCGGAAACAATTTTGCCATCGGCGAGGGGCTGTCACCGCGCGTACAGGCTGCTGCGGAAACAGTCGTAAAGGAGATTCTCACTTTGCTGAATACGCACACTGGAGGTGCCCCATGCATGAGCAATCACTGATCAATAATCTGCTCGAAAAAATTCATCGAGTGGCGGATGTGGAACAGGGACGGTTGATTTCCGCAAAGCTCCGCCTCGGGGCGCTTGCGCATATTTCGCCAGAACACCTGCGGGAGCATTTTGAACAGGCCACCGCCGGCACTGCGCTGGAGGGGCTCAAACTCCACATTGAGGAGCAACCAGACATCCACCACGCCGAGGCTCAGGACATCATTCTCGACAGCCTGGAATTCGAACAGCCCGATGCGCACTAGGAATCGCGAACGCCAGCGGCTCGATATTTCTGGGCAGGTGCAGGGGGTCGGCTTTCGCCCCTTTGTCTATCGTCTCGCGAATAGGTTTCACCTGAGCGGATGGATCGAGAACAACGGCGCGGGTGTCTCTGTGGAGGTGGAGGGCAAGGGCACGGATCTCAGGCAGTTTGTGCAGGCACTGGAGCGGGAAAAACCTGCGCTTGCGGAAATTGGCGCTGTTTCGGCACGATCGATTCCGTTAGTGCGGGATAGCGGCTTCCGAATCCTCTCAAGTAAGCCCGGTATTACCACGGGCACTGTGATTCCCCCGGACCTGGCGCCCTGTGACGACTGCCTGCGGGAGCTTTCCGACCCAACCAACCGACGTTTTCGCTACCCGTTTACTAACTGCACGCGCTGTGGCCCGCGCCTTAGTATTGTCGAGCGCTTACCCTACGATCGCGCCCATACCGCCATGAAGGATTTCCCTTTGTGCGACGACTGTACACGCGAATACCACGACCCCGATGACCGCAGGTTTCACGCTGAGCCGATTGCGTGCCCGAACTGCGGGCCGCGATTGATGCTCCAGAACCAAGATGGAAGCTCCCTCGCGGAGGGAAGGGACGCGCTCGGTGAGGCGGTATCGGCCATTCGCACGGGTAAGATAGTGGCACTGAAAAGCGTCGGGGGATTTCAGCTGCTTGTGGATGCCGGCAATACCGGTGCGGTAAAAAGACTGCGCGACCGCAAGCTGCGCCCGCACAAACCCTTCGCACTGCTCTATCCGGACTTGGACAGCCTGCGCGCTGACTGCGTTGTCTCGGCAGTAGAAGAAGCCGTGCTTCGCGCTCCACAAAGGCCCATCGCTATCGTTGAGGCACAGTTTCAAGCATACAAACATGTTTGCCCTGCAGTGGCACCTGGAAATCCAAACCTCGGGGTTATGCTGCCCAGTTCACCGCTGCATCATCTCTTGATGAAGATGTTCAAACGTCCGTTGGTAGCAACCAGTGGCAATGTGGCCGGTGAGCCGATCTGTATCGGTAACGACGAGGCAATGCAGCGGCTCGGTAGAATTGCCGACTGCTTTTTACTGCATGACCGCAAGATCCTCAGGCCGCTGGACGATTCGGTCGTCCGTGTAATGGAGGGGCGAGCGGTACTGCTTCGCCGTGCGCGGGGCTATGCGCCGCAGCAGCTCACGTTACCGAAGACCGCGACAAGTCACCCTCCGTTACTCGCACTGGGCGCCGACCTCAAAAACTGCGTCGCGTCCTGTCACGGCAATATTGTCAACATGAGTGCACATATCGGGGATCTGCAGGATCGACGGACGCTGCAGCAGTTTACCTGTGCCATTGATGATGTGGCGCTCTTGTACGGACAGCTGCCGGAAACCGTGCTTTGCGATTTGCACCCGGGCTATGTGTCCAGTCGCTGGGCACGCAACGAGTGGCGAGGCAAAAGTGGCCAGGCGCCACGCGAGCCGGTAGAAGTCCAGCACCATATCTCGCACCTGTTTTCCTGTATGGCTGAACACCACTACCGTGACGCAGCCCTGGGCGTTTGCTGGGACGGAAGCGGCTTTGGTGAAGACAACAGCCTGCGAGGCAGTGAGTTTTTGCACTGGGACGGACGAGGATCGGTGAGGCGGTTTGCCAGCCTGCGCGAGTTTCCGTTGCCTGGCGGTGAACAGGCGATTCGCGACCCCCGACGAATCTTGCTGGGACTGCTGTACGAATGCCTTGGCGAGCAGGCGTTTTCGATGGAGCCGGTACGAAGACTGTTTTCGCCCTCGCAGCTTTCTGTTGTGCGGACCATGCTCGAGCGTGGTATCCATACGCCGCGTTGCTCGAGCATGGGCCGCCTGTTTGACGCGGTGGCGGTGATTCTGGGGCTGGTTCAATCAGTCAGCTTCGAGGGGCAGGCGGCGATGGCGGTAGAGTATGCGGCACGGCCTTCTATCACTGACCGTCATTTTTCTTTCAGCATCAATGACGGAAAGCTGGATTGGGCGCCGATGGTAAGGGCAATGTTGGACGATACAAGTTGCGGGATTACGGCTGCCGACACAGCCGCCGCATTTCACAATGCGCTCTCACACATGATTCTGGCAGTCGCGCGTGATGCCGCCGAGCACCGTGTATTTCTTACCGGCGGTGTATTTCAAAACAAACGCCTGCTGGAAGGTACGACAACGCTCTTGCGGAGCAATGGTTTCCAGGTGCTCAGTCACAGCAAAGTGCCACCCAATGACGGTGGTATCGCGCTCGGCCAGATCTATTTCGCGCGCTGCATGGCAGATTGTGCTGTTGCCAGCGAGGAGGGTGGTCAGCTGTGTGTCTAGGCATACCCGGCCGAATCGAGGAATTTATCAATCTCGCTCCGCTGGAGCGCACCGCACGGGTGAGTTTTGGCGGTATATGCAAGGACATCAATATCGCCTACGTCCCGGAAGCCGTGGTTGGGGATTATGTGATTGTGCACGTGGGGTTTGCCATCAGCAGGGTGAACGAGCGGGAGGCACAGCGGATATTCCACTATCTCGAACAGATTGGTGATCTGCAGGAGCTGGAGTAACCCATGAAATTTTTGCATGAATATCGCCAGCGAAAGGATATCGAACGGACAGCGCGGCAAATTGCACGGATCACCACCCGCCCCTGGACCATTATGGAGGTGTGCGGCGGGCAGACGCATGCGATCGTCAAATATGGATTGCAGCAGTTTCTGCCACCGGAAATAACCCTGGTGCATGGCCCCGGTTGCCCAGTCTGCGTAACGCCGTTGGAGATTATTGATCAGGCCATCGCTATTGCCTCTCGGCGGGACGTCATTTTCTGCTCTTTTGGCGACATGCTCCGCGTGCCCGGCAGTGATCGTGACCTGCTCGCCGTTAAAGCACAGGGCGGCGATATTCGCATGGTGTATTCGCCACTGCATGCGCTGGAGATTGCCAGGCAAAACCCAACCCGCAAAGTGGTTTTCTTTGCTGTTGGCTTTGAGACCACCGCGCCCGCCAATGCAATGGCAGCTTTCCTTGCGAGGGAAAAAGGCCTGCGGAACTTTTCCCTTCTCGTGTCCCAGTTTCTTGTGCCGCCCGCCATCGAAGCGATCAGTGGCGTAGCGGATTCCAGGGTACAGGCATATCTGGCTGCGGGTCATGTCTGTGCAGTGACTGGATTCGAAAGTTACCACGCACTTGCCAGGCGTTTCAGCGTACCGATTGTGGTTACGGGATTTGAACCACTGGATATCCTACAGGGGGTTTTGATGTGTGTACGCCAGCTGCAGTGCGGGGAAAATCGTGTGCAGAACCAGTATGCACGAGCCGTGGAGCGCGCTGGAAACCAGCGGGCGCAGGATATGTTGCAACAGGTATTTGCGGTGAGCGCCCAGAACTGGCGGGGAGTAGGCAAAATCCCGGCAAGTGGCTTGCGCCTGTGCGCCGCATTTTCTGAGCTGGATGCAGGGCTACTGTTTGCGGATGAAAAACAACCCGCCTGCGATACCAGCGAGTGCATTAGTGGGGAAATCATGCAGGGGCGCAAGAAGCCATTTGAATGCCCGCATTTTGGACGCCGCTGTCAGCCGCAGCACCCTTTGGGAGCGCCAATGGTTTCGTCCGAGGGACCATGCGCGGCCTATTACCGCTACCGCGCCCAGGTGATAAGCAATGATGCAGTTTAGAGGCAGACGCTATGGACATTGATTGCCCGCTTCCCGTAAATAGCGAAGAAACCATCCGCCTCGGCCATGGCAGTGGCGGCGAGCTGAGCCAGAATCTGTTTCGCAACAGTATTTTCCCGCATATAAAAAATCCCCACCTGGAACACTTGCACGATAGTGCGCGGTTCGCCATCGACGGGGCACGGCTGGCCTTCACCACGGATTCTTTTGTCATTTCGCCGCTGTTTTTCCCCGGGGGCGATATTGGTGAGCTCGCGGTTTACGGTACGGTGAATGACCTCGCCATGGGGGGCGCCCGCCCCATGTATCTGAGCTGTAGCCTGATCCTGGAAGAGGGGTTGCCCCTGAAAACACTGGAACGGGTCATGGCGTCGATGGGGCGGGCGGCTGAGCAGGCCGGTGTACAGCTGGTTACAGGCGACACAAAAGTCGTAGAGCGAGGTAAGGGCGATGGACTATACATCAATACCGCGGGGGTGGGGCTACTGGAGCATGACAGGGACATAGGTCCCGGCTCCATCCGCGATGGCGACCGGATTCTACTTTCCGGCGACATCGGCCGCCATGGCATGGCGGTGATGGCCAGTCGTGAAGGGCTCGCATTCGACACGCCGCTGCAAAGCGATTGCGCGCCGCTTCACGCGCCGGTCCTGGACCTGTTGAGAGCGGGAATCAATGTTCACTGCCTGCGGGATCTCACCCGCGGTGGCCTGGCAACGGCATTGGTGGAACTCGCAAGGGCCCGGGGTAGGTTGCTCATGCTGGAGGAAAGCTCGGTAGCGGTTGACCCGTCCGTGGAGGGCGCCTGCGAGCTATTGGGGCTCGACCCCTTTTACGTTGCCAACGAAGGGCGCTTCGTGGTTTTTGTGGCGCCGGAAGAAGAACAGTCAGCCCTAAATATCCTGCATCGCCATACCGTGTCTGCGGATAGCCGGGTAATAGGGGAGGTGGCCCCCAGCGACCCGGCCGCTGTGGTAATGCGAAATATACTCGGTTGCGAGCGTCTGCTCGACCTGCTGCCCGGTGAACAGTTACCGCGCATATGCTGAAATCGGCACTCGCCGTCCTTCGACTCCCGCATTCATTCACGCATTTTCCCCACCGGCACTGTACCTGTACCGCCAAGCCTGTAAGAATCCGAGCTCAAATACGACAAACAACCAACAAACACTGAAAACGGCGTTATGAGTGAATCAGGGGACACCGGGAGTGTCGCGAGAGACGTAAGCCAGGAAGTGGGTCGACACCCGGACTCGGATCTATCGGCCAGCGAACAATTGGTCGATCCCGTGTTTCTTGGCGAGCTGCGCAGCCAGATGGTCAAATTTGCACGGCTGCAGTTGCGTGATGACGACCAGGCAGAAGACGCGGTACAGGAGGCGTTGGCGGGTGCACTGAAAAATGTGGGCTCATTTGCTCGCCAGTCCGCACTAAAGACCTGGGTGTTTTCAATCCTCAAATTTAAAATTGCGGACGTCCTGCGTTACCGTCAGCGCGTCATTTCCAGCAGTGAGCTTGGGGACGAGGAACAGCGGGAACAAGTATTTATGGATGCGCTATTCAATAGCAACGGCCACTGGCACCGGGCTGAGCGCCCGACCAGCTGGAGCGGTCCCCAGGGCGCCGTTCAGAGCGAGCATTTCTGGAGGGTTTTTGATGCGTGCCTCAACGGCCTGCCAGAGAAGCAGGCCCGAGTTTTCATGATGCGGGAATTTATTGAGCTGGAGTCGGAAGAGATCTGTGAGCAACTGGCGCTCACCACGAGCAATCTGCACGTGATCCTTTATCGCGCCAGACTGCGTTTGCGCGAATGCTTGGAGAACAGCTGGTTTGAAACCGCCAGCGCTAAGTCCGGCAAGGAGGTCCAATCATGATGAACTGTAAGCAGGCTACCCGGCTACTCTCCGATCAGCTGGAGCGACCTTTGGGCCGGGGCGAAAAACTCTCTTTGAAATTCCACCTGATGATGTGCCGCGCATGTCGGAACTTTGGTGGACAGATGGGGACTCTGCGCAGTCTCTCAAGAGACTATGCAAAAACAACGGGCAAAACCGATAAAGCGGAAACCAGTAAAGACACGGAAAGCTCCCGGGGCCACGAGGACTCTTAAGCTGGCCCCTTGCCCCGATCAGGGTGTTGTTGCTATTTCCGCTGAATCTGCCAAGTCAGGCCCCTTGTTCCCGTACCAGAAGTGGTAAAAGTCTTCGGTGACCTTTTGCTCGATATCGGTTGCCTCTTCCCGTGGGCAGAAGAGGGTGATCGTCAGCACATTGTGGCCCAGCTCGCTCGTGCTGAATTTGATCTTGGGCTCGGTGCCGGCCAAATCGACCCCCATACGGCTCTCGATCAACTTGCAATAGCGCTCCGCCACCTCCTTGAACGACTCGCAATGCTCCAGTACCCGCTCGGTGATATAGGGCTTGATCGCGAAGGGGTTTTCACCCTTGTTTTCGCGCACGATCGAGAAGGAGTGCTCGATATACCGACGCATGAAATTCAGGTTCTTAACCGGTTGGGTGAAGAACACATTGTTGGGCACATAGAGCGTGGTGCCGGTATAGCCATTGCCCAAGCCGTGTGGGTCAATCTCCAGCAGCGTGGTACTGAGCCAGTTATTGTCGATAACTTCGCCGAACTGGTCGCCAATACGCACCCAGTCACCAATGGTGAAAGAGCGCATACTGGCCTGATAAAGGCCGCCCACCAGGCAGGCAACCACATCCCGCAGCGCGATCACGATAGCCACAGAGAAGGCGGCAATCGACAACGCGAAATTCCGCAGTTCGGATACCCAGATCGCGAATAGCCCAATCACGATCATCAGATTGGTAAAGTTGTGCACCATATGGACCCGACGGCGAATATCCTGCCGCGGCCAGCTGGATCGCCGGAACAGTTGCACGAGTACATAGCGGCTGAACAGCACCAGCACCACCAACGCAAAGCTCCAGGCCAGCTTGTGCTCCATAAATCGGCCTAGTGCCTGAACGAAAAAATCACTATTCATCGGGTGCTCGGTAATGCAATTCGCGGGAGAGCCTGGGGCCGCATAGTGGGGGCATCACTTGGTCCCACAGGTCTCAATTGAGTATGGCGGGCCGAAATGGCCCCACGCCAAATATCGCGGCAGTCTATCCGACAGGTTGAAATCGCCGCAACCCACAATTCACCTGGCTGGCATGAGTAACCAGGGGACTGCGCGAGAATGCACGATCTCTGGCAAACTGCGTGGCAATCGCTGCACTTTTGAACCTGTGGTGTGGCAGAAGAAATTGATGGAGGTGAATTGTGAAAGTAATTCTGGCAGGCGCAACCGGCCTGGTCGGCAGCCATGTGTTGAAGCTCGCGCTGGCCTCCCCGGAGGTGGACAAAGTGATCGCCCTGGCACGCCATCCGCTGCCAGCCCACCCCAAGCTGCTTTGCGTGCAATTAGACTATGAGACGCTGCCGGAAAACGCCGAATGGTGGCATGCTGACGCGGTTATCTGCACGCTCGGCACTACCATCCGTAAAGCGGGATCGTCGCAGGCATTCGAACGCGTGGATCACGATTACCCGCTGATGGTCGCCGAACATGCCCGGCGTGCGGGCGTCGGAACCTATGTCCTGAATTCTGCCCTCGGTGCAGATCCCCAATCAAAATTCCTTTATAACCGTACCAAGGGCAGGGTAGAGCAGGACCTGCGAGCACTGGGGTTTGGCTCGCTTACGATTGCAAGGCCTGGTCTGATTGGCGGGGCACGCAATGAGTTCCGACTAGGAGAACGTGTAGCGGCTGTACTTCTGAAAGTCACAGCGCCCCTGCTGCCACGCCGTTTGCGTGTCAATCCTGCTGAAAATATTGCCCGGGAGCTGATTACAGCCGCCCTCAACCGTGAACCCGGTGAGCACATCATCCAGTCCGAGAGCATGGTCTGATCGCTACGTGGCCAGAGTACTGTTTAGGATGAGTTCTATCCTCCTGGAAACCCTGCAACCTGGAATCAGTTGATAGCGTATCGAGGCTCCTGATCACGCCGCACATCTGTCAAATCAAGCAAATCTAGAAAGTACCGCATGTAATAATGCAGTGCCTGCTCGGCTGGCTGGTCGCCGTCTATTGCACTCTCGAGTGGCGGATGAAAGGAAATTAAATGTGCCATGGCAAGGTGGTAGTCTGCACAAGGTTGGCTGAGCGCATCCGCCAATACCGACGCCACCTGACTGGCAACCTGCTGCGCTGATCCATAACGCGTCAACGTATGCGTTATCTGGCTGCAAAAGTGCGTGCGCGTCTTTTTTTCTGGCGCGAATAGTTCTACTGCAAAATAGATTTGCTGTCCGATCGACATGGTGTATCCCCCAATACAAAACAAGCTGCGCATCCTACCCGCTGGGGCAGGGCATACCTATATTGCGGAAAAGAAATTCCATGATTTCGGTGACAATATTTTTAATATGTGTCATGACGTCTGCTGGCCTTTACCGTTGTCATATCCTGCTAAAAAATTTCACGGCAATACCAGCATGTGGTTTTGAATGACTTCCAGATCGAATCAACGCGAACAACTGAAATATTCTCACGCCTAAAACACATTTATTTTCTATCGTGGCGTGCAAAATTGGGTCTAATTACCATCGCAGGGCAGGGGTGGATTACACTTTTTCTGTATCCAGATGATGACTGGTTTGTTCAAAGGTATACAGGAGTTACCTCAGATGAAAAGGATGCGTAATTTTGCGCCTGTGTTGGCACCGCTCGCTCTTGCATTTTCCAGTGTTGCTGCAGCAGGTGGTTCTGGCTATTCCCCCTCTTACTCAGCCCCAATGTCTCAGGACTTTATCGTCCGTGTAGGTGCCTCCTACATTGATCCTCGCCAGGATCAGGTGAGCTTTGTCGACGAAACCTTCCAGTTCTTCGATGCATTCCGAGCCACCGTCGATCCGAGTGCAGACTGGGGTTGGTATATCAATGGTGAGTGGAAGCCCACCGATCACTGGGGTATCGAACTCAGCTATGTAGATGGCAATACCCACGACGGTGACGATTACGATGGCTTCTTTACTCTGTTTCTGGACGAAGACAGAGAGTTCAGAGACGTCGGCCGGTTTGAAGCTGATATCAGCAGCATCAGCCTGAAATACTACCCACTGGATCCGTCCTGTATGGTCCAGCCATATATTGGCGGTGGGATCAGCTATACCGATTTCGATGAGGATGGATTCAGAGGCTCCGTTCGTGATGAGCTCGAAGAATTCGGCCTCCGTGGTGATTTCGACTTGTCTTATTCGTGGGGCTACACCTGGCAGGCGGGTATCGACTTCAATTTCGGCCATGACAGCTCCTGGCTGGTGAACGTTGCTGCGGTTTACGCGCGTTCAGTAACCGATATGCGTTTGAGCGTGTTTGATGATGTGCCTCCGCCGCCGGATGTGGAGCCTTTCCTGGAGTCGTATTCCGGTGATTACATCTATGATCCGTGGATGTTCAACTTGTCAGTGGGATACAAGTTCTCCTTCTGATAGGAAACCGACTCGGCAGATTACATTGGGCGCTTCGGCGCCCATTTTTATTTTGAGCGGTTGGAATTCCTGGAGCCACTGGAATTCCTGGAGCCACAGTTCCTGGATCAACGCCAGACTTTGAGAGTTGTCATGACGTAGCCGGAGGAATATCTGAGCTGGGGTGTGCGCACCGGGCACACATTGAAAGCTTCCGCATAACCAACCCTAAGTTCGCATAATATAGATTATGTTAAATCCGCTATTTGTCCCACACAGCGGTTTGGCCAGATCTCCAGCTACCGCCGTGAAACGCGGCCTTATCTGAAAGATCCGCCAGTACTATGTCTCATTGGCACTTATCAATTTGGCGGTGTTTCCCGAGAAACTCCGGGATCGCTTTTTCCAGCCAGTATTTCGGACGCCAGAGGCTCCCGGCGACGAAACCCACATGCCCTCCTCGTTTACTCAGGCACAATGTCACCGAGTTACTGACATCTTCAGGGCCCGGTACCGCGGTTGGACAAACAAACGGGTCGTCCAATGCATGGACGAGCATTGTGGGAACCGCGATCTGGCTGAGGAACGGTCTGCTGGATGCTCTCGTATAGTAATCGTCCACACCGGCAAAGCCATGCAGTGGCGCGGTGAAGTGATCATCGAACTTGCGGAAATTACTGAAATATCGGCGATTGCCCAGCGGCGGCATATGGCGCGCGAGTTGCGGATTCTCCGCTTTGCGGCCCAGGCTCTCCTTGAGGCTGTCCAGCAGATGCTTTTGGTAGACTTTTGAAAAACCCGTATTCATGCGGCGACTTGAAAGGTGCAAGTCCAATGGTGGCGATACCGAAACTGCCGCAGAAAGGAGGCTTTGCGCACGGTCTTCTCCCAACCACTTCAGCAGCACATTACCGCCCAGAGAATACCCAACAGCCATCAATGGCGTTGACGGATAGTGCTCGCGCAGCTGGCTGGCGACCCAGCGGGGGTCATCGCTGTCTCCGCTGTGATAGGCTCGCGGCAGCAGGTTTGGCACACCGCCGCATCCGCGGAAATGCATAACCGCAACCTGAAAATGTTTTTCCAGCAGGGCCTGCATCAGCCCCTGCACGTAGGGGGACTCCACCGATCCTTCCAGGCCGTGAAGCACCAGCACTATGGGGCGATCGGGGTTATCTTCCAACGGCTCTGGTGTATGTAATGAGAGACGGTCCGCGTCCGGTGTGGCCAGCCATTGGCACTGGGTACGGATCCAGGGGCGGGGTCTGTGAAAACGCGGGAAAATGGTCTGCAAATGGCAGTTACCGAGCCCGATCGCGGGCTCGAACAACGGGGTGCTCAAGGTGGAAAGCCCTTCTTGTGCTGTGCTTGAAAAGGGCTGCAAGACTAACGCCGCACCACGCATTTTACCAGTGCTCGCGGCATGCTTTGGTTGTGGTGCTGCCCCCTGCTATGCAGCCTCTGGCGCAGTCACTTTTTCGTAGAAACGATACTCTCCATTCGCCAGAATGGCATACACCACGTAGGGTTCAAAATCCCCGCCGCGGTACATTCCCGGGCTGCCCTTCGGCATGCCGGGTACCGCCAGACCAATACTGCCTTTGGGCGGATTGGCCAGAAACTTACGGATTAGTCGCGCGGGCACATGCCCCTCGAATACGTACTGATTATTCCATACACCCGTATGGCACCCCTGCATACTCGGGTGGATACCCCACTGCTGTTTAACTTCCGCAGTATCCAAGCCATTCACACTCGAAACGCTAAATGCGTTGCCTTCGAGATGGGCCATCCACTCTTTACAGCAAAGGCAGAATGGGGATTTGTAGACGACGATATCGCTACGTGCGCCCTGCCCGCCTGCACTGCTTGTCGTGCTGTTTGTCGTGCTGCAAGCGACAAGAATACAGCTGATTATCACGAGAGACAGCAAATGCGCTGTCTTGCGAAAACAAAATCGCTTCACGAAATTTTCAGAAATTCTCTTAAAGAACGTTGGCATAATAGATCGCATAATGTTGTTTGTTATCGGTCCAGTACTGCTTCGGGTTAAATCCGGTCTGCTCAAGAAGTTCCTTGAGACCATTCAGCGTGTATTTGTGGCTGTTTTCTGTATGTATGGTCTCTCCCTCTTTAAAGGAAAACTCCTGCCCAGACACGGTTACAGTCTGCTGTGTAAGGCTTACCAGATGCATTTCTACCCGTTGGCGATAACGATGGTAAAAGGCACGATGGGCGAAGGCATCAACATCGAAGTTGCCGTTCAGTTCGCTGTTGATTCGGGTCAGCAAATTCTTGTTGAACTGCTCCGTTATATGTTTGCTGTCGTGATAGGCGCGTTCCAATACCACAGAGTCCTTCACCAGGTCTGCGCCAATCAGCAGTCCATCGCCCGCGCGAAGGTATTTGGCAAACTGCCTGAGAAGCCCCTTGGCCTGATCGGGGGTAAAGTTACCAATGGTCGACCCGGGGAAGAAAATCACCCGGCGGTGCTCTGACACCGGTAACTCGGCCCATGGATCCTCACTGGTGAAGTCGCCGATGACTGGTGTTACGTTCAAGTTTGGCAGTCGAGCCTGGATTCGTTGTTGGGCCGCGAGCAGAATTTCCGGCGATATATCCAGGGGGCAATACGCGTGTGGCGAGTCCATACGACCCAAAAGTGGTTCAGCCTTTTCACAGTTGCCCGCTCCCGGCTCCACCAGAATTGTCGATGGCCCGAGAAATGCAGCCATACTATCCAGGCTGTTTTGGAATATATCCGCCTCGGTGCGGGTCAGATAATAATCATCCAGCTCGCATATGGCTTCAAACAACTTCGACCCGGCTTCATCGTACAGATATTTGCACGGGAGCGTTTTAGGGGCGCCCGCGAGTCCCGAGAGGACATCCGCCTCAAATTGTCCAAGATGGCTGCACTCCAGTGAGCGGGTATCCCTGCCCTCTTCCCTCAACGTCGTCTGAACGGCCATGTTCACGGTAGCTCTCCTGCCAGTCGAATTCCGGTAAATTGCCACGCCTGGTGCGGGTAGAAAAAATTTCGGTAACTGATTCGGATGTGATCTTTCGGAGTAATGCATGATCCTCCGCGAAGCACCATCTGGTTACACATGAATTTGCCGTTGTATTCTCCCACTGCGTCGGCACTGGCCCGGAAACCCGGGTACGGCAGATAGGCACTAGAAGTCCACTGCCAAAGATTTCCCAGCAACTGTGGCTCGTCTCCTGTGGGTTCCACTTCCGCAAGTGGCTGGAAGTTTCTTGCCTCAAGCATGTTCGCGCGGTCCGCGGCATCTCTGCGGCAATGCAACCAGGCGGCAATTTCCCATTCAAACTCCGTCGGCAGGCGGTACCCCGCCCAGCTCGCGAATGCATCCGCTTCGTAAAAACTCACATGACAAACTGGCGCGGAAAGATCCAAAGGCTGCAATCCAGCGAGCGTAAACTGAAACCAATCGCCATCCACACGGGTCCAGTACAACGGGCCGCGCGCTTTCTGCTCCTGCACCCTGCTCCAGCCATCGGAAAGCCACAGGCGCGGCTCTTCGTATCCGCCATCCTGGAGAAAATCAAGGTACTCACCGTTGGTAACGAGACGCGAACTCAGCCGAAAAGCCTGCTGAAATCGCTGGTGTGCCGGCCCCTCGTTATCGAAGCAAAAAATTTCGACATCGCAGCCGAGGGTGTAATTGTCTTCGGGGATCGAGAGCCATTCGGGTGGCGAGACTTCATCGACTCCGGGCTCGATGTCCAGGTCTTCCCGGTAAGCGGGCTGCAGCGGGTTAATCGAAAACGCGTGCTTGATATCGGTAAGCAGTAATTCCTGGTGCTGTTGCTCGTGGTTCAACCCCAACACCAGTAGTTTCGCCTGCTCGGAGAAAACATCTTCTTCTGTGAGCCACTGTTCAACAGCGCGATCAACACTGCTGCGATAGGCGAAAACCTCCTCAATGGAGGGGCGCGACAGCAGACCACGCTGCGGGCGCAAGAAGGGTTTACCGAGTGTGTTGTAGTAGGAATTAAAAAGGGAGTGGAAAGCCGGGTTATAGATGCGGTAACCCGTAAGGTGTATGCGCAGGATAAAGGTTTCGAAAAACCAGCTGGTGTGTGCAAGGTGCCATTTGCTGGGGCTGGCATCGGGCATAGACTGCAGCTGCATGTCTTCTGCGGTAAGCGGGTCAACGAGACTTTCCGTTTCGCTGCGTACACGCTGGTAACGGAGCAACAGCGCCGCTCGCTCGTCCAGAGACAATTCTCTCTCAGGCTCCTGCCAGTACAGGTGCTCCGAATGGTTGGTTACTTTGTTCCCCGATACCCCTGAACCCGCTTCTGAAATCAGAGTCATCCTATGGTCCGTCAACTACGATGGCTGTTATTGATCATACATCCATTGTGGTGCTTTCCCATGTTGTTGCCGTGAATGTCGAGGCAACTGGCGCCAGGAATTTGAGATCAGGGGGTTTAGGCAAGAAATGCGGGCGAAAAAAAAGGGCCGGCAATGCCGACCCTCTCTCGTGCTCTTTCGTCCGTGCGATCAGAAGCGCACAGTGAAGTCGGCACCGTACATGCGAGGCATGAAGCGCCAAGCCGGGCTGGCACCGATCGCAGCACCGGTACCACCGTAACCACCGGCAATCTCTTCGTCGGTTACATTCTGCACCCACAGGGCTGCAGAGTAACGGTCGGAAGCGCTGTTCCAGCCGGCGCGCAGGTTCATCAGCTGGTAATCCGGGATCACACGAGCCGGATCGCTGATGGAGCCGACACGCTCGTCGGTCCAGTTGTAGTCACCGCGCAGGGTTACGTCACCACCCTGAGCCAGGGCCCAGGTGTACTCGGCCATGATGTTGAACTTGTTCTCCGGAGTGCCAACGCGAGGCTGACCGGTACGATCATCATCCGGGCCTTCATTTACAGGAGGCTGATCCAACAGCGTGTAGCGAGTGTACTCTGTATTCAAATAAGAGTAGTTACCGGCAATAAACAGGTTGTCGGTAGCCGCCCACTGCACTTCCATTTCCGCACCGCGACCTTCCGCATCTGCGTTACGCAGGTAGTAGTTGGGGATGGGCGCACCAACCAGATCCAGCTGCTGCAGGTTCTTGTAGTCGTATGCGAATACGGACGCGTTGAAGCGCACAGCGTTGTCGAACAGGCTGCTCTTCATACCAATTTCGAGGTTGGTCACGCTTTCCTGGTCGAAAGACGGATCGATACCCGGCGCAGCGCTGAAGCTGTTGAAACCACCGGCCTTGAAGCCATCAGCCAGGGACACGAAGGTCATGACATCGTCGTTCCAGCGGTAGTCCAGCACGATACGGCCAGACAGGTCGCTCCAGGAATCACTCAGTTGCTGATTCAGGTTCGGGTTACCGTTGTTGTTAAACGCGATGCCGAACGGGATCTCAGCAATTTGGCCGGGAGGCAGAGTAATGGATGCTCCAAGCGGAGTACCGTCTGGTGCCATCAGCTGAACCGGGCCGCCGACGAACTCGATTGGCAGTACGTTCTGGTAGCTGCTGACGATGGAGAAGTCTTTCTCGTCAGCGGTGTAACGCGCGCCAACGGTCAGATCCATTTTGTCGGTAAGGCTCCAGGTGGCGTCACCGTAGATGGCCGCTGAACGGTAGTCACCCGCGTTGAATACGGATTCGTTCCAGGGGGTGTCCTCGGCAACCCACGGAGAAATACCAGCCATCAACTGACCGATCATTTGGTCGCGGTTGAGCATGTCGGCGGTAACAAAACCGGGAGCGCCAAGCGCCTGAAGCAGTGCATCGGCCTGGCCAGACTGCACCATCAGGTCGTAGATAAAGGTAGAAACTGCCGCGCCTTCAAGGCCGCCGGCAATCATCAGCTGACGCTGCTGGTAAGCGGCATCTTCAAGCTGAGTGGTGGTCAGGCCAGCGCCTGCGTAGGCAGCCTTGACACCTTCATAAACCGCGAAGGACTCCAGGGAGCCGGCGGTGAAGTAAGCGTCGGTGGTGTGCTCCAGCTCTTCACGAGAGTAGGAAGCGCCGAGGGTCCACTTCAGGGTGTCGGTCGCGCCGTTCAGACGGAACTCCTGGGAGAACTGGGTCTGATCATCGAAGTTGGCGGAGCCAAACATGTAATCAGGGTTCGCGGTACCGTCCTCATCCTGCTGCAGGTGGGCATCGAAGCCACGGTAGGCAGTGATGGAGGTAAAGGTCACGTTTTCGAAGTCGTGAACGATAGACACGGATGTGCCCCAGGAATCACGGTCTTCGATGGTCGGGGTATCCAGGGCGTAATCACCGAATACGTCGGTGCCGCCGTCAGCTGCCTGCAGAGACGGAACGATGGAGCTGCGCAGTGCACTGCCCTGATCCATAACGCCGTACTCAGCGCGCCACAGAACTTCGGTGTCCGGGGTCGGCTCCCACAGCAGGGATGCGCGGTAGGTCTGGGTATCGATGTTACCTACTTCGAACCCGTTGGCCAGGTTGTCCGCAAAGGAATCGCGACGGTTGGTGGACGCGGTAAAGCGGCCATACAGGGTGTCGCTCAGCTGACGGTTTACCAGCAGATCCGTGGACTGGCGACCGTAATTACCGGCAGTCACGTTGAGCTCAGTGGTGTCGTCCGCCTGAGGCTTCTTGGAAATAATGTGGATAGCACCACCGGTGGCGTTACGGCCAAACAGGGTACCCTGCGGGCCCTTCAGTACCTCAACGCGCTCGATATCGGCGAGCGGGATCTCGGCACCTGCGCCACGGCCGGTATATACGCCATCGACGTAAACGGCTACTGCCGGGTCGGAGCCCACGGTGAAGTCACCGGTCTCAATACCACGGACGCTGTAGGTCGGCTGCAGCGGGGTGTCGTTGTTCATTTCTACGCCCGGGGTGAATTTACCCAGGTCAGTAAGATTTTTGACACCCATTGCCTTCATGCTATCGCCAGTGAAGGCGGAGATGGCAATCGGTACATCCTGCAGGTTTTCCGCACGTTTCTGTGCGGTAACAACCACCTCTTCAATTTCTGCAGCGTAAGCGGCACTGCTCATAGCAGTAGTCACAGCGATCGCAGCGGAGAGTGTGGTCAGGGAAAAGGAACGGTTTTTTCCGGACTGATCGGCGTTGTACATCATCGCGTCCTCGCGTTTTTAGTTATATGAAAAGCGTGATGGAAATTGGTCATTATTGATAGTTAAGTTGGGCCATCTTACGGGTAGCGCCGTCCCAAGAAAAGCTTGTAGTGACTTTTTTATTGTGACTGGTCAGTTTCGGAGCAAATTTATGTGAACTGGTGCGCCATGTTGGCATTATATTCAACCAAACCGTCAGTTTTGTGACCAGATAAAGTCCTCTGGTAACTACAACCGTGCGCGGAGACACTGTTAGACTGCCACCCTTCAGCTATCAACAAAACGGGCGACAAGTCCCAAAATAACACCACCGGTTTTTACCTGAGAGCATCCCGATGATGAACAACAACCCATGGGCAAAATATACGGCTCGCGGATTACTCGCTCTGCTTGTCCTTTTATTACTAGCTGGTCTGACCGCATGGATATGGCTTCGCCAGAGTCTGCCGCAATTAGCCGGCGAACTTACCTCTGGCCAGCTTAACCAGCCTGTGACCATTCATCGTGACGCCCAGGGCATTCCGTTCATCAATGCCGAGTCCCGCACCGATTCTGCATTTGCCCTCGGCTTCCTGCACGCTCAGGAACGTTTTTTCCAGATGGACCTGCTGCGACGCAACTCCGCCGGTGAGCTCGCCGAGCTGGTTGGTGAGGCCGCGCTGGAACACGATCAGGGCGTACGCCTGCACCAGTTCCGCGCCCGCGCTGAACGCAATATTGCCGCTATGCCTGCCAACCACCGTGAAGTGCTGGAGCACTACACCAATGGCGTCAATTACGGGCTCTCACAGCTGGGGGCAAACCCATGGGAATATGCCCTGCTTCGCCAGGAACCCCGCGCCTGGGAACCCGCTGACAGCCTGCTGACCATTTTCAGCATGTACATGACCCTGCAGAGCCGTACTGGCAACTTCGAGCTGCGCGACAATGCGCTAGCGGAGCTGCTCCCCGGAGATCTCTATGAGTTCTTCGTGCCGAAGGGAGGTATCTGGGATGCGCCGCTGATTGGTGACGCCCGTGGGCCCATCAACCTGCCGGAGACTCACATCGCCGCACTGGTAGATGAGAGCGAGCCCATGGCCTACGGCAAGATGGAAAGCGAAGACATGATCTTCGGCAGTAACAACTGGGTGGTCGGTGGCGCACTCACCGAGCACGGTGCCGCCATCGTGGCAGACGACATGCACCTGGCGATCACGGTACCCAACATCTGGTACCGGGCCGGCTGGAATGTGCCGGGAACGGATTTCAACATGCGCGGCGCCACCCTGCCCGGCGGCCCGATCATCGTTGCCGGCAGCAATGGCAAGGTAGCCTGGGGCTTTACCAACACCACCGCCGACTGGGGCGACCTGATTCCGTTGGAAATTTCGGAAA
Organism: Microbulbifer elongatus; assembly: GCF_020524885.1. Classification (GTDB taxonomy): domain Bacteria; phylum Pseudomonadota; class Gammaproteobacteria; order Pseudomonadales; family Cellvibrionaceae; genus Microbulbifer; species Microbulbifer elongatus_A. The sequence continues at coordinate 1,639,409 of NZ_JAIVKJ010000001.1, read as the reverse complement.
ATGGCCAGCAATACCGCGCACCGGAAGGCTGGAAAGACTTTGAAATCGTACGCGAAAAAATCGCGATCAGCGGCAAGCCCGCGAGTGAACTCGAGGTTCGCAAAACCATTTGGGGGCCAGTGATTGGCGAAGATCACAACGGCACTCCCCTCGCCTACCGCTGGGTGGCGCATGACCAGCGTGGAGCCAACCTGAACATCATCAGCATGGAAACCGTAGCCAATACGCGCACTGCGATGGATATGGCTCCAGAGTTCGGTATTCCGCATCAGAACTTTGTTCTTGGCGACAGTGAAGGGAACATTGGCTGGACTGTGGCGGGGCCGATTCCCCGCCGGGTGGGTCTCGATGGTAACCGGTCAGTAAGCTGGGCTGATGGCACTGCTTACTGGGACGGCTATTTGCCGCTGGAAGAGCATCCCAGCGTATACAACCCGCCATCACACCGGATCTGGACTGCAAACTCGCGCACTATGGACGGGGAGTTCCTGCGAGTAATGGGTGACGGTGGCTACGCTCTGGGCGCGCGCCAGCAGCAGATTCGCGACGACCTGTTTGCGCGCGAACAATTCACGGAGCAGGACCTGTTGGACATCCAGCTGGACGACCGCGCGATATTCCTGGAGCGCTGGCAGGCCCATCTGGTACGGCTAATTGAATCCACCGGTGGCTACGATGACGTGTTGGAGCAGCTGGAAAACTGGGGCGCTCGTGCCAGCGCAGACTCGGTGGGCTATCGCATCGTGCGCAATTTCCGCCTGCGTTTTATCGATTTCTCCACTGCGCCGGTTCTGACCTACATGCAGCGGCATGATCCCGACTTCAAGTTTGGCCGCGTCAACCGCCAGGTGGAATACCCGGCCTGGGAGATGCTCTCCAGCGAACCTGAGCACTTGTTGAACCCGGATTTTGAATCCTGGAAAGCGCTGAAACTTGCCGCCCTCGACAAGGTGTTGGAAGAGATGGCCGAAGGCGGCCTCCCGCTCGCGCAGCAGACCTGGGGTGTGCAGAATGCGGCGAAGATCCAGCACCCGCTTGGACGCGCGGTTTCCGCGGTCAACTGGTTCACGGCGATGCCTGCGGATCACCTGCCGGGTGACTCTCATATGCCGCGCTTCCAGTCCGCCACCAATGGCGCCTCACAGCGCATGGTTGTGGCGCCAGGCCATGAGCAGCTGGGCGTATTCCATATGGCCACCGGCCAGAGTGCACATCCGCTATCGCCCTTCTTTGGCAATGGTCACCGCGATTGGGTCGAAGGTAACCCCTCGAGCTTTACAGAAAAGTCTGCGGCATATGTACTGACTCTGAAATAAGGGCGAGCGCTATGTTTCCGGTGGCTTTAATGCCGCCGGAAATTGTTCAAATGGTCCTCAGGCGGTTTCGTCGAGAATCGCGAAAGAAAGAAATGAGGTGAGCAGCCCCAGCCCTAGCACGAACGGCAGGAGCGGAAAGCAGATCATTAGCAGCGAAGCGCCGATCCAGAGGTTTTTAACCCAGTTCCGCTTGGTGCGGTAACTGCGGGTATAGCGGCGCAGATGGCTGTCGTTTTCATCGGGCAACAGGATTTCGCTTTCCTGGGGCAGAAAACTGCGCACCAGAAGAGTGCAATAAAAACGAAATAAAGCCCACAACATAAAACCACCACTGGCAAACACCTCTTTCAGTATAGATAGGGGTTTGCCAGTCGATGGGGTCAGGGATGCCGAAGGTAAATCCGATTTTTAAACCGGGCTTACTGGTACCAGCCAAGGCTATCGCGCAGCTTCACTACGCCACCGATAATCGTCAGGGCGGGCGCTTCCACTTTGTGCTCTTCCGCCAGTTTCGGCAGTGTGCGAATAGTGCCGACAATCACCCGCTGGTCGCGGGTAGTGCCCTTCTCCACAAGCGCTGCCGGTGTATCCGCATCCATTCCATTTGCGATCAGCTTTTCTGAAATGGTGGGCAGGCCGGTCAGGCCCATGTAGAACACCAGGGTCTGGTTTCTGGTGATTAGCTCTTCCCAGGGCAACACCAGTTCGCCCTGCTTGAGGTGCCCGGTAATAAAGCGCACAGACTGAGCGTGATCGCGATGAGTCAGTGGAATACCGGAATAGGCAGAGCAACCGATGGCAGCAGTGATGCCCGGCACCACCTGGAAAGGGATTCCGGATTCTGCCAACTTGTCGATTTCCTCGCCGCCGCGGCCGAAGACAAACGGATCGCCGCCTTTCAGGCGCAGCACTTTCTTGCCCTCTTTCGCCAGGTCCACAAGCAACTGATTGATATCGTCCTGGGGCACCGAATGGAACTGCTTCATCTTGCCAACGTAGATACGCTCGGCGTCGCGGCGAACCAGCTCCAGCACCTCGGTAGATACCAGCCTGTCGTAAAGCACGACGTCTGCCTGCTGCATCAGGCGCAGAGCGCGAAAGGTCAGCAGGTCGGGATCGCCGGGGCCACCTCCAACCAGATACACTTCGCCGCTCGGCGCCGGCTTGTCTTCCCAGCGCTGTAACTCTTCAAGCAGTGACTGTTCGGCTTCGGCTTTGTGTCCGCGCTCTATCTGGCCGACGATGGGGCCATTAAACACCCAGTGCCAGAAATCCTTCCGTTGCGCCTCCGGCAGCGCTGCCTTCACCTTGTCGCGCATGCGCCCGGCCAGCTCGGCAATCAGCCCCAATCCCGGGGACAGCAGCGTCTCTATCTGCGCTCGCAGCATGCGGGTAAGCACAGGAGCTGAACCGCCACTGGAAATACCAATGGCGAGAGGGCCGCGCTCGACAATGGAGGGAAATGTGAAGGTACAGTGTGCCGGCGAATCAACAACGTTCACCGGCAACCGTTGGGCGCGGGCATCGGCGGATACCTGGGCGTTGACGTCGGCATCGGCGGTGGCAGCCACCACCAGCTCGACGTTGTCCAGCAGCGCCTTGCGATAGGTGCCGACCATATACTCGCCACCGCTGGCGAGAACCAGCTGGCGCAGCTCGTCGGTAATGTCCGGAGCCACCACCAGCAGGCGGGCCTCCGCTTTATTGAGTAGCCGCGCTTTGCGCGTGGCGATGGCACCGCCCCCGACAATCAGACAGGGACGGTTTTTTAAATCAAAAGCGAGAGGCAGGTAACGCAAGTTCTTATTCCATACTGCTTAGCCGATCTTGGTTGCGCCTCCCATATACGGGCGCAGTACTTCCGGCACTTCAATACTACCATCGGCCTGTTGGTAGTTTTCCAGTACCGCGATCAACGTACGGCCCACCGCCAACCCGGATCCATTCAGGGTGTGCAGCAGTTCCGGCTTGCCCGTTTCCGGGTTGCGCCAGCGGGCTTTCATACGCCGTGCCTGGAAGTCCCCCATCAGGGAACAGGAAGAAATTTCCCGGTACTTGTCCTGAGACGGAATCCACACTTCCAGGTCATAGGTTTTGGTTGCACCGAAACCCATATCGCCACCACACAGCACTACAGTGCGGTATGGCAGGTTCAGCTTCTGCAGAATATTTTCTGCATGACTGGTGAGCTGTTCGAGCGCGTCTTTGGACTGATCCGGGCGGGAAAACCACACCAGTTCCACTTTCTCGAACTGGTGTTGACGAATCATGCCGCGAGTATCGCGCCCGTGTGAGCCGGCTTCAGAGCGAAAGCAGTTGGTGTGGCTGACATATTTGTGCGGCAGTGACGCGGCGTCTTCGACAATCTCGTCACGGTACAGGTTTGTCAGCGGTACTTCTGCGGTGGGGATGAGGTAGAAACCGCGCTCATCCTCCAGCTTGAACAGATCCTCGGCAAACTTGGGCAGCTGCGAGGTACCGTACAGGGAATCGCTATTTACAATAACCGGCACATTGGCTTCTTGATAGCCGTGCTCTTCTACGTGCTGATCTAGCATGAACTGTGCCAAGGCACGGTGCAGCTTCGCTACTTTGCCGGTCATGACCGCGAAGCGGGAACCAGTGATCTTGCTTGCCACTTCAAAGTCGAGGCCACCGAGGCTGCCACCCAGATCTACGTGGTCGCGCACTTCAAAATCGAAGCTGCGGGGCGTGCCCCACTGGCGGACTTCCACGTTATCGTCTTCGTCCTTGCCTTCCGGCACGGACTCATCGGGGATATTAGGGATCGCCAGCAGCAAATCGTCGAGTTGCGCCTGCAGGTCGTTCAGTGCCTGCTTGGCTTCCGACAGCTGTCCACCCAGAGATTCGACCTCTTTCAGCAGCGGCGCGATATCCTCGCCGTTAGCCTTGGCGCGGCCGATATTCTTGGATTTGCTGTTGCGCTCGTTCTGCAGGGACTCGGTGCGCATCTGCAGATCTTTGCGCTGCTCTTCGAGCTGCTCCAGTTTGGCCGTGTCCAGTTGCACACCGCGCTTGCTGAGCGCTGCTGCAACGTCGTCGAGTTGGTTACGAATGAGTCTTGGATCGAGCATGGTGTATTTATTACCGCGTTACAGATATTTCATTCCCAGTGTGATGGCCGTTGCGGTTGCAGCCACACACACCAGGATGCTGGCGAAAACATAGGCCAGCGCCGTCAAAGGCTGGCCATTGTGCCACAACATCACAGTTTCCAGCGAGAAGGTAGAGAAGGTGGTCAGCGCCCCGAACAGTCCTGTCATGATCATCAGCCGCCACTCATGGCCGAGCATTCCCCGCTCAACGATCATCACATAGGCAACGCCGATCAACAGGGAGCCGATGACGTTGACAATGAACGTACCGAGAGGAATACGGTTTTCGAATACAGGATAGGCCCATAGCCCGACAAGATGTCGCAGGATCGCGCCGATGGCGCCGCCTAATGCTATTGCTATCCATTGCATTGGGGTGTGCTCCGAGGGAAAGGTGAGATCGTCAGCTGCGCAGGAATTCTATCGCTTTTCTGGCGCTGCGTGGCGTGCAATTCCATAGCGCTGTTGGTCACTGGCGTCGTTGAGCGCGCGCAGGCGCTGCATTTTTTCTTCGATCTTCAGCTCAAGGCCCCGGTTTACCGGGTAGTAGTAGCGGCGATCCGCAATCTCCTCCGGCAAGTAATTCTCCCCAGCGGCAAAGCCATCTGGCTCATCGTGGGCATAGCGATACTCGGCGCCGTGCGCCATCTCCTTGGCCAACTTGGTGGGGGCGTTGCGCAGGTGCACCGGCACCTCATAGCTGGGCTCACGACGAATATCCGCGAGCACACGCTTGTAAGCGGTGTAGACCGCGTTGCTTTTGGCGGCGACAGCGAGGTATGCCACCGCCTGGGCAATGGCCAGCTCTCCTTCCGGGCTGCCCAGCCGCTCCTGCACATCCCAGGCGTTAAGGGCAATTTCCAGGGCGCGAGGGTCCGCATTGCCTATGTCCTCACTGGCCATACGCACTACACGGCGGGCGACGTAGAGCGGATCGCAGCCGCCGTCGATCATGCGTGCAAACCAGTAGAGAGCGGCATCCGGATCGGAGCCGCGTACCGACTTGTGCAGCGCGGAAATCTGGTCATAGAAGTAGTCGCCGCCCTTGTCGAAACGGCGCACATCGGCGGTGAGCACCTCCGCCAGCACGGCATCGTCAATAACCTGACGCCCCCCCTCTTCCCGGGACAGGTCACAGGCGATTTCGAGCAGGTTGAGTGCGCTGCGCGCATCGCCATCGGCGCTGAGGGTAATCTTGCCCAGCACTTCGGGTGTCACTTCGATATTGCGGGTCTTGAGCTCTTCGTCTTCGGCCAGGGCGCGCTGCAGCAGTCCGCTCAATTCCTCCTGCGAGAGGCTTCGCAGCAGGTACACACGGCAGCGGGACAGCAACGCGTTATTCAGCTCAAACGACGGATTTTCCGTGGTGGCGCCCACAAAGGTGACGGTGCCCTCCTCCACATACGGCAGGAACGCATCCTGCTGCGCCTTGTTGAAACGGTGCACCTCGTCAACGAACAGGATGGTGCCGCGTCCAAACTGGGCTGCGTGCTGTTGCGCCTCGGCCACCGCCTGGCGGATTTCCTTTACCCCGGCGAGCACCGCCGACAGCGTGGCAAAGCGGGCATCGCACTCTTCCGCCAGCAGTCGCGCAAAGGTGGTTTTGCCAACGCCCGGTGGCCCCCACAGCACCATGGAATGCAACTGGCCGCGCTCTACCGCTTCGCGTAGCGGTTTACCCGGCCCCAATAAATGCGTCTGGCCCACATAGTGGGCCAGAGTTTGCGGCCGCATACGGGCGGCCAGAGGCTGATGCCTGGGGGGCGATTGAAACAGGTCACTCATCGCGAATAACGTCAGTACCCTTGGGTGGTTTGAAGTTGAACATGTGCGAGGAAAGCTTCGGGTTGGCCTTCAGGCCGTTGAACTGGATATCGGTAGTCTGCCCCATACCGTCACGCACGGTCATGGCCGCCGGCAGTCCGCTGTTATCAAAACGGATTACCATGCTTTTGAATGGCGCGGACGCGCGCTTGGGTGTCAGATAGTAAGCGCCCTTCTTGCTTTCAACGCTGAAAGAACTGCGGATATCCTCAACTTTGCCACCAAGCAACAGGGCCGGAGTTTCTTTCATGCGGTTGTCGACCGGACGAATAGTGACCTGTTCGAGGTCTGGATCGTAAAGCCACAGCTTCTTGTTGTTGGTCACCAGAAGCTGAGGGAAAGGCTCACCCGTCTTCCAGCGCAATTTACCAGGGCGCTGTACGGAAAAATTGCCGCTGCTTTTCTGCAGGGTTTTACCTTTCTGGTCTTTCAGGGTCTGGCGGAAGTTGCCAGAGATGGAACCCAGGGGCTGCAACAGCCGGCTTAGGTCTTCACTTGCGTCAGCCTGCGCGCTACTGGCGCTCATACCAAAAACGCCAAATGCCAGTGAGAGAGCAAATGTGCCTAGTGTACGTCTCATAGTTGCCTTCCAGTTTGGTATTCCGGGGAATGTCCATTTAAGCCTAGTCCGGCAGAAGTGAACCCGGCCTGAACCAGGCTCAAATGCTGACCGCTCGCCGTCAGGCGGGCGGTGGTGCCAGCACTTCCCGGTTGCCATTGGCCTGCTGAGGAGACACCACACCGGCGGCTTCCATTGTCTCGATCATGCGCGCGGCGCGATTGTAGCCGATGCGCAGTTGGCGCTGCACGGAAGAAATGGATGCTTTTCGCGACTTGGTCACAAAAGCGACAGCCTCATCGTAGAGGGCATCGGCCTCTGGGTCGTCTTCACCACCCTCGGTCTGCATACCAGGCACCGGAATACTGTTATTGGAGTCATCCACGATGCCGTCGATGTACTCGGGCTCGCCGCGGCGGCACCAGTCCGCTACAACCTGGTGCACTTCATGGTCGTCCACAAAGGCGCCGTGCACCCTCACGGGCACCGCTGTACCCGGTGGCAGATATAGCATATCGCCGTGTCCGAGGAGCTGCTCCGCCCCGCCCTGATCCAAAATGGTGCGCGAATCCACTTTCGAGGAGACCTGGAAGGCCATACGCGTGGGAACGTTGGCCTTGATCAGGCCGGTAATCACGTCCACCGACGGACGCTGGGTAGCCAATAACAGGTGGATACCGGCGGCACGGGCCTTCTGGGCGATTCGCGCGATCAGCTGCTCTACCTTCTTGCCGACAATCATCATCATGTCGGCGAATTCGTCGATCACCACTACAATGGCAGGCAGCGGCTTCAGATGCGGCCTCGTCTGCTCCGCCTCTGGCACACTGGACATGGGGTCCGGCTGCCAGGTGGGGTCCTCCAGGGGCTCTCCATTGGCGATAGCGTCTTTAACCTTGCGGTTGAAGCCCGCCAGGTTGCGCACACCCATGGCTGCCATCAGCTTGTAGCGCCGCTCCATCTCACCCACACACCAGCGCAAGCCGTTGGCGGCGTCGTTCATGTCGGTGATCACCGGTGTAAGCAGGTGGGGAATACCCTCGTACACCGAGAGCTCCAGCATTTTGGGGTCCACCAGAATCAGGCGCACTTCGTCCGGCGTTGACTTGTACAGCAGGCTCAGGAGCATCACGTTGATGCCGACCGACTTACCAGAGCCCGTGGTACCGGCCACCAGCAGGTGTGGCATCTTGGCGAGATCAGCCACAACCGGCTGCCCGGCAATATCGTGCCCGAGCGCCAGAGTCAGTGCCGAGCTGGACTTCTCATAGACTTCAGACCCCAACACTTCGGTCAGGCGCACCATCTGGCGGTTTTCATTGGGAATCTCGATGCCCACCACGGACTTGCCGGGGATCACCTCCACCACACGCACGCTAATCACCGCCAGTGACCGCGCCAGGTCTTTCGCAAGGTTAGTGATTCGACTCACCTTAACTCCTGGTGCGGGCTGAATTTCAAATCGGGTCACTACCGGCCCCGGCAGCACAGACACCACCTCGGCCACCACGCCGAAATCTTTCAGTTTCAGCTCCAGCAGCCGGGACAATGCCTCGAGTGCCTCGCGACTGAAACCAGCCTTTTTGTTGGTATCTGCCGGGTCAAGCAGGGAAAGCGCGGGCAAGGTGCCGGTAACCGGCCCCTTGAACAGCTCACCCTGCTTCTCTTTTACAGCCCGCGGGCTCTGTTTGGGCGGCGGCGCGGTGGGCGCAATCTGTGGTGGCTGACGCTTGGCGGTGCGCTGCTTTTCCTCTTCGACCGCCGCTTTGCGCACAACGATGGCCTCGCGGGCCACGCGTTGCTCTTCGCGGTTCTTGCGTGCCGTGGCCATACGGCTGCCAATCCATCCAAATACAAACAGCACGCTACGGCCGATATCCTCAAACAGCTTGAGCCAGGACATGCCAGTAAACACGGTCACGCCTATCGCAAACATGGCGAGTAACAGAATAGTGGCCCCGACGTAACCAAGGCCTTTTTCCATAAACGCAGAAATCGCTGCACCGATAATCCCGCCGTTGGAAAACGGAAGCGGGTCTGCGGCCTCACCGAAACAGAGTGTCGCTATCGCGGCACCGGAAGCCAGCAAAAGCAAAAGACCACCAACGCGAAGTGCGAACAGTGGCCCATGAAAGCGCGCATTCTTGTCGCGAAGGATCCGATAGGCGCGCCAACCAATCAGCACCGGGAACAGGTAGGCCATCCAGCCAAGCAGCGAGAGGCTGACATCCGCAAGCCAGGCACCGGTTGGCCCGATAGCGTTTTCAATGCCGCCGCCACTGCCGGTATGGGACCAGCCGGGATCCGCAGCGCTATAGCTCAGCAGGCTGATACCCACAAGCAAGGCGCCCGCAAGCAGGATGATGAGGGCCCCCTCGCGGACGATTCGCGCAATCAAAGAGTCAGGGATGGCTGCCGAAGATTCGGTTTCGCTTTCAGCCTTCAATGGCTTACCTCGGTAACAGTGTTCTTGTTAGAAGTGTCTTATATATAAGTCACGGCAATGTCAGGCATCTGTGTACTACAGCCGGGGGGCAAATGCTACCTGAGGCTTACCCTAGAATTCACTTTAAGATTAGACTTTATCTTTAATAACAGTAACTTACAGGGCATGCCTCACACAACATTTAAGCTGCTGGCACGCCAACAAACACCAGCGGCCGACGCTCGGGGAGCAAGAGCTTGCCTCCGGTGAAGGCGAGAGCACACTATTTAGCCAGTCTATAAAACGGCGCAATCAGATAAATAAGGCCAAACTATTTGGTCGGCTGATTCGCATCTCCTATCATTGCCGCAATTTTTGCCCCGGGCGCATCTGGCGACTATTCATCCAGATACACCTATCCGCATGCGTAAAGCCTCAAAAATCCACCCTTGAACAATGTCGGTGGTAAGGCCATGATCCGCGCAGGCAATATCCGCCGCGAGCTTCATGCGGCGTCGCAAAACGACAGAATCACTCAGGTTCAAATCGACCTGTATCAAAATCGACCAATTTCAACATTGAAGTATTGTGAGTCCAGCCATGAGTAACCATCACCGCCTGATCATTCTCGGCTCCGGCCCTGCCGGCTACACCGCGGCCATCTATGCGGCGCGCGCCAACCTCAACCCTGTCGTCATCACAGGTATGCAGCAGGGTGGCCAGCTGACCACCACTACCGAAGTAGAAAACTGGCCGGGCGGCGTACACGACCTGCAGGGCCCGGATCTGATGGTGCAGATGCAGCAGCACGCGGAGCGCTTTGATACCAACATCATCTTCGACCACATCCACGAAGTGGACCTGAAGCAGCGCCCCTTTACCCTGAAAGGTAACGAGACCTACACCTGTGATTCCCTGATTATCGCTACCGGCGCTTCCGCCCAGTACCTTGGCCTGCCCTCTGAAGAGGCCTTCCAGGGGCGCGGCGTCAGCGCCTGTGCCACCTGTGACGGTTTCTTCTACCGCGACCAGAAGGTTGTGGTTGTCGGCGGCGGCAACACCGCTGTCGAAGAGGCCCTGTACCTGTCCAATATCGCCAGCGAAGTCACCCTGGTACACCGCCGTGACGAGCTGCGTGCAGAGAAAATCCTGCAGGATCGACTGCTGGAAAAGGCCGAGAACGGCAATATCAACCTGTGCTGGCACCACACCCTGGACGAAGTGCTGGGTGACGACAATGGCGTGACCGGTGTTCGCTTGAAGAATGTCCAGGATGGCTCCAGCAAGGAAGTGGATGTTTCCGGCGTGTTCATTGCCATCGGCCACAAGCCGAATACCGACATCTTTGAAGGTCAGCTGGAAATGAACGGCGGCTACATCATTGTCGAGAGCGGCCTGAACGGTAATGCCACTCAGACCTCCGTTCCCGGTGTATTTGCCGCGGGCGACGTGTCCGACCACATCTACCGCCAGGCGGTGACCTCTGCGGGTACCGGCTGTATGGCGGCACTGGACGCGGAGCGCTTCCTCGACGCCCAGTAAGTCCAAGGTAAGGCGCAAGAAAAGGCGGCTGCATAGCCGCCTTTTTTCGTTAAAATCTCCTGTGAGCTCGGGCGACCCGCATAAACCGAAAGGCGAATAGATTGAGTAGCAACACCAACGACATTCTCTCGCTACTGGACCCGGATGTCGTCGCCTTTCCGGACACCAGCTCGGCCCTCCACGACCCTAATGGACTGCTTGCGGTGGGCGGTGACCTGACACCCGACTGGCTGCTTGCCGCGTATCGCAGGGGTATATTCCCCTGGTTCTCGGACGATCAGCCCATCTTGTGGTGGTCGCCCTCCCCTCGTTGCATTGTTCTCCCAGTAGAAACAGAGTTCTCCCGCAGCCTCAAAAAGGTCATTCGTCAGGAGCGATACCAGGTCACCTTTAACCGGGCCTTCGAACAAGTGCTGGACGGCTGCGCTGCACCGCGAGCACAGGAAGCCGGCACCTGGATCACGCACGACATGCGCGAGGCCTACCTGGAAATGCACGACCTGGGGCACGCACACTCGGTAGAGACCTGGCGGGATGGCAAGCTGGTCGGCGGGCTCTATGGGTTGGCGATCGGGGAGGTTTTTTTTGGTGAGTCCATGTTTCACCGTGCCACTGACGCATCCAAGGTCGCATTCGCCCATCTGGTACGACAGCTGGATCAATGGGGGTGCTCGCTGATCGATTGTCAGGTGAGCAATCCACACCTGTTGAGCCTGGGAGCCATTGAGGTGCCGCGTGAGAGATTCGAGCAACTGTTGAGCCACGGTGTTTCGAGGCCGGGGTTCCCATCGCCATGGCCCCCGGCACCCGCCGCGGACTTATTCCAGCCCCGCTGAGCCCAACTCCATTCAGGCCTCCGGATTTTCTGAGCCCGGGTTTGTGTTTTCCTCGACCGCAACTTACCCTCGGGTCTTAAAGTTTGAGGAGTGGCCAGCTACCGTGAAGCAAGTGACCCAACAGACAAGTCATCCAGCGCTCCCGAGCGGTGCTGCGGCATGAGCCAGTACTCCCAGCTAAACTCGGTCCGCCTTCTTGCCACCCTTCCCCATCCCTGCGGCTATCTTGAGGACCAGGAGGCCACTACCGTATTTGTGGATCCGCAGACTCCGGTCGACCAGCGTCTGTACAGCCGACTGTCTGAGCTGGGTTTTCGCCGCAGTGGCAACTACCTGTACCGACCACAGTGCACCCATTGCCAGGCCTGTATCCCTGCCCGGATTCCTGTCGAACTATTTGTGCCCAACAGAAACCAGCGCCGCTGCTGGAAGCGCAATCGGGATCTCGATGTATTTCACCAGCGCAACATCGACACGGATGAGCACTACGCGCTCTATGCCCGCTATATTGAGGAGCGGCACCGGGATGGTGAAATGTACCCACCCAGCCAGGAGCAGTTCCGCAGCTTCCTGCAAAATGCATGGGGCAGTACCCGCTACCTGGAATTTCGGGCTCGCGGGCGGCTCGTGGGCACGGCGGTCACCGATGTGCTATCAGGCGGGGTTTCCGCGATCTATACCTTCTTCGATCCGGACGAAATCAAACGGAGTCTCGGCAGTTACTCCATTCTTTACCAGATCGAGTGGGCCCGGCGGCTGGGACTACCCAGTCTATACTTGGGCTACTGGATCGCGCAGTGCCAGAAAATGGCTTATAAGAGTCAATTTCAGCCACTCGAGATCCTTAAGGACAACCGCTGGGAACTGAAGTCCGATTAGGCCAGCCCGACCCGCTGGCTGGAGCCTCGCAAAAGCTACCTTCTTACCCGTGCCGCAGATTTGCCCGCAGAGCGTGCTTTCACTTGGCCTGCCGGCACTTTTCGTGCAAAATGCACGCCCGTCGTACCGCCGGGCCCCGTATCTGACGGTTGAGGGGCCACAAAAACGTGGCGGAAAAGCTAGTACACATTTATCAAAGGTTGCTGCCGCATGGCAAAAGACGATTACATTGAAATGGAAGGTGAGGTGATCGACACCCTGCCCAACACCACATTCCGCGTGAAACTGGAAAATGGACATGTGGTAATCGCGCACATTTCCGGCAAGATGCGCAAAAACTACATCCGCATCCTTACCGGTGACAAGGTTAAAGTCGAACTGACTCCCTACGACCTGACCAAGGGTCGTATCACTTACCGCGCCCGCTGAGTGCTGCTGCCGGCAGCCGGATTGCCCTCCAGGGTTGTCTTCCGGGCCTGCCGAAGACGCACGAAAAAAGCCACCTCAAGGGTGGCTTTTTCATTTTCCGGTTAAGGCGTATTGGCCCCAGAGTGGCCTGTCGATCAGTGAACCGGTAGCGCGGTATTAATCTTGAGCTGATCGTTCTCCACCGTCACTTCGACCTTGCCGCCCTCTTCTGACAGCTCGCCAAACAACACGGCCTCGGCCAGCGGCTTGCGTAATTTTTCGCGAATCAAGCGGGCCATCGGGCGAGCACCCATCTTCTCATCGTAACCATTTACCGCCAGCCATTCCCGGGCCTCATCGTCGACCTCAAGGGTCACACGGGATTCATCCAGCTGCGCCTGAAGTTCAACAACAAACTTGTCCACCACGGTTTTAACCACTTCGATATTTAGGGCACCGAACTGGATAATGCTATCCAGGCGGTTGCGGAATTCAGGAGTAAACATCTTCTTGATCTCCTCCATTCCGTCGCTGCTGTGGTCCTGATTGGAGAAGCCGATGGAGCGGCGGCTCATCACTTCTGCGCCGGCATTGGTCGTCATGATCAGAATCACGTTGCGGAAGTCTGCCTTGCGCCCGTTGTTGTCGGTCAAGGTGCCGTGATCCATCACCTGCAGCAGCAGGTTGAAGACTTCCGGGTGGGCCTTTTCAATCTCATCCAGCAACACCACGCTATGGGGGTGCTTTGTCACGGCGTCGGTCAACAGACCGCCTTGATCGAAACCGACATACCCCGGGGGCGCCCCGATAAGACGGGATACCGTGTGGCGCTCCATATATTCGGACATATCGAAGCGAATCAGCTCGATGCCCATAACCTGCGCCAGCTGACGGCACAGCTCGGTTTTGCCCACCCCGGTAGGACCGGCAAACAGGAAAGAGCCAATGGGTTTTTCCTCCGCACCCAGGCCAGCACGCGCCAGCTTGATGGAGGTGCTGAGCGCCTCAATCGCATTGTCCTGCCCGAACACCACCATCTTGAGGTTGTCATCGAGCTTGGCGAGCGCCGCCTTGTCCGAGGCGGAAACGCTTTTCGCGGGAATGCGGGCCATCTTGGCGACGATATTCTCAATCTCGGTAACGGAGATGGTGTCGGTGCGCTGGTCGACCGGCAATAACGCCTGGTAGGCCCCAGCCTCATCAATCACATCAATAGCTTTGTCTGGCAGGAAGCGTTCGGTGATATGGCGATTGGCAAGGTGCGCAGCCGCCTCCAGGGCGGAATCGGTAAAGCGGACCTTGTGGTGATCCTCGAAACAGGTCTTGAGCCCCTGAAGGATCTGTACAGTTTCTTCTACTGAGGGCTCGTGAACATCAATCTTTTGGAAGCGACGCGACAGCGCGCGGTCTTTCTCAAAGATCCCGCGGTATTCGTTGAAGGTGGTGGAGCCGATACAGCGCAGCTGACCACTGGACAGCAGCGGTTTGAGCAGGTTGGAAGCATCCATAACCCCGCCGGAAGCGGCGCCGGCACCGATAATGGTGTGAATCTCATCGATAAACAGTACAGCGTGCTCGCGCTTCTTGAGCTCGGCCAGCAGCGCTTTAAACCGCTTTTCAAAGTCACCGCGATACTTGGTGCCAGCCAATAGTGACCCGAGGTCCAGGGAATAAATGGTGCTTTCTTTCAGGGGTTCCGGCACTTCGCTATCGACAATACGGCGGGCCAGCCCCTCAGCAATAGCTGTTTTACCTACGCCAGACTCACCCACCAGTAGCGGATTGTTCTTGCGTCGGCGCGCCAGCACCTGGGTAACCCGCTCCACCTCGGGCGCCCGCCCTACGAGCGGATCAATACGCCCGAGAATCGCTTCCTGATTCAGGTTGGTTGCATAGCTTTCAAGCGGATCGGAGCCACCCGGTTCAGCCGTGGAGCCGAGATCTTCATCGACCTGCTCGGGAGAAGGATCAGGACTGCTGTGGGCGTTATTGCCGCCGGAGCTTACGCGGGAAATACCATGGGTGATGTAATTCACCACATCAATCCGGGCTACGCTCTGCTGCTTCAGGTAGTAAACCGCCTGACTTTCCTGTTCGCAAAAAATGGCGACCAGCACATTGGCACCGGTAACCTCTTTCTTGCCGGACGACTGTACGTGAAAAACCGCACGCTGCAGAACGCGCTGGAAACCAAGCGTGGGCTGGGTTTCGCGTTCAGCGTCATTCTCAGGGATCAGTGGCGTAGTAGAGTCGACGAATTCGAGCAGTTCCCGGCGCAGAGCACTGAGATCAGCCCCGCAGGCATGCAGGACATCTGCCGCGGATTCATTGTCCAGCAGCGCCAGCAGCAGGTGCTCAACGGTCATAAACTCATGGCGTTTCGCCCGTGCACCTTTGAACGCTAGATTGAGCGTTACCTCTAAATCCTTGCTGAGCATTTAAACCTCAAACCTTACTGGCCAATGTCATCCGGGTTGTAGTGAAAAACACCCGGTATTCCTGATTTTTTGCCGGAGTACCGGCCGGAAAGTCACACCTGAATCCCTGCAGGTGCCGGAGCTGTCTATCTCAACCCTCCTCGTCGTTTTCGTCTTCCTCATCCGCCTCAATTTCACATAGAAGAGGATGCTCGTTATCCCGCGCAAACTGATTTACCTGCGCGGCCTTTGTTTCCGCTATATCTCGAGTATAGACACCGCAGATCGCTTTTCCCTTAGTGTGGACCTGTAACATCAATTGAGTGGCGCGCTCTCGATTGACGTAAAAGAAAAGCTCCAGGGCCTCTACCACAAACTCCATCGGGGTGTAGTCATCGTTGAGCATGACCACCTTATACATCGGTGGGCGCTTCAGCCGCGGCCTTGCCTCCGCAAGCGCGGTATCCCCTTCGGCACCATGAAAGTGGAAGCCATCGTCGCCGTCACCTTCGTTGGAGTGTAGTTTAATGATTTGTGATTTTCCCATAGCGCTAATCAATCAGAGTTCAGGAATTGGTTCACAGTGCTGGCGCATCTGCGCTTATTTTCGCACTTTGAGCGAGAATGGAATGCCCGTGTCAGTCACTAATGCGACGCTGGCGAGCCGGCATTGTAACCTTATTCTGCCGATGGCACAGTGTGCAGCAGCACGCTCCCTTGACAAGGGCGGGCGCCTTGGCTAAAAGAGGTATTAACCGCGCCAAGCGGTAAACGGCACTAGCTCATAGTTGTGCAAATGAGTTTGCACATAAAAGTAAGCGCATGAAGCGCGATAACAATAATTACTACATTTTTAGGCGGCCAGCAGTCGCCCCGGCAATTTAGAGGGATTTCGCCATGCCTACCGGTACCGTTAAGTGGTTCAATAATGCCAAGGGATATGGATTTATTCTTGCTGATGAGGGTGGAGAAGACTTGTTTGCACATTACTCGGCGATTCAGATGGAGGGTTACCGCACTCTGAAAGCCGGCCAGCAGGTCAATTTCGATATCATCCAGGGCGATAAGGGCTATCACGCAGCCAATATCAGTATCGCTACAGCAGACAACGCCAAGGCTTCCGCACCTGCCGTCCAACCTGGGCAGACCGCCAACGTGCGTGAAAAAGAGGCGGAAGAAGTACTCGATTGAGTTTCGCATTGCAGTCATCGACTGCAATGCAGAGCAATCTTATCGATCAAGAGCAGCCATATCCGACTGGCTGCTTGCGCCGTTCTGGAAAGCCAACTCCGGGCAGCTTGCTTACGCCCTCCCAGTGGTACACACGTGCCGCTCACATCACGACAACTCCGAAAGCATCTTCCCGCTCCTTTCCCGCTGTATTTAACGGTATCGCGCACCAGCGGCTGCACACACATGCCAGACACAAAAAAGCCCCGCATCGCGACGATGCGGGGCTTTCTTATGGATTGACAATCAGCTGGGCTGAGAATCAAGCCATGTGCTTGATGACTTCGTCACCAAATTCGGAGCAGGACTTCAGCTCGGCACCGTCCATCAGACGCTCGAAGTCATAGGTAACGGTCTTGGCTTCGATTGCGCCTTCCATACCTTTAACAACCAGTTCCGCGGCTTCGTTCCAGCCCAGGTGACGCAGCATCATTTCTGCGGACAGGATCAGGGAGCCTGGGTTCACTTTGTCCTGGCCAGCATACTTGGGTGCAGTACCGTGGGTAGCTTCGAACAGAGCCACTTCGTCAGACAGGTTGGCACCCGGAGCGATACCGATACCACCTACCTGGGCAGCCAGAGCGTCGGACAGGTAGTCGCCGTTCAGGTTCAGGGTGGCGATTACGTCGTATTCGGCCGGACGCAGCAGGATCTGCTGCAGCATGGCGTCAGCAATTACGTCCTTAACCACGATTTCCTTGCCGGTGTTCGGGTTCTTGAAGCTGCACCAGGGGCCGCCGTCGATCGGCTGAGCACCGAATTCTTCGCGAGCCAGCTCGTAGCCCCAGTCAGCGAAGGCGCCTTCGGTGAACTTCATGATGTTGCCTTTGTGCACCAGCGTCAGGGAGTCGCGATCCTGATCGATGGTGTACTGCAGGGCCTTGCGTACCAGGCGCTTGGTGCCCTCTTCGGAAACCGGCTTAACACCGATGCCCACTTCTTGCGGGAAGCGGATTTTCTTAACGCCCATCTCTTCCTGCAGGAACTTAACCACTTTCTTGGCTTCGTCGGTACCCGCTTTCCACTCGATACCGGCGTAGATGTCTTCGGAGTTCTCGCGGAAGATCACCATGTCTACCTTGTTCGGCTCTTTTACCGGAGAAGGCACACCGCTGAACCAACGTACCGGACGCTGACATACGTACAGGTCCAGCTCCTGGCGCAGAGCAACGTTCAGGGAGCGGAAGCCGCCGCCTACCGGGGTAGTCAGCGGGCCTTTGATGCTGACAACGTAATCTTTGATCGCTTCCAGGGTTTCTGCCGGGAACCAGTCGCCGCTGTAGGTTTCAGCAGCCTTTTCACCGCAGAAAATTTCCATCCACGCGATGGCCTTCTCGTCGCTGTACGCCTTGCTTACAGCGGCGTCGATTACTTTGCGCATTACCGGGGTGATATCCACGCCGATGCCGTCACCTTCGATAAACGGAATGATCGGGGTGTTCGGTACGTTCAGAGAACCATCTGCGTTGACTGTGACTTTTTCGCCGTTGGCCGGCACTTGGATATGACCCATTAAGTTGACTCCCGTAACTCTTTGACTAAACGTCCGGCTTTTTTGCATAAAAAACGGCATAATGCGCCGAATTCCGCTGCCGGTCATGGTTGCCGCCCGTTGTCTGCGCCGTTGCAGTCGCCGAGCTGGCTAAAAATCGGCGGGATTATATCAGCATCCGTCCGTTTTTGTAGTTTCATTACAACTAAAGCACCAGCCCCTTGCCGCAACCTGTTTCATGAGCCAACTCATACTGTTTAACAAGCCATACGGCGTTCTCTGCCAATTCACCGACCCGGAGGGCCGTCCGACCCTCGCGGATTACGTGAAGAAACCGGGCGTTTATGCTGCCGGGCGACTGGATTACGACTCGGAGGGACTGCTTCTGCTGACAGCCGACGGACAGCTGCAGCATCAGATAGCGCACCCCAGCAACAAGCTGCCCAAAGTGTACTGGGCACAGGTTGAGGGAGAGGTCAGCGAGGCCGCACTGTCACAGCTGCGCAAGGGGGTGCAGCTGAAAGATGGCCGCACGGCGCCCGCCAAGGCACGCATCCTGCCCGCACCCGACATTTGGCCCCGGGTCCCGCCAATTCGCGAGCGCAAGTCCATCCCCACATGCTGGATCGAGCTCACCATTAGCGAAGGCCGCAATCGCCAGGTAAGACGGATGACTGCGGCCGTTGGCCACCCTACCCTCAGGCTCGTGCGAACCGCCATTGGTAACTGGAGCCTGGGCGGACTGGCGCCCGGGGAGCAACGCGCCGAGGAAGTCTTCCTGCCCGCATCCTCCAGCAAAAAATCGCCACGGGGCGTCGGTCGCGGGCGCGCAGGCAAAAGCGGTGCAGCAGCCGGGGCGCGGGGACAAAAACGTGGGCCGGGCACGAGGAAGCGTTGACCACCAAGTCTGCGCTCTCAGGCGTTAGCCACCTGAAAGCATCAATCAGCAGGCGCGTCGCCCCTGATCACAGCTAGTCTGAAATAGACACGCGGCGCCGGGTTTACTTGCTGCCCCCCCCCTATAGCGGTTAGCGGCATGCATCAAAATCGGCGAAATTGAGGTCAAACGCTGCCGAATTGGTCAGCAACCCGAATCACAGGTAAAATGCGCCCCCATTTTCCCGCCCTAGGGCGATTGGTCGCACCTCAGGGGTTGAAAATCCTCTTGCGCCCCACACTGTAACAACCGGTATTTCATGTCAGCTTCGGAATTGCCTGTGTCCTCTAGTCCCAATGAATCCCTCGGCACTACAGCCGCTCCTAAACGCGTCATTGTCGGCATGTCCGGCGGCGTGGATTCGTCGGTGGCCGCCTACCTGCTTATGCAACAGGGGTATCACGTCGAAGGCCTGTTCATGAAGAACTGGGATGAGGACGACGGCACCGAGTATTGCACCGCCAAGCAGGACCTGGCCGATGCCGAATCCGTGTGCAAGCGCCTGGGCATCAAGTTGCACACGGCCAATTTTGCCGCCGAGTACTGGGATAACGTATTCGAGTACTTCCTTGCCGAATACAAGGCCGGCCGTACGCCTAACCCCGATATCCTGTGCAACCGGGAGATCAAATTCAAAGTTTTCCTCGAATACGCAGAAATGCTCGGGGCTGAGGCCATCGCCACCGGCCATTATGCGCGCCGCCTCGACAAGGATGGCCGCACGTATCTGATGAAGGGGCTCGACGGCAATAAGGACCAAAGCTACTTCCTGCACGCCGTGGGCGAGGCCGAATTTGCCCGCTCCCTGTTTCCGCTCGGTGAGCTGGAAAAACCGGAAGTGCGCCGGATAGCGGAAGAAAACGGCTTTATTACCTACAGCAAGAAAGACAGTACTGGTATCTGCTTCATTGGGGAGCGCCGGTTCAAGGATTTCCTGGAACAGTATCTGCCGGCACAGCCCGGTGAAATGCAGACCCCGGATGGCGAGGTGATGGGCCAGCACAGTGGCCTGATGTACCACACCATCGGACAACGCCAGGGCTTGGGAATCGGCGGCGTCAAAGGAGCCGGCGATCAGCCCTGGTATGTGGTCGGCAAAGACCTTGAGCGCAATGTATTGCTGGTTGCCCAGGGTAAGCACCATCCGCTGCTCTACTCAACGGGCTTGACCGCCACCCAGGCGCACTGGATAAACGGCGCCCCACCCGCGCTATCCTTCCGCGCTGCGGCGAAAACACGCTACCGCCAGGCCGATCAGGACTGCGAAATCACCGTCGGTGACAATGGCCAACTCACTATTGCCTTCGATCAGCCCCAGCGCGCGGTTACTCCGGGCCAGTCTGTGGTGATCTATCAGGGCGACATCTGCCTTGGTGGCGCGGTCATCGATAAGGCGACCGGGGTCGGTGAAGTGGAACCAAATACACTCCAGAAAAAACAGGCCGCGGGGAGCGACTCTTGAGTAACTGGCGAGATCAGGCACTGGCTCTGGCCGGCGTATTCCAGGCAGCCATTCTTGTGGAGCGGCTGGCCAAAACCGGCACCGCACCGGCTGAACAGATGGAAACGGCGGTATACAGCCTGTTTCAGCAGAATCCGGAAACTACCGAAGATGTGTATGGCGGTGTTGAAAAGCTACTGCCTGGGCTGCGCGGTGCGCGCCAGTTACTCGCCACACGCAGTCACCCCGAGTACACCGACTGCCTGCGTTATGTGCTTTCCATTCTCTACCTGCAGCGGCAGCTGGCGAAAAAGCCAGACCTGCTTTCAATTATTGGAAGCAGGTTGGAAAAAGCGCATGTGCAAACAGATCACTTTGGTGTCGGCCACGAAAATGTGTACGCCAATCTCGCCAGCATCTATAGCGACACCCTGAGCACATTCCGCTTCCGTATTCAGGTGCTGGGTGACTTCAATTTCCTGCAGCAACAGCGCATCGCCAACCAGATCCGCACCATGCTGTTTGCCGGTGTCCGCTCCGCCATGCTGTGGCGGCAACTGGGCGGGCGCCGCCTGCACCTGCTGTTTCAGCGCAAGAAGCTGATCGCGGCAATGGATGCGCTGATATCCAAATACGAATCCCTGGAACACTCACCCCGGGAGCACTAAACCCGGGAACACGAATCGATTTTAATATTTCTGCCGCTCGCGCATTCGCATTGCGGCCGAATCTCAAACTCGGAGAGACACAATGACCGTCGAGCTATCCGCACTGACTGCGGTTTCCCCCATTGATGGACGCTACGAAAGCAAAACCGCTGGCCTGCGGGACATTTTTAGTGAGTACGGCCTGATCCGCGCCCGCGTAGAAGTGGAAGTGCGCTGGCTGCAACAACTGGCACGCCACGAAAAAATTGTGGAAGTTCAGCCATTCAGCGGTGACAGCAATAAGATCCTCGATGACATCGTGTCCCAATTCTCCGTCGAAGACGCAGAGCGCATCAAAGAAATCGAACGCACCACCAACCACGACGTAAAAGCCGTGGAGTACTTCCTCAAGGAAAAAGTGAAAGGTGACGAGCAGCTGGCCGCGGTCAGTGAGTTTATTCATTTCGCGTGCACCTCTGAAGACATTAATAACCTGTCCCACGCGCTGATGCTGCGCGCAGGCCGAGATCAGGTCCTGCTGCCGGCGATGAACCAGATCGTCAGTGAAATCGCCAACCTGGCAAAAACCTTTGCCGACGTGCCCATGCTGTCCCGCACCCACGGCCAGACCGCCAGCCCCACCACCGTAGGCAAGGAACTGGCCAATGTGGTTGCGCGCCTGCGCCGTCAGGTTAAGCAGATCCACGAGGTCGAGCTGCTGGGCAAAATCAACGGCGCTGTAGGTAACTACAACGCTCACCTCTCTGCTTACCCGGATGTGGACTGGGAGAAGAATGCAGAAGAATTTGTGACCTCCCTGGGCCTGACCTGGAACCCCTACACCACCCAGATCGAGCCGCACGACTATATTGCCGAACTGTTCGATGCCATTGCGCGCTTCAACACTATTCTGATCGACTTTGACCGCGATATCTGGGGCTACATCTCCCTGGGTTACTTCAAGCAGAAAGTCGTTGCCGGCGAAGTGGGTTCTTCCACCATGCCGCACAAGGTAAACCCCATCGACTTCGAAAACTCCGAGGGCAACCTGGGTATCGCCAATGCGGTGTTCCAGCATCTGGCGGCCAAACTGCCGGTTTCGCGCTGGCAGCGCGACCTCACCGACTCGACTGTGCTGCGCAATATGGGCGTTGGCGCGGGCTATTCCGTGATTGCCTACGCCGCCACCCAGAAGGGTCTGGGCAAACTGGAGATCAACCGCGCGCGCCTCGAGGAAGATCTGAACAACGCCTGGGAAGTACTGGCAGAGCCCATCCAGACCGTGATGCGCCGCTACAACATCGAAGAGCCCTACGAAAAGCTGAAGGCGCTGACCCGCGGCCAGGGCATCACCAAGGAAACACTGGCTGTGTTTATCGACGGTCTGGAAATGCCAGAGGAAGCCAAGCAATCCCTGCGTGAGATGACCCCGGCCAGCTATATCGGCAACGCCGTAGCCCAGGCCAATAAAATCTAAGCCAGCGCAGTCGCGTTAAACACCGGGAGTTTTGCCATGACCGAGTCGGGCCAGCACCACAACGTTGAATCTCTGACCCACCTTGGCGACATCCCGGTGGAAACGTTTTTGCGGGAGTACTGGCAGAAAAAGCCACTCCTGATTCGCAATGCGTTTCCCGATTTCGAGACGCCAATTACCGGCGAAGAGCTCGCCGGGATGGCGCTCGAAGAACAGATTGAATCCCGCCTGATCGAGGAAAAGGGTATCGAGGGGCCATGGCAATTGCGCAACGGCCCCTTCACCGAAGAAGACTTCTTTTCGTTACCGAAAACACACTGGACCCTGCTGGTACAGGCTGTGGACCAGTGGATTCCGGAAGTGGCTTCGCTCAAGGATCACTTCCGCTTTCTTCCCGACTGGCGCCTTGACGACATCATGATCAGCTACGCAGCCGATCAAGGCAGTGTCGGGCCCCACTACGATTTCTATGACGTATTCCTGCTGCAGGCCGAGGGTAAGCGTCGATGGCACCTCGGCCCAAAAGCGGACGCCAGCAGCCCCCGTGTCGAGGGTACTCCGCTGAATATCCTCAGGGAGTTCGAGTCTGAGGCCAGCTGGCTGCTCGAGCCCGGGGATATGCTGTACCTGCCGCCGCAATACAGCCACTGGGGCATAGCCGAGGGCGGTTGCACCACCATTTCCGTTGGATTCCGTGCACCCTCTGCCCGCACCATGCTGGAAGACCTGGCCGCCGAGCTCGGTGCCGGATTGCCTGATCACTACCGGTACACCGATGCCGACCTGTCATTGCCTGAGAATCCGTCGGAGATCGACCAGCAGACCGTCACCCGGGTACAACGCCACCTCGCGGAGTGGCTACAGCAGCCCCAAAATATCGCCCAGTGGTTCGGCGCCATCATGACCGAAGCCAAGTACCCGGATACTGTGGCACTGGATGCCGGAAGCGCGGACGATTGGCGGGAGACACTGGCAGCAGGTGGCAGCCTGATACTGAACCCCGGCTCTCGCTGCGCCTTCTGCCGCGAGCCCGCCAGTCTGTTCGTGGATGGGGAATCCTTCCCTGCACCGCTCCTGTTTGCGGAGGGCTTCTGCAGCAATCGTACGTTGACCCAGAGCGACGTTGACGCCTACCCGGAACTCGCCGCCGCTGATGGATTGTTCGATTTGCTGGTGTCACAGGGCAGTCTCATTTACCCTGAAGACCTGACGGAATACGATGAAGAATACGATCAGGACTAAGATCCGGAAGACCAATAAAAATTAGAAAAGACCAGTAGGAGTGCTGTTCATGAGTCTGTTTGTACGCCTTGCCGACTGGCAAACCGACCGCGCTGCCATCCGCAAAATCCGCGAGAAAGTGTTCGTCGAAGAGCAGCAGGTACCACCGGAGCTGGAGTGGGACGAACACGAGGAGAGCGCGCAGCATTTCCTGATATACCACCACGACAAGCCCATCGGCACCGGGCGCTTGACCGGTGGCGGCAAGATCGGGCGCATGGCAATCCTGAAAGAAGCCCGCGGGCTGGGTGCTGGCCTGGCGCTTTTACAAAGAATCTGCAAGTTTGCCCGTGTTTCCGGGCAGAAAGATGTCTACCTGAATGCCCAGGTACAGGCCGTTCCTTTTTACGAGAAAGCCGGCTTTACCGTGTTCGGCGACCAGTTTATGGAAGCGGGCATTCCCCATGTGCGCATGGACCTCACCCTGAACGACAAAGAACCCAGCGAAAATATCGATGACTGGAACCGCTGACCGACGCAGGCATTTACAGGCAGGCGATGCTATCGGGGCACCGGACGAGACACTGAATGTGGTGACGCTAAACAATAGCGGTGCCTGTGTTGACGCGCTTAACAAGCTATTGTCGGAAAGTCGCCGCCAGGTGCGGATCTTTTCACAAGACCTCGCTCGGACACTCTACCACCAGGCAGAAATTGTCGACGCCCTCTCCCGATTCGCTCGCCGCAGCCGATACGCGCGAGTAGAAATCCTGATCACCGATAGCGCCTCTATTTTGAGTCAGCCCCATCTACTTCTCCCACTAATTCAGCGGCTGGACAGCCGAATTAGCCTGCGAAAAATACAGAACAGTAGTGAGCTAACTGATTGGGAGTTCGCGATCGCCGACGACCGCCAGAGCCTGCTCATTTCTGACCCCGTCAAATGGAGCGGCCAGTACCGTGCCGATGACCCGGTCAGAAATCGCAAGCTGCAGGATGTGTTTGAACAAAGCTGGTTACATGCGCGCCCCGACCCGGCATTAAAGCGTTTTGTACTCTAAAGGCGCACCTATACCCACTCGCGCTCCCCCTCAGGTTTTGGTCCGGCATTAGGCAATCCGTTCAGGTGCAGAACTGGGCTCCAATCGAATGGCGATGTATTTCGACGTGGGCGTGAAGCTGCCAACACCGTAGCTTTCCAGCGGCACCAGCGGGTTGGCCTCTGGATAATACGCAGCAGCCTGCCCCTTGGGAATGTCAAAAGCGATCAGGCTGAAGCCCGATACGCGGCGCTCCACATCATCACTCCACAAAGAAACGATATCCACCTTTTGACGGTCGGAAAATCCCAGGCGATGGATGTCTTCCAGGTGCGCAAACAGCACATGACGCTCCCCCTTAACCCCGCGGTAGCGGTCGTTCAGTCCATACACCGTTGTGTTGTACTGATCGTGTGAGCGCAATGTCTGCAGTACTAGATCCGCCTTACTCGCGCCCTTGCGGCCAATCTTTTTCAGCACCTCGTCTGGCAGTGGTGCCGGCAGCGAATGACTGACAAAGTTTGCTTTTCCGGTGCTGGTATTCCAGCGACGCTGCGCCGCTGAATTCTGCAGGTAAAACCCGCCCGGGGCGGTCAGCTTTTCCTCGAAATTTTCGAATCCAGGAATCACATCTTCGATCAGGGTGCGAATCCTTCGGTAATCCTCGGTGAGCTCACTCCAGGGTACCGGGTGGCTACCAAGTGTCGCCTGGGCAATGCCACAGATAATGGCAGGCTCCGAGCGCATGTCTTTTGATAGCGGCTGCAACTGCCCGAAGGATGCGTGCACCATACTAAACGAGTCTTCCACCGTGACCGCCTGCGGACCGGTATGTTGCAAGTCGATATCGGAGCGGCCCAGACACGGCAGGATCAGCGCTTTCTTACCCGTGACCAGGTGACTGCGATTGAGTTTGGTGCTGATCTGCACCGTTAGGTCGCAGTGACGTATGGCTTTATGGGTGTGGTCGCTATCCGGGGTTGCCCGCGCAAAGTTGCCGCCCAGGCCAATAAAAACTTTGACCTTGCCAGCGTGCATGGCCTCGATCGTCTTCACCACGTTGTAGCCGTCTTGCCGTGGCACCGGGATGCCAAAGCGAGCTTCCAGAGCGTCTAGCAACCACGCCGGTGGGCTGTCATCGATACCCATGGTGCGGTCGCCCTGCACATTGCTGTGACCACGTACCGGGCACAGGCCGGCACCTGGTAGGCCAATCTGCCCTCGCATCAGTTGCAGATTGGTAATTTCCTGAATGGTGGCGACAGAATGACGGTGTTGGGTAATACCCATGGCCCAGCAGATGATAGTGGCGTTGCTGCGACAGTAGATATGCGCCGCCCGCTCCAACTCATCTTTATCAAGACCACTGAAGGCCTGTATCTCATCCCAACCCGTTGCCGCGACCTGCGCCTTGTATTCGTCAAATCCCGTGCAGTGTTCGCGGATAAATGCCAGATCCAGGAGACCATTGTCAGCGTTGCCCTGCTCGGCGCCCTCCTCCCATTCAAAAAGGAATTTGGCGATGCCGCGGATCGCCGCCATATCGCCACCGAGAGCCGGCCTCAGATAGGCAGTATTCAGTGGTGTTTCACCGCCGGTCAGCATCTGTACAGGATCCTGCGGCGCCTGGAATCGCTCGAGCCCGCGCTCACGCAGGGGATTCAGCACCACCACCTGCGCACCCCGCGCTACCGCTTCGCTCAGCGGCTCCAGCATTCTTGGGTGATTGGTCCCCGGATTCTGGCCAATAACAAAAATCGCTTCGGCCTTCTCAAAATCCTCATAGGTGACCGTACCTTTACCGGTGCCAATACTTTCCTTGAGTGCTACGCCACTGGCCTCGTGGCACATGTTTGAGCAGTCCGGCAGGTTGTTGGTACCGAAAGCGCGAGCGAAGAGCTGATAGAGAAATGCCGCCTCATTGCTGGCACGGCCAGAGGTATAGAAAGCGGCCTGATCTGGTGATTTCAGCGCCTTCAGTTCATGGGCGATCAAGGCGTAAGCCTCGTCCCAGCTAATGGGCTGATAATGTGACTGAACCCCATCGAAATACATCGGCTCGGTCAGGCGCCCCTGGTACTCAAGCCAGTAATCCTCCTGCGCCAAAAGGTCTTCCAGGCTGTGGCGGGCGAAGAAGTCTCGGTCGACGCCGCGCCCGGATGCCTCCCAGTTCACTGCTTTGGCACCATTCTCACAGAAGCGGATACGCCCTTCTTTTGGCGCTTCGCCCCAGGCACAACCGGGGCAGTCAAACCCGCCATTCTGATTGGTCTGTAGCATGGCGCGCAGATTCTTGAACGGCTGGCGGCTATCCAGCCAGGCATGCGCAACACTGCGCAGTGCCCCCCATCCCGCAGCGGGGCGCTGGTAAGGTCGAAAGCGAAATCGGTCGACTGGCGTTTTCATGGATCACCCAGCAGTAAGATTTTGGGACGTTAAATGCGCGAAGGCAGCGCCGCTGTATAACCGTGCTGGCCCCCGGGCCGGTTGATGCAGCAAATTCAGCCGATACTGACGTGCCCAGCGCACGGCAATATCTGATGGGGACGCAAGACTGACTAGGGTGCCGATTCCGGCACGCGAGGATTTCTGGATCAATTCAAGACTACAGCGACTGGTGATTGCCACGAAGCCAGCACTGAGATCAAGCCCCTCACGTACACAGGCTCCGATTAATTTATCCAGGGCATTGTGGCGACCGATGTCCTCGCGACAACATCGTGTCTGGCCCTCTTCACTTACAAAAATAGCAGCGTGCATTGCACCACTGGCTTCGCGATACTGCTGGGCGAGCTGGAAGCGCTGTCGCAATCCGGCTAGATGTTCCAGAGGGGGTAACTCGGCAAATTGCGGGGGAAATTCCGGCTCAGGGGAGACCAGCACCTGTGAAAGCGCTTCGGCGCCGCAAAGGCCACAACCGCTAGTGCCGGCCAACGTTCTTCGCGACAATCTGAGTTGATTCAAGGTCCGCTGATTGAGGCTGATATGCAGTAGCGCGCTGTCATTGGCAATCTCGACATCCAGATCCACGATCTGGTCACCGCGCTTAATCACTCCGGAGGTCAGGCTGAAGCCGTAGGCAAAGTCTTCCAGGTCTAGAGGACTCGCCATCATCACCGCATGACTGATGCCGTTGTAGCAAAATGCCACAGCGACCTCTTGCGCCAGAGCCTGCCGGCCGACTGCTGTTCGGGTAACGCCTTCGGCCTCGCTTCCATTGACGTCGAGCACGACGAAAAGACCCTCGGAGGAGCCCGTGTCTCTTTCAGTCTTCGAGTAATTATCGGGCAATTCGGCAGTTCCGTTATTTCAGCGAAGCTTTACTGCTGTACCGCTGACACTGACCATCATCATGCCTCCTTTTTCTCCGACTACTTCGTAATCGAGATCAATACCGACAATGGCATTGCCACCCAGCGCGCGGGTCTGCGCCTCGATTTCGGCAAACGCAATTTTACGCGCCCTGCCCATCTCTCGCTCGTAGGAGCCGGAACGACCACCAATAATATCGGTAATGGAACCAAACAAGTCCTTGAAAATGTTGGCACCAAGAATGGCCTCTCCGACCACGACGCCGAGGTACTCCTGAATCGGCCGGCCTTCTACAGTGTGCGTGGTTGTCTTGAGCATGTGTATATCCCTCCTTTGACGCTGCTAACAGACAATTACCTTGTACTCCCACAGCTTACACAAATAAAAAGCCCCGCGCGCGGCGGGGCTTTCTCCTTTTTATCTAGGCGTTGTGATCAACGCTGACTTGCCTTGAATTCACGGCGGCGACGGTGCAGTACCGGCTCGGTGTATCCGTTGGGCTGGGCACAACCTTCGAACACGAGCTCACAGGCCGCCTGGAAAGCAATACTTTTGTCGAAATTGGGCGCCATATCGCGGTACCCGGCGTCTCCAGCATTCTGGCGATCAACCACCGCGGCCATTCGCTGCATGGTTTCCTCGACCTGGGCGCGGGTACAGATCCCCTGCTCCAACCAGTTCGCAATATGCTGGGAAGAAATACGCAGTGTCGCACGGTCTTCCATCAGGCCCACATCATTGATGTCTGGTACCTTGGAACAGCCAACACCCTGATCAATCCAGCGCACCACGTAACCGAGAATACCCTGGGCGTTGTTGTCCAGCTCACGCTGAATTTCATCAGCACTCCAGTTGGGTGCTTCGGCCACCGGCACGGTAAGAATATCGTCCAGGCTCGCCGGCTTGCGACTGGCCAACGCTTCCTGAACCTCGGCCACATCCACTTTATGGTAATGCAGTGCGTGTAACGTAGCAGCGGTAGGCGATGGTACCCAGGCAGTATTGGCACCAGCTTTCGGGTGGGCAATTTTCGCCTCCATCATAGCCGCCATCTGATCGGGAATGGGCCACATGCCTTTGCCGATCTGGGCGCGACCTTTCAGGCCGGTTGCCAGCCCCGTGTCCACGTTCCAGTCTTCGTAGGCAGAAATCCACTTTGACTGCTTCATCTCACCTTTGCGAATCATCGGTCCCGCGAGCATGGAGGTATGGATCTCATCGCCGGTTCGATCGAGAAAGCCGGTATTGATGAATACCACACGCTCCTGCGCGGCAGCGATACACGCCTTGAGATTCACTGTGGTGCGGCGCTCCTCGTCCATAATGCCCATTTTGAGCGTGTTACGGGCCAGACCTAGCGCGTCTTCCACACGATTAAACAGGGTGTTGGCGAACGCCACTTCTTCAGGACCGTGCATTTTCGGCTTCACGATATATACGCTGCCGCTGCGCGAATTGCGCAGAGGCCCATTGCCGCGCAGATCGTGCATGGCGATGAGGCTGGTGATCATGCCATCGAGAATACCTTCGGGCACTTCATTACCGTCTTTATCGAGAACGGCATCGTTGGTCATAAGGTGGCCAACATTGCGCACAAACATCAGGCTGCGACCGGGCAGCGTTACCTTGCCCCCTTCCGCACCACTGTATTCACGATCCGGGTTGAGCGTGCGCAGGATTTCCTTGCCACCCTTGCTGACTTTTTCCTGCAGGTCACCCTTCATCAGGCCGAGCCAGTTGCGGTACACCACAACTTTATCTTCGGCATCCACGGCGGCCACAGAATCTTCACAGTCCATGATGGTGGTCAACGCCGACTCGACAAGAATATCTTTGACGCCGGCCTTGTCGGTTTTACCGATGGGGCTTTCGCGGTCAATCTGAATTTCGAAATGCAGGCCGTTGTGTGTCAGCAGCAGCGCCTCGGGCGCCTCCTGGGCACCGCGATAACCGACAAACTGACGGCTATTCATGAACGCGGCAACCTTGCCATTTTTCAATTCTGCTTCCAGTAGCGAGCCATTGATACGATACTCTCGCACATCGGTATGGCTGGCACTGTTCAGCGGTGCGGCTTGATCAAGAAACTCGCGGCCGTAGGCAATGACCTTGTCACCGCGCACCGGATTGTACTGTCCAGTTTTCTCCGCGCCGCCCTCTTCGCTAATTACATCGGTGCCGTAAAGCGCGTCGTACAGGCTGCCCCAGCGGGCGTTGGCAGCGTTCAGCGCATAACGGGCATTCATCACTGGCACCACCAGTTGCGGACCCGCCATGGTGGCGATTTCCGCATCAACATTTTCAGTTTTTGCACTGAAATCAGCGGGCTCATCGACCAGGTAACCAATCTCCCGCAGGAATTCCCTGTAGGCATTCAGGTCTTTGTACCCCTGGGGGTTGTCGCTGTACCACTGGTCCATGCGCGCCTGGATATCGTCGCGCTTTTTAAGCAGTTGACGATTGAGCGGGGCCAGGTCATTGACGATTTTTTCGAACTCCACCCAGAACACTTCGGCATCTACGCCGGTGCCTGGGATCACTTCTTGTGCAATCAATGCATGGAGTTCTTCGGCGATCTGCAGACCGCCAATACAGACTCTTTCCGTCATGTCTGACCTCTTGGAACTGATGGTTATTGATGGTGACGACTTAGCTTGCGACTGCTACACGTGACTGCGCAGTTGTATATGGCAGCATTCTAAACAGGCAAACATCCATATCACTAATTTATAGCCACTATCTTCACTATTCTTGATATGAATTTGGGGTCTCAATTAAATTACAACTGACGCCCCACATCCAATATCAGTCGTCGCATCCAGCGGTGTGGTGCGCTCTGCTGCAACAGCGGGCTCCAGGCCATTTTCAGTTCCAGGGGCGGAATTTGTAACGGCGGTTCTCTCAATGCCACCCGCGGGTTGCTGGTGGCGAGCTGCGCGAGGCGCGTTGGCACGGTGACGATCAGGTCGCTCTGCTCAGCGAGCAACATGGCCACCTGATAGTGGCGGGTGAATACGGAAATATCCCGCTTCTGCCCCAGGCGACCGATGGCCTCGTCTACCCAGCCCAGGCGCTGGACATCCTCGGGGTTAACCCCGACCCCGACGCCCATACCGGTTTTGCTGACCCAGATATGCTGGGCGTTGAGATAGCTTTCCAGATTGTAGTCCTGCAGAACCGGATTATCCGTGCGCATAACGCAAGAGAAGGTGTCGCTCCATATGGTGGCCTGGTGGAAGCTCTGGGGCATGGAGTCAAAGCGGTTGATCACCATGTCCACCTTGCCCTGCTCCACATCCACAAAGCTGACGTCACTCGGCGTCATGATGTCTAAACTGATACCAGGAGCACTGACGCGCAATTGCTTCAGCAATGGCGGTATCAGTGTGGATTCCGCGTAGTCACTGGCCATGATACGGAAGGTACGACGGGCGTCTGCCGGTGCAAAATCCCGGTTTGGCTGAATTACCTGATCGATGGCTGCCAGCGCCTCGCGCACCATGGGCTGCAACTCCATGGCGCGTTCGGTGGGCATCATGCCCTCACGGGTACGCACCAGCAGCGGGTCACCGAACAGCTCGCGCAGCCGCTTCAGGCCGTTGCTCATGGCGGGCTGAGACAACCCCAACTGATTGGCGGCACGGGTGACGTTGCGCTCGCGCAGCAGTACATCAAGGTAGACCAGCAGGTTCAGATCAGCTCTTTCCAGATTCATGGATTGGACTCTCGACCGGCACTGTGCAGCCGGCTTCCGGTTGGTGGCAGTTGAGGATTTCCGCGGGCTTCAAGCTACATTCATTATTTGGATAGCGGAAATCAGGACAATAAATTAGCCAAATTATGCCAGCACTCCTACGATACGCACAACCTAACCGCAGTCACCTTTTCGAAGAAATTCGAGGAAATTTGAGGAAACACAGCCATGTCCAATTACTCTAAAGAAATCGAAGCGGCAGCGAAGCTCTGTGATAGCAACGGCAGCGCCTGGAATGCGATCAATCCCGAATCTGTTGCTCGCATGCGTCTGCAGAACAAATTCAAAAATGGTCTGGACATCGCCAAGTACACCGCAGACATCATGCGCAAGGACATGGCGGCGTACGACAAAGACTCCTCCAAGTACACCCAGTCTCTGGGTTGCTGGCACGGTTTTATTGGCCAGCAGAAGATGATTTCCATCAAGAAGCACTTCGAAGGTAAAACCGATCGTCGCTACCTGTACCTGTCTGGCTGGATGGTTGCCGCCCTGCGCAGCGAATTCGGCCCCCTGCCCGACCAGTCCATGCACGAGAAAACCTCTGTCGCGGCGCTGATCGAAGAGCTGTACACCTTCCTGCGCCAAGCCGACGCCCGCGAACTGGGTGGCCTGTTCCGCGAGCTGGACGCCGCCCGCGAAGCCGGTGACGAAGTTGCAGCTAAAGCCGTTCAAAACAAGATCGACAACCACGTTACCCACGTTGTGCCGATCATCGCTGACATCGATGCCGGTTTCGGTAATGCGGAAGCCACCTACCTGCTGGCGAAGAAAATGATTGAAGCCGGTGCCTGCTGTATCCAGATTGAGAACCAGGTTTCCGACGAGAAACAGTGTGGCCACCAGGACGGCAAGGTAACCGTTCCCCACGAAGACTTCCTGGCCAAGATCCGCGCCGTGCGCTACGCGTTCCTCGAACTGGGCGTTGACAACGGCGTGATCGTTGCCCGTACCGACTCCCTGGGTGCAGGCCTCACCAAGCAGATCGCCGTTACCAACAAGCCAGGCGACCTGGGCGACCAGTACAACAGCTTCCTGGATTGCGAAGAAGTGTCCGAAGCGGATTTGAAAAATGGTGATGTGATCATCAACCGTGAAGGCAAGCTGCTGCGTCCCAAGCGCCTGGCTTCCAACCTGTTCCAGTTCAAGAAAGGCACCGGTGAAGCCCGCTGCATTCTGGACAGCGTGACCTCACTGCAAAACGGTGCTGACCTGATCTGGATCGAAACCGAAAAGCCACACGTGCGTCAGATCGGCGCCATGATGGACGAGATCCGCAAGCAGGTACCCGACGCCAAGCTGGTCTACAACAACAGCCCGTCCTTCAACTGGACCCTGAATTTCCGTCAGCAGGTATTCGATGCCTGGAAAGAAGAAGGTAAAGACGTATCCGCTTACGAGCGCGACAACCTGATGAGCGCTGAGTACGACGACAGCGAACTGTCCAAGGCCGCGGATGACAAAATCCGTACCTTCCAGGCAGATTCCTCCCGCGAGGCCGGTATCTTCCACCACCTCATCACTCTGCCGACTTACCACACTGCGGCCCTGTCCACCGACAACCTGGCCAAAGAATACTTCGGCGAGAAAGGCATGCTGGGTTACGTGGAAGGTGTACAGCGCAAGGAAATCCGTCAGGGCATCGCCTGCGTTAAGCACCAGAACATGGCCGGTTCCGATATGGGCGATGACCACAAGGAATACTTCGCCGGTGAGGCCGCGCTAAAAGCCGCTGGTAAAGACAACACAATGAACCAGTTCGGTTGATACCACTTTTAGAGTGTCCCTGAGAAATCGCTTCACTCAGTTCGGGCCGCATTGTGCGGCCCTTTTTTATGCCTGCGTGTTTACCTGTCTGCGTATCAACAGGTCCGTAACTGGTGCTGACCGACAGTTCTTGTCAGTGGAGCTTCCCTCCTCATCGATATGGCGCAAATCTGAACTAGGCTTATGACAAGCCTGCAACGAAACAGCGTGCACATGTCATATTCCCGGTCTTGCCACAGCCAGGTACTCGTCCTCAATTGTGGAAGCTCTTCGCTCAAGTTTGCGGTAATGAATCCTCACAATGGTGATATCGCCATCAGCGGCATTGGCGAATCCCTTGGGCAGGACGAACCAGTGGTCAGCTGGAAAAGCCACGGTGAGCGTCATTCGCAAACACTCCCGGAGAATATCGGGCACACGGAAGTCATCCGGTTTCTGGTAGAGAAAATTCTCAGCGGACACCCGGAACTGCGCGAGCAACTGATTGCCATCGGTCATCGAGTGGTACACGGCGGCGAGAAGTTTTCCCACTCGGTACTGATTGACGACGCCGTGATCAATGCAATTCAGGAGTGTGTTGCCCTTGCGCCGCTGCACAATCCCGCCCATCTCGCGGGTATTGATGCCGCCAGGTCGGCGTTTCCAAATCTGCCCCAGGTCGCGGTATTCGATACCGCCTTTCACCAGTCGATGCCCCGACATGCGTACATCTACGCTTTGCCGTTTGCGCTCTACCGCGATCACGGTATTCGCCGCTACGGTATGCACGGTACCAGCCACCGGTTTGTCACCGAGCGCGCCGCCACACTACTGAACCTGTCGGTAGACGAAGTAAATATCATTTCCGCGCATCTAGGAAACGGCGCATCGATTACCGCGGTACACAATGGTCGCAGTGTGGATACCAGCATGGGACTTACCCCACTTGAAGGGCTGGTGATGGGAACCCGCAGTGGCGATGTGGATCCGGGATTGCTAATGCATCTGGGCAATCGCATGGATTACGCCCTGCACGAGATTAACGACCTGTTAAACAAGAAAAGCGGTCTGCTCGGCATTTCTGAACTCAGTAACGACTGTAGAACACTTGAGCAGGCCGCCAGCGATGGCCACGATGGCGCGCAGCTGGCTTTGGATATTTTCTGTTACCGGTTGGCAAAGTACATCGGCTCTTACCATGCCGTACTGCCCCAGGTGGATGCACTGGTATTCACCGGTGGTATTGGTGAAAACTCCAGCCTGATACGGCAAAAGGTAATGACACAGCTGGCCGGCATTGGCTATACCGTGGATGCGCAAAAAAATGATCGGGCGCGCTTCGGCGAAGAAGGCCCCATTTCCACGGATCAGTCCGCTGTAACACTGGTGATCCCAACGAACGAAGAGTGGGTGATCGCCCGCGACGCCGCGGAACTCGTGCCTCCCGATACGCCAAACCACGATCCGCGCACGAGGGAGTGACTCATGTCTCGCACCATCATGCTTGTCCCCATCAGCGCGGGCGTCGGAATCACCTCAGTCAGCCTCGGCACGTTGCGCGCACTGGAGCGCAACGGCGTCAGTGTGAGCTTTTACAAGCCGATCGCTGAGACGGTAAAGCACGAGAAAAACCGCGATCGAAGCAATGAAATTCTTCGACGCGCGTCCAGCCTGAAGGTACCCGAATCTTTCGCGATGCAACACGTGGAATCCCTGATTGGCCGCGGGGATTTATCCGATTTACTGGAAGAAATACTGGCACGATTCCAGGAGTCGGCCAGTAAATCCGATGTGGCGATCGTCGAGGGCCTGGTACCCAATGCGGACAACCAGTTTGCCAGCCAGCTCAACTTGCAGATCGCGAAAACGCTGGATGCGGAGATTGTGCTGGTGGTGTGCCCGGATCTGGATTCCACCCAGCAGCTGAAAGACCGGCTGGAAGTCGCCATGTCTACATTCGGCGGAGTGAAATCGGGCCGCGTTGTCGGCTGCATAGTCAACAAGGTGGGTGCCCCCTCCCAGGTACCCGATGCGCCGGGGGCGGATATTACCGGGGTTTTTGAGGCGCCAAATATGCGCCGGGGCAACCTTGAAATACTCTCGCTGTTTGGAAAAAGTCCGCTTCCGATTATCGGTTGTATCCCCTGGAATGCGGAGCTGGTGGCACCGAGGGCAAAAGATCTGGCCGACCACTTTCAGGCGGAAATCATCAACTACGGCGAGCTGGACTCCCGCCGACTGCAGAGCGTCACTTTCTGCTCCCGATCCCTGGGCAATATGATCTACCGGTTTGAACCGGGCGCCATGCTGGTCACCTCTGGGGACAGACCGGATGTCATTGTTGCTGCCTGCCTCGCAGCCATGAACGGGGTCAAAATCGGCTGCCTGGTGCTCACCGGTGGTTACAATATTGAACCTTTGGTCAGGAAGCTGTGTGCACCGGCCATGGAAACCGGACTGCCGGTAGTGCTCGTGAACACCAATACCTGGCAGACGGCACTGCAACTGCAAACGTTCAATACCGAAACTCCCACAGATGATCTGGAACGGATTGAAAAGGTACAGGATTTTATTGCCGGCCATCTCGACAACCAGTGGGTGGAGTCACTGGGCAGCAAGTCCAATCGGCCGAAACGCTTGTCTCCTCCTGCCTTTCGCTTCCATCTCACCGAGCTCGCCCGCCGCGCCAACAAGCGTATCGTACTGCCAGAGGGTGACGAACCGCGCACTGTCAAAGCAGCTCTCGCCTGTGCCGAGCGTGGCATTGCCCGCCCGGTGTTACTGGGCGACCCGAAAGAAATCCACCGCGTGGCCGAACAACAAGGACTGTCGCTCAGCGACAAGGTAGAGATCATCGACCCCAAAACCGCGCGCAATAAATACGTGGAGCCCATGGTCCGGCTGCGCAAAAACAAGGGGCTTACGGAGATCGTTGCCAAAGAGCAGCTTCAGGACAATGTGGTACTCGGCACCATGATGCTCGCCGAAGATGAAGTGGATGGTCTTGTTTCCGGCGCGGTACACACTACCGCCAACACCATCCGTCCAGCCCTGCAACTGATTAAGACGGCACCGAATGCTGCGCTGGTTTCGTCGGTGTTTTTTATGCTGTTACCGGACCAGGTGCTGGTGTATGGCGACTGTGCCATCAATCCGGATCCCAATGCCGAGGAGCTGGCAGACATCGCTATTCAATCGGCGGACTCCGCAGAAGCCTTTGGCATCGAGCCCCGCGTCGCCATGATCAGCTACTCTACCGGTAGTTCCGGTAGCGGTTCCGACGTAGACAAGGTACGAGAAGCCACCAAAATCGCCCAGGAAAAACGTCCGGACCTGGTGATCGATGGGCCGCTCCAGTACGATGCGGCCATCATGGAAAATGTGGCGAAGAAAAAGGCCCCGGACAGCCCCGTGGCCGGGCGTGCAACCGTATTTATTTTTCCCGATCTAAATACGGGCAATACCACCTACAAGGCCGTGCAGCGCAGTGCGGATCTGATTAGTATCGGGCCTATGCTACAGGGGATGCGCAAGCCGGTGAACGACCTGTCCCGTGGTGCCCTGGTGGATGACATCATCTATACCATCGCCCTTACAGCAATCCAGGCCAGCCAAATGAAGTAGCCGCCCTCTTATTCATCCGAAATATTCTGGCGCAGCCCTTCCGCGTCAGAGACATCGCCGAGTGGCCGCTCTTTATCGACAAAGCGCACCAGCGAACCCGCCACCACATAAGCTTCAAGCCGGTGCTCAAATGTATCGCTGTAGCCAAACCCCATGCGATCGAGGCAGGCATGTACCTCACGGTATTCCGGTGCACTACTCTTGGAGGCCCTCAGACCCTTGCGCAGTATCGGCCACAACTCCCAGATCTTGCGCCCCTCTTCCTTGACCGCTTTCAAAGCTATGGCAAGCTGTGCTTCCTCGTAAGTGAGGTCCGTGCCCAGAGGGTAGTAAGGTAGTAACTTCGGTCGATGGCCCTGGGTAAAAACGGCGTCTATTCGCTCCGGTGTGTTGTTACTGAATGCTTCGGGTATCTCATAGCTGGATTCTACTTTTCCAGCAGACTTGGCCTTATCGAGCAGCTCCTGTTGAAAGCGCGAATCGGCGATACATAGCATGGCCACTATGACATCGCGGTCGGTCTTGCCACGCAGATCTGCCACCCCATATTCGGTCACTACCATATCTCTCAAGTGGCGAGGAATTGTGCAATGCGGGTACTGCCAGACAATATTACTGCGGATACGACCGCCGGAATTTCGTGTGCTGGCAACCGCAATCACTGAACGTCCGCCGGGAAGTTCCTGTGCCTGAGCGACGAAGTTGTACTGCCCGCCCACACCACTCACTACCGCGCCGTCTTCCAGGCCATCGGAAATCACCGCACCATTCAGAGTCACCATCATCGCGGAATTTACAAAGCGCGCGTGTTGCCGCTGGGCGATCTTGAGTGCGCGACCTTTTTGCAGCTCATTGATGTAGTCAATGGCCGTCATGTTGATGCCTTCCATTTCGCCAGCGGGCATATCCCGCAGTGCGTTATACATGGCGTTGGAGCCTAGGTAGAAGCCACCGTGAAGCCAGATTCCACCCGGGAGCTTTTGGTCTTCACAGCTGCCAAGCAGCCTCTTGCGCCCGCTACTGCTGTGCAGGTCACACTCCTCCATCTCGCCGTGTTTGTCGAGAAAGCGGTGCCCGCGCCAGCTGTAGCTGGGGTCTACGATACCCATGTACTGGAGAAAATCTGTATCTTCTTCCGTCAGTGGGCACTGAATGCGCCCGGCTTCCCTCAGGGCCACGAGCAGTTCTTCGGTGGCCCGGTTTGCAACGATGCCGTCATTGATCAGACGCTGCAACGTCGCGTCTCCATAGACTTCCCGGGTCATGACCCCGCAACGCCGCAGATGCAGGAAGCCCTCGGGCACCATTTCGCTGCAACCGTACAGCCCCTTCTCAAAAGCACCCAGCTCAAGCGGCAACCCGCACAGAGCCTGCTCCCGGTCCTCATTCAGAGACTGCAGAATATCCCGGTAATCGCTATTTTTTGTCTGGCGCAAACTGAGTACATGGCAAATAGCATCACCGAGGGCGCCGATCCCGATCTGTAGTGTCCCGGCATCTTTTACGAGCCCGGCAATATGGAATGCCAGAGCATAGTCGGTGTGCCGGACGGGCGGATTGGGTGCCGGGAAGATTTCCCGCTCGAAGCTCTCCCCCTGCAGCAGAAAATCGAACATGGACGGCTTAACGCGGGCATCGCCGCCCACAAAAGGCAATCGGGGGTTCACCTCTCCCACCATGACAATATGCCCATGGCCTCGCTCTTTCGCCAACCGCAACAGCGGCAAGGTTAAGTCAGGATTGGAACTCAGGCTGAAATCGCCACTTTCGTCGTTGGCGGGCGATACCATTTGAGCGACGACGTTGACTCCCCTATCCAGCAAATCGCGGGGCACATGGGTGTAATTGGCACTGACGTAACTTTGCTGGGCAGAAGGCGCGGAGAGAAAGGCCCCCGGCTGCATAAAGAACTCACACACTTCGACGTTTTTCGGAAGCAATCCTTTTCGGCGTGCGCGATTGTAGGCCAGGTCCTGAT
This sequence comes from Microbulbifer elongatus, assembly GCF_020524885.1. GTDB lineage: Bacteria > Pseudomonadota > Gammaproteobacteria > Pseudomonadales > Cellvibrionaceae > Microbulbifer > Microbulbifer elongatus_A. The sequence continues at coordinate 1,600,188 of NZ_JAIVKJ010000001.1, read as the reverse complement.
AATCGCTGTAGAGCCGGTCCAGAAGCGGCTGAACAAACCGGCGTTGCAACTCACTTCCCGCTGCGGGCCGCTCCAGTGTGAGCGCAGTGAAAATGGTAAGGGAGATTTCCGGGTCCTGCTCCGCGCGGGCATAGATGGCATTGGCGAACTGGTTTGCCTTACCTATCCCCAGTGGCAAACCGAGCACGATGTGTTTGCCCAGTTTTTCCAACACCGCATCGATGCATTCCTCTACCGCGCCGAATGTTTCTGGTTGTGCCATCGCGCCCTGCTCCGCCTGCCCAACGGTCTCGTTCAATTTCCAACAACTTTACAATTGGCCCGCTATTGCAGGGTCTCTTCAGAACCGCGCTGTGGCGAAGTACTGGGGAGAGATTCGAAGTGATCCACCTGTATTGCCTTGTTGACCGCCTCGTAGGTAACCTTGATCGCCTGCGCTTCCTCTTTCGATATCAGCCCTTTTTCCAGGGCCTGATCAATCGCATTTTCATTAAGCGCACGCAGCCCTCCTTTCTTCATTTTTTCGCGAATGGCTTCGGTTTCGTGGGCACTGAGGAAGGCTTGCTCGACGATATCGATTCCGTCACCTTTGTTCCCTGGGAATACACCCTGGGTGAGACGATCACGTGTTTCCGATGGCTCCATAATCAGATTGGCACATGCTCTCGCCTGACGATCGGACGCGGCACGAATGCTGTGCCCCCAGGGCATGGTCAGGAAATGCATCAGTTGGCCAACAAACCGGATAGGGAAATTGTGGAACACCTCGATCAGGCTGACTTCAATGTTGTGGAAGCCCGCTCGCATGGCGAACTCCAGTAGTGGCCGGTCGGCGTCGGGACTACCGTCGTCTTTAAAACGTTTTAACGTTGAACTCATCAGATAGAGCTCACTGAGTACGTCTCCAAGACGGGCGGAGATAAGTTCTTTGCGCTTCAGCTCGCCACCAAGGGACATCAGGGAAATCTCGGTAACCAGCGTCAACACCGCGGAATAGCGGTTCATCTGCCGGTAGTACTTCGCCGCCTCCCCTACTCCGCGGGGACTGCTGGCGAACAGGCCACCGGTCCATCCATGAAAGACCGCCCGGCAAAAAGTTTTAAGTTGGAACAGGAAGTGTTTGGGTAACAGTGCGTCCAGCTCTTTGACTCCGGCCTGCTGATCCGGGTTGGTCGCGGCTTCCATTTCCTGCAGCAGATAGGGGTGACAACGAATGGCGCCCTGCCCGAAGATCATCAGACTGCGGGTCAGAATATTCGCCCCTTCCACGGTAATCGCCACGGGGACTGCTCGATACACGTTGCCCAGATAGTTGAGCGGACCATCAATGATCGCTTTACCCGCGTGGATATCCATAGCGTCGTTTATCGCCTGTCGCAGACCAAAAGTTGCATGGGCTTTCATGATGGCAGAAACCACAGCGGGCTTGCGCCCTTGGTCCAGCGCTCGGGTAGTCGTCTTGTGCGCAGAGTCCAGCACGTAGGCAATGGAAGCGATTTCTGCCAAACGGCGCTGTACCCCCTCAAACTTGCCGATGGGAATTCCAAATTGTTCGCGAATGTGTGAATAGGCACCGGTGGTGCGAGCCGCCAGTTTTGCACCGCCGGTAGACAGTGAAGGTAGGGAAATACCGCGGCCGGCGGCGAGAGCGCTCATCAGCATATGCCAGCCGTGGCCGATATTTTCCTGGCCGCCAATGATCCACTCCATGGGGATGAAGACATCTTTGCCCCAGTTGGGGCCATTCATAAAGGCCTGCATAGCGGGTATGTGACGCTGGCCAATGGTTACCCCGGGGGTGTCGGTGGGAACCAGAGCCACGGTGATACCCAGTTCTTCCTCCTCACCGAGAATATGATCCGGGTCATAGAGTTTGAACGCGAGGCCGAGCACCGTGGCCACCGGCCCCAGGGTGATATAACGTTTGTGCCAATTGACCCGCATACCCAGGGTTTTCTCGCCCTTGTAGTCCTGGTAACAGACGATGCCATTGTCCACCATGGCGGCGGCATCGGACCCGGCCTCCGGGCTGGTGAGACCAAAACACGGAATATCGCGGCCATCCGCCAGCCGCGGCAGGTAGTGCTTTTTCTGTTCAGCGGTACCATGGGCCATCAGCAGTTCGCCGGGCCCAAGGGAGTTGGGGACCATAACGGTAACCCCGACACTGGTACTGCGGGTGGAAATTTTGGTGACAATCTGTGCGTGAGCTGTTGGAGAGAACCCAAGCCCGCCAAACTCTTCCGGAATGATGATGCCGAAGAAGCGGTTTTTCTTCAGAAATTCCCAGATTTCAGGCGATACATCGTGATCTTCATAGGAAATTTTCCAGTCATCCACCATCCGGCAGAGCTCTTCCACCGGGCCGTCGATAAATGCCTGCTCGGCTTCCGTCAACTCGGGCGGCCCCATGCTCAACAACTGATCCCAGTCAGGCTTCCCCGATAGCAGTTGCGCATCCCACCAAACTTCGCCCGCCTCCATCGCTTCCCGCTCGGTATCGGAGATTGGCGGCAGAACTTTTTTGATCCACTTCAAAAGAGGCGTGGTAATCCACTTCTGGCGCAAGCTACTCATTACTTATCCTTGTGTGAAATTGAATGCTGAAACTGGTTTCGAACTGGAGATCAAGACTGACCCATCAAAAGAGAGGTTTGCCAGCAACTATAGGCAACAGCAGCCCATTTATGTGGTCAGGCGAATGCCAGAGTGCCAATGCCACAGAAAATTATCAATGAGGCAAAAATCCGCCGTGGCGAAAACCGCTCGTTGAGTAGAAATACGGATATGACGGAAGCAAACAGAATGCTCACCTCCCGGGTTGCAGCAACCGCGGCAACCGGCATCATGGACGTGGCCCAAAGCGCAATGCCAAATCCCCCAGTAGCCAGCACGCCAGACAAGGAGCTGCGCACAAAATTGGCACGGGCAAACGCGAGGCCTTTCAGTGGCCTGGTGAAAAGTACGGCAAGTATTACGCCACCACCGGAGAGGATTTCCAGCCAGGCAACATAACTGAGGGGGTTGGCAACGCTGCGCACACCAGCGGCACCAATAATTGTGTATCCGGTGATGGCAATTCCAGTGCCCAACGAATAGAGGATTCCCGGCCCACTCACCCGAAGTTCCTTCATGATCAGTGCGAAAATCCCGCAGGTGACCAGTAATATGCCAGTAATCTGCAGAGGCGCGAGCGATTCATCCAGAAACAACAGTGCTGCGGTAGCGACCATCAGTGGCGTTACGCCACGCGCAACCGGGTATGCAGTGCCATAGTCCAGGGCCCGGTAGGACTGGGACAGTAGAAAAAAGTAGAGGTACTGGAAGAAGGCTCCGCCAATCAGGAACGCCAGTGCGTTTTTACCGGGGAGAGGAAGTTGCGTGGCGAGTGCGGCCCCTACCAGCAGGCCGACGCTGCGGATCATTGCCAGCTGCAGGAAGCCTTCTGTACTGTGTTTGACCACCGCGTTCCATACGGCGTGCGCAAGTGCAGACAGCAAAACCAGCGCGAAAAGAATGGATTCCGATATTACCAATTTACATAAGCGATTGGGGAGAAACTATCACACCGTTATTATCGGCGTACAAATACTCTCCAGGTTTAAAGGTGACGCCGCCGAAAGTCACCGCAATATCGCGTTCCCCTATGCCCTTTTTGTCGGTTTTCATAGGGTGGCTTCCCAGCGCCTGTACTCCTAACTGTAGTTCAGAAATTGCGTCCACATCGCGAATGCACCCATACATAAGGATGCCCTCCCACCCATTTGCCACGGCTTTTTCTGCCAACATATCGCCCAGGCAAGCCCTGCGCATGGAGCCCCCGGCATCCACAACCAAGACTTTTCCTGTGCCAGGTTCCGCCACAAGTTCCCGCACCAGTGAGTTGTCTTCAAAGCATTTGATAGTCACTATCTCGCCACCAAACTGTTCGCGACCGCCGTAATTGACAAACATGGGTTCAACCACGCTTACCAGTTCTGGATACTCATCGCACAAGTCGGGGGTAGAGATAACGGCTGCATTCATGGAGCACTCCTATGTATAAGCAGGGTATAAGCGGGGGATTTACTATCCAGTCGATTGCATGATAACCGCAAGAATTCACTACATCAGCGCAAATATAAAAATACCGGGCATTACCCCAGTGGATAGTACCCGGTAAATGGCTTGCCCCTATTCAAGCTGAGAAAAAGCGAGGCAAACTGGGACAAGCGGCTCGCCAAACCTGCTTCTTACTTCTCTACTGCAATTGAGCAATCCAATACATTTTTAACCTGCTCTCAGCGTGTCTATCCCTCAATATGACACGGTTACGGGCATGCCAACACGTGAATACTGATAGAACTTGCGTGCCATGTGCGGCGGCATACGGACACAACCGTGAGAGGCAGGATAGCGAGGGACATGGCCTGAAGCGTGAAGACCAATACCACCGTTGAAGCGGATGTAATGGTTCATCTTCGCACCGCGATAGTAAGTGCCCGGAGGACGGCGATGTTTACGCGTGTCTACATCCGCTTTCACTACCCGGCCGGTATTCCGATCGACATAGCTACCATAAATACTGGACCGGTGATTCGGACGTTTTGCGAGCACGCGGAAATTACCCGCGCCTGTGCGAAAGCCCTGCTTGCCAGATGAGACAAAGGATACACCCACAAGCCGTCCGCCCTTGTAGAAGTACGCTTTCTGCTCTGAAAGATTAATCCGTATGGAAGGAGAGCCCGACGAACTCATCGCCGCCTGATCGTCAAACCAGTTAGCGCCAGTGTTCGCCTCCGTCAGGGTTGGCCAAAGGCTACCTACAAGCGCCCCTACAAACAGCATCAAGGCGGCCATCAGGTTTCTGACGTTCTGCGTGCGCCCCAGATCAGCGGTTCCAGCGGCTGAATTTCTCGTCGCCCCTGCGCTTACTTGCCGGGTGAGGAGATATATCGAGTTTGGTAAGTGGTTTTCTCGTGAGTTTGAGTGACTTCTCTGCATGGCGGCACCTCAATTTCTACTTCAATCGAAGATCCGTTCTTTCAAAACCGAATTTTCAGAAACCCATAGGGAAGCTTTTGAGAACACGGCTTACCGAAGTGTTTCGGCTGCAACCCCGATATCGATCCATATGTGGGGAGCTTCTTCGATTCTATTCCGGGGCCGTTTCCTGCTTAGATTGATTTATATGGGGAGGTCATTGTTTTATGGAATTTGGCAATCGACATAATGTCCTGCCTTGGAAGCCACAAGGTTGTGGCTTGTTAGCCGCCGGCAACGGCTTCGCACCATTTAACCGTCACATAGAACTTTGTTTCTGCTACAGGCACAAAAAAAGCGACCTAAATGGTCGCTTTTTTCGGAGTCAAGCCTTCACTGGCTACAAAATTACTGGAATTGGGAGTTCCGTTACATATTGCCGCCCCAGAGGATTTTGGCTTGGGCTCTCGTCATCCGCTATTCCGCATATCTTCGGCGGTTATACTTTCTGATTGGCAAGGTATAGCCAGGTATCCACGGCGGTGTCGGGATTTAGTGAAACACTGTCGATGCCCTCGTCCATCAACCACTGCGCGAAATCCTTGTGGTCAGACGGGCCCTGGCCACAGATACCGACATATTTACCTGCCTTCTTGCACGCCTGAATAGCGCGGGATAGCAGCATTTTCACCGCCGGATCACGCTCATCGAACAACTCCGCAACCAATCCGGAATCACGGTCGAGGCCAAGGGTCAGCTGGGTCAAGTCATTGGAACCGATGGAAAAACCATCAAAGTACTGCAGGAAGTCTTCCGCAAGTAACGCGTTGGACGGCAATTCACACATCATGATGAGCTTAAGGCCGTTCTCACCACGCTTGAGCCCATTTTGTTCCAGCAGTTCGACGACCTGACGCGCTTCGTCGGGAGTCCGCACGAACGGAACCATAATCTCGACATTGGTGAGCCCCATTTCATCTCGTACTTTCTTCAACGCTTTACACTCAAGAGCGAAACACTGACGGAAGTCCTTGGAGCGGTAGCGCGCGGCGCCGCGGAATCCGAGCATCGGGTTCTCTTCGCTGGGCTCATACATTTGCCCGCCCACCAGGTGCGCGTATTCATTGGACTTGAAGTCGGACAAGCGAACGATTGCGCGGTTTGGCGCAAAAGCGGCGGCCAGGGTAGCAATGCCCTCTACCAGCTTCTCGACAATAAAGTCTTCCGGAGACGCGTATCCGCCGATACGGTTACGGATATTCTGCTGTAGGTCCAGTGGCAAGCTATCCAGCTCCAGCAATGCCTTGGGGTGAATCCCGATCATGCGATTGAGGATAAACTCCAGTCGCGCCAGTCCGACGCCCTGGTTGGGCAAATTACTGAATGCGAAGGCGCGGTCCGGGTTACCGACGTTCAACATAATTTTGAACGGCAGCTCCGGCATGTCCTGGACTTCAGTCAACGAGCGCTCGAAATCCAGCTCACCAGCCATCACAAATCCGGTATCCCCTTCCGCGCAGCTCACGGTGACGGGGGTGCCGGTAGACAGCTTATCGGTAGCATCGCCACAACCAACCACTGCAGGAATACCCAGCTCACGGGCAATGATGGCTGCGTGACAGGTGCGGCCACCGCGATTGGTCACGATCGCACTGGCTTTCTTGAGTACCGGCTCCCAGTCCGGGTCGGTCATGTCGGTAACCAGGACTTCTCCGTCCTGCATCTTCGCCATGTCTTCCACGCTATCCAGTACGCGCACTTTGCCGGCACCAATGCGTTGGCCAATGGCGCGGCCCTCGCAGAGAATGTCACCGCGTTCGTGCAGTTTGTAGCGTTCGATGCTGGTTCCGGTGTCCCGGGAACGGACAGTTTCGGGGCGCGCCTGCACAATGAACAGCTTGCCGCTATCGCCGTCTTTGGCCCACTCGATATCCATTGGACGCTGGTAGTGCGCCTCGATCTTGCGGGCCTGGTTAGCGAGCTCGGTGAGTTCCTCGTCGGTCAACGCGAAACGCAGACGATCTTGCTCGGGCACCTGGACAGTTTTGACCGAACGGCCACATTCGCCACCCTGGTCGTACACCATCTTGATCGCTTTACTGCCACGGTTGCGGCGCAGGATAGCCGGACGACCGGCTTCCAGGGCCGGCTTGTAGAGGTAGAATTCGTCGGGGTTCACGGCCCCCTGAACCACGGTCTCACCGAGACCATAGGCTGCGGTCACGAATACCACATCGCGGAAACCACTTTCGGTATCCAGGGTGAACATGACACCAGAGGCTCCCGTCTCACTACGCACCATATGCTGGATACCCGCGGACAGGGCCACGCCCACGTCGGCGTACCCGGTATGGACCCGGTAAGCGATAGCGCGGTCGTTGTAGAGCGACGCAAACACCTCTTTCACCGCTTGCAGTACGGTTTCGATACCGCGAATGTTTAGAAACGTCTCTTGCTGGCCGGCAAAGGATGCGTCGGGAAGGTCCTCTGCGGTCGCCGAAGAACGGACGGCAACGGCGGTTTCACCGCCGCCAAGCGCATCGTAACCTGCACGAATTTCCGCCTCGAGCTTACTCGGGAAAGGTGTGTCCAGTAGCCACTGGCGAATCTCCTCACCGGCTGCGGCCAACGCGGTGACATCTTCAACGTCCAGACCTTTCAGGCGATCCGCGATGCGCGTATCCAGATCCGCCCCGGCAAGGAATTCACGGAAAGCGTCAGCAGTAGTGGCAAAACCACCGGGGACACTGACACCAGCGCCAGACAGCGAGGAGATCATCTCTCCCAAAGACGCATTTTTGCCGCCAACTTTGTCGACGTCTGCCATGCCCAGCTTTGCGAATTCGATAGTGTACGTGGTCAATGGATTGCCCTCTGAAACAGCATTTCTGGCGGCAGATTATAAGGAAGGGTTTTGTAAATAATACCCCGCAAAATGCAGCGAAAATGCACCATTTGTGTTGTAATTTTTCTACAAAACTACCGCTGGAGAGCGGAAAGCCGCATGGCCGTTAAGCAAATGCACCCACACCATTACGGGAGCCGGGGTGTTTGCGATACCATGCCGTCGAAAAATGAGAGATATTCCATGAATGAGCAGCCTTCTTCCGCTACGCCGAGCCCGGCTGGCGTCAAAAAACGCACGGCATTTTTTATTTCCGATGGTACGGGCCTCACTGTGGAAGGGATCGGCCACAGTCTGCTGGCTCAGTTTCGCGATCAGCAGGTAGAGCAGGTCACCCTTCCCTACGTAGACTCAGATGCGCGGGTAAACCAGGTGTTGCAACGCATTGAGCGTGCGGCAGAAGAATCCGGGCTGCAGCCGATCATTATCACCAGCATCGTATCCGACCAGATACGCAAGCAATTGCACCAAAGTTCTGCACTGATGTTGGATGTGTTTGAAAGCTATCTTGCGCCACTGGCCAACCTGTTCGGTACAGACCCCGCACGTACGGTTGGTGTTTCCCACGGGATCGCCGACAACCGACGCTACACAGCGCGTATCGATGCAGTACATTTTGCGATGGATAACGATGACGGCCGCCGAACACGCGAATTTGAAAGTGCCGACATCATTCTTGTGGGCGTTTCACGCTCAGGCAAAACCCCCACGTGCCTTTATCTGGCACTGCAGTTTGGATTGCGCGCAGCGAACTACCCCATTACCGAGGAAGACATGGATTCGACCTCGCTACCCAAAATTTTGCGCCCCTTTCAACACAAGCTATTCGGGCTCACTATCGACCCGCGCCGTCTGATGAGCATTCGCCAGGAGCGCCGTGCCAACAGCCGCTACGCCTCACCGGAACAGTGTGAATTTGAGGTGCGCCAAGTAGAGCAGATGCTGCGGCGCGCACAGATCCCCTTTCTCGACGCCACCGAGCTTTCGGTGGAAGAGCTCGCCACCCGTTTGATGTCCCAGGCGGGGATCGAGCGTAGAATCAGCTAGATTTTCTAAAGGCACTTGTTATCTAGGCGCGAATTATCAAGTAAAGTAGCGCCGCCCAGGAGCGAGGCCAATACTGGCCTGTTACCCCGTCCCGGGCGCTTAGCGCTGCGGTGTTACCAGCGGCCCGAATGGAACCGGCGTGGAGATCCCGCGCCGAAGTTTGGTTGAAGTTTTGCAAATAGTATCTCTGCCCTATTCCCGCAACAGCGGTGCTGCCTTTGCGGCAATGGCTGATTTGCCGAGCCCGGTCTGGCTGGATTCCGGGCAGCCTGCGGCCCATGGCGGTCGCTTTGACATCCTCAGCGCCGACCCGGTGAATAGCCTCGTACTCTCCGCTGAAGAGCGGGCCCCTTTTGAAGCCCTGGATGACCTTCTGTGCGAGCTCGCCCCGCAAGAGGTAGATCAGCAACTGCCCTTCTGTGGCGGCGCTATCGGTTATGCCGGCTATGAACTTGGCACTTACGGCAACTACCTTGCTGCAGACAACCGCGAAACACCCCTGCCCGCGGGACAGTTCGGGCTGTATACCTGGGCCCTGATCATTGACCACCAGCTGCAGGCTTCACATCTGATCTTTCATCCCGCCTGCACCGAGATACAAAAGCGCGATCTGAAGTCCCGCTTTACGACACTGGATTGGGATAGCACCCCGAATACGGATGCATTTCACCTGAGCGCCAGTTTCCGTCACGAGTTTACAGAGGATGAATATCGGGCCCAGATCCTGCGGATTCTCGAATATATCGGCGCCGGTGATATTTACCAGGCGAACTTCACCCAGCGTTTTTTCGCGGAATACAGCGGTTCTCCGCTAACCGCCTACCTCGCACTGCGTGAAGTGGCTGCGGGTCCCTTCTCGGCATTTTTGTCATTGCCCCAGGGCGATATTCTCAGTCTCTCGCCCGAGCGTTTTATTCTCGCCGACGGCAACTTCCTGCAGACAGAACCAATCAAGGGCACCGCTCCGCGCAGTGCCGACCCCGCCCGCGATTCCGATCTGGCAGCAGGCCTTGCAGCGAGCCGCAAAGATCGTGCGGAAAACCTGATGATTGTGGATCTTCTGCGCAATGACTTCGGCAAAATCTGTCAGCGTGGTAGTGTACGGGTACCCAACCTGTTTGAACTCCAGAGCTTCGCCAATGTGCATCACCTGGTAAGCACCATCACCGGCCAGATACCGGATGGCCAGGGTTTTGCGGAAGTGCTCGAAGCGACCTTCCCCGGTGGCTCCATTACCGGCGCCCCCAAGCGACGTGCAATGCAGATCATTCGCGAGCTGGAGCGCAGCCCCCGCGGAGTCTATTGCGGGAGCATCGGGTATATCAGCAGTTGCGGCCGGGCCGATTCAAATATTGCCATCCGCACACTCACCGCGAGCAACGGGCAGATCTCCTGTGCCGCCGGCGGCGGTATTGTGGCGGACTCAGATCCCGCAGCGGAGCATCGTGAGTGCCTCGACAAGGTACGCGTGTTGCTGGAAACCCTGGAACACCGCTTCTCCTGAGGCTTCTGGAGCCCCAGGGCTGCACAGGCAAAAACCCTGCTCGCTGTCGAAAATTCGGGTTATAAACCTATCGCGCAATCGTATTTCCCCCGCGCACCCCAGTCTGCTAGATTTCGCGCCATTCAGAATTCCGACGACAGATGCGCCAGAGGCGTCCGTTGTGAAACATAAGGCAGTGTGAGATGCGAATTACCCTGGTCAAAAAAGTACTTGCGGATGGATCCCTGTGCGCCAAGTGCAATGATGTTGAGCAGAAGCTGAAAGAAAACGATCAGGAGAAATTTCTCGATGAAACCCTGATTGCCGATGAACGGGATCCGGAAAGTGCAGGCATGCAACTGGCGCAGCGCCTGAACGTACAGCGCGCACCGTTTTTTGTAGTTGAAGCAGAAGGTAAAGAACCCGAGGTGTACACGGTGTACTTCAAGTTCGTCAAGGAAGTGCTGGGCAGCATCCGCTGAACCACCAGCCCCGCTGCACACTTGAAATAAAAAAACCGGCTTTTTGCCGGTTTTTTCGTTTTGATCCGGCTATTTGTCAGTACACCGGCAGGTCAATATGGGAAAACAGTTCGTCAACTTCCGCCCGTGAAGAGGCCTGCGCGGCTTTATCCACCAGCTCTCTGGTCAGGTGTGGCGCGAACTGCTGGATAAATTCATACATAAAACCGCGCAGGAAAATACCTTTGCGGAAACCAATTTTGGTCACACTGCTTTCAAACAGATCGCTTGCATCCAAAGCCACCAAATCACTGTCTTCGTCCTCTACCGCTGCCATATCCGCGACGATGCCAATGCCAAGCCCAAGGCGAACATAGGTCTTGATGACATCAGCATCCGCAGCGGTAAATACGACTTTGGGCGAAAGCCCCTTTTCCAGAAAAGCTTCATCCAGCTTGGAGCGGCCAGTAAACCCGAACACGTAAGTGACAATGGGATACTTGGCCACCTCTTCCAGGGTGAGCTTCGGGATCTGCGCAAGCTCATGGCCCTTGGGTACCAGGATACAGCGATTCCAGCGGTACACCGGCATCATCACCAGATCACTGAACAGCTCCAGGGCCTCGGTGGCAATAGCGAAGTCAGCGGTCCCGTCTGCGGCCATTTCCGAAATCTGCATAGGAGTACCCTGGTGCATGTGCAGGGATACTTCCGGGTAGCGGGCAATAAACCCTTTTATAACGGCGGGTAGCGCATAGCGTGCCTGGGTGTGAGTGGTAGCAATGGCGAGACTGCCGCGCTTGTCGTTGCTGAACTCCTGCGCCACCTGCTTGATGTTTTCCACCTTGCGCATGATCTCGCCGGCGGTCTTGAGGATGGCTTCCCCGGCTGGGGTGACACGGGTGAGGTGCTTGCCACTGCGAGCAAAAATTTCGACCCCCAGCTCATCTTCCAGCAAGCGTATCTGCTTGCTGATCCCTGGCTGTGATGTAAACAGACTCTGTGCCGTGGCAGAAACATTGAGGTCGTGATGGGCAACTTCCCAGATATAGCGCAGCTGCTGCAGCTTCATAGCCTCTCCCTGTCGATAGCCGGCACTGATTGCACCGGCAACAAAATGCTCATTTTTGCGCCAGCGAATAGTTATAAAAACTAAGTGAGTTTATGCGGGAAAAGCATAGCAGCGAAATGACTAGCGAGCCAACCTCTGGCTATAACGAGGAAGAAAAAACGAGAAACGAGTTACTAAAAGCGACTAGTTAGGAGGTTCAATACGCCAATGAGGAAGACTTGGCGTATAAGTGTTTGCCCAGCGGCGCGTCACTGCTCTTCGAGATTGGCAATACCGTGAGGAACATGTCCCGTGGCCACATGTTCCGCAGCGGAGGCACAGTGATTGGGTTGATCGTCAAAGAACACATCGGCACCAAAAGCACCTAAAAATTGACCTTTGGGCAGGCCACCCAGAAAGATCGACTCGTCAATTCGGATATTCCAGGCCCGCAGGGTACGTATTACGCGCTCGTGTGCCGGAGCGGAACGCGCGGTAACAAGGGCCGTTCTTATCGGGCAATCGTCCGCATGAAACTCGGCCTGCAGATGTTGCAGCGCCTCGAGGAATCCTTTGAACGGACCACCTTGCAGTGGCTGCTTTGCGGATGCCCGCTCCGCAGTGGTGAAAGCGGCCAGCCCTTCACGCTTGAAAATCTGCTCCGCCTCATCGGAAAAAATTACGGCGTCGCCATCGAAGGCGAATCGCAGCACTTCGTCCCCACGCTGACGCGCACCGCCGGGAATCAGCGTCGCGGCGGCTATGCCCTGCTCGAGCGCCCTGCGCACATCGCCGCCGTCAGTGGACAGGAACAGGTGGCAACCAAAGGGCGCAATATAGCGGTAAGGACTGCCGCCATTACAGAAAGCGGCGCGGCTGATGCTGAGGCCATAGTGCTCGATAGAATTGAAAACCCGCAGCCCGGTATCCGCGCTGTTGCGGGAGAGCAGAATGACCTCGACCCGTGGCGCCCCTCCGAGGCGCTCATTGATCTGCAGGAATTTCTCAACCAGAGAAAAGGCCTCCCCTTTCGGCAGGACATCGTTTTCCCGCTCGATCTGATACGCAGAAAACGCCTCCACGCCCTGCTCTTCGTACACCTGATGGCTCTCGCGCAGGTCAAACAGGGCGCGGGAAGAAATCGCAATGATCAGTTTGTTGGCAGAAGGGTTTTCGCGGTTGCTACTCATGACACTTGTCTTTCCTCAGGGTGCCTCTACATCATCCAGGCCGGAGGGTTTTTCATCGTTACGGTGGGGTTCCAGCAATACCATCAGCATGTTGAGCAGATCTGCGCGGGTGCGTTCAGCACGCACGCCCTGCTGATTGACCACCACCAGCAGCATTGCGTGGCAGGTTTCCAGCGTGGCCCGCGCCAGACGGTTAGACTCATTTGGCGGGCAGCTAAAACCGAGTCGGCGGAACATTTCAACGAGATGGCTGATTACCAGTTCATCGTGGCGCTGGTCCAGCTCATGTAGCTCGGGAATGCCCCACATGGCCTGAACCAGAGGTAAGAGGCCACGCTGTTCACGATACACCGAAACCCAGCGCTCAAGCAGCTCGTCCAGGAAATCTCTCAACTGGAGCTGCTCAAGCTCACTTGCCGCCAGCTCATCCAGACGTTCGGTGAGACTCGCCAACCACTGCTCGCCCATAGCGTAGAGGATCGCGTGCTTATTGGGAAAATAGTGGTACACCGAGCCAACGGAAACACCCAGCTCTTTCGCGATCAGAATAGTGGTTAGATCGTTGAGGCCCACCTGCTCCAGCAAGCGGCCGGTGGTATCGAGTATCTGACGGGCCCTTTCCCGAGCCCGGGCCTGCACTGGCTCCCGACGCGGGGACAACTGGTTTTTCCGGCGGTTCTGTTCTTCTGTCGACACTTCATCATCCCTTTGAGACAAGTGCCTTTTTTAACATAAATGGCGCACTCGCTCATTAACAAAAAGGCCGGCTTGAAGCCGGCCTTTTTGCTCATCCTGTGAGATGAAGGGAGAGACTGATCAGAAACGGTAGTCCAGGTTCACACCGACAACACGACCGCGCGATGGATCGGTCTTGGTGGCAGGCAGGTTGTACAGCGCATCTGCGTAACCCCAGTGGTAGTACTCTTCGCCAGTCACGTTCTCGGCATAGATACCTGCGGTCCAGCTGTCTTCCGGAGAAGTCAGGGCCACACGCAGGTTCACTACGTTGCGGGCATCCAGTTTCACCTCTTCGGTGTTTTCCAGCTCGGACCACTGCTCACCGGTGTAGGTGTATTCACCGGAGTAAGACAGCTCACCAAAGCTGGTGGCCTGGGTGTAAGTCAGCACAGTGGCAGAGGAGAACTTCGGAGAGAAGGCCATCTCGTTGCCGTTACACGCGTCACACAGTTCTTCCGGCGCTCCGCTGAACTGGGTATCGAGCAGTGCGGCGCCAAAGTACAGATCCAGGTTGTCGGTGATCAGCCAGCGGGCATCTACTTCCAGGCCGCGGCCTTCGGATTCACCCACGTTGCGGGTAATGGCTGCCGCACCTACCCAGAATGCCTGCTGCATGTCTTCGTAGTTGTACTGGAACGCGGCTGCGTTCAGAGCCAGGCGGTTGTCCAGCAGGCGGGCCTTCACACCCAGCTCGTAGGACAATACGGTCTCTTCGTCGAACTTGCTCGGCTCGGCGTTGCTGGCATTGACCTCGTATCCCTGCTCGTCCAGCCAGGCATACTGGCTGTCTTCGTCCGTGCCGTAGGCCGGATCGGTGATGTGGTAAGACAGGTAGTCGAAACCACCGGACTTGTAGCCGGTAGCAACGCTCGCGTAGGTGGTCAGCTCGTCGCTGATCACGTGGGTAAGGGTCGCGCGGCCAGATACGTTGCTCCAGGTGTTGTCACCGGTGATACCGTCTTCATCGGTGTACATGGCCTGGTAGTTCCAGCCACCGGTCCAGGTTTCCGGCCACGGAGAAACTACGTCGTAAGTCTTCTGGTCTTCGGTGTAACGCACACCCAGGCCAAGCGTGGTGGCTTCGGTGATATCGAAGGTGGTGTTGGCGAATACACCCCAGCCCTTGTAGTCGCCGAGGGTGTCAGCGGCTTCAATGGACAGGTTGTCAGTGGCGTACTCCCAGGGCTCACCTTCAAAGCCAAAGGCTTCGTCGAGGACGTCCTGCGGCAGCGCGTCACAGGTTACGAAGCTGTCGACCCCCTCTTCCCACTCGTCTGCATAAATGCCATCACAGATGAAGTCTTCGTTGTCGATACCGGCAAAGTCCGCTTCCAGTTCTTCCTGGTAGTAAGACGCACCCAGAACGTAGTTGAACGGACCGCTGCTGTTTGAGGCAATACGGAATTCCTGGCTGAAGAAATCGCCAGTCTGCTCGCGGGTATAGGTGTCGATCGGCAGCGGAGTTCCGTCAAAGTCTTCCCGGTAAGAGTAGGTGTGCGACTTGTAACCGGTAATGGAGGTCAGGGTATTACCACCGGCAAACTCGTGCTCAACGGTCAGTACTACGTCGGCGATCTCCGACTTATCCAGACCATCCACGTCGTTGTAAACCTGGTCGTAGGCGCCTTCCGGAATGTCGTAGTTGTAACCGGCATCGTTGTCGAAGGCGCGATAAATGGAGCCGTCGCTCTCGCGATCTTCATACTGCGCCAGCAGGGTGACAGTAGTGGCATCGGAGGCATCGTATACCGCGGTGATACGCGCGGCGTTCAGCTCGCTGGCGCCCAGGTCGCGGCCGGTAGTGAGGTTTTCAACGTGACCGTCTTCAGAGAAGTGCTTACCGGCGATGCGCACGGAAAAATCTTCGCTGACCGGAACGTCGACACCACCTTCCAGCTCGGTACGGCCGTACTGGCCGGCACCTACGGAGATATCGCCGGCGAAGATTTCACCCGGCTTCTTGGAAACCATGGAGATGGCACCGGAAGCAGTATTACGGCCGAACAGGGTACCCTGCGGGCCCTTGATCACTTCCACGCGTTCGAGGTCGTACATGCTCGGGGTGGCACCGGTGCGGCTCTGGTAGACGCCGTCAAGGAAAATACCCAGAGCCGGGTCGCTGCCGCTACCGAAGCTGTTGTTGTTTACACCGCGCACGGAAACGGAGTCGAAGAAGGAATCGTTGGTCTCGCCGGAAACACCGGGGGTAAGCGCAAACAGGTCCTTGAAATCGCTCAGGTTGCTGTTCTTCACGGTATCGCCGGTGAATGCGGTAACCGCTGCGGGTACATCTTTTAGGGACTCAGCACGCATCTGCGCGGTAACAGTCACCTCTTCAATCTGGTCTGCCGCCAGCGCTACGCTACTGACAGCCATTACTGCCGCACCGATAGTGGTAGCCAGCAGGTTCTTTTTGGCCACAAATGGCTGTGTTGATAATGTCATCTTTACTCCCCGTAGGTTATTTTTATCGGGTTTCTGCCCACTAAATACCACTCAGGACGGACCCAGTAACTGAAGCGACCGGTCTGTTATCCCACAAACCGAATTATCATTCAACTTTCATTTCATCGGCCCAGCTTGTCCTTCAAGCTGTAATAGAGCATTCCCGCTACCAGCCCGGGCCAACGCAACAATGTTCCCCCGGGGAAAGTGTGCGTTGGAATGCGCGACAATATATCAAACCTTTCCTCGGTGCCTGCAACCACTTCCGAGATAATTTTTCCGGCAAAAGTGGCGGTAGGAACGCCGTGCCCTGAATACCCCTGGCTGTAGTACACATTGGGTTCCAGGCGACCGATACTCGGCATTCTGTTCAGGGTGATCGCCAGCGTGCCGCCCCATCCGTAATCGATGCGGGTATCGGCGAGCTGTGGATAGACTTCCAGCATGTATTTGCGCACGAAGGCGCGAATATCCTGAGGGAAACGGGAGGTGTAATTTTCTCCCCCGCCGAAAACCAGCCGGTTGTCCCCGGACAGTTTCCAATAGTTGATCACAAACAGCGTGTCTTGAAGCGCGTAATCGTTCGCAATCAATTCCCGTGCCAAATCCTCGGGCAATGGCTCAGTCGCCAACACAAAATTGTTGATGGGCATAATCCGGCCGGCCATCCGCGGCTCGAGATTCCCCAGGTAACCGTTGCAGGCCAGCACCACATTGCGCGCCCTCACCTGTCCCTTGGCGGTATTCACCAGACAGGGGCTGCCACCGCGGTAATCGGTAACCCGGCTGTGTTCATAAAAAGTGACACCCGCTTTGGCCGCCGCGTCGGCAAGACCCAGGGCATAGTTGAGCGGGTGTAGATGCAGGGAGCCTTCGTCGATCTGACCTCCATGGAAGCGATCAGAACCAACCAGTGAACGCACTTCGCCTTTATCCGCATAGCGCATCTTGCTGTAGCCATAGCGCTCGTTAAGCAGCTCGACCTCTTCTTTCAGCCACGCATCATGACTTGGCTTGGCGGCCAGGTGCATGATGCCGCGCTTGAGGTCGCACTGGATGTCATGTTTACGGATGAGATCCTCGACCAGCTGCACCGCCTCAAGCCCCATATCCCAAAGGGATTTCGCGGTATCCAGGCCGAACATCTTTTCCAGGTCTTCCTGTCCCTTGCGCTGCCCTACTCCTACATGCCCGCCATTGCGCCCGGATGCCCCCCAGCCGATGCGTTCCGCCTCCAGGACCACCACCTTGAATCCGCGCTCTGCCAGATGCAGCGCCGAAGACAGGCCTGTGTACCCTGCACCAATAATGCACACATCTGCCTCAACCCCGCCTTCAAGTGCACCGTAGAAAGGCGCGCCATTGGCGCTTGCAGCGTAATAGGAATCAGTGTGGCCAAGCAGCTTGGTAACAGTTCCGCTCTCGGACATGGACATTCTCCAAAACAATCAGGTAGTTGCCGGTTTATATGCGAACAGGCCAGCGCCTGTGTGCGCCACTTTTCTGTGCACGCTACTTGTTGTTAACAGACTTGTTGTTAACAGACGGCCAGCCAACCAAATAAACCGAAGCATTATTCAATATTTCTTGAATGATAATTCGGTTTCTTGTCATAATCAAAGTGCGCAGACAGAAAAACTTTCATAAAGGACTGCGCCCCGCGCCCTTCAGCCCCACTATTTGCGTTGATTGGGCGGGATATATACTAATGAACCCCGTTCGGGGAAAGACCTTCTATCAGCTAGGTGTACAATGGACAAGATTACCCAGTGGCTCGCAGAACACTCCATTTCCGAGGTCGAGTGCCTGGTACCGGACATGTCCGGAAATGCGCGGGGCAAATTTACCCCAACGGATAAATTCCTTACCGAAGACAGCCGCCTGCCAGAAAGTATCCTGGTTCAGACAGTGACCGGCGACTACGTCGACGAACACAATGAACTGGTAGACCCCGCGGATACCGACATGCTGCTTGTTCCGGACCCGGAATCCATCCGCCTCAACCCGTGGGCCAACGAACCCACCGCCCAGATCATTCACGATTGCTACACCCGTGATGGCAAGCCTCACCCAATCAGCACCCGAAACATTCTCAAGTTTGTTCTGGAGAAGTATGCGGAACAGGGCTGGCAGCCCGTCGTTGCACCCGAGGTGGAGTTCTATCTTGTAAAACGCAACCTGGACCCGGATGAAAAGCTCTCCGCCCCCGTGGGACGCTCCGGGCGCACCGAAAAAACACGGCAGTCCTACAGTATCGATGCGGCTAACGAGTACGAGCCGATCATCGAGGACATGTACGATTTCTGCGAAGCGCAGGGCCTGGACGTAGACACCCTTATTCACGAGTCCGGCACCGCGCAGATGGAAATCAACTTCCTGCACGGCGACCCACTGAAACTCGCCGATCAGGTGTTCACCTTCAAGCGCACAGTGCGCGAAACCGCACTGCGCCACGGCATCTACGCCACCTTTATGGCAAAGCCGATGGAAGATGAGCCCGGCAGTGCGCTGCACCTGCACCAGAGCATCATCGACATCAAAACCGGCAAAAACATCTTCGTGGACGAAGACGGCAAAGAAAATGAGCGCTTCATGCACTTTATCGGTGGTATGCAGAAGTACACCCCGGGCTTTATCACTTTCTTTGCCCCCAACGTGAACTCTTACCGTCGGTTTACCCCGGAAATGGCAGCCCCGACCAGCCTGCATTGGGGGTACGACAACCGCACCACAGGACTGCGGGTACCAGATAGCTCGCCTCAGGCAAAGCGCCTGGAAAACCGCTTCCCGGGCGCCGACTGTAACCCCTACCTGGCAATCGCAACCTCACTGGCATGCGGCTATCTCGGTATGATGAACAAGATCAAGCCGAGTGATCCCTATAAAGGAGACTGCTCTTCTGAGCCGATCACCCTGCCGCGAACGCAGGAACACGCCCTGAGCCTGCTTGCCGAATGCCCGGAGGCCGTGGAAATGTTCGGCGACACCTTCGTCCGGGCATGGGCCGCGATCAAGCGCGATGAGTATGAAGAGTTCAACCGGGTAATCAGCTCCTGGGAGCGCGAATACCTGCTGCTGAATGTGTAGCTAATCCCGCTTCCTGAGCTAATAAAAAAACCCGGCAATTTGCCGGGTTTTTTGTGCTTTGCCTATTACTACTTGTGGCTAGGATCTTTCCAGTAATCCTTGACCGTATCCTTCATTTCTCGTGCGAGTATCGAGATACCAAACAGGTTGGGCAAGGTCATCAATACGATCGCCACTGCCGACAGGTTCCAGATGACCGTGGTGTCCTCGATAGCGGCCCAGAAAAATGCTACCACGTACACCAGCCGGTACGGCATTACCGCCTTGGGCCCGAACAGATAGATCATCGAGCGGTCGCCGTAATAAGACCAGGCGATGGCTGTCGAGAAGGCAAACAAAAGGATACCCAGCGTCACGATGTAGCTGCCGTACTCTCCGAAGAAACCCTTCTGGAAAGCGCGGTTGGTCAGTGCCACCGAGTGCAACAATGAGTTACCCCATACTTCCACATTCGGATTCACCAGGCGCCCGTCGTTTACATTCAAGACACCGGAGAAGTTGTCGTCCCCTACCCGGAACTCAACACCTTCCGCCACAGAGCGCGCATTGATTAAGGTGAACTCGTTCTTGTTCAATGGCTGGCCATCGGCAACCACGATGGTACCGGTATAAGTGCGCACATCACTGTCCAGCCCACTCAGGAAACCGAACAGCTGCTTAACATCCGCTTCATCCTTATCCGTATACTCTCCCGCCAGTACGCGCATATCCGCACGCTCAAAACGGTTCATATGCTTCTCTGTCCACACGCCGGAAGAAAGGATCACCAGGCCGGTGAGCGTACAGATAATCAGAGTATCGATAAACGGCTCCAGCAGGGAAACCATGCCCTCGGAAACCGGCTCATCGGCTCGGGCCGAGGCGTGCGCAATGGGTGCAGAGCCCTGACCCGCTTCGTTGGAAAACAACCCGCGGTTCACGCCACGGTTGAAAGCGTACGCAAAGCTGGCACCAAGGAAGCCACCCATTGCAGCACTGCCGTTGAAGGCGTCGGAGAACACCGCCGCAAAGGATGGAATGATGTTCTGATAGTTGTAGAGGATGACTGCCAGCGCACCTACGATGTACAAGGCCGCCATCACCGGAACAATGGTAGAGGTGACTTTGGCAATACGGGTAATACCACCAATGATCACCATGCCCAGCAGAATCGCCAGTACACCGCCGGTCAGCATTTTACTGAGACCAAAGGTGTCGTACATGGCCTGGGCAATGTTGTTTACCTGCGGCAGGCTGCCGGTACCAAAGGAGCTGATCACCGTGGCGATAGCGAAGATCACCGCCAGCCACTTCATGTTCAGGCGTCGCTCCATGTAGAACATGGGGCCACCCGCATAGTAACCGTCTGCGGCTTTGATACGGTATTTATGCGAAAGGGTTACTTCGACAAACTTTGTCGTCATCCCAAGAAAGGCCGTAACCCACATCCAGAACAGTGCTGCCGGCCCACCCAGGAAAATGGCGAGGCCCACACCACCGATATTACCGGTACCAACAGTACCAGACAGCGCAGTGGATAACGCCTGAAAGTGCGAGGTATCGCCGGGATCACTGGGCTTGTCGTATTTTCCCTGAACGATTTTAATCGCGTGACCAAAATAGCGAATCTGCGGGAAGCCGAGGTAGATAGTGAAGAAAAAACCTACCCCTAACAGCACCCAGGGAAACCAGGCCGCCGAGCCCAGCATCCCATCCAGGGATAACAACAAATGATTGAATGATTCCAAACCAACCCCCAACTACCTATTATTTTGATTAAATCATCACCAGAATGACCGCGTCATGATCGAACGAAACTCGATCGAAGACTGTGCCCACTCTGCTGTCTTGATGCCAGACGAACAGAGATAAAAGAACCGTAAAAATAGCCGGGCGCCATTCATTGCCGCGCAGATTAGCAGCTTCATTCCATATAGAACAGTAATCCGCCAATTATCAGCATCATAGCCTTTATTGCTGCCACGTTTTGATCAATTTACTAACTGTTTTGCCAAATTTGGCAATTCTGTCGCAAAAGTTTACACGATGTTGCGCCTCGGCTGGCACAGTGCGAAATAGAATTGCCGCTTACCCCGACTGTGCCGGCGACCAGCTTTTTTGAAAGCCCGAGCGCTGCGGAAATATCCCGAACTGGCCGCCAGTATGCATAAACACCAAGTTTTGGCAGCCTGCGTAGTGCCCGCGCTGTATATCCTGCAACATGCCATGAAAGGCTTTGCCGGTGTAAACGGGGTCGAGCAATATGCCTTCAAGTTGCGCCGCCAGGGCAATCGTCTGGTAAATTTCTTCGGTCGCAATGGCATACCCGGGCCCGATGTAGTCGTCGATCACATGGATCCGATTTTCATCCAGGGTAAACGATTGCCGATAACGATCGGCCCAGTCTTGCACGTCGGCAGCAACCTTGTTTACAAAATACTCGGCATCATCACAAACGGCATAGCCTGTGACCTCGGCACCGCTTTCAAACAACTGACAACCGAGGGTGAGGCCCGCCTGCGTACCGCCACTCCCGCTGGCACACACAACACTGTCTGGTGCAAATCCCGCCGCTTTACAGTCCGCCAGAAGCTCTTCCGTGCCGAGCAGATAGCCCCATATTCCCAGCCCGTCACTGCCGCCAGTAGGTATGCACAGTGCGCGGTCGCCCTGCTGCTCGTAATACGCGGACCAATGCTCAAACAGCTGTGGCAGGCTATCCAGATATTCACGGAGTGGATAGATGGACACCTCTGCGCCTGCCAGGTAATCCACCAATAGATTGCCATCCGGCACGCCCGCTGCATCACTCCGCCCCTGCCGCAAAATCAGGTGCGCCTTGAGCCCCACTTTGGCAGCCGCAAGCGCGGTAGCGCGACAGTGATTGGACTGCTCCCCGCCGCAGGTAATCAGGGTGTTACAACCGCGGGCGCGGGCTTCCGCAATGATGAATTCCAGCTTCCGCAACTTGTTGCCGGACATGGCACTCTCTGTAAGGTCGTCGCGCTTGATCCAGATTTTCGGCCCGCCATGGGGCAGCGAGAACCGTTCGCTGATCTTGTCGAGAGGTTGTAATGGCGTCGGCAGGTTGGCAAGGCGCTCTCGCGCTGGATACTGGATTTTCACGGTACTCTGCTCCCCAAGTCGAAATTGCATTTATTGTTTTCATCCATAAAAAAACCCGGCAAGCGCCGGGTTTCTTGTCTGGATGCGCAGGCCAATTTTGCCGTTGGCATAATCGCGCAGCCCGGATCAGATGTTCTTGATGGTGCCTTTGGGCAATACCGCATGCACGGCAACCTTCTGGAACTTAAGCTTCATATTGTCGGCTACTTCCAGAATCAGGTAGTCGTCGTCTACTTTTTCGACACGGCCCAACATGCCGCTGGTCATTACGACCTCATCACCCTTTTTCAGGGCACCTACCAGTTCCTGGTGCTCTTTCTGGCGCTTGCGCTGTGGGCGAATAATAAACAGCCACATAAACACAAACAGGCCACCGAACATCAGCAGGGTGATCAGCGGGTTACCCTGGGGAGCCGGAGCCGCCTCTTGTGCCATTGCAGCAGGAATAAAGAAATCCATGGTCTAAACCTCAATAGAGTCAGTAAAAATTCTGGAGCCAACTCTAACGGCTTTGACAAAATGAGGCAATCCAGAGCACCGGTGTTTACCGGAACTCTGGATTACGTGATGCGAGGTATTAGTCTGTTAAGGATCGCTGAAAAACGTAGCGAGCGGGTGTCTGGTGCTGACCGCCGGAACAGAGGAAGCGGAGTGTACTTTAGTACATGAGCATTCCGAGTACCGCCGGGCGGCGCCAGGCGCACGCGCAGTAGTTTTCCAGTGATCCTTTAGAAGCGCTGACGAACCTGCCGGCGATACCCCGTCGGGGACATACCGGTCCAGCGCTTGAAGGCACTGGTAAAGCTGGTTCTGTCAGAGAAGTCGAGAATACGGGAAATGCCGTCGACGCTCAGTGCAGTATCTTTCAGGAAGTGCACTGCGTGGCGGAAACGCACGTGATCGCGCAGAGAGGCGAAACTCAGGTTGTGTTCCTGCAAGCGACGCTGCAGGGTCCGGGTAGACATACTGAGGTCAGATGCCACCGGGCGAATGGCCAGAGATGCCTTTCCAATCCGTTGTTCCAGCACGTCGATGACTCGAGCGGCGATACCGAAGCTGGTTGCCTCCGGTGGCGCCAGCAGCTGATCAAGAATGTTCGGATCACCCGACAATCTTGCCTGCTGCAGGGGTTTGTCTTCTGAGAGCGAAGCTTGGTCTGGCTGAATATGGTTCATTGAGCTGCTCCTTGATGGGTTCCTTGAGCCGCGGTTATTGTTCTACGCCCGCTTCCTGCGAGTCCCTGAATACCACTGCCAGCAATATAACGCGTGATTGCTAGTGCTGGCTACTACCTGGGTGCGGGGGCGCACCTGAAAACAGGCATCGAAGCCTACCCAGAGTGAATGATTTTTGTACTACTTCCTCGCACCACACCCAATCGCTCTGGGCCAGACGGTTGAGCGGCGCTCCTTTACACAAGCCAGTATAGACCATCTGGGGATAATGCAAGGGACGACAGTAAATTTTTTTTAATTCCTGCACAAAAAGATACTGCCGCCACGCTGCAGCTTGTGACCAAGATGACTTTCCTGCCACTCGACAGAGTTAGAGGGCAGCTATTTTGCAGGCCCAATGGCCCGATAGAGCCACACCTCGGGCGCACATCGAGCCGCAACCAATGAACTCCTGTCCCCGTGAAGGCTCAGGCCAGGTTTTCATCCAGCCATTTCAGCAGGTCGTCGTGATGGGTTTTGGTCTTGAACTTGTCCATGATGTGCTGGAGACGCCCTTCCTTATCAATGATAAAAGTGGTGCGAATCAGCCCCATAAATTCCCTACCCATGAACTTCTTGAGGCCCCAGCAACCATATTTATCGGCAATTTTATGATCTTCATCGGCCAGCAGATCAAAGTTGAGTTCATGCTTTTCCATAAACTTGTGCAACTTGGCTTCCGGATCCGGGCTCAGGCCGAGAACGACGGTATCACGCTTTTCCAGCTCATCCGCGCTGTCGCGGATACCACAGGCCTGGGTGGTACATCCCGGAGTGAGCGCCTTGGGGTAGAAATACAGCACCACATTTTTCTTGCCCCGAAAATCCTTGAGCGACACCTTTTCACCATTCTGGTTTTTCAGTGTAAATACCGGTGCGAGGTTGCCGATTTTAGGATGTGCCATGGTCTCTCCCCTGATGAATCATTGAACGCTGTAAAAAGGCCCACCTCATTCGAGGTGGGCCCGGCGCATTATATCCGTTTGAACCCTGCAAGCAGCAAAGGCGTTTTTCCTTAACGCTACCGCGGACTCAGAAATCTTGTAATCTGTAGCATTGTTCTTTGCGCGCGCGCAAACCACAACTACCAAGCTTTTCCACCAATGCCGCTTTTTCCGCATCAGTAAGGAATTCACCAATTTCGAGGCAGCCTTCAGGGCCGGTGAAGGTAACCGAAGACGGCTCCGTGGGGCTCGGCCCCATTCGCACCAGTACCGCAAGGCTCTCGCGGTCAAATTCAGTGTGATACACCGGGCGCTTTAGGCTGCCGCGGCTGGTATCCAGCACTACGCGCTCATCACTGATCTGGATCACCTCACGGCGAGTCCCCTCCATATACACGTATCCGAACAAAACGCCGAGGAGAAGCACTTCAAGGCCAGCAAATGGAATTACCATCCACGCGCCAGCCAGCGCAAAAGCCACGCTTATACCGAGGGATACTGCGACCAGGGAGATAAATACCCAGAGGTTCCCCGCCATGGAGAGGGACTGATTAGGCGCGAGAAGGATACAGGCCCGACGCCCGCGCGCGCCGCCGACTTCTTTGACCATGGGAACATCATCCATCACTGTGACATTTTCAGTGTAGGACAGGGCTTTAGGGAACAAAGAGTCACGATTCCCCGCACAATCTGCCGAAAGGTTCCCTTCCCTACCTCGTTTTGCGCAATAAACTACACTCACAGGCGAATAGCGTACCGGGCGGTCACGACACCCAGCACAAAGCCTAACTTCGGGGACTGGATTTTCGTGCTATCAGGGGGCAAGATGCCCGCGCTAATTGCCGTACGTGGCCACAAGCCGCGTTTACGACCTGCATAAATAGCCGCGTGAGGATATCCGGGGTAAGACTATCCGGGATGAGGCACTCGGGCCCCAAAGATCGGCCCGGCCTAGGCGACACCAGCAAACGCGAACAACAAGAGCACCATCATGCAAGTTGAATCTATCGACACTCTTTTGAAATCCACCCAGCGCGAAGGCGAGCCTGCCCGCGTTCAGGGCTGGATCCGTACCCGCCGCGATTCCAAGGCGGGCCTGTCTTTCCTCGCCGTTCATGACGGCAGCTGCTTCGACCCGATCCAGGTGGTGGTGGAGTCTTCCATCAACAATTACCAGTCCGAAGTTCTTCGCCTCACTACGGGTTGCGCAGTCGATATTGAAGGCACCATCAAGCCTTCCGAGGGCAAGGGCCAGTCCATCGAATTGCTCGCCTCCAGCGTCACCGTTGTTGGCTGGGTGGAAGATCCGGACACTTACCCCATGTCCCCCAAGCGCCACACGATGGAGCACCTTCGCGAACACGCTCACCTGCGTCCGCGGACCAATGTGAGCGGCGCCGTGGCGCGAGTGCGCAACTGCATCGCCCAGGCCGTGCACCGCTTCTTCCATGAGCGCGGGTTCAACTACATTCACACGCCGATTATTACCGCTTCCGACTGTGAAGGCGCGGGTGAGATGTTCCGGGTGAGTACCCTCGACCAGACCAACCTGCCCCTGACCGACAAGGGTGAGGTGGACTACTCAGAGGATTTCTTCGGCGAGGAAACCTTCCTCACCGTATCCGGCCAGCTGAACGTGGAAAGCTACTGTCTGGCGCTGTCCAAGGTGTACACCTTCGGTCCCACCTTCCGCGCAGAGAACTCCAATACCACCCGCCACCTGGCGGAATTCTGGATGGTGGAGCCGGAAATCGCGTTTGCAGACCTGGCGGACTGCGCCAACCTTGCAGAAGAAATGCTGAAATATGTATTCCGTGCGGTTCTGGAAGAGCGTCCGGACGACATGGCATTCTTTGCCCAGCGCATCGACAAGGAAGCCATCTCGCGCCTGGAAAACATCATCGACAATGACTTCGCGCGTATCAATTACTGCGAGGCCATCGAGATCCTGGAAAACTGCAAAGAGAAGTTCGAGTTCCCGGTTTCCTGGGGTATCGACCTCGCTTCTGAGCACGAACGCTATCTGGCCGAGAAGCACTTCAAGAAGCCGGTAATCGTGCTCAACTACCCCAAGGACATCAAAGCGTTCTACATGCGCATGAACGACGACGGCAAGACCGTTGCGGCCATGGATGTTCTCGCCCCCGGAATCGGCGAGATCATCGGCGGTTCCCAGCGCGAAGAGCGCCTGGACAAGCTGGATGCCCGGATGGATGAAATGGACATCCCCAAGGAGCACCTGGACTGGTACCGGGATCTGCGTCGCTACGGCACCGTACCGCACGGCGGTTTCGGCCTTGGCTTTGACCGCATTGTTTCCTATGTCACCGGTATGGGTAACATCCGCGATGTAATCCCCTTCCCTCGCACGCCCCGGAACGTAAAGTTCTAAAACGTGAAGTTCTGATTTCACCGTCAGAAACTTCGAGGCATAAAAAAACCCGCACATTGAGCGGGTTTTTTCGTTTTCGCGACTGTGTCAGTCGACGAAATCAGGGCAGCAGGTGCGCAACGGCATCGCGCTCTTCTGCCAGCTCGGTCTCGGTCGCAGTCATCTTCTCACGGGAGAAATCATTGATGTCCACGCCCTGTACGATTTCCCAGTCGCCGTTCTTGCACACAACCGGGAAGGAGTAGATCAGACCTTCCTGGATGCCATAAGAACCGTCGCTGTACACGCCCATGCTGGTCCAGTCGCCTTCGGCGGAACCCAGTGCCCAGTCGCGCATGTGGTCGATGGCGGCGTTGGCAGCAGAAGCTGCAGAGGACGCACCACGAGCCTTGATGATGGCCGCACCGCGCTGCTGCACAGTCGGGATGAAGTCGTTTTCGTACCACTCCTGCTCAACTTTGCCCATGGCGTCTTCGCCCTTGACCTTAACCTGGTGCAGGTCCGGGTACTGGGTAGCAGAGTGGTTGCCCCAGATGGTCATGTGGGTGATGTCGTTGACGGTGGAATCGGTCTTGTTGGCCAGTTGAGTCAGGGCACGGTTGTGGTCCAGACGGGTCATGGCGGTGAAGTTACGCGGATCCAGGTCCGGCGCGTTGCGCTGGGCGATCAGTGCGTTGGTGTTGGCCGGGTTGCCGACTACCAGAACTTTCACATTGCGCGCAGCAACGTCGTTCAGGGCTTTACCCTGAGCGGAGAAGATCGCGGCGTTGGCTTCCAGCAGATCCTTACGCTCCATGCCCGGTCCACGCGGACGCGCGCCAACCAGCAGCGCGTATTCGGCGTCCTTGAAGGCAACGGTCGCGTCGTCGCTCTGTACGATGCCGGCCAGCAGCGGGAAGGCACAATCTTCAAGCTCCATGGCTACGCCTTTCAGCGCTTCCAGTGCCGGGGTAATTTCCAGCAGCTGAAGAATAACTGGTTGATCCTTACCCAGCATTTCGCCGGAAGCGATGCGGAACAGCAGCGAGTAGCTGATCTGACCGGCGGCGCCGGTAACTGCAACACGAACAGGTGCTTTCACGATGTATCTCCGTTGTTTTCAGGCGCCCGCATTATAGGGCCTGGCAAATTAAATGCATTATCCTTTGGTCGCAAGTTATCAGGCCAAATCCTTCTGAGAGCCCGGATAACGGCTTTTCAGCGCCGTATACAGCTGATTGCTGAAATTTTCTGCTGCACTGTCTAAAGATTCAGCGATCTCTGCCAGGTGTTCATTGTCTTCCCTGCCGCCCCACAGTTTCTCGTAGGTGCCGTCTTTGTAGCCGTGGTCCTGACGGAAACGGTTCAGGACATTTTTACCAACGTAGCGGCGGTACAGATCCTCGAACGGCATTTCACAATCGGCCATTAATTGTGCAAATCCAACCAGATCGAACTGCTTGGTGGAAAGCGTATTCAGGGTAAAAGCCTCCAGGTTTTCGCGGAAGCCACCCGCCACCGGTTGCTTGGCGGAGAGCTGCCGCTCCATTTTTTCCGCGACGGCTTCCGGACTACCCTGCTGCAGTTCCAGGCTCAACCCAAAGTGCCAGATGTCGACCAGCTCCAGCTTGACCTGCTCCATCTCCGGCTGCTGTTTTTTCCACCACTTCCATCCGTAGTGATCGAGCAGCTCAGCGCTCTCCACCCAGATGGCGCGATACCAGGCAAAGTTCTGCTCGCGCCAGTGTTCATTGACCAGCGTATTGATCTCGTCCTGCAGTGCCAGCATGGTCTGCAATTGCTGTTGCAACATAAAGATTAATCCTAAGAGTTCAGGGCCCGCACCTAAGCAGCGCGGGGAAAAAGACGGAAGAAGTTTTCGCTGGTAATGGCCGCGAGCTCTTCATAGGAAATACCTCGGAGCTCTGCAATAAACTCGGCCACTTCCCGCACATAAGCCGGAATGTTTGGCTTGCCACGGTAAGGCACCGGTGCGAGATAGGGAGAATCGGTTTCTACCAGCAGGCGATCCAGCGGCACCTGTTTCGCGACTTCACGAAGCTCTTCCGCATTCTTGAAGGTCACGATGCCAGACAGAGAGATGTAGTAGTTAAGGTCCAGAGCGGCCTTGGCCATGTCCCAGCTCTCGGTAAAGCAATGCAGGACGCCAGCGTGCTCGCGACTGCCGTGCTCACGGATAAGGTCGATGGTGTCCTGGCGCGCATCCCGCGTGTGCACGATTACCGGCAGAGCAACCTCTTTGGCAGCCTGCAGGTGAGCGATAAAGCTCTGCTGCTGCACCTCTCGGGTCTCGGTGCTGTAGTAGTAGTCGAGCCCGGTTTCGCCGAGGGCGACCACGTTGGGGCGCGTCGAGAGGGATTTGAGCTTGTCCACGTCGGCAAGCCCGGATTCCACGTCCAGTGGGTGGACACCCACGGAGCACACTACATCGTCATAGCGGCCGGCAATATCGACCACATCGTCGACGTTTTCCACGCTGATGCCGACACACAAAAACTTGCCCACACCCCGGCTGCGCGCCAGCTCGAGCACGGCGTCCAGGTCGCCATCAAATTTGTCCAGCTTGAGTCTGTCGAGATGACAGTGAGAATCTACCAGCATGACACTCTTTCTATTGGTACAGGCATGCGCCTGTAAATGAGCCCCCGCGGCGCGAACCACAGCGGGCGGAAAAACGAAGTTGGGAATTATACAGATAGAATGTCCGGTACGCGCGCTCTGGCACCGGACCATGCAAGGCAGGAAACGGGGGCACGAAATATGCCCCGGCAGGCAGTATTACAGGGTGTGGGTGGGACGACTGGACTCCAGCGACCCTGCCAACAGCGTCTCGATCTTGCTCTGGGCAGTATTTTCCTTGTCGCTGAACTGGATACCAATACCCGGAGTGCGGTTACCCTGTGCACCATTAGGAGTAATCCATACTACCTTGCCGGCAACCGGTAGCTTTTCCGGTTCATCCATCAGGCTCAACAGCAGAAAAACCTCATCGCCGAGGCTGTAGGTTTTGTCGGTATTGATGAACAGGCCACCATTCTTCACGAACGGCATATACGCCGCATACAGCACGGATTTGTCCTGAATTTTCAGCGACAGGATACCGTTGCGGGCACCGCCCCCCATACCTTTCATATTTGACCCCGTTTCGGATACAACCGGTTTTTCTTGTGCTTAGCATTGTTGATTTTTCGCGCAATTGGGCGCAACAAAAAGGCCCGCAACGCACTATTCCGCGCCAACTGGTAACTTACCCCGGCTGCGCGCGCCCTGTCTACTGCCACACCGTATTGGTGATACCTCCATCTCCCTAGCGAAAAAGCGCAGACCAGCGAATCAACAGCTCTTCCATCAACAGGCGCTTGTTGGGGTTGCTGTTGCCGCTCAGCAGGCCACGGGCTTTCAATAGCTGGTCGTAAAACGCAAATAACGGGCGCTGGCTCTCCGGACCCGAGCCCGGCAAGCGCTGCAAGAGTGCCATCACCGGCGCATCCGCCGCCTCATCGGTACTGCGCGCCTTCAGCATTTGCCCCAGCCAGCTTTGCCAGAACTGCAACAGCAGATTCAGGTCCGCGCCCTCCCCCGGGGATTCCCAGCGCCCAGCCAGGGTCACCGGATTCTCATCGCCACGGGTAAGCGCAGTGATATCTGCCAGAAACTGATCGCGAATTTCCCGGGCTTCCGGCTCCATGAGTCTCACCGCCAGCAACGGCGCCCCGCCTGCGAGCGATAGTGCACTGCTGGCCTGCTCACCCTCAACACCACTGTCGCTCAACCAGCGTAGAGAGGACTGTTGTGGCGGTACCGGAAAGGCGATGGTCTGGCAGCGACTGCGAATGGTCGGCAGCAGACCGGAGGGGTTATCGGTGATCAACAAAAAGATCACCGAACCCGAGGGCTCCTCAAGATTTTTCAGCAGCGCGTTGGCCGCATTGATATTCATGGACTCAGCGGGAGCTAGCCAAACCACCCGGGCCCCTTCGCGCGCACTGGTGCGCCCGACAAACTCCCCGAGTTCACGAATCTGCTCGACCTTGAGCGGCCCCTGCTCTTTTTCCGGCACCACACGGATAAAATCCGGATGCGAGCCAGCAATCCGCAGATGACAGCCACGGCATTCGCCACAGGCAAGACCGTGACGCGGCTGGTCGCACAACAAGATAGCTGCAAAGGCATCGGCAAACCGTCGCTTGCCCAGGCCTGGCTGCCCGCTAAGTAGCAGCGCGTGCGGGCAACGCCCGGCAGTCCACTGGGCCCCCAGGCGCTGCCACTGCGACGCCTGCCAAGGCAATGGCGAAGGAATCGGTATAGGCGCTTCGACAGTGGTTTCAGCCTTATCAGACACTTTGCTCATTGATCACCCGCAATGGCTTCAAGTTCGCGTGCCAGATGCGCCTGCACATCCTGCAGCGGCAGAGATGCGTCAATCAGTGCATAGCGGTCGGGTGCGGCCTCAGCACGTGCGCGGTAGGCTGCGCGGACCTTGCGGAAGAATGCGGCCTGCTCACTTTCAAATCGATCGGCCTCACCGGTCGCCGCCGCTCTCTGCAGCCCGATTTTCGGGTCCAGATCCAGCAACAGCACGCGATCTGGCCGCAGGTCTCCCTGAACCAATTGTTCCAGCTCACCAATCATGGCACGGTCCAAACCGCGTCCGCCGCCTTGGTATGCATAAGTGGCATCGGTAAAGCGATCGCAAATCACCCATTTGCCATCGGCGAGTGCAGGTTTGATAACCTGGTTAAGGTGCTGCGCTCGTGCGGCAAACACCATCAGCAATTCTGCCGTGGGGTCCACGGATTCCTCGCGCTTTTCCAGCAGCAGCGTACGCAGCTGTTCTGCCAACGGTGTGCCGCCGGGTTCACGGGTCTGGACGAATTCGATTCCCTGGCGTTCGAGCCACTCGGTAATAAATCGGAGGTTGGTGGACTTACCAACGCCCTCTCCCCCCTCGAGGGTAATAAATTTGCCTGAAGTCTGTTGTGACATGAAATCTCTGTCGACCGGGTTTACTTCCGGTTCTCTAATTAATCGCTGTCTGAGTTCTTTACCGGACTGGAGCGGTAATCGGATCGACGCTTCAACTGATATTCGCGCACCGCGCGGTTGTGTTCGTTCAGCGTCGAGGAAAAGTGATGAGAGCCATCGCCCTTGGCAACAAAGTATAAACTGTTGCCATCTTTAGGGTTTAGCGCCGCATGGATAGCTTCACGCCCCGGCAATGCGATGGGCGTGGGTGGCATTCCGCCAATCACGTAAGTGTTATAGGGCGTAGCATTACGCAAGTCTTTGCGGCGCAGGTTGCCATCATAATTGTCGCCTAACCCATAAATAACCGTAGGGTCAGTCTGCAACCGCATGCCGCGGTCCAGGCGCCGCACAAACACGCCTGCGATTTCATCGCGCTCCCAGGGCACACCGGTTTCCTTTTCCACGATGGAAGCCATGATCAACGCCTCGTAAGCGTCTTTGTAGGGAAGGTTTTCAGCGCGATTTTCCCACTCCTGCGCCAGCACCGAATCCATACGCTCGGCAGCCTGGCGCAACAGATCCAAGTCCGAAGCGCCGGAGCGGTAAATATAAGTATCCGGGAAAATGCGGCCTTCTGGATTGCCTTCAAGCCCCAGCTCTTTCGCTGCGGCATCTACGGATGCTCCCGCGTCCGTCTGACGAATCTTGTTGGAATTGCGGATCTGAGAAAGCGCCTGCGCGAAAGTCCAGCCCTCGACAATGGTGACGCGGTAGCGGGTAACATCGCCACGATTGAGCCTTGCCACAAGATCCATGGCATTGCTGCCCGCAGGAATCATGTATTCACCGGGATGAATACTGCTCTGGTCTTTTACGCGCGCATACAGCCGCACCCAGAGCGGTGAGCGCAGTACGCCCTCCGACTCAAGGCGTGTCAAGACTCTGGAGAGATTACTACCGGTCTCGACATCCATACGAAAACCATCGACCGGAACCTCAAGCGGCTTGATCAGCGCGTTCTGCGCAGACCAGAAGGCTACCCCACCGCCGGCCACGCCGAGGAGAAATAGCAGCAGGAATCCACGGAGCCACCTGCCGAGGCGACTACTATCAGCGCGCTTTTTCGCGTTGCGTTTCGCTTTTATTTTTTCGGCCGATTTGCCGTTTTTGTTCGCCACGTTTTGTACAACCAATTGTTACTGCGATGGATTCTGGACGGTTATGCGGGCCAGAGAGCTCAGTTACCACAGCGCGTCAGCAATCATCGCCTGAACACTGCGGGTAGCCGGGCCGTTTTTCAAAACCCTGGCGGTTCCGGATGGCGCCCCTACTTCGAGGGATAGTTGCACCACTGGCACCACTCCGCGCACAGCATTACAGACCGCGAGTTCCTCAGCCTGTTCAATATCCGCAATCAGGAGGTCATCTTCCCTGATTTTGACCCGTCCCGCCAGCCACTCGAGCATGACCCCGCGAACCCCGCATTTGCGCAGGCTTGGGGTGATCCAGTGACCGTTTCGCCACACCAACAGGTTGCTGCGCAACCCCTCGATTACATGACCGGCACTGTCCTGCAGCATCCCTTCCTGAAACAGGCCGTTGTCCACGTCAGCTGAGAGCGCACCCAGCTCTTCTTCTGCACGGCGGTAAATATCCCGCTGGAGTAACTTACACCCGCGCAATGAATCCTGCGCAGTGCCATTTCTCGGTTCCGCCAATTCGCCCGCTGCAGCACCGGTTGCAAATGGGGAAACCGAAGCCTCTTCCGTCACGCGGGTGCTACAGAGTGTCAAGGCCACTCCGCGGGCCCAGGGCGACTTCAGCTCCAGGGGCACTACGGCAAAGTCCCATATCGTTTTGTCTTGCACAACGCCGTAGCGGAGCCGTACTCGAGCACCCTGCGACCAGCCGGCAGTCTGCTGGGCAATGGCGATCGCCTGGGCGTGAATCGTTTCGAGGGTGGACGGAGCTGGAGCGGCCGAACGAGCGAGACGCGCCATATGACCGGCGAGGAGAGGGATAATACCGCCCTGCGCGCGCATGGTTTCCAGCACACCGGCGGAGAACGCAGCGTCAGAAGGCAGGGGTCCCGCGGTTCCGCCAGTAGAAGACACAAAGAATGGCGAGGGACTTGTCACAGGAGGCGGTGTCACAGGGGATAGGAACAGGTGCTGGCCCGTGCGCGCGGCGCAGGACCAGCTCCCCGAGGCGGGTTAGACCCGCTGGAAAACCAGCGAGCCATTGGTACCGCCAAAGCCAAACGAATTCGACAGCACCGCGTCGATTTTCATTTCCTGCGCCTTGTGCGGCACCAGGTTCACACCCGTGCAATTTTCATCGATGTTATCGAGGTTGATCGTGGGCGGTGCCACCTGATCCTGCAGAGCCATCACAGAGAAGATCGCCTCGATGGCACCGGCTGCCCCCAGAAGGTGACCAGTCATGGATTTCGTGGAACTCACCGCGAGCTGATCCAGATTACCGCCAAATACCGAGCGCACCGCAGCGATTTCCGCCTTATCACCCAGCGGGGTGGAGGTTCCGTGCGCATTGATGTATTGCACGGCAGAGGGCTCAAGGCCAGCATCCTTCAGCGCGTTCTCCATGGAGAGTGCTGCGCCGGCACCATCTTCGGGTGGCGAGGTCATGTGGTGGGCGTCACCACTCATACCAAAACCAATGAGCTCTGCATAAATCTTTGCTCCACGCGCTTTGGCAAACTCGTACTCTTCCAGCACCAGCACACCAGCGCCCTCACCCAGCACAAAGCCGTCACGGTCCTTGTCCCAGGGGCGACTGGCGTTCTGCGGATCATCATTGCGTGTAGACAGTGCACGTGCCGCACAGAAACCACCGAGACCAACAGGCGTGGTCACCATTTCCGCTCCGCCGCACACCATCACATCGGCATCGCCATATTGAATGCTACGCATGCCCAGGCCGATGGCGTGGGTGCCGGTAGTACAGGCCGTGGTGGTCGAAAGGTTTGGGCCTTTCATCCCGTATTTAATAGAGAGATTGCCGGAAACCATATTGATGATGGCGCCGGGCACAAAGAACGGAGAAACCCGACGGGGGCCCTTCTCCGCAATCAGCATGGCATTGTTTTCGATGGCAGCAATGCCACCCATCCCGGAACCGATGCAGGCACCAACGCGCGGTGCATTGGCATCGGTCACTTCCAGGCCGCTGTCTTCCACTGCCTGGATAGCGGCGCTCAGGCCATACTGCAAAAATATATCCATCTTGCGCGCTTCTTTCTGCGCGATATGGGGCTCGGGGTCAAAGTTTTTTACGGTTGCGGCAAAGCGAGTGCTAAACGCCGATACATCAAATGACTCGATCGGAACGACACCACTTTTTCCTGCCAACAATGCAGGCCAGGTATCTTCCAGGGTATTTCCCAGCGGGCTAACGGTGCCCATTCCGGTAATAACAACTCTTCTACGCGTCACTTGCGCCTCCCCCGAAATCAATCAAACACACCGGTTACTCGAAAACGTTTACCGGTCGCTTTTTACAAGGTTCAAATAGACGGAGAGCCGCGCTATGCAACATAGAACGGCTCTCACAGTACAACAGTAAAGGGCAACACTTACCCAATACTTATGCTATCCAGCAGGAATCAACCGAGGTTCTGGTTGATGTAATCGATGGCCAGCTGAACAGTGGTGATTTTTTCTGCTTCTTCGTCAGGAATCTCAGTTTCGAATTCCTCTTCCAAAGCCATTACCAGCTCAACTGTGTCGAGGGAGTCAGCGCCCAGATCTTCAACAAAGGATGCTTCAGGTTTTACATCTTCTTCCTTCACGCCCAGTTGTTCAGCAACGATCTTTTTTACGCGCTCTTCAATGCTGCTCATGATTCAATTTAACTCCTAGTGGATAAAAATCTGTTTTGGTCACTGTTTAAAATTTACCCACGACATGTGGTTATTCAGTAACCGGCTAACACAGCTAACGGTTAATGCGAGGCGGCATTGTACCCTGATTTTTTCGG
Organism: Microbulbifer elongatus; assembly: GCF_020524885.1. Taxonomy (GTDB): domain Bacteria; phylum Pseudomonadota; class Gammaproteobacteria; order Pseudomonadales; family Cellvibrionaceae; genus Microbulbifer; species Microbulbifer elongatus_A. The sequence goes on along the minus strand of NZ_JAIVKJ010000001.1, from coordinate 1,564,197 downwards.
GATGTAATGCACCGCCTCCCAGCAACCCATGAATGATAAAAATTAACTTACCAATCAATCACTTACGTCAATTTTCTCGAAAGAAAATCAACCCATATACATGCCGCCATTCACATGAATGGTCTCTCCGGTCACATAACCACCAGCATCGCTGGCCAAAAATGCAACAACAGAGGCAATCTCTTCCGGCGCACCCAAGCGGCCCAGCGGAATCTTGCCCATCAGCGCTTCACGCTGAGCTTCCGGCAGCACCTTGGTCATATCTGTATCAATAAAACCAGGCGCAACGGTGTTTACGGTAATTCCGCGGGAGCCAACTTCCGCCGCGAGTGCGCGAGCGAAGCCGCCAACGCCAGCCTTGGTTGCCGCGTAATTGCTCTGACCCGCATTACCCATACTACCCACGACGGAACTGATGTTGATGATGCGGCCCCAGCGGGCTTTGGTCATATCACGCAGACAACTTTTGCTTACACGGAAGACAGCGGTGAGGTTGGTGTTCAACACATCTTCCCACTCATCATCTTTCATGCGCATCAGGAGATTGTCTTTGGTAATACCCGCGTTGTTCACCAGGATGGTGGGGGCACCAAATTCTGCCTTAACCGATTCCAGCACAGCAGCGATGCTGTCGAGACTGGTTACGTCCAGTTCTTTACCGGAACCTTTGATACCTTTCTCGGCAAAACGTGCAGAAATTTTTTCCGCGCCGCCGGCACTGGTAGCAGTACCGATGACGATAGCACCCTGAGCGCCCAGCAGGTCTGCAATCGCTGCACCGATGCCACGACTGGCGCCAGTGACGAGGGCAACCTTGCCTTCAAGTGAAGTTGAAATAGTCATAATTTCTCCCGACTCCCCTCCTTTGCAACCTGTATTGTGAACAGGTGACAGCGGACGGGTTCGTAATTATTCTGCGGTGGATTTAACGGCTTCCGACAACTGTGCCGGTGTTTCAATATTGTGTGCGGTGAGACTGCGGTCGATACGCTTGGCCAAACCGGCCAGTACTTTGCCTGGACCACATTCAACCAGCTGTTCGGTACCTGCCTCCGCCATCGCCTGAACGCATGAGGTCCAGCGAACCGGGCTGTAGATCTGCTCGACCATCAGCGCCTTGATCGCCGCGGGATCACTCTCCGGCTTGGCGTGCACGTTATGGATTACCGGGATTTCCGGTGCGCGAAACTCGGTCGCCTCGATTTGTGGCGCAAGTTTTTCCGCCGCCGGGCGCATCAGTTCTGTATGGAATGGAGCGCTGACGGGCAGCGGTAGCGCGCGCTTGGCGCCGGCGGCCTTACAGGCTTCAATCGCCCGCTCGACGGCCGCCGCACTACCAGCGATGACCACCTGACCCGGGGAGTTGTAATTGACTGCGGTTACTACGCCGCCCTGAGCAGCTTCGGCACAAGCGGCTTCTACTGCCTGATCATCCAGGCCAATGACCGCAGCCATGGCGCCCTCGCCAGCGGGTACAGCCTCTTGCATCAGGCGGCCACGCTCACGGACTAGACGCACAGCGTCTTCAAACTGCAAAACGCCGGCACAAACCAGTGCGGACCATTCGCCAAGGCTGTGACCTGCCATGCGCGCAGGGGCCACACCACCCTGGGCTTGCCAGGCACGGTAAAGCGCCACGCTGGCGGTAAGCAACAGCGGCTGGGTTCGCTCGGTGAGATTGATATCTTCCTGCGCGCCGTTCTGGCACAGATCCCACAGATCGTAACCGAGGACCGAGGAAGCTTGAGAGAAGGTTGCGCCGATTTCCGGGAAGGCCTCAGCGGCCTCCGCCAGCATACCAATCTGCTGGGAGCCCTGGCCGGGAAATACAAACGCCAAAACTGGGTTGGTCATGGAACATCCTTTAACCAAGTGGGTGAAGCCTTGAGTAAAAGGGGCTGGCCGGAAGTTTCAGACCGCGATGCGATCAGGCGCTTGGCCTAATCACATCCTGCCTGCTGCTGTGCCTGTAGCGCCATGGCCCGGCCCAGCTGCAGTGCCAAATCCGATTCGGCACACTCTTTTGCGGTCAGCATCGCGCGATAAAACGCCTCGCTACTGGCACCGCCATGACTCTTGATGACGTTGCCTTCCAGCCCCAAAAAGCTGGCGCCATTATAGCGACCGGGTTCTAGCTGTGCGCGCCATTTTCGCAACAGATTTATGGCTAATTGGCCAAAAAAGCGCTTGATCGGCGCCTTCTTGTCAATCGTGAACGTCTTCTGACCTATGAGTCGGATAACGCCCTCGGCGGATTTCATGGCCACATTACCCATCAGGCCATTGCACACCACCACATCCACGATACCGGTAAAAATATCGTGCCCTTCGACGAACCCAACGTAATGAATCGAGGGTTCAGCCTGCAGCATCTTGCCGGCACGCCGAATCTCTTCGGTTCCCTTGTGCTCCTCGGCACCGATATTTAGCAGCGCGACGGTCAGTTCCGATTTACCCGAGAACACCCGCTGCGCCTCCTGCCCGAGACGAGCAAACTGCACCAGGTCTTCAGCGCTGCAGTCCACGTTCGCACCCAGATCCAGCAGAAAACAGGAGCCATCGGCCGTCGGCAGGGATTTACCCAAAGCCGGCCGGCGCACACCTTCAACTGTGCCGAGAATACTGCGGCCGAGAGCAAGCAACGCACCGGTGTTACCGGAAGTCACCATGGCGCCACAATCACCACTCTTCACCGCCTCCAGTGCGCGCGCCATGGAGGACTCGCGCTTGTGGCGCAGTGCCTGGACCGGATTGCACCCCTGGGTAATCACCTGGGCACAGTCGACCACCTCGAGGCGCTCACGCACCGAAGGGGGTTGCTTGATCAGAAGGGATTGCAGCTGGGAGCGGGGGCCGAACAGTTTGAGTTCTGCCTGGGGATAGCGGATAAGAAATCTTGCGCAGGCCGGAACGACAGAGCGGGGACCTAAGTCCCCGCCCATCGCATCCACGGCCAATCGTAATTGGCTGGACAAAGCTTACTCTTCTTCGGAAGAGCCGCCCACGTCAATCACTTTGCGACCACGGTAGAAACCGTCTTTGGTCACGTGGTGACGGTGGTGCTTCTCACCGGTGGTCGGATCAACGGACAGAGTCGGTCCGCTCAGAGCGTCGTGAGAGCGGCGCATGCCGCGACGGGAACGGGTTTTTTTGTTCTGCTGAACAGCCATTTGGTGCTCCTAAACATAACTAACAGTTTACACCGGAACCGGGGCGCCTACCGGCGAGCCCAAACCCTTCAAACATCTCTCAAGACCAACTCAAGACTTGTTTGACGAACCCTTCAACTGTTCCAGTACTTTAAAGGGGTTTTCCTGTTGCTCTACCGCTTCCGGCTGCTCGCCACCACTCTTGAAGGTCTCCTTGGAGACACATTCCTCGTCGTGGAAAGCCACCATCGGCAAGTTGAGCAAAATCTCATCTTCCAATGCCTGATACAGATCCAGCTCATCGCCATCCTGTATCACCGGGTCGAGAGATTTAGGCAATGACTTGCCCTGCTCTTCCGACCACACAAAGCCCCAGGCTATATCAGCCTCAATCTGCTCGCTCACCGGCTGCAGGCAGCGCTGACATAACAGCTCCACCTCCAACTGAAGATGCCCGGTAGCCACCTGGTTACGCTGCAGATCTCTGGCAAACGCCAGGGTCACTGCCACATCACCTTTTACTGACTCCGTAGACGCTACCAGTCGCGAAAGCTCGTTTCGCGGAACAGTACCGTCCAGTTGCTGCTCGCGCTGCACCAATTTTCGTGCATCAATGCGTCGCGGAAGCGCAGATTTATGGGGGGGTATCGACATAAGCGCGCAATTCTATGGACTCACCTGAGCCTTGTCAAAACAATTCAACCACCGCATGATCAGCGGCCCCGGACCGACCGGAATCACCCTGCAATCCAGGAAGCCAGACCGGAAACAAGAACCATGCGCCGACTGATTCTAGCCTCCAGCTCCCCCTATCGCCGCACCCTCCTCGAAAAGCTGCAACTGCCGTTCGAATCGGCAAGCCCCCATATAAATGAAGAAGCATTGCCCGGCGAATCAGCCCCTCAGCTCGCAATCCGGCTCGCCACCGAGAAAGCCCGCGCCCTGTGTGACCAGCATCCGGATGCCCTCATCATTGGATCGGACCAGGTAGCCGAATGCCAAGGGCGGCAGCTGGGCAAGCCGGGCACAGTGGAAAACGCCGTGGAGCAGCTCATGTTCTGCGCCGGCCACCCGGTCACCTTCCACACCGGCCTGTGCGTAATGGATAGCAGCAGTGCCTCGCACACGGTTGTGTGCGAACCTTTCCGCGTGTATTTCAAGAGCCTGAGCAGAACCGAGGCGGAACGCTATGTCGAACTGGACAATCCGCTGGATTGCGCCGGATCGTTTAAAGCCGAAAGCTTAGGGGTCGCCTTATTCGAAAAAATGGAAGGGAATGACCCAAATTCACTGGTCGGGCTTCCATTAATTAGGCTAGTTGAAATCCTTCGGACGCAAGGCATCAGCCCGCTAGCCAGCAAAGCGTCAAAGTCGCAACAGTAAAACTGGGTACACGAGCGGCCAATCCGCGCTCACAACCCGGAATCCGAGGGCAAACCACCGAGACGCATGGAGCGCACATGGCGCTTATTGAGTGGCTGAACGGGCCGATTGTTGGGGCCGATAATGGAGGTCAGCGCCTCAATCTGGGCCGCCGACATGGTTGGATGGGCTCGCAGCACAAACCACTGCACACCCTCACTGCAAGGGGGTGTGGTCAGCGATCCGTTATACACGTAAGCGCCCTCCCCCTGGGGAACATGTAAATGCAGATCCAGGGTTAACCCTTCGAGGCTTTTTCTCTCCCCCTTTACCTTTGGGAGGTGAGGAGCAATCTTCGCAAAACTGGGGCTTTCGTCCCCCTCGTCAACAAGAACACCCACAACCACAAAGTCGCCAGACTCACCCTGGTGCACAAAGTGCATCTCCACAGGGAACTGCCGGCCATCAATCGTGTGCTCGCTGGGCGTGTGGAAGTGGAACTGCTTCAGCTGATAGGCTTTTCCGCCGACATTGAGCTTGCTGCCCTCGTCCACGTTGACCTGAATGGTGTGACCATTGTCCACCACATTTTCAACGTGCTGGTGAAATGCAATATTGAGTTCTGAGGTGCGGTAGTCGAATACCAGTGGCGTCTCACCATCCACCTCTTTGTGGTCTATATCGACCGGAGACTGGGAAGCCCCACTGCTACAAAGTACATACTCGGGGCTGAGATTACCCCACTCTGCAGGCCCCTCCGTACCTTCATAGCCCCAATGAACATGCCGGCCAGAGCCATGCCCCTCATCAGAGCAGGAAGCAACAACCAACAACACGGGCGCAAAGAGCAGGCAGCGCGCGACACAGGTGTTTGCAGCCGACAATTTCATGAAAACTCCCTTTTCACTCCCCAAGGCAATCCGTCAGGCGCCCTCAATCAGGGCTCACCCTCAGGCAACGAGAGGCGACCATTGCAGCAATTCAGTAAAGTGATCGATGATTCGATGAGGCCGACAGTCAATTAAGCGCTCACGACTGTGGACGCCATAACTCACACCCACCGCGGCCATGTTGATGGCGGACGCCATTCTAAGGTCGTACTCCGTATCCCCAACCATGACAGCCTCGGACACATCCACCCCCGTTTCCGCCAGGATCTCCCGCAACATAAGCGGGTTCGGCTTGGAGGCGGTCTCATCCGCGCAGCGACTCACAGGGAATAGATGACCGAGCCCATGGTCGGCAAACTCTCGATTCAAGCCGCGACGGCTTTTGCCAGTAGCTACTGCCAACTGGTGACCCGCGCACAGCAGCGTGTCCAGCGTTGCCAGCACACCATCAAACAGCGGCAGCGGCTCCTTTGCGGCAGCAATCCACTCTTCAGCATAGAAGTCCCTGAGCCGCTGCCGCTGCTCGCTATGGGATTCCGGGAAAAGCTCGGCGATCGCCTCGGGCAGGCCGAGACCAATGATATTGCCGATCGCAGCAGGCTCGAGCACAGGTAGCCCCACGCGGTCGGAAGCCCGCTGCATACAGGAAATGATGCGCGCCTCAGAGTTACACACAGTGCCATCCCAATCGAGAATCACCAGCATCACCAACCTTCCTTTATTTGCACCTAGCGTAAATCACCAGTAGCGGGGAAGCGCTTCAGCCCTTCCGCAGCGCCGCCAGTACCGACTCGAGCTCTGATGGCAGAGGCGCCTTAACATCAACGCGGGTTCCGTCTGGCAGGGTGCAGCCAACCCGCGCAGAGTGCAGGAACAGGCGCTTGAGGCCAAACTCCCGAAACGCGCCGTTGATCTCATCGGTGGCGTACTTGGTATCACCCGCCAGAGGACAGCCCACAAACTGCGCATGCACCCGGATCTGGTGCGTACGACCGGTAACCGGCTCTGCCGCCACCAGGGTCGCCCCCTTGAAGCGCTCTTCCACCTGGAAGCGCGTGGTCGACGGCTTGCCCTCACCATCCACGGTGACCATGCGCTCCCCGCTCTTCAGGGTGTTTTTGCGCAGCGGCGCCTCGACCAATTTCTGACCTCGCGGCCATTTACCTGCCGCAAGCGCGAGGTAAGATTTGCCCATCTTGCCGGCGCGCAGCTCCGACTGCACGTGCAGCAGCACGGAACGCTTACGGGCCACCAGGATCGCGCCACTGGTATCGCGGTCCAGGCGGTGAACCAGCTCCATAAATGGACTGTTGGGATACATCTGGCGCAAAGCCTCGATCAGCCCCAGTCGCACGCCGCTGCCGCCATGCACCGCAAGCCCCGCCGGCTTATTCACAACCAGCAAGCCACCCTCGTCATACAGTATGGCCGCCTCCAGGGTTCGGCGCAGGGACTCGCCCGCCACTGCTGGCGCCGACTCCTCAGCCACACGAATCGGGGGAACACGCACCTGATCACCGCCCTTCAGGCGGTATTCGGCCTTTACCCTTCCTTTATTTACTCGTACCTCGCCTTTACGCAAAATCCGGTAAATTCTGGAGCGCGGCACACCCTTGAGGCGCGCCTGCAGGAAATTGTCGATCCGCTGCCCGGCCAGCTCCTCGGGCACTGTAAGAAACTGGACGCCACTCCCTAGCTTGTCAGACGCACTACTGGCGCCATCTCTGCGGGAATCGGCGGACTTGGGGGGATTGTTTGGGGGGCTACTTCGCATGGGGCGCATGATAGCCGCAAGCCTCCCCCATTTGAAGCGCCCCGATTGATGCCCCAGAAACACCGTGGTATATTCGGCCGGCCTGAATTGGGGCTGGTTTTCGGCGGTGCACGGTTTTTCTGCTATACAAAAACCCAGGTGCCGCTCTCGAGAAAATACCGCCAGTCGGGCCGGTGCGCGCAATGTCGCGTTATCAACAAAACTTTGTCGGTGAGACTCTTCAAGAGCACGTCGCAAGATGGTGCCCAGGGATAAAGGCCAAGAGGCCATTCCCGAAGCTCTCGCCGACCCGACCCCGTAAACAGACGGGATTATTGCGAAGGTAAGACGGGCTGACGCCCGCAGCGCTTGGAACAGACTCTACTCGTTACATCTCGCTCCGCGAATTTGCGCCAGCGACCGAACTGGCCCCCGGCCCCTGCAAGTGATGCAAAGTGGCACACGCGCAATGCCGGCAACTACTAGACAAGACCATAGGGCCCAGCCAAGAGCCGGCCCCGGAGCTAGGAAAAGATGTAACCCATGCTGCCCCACACCGGGCTGCAGTCAGGACCCGCCCGGGAACTTTGCGGAGCCGGCCTGACAGGAAGCGGATACCCGACCGAGAAGCGGTATCCAGAGTTAATAATGTATGTACGCACAGGGACCCCAAATGGTGCCCTGCAAAGCGTGCCTACTGCACGGCGATAGTTGAAGGGCACGCCCTCCCCTACCCCGTGAACACCAATGCCTGCGAGCTTCAGCGGTGTTTTTGCCTTTGCGCAACGCAAGGAAAAAATAGACGCATGAAGAGAATGCTGATCAACGCAACCCAGCCGGAAGAGCTGCGTGTTGCACTGGTCGACGGCCAATGGCTGTACGACCTGGATATCGAAAATCGCACCCGCGAACAGAAAAAAGCCAATATCTACAAAGGTAAAATCACCCGCGTAGAACCCTCCCTGGAAGCCGCCTTTGTTGACTACGGTGCTGATCGCCATGGCTTCCTGCCGCTGAAAGAAATCTCCCGCGAATACTTCCTCAAACAGCCCAAAGACATCGAAGGCCGCATCAAGATCAAGGATGTGGTCAAAGAAGGCATGGAAGTGATCGTCCAGGTCGACAAAGAAGAGCGCGGCAACAAGGGTGCGGCACTGACCACCTTTATCAGTCTCGCCGGCCGATACCTGGTATTGATGCCGAACAACCCACGTGCTGGCGGCATCTCCCGTCGCATCGAAGGTGACGAACGCAGTGACCTGCGCGACGCCCTCTCCAGCGTGGAAGTGCCTTCCGGCATGGGCATCATCGTGCGCACCGCTGGCGTGGGCCGCAGCGGCGAAGAACTGCAATGGGATCTCAACTACCTGCTGCAGCTGTGGGACGCCATCAAAAAAGAGGCCGACGACTCCAAAGCGCCACACTTCCTGTTCCAGGAAAGCAACGTCATCATCCGCGCTATTCGCGACTATATGCGCGATGACATCGGCGAAGTCATCGTTGACGAAAACGGCGCATACCAGCTGGCTGCAGAGTTTGCCCGCCAGGTAATGCCGAACTACGCCAACAAGGTGAAGTTCTACGACGACAATATCCCGCTGTTCAACCGCTACCAGATTGAAAGCCAGATTGAGACCGCGTTCGAACGCGAAGTGAAACTGCCCTCCGGTGGCTCCATCGTTATCGACGTGACCGAAGCGCTGATCTCCATCGACATCAACTCCTCGCGCGCCACCAAAGGCGGCGACATTGAGGAGACCGCGCGCACTATCAACCTGGAAGCCGCGGACGAAATCGCTCGCCAGCTGCGCCTGCGCGACATGGGTGGCCTGGTGGTCATCGACTTTATCGACATGCAGAACAAGTCCAGCCAGCGCGAAGTAGAAAAGCGCATGGAGAAGGCCCTAGGTATGGACCGCGCCCGCGTTCAGGTCGGCCGCATCTCCCGCTTCGGCCTTCTGGAAATGTCTCGCCAGCGCCTGCGTCCGTCCCTGAGCGAAACCACCCACCGCGTATGCCCCCGCTGTAGCGGCCAGGGCACCATTCGCGGCACCAAGTCCCTCGCCCTCTCCATCCTGCGACTGGTTGAAGAAGAAGCGAAGAAAGAGCGCAGCGCAGAGATCCGCGCGATCACTCCGGTGAACGTGGCCACCTACCTACTCAACGAGAAGCGCAAGGCCATCTCCAATATCGAAGCGCGCAACAACACCCGTGTTGTCGTTGTACCGAATGCAGATTTGGAAACCCCGCACTTCGAAGTTCTGCGCCTGCGTGACGACGAGACCACCCTGGAAACCTCTTACAAGATTTCCGGCACCATCGAAGAGTCCGTTGAGAAGAACAAGGAAGACGAGCCCCAGCGCGCTCCGGCCCAGCCTGCGGTACAGCAGATTGCGCACACCGCGCCGGCACCGACTCCTGTAGCCAAGCCCAGCCCCAAGGCCAAGGCGAAAGAAGAAGCCAAACCCGGACTGTTCAGCCGCCTGGTCAGCGCGATCTCCGCCCTGTTCAGTGGCGAAGAAGAAGAGACCGACAAGAAGCACAAGAAAACCCGTGGCCGCGGTAAGAACTACCAGCAGCAACGCAACCGCAACCAGCGCGGTGGACGCGGACGTGGCCGTGGAAATCGTGGCGGCCGTCGCGATGACCAGCGCAGCGATGAGCGCAAGGACGATACCCGCTCCAAGCGCGGCGACAAGCGTCGTGACGACAGCGAAGCGAAAGAGCGCCGCAGCGAGAGCCGCGATGCCAATCGTGAAGGTGCACGCGACAGCGCTCGTGACAGCAACCGCGAAGGTCAGCGCGAAGGTCAGCGTCGCAGCCGCAGACGTCGCGGCGGTGATCGCCGCAACGAGCCGCAAACCACCGCAGCTGAGGTTGAAAGCACCAACCTCGACAACACGGCGGAAGCGGTAGAGTCCGGTGATGATCATCAGCGGCCCGCGCGTCGCCCGAGTAACGTACGCGGACGCCCGCAGCCCCGTCGTCGCGGCCGTCGCGGTGGTGACAGAGGCGAAGAAACTACCGCTGCAAGCGAGCAGCAGGCAAAGTCCGAGTCCTCCGCCAGCACCGAAGGCGAAGTGACTGCGAAGGCCGAGCAAGCCGCCGAGCCGCAGCAGCGTAAGCCGCGGGCCAAGCGTGAAGACAAGCCTGTGACCAAGGTTGAGCCAAAAGCTGAACAGCAGCAGGCTGAAAAGCCGACCGAACAACCCGAAAGCGATGCCAAGAGCCAGGAAAAGGCAAAGCAGCCGTGGGCTGACGCCCAGGTTCCTTCAGAGGTGAAGGCAGAAGCCACCACCGAAGAAGCACCGAAGGCAAAAGTAGAGTCCGAATCCCCCGTCGTGGAGGAAGCGACTCAGGCCGCCAAACCGGAAGTCACTGCAGAACAGGGTGAGCAGGAAGCCGCCAAGCAGCCTACAACCGAGACTCCGGTAGAGACCAAGGCCGAGGCGCCTGCTGAAACCAATGTCGCCCAGGCGCCAGAAGCAGAAGTGAAGGCCGAGGAAACCGCCGAAACCCAGAAAACTCACGTGGAAGGTGACTTCCTCGCGGAAGATCAGGAAGAAGTGGCAGCCAAGCTGGCTGGTGATACCGAGCAATCAGCAGAGACCGCTGCCGTTGCTGACACCAGCATCGAGGCCTCCAACGAAGAAGCGCCGCAGAGTGAAGCTGAAGCGAGCGCGCCTGCGACTAAGGCCACGGCGCCCAAAACTCGCACACCCGGCCGCGCCAGTAACGACCCGCGTATCAACCCGAAGCCTCTGGTTGATTTCAAAGTCGTCACTGCCCGTCCAGAAGTTGGCGAACTGCGCCCGCTCGATACTGCCCAACCGGCAAATATCGAGCACAGCCCTCGCCCACTCCAGCGCCCGGCCAACGACCCGCGCACCAAGCGCAGCGCCAGCGTTGAAAGCAACTCCGACTCCACCGAAGTAGGCTGACAGGAGTAGCGGGGATAAAATGGGTTGGCTGCTCAAAAATGCAGCTAACTCATTGAAGTTCCTAAAAAAAGTTTCTGCGCACTTGTACCCGCAAAACAGCTCGGTATAATGCGCAGCACAATTTGGTGGGGTGGCTGAGTGGTCGAAAGCGGCGGTCTTGAAAACCGTTGACTGTAACAGGTCCCAGGGTTCGAATCCCTGCCCCACCGCCATATAAAAGAGCCCGGCTATATGCCGGGCTTTTTTGTATGGTGCTGGGGTAGATTTGGATGAGAACCCTGATCGAGCCGGAGCGGGCACAGCCCGCGGAGACCAGCGAGCACAGCGAAGCTAATCCCTGCCCCACCGCCATATAAAAGAGCCCGGCTTCATGCCGGGCTTTTTTGTATCTCACAGGAAAAGGTTTCGCTGAGAACCCCAACCGAACCAGCAAAATTCTGCGCGCCCTACACCGCTCCATCATGTCAGTGTACTTAATGTGATGAAACATAAGTGCGCCAGGTGTATTCCCACCTTTAAAGCAATTCGAAAATCAAAGCCATCAGCATAAAGGTGCAATGCCTGCAATCGCTGCGATATCGCCAAAAGAGCTAAGCTCGTTACTGTCCAAGTCTGTAGGCGATACATATTTCTTCCGTCTTCTGCAGAGGATATAGAGGACAGGGAAAGCCCGATGAACTACACCGACCTCACCATTCTGGCGCTGTTTATTTTTTTATATTGCGTTATCAGTGGCCGCGCTGATCGCACGCCAATTAATGGCGCCTTGGTATACACGCTGTTTGGCCTGGCGTTTGGGGCCTGGGGGCTCGGGCTGCTCAGTTTCGAAGTGGATTCAGAGAACCTGCGTACGATCGCCGAGTTGACTCTGGCACTTGTCCTGTTTTCCGATGCGGCCAAGTCCGATCTCAAAGTGTTGCGACAGACGATCGCGGTGCCGAGGCGCCTGCTACTGATCGGCCTGCCACTGACCATTGCGCTGGGCATCCTGTCCGGCGTCTTCCTGTTTCCTCACCTTTCCTTTTTCGAAGTTGCCGTGCTTGCGATCATGCTGGCGCCCACGGATGCTGCACTGGGAAAAGCCGTCGTTTCCAATCCGGTGGTGCCGGCTTATATCCGCCAGGGGCTGAATGCCGAGAGTGGTCTGAATGACGGCATCTGTGTACCCATTCTCTACGTGTTTCTGGCGCTGGCCACCGGGCAAACCACCACAGAGGCCTCTGGCGGGCTGGCGCTCAAGCTGGTACTGGAGGAATTGGGTATCGGCGTCTTGGTGGGTGTCGGTTTGACCGCGCTGTTGACCACAATTCTGCGCGCTGCCGCGCACCGCGGCTGGATTATCGATACGTGGCAACAGTTGCCGGTGATTACCATGGCACTGAGCTGTTTCGCCGCGGCTCAGTGGCTGGGTGGCAGTGGCTTTATCGCCGCATTCAGTGGTGGATTACTGTTCGGACGACTGGCGCAAGCGGAAAAAAATGAACTACTGATAGCGGCCGAAGGTACCGGGGAGGTGCTGGCATTGCTGACCTGGGTCGCCTTCGGGGCTGGCGTGGTGAGCAAAGCCCTACCCCAGTTAAACTGGGAAGTTGTGCTGTACGCCATCATGAGTCTGACGGTGATCAGGATAGTGCCGGTGTATTTGTGCCTTGCGGGAACCGGAGCGAACCTGCGCGAAAAGATGTTTATAGGCTGGTTTGGCCCTCGTGGGCTCGCGAGTATTGTATTCGGCGTGATAGTGATGGATCAGCACCTGCCGGGAAATGACACGCTGACGCTAACGGTAACGGTCACCATCCTGCTGAGTGTGATCGCGCACGGAATCACCGCCAACCCCTTTGCCACGCGCCTGGGGCGAGATGACGCTCCATCTGGCGGCGCAGCGCCTTAGCGATGCCCCCCTTAGTGATTTTTCCGGCATTAAAATCCAGGGCCACACGCGAGGCCCTGAAAACAGCACTGGCGCTGGTGTTGACCTACTGGATCGCTCTTCAGGCCAACTGGGACAAACCTATGTGGGCGGGGCTGGCCGTGGCGCTGGTCAGCTTGGACTCCCTCGGCCTATCCCTGAACAAGGGATTGATGCGCATGCTCGGCACCTTGGTCGCTGCGGTCGTGGCATTGGTACTGGTGGGGCTCTTTCCTCAGGATCGATGGCTATTCATGGCAGCACTCTCTATGTGGGTGGGTTGCTGCACCTATCTGGCACTGGGATCGTCGCGCGCCTATTTCTGGCAGGTCTGCGGATTTGTCAGTGTCATTATTTGCGTGGGCGCCGCAACGTCACAGGGCGGTGCATTTGAAACCGCGGTATTGCGTGCGCAGCAAACCGGTCTCGGAGTACTGGTTTACAGCCTGGTAGCCATACTGTTATGGCCAAGTCATAGCGGCGACAAATTCCGCGACACCCTTGCAGCGCTGCACCAGAAACAGCGCGCGCTTCACCAGAAAATTATTTCGGCACAACAAGGCGTACTAGATATCGCAGACACAACCGCGCTTGCCGGAGAACTGGCTGCGGCCCATCGAAATCTGAGGAGCCTCCTCGAAGCGGCAATCGCAGACAGCTACGACGTCTGGGAAGCACGCAATACTTGGAAGCAGTACCTTGCCCGTTGCGAGGCCCTGACCGAATGCCTTGAACAGCTGGCCTTACTCGCACCGGGGCAGGCCCTGCAGCGAATAAAAACGCTAATTCCTTCATTACCTGGGTTTGACCTGACGATTCAGCAGCGCTTTGGCGCGCTCTTGGCGCCCCCGAAAACGTCCTTTGAAGGCGCAGACGAAGAGCCACTGACCTTGAGCGTGGAAAAACCAGCTGTGGATTCGCTGTCGTTTTACGACGCCGGAAGTTTCGCGGTGGTTCGCCGCCAGCTCCGGGAACTCGACAGGATAACGCGCGAACTGTTATCGCTGCGCACATCCATTGATGGCCACGAATCAGCTGAACAGCAAACTGTACCTGCCTACGAACCCTATTCGAGCAATACCGAGGGCATGGCCAGTCGTTTTTTCGCGGTGGATGGAGATCGTCTGATCGCGACCCTCCGGGTTATTGCGACCCTGTGGGCCGCTTACCTGATTTACATTTATGTGGAAGGTGTACCGGCAGGGTCGGCGCTGGTTACCCTGACCGGATCGCTGGCAATGGCGCTGGCAACAGTACCGCAGGTCGCGCCCCTGCGGCTGGTCTTGCCGGTACTATTGGCCACGACGCTGGCGGGGCTGATCTATTTGCTGGTTATGCCGAAGCTGTATGCCTTCTGGCAACTGGCGCTGCTGCTGTTTAGCGTCAGTTTTCTTCTATGCCGGCTTTTCGCTAGCCCGGCAACGCAGGGCGTAAAGGCATTGGCTTTTTCCATGTTCATTTCGGTCTGCAGCATCCAGAACGCGCAAACCTATAGTTTCATGGCCATCGTCAATATTTCGATGGCCTTTGTCATGGTTTTGCTGTTGCTGTCTCTGGCGGCCTACGTTCCCAACTCGCCAAGGCCCGAACAGGTGTTTCGCCGCCATCTCAAACGTTTCTTCTGCACTGCGGGGCGCATGACGCTGAGCTGCGGTAACACCGCCGGTGCGCGGGGGCACTATAGGTTAGGGAGAGGTGCGTCAGGAAAAAGTGCATCAGGGAAAAGCTGGCGGGCGAACTCTCTATATCAGGCGCTGACTACACTTCCTGTGAAAATTTCCGAATCCGCTTCCCGTGTGCCTGCGGGGCTATTGCCCGGCGCGTCGCGCGATATGTTGGATACATTGATTGGGCGCATCAGTGCGCTGGCCTTCTTCATGCAGACACTGGCGTTACATTCCACGAGAGATAACCTGGAGTCGGATGCACTGCGACAGTGGCGAAAGTCCGTTGCCAACGCTCTGTTCGAGATTGCCGCGTCGCTTGGCGAGCCGGACAAACAAGTGGATTACCGCGCGCTGAGCGCGCACTTGCAGCAATTGCTGGATGATATGGAATCCAAGGTACGCAGGGATGTGGCGCAGTTCGGTGCCCCCAGTGCCGACGAAGTCGAACTATGGCTTTGCCGCGCAGGACTGCTCCGCGGGATAGGCCTGGCCCTGGTGGATGTCAGCCGGGTGGCCGGTAAATTTAATTGGACGCGATGGGATGAGCAGCGTTTCTTTTGAACGACGAGCGGAGCGAGTCGATGCCAATCCCTCATGAACTTTCCATCGCTGGTATCTACCTGTCTCCGTTGCTGGTTGCGTCACTAATTGGATTGCTGATTGCACTTGCCGCAGCGCGACTACTTGACCGGTATCGACTGTCCCGCTACTTCGCGCACCCCGCGCTCGTACTGACGAGTATGAGCGTGATTTTTACCTTGCTTGTGGGAACTCTGTTGATCGGAATCTGACCTTTGGCCGTGCCAACAAGAATACTGTATACATCGCTGGTTGTGCTCGCAGCCGCAGTTGCCGCGCTGCTCTGGTACTGGCACGCATTGCAAAACCCCTGGACGCGGGATGGCCAGGTGCGCGCGGCGGTTATTCAGGTAACGCCGAATGTTTCCGGTCAGGTAGTTGAGATGGGCATTAAGGACAATCAGTTTGTCGCGCAAGACGCCCTGTTATTCCAGATTGATCCGCGTCCATTTGTCGCACGACTGGAACGGGCGCGTGCAGAATACGACCGTACCGATGACAATTTTCTGGCACAGGAGCAGAACGTCGCATCGATGGCGGCGCAGCTCGAGATGGCGAGTGCGGCAGTCATTCAAGCCGAAAGTGCGATTCGCGAGGTCGACGCGGTCATCCAGAAAAATGAGGCAGAATTGCAGCGCCAGCAGCGCCTCCTCCCACAGCGCGCGACATCGCAGAAGCAGGTTGAGCGCGCGCTGGCAACACATGCCGTTTCGCTTGAGCAGCGCAAGGGGGCTGAAGCGGCATTGGTACAGGCTCGCGCGAACTATACCAGCGCGTCCGCACGACTGGATGAAGCCCGCGCGACCCTCGGTGAACTGGGGGATGCCAACCCAAATATCCGCGCGGCACGCGCAGCACTCCGTGAGGCGCAATTAAATGTTGAATTTGCCCGCGTCACCGCGCCGGTCTCCGGTTTCGTCACCAACCTGAATCTGCGGGTCGGCAGCCACGCCGTGGCGAACCAGCCGGTGCTGGCACTAATAGACTCCGGAAGCTTTTACATCGAGGGCTTTTTCCGTGAAACCGCCGTCGCGAGAATCCAACCGGGCGACCGCGCAGTGGTGACCTTGATGAGTTATCCCGATCAGCCGTTGCGGGGACGGGTGGAAAGCATAGGCTGGGGCATCGCCCAGCAGGATGGCGCCACCGGGCGTGACCTGTTGCCGGAAGTCCGCCCCACGTTTGAGTGGATTCGATTGGCACAGCGCGTGCCCGTGAAAGTCGTCCTGGACAAACTGCCTGAGGGCGTCCTGCTGCGTGTCGGCACCAGCTGCTCCGTGCAGGTACTCGGGGGTACCGCAAAACCGGATGGCGCCGCACGTGTTTCGGAACAGCGCTAATCATCCGCCTGGGTGCCGCGGGCGGGCAAAACCGCCAGCGACCGTCATTTTCGCCCCAATGGTGATCGTCGCCGCCTCCATAGCCGGATGCACGCTCGGCCCGGCTTATCATCCGCCTGTTGCACCGGCGGCCGACAGCTGGATCGAGAGCGGCAACACGGAAATCAACGCCAATGCGCGGGTGACACCCGCCTGGTGGGAGAAGGCTTTTTCCGATCCGCTGCTGGATGAGCTGGTGGCCGTGGCATTGGAGCAGAACCTCAGCCTGCGCTCTGCCACCCTGCGCATGATGCAATCGCAACAACTACTGGCTATTGCGGTGGGCAACCAGTTTCCTCAGTTGCAACAGCTCAACGGCTCGGCCGCCCGCTTCAAGGAAAACAACCTGATCCTCGAGTCTTACGATATTGGCTTCAACCTGTCCTGGGAGCTGGATATGTGGGGGCGCTTTCGCGGCGAGGTGCGGTCCGCTGCCGCATCCATGGAAGCCAGCGTGGCGGCCTACGACGGAGTACTGGTATCGCTGGTAGCGCAGGTGGCGCAGGTCTACGTGCAGATCCGCACCACCCAGAGTCGGCTCGAGGTCGCTCGCCAGAATATCCAGCTGCAGTCACAAAGCCTGCACATTGCCCGCGCCAAGGCCAATGCCGGTGAGGTAAGCGACCTGGATGCCGAGCAGGCGGAGTCGTTGCTGTATAACACCAAGGCAATTGTGCCAGGACTGGAAAGTACATTGCAGCAGCTCAAGAATTCGCTCGCCGTACTCCTGGGGCGTACGCCCTACTCCCTGGGTGGATTGCTCGACGCGACCGCGGCTATTCCCACCGTGCCACCTCAGGTTGCGGTCGGGATGCCGCAGGATTTGCTGCGTCAGCGCCCGGACATCCGTGTTGCCGAGCGCTTGTTGGCAGCACAGGGGGCGCAGATCGGTGTCGCGCGCGCTGAGTTGTATCCATCATTTTCGATCGCCGGCGCGATCGGCTCACAGGCTGTGGACATTGACAGGCTGTTTGAAGGAGAAAGCGAAACCTGGAGTATCGCGGGTGGCTTCGCCTGGAACCTGTTCAATTACGGCAGGCTAAGAAGCAATGTACGGCTGCAGGACGCGCGCTTCCAGCAATTGCTGGAGGACTACCGGCAAACCGTCCTCGAGGCTCAGGCGGACGCCGAGAATGCCATTGTTGCCTACCTCAAGTCACACCAGCAGCTGGCGCTGATAGAGCGTGCGGCCGCCGCATCACGACGTTCGGTGGAGCTGTCCACCGCGCAATACACCAATGGGCTGGTGGGTTTCAATACCGTCATCAACACGCTCACGTCAGACGCGGACCAGCAGGACCAGCTGGCGCAGTCCCGCGGCGCGGTTGCGGCCAACTTGGTGCAGGTATACCGCGCATTGGGCGGCGGCTGGGAAGTGCGAGAAAACCTGGTGCCGGTTGAACTGGTGCCACCGGAAACCCGCGACGAAATGCAGCAGCGCACTGGTTACTGGCACAAGGTGTTCCCGAAATGAACACTGGCTAGGATGAGAATATGCTAATCAAGGTTCTGTTAATCGCCTCGGCACTGCTGGTGGTAAACACGATGATTCACGCCGTGGCCATGATTCTCGCCATCCGCTGGAGTCGACATATTGCCGGGTTACATCCGACACATCCATTTCTCCCCACCGGCAGACCCATGGTGGTTTCCGCAGTGGTTCTGCTGATGTTCTTTGCCTCGGTTGCCGAAGTGATCACATGGGCTGTGGTATACGGCTGGCTGGGCGCATTCAGTGAAGCGGAGGCTGCACTCTACTTTTCCATGGTGACATACACCACGCTCGGTTACGGCGATATCGTGCTGGAAAGCAACCTGCGCTTACTGTCATCGTTTCAGGCCGCCATCGGCATCATTATGTTTGGCTGGACCACCGCGGTGGTATTGGCCGTTGTACAGCGGCTTTACCGGAACACTGATGGAGAAGCACCATAGCGACTCGGTATGTGAGATAGCTGGCAGCTATTGCCAGCGTCCCCCAATCCTGGCGGAGAATCACATCCCAACCTGGTCTGGTGTCTTTTGGAAGCCAGTCATCGCATCCAACACATATCTCAAGATTCATTTCCGGCACCAATTTGAACGCCGACAAATGAATACACGCTAAATTCAGAGTGCTCCTGACACCAAGGGTTATCCGGAATGAAAGCGTCAACGCAATGGTGGCTGAACATCTTCTCTTCAGCCTTACTGAGCACCTGCCTATTGCCCCCCACCTACGCGGAACAAGAATTTACATCCATGCAGATGAAGGACGTGGCGCCGGTGACTGTCGAGATTGACGTAGATGCCGCCGCAAAGCGATTGTCCAGGGCAGCACAGTTCCCAACGATTTCCAACCAGGACCGGAGCGACTTCGACGTTAAAGCATTCGAGGGATACCACCGCTATCTGGAAGAGACTTACCCAAACGTACACAAGACCCTGAAACGGGAGAAACTGGGAAAACCTCGGGCTTACAGCCTGCTCTACACCTGGGAAGGCAAGGACCCCTCGTTACCGCCTGCGGTGTTTATGGCACATCAAGATGTAGTACCTGTCCCAGAGGAGTCCCGGGATCAGTGGAAACAAGATCCCTTCTCCGGGGCAATCGTTGATGGCTATATCTGGGGGCGCGGTGTGTTGGATGACAAGAACCAGATTCACGCAATCCTCGAAGCCACAGAGATGCGCATCAAGGAGGGCTTTCAGCCAGAGCGCACCATCATGTTCGTTTTCGGTCACGACGAGGAGGTCGGTGGCCCTGAGGGCGTGAAACATGTGGTCGACGTGCTGGAACAGCGGGGCCTTAAAGAAATTGCCTTTGTCATCGATGAATCTGCACCGCTGATACCGAACCTATTCCCCGGCATTGAGGAAAACTCCGCACTTATCGGCATTGCCCAAAAAGGCTATCTAAGCCTGGAGCTTGCCGTTAACGGCGAAGGCGGCCATTCGTCCCAACCTCCTGCCCAGTCCAACATCGGTATCCTGGCCGCTGCCATTGCCAGGCTCGAGAAGGCCCAGTTCCCCTACAAAATCAATCAGGCGGTGCGCTACCAATATCGCTTTATGGGGCCTGAAATGGATAAGGAGAAGCAGCCAATGTATGAGGCTGTTGCTTTCGGTGATGACAACAAAACCACTGAACTCGAGCAGGCATTTATCGACGAGATGGCCGAGGATCAGGTAACCAGGGCCATGCTCCATACCACCATCGCGGTGACCATGTTCAATGCCGGCATCAAGGACAATGTACTGCCGCCGTCAGCCACAGCCGTTGTCAATTTCAGGATTGCCCCTGAGGACAGCAAGGAGACGATCATAGAACACGTGGAAAAAGCGATCGATGATGACCGAATCACCATCAAGGATATCTCTGCCTCCACACCCCCTACCAACATCGCCGACCCGCACGGCAAGGGTTACAAGATGCTCGAAAAAACCATTCGCCAGACCTGGGGGAATGATTTGATTGTCTCGCCCTTCTTTGTCATTGGTGGTTCGGATTCAAAGCACTTCCAGGCACGGCCGTTTGCACCAAATGTCTACACCATTACTGCAATACAGCTTGAATCAACAGCTGAGTTTGCTGGCTTCCATGGGGTGAATGAACGAATCAAGGTGGATGAATATGGCAAGTCCATCGCCTTCTTTTACCAATTGATGGGTAATTTGAATGACCTTTAATTCAGGGCATGCATTGGCCTGTCCCGCTCTTGACCTGAAATCCCCCAGCACCCATTCAGATCTAGCCCTGACAATTTCACAGCAAACATTCAATTTAACGGCTTGCCAACACTGAACCCAGAGTGGTCAAGGAAGGTCGCGTTAGTTACGAAAAAGTTACTAGCCATATGACCATCTGTGGAAACGCTTCCCCCGTCACTACCCGAAGGCCCTGCGCTGGTCATTCAGTGTTAGCCTGCTTGTGAGCTGGGGCGTATCCGCATTTGCCGCGCAATTAAAAAACGACCTACCCCAACTCTACGAGGCTATTTTTCGTGGATCAATGCTGGGTCAAAATCCCCATTTTGAAGAACTGGAAATAGAGGCATGAGCTAACGCCAAAAAAGAAAGTGCGGCCGTAAAACACATCTTGGCTAGGCCACCCGCAATCTATTGGCAACCCTCCAAAAACCACAATCTGATTCCGATGGTCGACTTGAAATTCTGCAGAAAAATACGCATCTGAGTCCCAGCGCATTGAAATTTCACCGCGCTCACCAGAAACACGAACTAATTTAGGTTCAATTTGCGCAAAGCAGCCGACAATATCAGCTTGTGCAATTTTTGGGATTCGATACGTAGTCCCTCTTAAAGAAACCGCCAAGTACTCAGGATTTACGCTCGGAATTTTTTTCAGGTCGCGAAAAAAGTCATCTCTCTCTACCCCCCGCATATGAAAACCAAGTAGGGTTGCTGAGAGACAAGCCAAGAATATAAAAAACTTTAAACTATTGGACATTATTCAATCATTCTTGGGATTTTAATAAGACTGTATGGGGCTTGGTGAGTATCGACTCATGCGATCTACCCCTGCTAGACTACGCCCTGATATCGAGTCTTACCAGCTCCCTAGTTTCTCATCCTTACCGATCACTCCGAACCCACATCAGGCTACCCAAAGCCCCAAAATTGATTCCTTTTTCTAGTGAAAAGTCCAATCCGCGAGATTATTCGAGATACAAGATTAAATATCAGAAGATTGATCCACTCTCTTCTATTTTGGTTTACCGCTAGAACTCAACTTTTGAACTCACTCGCAATAATTGAATACATGCAATAGCTAATACCGTTAAAGCTGGGATCTTTATAATAGACACCCAACTTTGGCCTATCATAATTTATTCCTTGATTCCCCAAGACGGCGACCTCCTGCTCATGGAACAAAATTAAGTTCAACCTCAAAGAACCTCCATCCCGAAATAAGACATCAAACTCAGCAGTCAAACCACCAGTACGCACGAGACGCTTTTTGACACCCCCTAAGCACTGAGCCACCTCCTCATACCTCATTGGATTGAGAATTTTCTTATTGCCGTTAATTTCAATACTCACCTGATTAAAATCACGATAATCGAGCTTCGATAAATCATCTAGAAACTGATTTCCTTCCCGAGCCCAATTGATACTTCCGAGAGATACGAGCACAAAAAAAATAAAGACAAAAATGCCCCTCTCAACCTTATTGAACTTCAAAATTCATCCCCATAGAACTTTTCTGGAAAAGTATCAACCGCCTTGCCTGTAATGGTCAACCACTACTGGACAGCAAATTCCATCACTGTGCACAACGCCGACGGACACCTTGAAGCGGACGAACAGGGCTTCAACAGCTACAACAACTATTCTGCCATGTCTACACCACAACGACTTCCGTGTAAAAGCATACAACGAAGAACCATTACTGAGTTCGCCGGGCCCTTGATGTGAAGGAGAGAATCAAAGTGGAAAATTACAGGGAGACTACCGCCTTCTTTCGCTAGCTGATAAGAATTCTGATAGATTCTTGGTTCAACACAGCTGACTAAAAACGTAGGTCCGACTGAGAGGCACTGAATGGCCATATATGCTTCATTCCCCGCGATACTGGCATTGTGCTTCATTTGTATCACTCTCCCATATTGGCGCATTTTCCAACAAAAGGGTCACCCGCCAATATTGAGTGTTTCGGCCGGCGTGGGTCTTACCTACGTGTTTCTCGCTCTTCTGCCAAAATTGGCTGAAGTCCAAGCTTCATTTCAGTCCGGCGATACTCAGGAACCGCTACTAGCAATCGGACTCCAGGCATACCTAGCTGCCCTGGCTGGGTTCGTCATTTTTCTTCTCATAGCAAACCAAGGATTCTTTGAAGACGCTGATACGCCGGTCCAGAGCACGTCATTGGGCGAGATGGTGGTTTTTCTGGTGTTTGCAATTTACTACATCCAGATTGGCTTTCTGCTGGGTGAATGGCCCTTGGTCAATTGGTTTGCGTATCTCGCACTAACGTTTGCTTTCGGCATGCACCTGGTGGGCATCAATTATCACTTATTGAAACGTTTCCCGCGCCGATACCCCAAATTTTTGCGATGGCTGTTCGGCGTCTGCTTGCTAGTAGGCTGGGGAGCATCCGTATTTGCTGAGCAATTGTCCACGCTAGTGAAGCTCTCGACAATGTTCGTCGCAGGAGGAATCATAATCACCGCATTAAGAGAGGAGATTCCCAGCCAGAAAGATGCAAATATTCCATATTTCCTGGCTTCGGTTTTGGCAACCACCCTATTTGTTGTGGCGACTGAGGCGCTGCTACTAAGTTAAGGCTGGCAAGCTTACTCAGTCATACATTAAAAATTTCATCTGCCTTGGCGTTGGACAGGATTAGTGTACCGGCTGAGGGTGCGAACTAAGGCGTAACACCAGGCACACGATTAGAATCAGCGTAAGGAGCAATATGCCACCCGGTAGCCAACCGGAAGCCAGCAAAAAGGGCACCGTGAATAGCATGATCCAGCAACGACTGTCTTTTGTGGCGAACTGGTCCCGTACGATCCATAAACCAAGTACATAGGTTGCCACAGCCATAGCTGTGGTCATCGAGGCCACGCTGGAGATTTCCCCTTTTGCGCTGATATCTTCTACCGCGACAACCAGACCGGAACCCACAGCCGCACCACCGGCGAAAATAAGAAAGTGTCCGTATGCCCATACGAACACATGCTCTAACTTCTCTGACGCAAGATGCCCATCCACAGAAAAATAGAGCCACCACATACAAAATGCGAGCACCGCACCGCAGGCAAACACAAGCAAGTATCGCCCCCAGAAACCGGTATGAATAGCTTGTGAAAGCGCCTCACTACTCCCTAGCAGTACTTCCCCCAGTACGATGATATTCAACAAACCAAATCGCTCAACAATATGGTGTCGGTGCCACTGAGTGCTACCGGCCTTTTCCCCCAAGAACGGGATTACCATTTCAATGCCGATACCCAGCAGAAAAAACTCGGTAAATAGAGCGTCTTCTCTAGGAAACCAAAAGACCAGCCACGCCCAGTAGACCTGCATCAGAACCTGCCCGCCCGCATAAATCAGCGCAGTGGTACGGTAACAGGGTTTCGCCAGTGCCACCCGCACCCACATGGAGGCAAAGACGATCCGCATAACAAGGTAGCCGCTGAACATATAGCGCAGATCATGACCTTCAAAGAATCCGCGAGTGCTGGCCGCGATGAACAATGCCCCCAGCATCAAAACCATCACAGTAATCCGGTAGGCCACATCGTCGTTATCAAAACTGGAGGCGAACCAGGTGAACAGGTTCCAGGGCCACCAGACACACCAGAAAACCAGCAGGAACTTGATCAACCCGTCCTGCCAGTGCCCGGCGGAAATCGCGTGCCCAAGACCGTGGGCAGCCGCAGCGATCGCGATCACGAAAACCAGATCAAAAAGCAGTTCAAGCTGCGTGGCGGAACGATGCTCTTCACTTCGGCTACGTGGCAACAAGGGACGTAAGTATCTCGACATCCTCATCGAAGCTTCTCTATGGATTGCGGCTATTTGCAGCATAGCCCCAACAAACTTCCTATCTGGCGGGAAGACGCACCTGCTGCAAAATGGGAGTCGTACTATTAAGGCATCACTGGCGATGTTGCCGCCATTTCACTTAACCCCGGCCCCCGCTACCAACAAAATAGCTGCACAGCTGCCCCAGGAGCCAACCCATGAAAGCAATGATCATAAATTCCTACGGCGCCAGTGACGTCTTCGAGCCTGCTGATATACCAAAGCCGAACGTCAGACCCGGGCACATGCTGGTGAAAATAGCCGCTACGAGTGTGAATACCGTGGACACAATGATCCGCCAGATGGGAAAGGAACTTCCTCTGTCCCCTGACCTGCCCGCCCTGTTGGGAATGGACTTTGCGGGCACCGTTGAAGAGGTTGGTGAAGGTGTATCCAGCTTTAACGTTGGCGACGAAGTGTATAGTTGCCGCGGGTGACCTCGCGGACATCCCCAGGGCACTGGCGGAGTACATGGTCGCGGACGCCAGGCTGGTGGCCCTGAAACCCAAGACCATCTCGATGCGCGAGGCTGCCGCCCTCCCCCTGGTTGGCATCACGGCCTATGAAGGCCTGACTCGCGCCAACGTCGGCAAGGGGCAAAAGGTACTGGTACACGGCGGTTCCGGCGGTGTCGGGCATGTGGCTCTGCAGCTGGCGAGATCCTTTGGCGCCGAAGTCTATTCAGCGGGCGGCGGTGACAAGCAAACAGCCCTGATAGAAGCGCTGGGCGCTACGCCTATTAACTATCGGAGTGAATCGGTTGAAGACTATGTCGCGAAGCACACAAACGGGAACGGATTCGATGTAGTTTTTGATTCGGTTGGCGGCGCCAACCTAACCAAGTCCTTCGGGGCGGCCGCACTGAATGGCCAGATTGCGACGACGGTTTCCATGCTGGAGCTCGACCTGAACCCAATGCACTTCAAAGGCTTGTCATTGCACGCCGTTTTCATGTTGATACCGATGCTACACGACTACAAGCGTGAAGAGCACGGACACATTTTGCTCGAGTTGGCGAAGATTGTAGATTCCGGCCAATTGCGACCTATCGTAGACGACACACCATTCAGCCTCGAAGACGCCGGTAAAGCCCACGACCATCTCACTAATGGTGATGCTATCGGGAAAGTTGTGATTTCTGTACCGTGACCTTCGCACTATGCGCGGATAAGGATTGGCCACAGCTCCAAAAGATAGTCGACCCGCCTGTTTGGCCTGGACATCTACTACACTGATGGGATTCTCTTCGCCACTCTGCAAGCATGGATCCCATAGAGGAAGCCACCTCCACTACCGCACAGTTTCTGGATGCAGAAAGCATCAGCGCCTTCGCAATTGCTCTCGGCCTGGGCCTGCTAATCGGCCTGCAACGGGAGCGCACTACCGACCGCCTCGGTGGCATCCGCACATTCCCCATGATCGCGCTATTTGGCGCCCTCACTGCACAACTGAGCCTAAACCCCGGCATGAGCTGGCTGATGCTAGCTGGGCTACTGGCAATGACGGTATTGATTCTGCTCGGCAATCTGGACCGGTTTCGCGGTAAAGACGATCACCTTGGCGTAACCACAGAGGTAAGCGCCCTGCTCGTATTCCTGCTTGGCGCCTACCTTGTACTTGGAGACAAGGCTTTAGCGGTCGTTGTCGGCGGCACCATCGCAGTGCTACTGCAGTTCAAACCCGGCATGCACGCATTCGCAGAAAAACTTTCGGAGAAAGATCTCCGCTCGATCATGCAGTTTGCGGTATTGTCATTAATTATCCTGCCAGTGCTACCCAATCACACCTTTGGCCCCTATGACGTTTTAAACCCTTTCTCCATCTGGCTACTCGTAGTTTTGATCGTGGGCATTGGCCTCGGTGGTTACGCCGTCTACAAAATCGTGGGCCGCCGAGCGGGCATCTTATTGGGCGGACTGATCGGTGGGCTTATTTCTTCTACGGCCACCACAGTCGCTTATGCCCGAATGGCGCGCAAACAACAAAAAGCCGTCGATCTTGCAGCTCTGGTTATCCTTATCGCTTCTACAAGTATGTTTATCCGCATGTTTGTTGAGATTACAGTGGTCGCGCCACGTATCCTGGGTGCACTCCTTCCGCCACTGGCTTTGCTATTCGCGGTCAGTCTGGTCCTCTGCGCCTTCGCGTACCTGCGCATTCAGCAGCGGGATAGCACCATGCCGGAGCCAGGCAATCCCGCAGAATTGAAGCCGGCGCTGATATTTGGCGCGCTCTATGCCCTGGTACTACTCACCATCGCCGCGACAAAAGAACACTTCGGTAACCAGGGTATCTATGTGGTCGCATTAATTTCCGGATTTACCGATGTGGATGCAATCACTCTATCTACGGCAAACCTCGCCGGATCCGGTGCTATGGAGGTGGATACGGCCTGGCGCGCAATGGTCATCGCGAGTCTCGCCAACCTTGCGTTCAAGGCAGGTGCGGCTGGCTTTCTGGGTGGTTTACCCTTGTTACGCGGCGTACTGGCATTGTTTGGGGTTCCGTTAGTCGCGGGGCTGGGACTGCTCTGGTTGTGGCCTTAGGAGATTGCCACGTAGGGGGTTGCGCGCCTGGCGTTCCGAGAACGGGGTGACGATTACAAGACCGATGCCGAGTAGAAAAACGCGACAACAGAGTTTCGCAAAAGGCATGAATTGAATGGCAACTTGCCTGTAACGAGATCGCGCGGGGACGGCCTCGGAACCATCGTTCCGGTGCTGAAATCGACTGCTATGCTACTTGCACCGAATCCCCCTCTAAGGCGCCCCTCTCTACTTCCAACGATCCGCCGAGATTCATGCTCGCGTCACCAGCCCTGCTCGGCACGCTTTTTACCTAAAGGAGTATCTGTCGATGACCAATAAGCCCGAACTTCTGATGCCGGGAAACTGCCAGCTGATCTTTATCGACCAACAGCCGCAGATGGCGTTTGGCGTGCAATCGATTGATCGGCAGATGTTAAAGAACAATGTGGTAGCGCTCGCCAAGGCTGCGAAAGTATTCAAGATCCCAACCACCATCACCACTGTTGAGACCGAGAGCTTCTCCGGACACACCTACCCGGAATTACTCGCGGTATTTCCGGATCACCCTCTGCTTGAGCGCACCTCGATGAATTCTTGGGACGACCAGAAAGTGCGCGATGCGCTGGCGAAAAACGGCCAGAAGAAAGTCGTGGTCTCCGGACTCTGGACCGAAGTCTGCAACAACACCTTTTCCTTCGATGCCATGCGCGAAGGTGGTTATGAGATCTACATGGTCGCCGACGCTTCCGGCGGCACCAGCAAGGAAGCACACGACTACGCTATGCAGCGGATGATTCAGGCAGGCGTGGTTCCCGTCACCTGGCAGCAGGTAATGCTGGAATGGCAGCGGGATTGGGCGCACAGGGATACCTACGATGCGGTGATGGAGATCGTCAAGGAGCACTCTGGCGCCTACGGGATGGGCGTTGATTACGCCTATACCATGGTGCACAAGGCGGACGAGCGGGTGAAGCACGGACCGGTACAGGAGCCGGTTGCTGCAAAGAAAAGCTGACAGGCACAAATTTACGATGTACAGGGCTGGTGTCGGTTGAAACCTGCCACCTATCCGAGAGAGCCGTGACATGGACGATACAACCGACAACAACTCGAAGCGACGGACCGCCGGCGTGTCCCGCAGAGACGTGGTCAAAAGTACCGCGGCTCTGGGCATGTTCGCCCTGTTCGGTCCACTTGCCAGACAGGCCGCATGGGGAGGAGAAAAATCCGTGGCAGATACAATTCTTCGCAATGGGATTATTACCACCCTCGACCCACAAATGCCGGAGGTCACGGCAATCGCACTGCATGATGGGCGCGTGCTCGCTATCGGGGGCGACAAGGAAGTCATGCAACTGGCCACAGATAGGACGCAGGTTATTGATCTTGCCGGCAAGCGCGTTATTCCTGGCCTAAACGACAGCCATACGCACCTCATTCGTGGCGGGCTGAATTACAACATGGAGTTGCGCTGGGAAAATGTCCCGTCACTGGCTTACGCCCTGCGGATGCTAAAGGAGCAAGCCGCACGGACCCCTGCACCGCAGTGGGTGCGGGTTGTCGGCGGCTGGTCGGAATTCCAGTTCGCCGAGAGGCGCATGCCCACACTGGATGAGATCAACAAGGCTGCGCCCGATACGCCGGTTTTTATTCTGCACCTGTATTCGCACGCCCTGCTGAACCGCGCCGCCTTAAAAGCCGCAGGCATCGATCGCAACACGCCAAATCCACCCGGTGGCGTCATTGAGAAGGACAAGAAAGGCGAACCCACGGGAATGCTGATAGCCAAGCCATCGGCTTTGATTCTCTACTCGACCCTGTCCAAAGGGCCCAAACTACCCCTGCAAGACCAGATTAATTCCACAAGACACTACATGCGCGAGATGAATCGCCTCGGCATTACCTCTGTGATTGATGCTGGCGGCGGTGGCCAGAACTATCCGGACGATTATGAGGTGGTGCAAAAGCTCGACGAGGATGATCAGCTCACCGTGCGCATTGCCTACAACCTGTTTGCGCAGAAGGCAGGCTCCGAACTCAGCGATTACGAGCGCTGGGTCGAAATGACGGAACCGGGTGCCGGTTCGGCCATGCTGCGCATGAACGGCGGTGGTGAAAACCTGACATGGTCGGCGGCGGACTTCGAGAATTTTCTTGAGCCACGCCCCGATCTGGCTCCCACCATGGAGAAAGAACTGGAGCCCATCGTCACTCTGCTTGCGGAAAATGAGTGGCCATTCCGTATCCACGCAACTTATAACGAATCCATCGACCGGTTTCTTACTCTGTTCGAGCGTGTCAATGGCAAAACCCCGTTCAAGACCCGCTTTATCATTGACCACGCGGAAACCATCAGCGAGCGCAATATCGAGCGCATCAAGGCGCTCGGCGGCGGTATTGCCACCCAGCACAGGATGGCATTCCAGGGCGAATATTTCGTCGACCGCTACGGCGCGGAAGCGGCAAAAACGACACCGCCGATCGCAAAAATGCTTGCCATGGACCTGCCGGTGGGCGCAGGTACCGACGCCACACGCGTAGCCTCTTATGACCCCTGGACCGCACTTTACTGGCTTGCCACCGGCAAAACCGTTGGCGGGCTGAGCCTCTACGACCAGGAAGACATATTGGATCGCGCTACCGCGCTGCGACTGTGGACCCAGGGTTCGGCCTGGTTTTCGGGGGAGGAAAAGGTCAAAGGTTCGCTGACTCCGGGTCAGTATGCCGACCTTGCGGTGCTCTCGGATGACTATTTCAAGGTTTCCGACGAAGCGATCAGAAGAATCGTTTCCGAGTTGACCATTGTGGGCGGCAAGATCGTCTACGCGGCCGGCCTTTTCTCCAAATTTGATCCTCCGCTGCCTCCAGCCAGCCCTGACTGGAGTCCGGTCAACCGTGAACCTTCACCGGCCATGCGCCAGGCGGCCGTCGCGGGAGCGCAAATCCAGCAGCGGGCGGCGCGCGCCTGCAGCGATGGCTGCGCCAGTGCCTGCACGCTGCATGGTCATAACCACCAGATTGCCTGGAACTCACCGATTCCAGTGCGCGACCCAAGGGATTTTTGGGGCGTGCTTGGTTGCTCTTGCTTTGCCATGTAAGCACGCAGGCATTTTCCGGTGACAACGGACGAAACCACAGCCAGCCATTCCGCGTGGTCGCCCTTCAAGCATTTGGCGTTCGCGGTGCTGTGGACCGCCACGGTAATCTCCAACATCGGCACCTGGATGCACGACGTCGCCTCCGGCTGGCTGATGACCTCGCTGTCGCCCTCCCCCCTCATGGTGGCATTGGTGCAGGCAGCAACCAGCGCCCCCGTATTTCTCTTTGCCCTCGCCGCCGGCGCCCTCGCGGATTTGCTCAGTAAACGTAAATTATTGATCGCTGTCACTATCCTGATGTTTTGCAACACTCTGGTGCTTGCAGGTCTAGTACTCGCAGATCGGGTAACCCCGTCCGCACTACTGGTATTCACTTTTCTCAACGGCACCGGGGCGGCATTTGTGGCTCCGGCGTGGCAGGCCATCGTGCCGCAGTTAATCCCACGCAGCGATCTGCAATCCGCGATTGCACTGAACGGCGTGGGCATCAATATCAGCCGGGCAATCGGCCCTGCGCTTGCCGGCGCAATCATCGCCGCTGTGGGTATCGCATGGCCTTATCTGATGAATGCCCTCAGCTTCCTCGCCGTTATCGCTGCACTTTTATGGTGGAAGCCGCCGACTGCGCCCACCAGCGACTTGCCGGCCGAACGTTTTCTCAGCGCAATGCGTGCAGGACTGCGCTACGTCCACGCGAGTGGCGCCATGCGTGCGACACTGGTGCGGGCGGTGGCCTTTTTCCTGTTTGTCAGCGCCTTCTGGGCTTTGCTACCACTGGTCGCGCGCCAAGAATTAAAGGGAGGGCCACAGCTATACGGATTTATCCTCGGTGCAGTAGGTGTGGGCGCGGTGGCCGGCGCCCTATTCCTACCGAAGCTTGCAAAGAAATTTTCAGCGGATCAGCTCGTGTGGATGGGGACACTGGGGACCGCACTGGTGCTCGTCGTTCTAGCGCTAGTAAAACGCACCGATGCCGCAATAGGGGCCAGCTTGCTGGCGGGCGTATGCTGGATAACGGTTCTGTCGCGCCTCAACATTTCGGCGCAACTGGCGCTGCCGGACTGGGTGCGTGCGCGCGGGCTTTCGATATTTATCACCGTATTCTTCGGAGCCATGACGATTGGCAGCATCCTCTGGGGGCAAACTGCCTCCAAGATCGGCATTCCTTTAACCCAACTGATCGCCGCCGGTGGCGCCATTATCGCGGCCTTGTTGAGCTGGCGTTTCAAATTGCTTCAGGATGAGAAATTCAATCACTCGCCGAGTGGCTATTGGCCGCAGCCGGTGGTGGCAGATGAGGTTGCGCTGGACCGGGGCCCTGTCATGGTCACCGTGGAGTATCGCATCGCCCCGGAACATACCGCTGCATTCATGGATGCCATGCATAACCTGAAAGCCTCGCGAGAAAGACATGGGGCTTATGCATGGGGTCTTTTCGAAGATGTGACCGAGCCCGGCAAAATGCTGGAGTACTTCATTGAGGAGTCCTGGGTAGCGCACCTGCGCCATCACCAGCGCGCTTCTGTATTGGACAGTCAGATCCAACAGAACGCACTTCAGTTTTTACAGCCCAATACGGAACCCGTTGTGACACACATGCTCGCACCGGAGCGGAACCGGCAAGTTCCCTCCAGTGAGACTCCGGAGCCCGGCACACTGCAATGAGCGTACGGCACGGTTGCGCTCCCGCATGACGACCTCCACCCCGAAAATTGGCGAACGCAAAATGGCCAAGGTGCTTTGCCGCGCATTAACACTTGCTATGGCGCTTTCGTTATCTTTCGCGGCCGCCGACGAGTTACCTCCACTAAAAAAGCTGCGCTACGAAGAAGACTATTCTGCGCTTCTGGAACAACCCACCCCACATTGCTGGCCGAATTGCTGGAAAGCGCTGCCGCTCTACAACCAGCATGGCGGCTTTCTCTCAATCGGCGGAGAAGTACGCCAGCGCTACGAGTACACCAACAACCCGACTTTTGGGCAGGACCCGCAAGACCGCCACGGCGTGTGGTTTCAACGTTACTCGCTGCTGGCAGACCTACACTGGAACTCCCAGTTTCGCCTATTCGCGCAACTCAACAGTGCGCTCGAAACGGGCCGCCGCGAAGGACCAAGTCCGGTCGATGAGGATCAGTTGAGCTGGCAAAACCTGTTTATGGATATTTCCTGGCGAACCGGAGACAACCAGTCCCTGACATTACGGCCTGGACGCCAAGAGGTCGTCCTCGGTTCGGGGCGCCTGGTAGACGTGCGCGAAGGCCCGAATGTTCGCCGTACTTTCGACGGCGCACGCGTGTTTTTCCTTAATCCAACCTGGCGCCTGGACCTGTTGGCAGCACGCCCGCGAGAAGACAACCCAGATATATTCGATGATGGAACCAACCATCAATTTGCCCTATGGGGGCTTTACACGAGCGGCGACCAGTTATTCAATTTTCCCGGCAAAGTCGATCTGTACTATCTCGGTTTCGAGGACAAAACGGCGGTGTATGTACAGGGTACCGGCAATGAAAGACGGCACTCTTTCGGAATGCGGATCTGGGGGGAACAAGCCAACTGGATTTGGAACTGGGAAACTCTGTACCAGAACGGGACTTTTGCTCATGGCGATATCCGGGCCTGGACGCTGGCGACAGAAACCGGCTATCGCTGGAACGATGTGAACTGGAAACCGCAATTGCGCTTGAGCATCAATATCGCCAGCGGTGACGACGACCCATTCGACCCAAAGTTGGGCACATTCAACCCAATGTATCCACGGGGCAACTACTTTTCTGAAGCCGCGGTGTTCGGACCACGCAATTTTTACAACTTCCACACCTTTCTCAATTTGATGCCCCATGACGCTTGGTCACTGACCGCCGACCTGAATTTCTTCTGGCGCCTGGAGACGGAAGACGGCTTGTACAGCCCGAGTGGACAGATCATTCGTCGTCCCAATGGGAGCGACAGCCACTTTGCTGCCAGTGCGCTCTCGCTTACGGCGGAATACACCTTTTCACGCGGTCTCGTATTCACTGCCATCCATACTTTTGGCCATCCAGAAGCCTTTCTGGAGGAAACCGGACCCAGCGATAATCTCGACTTTACCGAACTCACGCTGCAATACCGGTTTTGACCGGTCACTCGTCTGACTTCCGACCATGGTCTATACATTGGCCGTGTCTGCACTCATGATTCAGACCGAGTGACTCAGGTGCCGGGTGCTACTGACCACGGTGTCGGGGAAATGACCCAGCAGTGCCAGAAATTGCGCAAGATTCGACTAGGCTAAGAGAAAGCCGCGCCCTTATAGAGTGCGCTCCTCACGAGATGAAACTATGAAAGGGAAGCATGCCTCAGTGCTCTTCCTGGCGGCTTGCGTCGCCGGTGTCTGTGTCGGCCTGGGACTAATTTACTACTTCGACCTCGACGACCAGATCCTCGCGGTCCTGCAATGGCTCGAAAACCAGGGCTGGCACGCCAGTTTACTGTTCATTCTGATTATGGCGGCCGCCATCATTTGCCTGGCGCCAGGGGTAATTTTCACCATGGGGGCTGGCTTTGTATTTGGCGTGATAAAAGGCACCGTACTCGTGGTTGTCGGAACGGTGCTCGGTGCCGCAATTGCCTTTCTTATCGCACGCTATCTGTTTGGCCCGAGACCATCCAAATGGATCATGTCCAAAATCAAACCGGATAACATCGGTGAAATTATTCGCGATGAGGGCTGGAAAATGGTGATGTATACCCGCCTGGTGCCTCTATTCCCGTTCAAGCTTTCCAATTATTTCTTCGGCTTAACACCTGTCCGCTTCAAGGATTTCGTGCTGGGCAATTTTTTCGGCGTTATTCCGCTCACATTAACCAACGTATACATCGGGTCCATCGCTTCCGATCTCACAACACTTGGCAGCAGCGAGGTTGAGCGAACGCCGGTGGAGTGGGCACTCTATGCCACGGGCTTTGTATTGGCGATCGTGGCGTTGGTGGGGCTAACCCGCATGGCACGACGTGCGCTGGCACCACTGAAGGAGCAACGCCAGCGCGATACCTAGCTGACACAGGGGGCGTCACGCCCTCTTCTGATTGTCTAACCTAAAGAATGACGCCTGAAGTAATTCAGATCCCCCAATTGACCCATGGATAGCCAGGTACGGGAGTGGCGTGAAATTTAACCCACTATGGTTGGTGGTCATCTGTATCACGACGGTTGGCGTGGTGCTGGGCCTCCTACACTACTTCGATTTAGATGACCGTCTCATCGAGTTGATGCAGTGGATGGACACGCTCGGCTGGCAGGCTGGCGTTTGGTTTATGCTGGCTATTGCCGTGGCCATTGTCTTTCTGTTCCCCGGGGTGATATTCACTATGGGGGCAGGTTTTGTGTTCGGCGTGATCAAGGGCACCATCTATGTTGTGCTCGGTACCGTGCTCGGCGCCGCGATTGCATTCTTGATATCGCGCTACCTGCTCGGTGAGCGCGCTTCCAACTGGCTGCTGTCAAAGGTAAAGCCCGCCAACCTGGGAGAAATTCTGCGCGACGAAGGTTGGCGGATGGTGATGCTGACACGCATGGTCCCGTTGTTTCCATTCAAGCTGTCGAACTATTTCTTCGGTCTGACCCCGCTGAAATTTCGGGATTTTTGCATCGGGAACTTCATCGGCGTCATTCCCATCACAGTGAATAACGTCTACGTGGGCTCGATTGCCGCTGACCTGGCGAGCATTGGCACAGAGCGCAGCACCCGCACAAACACAGAGTGGGCGCTGTACGGCCTGGGCTTCTGCCTCGCCATCATTGCGATTATCGGCCTCACCCGAATGGCTCGCCGCGCCCTCAATCAGAAAATCGACGAAGGAGAGCTCTGATGCCCTGGATGAAATGGCTTCCCTGGCGGTTCTTCGTGCGAAAATTCGCCACCTCTCATGGATTCCTCGATCCGCTTACCCTGATGGCAAGAATGCAGAGATTTGCAGAGCCCTCTGAAGTAAGCGAACCGATAGAACTGTTGCGCGCGGGCGCGATTTTTCATGCACGCGCGCTGATCAACAGTAAGGTGATTCAGCACAATCTCGACTGGGTATGGCCCTATTGGATTGAGCGCCAGTTCGACCCCGCCGATGTTTCGTTCATTCCGCGCGCTTTTTCCATTACCCACTGCAACCTCAGCCATCGCAACTGGACAGCGGTTGGCGTGCCAGACAGTGAGGAAATGCCGATTGTCGATCCCCGCGGGCTGCTGATCCCCCACTACGACGGCTGGTCCATCGACAGCTGGGTGATCGGCGACGATGGCAGCGCCCTCTACCCGTCGCAAAGAGACGATGTTGACCAGCAGCTGGTGATGGACGATAAACTTGGGGTTGCCATCGATACCACCTCGTCCACAGAGTCCGCCGAGCTGAACTGTCGCGTGTGGGCGGAACTGAGCGACCGTAACAACAACTGCCACATGCGGCTGCGAGCGCAGCATCAGAGTGGCGGCTGGCTGGTGGTGTCCCTCAGGCCCTATAACCCTGAAGGGGTCGCCTTTGTGCACAAGGTGGTGCTTGGTGAAAACCGCGATCAGTGGCTGGTGGACGGCCGGAACAAGGTACTGTTTGATCGAGCGGTCGACCGCCACCATGCTTCCGACTATCGCCGCGGGGACATCTCTCTCTACCTGCGCGATGAATCCAATGAAACCCATGCGGAATGCGATGTGGGCATGGCAACAGCCGCGGCGCTATTTCGTATCGAGCCAGGCGAGACCGTCGACACGCTGTTGACGATCCCGCAGCACTGCAAGCTCACCACCCGCAACGCACGCACCAGCTGGAAGGAAAACCTGCAGAAACACTGCGTCATGAGTGTGCCCGACAGGGAAATGCAGTTCCTCTACGATGCCGCAGTGCGCTCGCTGATTTTGCATTCCCCCCACGACGTCTATCCCGGGCCCTACACCTACAAGCGATTCTGGTTCCGCGATGCGGCGTTTATGATCCAGTCGCTACTGCATGCGGGATTGCTGGACCGTGCCGAACGTGCGCTGGAGCGCTTCCCGTCGCGTCAGAAACGCAATGGCTATTTTCACTCGCAGGATGGCGAGTGGGATTCGAACGGCGAGGCCCTGTGGATCATCGACCAGTACTGCAGGATTACCGGTAACAATCTGAAAGCGGAGTGGGTAGACCCGGTTCTGCGCGGGACCCAGTGGATCCATAACAAACGCCTGCCGAAAGATGGCAGCCTGACCGGCGGACTATTGCCCGCGGGGTTCAGCGCGGAGCACCTTGGGCCCAACGACTGTTATTTCTGGGATGATTTCTGGGGTATTGCCGGGCAGTTATCCTCCGTCGCCATCTGCCGCCGCGAAGGACACACACAGGATGCGGACATCTTCCAGCATCAGGCCGATGACTTCATGCTCACCGTAGACCAGGCACTGGAGAAATGCGCCGAGCGCCTGAATCGCCCGGCCATGCCCGCCTCCCCCAAGCGCAGGCTGGATGCCGGTGCCATCGGCTCGATTGCCGCAGGCTACCCGCTGAAGCTGTACCCGGAAGACGATCCGCGCCTGCTGGACCTGGCGGAATTCCTGATGGAGAACTGCTTTGTTTCCGGTGGTTTTTTCCAGGACATGATTCACTCGGGCATTAACGCATACCTCACTATTCATGTTGCTCAGGTATTACTGCGCGCAGGTGATCGCCGCTGTATTGACCTGATGCGCAACGTGGCCAAACTGGCCTCTCCCACCGGTCAATGGCCGGAGGCGATACACCCGCACTCTTTCGGCGGCTGTATGGGCGACGGCCAACACGCGTGGGCGGCGGCGGAATGGGTCACCATGCAACGAAATTGTTTTGTACGCGAAGAAGGTGACACCCTGATTCTGGCCTCTGGCCTGCCTCCGGAATGGCTGAATGACACCGGCGCGCAGAAACCAATCCGCTTCGGTCCGGCTCCCACGCATTTCGGATCTATATCTCTGGAAATCACTCCGGGGGAGAAGCCCCGCATCTCCTGGACCGGGAAATGGCACGGTGAGGCACCGACAATTGAGGTTCGCGCCTTCGATTATCAGCCTGTGGTCGCCGAGAGCGGTGTTGAAATGCTGGAGTTGCAGCCCAAGTGAACATCGTCATGCTCACCAATACCTACCTTCCCCATGTGGGCGGGGTAGCACGCTCTGTGGATGCTTTTTGCCGGGAGTACCGCAAACGCGGGCATCAGGTGCTCGTTGTGGCGCCCGAGTTTTCGGAGAAAGTAGAAAACGAAAAGGATGTGGTGCGCATTCACGCGATACAGAATTTTAATGGCAGCGACTTTTCCGTCGCCTTGCCGCTTTCTGGAGAGCTGACCGAGCAGCTGGACTTTTTCGAGCCGGATCTGGTGCACTCGCACCACCCCTTTCTGCTGGGTATGACCGCCCTTCGCATCGCCCGTGGCCGCGAACTGCCGCTGGTGTTTACCCATCACACACTGTACGAGCGCTACACCCATTACGTACCCGCAGATTCCGAAGCGCTGAAGAGGTTTGTGATCGAACTGGCCACGCGTTATGGCAATCTCGCAAGCATGGTGTTCGCACCCAGTGAAAGTGTTGCCGACCTGCTGCGAGAGCGCGGCGTCACTACGCCGATCAATGTGGTGCCGACTGGGGTGAAACTCCAGGACTACCAGAATGGCGACGGGCCGGCCGCACGCGCGCAGTACGGCATTCCCGAGGAAGCCTTTGTAGTCGGCCATCTGGGTCGACTGGCGGAGGAGAAAAACCTCGGCTTTCTGTCTGAAGCGGTGCTGGAATTCATGGTGCGCAATAAACATGTGCACTTTCTTGTGGTTGGAACCGGCCCCATGCAATCTCAAATCGCCGACCTGTTCACCGCCCAGGGGATGAGCGATCGCCTGCACCTTACCGGGACGTTACAAGGCGAAGCTCAGCGGGATGCCTACAGCGCGATGAATGTGTTCGGCTTTTCCTCCACCAGTGAAACACAGGGCATGGTACTCACCGAAGCCATGGCTGCCGGCGTGCCCGTGGTCGCACTGGACGCAAGCGGCTGCCGGGAAGTCGTTGACGACCGGATCAACGGCCGCCTGGTACTGAAGCACAGCACCCGGGATCTGATAGCCGCGCTGCAATGGGTCTACGACCTCCCCGAAGACGACTATGAAAGACTGTGCAACTCAGCACTGATTACCGCAGAGCACTTTTCCATGGAGAACTGCGCCTCTGCGGCGATCAAGCACTACGAATCACTGGTGCACCAGCATTGGCCGCTGGACGACTCTCTCTACGCCCAGTGGATGCGCTTGCGCAATATGATCGGCGCGCAGTGGGAAATACTCGAGGGTGTCACCAGCGCCGCCACCGCCGCGCTGGATCCGGACCATTCCGGAAAAAGCGGCACACAATAACCACCATAAACCGAAAACTGTAATGGACTGCTCCCCATGATGACCCGTATCGAGAGCACCCTGCGCCGCTGGCGCCGCCGAATCAGCCGCAGCGAGTGGCTGGCGCGGATGCTCAAGCTACAGATCAATGAACGGGAACCGGATGCACCGGCGCTGGTACTGATCCAGATTGATGGTCTCGCCCGTCCGCAGCTCGACAAGGCACTGGCAGACGGAAAAATGCCCTTCCTGAAAAAACTGATCGAGCGGGAGCATTACCATCTCGACCATATGTATTCCGGAGTCCCTGCCACGACTCCCGCGGTGCAGGCGGAAATTTTCTACGGTGTAAAGGCGGCTGTACCTGCCTTCGGGTTCATGTCCACTGACTCGCAGGAAATGCTGCGAATGTATGAATCCAACGCCGCCAATAAAGTCGAGAAACAGCTAACCGATGCCGGGCACGAACCGCTGCTGAAACATGGCAGCTGTTACGTGAGCGTATTCCGTGCCGGCGCAGAGCACGATGAATCGCATTTTTGCCCCGCTTCTCAGGGCTGGGGGTCGTCCCTGAAAGAAGCCGGCCCACTGGCGCTAATTATGATGGTGCTGGCAAACCTGTGGAGCGTGATACGCACCCTCGGCCTGTTGCTACTCGAGTTTGTACTGTCGCTGGTGGATTTTTTACGCGGTCTTGTCTCCGGCGAGGACTTTCTGCGCGAGCTGATGTTTATCCCCACGCGTATCGCCATCACCATTCTGATGCGTGAGCTCTCCACCGTTGGGGTAAAAATCGATATCGCCCGGGGTCTGCCGGTCATTTACATCAACCTACTCGGCTACGACGAGCAGGCCCACCGGCGTGGCCCCAGCTCCAAGTTTGCGCACTGGACGCTCAAGGGTATCGACGATGCCATCGGGCGAATCTGGCGCGCCGCACACCGCTCGTCGCGCCGACACTACGACGTGTGGATCTACTCCGACCACGGCCAGGAAGACAGCATCCCTTACGAGACGCAACAGGGGCGCAGCTTCGCCGATGCGGTAAGCGATGCGCTGTCTGAGTTGCCGGAGAATCCCAAAGGCTATCGCGCCAGCGGAGAACAGGGCGTGCAGCTACAGCGGGTGCGGCTATTTGGCGGCCAGTGGGTGCAGAAGCTGTTTCCAATCAAAGACCCGGAAGATCGCCTTGAGGGCGAGGCGCCCATGGCCCTGTCCGCCATGGGCCCCCTCGCCCTGCTCTACAACATCCATTGCAAGGGCACCGCGCCGGAAAAAATCGCTCAGCTGATTGTCGAGAAAACCCACGCCCCGATGGTGCTCTATGAGGACAAGAGCGTAACCGAGCCAGGCCCCGATGGCGAAGCCCTCACCAAAGTGCGTGGCTGGTGGCGCCATGGGGCCATTTCGCTGCCGGAAGATGGCCTCAAAATCATGGGCGAGGAACACCCCTTCGCGAGTGAAGCCGCAGAAGATTTAGCCAACCTCTGCCGCCACCCGGACGCCGGCGACTTCGTCGTAAGCGGGTGGTGCGCCGGGCACCAGAGCATCAGCTTTGCCATAGAGTCCGGCAGCCATGGCGGCGCCGGCCCAAATGAAACCCATGCGTTCGCACTCATGCCGGGCGACATCCACTTTCCAGACAATGGACTGGATCACTGGCGTCCGAAGGATATCCGTAACGCGGCGCTTGAATTCCTGAAGGCGCAACCGGCACAGCAATTAAAATCACCACCCGCAGTCAGCTTCTCGCAGGATGCCTCGACCTCATCCACCGCGCAAAGCACAACGGCCAACGCATCCTTGGCCGCGGAACCGAAACAGCCGGATCCCGATGAGAATGCATCCGCACAAAAACAGGTAACCAGCAAAAACCTGCGGGTGATGACCTACAACGTGCATATCTGCAAAGGCATGGATGGCAAGATATCGCCAGAGCGGATCGCGCGCGTCATCGCGCGCTACTCGCCGGATATAGTGGCACTTCAGGAAGTAGACGTGCGTCGCAAACGCACCGGAAAGATTGACCAGGCGCATCAGATCTCGCGCCTGCTGGCTATGGACTGCCACTTTCAGCCGGCCATGCATCTGGAAGACGAGCGCTACGGGGATGCCATCATGTCACCGCACCCACTGCGCCTGATCCGCAAAGATATTCTTCCCGGCCCTTCAGAGCGTTCCTTCCATCACGGACGCGCGGAGCCCCGCGGCGCACTGTGGATGGAAGTGGACTTTCACGGTACGCCCATTCAGATCTTCAACACCCACCTCGGACTGTCCAAAGGCGAACGCCTGAGGCAAGTGGATGCGCTGATTGGTGAGGGATGGATGGGCGGTGCAGACTGCCCGCGCCCAAGGATACTGGTCGGCGACTTCAACGCCCTGCCCGGCTCCAGCGAGATCCGCAAGCTGACCGAAGTCCTCGACGACACC
This sequence comes from Microbulbifer elongatus, assembly GCF_020524885.1. Classification (GTDB taxonomy): domain Bacteria; phylum Pseudomonadota; class Gammaproteobacteria; order Pseudomonadales; family Cellvibrionaceae; genus Microbulbifer; species Microbulbifer elongatus_A. The sequence continues at coordinate 1,523,614 of NZ_JAIVKJ010000001.1, read as the reverse complement.
CAGCTCAAACTGCCGGGCCACAAGCCCAAAGGCACATTTTTCAGTCGCCTGCCAAAGGCACGCATCGACTATGTGTTTGTGGAGCGCGAGCTGGCGGTCAACAACATCCATGTGCCACGCAGTGAGCTCACCCGCCTGGCGTCAGACCACCTACCGCTCATCGTCGATATCAAGGTCGACGTGAGCGTTCAGGACGACCACTAAGTTTCCGCCTCACTGAAACAGTGCGCGGACCTGAGCCTCACGGGATGGACGCATGCCGGTGGTACGACCTTCCTCGATAGCGATCTCCAGGGGGATGCCCTTGCGCGCACGATAGATAGCCCAGGCCGCACCCACGCGATTACCACTGCCGCAGTGCAGCAGTATCGGCGCCGCATCCTGGTCCTCCAACAGCTCTGCCAGGCGGGCAATCTGCTCGCCGGTGGGCGCGCCTTTGGCAATCGGCAGGTTCACATAGGTCATCCCGGCCGCCTCCACCGCAGTGCGTTCTTGCTCTGTTCCCTCTTCCGGCGTGCGCAGGTCAATGATCGTACGAAAGCCCTTCTCCTTGAGAGACGGCACCTCCTTGAGATCTATACTGCCACCGGTGGCAAGAAAGGGACGCAGGCGATTGTAATTCGCCACTTCCGCCCCCATCTTGTCTCCAAATGGGACCTGGGTGGACTCCGCGGTATCTGCCGCCTGAGCGTGACCCCAGGTGGTGGCCAGTACGGCCAGCATGATGAAAGAAAGCAGGGTTTGTAGTGATTTCATTTTCTATACTCCCGTTTGCGCGCTATTTTGCCCCAAATTTTGTAATACAGTCGAACCCAGCGCCTACTTGAAGGTCTAAAGCGCTGGTTATATGATCCCGAAAGATTTCATATTCACTTCCAGGAGACGCTAATGCGCCAAGAAGTCTATACACAGTCCGCCGGAGCGCTGGATCGCTCAGAATCCGCCAAGGTACTGCGTAACACCTATGCACTGCTAGCCATGACTGTACTGTTTAGTGCGGTCACCGCAGGTGTATCCATGGCCATCGGCATGGGCCGCGGCATGAGTCTGATCTGCTCCATCGCCGCCATCGCCCTGGTATGGTTTGTGCTGCCACGCACCGCAAACTCCGCTTCTGGCGTCGGTGTGGTATTTGCCTTCACCGGCCTGCTGGGCGCCTCCCTCGGCCCAATGCTGAACCATTACCTGGGTCTCGCCGGCGGCGGCCAGATCGTAATGCAGGCACTGGGTACCACCGCGCTGATCTTCTTTGCCCTGTCCGCCTATGTGCTGACCACCCGCAAAGACTTCAGCTTTATGGGCGGCTTCCTGTTTGTTGGCCTGATTGCGGTACTGGTGTGTGCACTGGGCCTGATCATCGCCAGCTTCTTCGGTGTACACATGCCGTTGGCAAGCGTTGCCCTGAGCGGCGTAATTGCCCTGCTGTTCTCCGGCTTCATCCTGTATGACACCAGCCGTATCGTGAACGGCGGTGAGACCAACTACATCATGGCCACCACCTCACTGTACCTGAACATCCTGAACCTGTTCACCAGCCTGCTGCACATCTTCGGCTTCGCCTCTGGCGACGACTGATCAGCCCGCTGAGCAAGTTCACACAGTGCCCCGCTCCGCGGGGCATTTTTTTATCGGTACGCAACGCGGATCTGCCATGAAGTTCACCCTGGTCGTCTACGGCGCCCCCCACGCCTCCGAGGGCGCAGCAACCGCTCTTCGGTTTGCCCGCGCGCTTTTACAATCGGACCACGGCATCTACCGGGTATTTTTCTATGGCGACGGCGTGCACGGTGGAAGCGCCCTCTCCGCCCCGCCACAGGATGAGCAGAACCTGCTAGGTCAGTGGCAGGAGCTGCAAAGCGCACATGACCTGGACCTCACCATCTGCATTGCTGCTGCCCAGCGCCGGGGTGTACTGAGCAGCAGCGAAGCCTCGCGGCTGGAAAAGCCGGCGGGCAATCTGGCGGACGGTTTCGAACTGGCGGGGCTCGGTCAGCTGGCGGAAGCTGCTGCGGTCAGCGACCGCCTTGTGACCTTTGGAGGCTAAGCGCATGCCCCAAAGCAAATCCATTCTCGCCCTCTGCCGCCACGCCCCTTACGGTAATGCCCTTGCCCGCGAGGGACTGGAAGCCGTGCTCGCCTGCGCGGCTATGGACCAGATTCCCGAAGTGCTGTTTATCAACGACGGCGTTTTCCAGCTGCTGGAACAGAACCCCGAAGCCATCGGTGAGAAGAACCTGCGCAGAAATCTTCAGGCTTTGCCCATGTTCGGCGTAGAGACCCTGCATATCTGTAAAAAGAGCCTGGAGGATCGGGGATTAACGCCAGACCAGATTACCGTCGCCGGCGCGGAGCTGAAATTTCTGGACAACCCCGGTGCATTTATTGCCAACTTCGACCAGGTACTGAGCTTTTGATATGACCCTGCATATTGTTAATCAGTCTCCCCACGCCAACAACGCGCTCGGCGACTGCCTGCAAGCCTATGTCGAGGGCGATGCACTATTGCTGATCGAAGATGGCGTATACGCTGCGACGGGCCAGCATGACTTGCCGGAAAGCAATGTCTATTGCCTGAAAGCCGATGCCGAAGCGCGCGGGATCTCGATCAAGTCCCCCATTGAAGGTGTCGACGAGGTACGCTGGGTATCCCTATGTACCGAGCACAATCCTATCGTCAGCTGGTTCAAGTGAGTGCAATGAGCAACCTGATAATAGACGGGCGTGAGATCCCGCTGGACAAAGAAGGCTTCCTGCGTAACCTGGAAGACTGGAGCCCGGCAGCGGCCGAGGCACTCGCGGCGCAGGAAGGTATCGAACTGACCGAGGACCACTGGGATGTGATTCGGCTGCTACAGGCGTTTTACAAAGAATTTGAGCTGTCCCCTGCCATGCGTCCGCTGGTGAAATACGTCGGACAGCACCTGGGGCCGGAGAAAGGTCGCAGCATCTTCCTGATGAAACTCTTCCCCCCTAGCCCCGCCAAGATCGGCAGCAAGATTGCCGGATTGCCCAAGCCGACCAATTGTCTCTGAGTCACAACCTGCTAAAAACCCTATACGCCTGCTGTTTGGGTAGCAGCTTGCCCTGCAAGCGAATCTACCGTGTGGGCCTTTGTTCGCCTGCAAGGCAAGCTCCTATGGGGAGTGTTGTTTAACTTCCAAGATGCGCAATCACCCGGCGCTTGCCCGCATGGTAGCGGTGTTCCCAAAGGTATATTCCTTGCCAGGTTCCCAAGGCCAGGTGTCCGTCAATCACCGGGATACTCAGGCTGCTCGCGGTCAGCGCGGCCTTGATATGCGCAGGCATATCGTCAGGCCCCTCTAGCGTATGCGTGTACAGCGGGTCATTTTCTGGCACCAGCCGGTTCAACCAGTTCTCGAGGTCCACCCGCGCACTGGGGTCGGCATTCTCCTGAACCAGCAGGCTCGCGGAAGTATGCTGTATAAACAGCGTACAGAGGCCGTCGCCGCCATAACTCTGACCTGCCAGCCAGCGCTCTACCTCCCGGGTAAATTCGTGCAGCCCCTGGCCGCGCACTACAATTTCCAGCTGACCTACGGCCATTGCCCTACTCCTGTCACTCTTCGCGTATAATCCGCGCCCGATTCAATCCACCTGTTACGGCTCTTTCTCATGGCTCTTCACCGCGTAAATACCGACGACTACCAGCAGCAACTGGACCAGAAAGTAGACCGTCTGCGCGAAGCATACACCCCGTTCACCAGCCTGACCCCGGAAGTGTTCCCCTCCCCACCCAGTCATTATCGCCTGCGTGCGGAATTCAAAATGTGGCAGGAAGGCGGCCGCGTGGACTACGCCATGTACAAACAGGGTGAATACAAAAAGCCGTTTGTGATTGAAGAGTTTACCGTGGGTTCCCGGCGTATCAACGAATTGATGCCACCACTGCTCGATGCCATCAACCAGAGCGAGATATTGCGCAAGCGGCTGTTCTGCACCGAGTTCCTGACCACCCTCAGCGGTGACGCCCTGATCACGCTTATCTACCACAAGCCGCTGGATGAGACCTGGGAACAGGAGGCGCGTGCACTGCAGGACCTACTGGGCGTGCCCATTCTTGGCCGCTCGCGCAAGCAGAAGCTGGTACTGGACCGGGACTATGTCATCGAGAAACTGGACATTGACGGGCGCACCTATCAATACAAACAGGTGGAAGGCAGCTTCACCCAGCCCAATGGTGAGATCTGCCGCTCCATGATCCAGTGGGCGCGGAGCTGCTGTGAAGACGAATCCGGGGACCTGCTGGAGCTCTACTGCGGCAACGGCAATTTCACGATCCCCCTGGCGGAAAAGTTCCGCAAGGTGCTGGCAACGGAAATTTCCAAGGTGTCAGTGAACTCAGCGCAGGAAAATATCGCGGTAAACGGCGTGGATAATCTTTCTATTGTGCGCCTCTCGAGCGAGGAGTTTACCCAGGCCATCGACAAGGTGCGCCCGTTTCGCCGCCTGAAAGATTTCGACCTGGACAGCTACGACTTTTCAACCGTGCTGGTTGATCCACCCCGTGCGGGGCTGGATGCGGATACCTGCGCGATGATTGCGCGCTATCCGCGTATTTTGTACATCTCGTGCAATCCGCAGACACAGCTGGAAAACCTTGAAGAGCTGACCAAAACTCACAAGATTGAGCGGTTTGCAATTTTCGATCAGTTTCCTTACACAGATCACACCGAGTCGGGCGTTCTGCTGGTCAGGAAATAATCTCAAGAAAGCGACTGTAAAAAAGATCTTAACAAGAGTCACCCACAACGGCTCACTGTATAGCACTGGATCCCGGCATTGCCGGGATCCACATCAGAAATTCCGCCCAAGAATCCGCTTGGCTGCGTCCAGCGCAAAGTCCCGGTACTCGGATTCCACCCTCGCCATCTCTTTCTCGAACGCAAACTGTTCTTTGCGCGACAGCTTTTTCCAGTCCTCGAGAATCGGGATGTGGCTGGTCTGGTCCGCCACCTTGTAAAACGCCACGAATTCCTCTTTAACCGTCGGCGCCACCTGCAGGGAATCCAGCAGCACGCGGATCCGCAGCGAGGCTTCTGTTACCCCGACACCTTCGTCGAGTAGCGTTTTGGCAATAATCTGAATACTGGTGTTCACGCGTTCACGCTGCGCCTCGGCCGCCGCGTCAATTTCCTCCAGCCGCTGTTGCTGGCGTTTGCGCGCATTGCGCAATTCCAGGCAGTAGTAGGTCGCCACCGCAGACAGTACAAAAATGATGAGCCCGGCAATTACCAGTATCCATACAGGGACTTCAGTCATGGGAGATACACCTTCAACAATGCCAGCCCGAGGCTCGCAGTAACAATAGAAAACAGGGTGCTGATCGCGACGATATTGGCGGCAAGTTGGCTATTCCCACCCAGCGCGCGCGCCATGATAAACGATGCCGATGCGGTAGGTGCCGCCGCCAACAAGAACAGGATTGCCAGCGCCTGCCCATCAAGCCCGAACACCAGCCCGACACCTACAAGCACCGCGGGTACTACCAGCAATTTAAACGCACTGGCCATAAACGCGCCGAAGGAGCTGCGGCGTAACATACTGAGATCCAGGCTGGCGCCAATGCACAGTAGCGCCAACGGCAGGGTCACGGAGGCCAGGTATTCTCCCGTCTGCACAATCATCTGCGGCAGCTGGAGGCCGACCGCCTTCGCTATCAAAGCAAGTACAATCGCCACGATCAGCGGGTTGCGCAGAATATCCTTGCCGAGTTTCGCCCAACTGAACTTCGCTTTCTGGCTATAAACCGCAAACAGAGCCACAGCGGCAACGTTATAAAAAATGGTGATCACCGCCATCAATAGTGCGGCCTGCGCAAGCCCCGAGGGGCCATAGGCGTTCGCCGCCCAGGCGAGCCCGATAATACCGAGGTTGCCGCGGAACGCGCCCTGGATAAAGGCACTGCGATCGCCATGCTCCAGTGGTCGCGCGAATACCCACGCAAGGGGCACGGTAAGTACCGTGCCGATCAAGCCAGCAAGCAATAACGGCCACTCATCACCGAGACGCGCTTCAGAGGCGAAGATATTGAAAAACAAGAGTGCCGGCAGGGTAACCAGAAATACCAGCTTGGAGGCGTCGTCAACAAAAGACTCACTGAGCAGCTTGACTCGCGCGAGCCCGTAGCCCACCAGCAATGTAAGAAAAATCGGCGCGGTAACCGAGAGCGCGAAGGAAAATGTTTCCAGGATGGCGTCCAAGGCTTATTCCACTTCGCTCTCTGCAAGTTCTTTTACCGCTTCTGTCTCTCGCTCCGGCGCCGGCAGTTTGTGGCTGTCCTCCGCCTTCTCCCGCAGGTCCGCTGCAATCTGCTTGCGGGTCTTGGCACCGAGCTTACGCAGGCTGTCGATGCGCTTCACCGCATTACCACGGCCAGTGGCCAGGCGCTTGTAAGTCTCCTGGAAGGCCTCATCGGCCTGGCGGATACGGCCGCCCAGGTTATCCAGGGATTCCAGCACCAGCGCGAACTGGTCGTGGAGTTTGCCGGCTTCATCGGCAATTTTTTCCGCGTTTTTGTTCTGCTTTTCGTACCGCCAGATATTTTCTACGGTGCGCAGGGTCGCCATCAGGCTGGTGGGGCTCACCAGTACGATCTGACGCTCATAGGCGTAGCGGAACATCTCCGGGTCTGCCTGCATGGCGAGCATATAGGCCGCCTCGATGGGCACGAAGATGAACACGAAATCCAGGGTGCGCACCCCTTCCAGCTGCTCGTAGGCTTTCTTGTTGAGCCCGGTGATATGGGCACGCAGGGAGTTGACGTGCTGCTTGAGAGCCTGGGTACGCTCTTCGTCGGTCTCGGCGGAGGCATAGCGCTCATAGTCCACCAGCGAAACTTTGGAATCGATAATCAGGTCCTTATTTTCCGGCAGACGCACAATTACATCCGGCTGGCGGCGGCGCCCATCCGCAGTGCTGTCTTTCAGGGAAACCTGGGTTTCGTACTCGCGCCCCTTCTGCAGGCCCGATTCTTCCAGAAGACGTTCCAGTACCACCTCGCCCCAGTTGCCCTGGATCTTACGGTCGCCCTTGAGCGCTGAGGTCAGGTTCAGGGCCTCGTCACTGATACGCTGGGTCTGCTCACGCAGAGCCTTGATCTGACCCAGCAGGCTATTGCGCTCCGCATTCTCGCGGTCGTACACATGCTCCACCCGCTTGCGGAAATCGCCGAGCTGGCGCTCCAGCGGATCCAGGCTCTTGCGCAGGCTGTCTTCGCTGCGGCGCTGGAAGGCCTGCTGCTTCTCTTCAAAGATTCGGTTGGCGAGGTTTTCGAACTGCTGGGTCATGGCAGCTCGAGTCTGCTCCAGCTGCTGTTTCTGCTCTGCAAGGGCCGCCTCACCCTTTTCCACCAGCACCTGATAGCGCGCCAGCTGCTGGGACTTGCTGCCCGACTCATCCCGCAACTGCTGTACCTCCAACCCCAACTTGGCCTCGCGCTCCAACGCGCTGGCCAGCTGCGCCGCCCCGATCTGCTGCTCTGCCTGCAGTGCGCGCAGCTGACTCAGCAGCCGCGACCGCCCGGCCCACACCGCCAGCAACAGCACGGCGAATACCACCACGCCGGCCACAATGGCTTGTTCCAGGGAGATTTGCAGGGGAAACCAGGTCATAGAAATCACTTAAACTTATTAGAAGTCGCCGGCTCAGGTATCCTTACCGGCGCCAATCCAATACGGGACACAGGCATTAGCGGGGAAGCAGGACTTTAGATGCCAAACACAAGCGGCCATTTTAACAGGGCCCCAAGTGCATTGATATTCGATTCCGGGGTCGGGGCGATCAGTATCGCGCGGGAGATCCGCCGTCAGATCCCAGGCCTGACCTTACACTTTGGTGTCGACAACGGATTCTACCCCTACGGCAACAAGTCCGAGGAAGCCCTTCGCCCGCGTATCGTCCAGTTTGCCAGGGCCATGATGGAAAAAAGCCAGGCGGACATGCTGGTAGTCGGCTGCAACACCGCCAGCACACTGGCGCTGCCAGAGTTGCGCGAAGTTCTCGACCGGCCGGTGGTCGGTGTGGTGCCGGCCATCAAGCCCGCCGCTGCCGAAACCCGCAGTGGCACCATTGCCCTGATCGCTACCGAGGGCACCGTCAACCGCATCTATACCCGGGACCTGATCCGGCAGTTTGCCAATGGCCAGCGGGTGATCAATGTCCCGGCGCCGGAGCTGGTCCGGCTTGCAGAAGCCAAACTGCGCGGGGAGACGATAACCGCCGAAGACCTGGCACCGGTACTGCACCGCATCTTCGATACCGCCGGTGGGGACAAGGTGGACATAGCCGTGCTTGCCTGTACCCATTTTCCTCTGCTGCGGGAAGAACTGGACACTTTTGCACCACGACGTATTCGCTGGCTCGACTCAGGGACCGCCATTGCCCGTCGCGTACGCTGGTGGCTCAACGAACTTAACATGGATCTGCCGGACCGCCCCGCACCAAGCATGCTGCTGACCAGCGCAGAAGACACAGACCAGCGGATTGCCCTCGCCTTCTCGGAGTTTACTCCGGAGTGCCATGTAGTTACCGACTGCGCAAAATAACGAGATACACGCTCCAAGGTTGACACCGCGCCGCTAACACGAGACTGTCAAAAGGCGATAATTTCTGCTTTTGACAATGCAACACCAGCACCCTAAAACACAACAACAAGCAACGAATAATCAGGCCCACCAATCCCATGCTGCAACCGGCATTTCCCGTACTGGAAATCTTTTCACAACAGCCCGACGGTGCTCTGCTGCTGACACCCAACAACCGTCTGCGCAATCGCTGCCAACAGGTCTTCGCCAGTCACCAGCCGACTAACGCCTGCTGGACACCGCCACCGGTGGAATCCCTGCAGGGCTGGCTCGACAAACAGTGGTTCCAGTTGCAACAACAGGGCTGGCAACCCGCGCTCAAACAGGTACTCAATCGTGAGCAGCGCCAGCTGCTTTGGCAAAAGGCCCTGGACGAGGCGCTGGACCGCGCATTACTGAACAGTACGCAGCTCTGTCGCGATGCCGACACCGCACTTTCCCAGCTACTGCAATGGAAATTGATTGAGGACCTCAACCAGCTTGATAGCGCCCTCGAACCGCTGCTGGATCAATTTGCCCTGTCACTGGATCTCACCGCCTTCCCGTTGTTTGCCATGATTCGCGCATTTGCCGCGCAGATGCTGCCACACAATGCCATCACGCCGGACCAACGGGATGTCCTGATCCTGCGAGCATTCGAAGAAGGCGTTCTGGAAAAACTACCGCACATCGACACGGCCGGGTTTGCGCAGATATCGCCTTTGCACCGCTCGATCATCGACAGTGCGGCAACCGAGGTTGTGGACCACGCGGGGATGAAGCGCAGCGCGCGGATCGCCGCAGCTCCGTGCCAGAACCTGGAGCAGGAGCTGGTACAGGCCGCGCGCTGGGCCGCTGACAAGCTGCAGCAGAATCCGCGCGATAGCGTGGGAATCGTAGTCAACAACCTGGGGCAATGCCGCGGCCTGGTAGAGTCGGTGTTTGCCCGTATTCTCGAGCCGCAATTCCTCGACCCCGCACAACCGCGATACACCCTGCCCTTTAACTTTTCTGCCGGTACGCCGCTGGCACAGACTCCAATTGGCAGCGCTGCGCTGCAATTGCTCGATCTGCTGGCAGACGAGTGGGACTACTCGCAACTGCGCAACCTGCTGTTTAACCCACTGTGGGGCGGCGAACAGGAACTCTGCCTACGCACGGCGCTATTCCGCCGGCTGCAGAAAATGGAGCTGCGCCGCGTGGACGGTGCCACACTGCGCTATTGGGCAGAGCGTATTACCGAGGAGCTCCGAGCTCCAGACGCGCAACTTCCCGCTCCTGAATTGCCCGGGCAACTGGAAAAACTTGGAGACTGGCAGCGCCGCTGGCAAAAAGCACCCGCAGAAATCTGGGCCGCACGTTTTTCGCAGGTACTGGAAACCCTGGGCTGGCCCGGCAACCGCAACCCGGACAGTCAAGAATACCAGCAATTGATGCACTGGGAGAGTGCCCTGGAGGACTTCGCCGGGCTATCCGGATTCTCCGGTACCCTGACCCTGACCCAGGCCTTGCAGCAGCTGCGCCAAATTGCAAACCGCACCCCCTTCCAGGCTGAGACCCGTGATGGCCCGCTACAGATTCTCGGTGTACTGGAGGCCGGCGGCCTCGCGTTCGACCACCTGCGCCTGGTGGGTTTTGGCCAGCAGCAGTGGCCCACAGCACCCGCGCCCAACCCTTTGCTCCCCATTCAATGGCAAAAGCACTGGAAGATGCCGCGCGCCAGCGCAGAGCGCGAGCTGGAGCTTGCCCGCGAGCTAACCCACGACCTGCTGAACGCCAGCACCGATATCGTGGTCAGTTATGCCGCAGAAGAGGACGGCGTCCACCAGGGACTGAGCACCCTGTTTGGCGAACTCGAATCCACCGCAATACTGGATACCGACGCGCTTTCGACACATCTGCACGACCTCACCGATGCCGTCGTCTTAGAAAAAGTACCGGACGCGCAGCTGCCACCACTACTGCCCGCGGAATGCGAGCGTGTGCGCGGCGGCGCGTCGGTTCTGAAAGCCCAGGCGCTTTGCCCCCTGAACGCACAATTGCGCTACCGCCTGGGTGCACAGCATTTTATGGAGCCAACCGTCGGACTCAGCCCCGCCGAGCGCGGCAATGTCGTTCACCAGGTACTGGCAGAATTCTGGCAGGCATGCGGCACGAGTGAAAAACTGCACGCAATGGGAGAGCAGGAACGCACCGAACAGATCCATTCTGCGATCGAAAGTGCGCTGCGCAGTGCGCGCAAAAAACACGGCCACCTTCCCATCGGTTTCTGGGAGATCGAGCTGCAGCGGCTTGAGCGTCTGGTGCAACAGTGGCTAGATCTTGAAACAAACCGCCCAGCATTTACCGTGGAAAAAATCGAGTGGGACCAGCAGGTGTCCATTAACGGGCTGCAGTTCAATCTTCGCCTCGACCGTTTGGATACTCTCGTTTCCCAAGCTGTCTCAACCAGCGACATTGCCCCACAGGCACTGGTCATTGATTATAAAACCGGGCAACCAAGCATCAACGACTGGCTGCAGAATCGTATTCGCGAACCTCAGCTCCCCCTGTACGCACTCTTTCAACAGAATGCCCATGCCATCGCCTTTGGCCAGGTGCGCACCAGTGACTGCAAATGGAAAGGTTGCGGTGAACTACAGCAACCCATCGACGGCATTAAAGCGGTAGCCGACACCCAGAAGGACTCCCCCTTCACTACATGGCAGGATCTGGTGGACCACTGGCAACAAGGCCTCGAATTGCTCGCCGGTGAATACAGCAATGGGGTCGCCACCCTGCAGTTTGACCGCAAACAGGACAACACCAATCAAACGGAACTCTGGCCCCTTAACCGCTGGCCGGAGCGGGAGCAGGCAGCGCAATGAGCCACGCAGCAACACCAGAACATACTTTGTCGCAGTCCAAGCAGCCCATCGATGCCGATGCCCGCGCCCGCGCGCTGGATATCACCAGGAGCTTTGCCGTTTCTGCACCTGCGGGCTCCGGCAAGACCGGCCTGCTGACCCAGCGCGTGCTGAAATTACTCGCCGCTTGCCAGCAACCGGAAGAAGTACTGGCGATTACGTTCACCCGCAAAGCCGCTGGCGAGATGCGCGAGCGCCTGATCGAAGCGCTGCAACATGCGAGAGACAACGAGCGCCCCGATAACCCCCACGACGCCATCACCTGGGATTTGGCCCGCGCCCTGTTGGCGCGGGATCGGGGGCTGAAGTGGCAACTGCTGCAAATGCCCCAGCGCCTGCGAATACAGACCATCGACGGCCTGTGCCGCAGCCTCGCCAGCCAGCTACCCATCGAAAGTGGCCTTGGTGCTCCTGGAGAGCCGCTGGAACAGACCCAGGTCGCATTTGAAATGGCCGTCGTGAATCTGCTCAAGCAGCTGGACGGGGACAAACCGGATGAAGCGCTGCAACAGTTGCTGCTGCATCTCGACAATGACCTGGGCCAGTTGAACAAGCTGCTGCAGATACTGCTCGAAAAACGTGACCAGTGGCTGGGGCCCATGCTCGACGTCGGTCAACAGGGCTCGCAGGATTACTTTCACTTCGCCATCGATGAGCTTGTGAGCGAAAACCTGTCGAGTCTCGCTGAACAACTAAAGGGATACGGCGGTGAACTGGCAGAGCTCGCACGCTATGCGGCGAAGAACCTGCAGAAAGACAAGCCCGGCCACCCCCTGAGTGTCTGTGCAGACCTGGATTCACTCCCGGGTACCGACAGCAGTGACTTGCCACTTTGGCTGGCGCTGACCGAGTTGCTGTTAACCGGAACGGGCACGCCACGAAAGTCCGTGGACAAACGCATCGGCTTTCCGCCAGTCGATAAAAAGGACCCCGAAACCGCACTCGCCGACGAATACAAGGCCCGCATCAAGGATCTGCTTTCGGAAGTTGCTGCCAACGATGAACTGCTCGCCGCGCTCAACGAGACGCGCAAGCTACCCAATGGCCTGCAGCAAAGCCAGTGGGAACTGCTGCAAGCCCTGGCCGAGGTGCTCCCCAGGCTGGTGGCGCAACTCAAAGTCGTGTTCCAGCAGCTTGGCGCAACCGACTACACCGAGGTCGCCCAGGCCGCACTGATCGCGCTTGGCAACAGCGACGCGCCAACGGATCTGGCCCTGAAGCTCGACCTGCAGACTAAACACATATTGGTGGACGAATTCCAGGACACCTCGCAGATGCAGCTGCAGCTACTGGAAAAACTCACCGCCGGCTGGGAGCAAGGTGACGGGCGCACACTGTTTATCGTGGGTGACGGCATGCAATCCTGCTACGGGTTTCGCAATGCCAACGTGGGCATCTTCCTCGACGCTCGAGCCCGCGGCATCGGCCACGAGGACAATCGGGTAGCACTGGAGCCCCTGGACCTGCAGGTGAACTTCCGCTCGGAAAGCGCGGTAGTGGAATGGGTCAATGACACCTTCGCACGGGCATTCCCCAGCGAGGACAATATCAGCCGCGGTGCGGTGAAATACCTGCAGTCGCACGGATTCAAAGGCAGCAAGTGGCCGGCACCGGCGGTGAACTTTTACGGTTGCGTCAACGACGACAACCGCGACCTGGAAGCGGAACAGGCGGTACGCCTTGTGCAACAGTTGCGCGCGCAGGACCCAGATGGTCGCGTGGCAATACTGGTGCGCAAGAAAAAACACCTGGGCCGTATTCTTCCCGCGCTCAGCGCCGCCGGCATTCCGTTTCAGGCGCCTGACCTGGCCCCGCTCGCCAGCAAGATGGTGGTGCTGGACCTGTTGAGCCTCACCCGCGCCATGTTAGACCCCAGCGACCGCATCGCCTGGCTCTCGGTATTGCGTGCGCCTTGGTGCGGCTTGCAACTGCCAGACTTGTTCACGGTGGCCAACTACGGCAACGGCAACGGCAGCCCCGGCGAACAGTCGTACAAGGGCCCGACAGACACCAGCGCAAGGCCAATTCTGCAGACGCTTCAGGACTGCGCCAGCAGTATGGTGGAAATCCCGCTCCTCAGCGAGGATGGCAAGCATCGCCTGCAACAGTTCGCCACGCCACTACTACAGGCATGGCAGCAACGTGGACGCAAACCACTTCGACTCTGGATTGAAGGGCTTTGGCTGGCGCTGGGTGGGCCGGCTACGGTTGCCCACAAGTCCGATCTGGATAACGTACAGGATTTCTTCCAGCTGCTGGAGAAGTACGATACCGGTAGTAGCATCGCCGACTGGGCGCAGTTTCAACACGCGCTGGAAAAACTCTTCGCTCGCCCCGGCGACGATGCAAGCGTGCAGGTAATGACGATTCACAAATCCAAGGGACTGGAATTCGAGCATGTGCTGATTCCCGGCCTGGACCAGGGCGGCAAGCCCGGCGGCGACCAATTGTTGCGCTGGGCCGAGTGGCTGAACAGCGCCGGTGAAAGCCGCTTCATGCTCGCCCCGAAAAGTGCTCGCGGTGACAGCGACCCGCTGTTTGACTACCTAAAACACGACAATAACGAACGCGAACGCCTTGAAGGCACCCGCCTGCTCTATGTCGGTTGCACCCGCGCTATTCGATCGTTGCACCTGCTGGCTTGTGTGCAGCGGGATGAAAAGAAAGGCACCCTGAGGGCGCCGGGTTCCGCCTCGCTCCTCGCCGGTATCTGGCGAACCATCAGTGATAATGAAAATTCCGACTGGTGCCAATGGCCAGAAGCACCCGAACAGGTAGATCAGGCGGGATCTTTCAGCGGCGATTACGATTATCTTTTGCGCCTGCCGGCCATCTGGCAAGCGCCGGCCCTCCCCCGGCGGGAATTTCTGACCGAATACCGCACCCCCGATTACCGCCCGCAGGAAACCGACGAACCGAACCTGCCGGAGATGGGCCAGGTTGCCCAGCGCTGGTTCCGCCACTCCGGTACTGTGGCCCATGAAACCCTCGCCACATTGAGTGAAAACGCAAACTGGAAGGAAGTGGCTCCGCACCAGCTCGCCGAATCCCTACGCCCCCTGTGGCAGCTGCGGTTGAAGCAGCTGGGTATAAACGGCAGCAAGCTAGTGGATGCAATGGAGAAAGTGGAACAGGCGATCCTGCGCACCCTCTGCTGTGAACAAGGGCGTTGGGTACTGGATTGCGACCATGAGGCATCTGCGGCTGAACTGGAACTGCACAGTGGCGGTCGCCAGCTGCGTAGATCAATCATCGACCGCACTTTCGTGGATCGGGACGGCAGCCGCTGGATCATCGATTACAAGACAGCCGAGCCCGCCGGCGAAGAGAGCCCGGACCAGTTCTACGCCGAGCAACTCGAACGCTACCGTAAGCAGCTAGATGGCTACCGCAAACTGTTTTACCTGCGCGGTGAAACCGCTATCCGCTGCGCCCTGTACTTCCCCTTGATGCAGGCCCTGGTGGAGCTGCCACCAGAGTAGTCATACAAAAAATACAGGCCCACCAGTCGGTGGGCCTGTCCTACCCCCGCCCCATTGAAGCCACCTGCGAAACAACCTCATCCCAAACAGCACCGCTTTAACCGGATAGAGTTCCCACCTTCGCGCGAAATTCGTGACATCTAAAACTGTTTCAAATGAAACCCTAGCCCTCTTTCCCGCCACTGGTTAGCATAACTGCCCCGCACAGCATGATTGCGGGCAAGGACGCGACCAAATTATTGAATAAGTAGTGACTTAAACATGACCACGCAGCAGTTTGACGACTTAAATGTCGTTTCCCAGGACATTCTGATTACCCCGGAAGCGCTGAAAACGGAACTGCCCGTCAGCGAGGCTGCCGAAGCTTCAGTAGCCGCCGGCCGCGCCGCAGTGCGCGATATTCTGGACCGTAAAGACCACCGTCTGATGGTTGTCATCGGCCCCTGTTCCGTTCACGACGTGGATGCGGCCATCGACTATGCCAAGCGCCTCCAGGCGCTGGCCGAAAAGGTCTCAGACACCCTGCTGATCGTCATGCGCGTGTATTTTGAGAAGCCCCGCACCACTGTGGGCTGGAAAGGCCTGATCAACGATCCGCACCTGGACGACTCGTTCAAGATCGAAGATGGCCTGCACATCGGCCGAAAGCTCCTGCTGGACATCGCCGAGCTGGGTCTGCCCACCTCCACCGAGGCACTCGACCCGATCTCCCCGCAGTACCTGCAGGACCTGATTTCCTGGTCCGCGATCGGCGCGCGCACCACTGAATCCCAGACTCACCGGGAAATGGCCAGCGGCCTCTCATCCGCAGTGGGCTTCAAGAACGGTACCGACGGCAGCCTGGAGGTGGCCATCAACGCCCTCCAGTCCACCGCCAACCCACACCGTTTCCTGGGTATCAACAAGGAAGGCCAGGTCGCCATCATCCACACTGCCGGCAATAAATACGGCCACGTTGTGCTGCGCGGTGGTAACGATAAGCCCAACTATGATTCCGTCAGTGTTGCGGTTTGTGAGAGAGAGCTGGAAGATGCCGGCCTGGTAGCGAACATCATGGTGGATTGCAGCCACGCCAACTCCAACAAAAATCATGAACTGCAGCCGCTGGTAGTGGATAACGTTACCCACCAGATCCTGGATGGCAACAAGTCCATTATCGGCATCATGGTGGAGAGCAACCTGAAAGCCGGCAACCAGAAGATCAACAAGGACCGCAGCCAGATGGAGTATGGGGTTTCCGTTACCGACAAGTGTATCGATTGGGAGACTACCGAGAAGCTGCTGCTGGGTATGGCTGAGCAGCTGCGCGAACCGCTGAAGGCGCGCAACGGGTAAAATTTGCGATATCCTACTCCCCAGAAAAAAAAGGCCGGCATTGCCGGTCTTTTTTTATCTATCGAAATCACGCATCAGCAGTAATCAGGTAACAGTTATGAGTAATTCCCCCGCATTCGCAAGATTTGAAGACAGCGGCAACGTGTGGCTGTCTAAAGATGATGCACCAAGCTTAGACCTGACGGACCACGGCATCACCCCAACCGTACTCGCCACAGAAGCAGAGGTTGGCCTGGCCATGCTGGACGAACTGTACGAAACAGCAGACTCGAAAGATGGTGATATCAATATCGCCCTGCTCGGCGGCCGCGGCGCCCAGGCACTCCACCGCCTGCTGGGAGAGCTGGCCAAGACATCAGAGCAGGATGCACTACTCGGCCGATTGAATGTTTTTACTCAGGATGCCCTGGCCCCCATGAGTATGGGCAACTGCTTCAGCTTTGTGCGGGATTTCGAGCGCATTCTGGGCGCGGATTTTTTCAGAAAAATCAAAAGCTTCACTCCGATGCAGACCGATACCGGTGACCTGGAAGCCGGCCTGATCGCTTATCTGGACAAGCTGGAATCCCTGGGTGGTCTGGATATCTTCTTCATTGGTCACGGCCCAGAGCAAAACCAGGCCTCCCACCTCGCCTACATTAAGCCCTTCTCCGGTGCCAAGAGCCACCATGTAGCAGGTGTAATCCCGATTTCCAGTAGCATCCTGGAGCACCATATCAGCAAGTTCAAAGCTGGTGGCAGCGAAGTGAATGAGCGGGATGAGGCCGAATGCCGATCCGCGCAGTCCATTCTGACACTGGGACCCGCTGCGATACTACAGGCGAAAAAAGTTGTGCAATCTGTAGTCGATGCCGATTCTGCCCCAGCCAAGATCCAGACTTATGCGAATGTCCTGAATAGCCGTTTGAGCTCAGATTTTGAAGAGGCCTTGCAGCAACTGAATGCGAACCCTGGGATGTGGATCAGGCTTCACCCTAATACCAGATCGTTTGTACTGCCGACTTTGGAAGTGTAATAACAAGCACCTGCCCTCAGATAGCGCATCGCTATTTTTGACCAAAGAGAACGATCAACTTGGAAAATTACTTCCTATTAAAAATGATACATATCCTGAGTGCGGTGGTCGTTGCGGGTACCGGGACGGGCATCGCCTTTTTTATGTATATGGCTAATCGGTCGGCAAACATTGCCGCGATTGCCGTCACGGCGCGACATGTCGTGCTGGCAGACTGGATATTTACTGCACCAGCCGTGGTAACTCAGTTTTGGACCGGCCTGCTCCTGATGCATAAGCTCGGGTACTCATTTTCCTCGAGCTGGTTTCATGCTGTGCTTTCGCTTTTTCTGTTTATCGGTGCATGCTGGTTACCCGTACTTGTGCTGCAGTACCGACTGAAGTCACTGGCTGAGGCCTCGCTTGCCTCGGGTCAGCTTACACCAGAATTTAGCAAGCTCATGCGCTACTGGGTTGTGCTGGGAATACCTGCTTTCGTAGCAATATTGGTTATATTCTGGCTCATGGTGTTTAAACCGTTACCGGTCATTTAGTTACCAAGGTGGATTCTGGCTACGATTTAACTATAAGTATCCTAGCTACATGTATCACAGTTACCATTCTTGTATGAAGAGATATAACAATGTCCGATACACAACTTGCGCAGATTCTCTGCCCCTCCTGTATCACCCCAAACCGAGTGCCTCGACAGCGAGGGGTGATCGACCTCTTTGCGGCAAATGCCGCGCGCCGCTGATCACGGGCCATCCTATCAATGCCAGCGATGCTAATTTCCGCCGCTTCATCGATAAGAGTGACCTGCCGGTGGTAGTAGATTTCTGGGCGACCTGGTGCGGCCCATGCCAGCAGTTCGCGCCAGTGTACAGCCAGGTGGCCGATGAGATGGCGACACAGGCAGTGTTCCTCAAACTGGATACCGAGGCCAATCAGCAAACTGCCGCCACCTTCCAGATTCGCTCCATCCCTACTCTGATGGTATTTCACCATGGCGCCGAAATTACGCGGCTCTCAGGCGCACTTCCGAGGCCGCAGCTTTTACAGTGGCTGGGACAGCATTTGCCCAAAAACTGACCTAGCATCAACCCTGAGCCCGCTTTTGCACGGTAGACGCCCACCCCGCCTAGCCGCGCTATTTAAGACTTAAAGACGCACTACAATTTGGGAAATTTATTCGTAATCAACTAAATACGATTATCTTTTTTAGATAGAGAGGAAACGACCATGCGGGATGAACAAAAGCTGAGGTTTCTGAAAATCGCACTCGTAGTATTCGGCGTCATCTTCATTGCCGGGATTTATGCAATGATGATGTGGATCTTTCCATCCGGATGGGGCTGGACGCCCCGGCAACCGGAATACGAACAGATGATTATGGGTATCTATGCCACTCTTGGTGTGTTCCTGATCCTGGCGGCAAAAGACCCACTGGCTAATGCAAGCCTGATATGGTTTACGGTATGGTCAAGCATTGTTCACGGGGGAATCATGCTGGTTCAGGCGATTGTCGACGAGACAGAACGGGCCAACTTACTGGGTGATGTACCGGCGCTCTTTTTAGTCGCATTTGTTCTCTGGTATCTGATGCCGCGCGGCCGTAAAGCCTGAAATCGGCGAACGACTGAACACCCTACCAGCGGGTCTGTTGCAAGATGGCGGCGTTAGCCGCCTCCTTGCCCATGTGCCTTGATCATCTGCGTAACCTGCTTTGCCAGGTCGTTTGGCACAGGAAAATGCAAGTTGTACTGGGCGATTTTCCACTCCTCACCTTCTTTTACCAGCACCCCTGTTCCGCGACACTCACCATACGATGCGTTATCGAGGAGCTCATCAAAC
Organism: Microbulbifer elongatus; assembly: GCF_020524885.1. Taxonomy (GTDB): domain Bacteria; phylum Pseudomonadota; class Gammaproteobacteria; order Pseudomonadales; family Cellvibrionaceae; genus Microbulbifer; species Microbulbifer elongatus_A. The sequence goes on along the minus strand of NZ_JAIVKJ010000001.1, from coordinate 1,504,461 downwards.
CAGGCCACATCACCGTGAACCACGATGCTTCTGTCTCTCGGCACGTAGGTCCAACCCTTCCCCTGGCTAAAGTATGGCTGCGTGTATTTCTTGAACGCCTCCACCGGCCACCGCTCGCTGGCATCGGTGCCAATAAAGACACCGTCTTTACTGAACAAACCAAAATATGCGTCGAAGTCGGCGTTAGCGGCCGCCTTATGAAAGCTGTCGAGCTGCGCGGCAACCGGTGCCTCTTGTTTTCCTGCCGCTTCCGGTTCGGCCACTGCTGGCCCGGAAAGCAGCACAATAACGAGAGAGAAAAACCATACCCGCAATTTTTGATCGGCAGTCATTAATCTTTCCTTTAGAAATCCTATTAAAACGTTTTAAGGTTCACCCGTTTATATAGAGCAAAAACAGAAATAGGCCTACAAACCACAGTAGCAGCCACAAACTGCGCCGATACCAGTTACAGCTGGCCTCTTCACGCAAGTGGTGACGGATCGCCTTCTCATACAGGTCTGCGCTGGAAGCAGACGTGATTGCATCAACCGGGGCCAGGCGCCCTAGCTGTGCCAGCCCCACCGCCACAACCACCGTCACGACAAAACCGATAACATTCCACCACAGCCAGGAGATGTCCGGAAGGAATAGCCAGCATGCGCCATTGATTACAATTCCGCAGAGCAAACCTACGATAGCGTGTGGCCCGAGCACACGCCGCGCGACAAACCCGAGTGCAAACACCGCGAGAATAGGCCCATTTGCGAGGGAACCAATTTTATTGATAGCTTCCAATACCGTGGTAGCGATGTCATCGACGAAGAATGCCATCACCAGAGTGATGATACCCCACAGGGTCGTCAGCACTCGCGACAGTATTAATTCCTGGTGCGCGCTCCAGCTACCCTTATGAAAGCGACGCACAAAGTCTTCCATGGTCGTGGCACTTAACGAATTAAGCACAGAATCCAGTGAGGACATAGCGGCAGCGAAAAGCGCAACCAGGCTCAGCCCGACCAGACCCACCGGCAGCACATTGATCATGTATAGCGGCACCGCCAGGTTATATTCGGGGCCGCTGCCGGAGTCAGGCAGTGCAGCGATGAAGCCCGGGTGCTTTGTAGCGTATACGGCAATACCCACACCTACCAAGCAGTACAGGAGCACAAGCGGGAAGCGCAACAGGCCGTTGATCAACAGCGCATTATTCGTGGCATCGATATCCCGGGTACTCAACTGCCGCTGCACCTGGCTCTGATCACAGCCGTAATACGAAACATAAAGAAACAACCCTCCCAGCAACATGGGCCAAAACGCAAATGTCTCGCCATCGCCAAAGCCGTGGTGTGAAAAGTCCAAGGTCGTCTTGCGGCCAGCATCAAATGACTGCCACATCTCCGTGAACCCGCCGCTGGCATCGACAAGAAAGATCAGCACCAGTAGCAGCATGGCGGCCAATATCAGTAACTGCAGTACATCAGAATAGATGACACCGCGGATGCCCCCCATCACGTCGTATACGACGGTAAACGCACCAAGCAATAACACGGATTCGGTGAACCCCAAACCGGTAATCAGATCAATTACCAGTGAAATACTGTATACAGTCACCGCAGTAGCGAAGGCCCGCACAAACAGGAAAAGGCCACTCAGGGTAAGCCGTGTTTCGAGGTCAAATCGTCGCTCAAGGTATTCATAGACCGATACCAGCTGGAGATGACGAAACAGCGGCATCACAAACAGGATCAGTACCACCATCGCCAGTGGAACCGCCAGCTCGTATTGCAGCCATAGCAACCCGCCACCGGCCGCAAAAGCCACAAAGGCGGGGGCGCCGAGAATACTGTTGGTGGAACACTGAGTAGCCATGATAGACAGGCCCACCGGCCAGGGTCCGACGTTGCGACCTGCAACATAGTAGTCTTCCCTGCTCTCCTGGCGACGAGCGAGCCAGTACGCCATCCCCAATAGGCCCACGCAGTAGGTCGCAATAATCGCCCAGTCGATCCAGGAAATACTTTGGCTCATTTCAGTCCATGAGAGATTTGGGTTTCCAGGCGTTCGATGCCGGACTGTAGAGGAGTAGCCTAAAACCAGGCAAGCAAACCCCTGTTAACCAATGAACGAGCTGTTAAAAAAGCTCAAAATGGCCCGATACCGGAAACAGACACTTACGCAGTCTTGTTCTGCGCACTAAGCGGGACATCCTTTTGCTGGCTGTATTTTCTGTAGGTGTAGGCAATACAACACCAGGCTATGAGAATCGGATAGATTACCGTCTGTTCCAGGGTCAATCCAACCCCAATGCCTATGCGCAATACAGCCATCGCTGCGAATGTGAATGCAAGAATCATTCTAACCATATGCCGGCGGATCCAGAAAGATCGGTCTCGCTCGACTTTGCGAAACAGCAACAAGTCTTCAACCAGAAGAAAAGCAAAAGTCGATGCCATTAGCATGGGACCAACTAGCGGGGCCGCAGCGCTCGTCAAGCTCCGAATCACTTGCATTGCTGCAAACGTAAAAATCAGAAGCGGAATGACAATAAGAATACGATCCCAGATTACGGCGTACTGGCGGTCCTGATGAAATGCATTAACAGCACTTGGCACCATATACATGACCCCCACTGCCAGCAAAACTGCCAGCGGAAGAAGTTTATCGACAGCAAACACCAGTGTTGTGATCGCAACAACCACCATCAAATAACTGAATACCTTCCCGGTCAGAACGTGGCGCCGGTTCCCTTTTCTTGACGAAATGGCAACAATGCCGGCAAAAAATGCAATAAACCCTAGAGCAACATGAAGGACGTACACTATGGGGTGATATGGATCCGAAAACATTTGCGATGCCCTCGTTATTGTTAGTGGCAAGGCTAAAGTAACGGGTAATTTTCTGAGCCGTCAATCAAGACATCAAACTCTACAGCTGAATAATGTCAGAAAATACAGGGCTGGCAGTACTGCAGCGCGAGGGCGTCGAACTATTACAAGTCCGCTTCCTGTATAGATCATCCGAGATGTTTTCAGTTTCAATACCGGCGGCATATTCGTTCGCTCGCCCTCATACTCTTAACTCTCAGCCCCTGGCGACTTGAGCTTGCGGCCGAAGGGAGGAGCCCCTAGAATTCCCCTATGTGCGCCGTACTCATTGAAATCTTGTATTAAAGCGCGCTTCCCAACGTTCAGACAGCCAGCCTTGACTGGTCTTAGCTTGTACGACTATCTCACTAGTTTGCTGGAGGACCTCGACGGCGTCCAGCAGCACCCCAAGTATCACCCCGAGGGCGATGCCCTCTTCCACTCTCTTCAGGTTTTCCAACTCGCCCGTGAAGCGACTCAGGATCCATTGCTATGGGCCGCGGCGTTATTGCACGACGTCGGCAAAGCCGTGGACAGCCGGCAGCACGCGGAGCTGGGTGCCGAGATGCTTACCGGAGTTGTAAATGCCCGCATCGTCTGGCTGGTGGCCCACCACCTCGACCTGATGCGTATTCCACAGCGCACCCGTCACAAGTACACCGGAGAACGCCGATTACAAGAGTTGCAACTGTTGCGCCGCGTCGATATTGGTGGGCGCGACCCGGATGCCCAGGTAATGGGAATAGACAGTGCCATTGCATTGCTGAAACCACACCATTTACTGATCGCGGCCTGAATCCGCCAAAAGAATGAAGAAACAGCAAAGAATTCGCCAACTGATCACCAGGGAGGCGGCACGACTGATGTACGAAGAAGGAGTAAGCCAGTATTTTGATGCCAAACGCAAGGCGGCCAAGCGGCTGATTGGAAAACAGTACCGGTTCGCCCCCAAGTATCTCCCCTCCAATGGTGAGATTTCAGAGGCTCTCTACGAGCTAAGTCAGCTCAAAGACCCTGAAGACCATGAGGAGCGCCTTTTCCGCATGCGCTGTCGCGCAGTGGAGGTGATGGAGGAGCTGGAGCCGTTTACACCGCGCCTGATCGGCTCTGTCAGTACCGGCCGTATTCGCGAAGGGAGTGATATTGATATTCACGTGTTCTGTGACGAGATCGAGGAACTGGAGAATTATCTCGATACCCTCGGATGGCACTACGCTCGAGAGGCCACTACCATCAATGTGAATGGCCGAATGATTGAGTATCAGCACATTCACCTGGACTTCGATTTTCCGGTGGAGCTCTCCGTTTACCCACTTTCAGACCTGCGCATAGTCAGTCGGTCCAGCACCGATGGCAAACCGATACGCAGGCTGTCTGTCAGCAAGGTGCGACAGTTGATCACCGACGAACACTGGTCAATGTATATCAAATCCGGCCTAAGCCGGTGAGCTGACAGTGAGCTGGTAAAGGCGGCTCACTGAGCAACTGACCTGTGATTGGCTGCCGCCTTATTAACGAGTGGCCGACTGAATTAATTGGAATCCAATATCCAGACTTTTTCGTCGGCCGGACACTTTCCTTTCAAACCGCCGGGTACGGCAACTGCATCCACCAGTGTGCAACGGTAGTGAGAAGCGTAGTGCTGTAAAACTTCGTCATCGCTCACGCAGAAAGGTGGCCCCGGCATCAGGTCCTGGTCGTACTCAAATGTAACTAGTAACTGTGGTACCGCAGAAGTCATCTGCACCAGGTGCCGTGTATATTGAGCGCGCATTTCCTCCGGCAAGGCAACCAGCGCCGCACGGTCGTATACCGCATCGACCTCCCCCAACAGTTGCCCTGTCAGCTCGAATATATCACCTGCAAAGATGTCCAGGCCTTCAGAGTGAAAGCGCTTCAACGATGACCCAACGGCTTCCACCTGCGGTTCGACGCCAAGTTGTTCAAATAACTGCCTGACGGCGAGCTCGCTGAGTTCTGCTCCCACTACCCGATACCCTTTACCCAGCAGCCAGGCAATATCCAGGGTCTTGCCACACAAGGGCAAGAATATCCGGCTGCCCTTATTCTGCCCGAGACCACTGAAGTGCTTCACGAGCAATGGATGTACTTCACTGTTGTGAAAGCCGATTTCGTTTCGCTGCCACTTGTCGTGCCAGAACTCATGTTTCATTGGGTTACTCCACTTCCCTATCAAGCGGCCGATCTCAGCGCCTAATGATTGATATGTGAGGAAATCATTCTACAAAAGAAGCTGCTGTGCAAATATTGATCACCACAGGCCGATAACCGGCCACATGTTCGATTATTTAGAATAATAAGTCCCGATATTTCCGTTTTTAATCCAATCCAACCAGACGGATACTGCCGCCATCACAGACAACTCGATTGAGGTAGCCAATGAAACTTCTCGTAGTGAAAAGCAGTGTATTTGCCGATGGGGGCCAATCTACCGCCCTGGCGGAAAAATTTGCCCGTGCGTGGCGCGAAGTGTCCCAGGATTTGGAAGTTGTGGAGCGGGATGTAACCAGCAATCCGGTCCCTCATCTGGATGGCGAACGCATCGGCGCTTTGTTTTCCGCCCCGGAGCAACGAACGCCGGAGCAGCAGGCCGTTGTGGACTTCGCCGATGCGCTGCTTGAAGAGGTAACCACTGCAGACGTCATTGTACTCGCCGTGCCGATGTACAATTTTGGTGTACCCTCTCAGCTAAAGGCGTGGCTTGATCACCTGGCGCGTGCCGGCGTCAGCTTCAAGTATACCGACACAGGCCCGGTTGGACTCTTGAAGGATAAACCGGTCTATATCCTCGCTGCTCGCGGTGGTGTTTACCATGCCGCCGGACAGGATTTCCAGGCGCCTTTTCTTCGACAGTTCTTTGGCCTGCTCGGAATCACAAACCTCGAGTTTATTTACGCCGAAGGCTTGAATATGGGTGATGAGGCCAAGGAAAAAGCATTGAATGAGGCATCCCGGCAGATTGCGGAGCTGATACCAGCCTAACTTCTGTATGGATCAGCCGCTTTTCTGGCCACTCGCGATCACCGGCATACTACTGACCGGCATCTCCAAATCTGGATTTGCCGGCGGCGCCGGTGTACTTGCCGTACCGCTTCTCGCTCTGGTGATGCCCGTGCCGCAGGCGGCGGCACTCACACTGCCGCTGCTGATCGTCATGGATGCCAAAGCCGTCTGGCTTTATCGCCGTCACATTCAATTTTCCAATCTAAAGGATATTCTTCCTGCAGCCTTGGTGGGCATCACACTTGGCGGCTTTGCCCTGGCCTGGATACCCGGGCAGGTGCTGCAATTAGCGCTTGGCTGTTTTGCCATCCTTTTTGCCGTTTGGGGAAGATTGGTCAGCCTTTTCCGCAAGATTCACAGTCGCTGGATGGCATGGGGCTGGGCCGGACTTTCCGGTTTCTCCAGTACACTGCTACACGCTGGCGGCCCGCCCATCAACATCTATTTCATCAGCCGCGATTACCCCAAGCTGGAATGGCTCGGTACCGCGAGTGTATTTTTCGCGGTAATGAATCTGATCAAATTGATTCCATATAGCCTGAACCAACAATGGCAGGAAGAGTTTGTCGGTATATGGCTGTGGCTGATTCCCGTTGCCCTGGCGGGTATTTGGCTCGGTCACTGGCTGCAAAACCGGATAAGTGACATGCAATTCATGTTTTTCTGTAGATTGCTACTTTTCGTTTCCGGGGCAGTGCTAATTTTCAAGCCTTTCATTCAAGGGTTTACACACTAACCCCCAAGAACTACTTCCTCTCAGGTCTTGGGGCCACGATCTTTTACTGACCTCGCAAGAAAGGTTGGCTCTTTCCGCGGACCATATTGCTGGAAAGCCTTTATTTCCTGAGCTTCGCGCTAATTTATTGAAAGGTTGTATCGAATATTTGACATATTCGGAGACTCACAAACTCACTACACTTATTTTCAATGAAATGACCATAAAAACGAGGGTAGTGCTCCATGAGCATTCAGGAACGTAAACCGGAAGGCGATTGTAAGTTTGAGAGTGGCTGCGACGCGATAACCCTCGTTATTGACCCGCGAGAAAAAGACCTGGGTGGCTTTGCGGTGCGGCGCACGCTGCCTAACAGTCGCCAGAAAACTGTAGGGCCCTGGATATTTTTCGATCATATGGGCCCAGCCGAATTCGAGCCCGGTAAGGGCATCAATGTTCGCCCGCATCCTCACATTAATCTGGCTACGGTTACCTACCTGTTTGAAGGCGAAATTCTTCATCGCGATTCACTTGGCAGCTTGCAACCCATCCGCCCCGGCGACGTCAACCTGATGGTTGCCGGCAAAGGCATTGTGCACTCGGAACGGGAACGCCCAGAAGTCACTGCAGCCCGACACCGCCTGCACGGATTGCAATTGTGGCTCGCCCTACCGGAAGCGGATGAGGAAATCGACCCGGCGTTTTACCATTACCCTTCTACTGAAATACCAGAGACGAATGTGGACGGGGTGCCCGTGCGGGTGATTATGGGCCAAGCCTATGGCACCGAGTCTCCCGTGAAAACCCATGCAGAAACACTGTATATCGAGGCGCGCCTAAAGGCCGGTCAAAAGCTCGTACTTCCCGACGCAGAGGAACGAGCACTCTACGTGGTCGAGGGTAGCGCCCAATCTCGAAGTGTTCAGCTCCCCTGCCACACCATGGCGGTATTCAAACAGGAGTCGGGCGTCGAGATTGAGGCCAGGGAAGACTGCCTGCTGGCTTTGATCGGCGGTGAGCCTGTGGGCCAACGCTTTGTAGACTGGAACTTCGTCTCCAGCCGCAAAGACCGTATCGAATGCGCAAGGGCTGATTGGGTGAATGGCAATTTTCCGGTGGTGCCGGGAGACCAAGAAGAATTTATCCCACTGCCGGACTGACCGCGCGATCGAGCGGGTATAATCCCCGCCCATGCCAGAATTACCGATTTATGAAGTGCTGCCGGCACTTCAGGAAGCGCTCCGCCAAAACAACAATACAGTCTTGCAGGCCCCACCCGGTGCCGGCAAGACTACGGCCGTACCATTAAAATTGCTCGACAGCCCCTGGCTCCAGGGGCGCAAGATCGTCATGCTTGAACCCCGGCGCCTGGCGGCTCGCACAGCGGCAGCGAGGATGGCGCAGCTGCTGGGTGAGCCAACAGGAAAAACCGTGGGCTACCAGATTCGCGGCGAGCGTAAGTCCAGCAGCGACACGCGTATTCTTGTGGTTACCGAGGGGATTCTCACCCGTCTGCTGCAGTCCGACCCGGAACTCGCGGATACCGCACTGGTGATCTTTGACGAGTTCCACGAGCGCAACCTGCAGGCAGACCTGGCGCTGGCCCTGTGCCTGCAGTCCCAGGAAGTGTTGCGGGAAGACCTGAAGCTGTTGGTCATGTCCGCCACCCTGGATGCAGACGCCGTGGCCGAACTCCTCGGCAAGGCCCCCGTCATCACCAGCGAGGGCCGCGCCTATCCGGTGGAAGTTGAATACCTTTCCCACCGCGAGGTGCCCGAAGACACTCGACAGCTCCCCGCACTGATGGTCCGCAAGATCCGTGAGCTCGTCACTCGAGAAGACGGCAGCCTGCTCGCCTTTCTGCCGGGGGTGCGGGAAATTCGCGCGGTGGAGGCACAGCTGCGCGAAGCATTTTCCGACCGTGGCGATATCGCCATCGCTCCCCTGTATGGCGACCTGAACAAACAGCAGCAGGACTCCGCCATAGCGCCATGCCCTGACGGCAAGCGCAAGATCGTACTGGCCACCAATGTGGCGGAAACGTCCATCACCATCGAGGGCATCCGCCTGGTCGTCGATTCGGGGCTGATGCGAGAGTCCCGCTTCGACCCCAATACCGGCATGAACCGGCTGGTAACCACGCAAATTTCCCAGGCATCCGCCACCCAGCGGACCGGCCGTGCCGGGCGCCTCAGTGCCGGGCACAGCCTGCGCCTGTGGAGTGAATCTACCCAGCGTGGTATGGCAAAGAAGAATGCACCGGAAATTCTGCTTAGTGATCTCGCGCCGGTCATGCTGGATCTGGCCCAGTGGGGCGTCACTGATGTCGATGAATTGCGCTGGCTCGACCTCCCACCACCCGGCCCCACCGCACAGGCAAGAGCCCTGCTGCAGGAGCTGGGAGCCCTCGACGACAAATTACGAATCACCGACCACGGCGAGGCAATGCTGAGCCTCGGAACCCACCCCCGGCTCGCCCATATGATGCTTCGCGGCAATGCGCTTGGGTTGGCCGCAGAAGCCTGCCTCCTCGCCGCCCTGCTATCCGAGCGGGATATTTTCCGCGGAGAGCAGCGCTGGGACAGGGATATTCGCAAGCGCATTGAAGTGCTGACGGGGGGACGCAAAAGCAACAGCGCCGACCAGGGTTCAGTGCATCGCGTTCGACAGCAGGCAAAAGCCTGGCAGTCGCAACTCCCGAAACTTGTCAGCGCAAGTGGCCCCGCCCCGGATCAGTTGGATACTACGGGGGTGCTGCTCGCCTTCGCCTATCCGGACCGCATTGCGAAAAATCGCCACGATCGCGAGCGACGCTTCCTGCTGGCAAACGGCCGCGGTGCACATTTCTCCCACGACGACGAGCTGGCACATGTGGATTATCTGGTAGTCGGCGACCTCGATGGCCAAGGTCGCGATGCGCGCATCCAGCTGGCCGCGCGCGTTTCCAGCGACGCGCTGTACAACTATTTCGAGGAGCAAATTGAGCGGGAAACTGCAGTTCGCTGGGATGAACAGGGCGGGCGCGCAGTGGCCAGCGAGCAAGTCCGACTGGGCAAGCTGGTGCTGGAGGAAAAACCCAGCACGCAGATTTCACCCGAACTTCTGAGCCGTGCCTTACTGGATGCAATCCGCCAGCGGGGCCTACACAGCCTGCCATGGAACAAAGAGTCCGAGAGCCTGGTGGATCGAGTGCGGTTTCTGGCATCACAACAAACAAAGCACCCCGATCTGCTGGAGCACACTGCACTCCCGGACTGGAGCGAAAAGGCACTACTGGAGAGCCTGGACACCTGGTTGCTGCCACACCTGCACGGCCTCAGCAAACTCGACCAGCTCAAGCAGCTGGACCTGAAAAGTATTTTGCTCGCGCAGCTGGAGTGGGCCACGCAGCAGCGCATTGACGAGCTGGCGCCGTCCCATTTGCAGGTACCGAGCGGCTCGCGCATCGCCATTCAATACGCCGAGTTGCCACCGGTACTTCCGGTGCGGTTACAGGAAATGTTCGGCCTCGCTCAAACCCCGACGATTCTCAGCGGCCGCTATCCGCTGATGATTCACCTGCTCTCACCGGCACAACGCCCGGTACAGGTAACCCGAGACCTGGCCAGTTTCTGGGAGAACACCTACCACGAGGTAAAAAAGGAGCTGCGGATCAAATACCAGAAACACTTCTGGCCGGATGATCCAGCCACCGCACAGGCCACCAGCAAAACCAAAAAACGCATGAATGACTAACACCAACGACGAAACGGCGGGCAAAAAAAACGCGGCGGTTGCCGCGTTTTTTTGTTCTGAAAAGACGATTTAAGCCTATCAGTACAAGCTTAGTAGTACGCCTGTGACTTGTCGGAGTGATCGGTAATATCTTTCACCCCAGCCAGCTCTGGAATTTTTTCTCTCAGGGTTTTCTCGACACCTTCTTTCAGGGTCATATCTACCATGCCGCAACCCTGGCAGCCACCGCCGAATTTCAGAACCGCGTAGTGATCTTCGGTGACTTCCACCAGGCTCACCTGACCACCGTGGGACGCAAGCCCCGGATTTACGTCGCTATAGAGGACGTAGTTGATGCGGTCTTCGATCGGGCTGTCATCGGTAACTTTGGGCATGCGGGAATTCGGGGCGCGAATGGTGAGCTGACCGCCCATCTTGTCGGCGGAGTAATCCACCCGAGCCTCGTCCAGATAAGGAATGCTGCGGCCTTCAAAATAGGCTTTAAAGCCGTTCAGTTGCATTTCCAAGTCGCCCTCTTTCTCTTCGCCCGGGCGGCTATAGGCAATGCAGGTTTCCGCATTGGGTGTACCCGGGTTGGATACGAACATACGGATGGCAATGCCTTCGCAGTCCTGCTTTTCCAGCAGGTCGCGCAGGTACTCCTGGGCGGAGTCGGTGATGGTGACGTTCAATTCTGACGGTTGTTCTGACATATACCTTCTCTAGATGTACCCGGTCCGTGACCGGGCGAGAGTACCGGGCTTGGATACCGGGCGTGGGTACCTAGTATGGGTACCGGCTGAAAATAACCAAGCTTACTGGTCGGGTATTTTACGCGCTCCGGCGCCCAAGTAAAACCGGGTCTCAGGCCAGGGCTCCCAACAGCGCCCGCGCGGTCGCTTCCGATGATGCGGGATTCTGGCCAGTGATCAACAGTCCGTCCGTACAGATATAACTCTGCCAGTCGTCGCCCTTGGAGTACTCCGCGCCCCGCTCCTTCAGCATGTCCTCCAGCAGAAACGGCACCACATCGGTAAGCCCCACCCCCTCCTCTTCACTGTTGCTGAACCCGGTGACACGGCGCCCCTTCACCAGGGGCTCTCCACTTTCATCCACAGTATGCCGGAAAACTGCGGGGGCATGGCACACGGCCGCGACGGGCCTGTTGGCGCGGTAGAAGCCGTGAATGATGGCGATGGAGCGCTGGTCTTCCGCAAGATCCCAAAGGGGGCCGTGGCCACCAGGGTAGAAAAGCGCATCGAACCCCTCCGCATCCACATCATCCAGAGTTTTGGTATTGGCCAGTGCCTCCTGGGCAATGGGGTCGCTACGGAAACGGCGGGTAGCGGCTGTCTGTGCGTCATCGGCATCGCTTTTCGGGTCCAGTGGCGGCTGGCCACCTTTGGGTGACGCGAGGGTCACCTCCGCGCCGGCATCGACAAACACATAATATGGCGCGGCAAACTCCTCTAGCCAGAAGCCAGTCTTGTTACCGGTATCGCCCAGTTGATCATGAGATGTAAGCACCATGAGGATTTTCATTGCGCACCCGCCCTTGCTTGATTGGATTTCAATAACTCTAGGGTCCGTTGTTGTGATCAGTTAGCCAAATTTCTACCCATTGGCCCCACTGCCCCTAGAACCATTGGTTACAAGCATATGCACACACATTCTTCCCCAGGCTATGCCACGGTCCCCGCAAGACCTGTCGTGGCGCCGGATTGTGCTAAGATTGCCGCCCTTTTTGATCACCCGGTACCAGTCAGCAAAGGGGCAGTCGGTACAGTGGGTAACAAGTAATCGGATACAAGGAATTGACCATGTCGGACAATCGGTCTCAGCAGCTTCGTGACCAGCGCCTGCAACAGCTTCATAACGCCCTCGCCGAGCGCATCGTGATTCTGGATGGCGGCATGGGCACCATGATTCAGCAGGAGAAGCTGGGCGAGGCGGATTACCGCGGCGAGCGGTTTGCTGACTACCCCTCCGACCTCAAGGGCAACAACGACCTATTGGTACTGACTCAGCCAGAGCTGATCGAACGCCTGCACCGGGAGTACCTGGAGGCCGGCGCGGACATTATCGAAACCAATACCTTCAACGCTACCCGCCTCTCCCAGTCCGATTACGACTTGGAAGACCTGGTTCCAGAGCTGAACCTCGAGGCCGCAAAGGTAGCTCGCCGTGCGGCGGATGCCCTGTCCACACCGGAAAAGCCACGCTTTGTTGCCGGTGTACTCGGCCCCACCTCGCGTACCGCCAGTATTTCCCCGGATGTGAATGACCCGGGCGCGCGCAACGTCACTTTTGATCAACTGGTGGAGAACTACATTGAATCCACCAATGCGCTGATCGACGGCGGATCGGACCTGATCCTGATCGAGACCATCTTCGACACCCTGAATGCCAAGGCCGCAATCTATGCGCTGAAGAAAGTATTCCAGGAGCGCGGCTACGAGCTGCCGATCATGATCTCCGGCACCATCACCGATGCTTCCGGCCGCACTCTCTCCGGGCAGACGACCGAAGCATTTTACTACTCCGTCGCACATGCCAATCCGCTGTCCGTCGGCCTCAACTGTGCCCTGGGTGCCACCGAATTGCGCCCCTATGTGGAAGCTCTTTCCGGCGTTTGCGGCGAACATGTCTCCGCCCACCCCAACGCCGGCCTGCCGAACGAGTTCGGCGAATACGACGAGACCCCCGAGCAAACAGCGGCCATCGTGGCGGAATTCGCTCGCAGCGGATTCCTGAACATTCTCGGCGGTTGCTGTGGCACTACCCCGAAACATATCCGTGCCATTGCCGATGCGGTTGCCGACATTGCGCCGCGCAAGTTACCGGAACTGAAACCTGCCCTGCGCCTGTCGGGCCTGGAACCCTATGTGGTCGACGAACACGCCCTGTTCGTAAACGTCGGCGAGCGCTGTAACGTCACCGGATCCGCGCGTTTCAAGCGCCTGATCATGGATGAGGATTACGATACCGCGCTACAGGTCGCAGCCGCCCAGGTGGAAGACGGTGCCCAGGTAATCGACTTCAACATGGACGAGGCGATGCTGGATTCTGTCGCCGCCATGCGCCGCTTCCTCAACCTGTGCGCCACCGAGCCGGACATTTCCAAAGTGCCGTTTATGGTGGACTCCTCCAAGTGGGAGGTGATCGAGGCGGGCCTGCAGTGCATCCAGGGTAAGCCCATTGTCAATTCCATCAGCCTCAAGGAAGGCGAGGAAGATTTTGTCGAAAAGGCCCGCGCCTGCCTGATGTACGGCGCGGCGGTGGTGGTGATGGCGTTTGATGAAAAAGGCCAGGCCGACACCTTCGCGCGTAAAACAGAAATCTGTAAACGCAGCTACGATATCCTCGTGAACCAGGTGGGCTTTAACCCCTCGGATATCATTTTCGACCCGAATATTTTCGCGGTTGCCACCGGTATCGAAGAGCACAACAACTACGCGGTGGACTTTATCGAAGCCACCCAGTGGATTCGCCAGAACCTGCCCGGCGCCAATGTGTCCGGCGGTGTTTCCAATGTGTCTTTCTCGTTCCGCGGCAACAACCCGGTGCGCGAAGCCATTCACTCCGTATTCCTGTATTACGCCATCAAGGCGGGCCTGAACATGGGCATCGTCAACGCCGGTCAGCTGGCGGTGTACGACGACCTGCCGGATGAACTGCGGGAAAAAGTTGAGGATGTAATTCTCAACCGCAACGGCGAAGCCACAGAGGCGCTGCTGGATATCGCGGAGAAATACCGCGGTGACGGCGCAGCGACAGAGCGCAAGGAAGACCTGGCGTGGCGCCAACTGCCGGTCAACGAACGCCTGGCCCACTCGCTGGTAAAAGGCATCAACAATTACATCGAGCAGGACACCGAGGAAGCCCGTGCCGCAGCCAGGCGCCCACTGGATGTGATCGAAGGTCCATTGATGGATGGGATGAACATCGTTGGCGACCTGTTCGGGGAAGGCAAAATGTTCCTGCCCCAGGTGGTGAAATCCGCCCGGGTGATGAAACAGGCCGTGGCCTACCTGCAGCCGTACATCGAGGCGGAGAAAACCGTCGACAGCAAGCCCAACGGCCGTATTCTGATGGCCACGGTCAAGGGCGATGTGCACGACATCGGCAAGAACATCGTAGGTGTGGTGCTGGCCTGTAATAACTTCGAAGTGATCGACCTCGGCGTAATGGTGCCGGCGGAAACTATTCTGCAGACAGCGAAGGACGAGAACTGCGACATCATCGGCCTGTCCGGCCTGATCACCCCGTCCCTGGACGAAATGGTGCATGTCGCTGCGGAAATGGAGCGCCAGGGTTTCGACATTCCCCTGATGATTGGCGGAGCCACCACCTCCAAGGCGCACACTGCAGTCAAGATTGATCCGCAATTCAAACGCAACCAGACCGTGTATGTGGCAGACGCCTCCCGCGCAGTGGGTGTCGCCAGCAACCTGCTCTCGGATGAGCTTCGTCCAGCCTTTATAAAAGGCATTCAGGAAGAATACGAAAAAGTACGCGTGCGTACTGCCAATCGCAGACGCAACGATCCACGCCTCAGCTATGAAGACGCATTGAAAGCCGGCCCGCAATTTGACTGGGCAAGCTTCGAGCCGAAGGTGCCGAACAACCCCGGCCTGACCGTGCTGGACGATTTCCCGCTGGAAAAACTCGTCGATACCATCGACTGGACCCCCTTCTTCATCTCCTGGGACCTGGCCGGCAAGTACCCGGCAATCCTCAACGATGAAGTGGTGGGCGAAGCCGCCACAGACCTGTTCAAGAATGCGCAAACCATGCTGACCGATATCATCGACAACAAGCGCCTCACCGCGCGCGCGGTATTCGGCCTGTGGCCCGCAAACAGCGATGGCGACGACATCATTGTGTACACGGATGAAAGCCGCAGCGAAGAAATGGCGCGCCTGCACCAGATGCGCCAGCAGGTGCAGAAACGTGGTGGCGATGGCCTCTGCCGCTCTCTGGCGGACTTCGTTGCGCCGGCGGACTCCGGGGTGGCGGACTATGTTGGCGGCTTTGCCGTTACCACGGGTATCGGCGCGGACGAGCTGGCGGCAAAGTATGAAGCCAAGCACGACGATTACAGCGCGATCATGGTCAAAGCACTGGCGGACCGACTGGCCGAGTCCTTTGCGGAGTACCTGCACCGCGAAGTGCGTAAAAATTACTGGGGCTACCAGCCCGATGAGACCCTGAGCAACGAGCAGCTGATCAAAGAGGCCTACTCCGGTATCCGTCCTGCGCCGGGCTACCCTGCCTGCCCGGACCATACCGAGAAAGCCACCCTGTTCAAGCTACTCAACGCAGAACAGAATGCCGGTATCGAACTCACCTCCAGCTTTGCCATGATGCCCGCTGCCGCCGTGAGCGGATGGTATTTTGCACACCCGGAATCCAAGTATTTCAATGTGGGCAAGATCAGCCGCGATCAGCTGGCCAGCCTTGCGGAACGCAAGGGAATGAAGGAGCAGGAGCTGGAGCGCTGGCTGCGTCCGAATCTGGAGGACTAATCGCGGAAATACATCCAGAGTTGTAGGAGCCTGCTTGCAGGCGAATCGGGAATTCGGTTCACTAGACAAAATGTTCGCCTGCAAGCAGGCTCCTACAGAGAGGAAGGAGATGTGATGAGTGAAGATAACCCGGATCAGAAACCATCTTTCGGCCAGGTAGTGCTCAGCACACTTGCAGCCGCAATCGGCGTTCAGTCGAATAAAAACCGGGAAAGGGATTTCAAAGGCGGAAGCATCAAGGCGTACGTCGCCGCCGGGCTAATTTTCACCGCCCTGTTTGTTCTCACGCTGGTGTTGGTGGTGAAGACCGTCTTAACCAATATGGGTTAAATGGGCTAGCACCCGGGATCCCCCGATACATCTGCGGAAACCGGGCACATCTACCCCAGAAGGTCCTCTTCGGGGTTCTAACCTTGAGAGGCGACCCAGAATACACAAGTGGCACAGAATATGGCCACCAGCGCAATCGCCGCAATGGCGTCCACTACATCATCGCTTTCGTTTGATACAACTACTACTTCTCGCGCTACTTGATCGTTCATCGGAATACTCCGTCACTCAAGAAATCATTATTGTTTTAAAGGTAGCAGCACCGCGTAAAACGCGGTTTTTCAAGTAGATCAAATCCCTGCAGGGCGTGCAACCGTGCCGTGACCAGCCATTTTCCACCAAGTGCCTTTCTTATAACTTCCGGTTACTAAGGTAGCGAAAAATATTGTTATTTTTTGTATAAGCCGGCTGGTATGTTAGGCGCCACTCAGGGTCATAGGTAGGGTCCAGAATACCCTCCGGACGCCGGGTAAAGGCGTAAAAAAGTAATGGAATCAAGCTCTTATGTATCGATACGACGAACAGGACCACAAACTGGTCCGGGAACGGGTGGCCCAGTTTCGCGGCCAGACCGAGCGTTATCTCGCCGGTGAGCTGAAAGAAGAAGAATTTTTGCCCCTGCGCCTGCAGAACGGCCTGTATGTGCAGCGGTTGGCACCGATGCTGCGCATCGCTGTGCCCTACGGCCTGATGAACAGCACGCAAGTGCGCCGCCTGGCCCATATCACCCGCAAGTACGACAAGGGCTACGCCCATTTCACCACACGTCAGAACGTGCAGCTGAACTGGCCGAACCTGGAAGACGTACCCGATATTCTGGCCGAACTGGCCGAAGTGGAGATGCACGCGGTCCAGACCAGCGGCAACTGTATCCGCAACACCACCACCGACCAGTTCGCGGGTGTTGCACAGGACGAGCTGATTGACCCGCGTCCTTATTGTGAACTCATTCGCCAGTGGTCTACTTTCCACCCGGAGTTCGCCTTCCTACCGCGCAAGTTCAAGATCGCTGTTTGCGGAGCCAAGGAAGACCGCGCGGCCATACGCGCTCACGATATCGGTATACAGATCGTCAAG
Source organism: Microbulbifer elongatus (assembly GCF_020524885.1). Taxonomy (GTDB): domain Bacteria; phylum Pseudomonadota; class Gammaproteobacteria; order Pseudomonadales; family Cellvibrionaceae; genus Microbulbifer; species Microbulbifer elongatus_A. The sequence continues at coordinate 1,487,227 of NZ_JAIVKJ010000001.1, read as the reverse complement.
AACGACCAGGGTGAAACCGGCTTTGAGGTTTTGGTTGGCGGCGGCCTTGGCCGTACACCGATCCTCGGCGTGACTATCCGCGAATTCCTTCCGGAGGCCCACCTGCTCTCCTACCTGGAAGCCATCGTCCGCGTTTACAACCAGCTGGGCCGTCGCGACAACAAGTTCAAGGCGCGCATCAAGATTCTGGTAAAAGCCATGGGCGCAGAGGAATTTGCTCGCCGCGTCGAAGCGGAATGGGAGCAGATCAAGGACGGCGCCGATCAACTTACGCCGGAAGCCATCGAGTGGTCCAAGCGCTTCTTCCCGGAACCCACCTACAAGGCCTTCTCCAATGGTCATGGCGAAGCAGTACTGCGCGACCAGGCCGGTGAAGACAAGGCTTTTTCCCGCTGGCTGGAACGCAACACCTTCCCGCATCGCGTCAATGGCTATCAGTCCGTCACCCTCAGCACCAAGCCCACCGGTATTCCACCGGGTGACGTGACCGACCGCCAGCTGGAAGCGATAGCCGACCTGGCTGACAAGTACAGCTTCGGCGAAGTGCGCGTTACTCACGAGCAGAACGTGGTGCTGGCCGACGTGGAACAAGAAAAGCTGTTCGACCTGTGGCAGGAAGCGCGCAAGCACGGCTTCGCCACCCCGAACATCGGTACCCTGACCGACATGATCTGCTGCCCCGGCGGCGATTACTGCTCACTGGCCAACGCCAAGTCCATTCCCGTGGCGGAAGCGATCCAGCGCAAGTTCGACGACCTCGATTATCTCTATGACCTGGGCGACCTGGACCTGAACATTTCCGGTTGTATGAATGCCTGTGGCCATCACCACATCGGCCATATCGGTATTCTCGGCGTGGACAAGAAAGGCGAGGAATTCTATCAGGTGCAGCTGGGCGGCAGTTCCAACGAGAAAGCCAGCCTGGGCAAAGTGCTCGGCCCCAGCTTCTCCCGCGATGAAATGCCGGAGACCATCGGCAAGATCCTCGACGTTTTTGTCGAGAACCGCCAGCCGGAAGAATTCTTTATCGACACCTACAACCGTATCGGGCTGCAGCCATTCAAGGAGCGCGTATATGCAAAAGCCAGCTAAGCCCTCAGTGAAAAAACCCGCAGTCAAACAACCGATCGGCGAGCAGCCGGAGAACCCGGCGAAACTGATTCTGGACGGCGCAATTGTCGATAACCAGTGGAACCTGTTGCCACTCGGCGGCGAAGAAGAAATTACCGCGGACAATCTGGCTTCGGGAAAACTGATTCTGCCGCTCAGCCTGTGGCTTGAGCTGCGCGAGCAACTGCAGGATCGTAAGGAAGAGATTGGGGTCTGGCTGGACAGCGATGAAACCGCAGACCTGGTCGGCGAACACGCGGCAGAGCTGCCATTGATCGCGGCCCACTTCCCGCTGTTTACCGATGGCAGAGCCTTCACGGTCGGCCGCCTGCTGCGTGAGCGTTACGGTTACACCGGCGAAGTACGCGCGGTGGGCAGCTTTATTCGCGACCAGCTGACCTACCTGAAGCGCTGTGGTTTTAACGCTTTTGCTTACCAGGGCGATCAGCCTCTGGAAGGCCTGCTGGAATCCATGGCGGACTTTAGCGACAGCTATCAGGCCGCGGCAGATCAACCACGGCCGATTTTCCGCCGCCGCGCCCTCGCCTGAGGGCCGTCCGAATTCACATCTGCTGCCGGGTCACCGGCATGCCCCTTTTCTGCAGCGCCGCCATTACTACCGATCGTCAGTAGGCGGCGCTTGCAGAAAGCGTCGAGCTGTTTACCAATACGGCGAAAAACCAGTTTCAGGTTTTTAGGCAATCCCGCCTTTTGAGTTGGTTCCATCTTCGCACCTTCCTAGTACTCTTTTGGCAACTCTTTCCGTAAATCGCTTGGTAATTCTATTAGATCCTCATAGATTGCGCCGCTTTTTGCCGAAAATGTGCTGCGTTCAGACCACCCCATCCCGCTTCAGAGCTTCAATCTCATCCGCTTTCATGGATAACAGGCTGGTCAGCACCTCCTCCGTATGCTCTCCCAGCGTGGGCGGCGCTTGCGTATAGTCCAGTGCCGAGGCAGAAAAACCGAGTGGGTTGCGCACGGTTTTTACCTTGCCCGCTGCGGGATGACTCTGCTCCAGAACCATGCCCCGCGCCTGCACCTGGGGGTCGGCAAAAACCTGCTCAAGATTATTGATCGGGCCACAGGGCACCTGAGCATCACTCAACCTTTCCAGCCACCAGGCCGCGGTCTGCGTGCGGGTAGCCCGCTCGACAACCGGCACCAGCTTTTCTCTTGCGTGCACCCGTGCACTGTTGGTTGCATATGCCGGGTCATCCGCAAGCTCGGGAAGACCCGCGATTTCGCAGAATTTCCTGAATTGCCCGTCGTTACCCACCGCCAACATAAAATAGCCATCGCTCGCAGGCACCGCCTGGTAAGGCACGATATTCGGGTGGGCAGTTCCCTGCCTTTCCGGGCTCTTGCCAGACGTCAGGAAGTTCTGTGCCTGATTGGCCAGCCAGGCTACCTGGGTATCCAGCAGCGCCAGGTCAATCTGCTGCCCTTCCCCGGTCCTGTCCCGGTGAATCACTGCCGCCAGCACCCCGGATACCGCATACATTCCCGTCATCAAGTCGGCAACGGCCACACCCACTTTCTGTGGTCCTGCGCCGGGTTGCCCCTCGGGTACACCGGTAAGGCTCATCAGCCCACCCATGCCCTGGATCATCGCATCGTACCCGGCGCGTTTTGCGTAGGGGCCGGTCTGGCCAAAACCAGTGATGGAACAGTAGATGATTTTCGGGTTGATGGATTTGATCGATGCGTAATCCAGCCCGTACTTTTCCAGACCGCCTACCTTGTAGTTTTCCAGAAGAATGTCGCACTGCTGGGCCAGCTGCTTGATCAGCGCCTGCCCCCGCGGCTGGGTAATGTCCACGGTGATGGATTTCTTGCCGCGGTTTGCACTGAGGTAATAGGCCGCATCTGCGGTGTCATTGCCCTCGGCATCTTTCAGGTAGGGAGGGCCCCAATGCCGTGTGTCGTCCCCCTTTCCCGGACGTTCCACCTTAATGACCTCGGCGCCAAAGTCTGCCAGCACCTGGCTGGCCCAGGGGCCCGCAAGAATACGGCTGAGATCGAGAACTTTGAGATGCGAGAGCGGGCCGGCCATAGTTTTTACCCTGTACAGACTTCATCCAGCGCGTGCCCGGATGGCAGATCTTAAAACGTGATCACAAATTGCGAGGTGCGAACATTAACAGATATGGAACTGGTTGGTCTAAACCCTGAGCCGTATTAGCCTGTGGGGACTGCCCGTGTCCTCGGTGAACCAGTTTAGGCGCCGGGCACCGCATACAATGGGTTAACAGCGACACCCATGCCATCGACAGGCATACCGATGAAAAGACCAATGACAAAACCAACAATAGAGGTCCGCGAAATGACAGAGACAAGCGCAAACAAACAGGACGACCAGCCCTCAGAAGCGGAAGCCACCCCACGGTTTACATCGTTCAGGGAGTTTTACCCGTTCTATCTCAATGAGCACAGCAACCTGACCTGCCGCCGGCTGCATTTCATTGGTACCGCGCTGGTTATCGGTCTGCTCGCTGCGGCGCTCGTCACCCAGAAGTGGATTCTTCTCGCGGTGCTGCCGATCGCCGGCTATGGGTTTGCCTGGGCTGGGCACTTCTTTTTCGAGCACAATCGCCCCGCTACCTTCAAAAACCCCTTCTATTCCCTGTGGGGCGACTTCGTCATGTTCAAGGATATGCTACTGGGCAAAATCGAGCGCTAAACGTCCTTCTCTGTCAGGCCGTATTTACGCAGCTTGTTGGCAACGGCGGTGTGGGAGATTCCCAGCCGCCGCGCCAGCTCCCGTGTCGAATTTCCACCCGCGCCCTGCGCCTCAACGAGCTCTGCGAGAATCGCCCGCTCGACCTTTTCCATCTGCTCCTTAAGCGTAAGCCCCCGCCCCCACTCCAGCCAGGGCAAGGTGTCATCCGCCATCGCCGCCGGTAAATCAATCAACTCTACTACCTGACTGTTGCGGCCTCGCGCATGGCCAGCCGCCGCCTGCAAAGCGTTTCCCAGCCCCTCCAGGTTGGTGGGCCAATCGCGCATTGCCAATGCATGTAAAGCATCCGAATGAAATCCAATGGCGGCATCATCGAGAATCAACTCGGCAAAACCTGCCAGCGCCGGTCGCATGGCGCGAAGCGTCGGCAGCTCTATGATTTGCGCTTCCAATAATTGGCGCAGGGGCGGAATCAACGAGGAATACGAAGTGGACGTGAGAATAAGGCGCGCCTGCAATTTGCCTTTCAGCAGAAGCTCCGCCAGTGATTGCTGCACAGGCTCAGCCACGAGGTGAATATCGTCCAGCAGCGCGACGGCGTCGCAGTTGAGCCGCGATAGCGCCCGCAGGTCTTCATTGCCGAACTCCCCACCGCGATACTCGCGAAATTCCCCATGCTCCGCCAGCGGACTCAAGTAGTAAGCAGCCCGCAAAAAGGTGCTTTTACCGGTACCCCGTTCGCCGCAGATCAGCAGCGGCTCGCCCAGCGGCGCCATCTGCTGTAGCCGCAGACAGCAATCCCGACGTCGATCCAGGTCCCATAGTACCTGGGGCGGTGGCGGTTCAAATTCCTGCGCTTTTTCACTCTGGCGCTGCTGCAGGGTGAGCACCGCGCCAGCGAGCGATGCCACTGCGCCGGGGGAATCTGCCAGCGCAATCGGAGACCAGTCCAGTGCGAATTCCTGGCCGCGCACGGTCACAGGAAAACCATAGCGCGGCGCAGTGATGCCCCGCAGCAGTTCCGCCAGCTGCAGACGGGGAATGAAGCGTTGTAACGCCATTCCCGCCACCTGCCCCTGACTCACCCCGAACGCCCTCGCTGCGGCCTGATTGGCCGCCACGATACGCCCTGTGCGATCGACAGACAGCACCGGGTACGCCACGTGGCGCAGCAAGGTATCCAGCTCAAAGTGGCGGCGTTCAGAGGGTATCAGCTGGATGCGGCGCACCTGACGCACCCCGCGTACCCGGTGCAGGGACTTCTCGATGGACTGGTACTGAGCCAGCAATAGTTCCGGAGCCAGCAGGTAGACCTTGTCCCCACTGTCACCACCAATCTCGCCGGAACGCACATTGACGCGATAATCGGAGAAGATTGACATTATTTCCTGCAATATTCCGACCCGATCGCTACAGGTTATCTCGATTCTCATGGAGCAACTGTAAACTTAAGTTTACAAAAAGTGTAGTCAACAGCCCGCTGCAACCCATTTTTCAAGCCTTCCCCCCTGCCAAACCCTGCCACAGCTGTCTAAGAATAGAGAGCAGATAACAACAGACGAGGCGGCAAACGACCGCCCGCACAATCAGGAGATCACCATGAGCAGTGGTAAAAAGCCCAGCAAATATGTTGCCCGGGAACCTGACGCCAACGGTTTCATCGAGTACACAGAGCTGGAGCACGACACCTGGCGCCGACTGATCGAACGCCAGCTTGAGGTCGTCCCCGGCCGCGCCTGCGACGAATACCTGCACGGTCTGGATCTGCTCGACCTCCCCCGCGACCGCATCCCCCAGCTTGCCGAGGTCAGCGACGTGCTGCGCCGCGAGACCGGGTGGGAATGTGCCCGCGTGCCGGCGCTGATCGGCTTCGAAACCTTCTTCCGCCTGTTGTCGGAGCGCAAATTCCCGGTAGCCACTTTCATCCGCACCCCGGAAGAATTTGACTACCTGCAGGAGCCGGATATCTTCCACGAGATCTTTGGCCACTGCGCCATGCTCACCAATCCGGCGTTTGCGAACTTCACCCAGAAGTACGGTGAGCTCGGCCTCAAGGCGTCCCCCAAGGAACGCGCCTACCTGGCCCGCCTCTACTGGTTTACCGTTGAGTTTGGCCTGATGAACACCAGTGATGGCCTGCGCATTTACGGCGGGGGCATTCTGTCTTCCCCCAAGGAAACCCTGTACGCCCTCAGCGATGCCCCGGTGCGCGCCCCCTTCGAGGTAGTGGATGCACTGCGCACTCCCTACCGGATCGATATCGTGCAGCCGATTTACTACGTACTCGACGATCTGGAAACCCTGCAGCAGCTCACCGAGATCGACCTGATGGCGCGGGTGCGCGAAGCGATTGCGGCGGGCCTGTATGAACCCATGTTCCCGCCGAAAGAGGCCGCTTAAGGCTTCAGCACAATTTTCCAACATCTCCCTGTTGATTGGCCGGGCATTGCCCGGCTTTTTTATTTAGCCTCACCTCCCGATTCACCCCCTGAGAAAAATTCCACTACTGACACCCCGGAACTGAGATTATCGTTATCGGCAAGACAAGGGGCACGGTAAAGGGTTCTTCTACAGGTAACTGAAGTCGGATCCCGCTGAGCCCGCCAAAATTACTGGGGTATTTTGTTGCTATGGATAGCTGACTTAGCGTTAACCATGGAACATACCCCCGCGTTTTAGGGAGATATTTAGCACTATGTCCTCACTCGACGCGATTGATAGACAACTTCTTGCCATCCTGCAGTCTGATGTTAGTCTCTCCATCGAAGAGCTGGCCGAGCGTGTGGGCCTTACCAAGACCCCCTGCTGGCGCCGGATTCAGAAATTGGAGAAAAGCGGCATCATTCGCCGCAAGGTGGCACTGCTGGATGCAGAAGTCCTTGGCCTGCCGGTTTCGGTGTTTGCCCAGGTAAAAACCAACCAGCACAGCGCGGAATGGGCGGAGTCCTTTTCTAACGCCATGGCAGACTTGCCGGAAGTGGTGGACTGCTACCGCATGGCCGGCGACTACGACTACATTCTCAGAATCGTGGTTAGCGATGTGGCCTCATACGATCGCTTCTACAAGAAGCTGATTGCCCACTCGGGGATTTCCGATGTGGCCTCCAATTTCGCCATGGAGCAGATAAAAAGCACCACACAGCTGCCCATACCGTCGGGAGAATGATCCCCAGCTCAATTACTGTTAATGACCCAAGCCCGCAGGTGATCCCCGCGGGCGCAGTATATTGAGGTAGCCATGCACCGCCAGGCCCACACCGCATCCGATCTCCACGGTTCAGATGCAAGCACCGAATCCCTGCTACAGCGTATCCGTGACAACGTCATTGGCGAACGCATGCCGATGCAAACGCCCTTCGGCCAGCGCCCGCTGATTTACGCTGACTACACCGCTTCCGGCCGCGCGCTAACCTTTATCGAAGACGCCATTCGCAATCGCGTATTGCCCTGGTACGCCAACACCCATACAGAAACCTCGGCCACTGGACGCCAGACAACGTCCTTCCGCGAGCAGGCCCGCGCCGCAGTGCGCAAATCGGTCAATGCCGGCGACGATCACGCGATCATCTTTTGTGGCTCCGGCGCCACCGCCGCAGTCAACCGCCTCGTAGACTGCCTAGGATTACGCGCAGACTGTTACGCCCGTCTCGGTGGAAACCCGGGCAGCATTCCCGCGGAAAAGCGCCCCGTCGTTTTTATCGGCCCCTACGAGCACCACTCCAATGACCTGCCCTGGCGCGAATCCGTGGCAGAAGTAGTGACCATTCCGCAAAACGACACCGGCGGTGTGGACCTCGAAGCACTGCAAAGCGCACTGGACACATACGCAGACCGACCGCTGAAAATTGGCAGCTTCTCGGCGGCCTCCAACGTCACCGGTATTCGTACCGACGTAGACGCCGTTACGCGGCTGCTGCACAAGCACAACGCCCTCTCTTTCTGGGACTACGCCGCTGCGGCCCCCTACGTGGGGATCGATGTGCAGGGCAAAGACAGTCTATCCAGTAAAGATGCGCTGTTTATCTCACCACACAAATTCGTCGGTGGCCCCGGAACCCCCGGAATCCTTATTGTGCGCCGCAGCCTTCTGCCCGAGGGCCAGCCCGCAGTCACCGGCGGTGGCACCGTGTCCTGGGTAAGCCCTGCACGCCACACTTACTTGCCCGCCGGCGAACGCCGTGAAGAAGCCGGCACCCCGGCCATCGTCGAATCCGTGCGTGCCGGCATGGCCTTCGCACTGAAAGACCAGGTTGGCGCCGACACCATCGAAGCCCGCGAAGCCACCTGGATTGACCGCGCCTTCGCACGCTGGGCCAGCAATGAAAACATTCAGATTCTGGGCGGAACTGAAGCCGAGCGTGTCAGTATCGTCTCCCTGCATCTGCTGCACGAAGGCAAACCACTACACCATGGCTTTGTCGTCGCCCTGCTGAACGACCTGTTCGGCATTCAGGTGCGCGGGGGCTGCTCCTGCGCTGGCCCCTACGGGCACCACCTGCTCCACCTCACCGACGAACAGAGTACCGCCATTGAAAAACTGGTGAGCGAAGGCGAGAGCATCCTCAAGCCGGGCTGGGTGCGACTGAACTTCAATTATTTCCTCGACGAGGAAACCGTCGACTACCTGATCGACGCCATTGAGCTGATCGCCAATTACGGTCACCGCATGCTGCCGTACTACCAGTACGATGCGGGCAGCGGCGTATGGCGTTACCAGGGGCAGGAAGCGGATGCGCCGATGACGCTCGATATCGATATGGCAAGCGACGCGCCGGAAAGAGTCACCACACCGCTGCAAGAATTTATCGCCCAGGCCAAACCCATCCTGCAAAACCCGCCAGGAGAAGTTTGCGAACAGCCGATTCTGTCCAGCGAAGGGGAAATCTTGCGCTGGTTTAAACTGTAAAACGGCCTCACTGAGCGTCATGCCGGACTTGATCCGGCATGACGGTTGAAACCAAGCTCAATCCGCGCGGATAATGAGGCTCAAAGCAACAATTCAGTCTGCTCCCCAGTCTGCTTCAAGGATGCGCAGTGCCTGAGACCTCCCTGTTCCAGTCGTTTTTCCTGATTTTTAGTGGCGCCGCCGTCGTCGCCTCACTCGCCCTGTGGGGTCGGCAACCACTCTTGGTAGCCTACATCGCACTTGGCTGTCTTCTCGGCCCATCGGTCTTCGGCGTCATCGACAACGTCGCGCTAATGGCAGAGATGTCCAGCATTGGCATCATCTTCCTGCTTTTTCTTCTCGGCCTCGACATGCAGCCGAAGGCGCTGATGTCGGTGCTGCGCAAAGCGACCTTTGTCGGCCTGATCAGTTGTGCCGTTTTCCTTGGCCTGGGTTACGGCATCGGCCACGTATTCGGCTTTACCAGTACCGAAAGCTGGGTCATCGGCATGGCGATGATGTTCTCCAGCACCATCATCGGCATCAAACTACTGCCCACCACCGTACTCCACCACAAGCACCTCGGGGAAATGATGGTCGGCCTGCTCCTGTTCCAGGATTTCGTCGCCATTACCTGCCTGATGATTCTGTTGAGCGGCAGCACTGGCAGCGTCGACTTTGCGCAATTGGGAATCTCCTTTGCCGCCCTCCCCCTGCTGATCGCCTTCGCCTGGGCCGCCGTGCGCTACGTACTTCAGCCCCTGCTGGCCAAATTCGACCGCTTCCACGAGTACGTATTCCTGCTCGCCCTCGGCTGGTGCATGGGCGTGGCTGAACTGGCGGAAGTTGTCGGCCTTTCCCGGGAAATCGGTGCCTTTATCGCCGGCATTACCCTCGCCACCAGCCCCATATCCCAGTACATCGCCATCAGTCTCAAGCCGCTGCGGGACTTCTTCCTGATCCTGTTCTTCTTCAGCCTGGGAGCCCAGTTCCACCTGGATATGGTCCCGGAAATCGCCATCCCCGCCCTGGTAGCCGCGGCAGCCGTACTGATCATCAAACCGGTTGTGTTCCGCTACCTGCTGGGACAGCAGAGCGAACGAAAGATACTTGCGTGGGATATCGGCTTTCGCCTGGGGCAGATCAGCGAGTTCTCGCTCTTGATCGCGTTCCTGGCGGTGAGCCAGCAGTTGATTGGCAGCAAGGCCTCGCACCTGATCCAAGCCACCGCGATTCTGACCTTCCTGGTGTCTTCCTACATCGTGGTGCTGAACTTCCCCAACCCGATTGCGATCAAGGATGAATTGCGCAGAGATTGACTTAATTTACCGCCGCCGGTGGCTTCTGGCGGCTAATGGGCACTGACATTTGAAAACAGGTTGATTACCGCCACACCAGCGACGATCAACACCATACCGATGACGCTCGCAAGATCGAGCTTTTGCCCAAACATCAGCCACCCGACAAGGGAAATCAGCACGATCCCAAGACCAGCCCAGATTGCGTAGGCAATGCCGACAGGAATGACTTTGAGGGTCAGAGACAACAGATAAAAAGCAACCATGTAGCCCACAACAACAAGCACACTGGGCCAAAACCTGGTAAAACCGGCACTCGCCTTCAAACTCGACGTCGCTACCACCTCGGCAATAATCGCAGCGCCAAGAAACAACCAACTTTTCACAAAACACCTCCCGCGCACCAGACGCTAACCCGCAACTAAAAAAAAGCGCAGCAGTGGATTTAGGCGCGCCCTTTCATACAGCTGTTAAGCGCTTCCGGCGAGTCGCTTAGTGTAAAACCTACTATACGGATCACGCATGTACTCTCCGAATGGAGGACACTCAACGAATCCATAATGTTCATACAGGGCCACTGCTGGATTAAATGCGCTATCCGTACCGGTTTCAAGACTCACTGTACGGTACCCCCTACTCCCAGCCTCGTCTAAGATTACCTTGAGGAGATTTCGACCCAACCCCTTCCGAAGAAACTCTGTGCGCGTTTTCATGGACTTTAATTCACCCGCAATGGATGAAAGCTCTTTAAGTGCCCCGCAGGCTACAACCACGCCGTCTCTACGCGCACTCCAGAATGTAATCTCGGTACTTTGCAGTGCAGCCACATCCAAAGCGTGAATACTTTCCGGCGGAGAGTATTTAGACATCTCTTTACGGTGCAAACTCAGCAGCTCAACGACACCGCCATCCGATAAATCATCTATCGCTATTTCAAATTTCACGACTTTCCCGAAAAATCCCTAATTCAACCGGTAAAGGTTGCATATGTTATGAGGTGCGATCCACTCTCCATGGTGGATTTTTGCGATTTTCACCCGCCCAATAAAGCTTCAGCTTATTGCCGCTCGGGTCAAAGAGCACCGCCTCACGCCACAGGTACGGCTGATCTACGGGCTCCTGAGAGAAAGTGAAGCCCTTGGCTTTCAATTCATTTACCCAAGAATCAAGTTTTTCAGTCTCGAAGTATACGACCGAAGCGTTACTACAATCCCCCGAAGTAAGGGATAGAGAGAATGTGGAGTCCCCCTCCGGACACTCAAATCTTGCGTAATGAGGCGTATCCACAATCTGAATAAAGCCCATTTCCCGATAGAACGCGGTAGCCTCCTCCATGTTGGAAACCGGCATTGTTACCTGATTGAGATTCATCTGAACTCCCTAGCCACCACGTAAAGTCTCCATAACAGGCGCAATTGAAGTGGATTAAAGTGCACCGCCACCTGATGAGCATCAAGCCATTGGACTGACCATATGCGACTGCATACCTTGCTCAAGACTAATTGTCGAAATCTTTTGTGAGCTTATCACCAAGGAGAAAGCCGATAACTGCGCCGACCAAGAGGCCAACAGTAAGTGCGGGAACACCAAAGATGTGGTCTCCAAATGCGATATTAGCCACAACGCCAAATGCCACGCCGAAACAACCCCCTAAAGAGGCAGCATGAAACTTTTTAGATTTTCCACCTTCCATATTCGATTCCTATTACTTGTCACCAGGGAACGATATTGATCAACACATATCGCCGTACACAGCGGCGGCTTACTTTGTGTGTTTTTTGAGCGAAAACAGGAGCGTAGCGACTGCACAAAACGTGCACAGAGCAAGACTTCAATCTGCCGCACCTTGTTAGGGTAATTGCGCAGTGGGTTGCGACCCACGTCGTGGGTTAACTCCATAATTGTTATCACCCTTAGAGCCTGGCCAAAACACCAATAGAAATGCTAGCGGGATTCTAATTATTGGAATAAACAAAAATAAGTAAAACCAGCCAGACCAACCGATATCATGAAATCGCTTTATGGCCGGCACAAAAATAGCCAAATATGCAGCAACGCCCGTAAGATAGATAATCCGGAAGATTTCCTGTTGCGAAACTTTGCCGTTAACAACATCTTCCGATTTCGACATCACGTAGTCTAAGCCTAGAAAATAAATAAAAAGCCAAATCAACACGCCGAAAAGTAGAAACCACCTTCTTGGCATTCTTCCAGACAACGAAAAATATGGCTTCCAAAGCATAACGAGTCTCCTTACCCTAACAGTTTAATCGTAGCCTCCAAGGCTACTATTCCAACGTAACTATCCCAGCAACTAATTTGCTGACATTGCGCGGAATTCCCAATGAGGTCAATAATTAAGCAGCAGAGTCTAAATTACACACAACAGAAAAGTAGTCGTCACGACCACTATCCAGCCACACCCTGACAACTGTAACGCACTGTTTTAATCTTTTTTCCGGGCAGCTAAGAGCAAAGCGAAATTGCAGTCGCGAAGACTTTAAAATACCGCATGGATTTTGACCATCTACCGTGGAGCGCATAGACGCCTAGATACTAGCCCGCCCCACTGCCCTACCCCGCAAGATCCCAAACAAAGCCGGAATATCCCGCGAAAACATCAAATACAGGCACGGAACCAGCAATAACGAAATCGTGGTGGCCGCAAGAATCCCATACCCCAGCGAAATCGCCATCGGGATCATAAATTTCGCCTGCACCGAGGTTTCAAAAATCATCGGCATCAGGCCACAGAATGTCGTTACTGTGGTCAAGATAATCGGCCGGAAGCGGCGTGCGGCGGCGGCCTTGATGGCATCGGTGATGGGCATGCCGTCTGCGCGCAGGCGATTACCGTATTCGATCATCACCAGCGTATCGTTGATCACCACACCCGCCAGCGCCACCATGCCCAGCAGGCTGACCATGCTGAGCCCGTACCCCATCACCAGATGCCCCAGAATGGCGCCGATGACACCGAAGGGAATGGCGACCATCACGGTCAGTGGCTGGATATAGCTTTTCAGGGGAATTGCCAGCAGGAAGTACAGCACCGCCAGGGTCAGGCTGAAGGTGAGACCGAGGGACGACAGGCCCTCGCGCTCGTCGGCCTGGCGGCCCTCGTAGGAAAGTGACAGTCCCGGATATTGGGCCCGCAGCTGCGGCATTACCGATTGATCCAGCTCGTTGATCACCAGCGCGGCCTGGTCCGCTGGTTCGACGTTGGCGGTCACCGTCATTACCCGGCGACCTTCGCGGCGGTTGATGCTGGCATAGGCTCGGCCCTGGTCGATTTCCACCAGGTCAGGCAGTGGCAGCCAGAGTCCATTGCCGGCGCGAATCATGATGTTGTTTACATCATCCAGGGTAACGCGCTCCGTCTCGGGTAGCCGTACCATCACCTTAACCTGATCGCGCCCGCGCTGCTGGCGAAAGGCTTCGGCGCCATAGAGGGAGGCGCGCAGCTGACGGCCGATATCTTCCGCACTCAGGCCGAGACTTTTTGCGGTATCGGTCAGGGTCAGGTCCAGCTGTCGCTTACCCTGGGAGACGCCTGCGTCGATATCTCCCACCGCGGGGAACCCCTGAAGCGCTTCCGATAGCTGCACCGCTGCCTCCTCAAGCAGGTCCGTATCGGTATGGCGCAATTCAATCGTCAGTGCCGGCCCGGCACCGGGGCCGCCGCGATCGCTGGCGAAACTGGAACTAAGCGCGCCGGGTACCGGGCCCACTTCGCGGCGCCAGCGCCGCACGAATTCGCCGGTAGACACCTCGCGCTGGTCCCCCGGTGTCAGGTACACGTCCACCTGCACCGAGTCGTCGCGAATCAGCCCGCGCATGCCAATAAAGAACCCATCGCGGCCGGTTTCCTCGAGGATTTTGTCCGCCGCGCCCATGATCTGCTTGCGCGCGCGATCCAGTTGCGCCTCGGCAGTCCCGGGCGGGAAAGTCACCTGTACCCGGCCGGAATCCCGTTCCACCTTGGGCATGAGGGTAAAGCCCATGCGGCCACTGGCAGCGTAGCCACTCATCACGATCAGGATGGCAACGGAAATCGAGATAGTGATGTAGCGGTGGCGCACACACAGGTCCAGAAACGGCTTGAAGCGATGCTCCACAAAGCGGTCGAGACTGCGTGCAAGCATTTTCTGGCGGGCCGCCAGGCGGCGGGCGGAGCGGCTTTTATGGCCGCGCTTGGAGTGCGCCAGGTGGGCGGGAAGAATAAACAGCGCTTCCACCCAGGAAACGATAAATACCGCACCCACCACAAACGGAATAACACCGAAGATCTTGCCCATAAACCCGGGCAGTTCAGTAAGTGGTAGAAACGCAACGATATTGGTAAGAATCGCGAACGTCAGCGGCACCGCCACCTGCTTGGCGCCGGCCACTGCGGCATCGAAGTTGCTGTAGCCCTGCTGCCGCCACTCGTAAATATTTTCCCCGGCAATGATCGCATCATCCACCACAATACCGAGGGCGATGATGAAGGCGAACATACTCACCATATTGATGGAGATATCCATCGACGGCAGGAACAGCAGCGCACCGAGGAAGCTGATGGGGATACCGAGGGTCACCCAGAACGCGAGGCGCAGCTCCAGAAAAGCACCGAGCACCACGAATACCAGCAACAGTCCGATAAAGCCGTTTTTCAGCAGCAGCGATAAACGCTCCTTGAAAATTTCCGAATCGTCATCGCGCACACTGACATGAATGCCCGGCGGCAGTGTCGGGCGCAATTCGGCCAGCACCTGGTGAGTGGCATCGCTCACGCTCATCGGGGTTTGATCGCCGATGCGATATACATCGATACCGGCTGCGGCCTCCCCGTTGAACACCATATTGCGGGGTTCATCGACCAGGGCATCGCGAATACTGGCTATATCCTTCAAGCGCACGGTGCCGCCGCTGTCGGTGCGCGCGATGGCAATCTCACCAAACTGACGCGCCCAGTCCTTGCGCTCGGTAACACGCACCAGAATCTCTCCGGCTTCGGACTTCACGCCGCCCGCGGGCACGTCGACCGCATCGTTGCGCACCAGCTGCGCGATATCCGGCAGGGACAGGTTGTAGCGGCGCAAATCGTCGCGGTCGACCTCGATGGCAACTTCGTAATCCTTTACCCCGTAGGCCTCGAGCTGCGTGATATCCGGATGGGCTTCCAGCTTGTCGTACACCTGCATCACATACGCGCGCAGGGTGGACTCGTCCACATTGCCATGCACCACCAGGTCGAGCACGTCGCGCTTGCGCTCCGCCAGGCTGACCTGTGGCCGTTCGATATCCGACGGGAAAGTGCTGACGCGATCGATCGCCGCCTGTACGTCCTGGAATACCTTGTTGCCGTCGGCATCTTCATCAAGCTCCAGAGTCAGGCTGGCACTCCCCTCCCCAGCGCGCCCCCGCAGCTCCTTAATCCCCTCGAGGCCGGTCACCGCCTGCTCGGCCGGCACCAGTACTCCGCGCTCCACTTCCTCCGGGCTCGCCCCCGGGTAGGAGATGTTCACGGTGACCATATCCAGGCTGAATTCCGGAAAGACTTCTTTCTTGATGGTGAGAGAAAAAATCAGGCCTCCAATCAGGAATACCAGCATCAACAGGTTGGCGGTGACATGGTTGTGCGTCATCCACGCAATGGCCCCACGACTGGTATCAACGGGTGGCCGCTTAGGACTGGAACTGGAATTGTGCTCGCTCATCCGCGCTCACCATCTGTGCCCTGCTCGCGGGATTTTTTGGAAGGTTCCGGCAGTTCTGGTGGAGCATCCTCGGCGGCCGATTTGCGCGCGTCGTCGCGCTGCTTGCGTTTTTGTTCCGGGTTCGGCCCACGACGGTTGTTTGCGCCCCGCGCGGCATCCGCGGTGCGCACCGGCATATTTTCGGTCACGCTGGTCAGGCGGGTAATCACCAGGGTTTCACCGCCCTGCAAGCCGCTTTCGAGGATCGCAAACTCGTCGTCGAGATGAGAGACCTGCACCGGCTGGATATGGATTTTTCCGTCGCGGACAATCCAGACTTCATTGCCATCCTGCAGAGCGGTCAGCGGAATCCGCACCTGCTGTCCATCGGCACGGCCGGTAATCTCCACCCGCGCGAGGTCGTTCAGCAGTAACTGGGGCCGGGACGGATCCTCGATACCGAGGGGATCATCCAGCTCCACCAGCACCCGGGCCAACCTGCCCTGTTCTTCCAGCACCGGGATCACCCGCACAAAGCGACCTTCCCGAAAGGTATTCCGCGGCCACTGGCTGCCGCGGATGCGAACTTTCGCTTTTGGCGTATTGAGCTTCGGAAGCTGGCTTGCGGGTACCTCCACTTCAATCTGAAAACGGTCGGCACCCGCCAGGGTGTACATGACGGTACCCGGTGCAACCCGATCACCAATGTCGACGGTGCGGGATACCAGCAGTGCGTTGAATGGAGAAGAGATGGAGGTAAGGCGTAAATCCCGTTCCGCCAGCCCCACCTGTGCCTGAGCGGCGTCCATCCGCGCCCGCGCTGCGGCCAGTTGCGGTTCGCGCATGACCAGGGACTGGTCCGCGTCCGGCAGTGAGGCACCGAGTAGTTCGTACTCCTCTTTTGCCACAAGACGCTGCCCCTGCTCCTGCTGCAATTCCGCGCGGCGCTCCGCCAGGGTACTGCGGGCGGTCTGCAGGGCGAGCTGGTAGGGTTCACGTTCGATGCGGAGCAGCTCCTCACCTTTAGCGAGCGTGGACCCCGGACCCAGGTCGTAATTCAGCCATTCAACCCGGCCATCAACCTGCGGCTGTAATTCCACCAGCTCCCGCGCCGATACCTTGCCGAGCGCCTTGATGGTCAGGGGGAAATGTCCGTATTCGGCGGTGGCAACCTCCACGGTGAGCGGCGGCGCCTTGCGCTCCCCCCGCTGCATGGTGGGCTTTTCCCGCAGCAACCAGTTGGAAATCATTACCGCCAGTACGATCAACAGCACTGGAAAGGCGATGCTCCAGTTGATTTTGTTCAGTAGCGGATGCTTGGACATCATGGATTCTCCACCCGGTAAACTTCCAGCTCCTGCGCCGCCGGCTGCGGCAGGTCCTGCGCTGGCAGGCCTCCGGACAGGGCGCGATAGAGAGTTACCCGGTTTTCCAGTAATTGGCGGCGCGCGGTCAGCAACTGCCGCTCCAGAGATTGTTGGTTGTCGGTGGCAGAAAGCACGTTGAGGAAGTCCACTGAGCCCTGGCCGTAGGCCCGTCGCTGTCGCAGCGTAATCTGATCTGCAAGCTCTGTACGTGTTTCCAGAAAACTCAGCCGCTCGCGAATGGCGCGCTCATTGATCAACGCCTGCTCTACTTCAGAAAGCGCCTGCATCACGGTATTGCGGAACGCGGACCAGCGCTCCTGCTCTACCGCCTGCTGCTGGCGCTCGGCTGCGGCCAGGTTGCCGCCATCAAATATGACGCCCTCCAGCGCAGTGCTGAAATTGAGCAACCAGTCGTCGGCAATATCGGATAACGAGCGACCGCCGCCACTAAAAAACAGACTGAGGGTAAGTGCCGGCAGCCGTTCGGCCCACGCCTGATTGGCAAGGTAATGTCCCTGCAAAACTTCACGCTGGGCAAGGCGCACATCCGGGCGGCGCAATAACAAATGGGAAGGAACACCGGTATCCGGCAGCGCCGGGAGCACCGGCAGCCCGCTGACAGTTCGGGCAAAATCCGGGAGCTGCTCGGGGGCAACCCCAAGCAAGGCGGCAAGCTGCACCTGCAGCACCTGAATGTCCGCCCGGCTCTGCGCCAGTTCCTGTTGCGACTGCTCTACCAACTGCCGCTGCTGAAGGACATCGGCCGCGCCGCTCACACCGCCACCGAAACGCAGTTCAAGTACCCGCAGGGTCTTACGGTTGGTATCCAGCTGCTGCTCGAGGAGTTGCTGCTGCCCCCAGGCTTCCTGTAGTTGCAGCCAGACGCTGGTCACCTCCGCCGCGAGCGTCAGTGCCGCCACCTGGAAACTATCTTCCCGGGCCAGTCGCCCGGCTTCAGCCGCTCGCGCACCACTGCGCACGCGCCCCCAAAGATCCACTTCATAGCCGGCGGCGAGGCTACCACTCCAGCTGTTGCCTTCATTCTCGGCACCGGAGAAATCAAAATTGTTGCTGGAGGCGCGGCGCTGCTCGGTATTTTCCAGTGCACCGGTCAAGCGCGGCCAGAAACCGCTGCGGGCCTGGGCCGCCGCCGCGTCCGCCTGCTGCAACCGCCAGTAGGTCGCTTGCAGGTCCGGGTTGGACGCCAACGCCAGATTCACCAGCTGATCAAGTTCACTATTGCTGAAACTCTGCCACCAGCGCTGCGCCGTCAGCTGGCTGCCGCTGGTGCTGAAACGGTCCGGCAACCCGAGAGACTGCTCGGGAAATTGCGGTGGCAGTAGCGGTGCACTCGAGCAGGCAGTGAGCAGTACCGTCAGCAACCCAGCCAGCAGAGCACATATGAGCCGCTGCGGGAGCCGCAACAAAAATGGTTTAGACAGAAGCCCCATAAAACAATATCGGCAAAAATGCATTTATTTTGATTATCGAAATTCTATCAGCCGGGCCAAGTTGATTTACGTTTGTTTACTTAGCAGTCACGGGCCGGCCTGGGCACCACCATGCCACACTCACTCGCCGAACGTCCCTGCACCGCACCCTCCGGCCAACCCTCCTCCTGTAGCCAGCCTCAAGAATGTGATCACAAATAGTGAAGTCTCGATAAAGGTTCGCTATGATGACCTCAGGAACCACAAGTACGGACCAAAACAAACCATGAGCAAGAACCAGCCACTGGCCCACTGGGACGATATTCTGCTGCTGGACCGCCAGCTGAGCGATGAAGAACGAATGATCCGCGACACCGCGCGGGAATACTGCCAGTCAAAACTGATGCCGCGGGTGCTTGAAGCCAACCGCAATGAAGTGTTCGACCGCAATATCATGCGTGAAATGGGTGAGCTGGGACTGCTCGGCTCCACCATCGAGGGCTACGACTGTGCGGGACTCAACTATGTCTCCTACGGCCTGGTGGCACGCGAGGTTGAGCGTGTGGACTCCGGCTACCGCTCTGCCATGAGCGTTCAGTCCAGCCTGGTGATGCACCCCATCTATGCCTACGGCAGCGAGGAGCAGAAGCAGAAGTACCTGCCCAAACTCGCCAGCGGCGAATGGGTCGGCTGCTTTGGTCTTACCGAGCCGGATGCGGGCTCCGATCCCGGCGGCATGAAGACCCGCGCCAAATCGGTCGATGGCGGCTATCGCCTGACCGGCTCCAAGATGTGGATCACCAACAGCCCCATCGCCGACGTCTTCGTGGTCTGGGCGAAGGACGATGAAGGTGATATTCGCGGCTTCGTGCTGGAAAAAGGCATGGAGGGCCTCAGTGCCCCGAAGATTGAAGGCAAGTTTTCCCTGCGCGCCTCTATCACCGGCGAAATCGTGATGGACAATGTATTCGTTCCCGAAGAGAACCGCTTCCCGAACATCAAAGGCCTGAGCGGTCCGTTTGGCTGTCTGAACCGCGCCCGCTACGGCATCTCCTGGGGCGCCATGGGTGCTGCAGAATTCTGCTGGCACGCTGCCCGCCAGTACGGCCTCGATCGCAAGCAGTTCAACAAGCCCCTGGCGCAAACCCAGCTGTTCCAGAAAAAGCTGGCGGACATGCAGACCGAAATCACTCTCGGCCTGCAGGGCTCCCTGCGCGTGGGTCGCCTGATGGACGAACAGAAAAACCACTTCGACCCCACCATGATCTCCCTGGTCAAACGCAACAATTGCGGCAAGGCCCTGGATATCGCCCGCACCGCCCGTGACATGCACGGCGGCAACGGTATTGCCGACGAATTCCATGTGATTCGCCACGCGATGAACCTGGAAGCGGTCAACACCTACGAAGGCACCCACGATGTGCACGCGCTGATTCTTGGCCGCGCACAGACTGGTTTGCAGGCGTTTTTCTAAGCCCCTTCCTAAACACCCACCGCATTCAGTTGTACCGGAGCCCCACGGGGCTCCATAATTCCCCGCATCTGCGATCAATGTGGCGAACGGGAACCCATGGAACAACTTCTGCACTGGTGCGACCTGATCGGCATCGTGATCTTTGCCTTTACCGGCGTATTGGCCGCGGGCCACAAGCAGATGGACCTGTTTGGCGCTGTGGTACTGGCCTGTGTCACCGCGACCGGCGGCGGCACCACCCGGGATATGATTCTCAACGTCCCTGTCTTCTGGCTCTCCGACAGCTACTACCTGTGGATCGCTGCCGCCACCGGCGTGATCAGCTTCTACCTTATTCGCTACCTGCAGGTCCCCATGCGCCTGCTGATGATCGCCGACGCCGCTGGCCTAGCGGTGTTCGTGGTAATCGGCACCCAGAAAGTCCTGGATCTCGGCCACACCCCCGCAATCGCCATCGTTATGGGCGTGATGACCGGGACATTCGGCGGTCTGATCCGGGACATCCTGTGCGGCGACATTCCCCTGCTACTGCGACGGGAAATTTATGCCACAGCGGCCTTGAGTGGCGCCGCCGCTCTGGTGATACTGGACGATATTCAGGCACTGCCCGGGGAAGCAGTGGTGGCCATTGCGGTTTTCGTCACCCTCGGGATTCGGCTTGCGGCGCTGCGCTGGAACCTTTCCGCCCCCATCGCACGCATGCGCCCCGACTGACAAGACACCAACATTCACACCTGTAGCCAGGATTACACGGCAGACACAGCGACTATGCCCTCACGTATTTTTTCCGCGCAAACCGTTACCCGCAGCCTGCTCTTAATGTCGATGATCGCATTGACTGCGGGATGCACCCGGGAGGAGTCCGCTGAAGCCCCCTCCCCCAGCCACCTGATCCCAAAAAGTTGCTGGTTTGATACCGAAGCCAGCTGGCCGACCACCCAGTGCTACATGATGGAAGTGCCGGAAAACCACGACAATCCGGCCGGCCGCAAAATCCAGTTTCCGGTGGTGCGCTTCTTCGCTGAAATCAATGACCCGGACAAGGAGCCCCTGCTCCACCTGGGCGCCGGTGGCCCGGGCGCCAGCATGGGTCTAGAACCGGAAAATGCCAGTGACTGGCTGTGGGTCAACTACGCCGGCATGACCGTTGAAAGCGGCCGCGATCTCATCGTTATCGATCCGCGCGGCACCGGCATGGCCAGCCCGAAACTGGCCTGTGATGAATTCATCAAAGACGCGAACCTGGCATTTACCCGCAACCTCAGCACCGATGAGGAGTCCCGCGTTTTCACCTACAGCATGGAGCGCTGCTACAGCCGGCTGAGTGGTACGGCCGACCTTGCCCACTACAACAGCGCATCGGTAGCCAGAGACGTGGAGGCGTTGCGACAGGCACTGGGGGTGCCAAAGCTGAACCTCTACGGTGTGTCCTATGCGAGCCGCTATGCCCTCACCATCGCACGGGATTTTCCCGAATCTGTACGCGCGATGGTACTCAACAGTGCGGTGTTTCCCGACATCATTTACACCCAGCAGTTGCCAGAAGACGTGATCGCCGCTTACCAGCGCGGACTCGATTACTGCAGCGAAGACACGACCTGTAACAAGCAGTACCCCAATCTCAAACGCCGCCTGGAGACCCTGGTCGAGCAGCTGGACGAAAAGCCGCTTACCGTGGAGACGAGCAACATCCACCCGGGTACGCAGTATCCCTTTGTGCTCACCGGCCAGCGACTGTTGCGGGTGCTGTTTCAGGCCCTGTACAACGAACACTTCTATAAAGAGTTTCCCGCAATTATCGAGGAGCTGGAGTCCCAGCAGGCAGAACTGCTAAAGCCTTCCATTGCCAGTTTTATGGGCCTGGTGCTGGACCCCAATTTTGGTGATGCGGCGGGCATCAGCCATTTTTGCTACGAAGAGGCGCCGTTCGTCGACTTCGACCTGGCCCGGCAGTCCGCAAGCAACAGTGGCATTCTGGGCGGCTCGGTGCGCTCAGACATCGATATGATGCAGGTCCAGTGCCGTATCTGGGCCATCCCTTCCGCGCCGTTACTGGAATCCCGCGCGATCAAAACGACGGTCCCGACCCTCGTCATGCACGGCGCCCTGGACCCGGTACTCTCCGCCAAAGACGCCAACAAAGCGCGCAAGAAGCTGCCAAACCATCAGTGGATCCTCTTCCCCAAGCTGGCACACGACGTGATCTCTGCGAGCGATTGTGCCGAGGAGGCGGCAGCCGGATTCCTCGACCAACCGCAACAGCCCGTCGCCGAGATCGCCAGTGACTGCCGCAAACAGGAGCTGGCACGCCAGGCGGAACTGGAGAAAAAGATCGCAGAACTAGAGGCGCAACGGTCCAGCGAAAGGCAGGAAGGTGCGTCGCAGGAATCATCAGAGCAAGACGGGGAGCGCAACCGCAAGGTAACCGCTGGAAACCGCTATTCGGAAGCGCACTGAAGCTGGACAAAATCGTTCCCGGGGCTTAATTTGGAGCCCATAACGACGATAAAAAAAAGCAGTAGCTATGACTTATCAGGGTGTGATTGAAGTATCCGAACTGGCAGCGCTTCTGGATCAACAGGATCAGGGAAGTCAGCTCGTCATTCTCGACTGTCGCTACAATCTGGCCGATACGCAGGCCGGCGAGCAGGCCTACCTCAAAGAACATATTCCGGGTGCGCGCTATGCCAGCCTACACCGGGATCTCTCCGCTTCTCACGAGCCGAGCGGTGATCACAACGGCAGTCGCTACGGCGGCCGCCACCCATTACCAAGTGCAAAGCAGTTTTCCGAGTTTGCGCGCGCAGCGGGGATCTCTGCGGAAACGCAGGTGGTGGTATACGATGATCAGCGCTTTGCGTTTGCTGCCCGTGCCTGGTGGCTGCTGCGCCATTACGGCCATACGCAAGTAACCATCCTGAACGGTGGTTTTTCGGCCTGGAAAAATGCCGGGCTGCCGGTGTCCGAAGGTGAAGAAGACCCTGCGGCAGCCGGCGATTTCAGTGGCTCCGCCGAGGCCGGCGAACTTCTGCACTACGAAGACCTCTATCCCCACCTGGAAAACCCGCCCTGGCAATTGGTGGATGCGCGGGAAACCCGACGCTTTCTGGGAAATGAAGAGCCCATCGACCCGATTGCAGGGCACATTCCCGGGGCCATCAACAAGCCCTGGCAGGCGACCACCGACGAAAATGGATTTATCCAGCCGCTGGCCGTCCTGCGCGAAAACTGGCAGAGCATCCCGGCCGACGACGATATCGTGTGTTATTGCGGGTCTGGGGTAACGGCGTGTGTAAACCTGTTTTCACTGCTGCAGGTCGGTCGCTCCGCGCGACTGTATCCGGGGAGCTGGAGTGACTGGTGCGCGCATATTCTGTATCCGCGCACCTCATCACCCGAGAATCACAACAAAGAAAACGCCTGATCAGCGCAACAGACAGGCGCCGGTTCCGGCAAGGCCGCAGTACCCACCCGGGTTCTTGGCCAGATACTGCTGATGATCTTCTTCTGCATAGAAAAACGTCGGTGCCGGCTCGATCTCTGTGGTGATACTGCCAAATCCCTTCTCTGCCAGCGCCTGCTGGAAGCGCTGTTCGGACGCCTGCGCCTGTGACAGCTGGTCGTCACCGAAGGTGTAGATACAGGAACGGTACTGGGTCCCCAGATCGTTGCCCTGGCGCATACCCTGGGTGGGATCGTGCTCTTCCCAGAAGCGACGCAACAGCTCTTCGTAACTCACTATCGCCGGGTCAAACACCACCAGCACCACCTCTGCGTGCCCTGTACCGCCACTACACACTTCCCGGTAGTTCGGATTCGGGGTATGGCCGCCGGCGTAACCTACCGCGGTGACGTACACACCCTCTATTTCCCAGAACAGCTGCTCGGCGCCCCAGAAACAGCCCATGCCAAATACTGCCTGTTCCATACCGGCGGGAAACGGCGGCAGCATCGACTCGCCGGACACAAAATGCTTGCCGCTGATGGGCATGGCTTCCGGGCGGCCGGGGAGCGCATCATCGGCCGTGGGAATCTGGGTCTTGTCGTATTGCATCTGGGATACCTCTGCCTTGTTTGCCTACCTGTTGAGGCTGAGCCGTTGAACAGACTGGTTATTCGCCCGCGAGCATAATACAGCCGCTGGCTTTCATCGGGCGCTGAGTCTGCCACTCGAAATACTGCGCGTCGAGCTTTTCCTCTGCGCGCTCCGCAAGGCGTCGAAACGGTGAGCGGCCCGGATCCACCAGCATAACCCGCCCTACCCCCGCACGCAGTGCACGGCGAGTCAGGTTGTACAGCAACCCCTCGAGCTTGTCCCAGAAGCAGATATCCGTACCGATCACCGCATCAAATTCTGTCAGCGCGGCTTCGGTGACTTTTTCGTAGCGACACTTCCAGGTGTTGATCGATACTCCATTCAGCTCCGCGTGGTACTCAGCGAAGGGAAACACACTGGGGTCGGCATCCAGCGAGGTCACCTTCGCACCAAACTCCTTCGCACAAAAAATACCGCCCAGCCCCCAGCCGCAACCGAGATCCAGAACCCGCGCACCCTTTTTCAATGGGTGTTTTTGCAGGTAATCCATGGTCAGGCACGAGCTCTTCCAGAATTTGTTGCCGTGCAAACTGGCATCACCGGCTTCGCGGCGCAGCCGACGCATATCCGGGTGTGCATTTTTCCGTACGGTCAACCCAAACATCTGACGGCTGAGAGAATGACTTTCTGCCAAGGTACTCCCCTTTTGATTTTACGATTCGCTTTCTGCAGTGTGTGAGATGGCGCCCCGAGTATAAATTTCAACCCGTTCACTCACGACCCCCAAGACGCTGTATGCGGCAACTTCAACAAAAATAAGGTAGTGAATGCCATTTATGCGAAGTGTATTCGTTCAAGCCGGCCTCTCGAGCCATCTGGTCTACTTTTGCTAAAGAGCTATGAATGGCCTCCGTTCACTCGCCGATTTTCGCCGCACGCGAGAATCGTTCTTGAAGGCAAGAGAGCACCGCATGAATAAAAACCTCCATAGAACACTACTGGCGACGGCAACTGTCGCCGCGATATCCAGTGCGAATGCAGTGCCCATTTACCAGTCCAATCAAGTCACTCTGTATATGGAGGGGTACTTCACCGCGCACATGGTGAACTCCTTCGGCGATACCCAAATGGAAGATGGGGCATCGCGTATTCGCATTGGCCTCAATGTACCGGCATACGACGAATGGGACACCGGCTTCAACCTCGAGTGGGGGGTGCGGGCGATCAATTCCGCGTCGAATCTGGTGATCCAGGGTGACCAGCAAGCAGCACCCGGCGACCGGCAAAATTCGCTGTTCCTGCGCCAGGGGCACCTGTTTGCAAAGCACCCCACCTGGGGCGACTTCTCCATGGGAAAGCAGTGGGGGGTGTACTACGAAGTTACCTATATCACTGACTGGTACAACGTCTCCGGTGGTCTTGCCAGCGGCACCTACGGCCTCAACACCGATGGTGGTTCGACCGGCACGGGCCGCGCAGACAGCGCCCTGGCATGGCGCAAGAGCTGGGATCTTGCTGCCGGCGAGTTCAAAATCGGATTTCAGTATGCGGCACATACCGCGGACTTCGAAACCGCGGTAGAAATCGAGCCCGATCGGGAGCTGGTCTGTCCCCCTTCGGACTGCGAGTTTGGCATAAGCCACGGTATCTCCGCCGGGTACCTGGCTGATATTGGCGACGGCCTGTACTTCGGAGTCGCTTACAACCGCGTCAAACTAGATGTCGCCAGCCAGGACGGGTTGGTTTTTGACACCTCCGGCCTGGAGCCAGTCCTCATCGACGACAGTTTCTCGTTTAATGCCAGTAGTAACACCTGGGCCTCCGCCATAGGCACCTATTACGGCAAAGGGGCTTATGAGAAAGGTTTTTATGGCGCCGTGGTGGTCCAGCGCTCGCAAAACAACCAGTTGGCTCCGCAAGGATCGGTGGTGGGTATTACCAACTTTTTCGATGCCAGGGGGTCCGAATCTTTTCTCAGTTATACCTGGGGGCGCGACAACTGTTACTCCTTTTACGGTGGACACAATTACCTGGAGTCCGACGACCCGGAATTCGACGCGGCACTGGTTCAGGGCAATCAATACCGCCTGGAGCAGTACTACCTCGGTTTCCAGTACCGCTGGAACGAGCGCGTGCGCATTTACTTTGAAAATGCCTTTGACAGCAGCAACGTAGTGGCAAAGCCAGAATTCGACAACTTTAATGCCATCGGCATCCGCATCGACATCTGATACGCTTCCGACCTTGGGTTTTCAATTTTACCGGGGAGCAGCACACCTTGGGTCGCATGATTTTGCTGATTGCCGTAGGCATCTTTGCCTGGCTGGCAATCCAACAGTTCAAATACAGCCCGCCTGAGCGGCGACGCAAGCTACTGGTCCAGTACGTACTGATCGCCCTGGCGGTGGCTGCGGTGCTACTTGCCGTTACCGGACGCCTGCACTGGGTGGGCGCTGCGGTGGCGGTGGTGCTCCCCCTTATCAACCGCCTGTGGCGAACCTTTGGCAGACACCTACCGTGGATCGCGCCGCTGATTGCCAAGCACGCTCAGGCCAAAGCAGAAAAAGAAAGGGCGGAAAAGGAAAAAGCCAGCCGCGCAAATGGTGAGAGCCAGAACGCAGAAAGCCAGCCCCACCGAGCCCATGAGCCGCAACTGACTATCGAAGAAGCGCGCAAGATCCTGAGCGTTCCCGCCCATGCCACGCGCGATGAAATCATCGGTGCGCACCGCAAGCTGATTCAGAAATTCCACCCGGACCGCGGCGGTAACGATTACCTGGCGTCCCGAATTAATGCCGCAAAGGCCCTGCTGCTCAAACAGCTCGAGAAGTAATCAGCATCAGGCCCGCCGGCACAACAGGTGTACGTATCGGGCCAGCTGTCGATAAGGGTCCACCCGGGAATATTCCAGTTCCTTCTCCACGATCGCCGCTGGCGGCAATTTATCGCGCATTTCCGGCGTCATGAAATCGTGGAAACAGCGAATGCCGCTGTGCGCCACCAGTGACAGGCCAGCCTGCTCTACCCACCCCATTACCTCCTCAGGCAAAAGCGGGTTTTGCGGTGTGAGGCTCCCGGGGTGCCCACCCCAATCCCCACTGTTGCGGTTGCGGTCAAGCTGGCGCAGGCTGCCCCGCTGCAGCAGGCGAAATTCCAGCGCACGACGATTGTAAAAAGTGAGGGAAAGGTAGCCGCCTGGCACCAGGCATTGCGCGAGATGCACCAGTGCCTGCTGCGGCTGCTCGAGCCACTCGAGCACCGCATGGCACAACAGTAGATCTGCCGACGGAATCCGCGGGTCGGAATCCAGGGCTTGCAGGGGCAATTGCAGGGTCTGCACCCGGCTGCCCAGCCCGCGCTCCGCGACCTGCTCTCGTGCAAGGTCGAGCATCTCCACAGAAATATCGGTAAGCCAGACCCGGTGGCCCGCCGCAGCCAGATCCAGCGCGAACTGCCCCTGGCCGCCTCCAGCATCCACAACGTTGAGTCTATCGCCCTTACCGTCCAGAACAGGTGCCAGGTCCCGGTTCAAAACCGCCAGGCGGATATCTCCCTTGAGCCCGCCGTAGATCCTTTTCCTGAAACGCTGGGCAAGATCGTCGAAATTGCGATCAGCCACGGAGCGAGTACCGGTCGGTGAACAGCTTCACCATTTCCTGCTGCCGCATTACTTGTCCCGCACCTGATCCAGGGAGCGCCCCTCGGCAGCCAAAATGACCTGCAGGGTGCGCGAACGAAACTCGCGCATATACAGCACCCAGATCACCGCCAGGAAACCGAACACAAACAGCACCGGATGTACGAACCAGCCCATCACTGCCATGGAAAAATAGAAGGAACGCAGGCCGTAGTTGTAACTATGCCCTGCCTGGTCGATCACCTTGGCGGCACTAATGGCGTAGCGACGACGCTCTTCGGGAGTGACCTCCTCCTCGTCGACCGCCGGGGCCGCCCCTAAGAGCACATTGGCAAACGAGTACTGGCGCAGCGACCAGGTAAAATTGAAGAAGGCGAAAATGTAAATCACGATGAGCACCATGACCTTGATCTCGAACTGCTCGACCGTGGTGGTCTGGGCAAACGGCAAGCTACTCAGCACTTCCACCGCCGCAACATTAGCCGACAGTGCGGTGACCAAACCGGCGAGAATCAGAATGCTGGTGGACGCAAAGAAGCCGATCACCCGCTCGAGGTTGCTCAGGATGGCGGCGTCGGGCATGCGCATATCCCGCTCCAGCATGCGCAGCATCCACTCTACCCGGTACCACTGCATGGAAGAAGCCAGACACCAGGCGGTTTTCGCCTTCTTGCGGGCAAATACCGTGTACCCGGCCCACGTCAGGCAAAAACCCACCAAGCTCGCGTAATCCATCCAGTTCACAACGCACCTTCCCCCATCGACTACATTTATTGCGTCAAAAAATAAAGGCCAGAGTTTCGCACCGGTGGCGCAGGTGTCAACAACTAGTTCGATTGCCACACCTGGCTGTCAACCCTGTCATTTCTACCGCCCGGAGCGCTAAAATGGCCGCCGATTTTGCCAGGGCTGCCTCACCAATTGCCCCTGGCGACAGAAACCTACCCATTGGAGCTGTCTTTTGAGCAACGTACACCCCGCATTCGAACCGATTACCAGCGCCGAAATCGAATCCCTCGGCGTTCGCGTGGAAGAGTACCGCCACCGCCGTACCGGCGCCCAGCACCTGCACATCGCCGCAGACAACCCGGAAAACGTGTTTTTGGTCGCCCTGCGTACCGTCCCACAAGACTCTACCGGTGTCGCCCATATCCTGGAGCACACCGCACTGTGCGGCAGTGACAAATACCCGGTACGCGACCCGTTCTTCATGATGATTCGGCGTTCCCTGAATACCTTTATGAACGCCTTCACCAGCTCCGACTGGACCGCCTACCCCTTCGCAAGCCAGAACCGCAAGGATTTCGATAACCTGCTGGACGTATATCTGGACGCGGTATTCTTCGCCAAACTGGACCCGCTGGACTTTGCCCAGGAAGGACACCGCCTGGAGTTTGCCGAAACCGAAAACCCGGAAAGCGAGCTGGTGTTCAAAGGCGTGGTGTTCAATGAAATGAAGGGCGCCATGAGCTCGGTGACCTCACAATTGTGGCAGAAACTGAGCAAATATCTGTTCCCGACCACCACCTACCACTTCAACTCAGGCGGTGAGCCCTCCGATATTCCAGACCTCACTTACGAGCAGCTGGTGAATTTCTACCGCAGCCACTACCACCCTAGCAACGCCATTTTTATGACCTTCGGCGATATCGAGGCGGCAGAACATCAGGCGATCTTCGAAGAAAAAGCCCTGCATAAATTCGACCAACTCCACAAAACCATCGAAGTCGGCCGCGAAAAGCTCTATGTGGCACCGGTGCGCGTGGAAGAACAGTATCCACTGCCCGGTGAAGAAAACCTGGACGAGAAAACCCATATCGTACTGGGTTGGCTGCTTGGCGACGTCACCGATCTTGAACAGGCCCTGACCGCGCACCTGCTTTCCGGCGTGCTGCTCGATAACAGCGCATCGCCACTGATGCACCTGCTGGAAACCACCGAACTGGGCCAGTCCCCCTCCCCCCTGTGCGGTCTTGACGATTCCCAGCGCGAACTAGTGTTCGTATGTGGCATTGAAGGCAGCGAGCGCGAACGCGCCGACGAACTGGAAAAGCAGGTACTGAAGGTCCTCGAAGACGTCGCAGAAAACGGCATTCCCTACGAACAGGTAGCCGCCGCTCTGCACCAGCTCGAACTGCAGCAGCGAGAAATCGGTGGTGACGGCTATCCGTACGGCCTGCAGCTGATCCTGACGGCGCTGACCGGCGCCACTCACCGGGGCGACGCCATCGGCCTGCTGAATATCGATGCCGCGCTGGAAAAACTGCGCAAGCAGATCGAAGATCCTAAGTTTATCGCCAATGCGGCGCGCGAATTATTGCTTCAGAATCAACACCGGGTACGGCTGGTACTGTCTCCCGATACCGATATGGCGAACCGCGCAGAGCAGGCAGAAAAAGCCCGCCTGGCAGAAATCAGAGAAGCACTCAGCGACAGCGAAAAGCAGCAGATTATCCAGACCGCAAAAGCCCTGGCGGATCGCCAGCAGCGCAAGGACGATGAGTCCATCCTCCCCAAAGTGGGTGTAGAAGACATTCCACCGGAGCTGCCCAAGGTAGAAGGCGAAGAAGTACAGCTAAGCGGTGCAAAGGTAACCCGCTACGCGGCCGGCACCAATGGTCTGGTATATCAGCAACTGGTGACCGCGCTGCCCGACTTCACCGATGAAGAACGCATTCTGGTGCCCTACTACTGCCAGACCTTGAGTGAACTCGGCCTCGGTGACAAAAACTACCTGGAAGTCCAGCAGTGGCAGGCGGCGGTCGCCGGCTCCCTGCACGGATTTACCAGCCACCGCACGGAACTGGACGATCTCAACAGCCAGTCCGGGCACTTTATCCTGTCCGGTAAAGCGCTGGCGGCCAACCAGGCGGGGCTGACCGAACTGATGCAGGCCACCATGGAGCAGGTGCGCTTCGATGAGCTACCGCGCATTAAAGAGCTGTTGCTACAGACCCTGGCCCGCCGCGAACAGTCTGTGGTCGGCAGCGGCCACGCACTCGCCATGGCCGCCGCCAGCGCCGGCTTCAACCGCGCCGCCGCGGAAGGCCATGAATCTGGAGGCCTGCTCGGCCTGCGTCAGCTCAAAGCACTGGTGAAAACGCTCGACAGCAACGAAGGGCTGGAAACCCTGGCTGGAAAGTTCAGCGCCATTCACCAGAAAATCTTCGACGCAAAACGCCAGTTCCTGGTCGTGGGTGAAGAAGATCGCCTGGCGGATTTCACCAAGGTGCTGAGCCCGCTGGCAAACAATGCCGCGCAAACTACAACCGAAGTAGAGCCACCTTTTACCCCGCACAAGGTGCAGGAAATGTGGATTGCGAACAGCCAGGTGAATTTCTGCTCCAAGGCTTATCCCACCGTGCCCATGTCCCATCCAGACGCCCCGGCACTGGCGGTGCTCGGCGGATTCCTGCGCAACGGATTCCTGCACCGCACTATTCGCGAACAAGGCGGCGCTTACGGTGGCGGTGCCAGCCACGATGTAAACATCGGGGCATTCCGGTTCTATTCCTACCGCGACCCGCGTATGGCAGAAACCCTCAAAGACTTCGACGCATCGGTAGACTGGCTGCTGAACGAAACCCACGACGAGATACAGGTGGAAGAAGCCGTGCTTGGGGTTGTCGGTGGCATGGATAAGCCCGGCTCCCCCGCCGGTGAAGCGAAAAAGGCATTCCACTCTAACCTGTATGGGCGCACCCATGCCGTTCGCCAGGAGTTCCGCCGCAAGGTCACCGAAGTCACCCTCGATGATCTTCAGCGCGTGGGCATGACCTACCTGCAACCGGAAAAAGCCAGCACCGCAGTGGTCACCGGCAGCCAGGGCCGCGACGCCGGGCTGGCACTGGACCTGCACGAAGAAAAACTGTGACGGTGAGTAAAACGCAGTGAACAAGAAAGACGATATTTTTTCCAAGCCTCTCGGTGAGGTGGCCGGCTTCAGCTTTGACCAGTCGGTAGTGGAAGTCTTTCCGGATATGATCCAGCGCTCGGTGCCGGGCTACACCACGATAGTGGCCATGATCGGCACCCTCGCCGAGCGCTATGCCCAGGCCGGCAGCCGCTGCTACGACCTGGGCAGCTCCCTGTGCGCGGCTACACTCGCAATGCGCCACCGAATTCCCGCGGCAGATTGCGAGATTGTTGCGGTGGACAATTCCCAGGCAATGATCGAGCGCGCCCGCACGGTACTGGCTGCGGACAGCGGCCAGATACCGGTACAGCTGGTGTGCGACAACCTGCAGAACGTGGCCATCGAAAACGCCTCGGTGGTGGTGCTGAATTTCACCCTGCAATTTATTGCCACCGAAGAGCGGGAAGCAATACTGCAGAAAATCTACGACGGCCTGCGCCCGGGAGGCGTACTGATTCTCTCGGAGAAAGTGGCCTTCTCAGACCACGACCATCAGGAGCTGATGATCGACCTGCACCATTCATTCAAGGCCGCCAACGGTTACAGTGCATTGGAAATCGCTCAGAAGCGCAGCGCCCTGGAAAATGTACTGGTTCCGGAAACCCTGTTCGACCACCGTACCCGCCTTAAAAACGTCGGCTTTAACAGTGTCGACGTATGGTTTCAGTGCTTCAATTTCGCCTCACTGATTGCCATCAAGCAACGGGATGAGTGAGCGAAAGTACTGAGATGATTGACTACACACCGCTCTATGCCGGGCTCCAGCATATTCCCGAACTGCGCTTCTGGCTCGCGATCCTGCCCCAGCAGATTGCCGAGGCGTTGAGCCCTGCGCGCTGGGGGGAACTCCCCGAGTGGCAGGCCGTACTGGAAGCGCTTCCCGATGTTGCGCCCTCTTCCATTGAGACCGGCAGCGAAGTGCGCATTGGCAGCGCGGCAGACATCTCGCCGGTACAGACCGAGGCCCTGGAAACCCAGCTCCACAAGCTACACCCCTGGCGCAAGGGCCCGTGGAAGGTGTTCGATACCTTTATCGACACTGAATGGCGCTCGGATTGGAAATGGGACCGGGTAGCGCCACATCTGGACGATCTCTCCAATCGGTTGGTTCTCGACGTAGGTTGCGGCAGTGGCTATCACTGCTGGCGTCAGTACGGTGCCGGCGCCCGTCGGGTTATCGGTATCGACCCCTCCGCCAAGTTCGTTGCCCAGTTTTATGCCCTGAAGAAGTATCTCGGCCTCGACAGGCCCGTGGATGTGTTGCCTTTGGGGATCGAGGCGTTGCCCGAGAACCTGCGAGCCTTTGATACCACTCTGTCCATGGGGGTTCTCTACCACCGGCGCTCGCCCATGGCGCACCTGCGCGAACTCAAGGAGACGTTGCGCCCCGGCGGTCAGCTGCTGCTGGAGACCCTGGTCATCGACGGCGGCCTGGGGGAGTGCCTCGTACCCGAAGGGCGCTACGCCAAAATGCGCAACGTGTGGTTTTTCCCCAGTACCGCAACCCTGGAAAGCTGGCTGCGCAAGACCGGCTTCACCAATGTGAAAACCGTCGACCTGGACCGCACCACGCTGCAAGAACAGCGCAGCACAGACTGGATGCGCTTTGAATCGCTAGTGGATTTTCTCGATCCCGAGGACCACAGCAAGACCATTGAGGGGCACCCCGCCCCCCTGCGCGCCACACTCACCGCGACAGCACCGTAATGCGCCACTGAAGACCCGGTGCCCGCCGCTACTCAGTGCGTTCTCCGCGACCAACTTTGCCAAAATATTCGCAATATTCCCTGCGCCGATAGGTGGAAGACTAGTAGTTTGTTGCCCAGGACCGGTAATTCACCAAATATAATCTCGATTTCCGGCGCCCACCTTGCGCTGCAAATAGGCTTCGGCGAACGTGTACGCCGCCGAGCCCCTGCGGTATTCACGCAGGGCTGAACGGCACCATAACTACACTTAAAACGAATCCCGCGGGCGCACTGCACCGCTGGCAGATTTGGCGAGAAAATCCCGGAATCCTCATGAGCATCAGTGTTTTCGAACTGTTCAAAATCGGCGTCGGCCCTTCCAGCTCCCACACCGTGGGCCCCATGGTGGCGGCACGCCAGTTTGTTTGCGATCTGGAACAACAGGGCACACTAAACAAGACCGAGCGGATTGAGGTGCACCTGTACGGCTCGCTGGCGCTCACCGGTATCGGCCATGGAACCGATATGGCCGTGCTGATGGGGCTCGAAGGCGAAGCCCCCGATACCATTGATGTAGACGCCATCGAAGGGCGGCTCGCCGGAATCGAAACACACCAGCAACTGATCCTGAACGGTCAGCGCGCCATCCATTTCGAGCGCGATCGCGACCTGCTGTTTCACAAGGAAGAGTTTCTGCCGCAGCATTCGAACGGCATGACGTGCAAGGCATTCGCTGGCGGCGAATGTCTGTTTGAGCGCAGCTACTTCTCCATTGGCGGCGGCTTTGTACTCTCCGAGGAAGATTTCCAACACCGCGAGCAGATCGCCACACTGCTCCCCTACGATTTCAGTTCCGCCGAAGAACTGATGGCTCTGTGCGATCGCCACGGATGGACCATTGCCGAGCTGGCGATGGAAAACGAAAAGGCGTTTCGCAGTGAGCAGGAGGTCAAGGATGCCCTGTGGCATATTTGGGAGGTGATGGACGCCTCCATCCAGCGCGGCTGCCATCAAAGCGGTGTATTGCCCGGCGGACTCGGTGTGCGTCGGCGCGCCGAGGAACACTACCGCGAATTGTCCAAGCAGACTGCCGAAGAGCGCTGCAAGGGCCTGGCGATTCTCGACTGGGTAAGCCTGTTTGCTCTAGCGGTAAATGAGGAAAACGCCGCACGTGGCCGTATTGTCACCGCCCCCACCAACGGCGCGGCCGGAGTGATTCCCGCCACCATCGCCTACTATGTGCAGTTCGTGCACGACCCCGAGGAGCACGGTGACCTCAAAGACCAGGTGGTGGAATTTATGCTGACCGCCGGTGCCATTGGCATGTTGTTCAAGAAAAATGCGTCAATCTCCGCCGCGGAGGTGGGCTGCCAAGGTGAAATCGGAGTGGCTTGCTCCATGGCCTCCGCCGGCCTCGCGGCGGTACAGGGTGGCAGTAATCAGCAGATTGAAAACGCCGCAGAAATCGGCATGGAGCACAATCTCGGTCTGACCTGCGACCCCATTGGCGGTCTGGTTCAAGTGCCCTGTATTGAGCGCAATACCATGGGCGCAGTGAAAGCCATTAACGCCGCGCGTCTGGCTCTGCGCGGCACCGGCGCGCACATCGTACCGCTGGACAGCGTAATCGAAACCATGCGCCAGACCGGTATCGATATGCAGAGCAAGTACAAGGAAACCTCGCTCGGCGGCCTCGCCGTAAATGCCGTGAACTGCTAACCAGACACCCTGCCCGCATCACCAGGAAAGATCACCCCGGCACGCCGTGCCGGGTGTAGACATCAAAGCGGCCGGATTTTCCTTCAAAACGCAGACTCGGTTTTTCACCATTCAAATCCGGTGCCAGTCGCGGACGCTTTACCACCGTGCGGTAATAGCAGGCCGCAAACGCTGGCGCCAACAGGCTGTCCGCATCTTCATCCGAACCGACGACCTGGTGAAATGCCACCATTTCTTTTTTCACCTTGGCACTTTTGTCGCGGCTCGGGAACATGGGGTCCAGGTAGACCACTGGAATCGACTCGCTCCCCTGCTCTGCCAACCAGGCAGCCGCGCTATCGACAGCGGGCTCCAGTTGCACACGGGCGGCTATAGGTGCGAGCTCGGGATCTGATTGCGCAACTTCGCGCAGGCGCCTGACACCATCTTCCAACAATGCGTACACCACCGGATTCCGCTCCAGCATACGCACTTCACAGCCGAGAGATGCCAGCACAAAAGCATCCCGCCCCAAACCCGCGGTGGCATCCAGAACCTGCGGGTAAAATCCACTGCGGATCCCCACTGCCTTGGCGATCTGCTGCCCTTTACCACCGCCAAATTTGCGCCGGTGCGCGGCGGCACCAGTAACGAAGTCCACCTCTACGGGCCCCGGCGCCTTGCGCCCCGTTGCGCACAGCTGTAGCCGCTCTCCGCGCTTGAGTACAAAAGGCGTGCAATCGATGTGTTTTTCAGGAGTTTCGCCGAGGTACGGCAACTGCAGCTGCTGCGCCAGTGCTTCGGCCTGCGAACAAAACTCGGATGTCGCAGCCGTTACTGCCAGCTGCACGGAGGAAGACATGGTAGATGGTATCCGTCGCT
The DNA here is from genome assembly GCF_020524885.1 of Microbulbifer elongatus. Classification (GTDB taxonomy): domain Bacteria; phylum Pseudomonadota; class Gammaproteobacteria; order Pseudomonadales; family Cellvibrionaceae; genus Microbulbifer; species Microbulbifer elongatus_A. The sequence goes on along the minus strand of NZ_JAIVKJ010000001.1, from coordinate 1,451,442 downwards.
CAAAGCGGGGAATTTAACCGGGATGGCTCAACCATTCCAGTGCAGATTCCTCTTCGTCAGTAGGATACGGGCGCACTTCCGCGGCAACAAAGTGATTGAGAAGCTGCGGCATAAACCCAAGTAGCGTGTTGTCCGAGAGAACAGCGATACGGTGAAGGTGGCGGTGCTGGTTGCGGGTAAAGACACAATGGGGCACCAGTGCAGCGAAATTCTGCCAGCCTCGATAGTGCCGGGCGTCGATCAGCAACCCCTGCAGACTCCCGTGCTGGCAGATAACCGGGTCCACCTGCGCAGCCAGCGCGCGAAACTCAGCCGGCCTCAAATCCGCCACCGGACGGATTTCCAGAATATCGTGGTCGTGATGCCAACAGTGCTCGATCATGGCCTGACACAAAAACGTAACTACTTTATACAGCGTAGAAAAGAAAAAGGCTGCGAACCAGTCGCAGCCTTTTCTCCTTTGGATTCTGTTTTGGGCTCAGGTAATCAACACGACATTACTGGGGTTCATCTTCAGTTTTGTCTTTGTCGCCACGCAGTTTGTCCATGGCATCTTCAGCAGCATCTTTGGTAGCATCACCAGCTTCTTTCAGTGCATCGCCGGTATCTTCCGCCGCATCTTTGATTACTTCACCGGTATCTTCGGCGGCATCTTTCACGGCATCGCCAGCATCCCGGGCAGCGTCCTTGGTTTCATCCAGCAGATTGCTGCCGGAGGATTGCGGATCCTCAGTCGTCGGGGCGACGTCATCACTCTCCTGTGGCATGGTCGGATCCGAATCCATATCCGGCGGAGTCGACGAATCGGGCATCGATGAATCAGTGTCCGGTGTCGTACTTTCGGCAGGTGGTGTTTCCATGTTGTCGTACGCATCGCGGACGGAGTCGTCCGATCTCTGTGACATGAAATAGCCGATGATCAACAACAGAATAATCAGTGGTAACAGTAGTTTCTTCATATGCCCAATGACCCCTGGTCAGCGTTAGAGAGTTCAGAACGATGGGGAGCATCTTGCCGATTTACCCCGGACAACCGTTTATGATGCCCGACGTTGCCGTCAATTTGCCCCCTCGTTACCGGATGACGCTACTCCCTACCTCGCAGAAACCGCACTCGCGAAGAAGTCGGCGCCAATACTGATAAGAATAATCTTCAATTGGCACACTTCAAGGAACATTGTTCCAGCAATCTAGTCTTTATGATTGTAAAAAACTCAGGAGATATTCAGTGGAGGTCTAAGTGGAAGAGCGGCGACAAGACTTACGCCCCGCTGTAGCAGGCCCCCTTTAGCCCTGCTGGCGCTCCTTAGCCCTGATAATAGCTATCGAGCTGCACCAATAGACTCGCCGCAGCGGAATCCTCGACGGCAGCCTCACAGCTCGACAGTTGCAACCGCCCCTGCGTATCCGTTTCTGCAAAAATCAGATACTGGCGACCGCGCACGAGCTTGCGATCGCAATCATCCAGGGTCAGGCGAAAAGCAATCAAATTACTCGGCTCGCCCTTCCAAACTTTCTGCGCGACACCGGAATAGACATAGCCGAGGATGGCCACCATTCCGGGTTCCGACAGCGCATTGTCGATCATGCGGTGTACGCCGGTGATTTTTACCCGGGCTACTAGTTCAGAGCTTTGGATACGACCAACTATTGCATCGTCCATGACATCGCCCGTTGTGAGCGGCTGCCCCTGGACTTTCGTCGCGCCGGAATCATCAGGTGAAGTCACACGGCCGCTTTCAATTGCAGCGGATGATTCATTTTCTTTCTGCTCGGCGTGCAACGACACAAACGGGGAAAAGAAGAAGGTAGAAAGAAGAAAAAAAGGCACAGCGGATCTGATAAGGCCCGCCCCGGGTTTGTGAAAAGACATCCCTGCCATAACCACCCCTATCATTATTGTGGCAATAAAAAAGGGCGCCGAAGCGCCCTCTTATCTTGCTACTGAAGCGGCAGCAATTCCAGCTCTACACGACGGTTGGCCTGGCGACCGGCGTCGGAGTCATTGCTTGCAATCGGGTAGCGTTCACCGTAGCCAACAGCCTGTACGCGGCCGGCGGCAACACCGCGGGTAGTGAAGAATCCGGCGACGGACTCGGCACGGCGCTCACTCAGGTTCTGGTTGGTAACATCAGAACCCGTGCTGTCGGTGTGGCCACTGACACGGATCGCGGTTTTGTCGAACTCGTTGAGTACCAGCACGACCGAATCCAGGGTGTCATAGAAATCGTTACGGATCTCGTAGCGGTTAGTAGCAAAGGTAATATTGCCCGGCATGATCAGGCGAATATTGTCACCTTCACGCTGGACACGCACACCCGTGCCTTCCAGACGCTGGCGCAGGGCCATTTCCTGGCGATCCATGTAGTAGCCAATACCGCCACCGATGGCAGCGCCTCCCACTGCGCCGGTGATGGCACCTTTCTTACGATCGCTCTTGCTGGCAGTTGCCGCGCCAATAATGGCCCCGGCTACCGCACCGGCACCAGCACCTTTGGCGGCGTTACTGGTTTTACTTTCCTGGGTGTAAGGATCCAGGGTGGTACAACCCACCAGTGAACCAAGGGCAAGAATTGCTACCCATTTCTTCATTTAAGCATCTCCTAACGCTTTTAATAATCACGGGGAAAATCGGCGATTGCGTGCAGTATGGCTTTCAGTAGCTGACTGAAAGCTGAACCGAATCCGCCATGGGCACGAAGACTATGCGCAAAGTCTCCGGAGGTCTACCGACGATTTCCCAAAATTGACGTGATAGACACTCTCGGTCCGCTATCTGTTCCCAGTGACAGTCGACAGAGCAACGCCTATTCCACCCATTAGCCCCAGCGAGCTATTTACCCCGGTGGTGGAACGCAAAATACTCTTCACCGGTTCGGAATCGTGTGCCCGCGTGTAATTCACTCGTCCACAATATCTGTGGATAACTATGTGCATGATTCAACAAAAGGGCACGCCAAGCCGCACAGACCCTTGCCCCCAGCAATTTGGGCAATTTTTCGCCCGGCACTATTTACTCTTTTAAATCAATAAGTTACGAGAAGATTCAACTTTCGCGTACCAACTGACGGTCACTGCGCCAATACCCACAGGCGCATCTACCGCATGTGGAAAAAACTTGTCAAGGGGTGGCGAGAAGGGAAGAATCAAAAACCCGGGAAATTCAAGAAATCGACGTGGAAAAACACGCCGAACCTGCCGACACTAAATCAATTAGTAATGAGGCGGTTTTTCATCACCGGGCTTGAGCCCTTTCTGAACTTCAAACGACAGATCCTGATACTTTTCTGTGACTTCCTTGAGCCGTGCTACCAAAGCGCGAATCTGGGCATCCTGCGATGTGATCACGTCATTCAATTGCGCCAGGGTGTCCTCCTGGAAAGCCAGGCGGGTTTCCAATTCGTCAATCCGCGCCACCAATTGCTGATGATCTTCTGTACTCATGGTATACCTCCGCCCACTCACAACAGGCTGTACAGGCAATTCTTCAGACCAACAGCGCGCTGATCCATAAACAGGCTCTGCCCCATCCGGGATGTGACATAGCCGAAACCCAACTCAGACTTTGGGTCGGCAAAGCCGATACTGCCACCGGCACCGGGATGACCAAAGCCAGCCTCGCTGCCAAAATGCAGGTCTTCTGCGGTCGAGGACTTGAGGAATCCACACGCAAACGCAACCTCCGCCTGCAGTATGGCGTCCTGGCCGCGGCTCTGCTCTGCCGTCGCCTCTCCAAGTATCGACGCCGGCAGCAATTGGGGATCGTCACAGGCGAGGTCGCCGTATATCGCAGCGAGATCTCGCGCACTGAAATGGCCATTGGCAGCGGGAATCAACGCGCCCCGCCACTGGTCACCATTGGTACCCATCATCAGGGTAACCGGGTTGGTGAACGCGGTAGCCACTGGGCCCTGCCGATCTTCTTTGATGGAGCGACCGATGGCATTGTTACGCAGCTCCGGCAACGGCTTTTTCAAAGGGCCTACATCGGCGAGTTCAGAGGATCGATGCCCTACCCCACCGAAACCGCCATCGAGCCCGAGGGGGTCGGCAACATTACGACGGTAAAGTGACATCAGCGGCTCGCCGCTGGCTTTTTCGATTAGCCCGCCGAGTGTCCAGCCATAGAGGAAAGGCGAGTAGCCCTGTTGAGTGCCCGGCGCCCACCATGGTTCGGTAGCCGCCACTTTCTCAAGCGCACCCTCCCAATCGTAGATCAGCTCGTCGGCCACCCGCTCACGAAACGCAATAACTCCAGAGCGGTGGCACAATAGCTGCCGGCCGGTAATGGACGACTTGCCGGCCGCGGCAAACTCCGGCCAGTAGTGGGCAACCGGAAGGTCCAGGTCAAGATTTCCCGCAGCAACCTGCTGTAGCGCAATCAGTGCGAGCACGCCTTTGGAGGACGAAAACACATTGACGAGGGTATCTTCTTCAAATGGTCGCTCGCCGTGGCGATCCGCACTCCCGGCCCACAGGGAGGCGATCTCTTCTCCCTGGTGCACGGCGCAAAACGATGCGCCCAGGTCGCCATAATCGCGAAAATTGCTGGCAAAGGCATCGTAGAGGGCTTCAAAGCCCGGGACGCAGTATCCCTGAATATCCATTGGGGTCGGCTACCGGTATCTGTGGAGTTATGGGAGATCCCCCCGGCCTGAGCGGAGGGTTGAACGGGGCGCAAGGATAGCCGATAAGCTACGGGGCTGTTAAGGCGGTAAACGGATCAATCTTCCGTTACCGGCTCGAAATCTTCCAGCTTGTAACCGCAGTGTTTGCAGTACTCGGAATCGGCATCGTGCCCGGCCCGACCGCAATTGTGGCAGCGTGCCAGCTGCTTCTCGCGGCCCAGCTCGTGGGCCAGCTCCGCGGTGACAATACCGGTGGGAACGGCAATGATTGAGTAGCCGATCAGCATGGTCATGGAGGCAATAGTCTGCCCCAGGGGTGTGTGCGGCGTGATATCCCCGAATCCCACGGTGGTAATGGTAACGATGGTCCAGTAAATGCTCTTGGGAATACTGGTGAAGCCGTGCCTGGGGCCCTCCACAATAAACATGACACTGCCAAAAATGATACAGATCACCAGCACACTGGCATAGAAGACCAGGATTCGCCGGCGCGCCTGCCACAGGGAGCGAACCAGAAGATTGGCGTCGCTCAGGTAACGCACCAGTTTGAGGATACGGAAGATGCGCAGAACCCGTAGAAGACGGATGACCATCAGGTAGGTGGCGCCGGTAAAGATCAGTGCCAGGTAACTGGGAAGAATCGCCAGCAGATCGACAACCCCGTAAAAGCTGAAAATATAGGAACGGCGATCCTTGGCACAGTAAATCCGCGTGAGGTACTCCACGGTAAACAGGGCAGTGAAGAACCACTCCAGGGCAAAGAAGACATCCCCGTAGCGCACCCACCAGCTTTCCACCGAGGCCAGCAGCACCAGCCCCACACTGACCAAAATGGTCCAGATCAAGACCACGTCAAAATACTTGCCGGCCGGAGTGTCGGTGCCAAAAATTACTTCATTTAGCCACTTGCGGGCGCCTGTCAGAGGCATTCAGTCCTGTCCTTACGATGAATGATCACGGGTATGCCGGAGAAACACTCGCTATTCTAGCCGACAAAGGGCGATTTCCTTCAACCCCATGGAATTGCCCCGCAGCGATCGGCTATCCTTGCGCTGCATTCGCCCTCCCCAACCTGGCAGCACAGCAAAGTATCAGCATGAGCGACAAAAACAGACTTGTATATTCCACAGACCGCGGACGCATCAAGGAGTCACCGGCACAGGAAAAGCGCCATCAGGGCGACGGCATTGTCCGAATCCAGCGAGAGACCAAGGGTCGCAAGGGCAAAGGAGTCACTTGCGTAAGAGGTGTGGAAGGCACCGACAGCGAACTGAAGTTACTACTGGCAGAATTGAAGAAACGCTGCGGTTGCGGCGGCGCCCTGAAAGATGGCGTTATCGAAATTCAGGGCGACAAGCGAAATGAGATTAAAGCGGTCCTGGAAGGTAAAGACTACAAGGTAAAACTGGCCGGAGGCTAAGGCGTCGCCTCCAGGCCAGTGGCGTAAGTTTGACGCCAGTGCTTTCTTTCCGGTTACAGGGCACCGACAAGCCGCAGAGGTTTGACCTTTTGACGCGACTCCTCCTCTAGGCAAACGGCGAGCAACTTGGCCAGCGCGCCCTGGTAGTCCTCGTACACGGCTGCGCTGGCATTTTTGCAGCGCAATTCCAGCCCCTGCAGAACCCCTATCAGGTCCCCCGCCTTGCTGGATGACGGAATTTCCACCTCTCCCGCGCCATAGGCTTCCAGCTTTTCCATGGTTCCCTGTGACAGCAGCCCCGACTGCACTTTTGCTCCTTCGTACACCGCATGGATCTGCCGCACCGCTAATTGGGCGTATTTCTGGGTCACTGCTGATGGGAGTTCCACCGACGGCAATCGTTCAATCATCTCACACAGTAGGTCACCGCAACCGTCAAGGGTACCGAGGGGCTCACGCAAGGTTTCGAAGCGTTTGAGCTGCTGAAGTGCATTAGTCGCTGCACTGTGATCGGTAGCGGCCATGGATTCCAGGGCGCGCTGTGTGCGCTGGAAGAACATACTGTGCAACTGCTGTCGTTGCTGCATGCACTCCTCCACTCGCACCCGGATATCCTTGCGCGAAGCCTCCGCGTCAGATGGCGTAGTGCCGCAGAGATCATAACTGCGCGGATCTACACGCACACCGGCACGCACCAGTGCGGCCCCCAACTGCACCCGGGTTCCCCGTAACTGCAACTGAGCCAGGCGCTGCTCAAGCTCCTGTAGTTCGATCAATCGGCTGCGTATCCAGTCGATACATTCCTGCAAACCAAGCGCCTCGAGTTCCGCATTTCCTGTCCCTTGCAAAGGGAGTAAGCCTCTCGGTACGGCTCGGTTGAAATACATCGACAGAACGCGCTGGGCCTCTTCTGATTCTTTACTGGCGGTAAGCAGCAACTGGTTTTCTACCGGGCGGCAACTTTCATCCGCGCCCGCGCGGCTCGCTTTGGCACAGAGATCGTCGAAGTCACCAAACAATTTTTGAACAGAAAACTCTGTCCGCTGAAGTACTGCGGGCAGCGAACGGTCCTCCACCGCCGCCACACGGTCGTGCCCGGCGGGCTCCAGCGGGCTCCAGCAATCGGTATCTTCGGACATCGCCAGCTCGATACTGGCTCGGGTGGGCTCGTCGAGATTCTGAAAAAGCCAGCGTATTCCCTGCGGTACATTAGCGAGCCGGCGCCCGGTCAACTGGGCTTCACGATTGATCTCTCCGCACACCAAATCGGCATGCACCAACTGATTCCAGCGCTCCGCAAACTGTGCAAACCTGTCGCTACCAATCATCAACGCTGCCGCTGCATCGGCGCGAGCCTCCAGCCGTCGGGCGAGAGATCCGCTAGTCGTACGATGCAACCCCTGTAAACGCTCCACCACCGGCACCAACGCCTGACCACACGCGGAAAGTATTTTGTGCAGCGGTTTCAAAAGTTGCTCCACGCGAGACACCGATACGGCGCCTGAACTGAACAGGGTTCTCTCCGCTTCCAGTGCTTCCTGCATCGACTGCAGGTTTTGCGCGGTGGTCACGGAACAATAGCTCGCCGCGCGCACGAGAGGCCCCTGCTGATAGGACAGCGCACGAGCGATCAGTGCCAATAGTTCACCGCCATTCAAAGAGGCGATGGCCCCGAGGCCCACTGACAGGGTGCACTGACCATCCGGAGCGCGGACGACCACAACATCCGCCCCCTGATTCACCTCAACCAGAGTACCCCTGGCCTGGCTGGTTGCAGCCAGCGTTTTTGGCCCGGCCAGCTTCGCCGCAATACTGAGCCCGGTTTTTGCCTCCAGTACTTCAAGCAGCAGGAACAGGCCCGGCGCTTCGGGTTTGCGCAAGCGGATACCAGCATCGTTCGAACTTGCTCTGGCTCTCGAGGCAGTGAAATAAGGGTATAAAAACAGTGCTGCCAGGAAAGACACCAGCAACAGTTTTACTGCCGCACCAGTTACCGCGGCGGCAACGCTAGCGGTTCCCGCGAGAATGGACGCCGGCACCGCCCAGAGAGTCAGACCGGCATACACCAGACAAAGGCACAGTAGTCCGATAAATAGTGCCGGTACCACCAGTGCGCCAATTAGCCCGGTGATCAATGCCAGGCGATCGCTAGCGGATTCAAAGCGAGCAGAAGGATCCGGATGAAACAGTGCCTCCAACTGCGTGCGGGCAGTCGAAGTCGCCTTTTCCGCAGCAGCCACCGAGCGAGATGTGTCTCCACTTCTCTGCGCCGCTTTTGGATTTTTCTTCTCGGAAACAGCAACATCTATCGCCGGCTTTTTGGTTGCCGGCTGCTGCTTTGCGGGAACATCGGGCTTTGAGGTAGATGATGGCGCTTGCGCGGCAGTGTTTGAACTCTTTTCGCTGTTTCCCACCGCCCCGGATATCTCACTGGTCGAGATGGATTTTCCGGCATCTTTGCGCGCCTTACGCTTCTGGGCAAACTGCATGCGCGCGAGGATCGCGCGATTATCGAACTTGCCCGCGGGATGGACCTCGATTTTCAGCCCCATCTGATGTAGTTGCGTCCGATATTGTACAACCTGCCCGGACGATAGCTCGTCCTTGATTACCCACCCTTTCAAGAAAAGTCGGCGGGCCTGCTGCGCACTGATGGAAAAAGCATCAGACATTTTTGCCAGAACTTCTTCCGGGTTCCTGGATCGCAATACTTTACCCGCGGATACAATCTGAAATTTTTGCTGCACCGACATGACTCTCCCCAAGCCCCCAAATTTAAACGCTCTTCAAGCCCCATATAACCCAATGCTCCTGGGCTTCAGTAATGATGGCCCGAGGCTTGTCGGCAGTTCTATGACTGCCGTCTGATGAGAGAGTAAAAGATTCCAGTGCAGCTGATTGCGTACTGGTTCTCAGGGAATCTGTATGAGGTGAAAGTGGTACGGGTTTACCAACTAACATCACAGCGGTGAAGCGAACAGCGTCTCATTTGAAGCGCGTCAGCCTTCTTGCCACACCATAAGCAGAGCCTGATCGGCCAGTGCATTAAGGGTCAGACCACGACCGCGGGGCTTGAACCAGGTGTGGCTGTGGGCCAGCGCGCCCAACAGCAATTTGCGCGCAAGCTGCGCATCGGCAATGCCAGCCCCTCTTGGGCGGTTGTTCAGGACGGAGATCCAGATGGATTCATAGCTCTCCCGCTCCGTGAGCACCAGGCGTTGATTATCGGCGGACAAGCTCCGCCATTCGCTGACCAGGATCGGGAAGCCCGGTACCGCCAGACCGTGGATCGCTTCCAGCTCACAGCGGATGCAGGCCCGCACACGCTCCCGGGGATCCTCCTCTGCGGAAACCGCAGCCGCCATCCGCGCCCGGGCAACCCGGGTCACCTCCAGCATAACTTGGCAAAGGATCTCTTCCTTGCTCCTGAAGTGGTGAAAAATACTTCCGGAAAGAATGCCCACGTCCGCGGCAATATCCCGCACCGTCGTGCGGGCGTAGCCCTTGTCCTGAAACAGCTGCGCCGCCGCATTCAGCAGGCGGCCTCTTGGACTTTTCGGATCACTGACTTCACCCGTGGCCACAAGAGTCGAGAGTTCCCTGTCACGGCCGCCGGGCCCCTTCTTTGCCCCGTGGCTTTTTGCACCATCACTCAATGAAATTTTGTCTCCCACATCACCTCCAGCCCCGCAAAGCTTATGTCCCGCATGCCCTGGCGTGCATTCAGCCACCAGGGATATTCCGCTGTTGATAACCAAGCGCTTGCTTGGTAGCGTTAGGGCATTATTTGCGGAGGCTGCCTTCTATGCAACCCATCACGCCACAGGTCACGAGTGACAGCGAGGACTTCAAGCACAATTCAGAGGCAATGCTGGCTGCCCTGTCGCAATACCGCAGCGCAGAGAAGCGAGTCGTCGACGCGGAGAATGCGAAAGCGGCACGCTACCACGAGCGCGGGCTGTTGCTGCCCAGAGAGCGGCTGAGCCTTCTACTGGATCCCGGTGCTCCGTTTATCGAACTGTGCGCCATGGCTGGCTACCGTATGTACGACGACCGGGATGGCACCGGTGCCGGCGGCGGTGCCATTTGCGGTATCGGCGTCATCAGTGGCCGCCGCTGCGTAGTGCGCATCGACAACTATGCGGTAAAAGGTGGCACCATCTCACCCGCCGGCATGGAGAAAGCGCTTCGCATTCAGCAGGTTGCCCACGAAAACCACTTGCCCCTTGTTACGCTCGCCCAGAGTGGCGGCGCCAATCTGATGTATGCCAATGAGACCTTCGCTCCCGGCGGGCGCGGCTTTGCCAATCAGGCACGGCTGTCTGCGGCGGGTATTCCCCAGGTCACGGTGGTGCACGGCAACGCGACCGCCGGCGGAGCCTATCAGCCCGGGCTTTCCGACTACGTGATTCTGGTGCGCAACCAATCCGGTATGTTCCTGGCCGGGCCACCACTGCTTAAGGCCGCCACCGGGGAAATTGCCAGCGAGGAAGAGCTGGGCGGCGCCGAAATGCATAGCTCGATTGCCGGCACCGGCGACTATCTGGCAGAAGATGACCGCGATGGCATTCGTATCGCCCGCGAAGTCATCGCCGCCCTGCCCGGTCAGGCGCCGGCGCTGCCGCCGAGAAACTGGGAAGAACCCCAGCATTCACCCGAAGACTTGATAGGCGTGGTACCCGCTGACAGCCGCACCCCCTATCTGGTGGACGAAATCATCGTGCGAATTGCCGATGGATCCGCAGCGCTGCCGTTCAAGCCAGAGTACGACCAGCAGACCTACTGCGGGCACATCCGCATCCAGGGGCATGTAGTAGGCGTTATCGGTAATAACGGCCCAATTACCCCCAAAGGCGCCAACAAGGCCGCACAATTTATCCAGCTTTGCGAACAAAGCGGCACGCCGCTTCTGTTTCTCCACAACACGACGGGCTTTATGGTCGGCACAGAGGTCGAACGCGAAGGCATCATCAAGCACGGATCCAAGATGATCCAGGCGGTTGCCAATGCGCGCGTACCCAAGTTGAGTATCGTCGTTGGCGGCTCCTACGGCGCCGGCAACTACGCCATGTGCGGGCGCGGTTTCGACCCCCGCTTTATCTTTGCCTGGCCCAATGCGCGCACCGCGGTTATGGGCGCAGCACAGGCAGGAAAAGTCATGCGTATCGTGAGTGAACAGAAGATGCAGCGCAGCGGCGCGGTGGACAATGCAGCCCTGGATAAACTGGAAAGCGACACCGCAGCGTTCATGGAGGCCGGTTCAGACGCCCTATCGTGCACTGCGCGCCTGTGGGATGACGGCATAATCGATCCGCGGGATACGCGCACACTGCTCGGACTGCTTCTGGACATTTGTCGCGAAGCAGAAGTCGCGACACTGCGAGAAAACAGCTTTGGCGTTGCCAGGTTTTAAATTACAGGAAACCGCACAATGATCATCACCGACCAACACCGGGAACTACAGCGCACCGTTCAGCAGTTTGTGCAGCAGGAACTGAACCCGCATGTCGATGAATGGGAGTCGGCTGGCAGCTTCCCGATTCGCGACGTATTCAAGCGCCTCGGCACGCTCGGCCTGCTCGGCATCAGCAAGCCGGAGCACTGCGGTGGACTGGGACTGGACTTCAGTTTTGAAGCGGTCTTTCTCGAATCCCTTGGCGCTGCGCACTGTGGCGGAGTTCCGCTGTCGATCTCTGTACAGACCTCCATGGCCACGCCGGCACTGGCCAAATTTGCGCACCGGGATCTACAGGACGAATTTCTGGCCCCCGCCGTATGCGGTGAAGCAATAGCGTCAATTGCGGTTTCGGAGCCGGGCGCAGGCTCAGACGTTTCGGCAATTACTACCACAGCCACCTCGGATGGGGATGATTACCTGATCAATGGCAGCAAAATGTGGATCACCAACGCGCCACAAGCGGATTTCTTCTGCACCCTGGTCAACACTGGTGGTGACAAGACCCACAGCAACAAATCCCTTGTCATCATTCCTGCGAATCTCCCGGGTGTCACTGTCGGTGAAAAGCTGCACAAGCTCGGGATGCGCGCTTCAGAAACCGCACCGGTTTACTTTGACAATGTGCGGATCCCAAAGCGCTTTCGAATTGGCGATGAAGGCAGTGGATTCCTGTTGCAGATGCTGCAGTTTCAGGAAGAACGGCTGGCCGGCGCTGCACTGACGCTGATGGGGCTCGAAACCTGCGTCACCTCAACCATCGATTACGTTCGCGAGCGTGAGGCCTTCGGCGCGCCCCTACTGAACAACCAGACCGTGCACTTCGCGCTCGCGGAAATGCAGACCGAGGTCGAATGCCTGCGGGCGCTTACCTACCGCGCAATATCCGCCTACGTAAACGGCGAAGACGTCACCACCCTCGCCTCCATGGCAAAGCTCAAGTCCGGTCGCCTTACCCGCAGCATCCCCGATCAATGCCTGCAATTCTGGGGTGGCATGGGATATATGGAAGAGACCACTATCAACCGTGCTTTTCGCGATTTACGCCTTACCTCGATTGGGGGCGGTGCCGATGAAGTCATGCTGGGGATTATCTGCAAGTTGATGGGCATTCTGCCCTCGCGCAAGAAAAGCAATAGCTGAGCGAGCATCGACGCACAACCGCTAATCAGGCAGAGGGAACCACGCAATGCCCACACTATTAATTGCCAATCGCGGAGAAATTGCCCTGCGCATCATGCGCACCGCAAAGCAGCACGGCTATATCACGCTGGCAATTTTCAGCGATGCGGACCGAGATGCCCCCCACGTTGCCGCCGCAGACATAGCGCTTCCGATTGGCGGCTCCACTCCGCAGGAATCCTACCTCGATATCGACAAGATCATTGCCGCAGCACATCGTGGTGGCGCCGACTGCGTACACCCCGGATATGGATTCCTGTCAGAAAATGCCCGGTTCGCACGCGCTTGTGAGCAAGCCGGACTTACGTTTATCGGGCCTTCTGCAGACGTCATCGAACTGATGGGCAACAAACGCCGAGCCAAGCAGTTTGCGATGACCGCAGGTCTGCCGTGCATACCGGGATTCGCGGGCAGTGACGACGATGCCGAATTGCGCCTCCGGGCAGACGAAATCGGATACCCAGTAATGCTCAAGGCCGCTGCCGGTGGCGGTGGGCGCGGCATGCGGATCGCGGAATCTGCACAGGTATTCGACAGCCAACTCAAGTCTGCCAGAGCGGAATCCCTTGCCGCCTTTGGCAGCGACGAGATAATTCTTGAAAAAGTTCTGAATCATGCCCGCCATATTGAGATACAGGTATTTGCAGACCAATACGGTAACTGTATCCATCTGGGAGAACGTGATTGCTCGGTGCAGCGCCGACATCAGAAAGTGGTTGAAGAAGCGCCCTCCCCCGCCGTTACCCCCGCACTGCGAAAGAAAATGGGAGAGGCCGCGGTCGCTCTGGCGAAAGCCTGCCACTACACCGGTGCCGGCACCGTCGAATTCTTGCTGGATTCAGCAGAAAACTTCTACTTTCTGGAGATGAATACCCGTCTGCAGGTGGAACACGGTGTAACAGAACTGATTACCGGGACTGATCTTGTAGCGTGGCAGCTGGCTGTATCGCGGGGGGACATGCTTCCCCTCACCCAGTCAGAAGTGGCACTTCACGGTCACGCCATTGAAGTACGCCTGTATGCGGAAGATCCAGACCGCGAATTCCTGCCGCAAAGTGGAACCATCCATGCCTGGGAACCAATAGATAACACAAGCAACAAGCTGCCAAACACTACAGGCAGTATCCGGTTTGATCACGCATTGAAGACTGGACTGGAGGTCTCCCCCTATTACGATCCCATGCTGGGCAAATTAATGGCATGGGGAGAAAGCCGCGGCGAGGCGCGCAACCGCCTTGCCAGTGCGCTGGCGGAGTTGCCCCTGATAGGCCCTCGCACCAATCGATTTTTCCTGCAACATATTCTCGAGGATTCAACCTTCGCTGCGGGCGCCGCACACACGGGTTACCTCACCGACCAGTTTTCACCGCGTCCGCTACTGGCATCCATCGCTCAGACTGCTATGGCGCTCGCTGCCGCACTGCTCCACCACTTGTCACTTTCACCATACGATGTCCGTACCGGGCGCGCCAACTGGCACAGCAATGGTTTCACTGCCCCCAGGCAATACCGGATTTCGGACAGCGAGAAAATTGCATTACTTTCCATGACCGCGTCGAGCAACAGCAGCTATCAAGTTATTTTCGAGTCTGGAGAAAAAGAACAGATAGAACTCCCCTGTCACCCATTAAACCCAATAGCCGCACAACCTCACCCCGTCTGGATCAATGGGCGGCAACGGCTTGTTCAATGGTCTCTCGCGGGCAAAAAGCTCACCCTGATCTACTCTGGACAACAGTGGGAGCTCAGCGACCAGACCTATGCACCGGCCGAGGTATCGGAAGTTAGCGGAAGCGGTGACATCCGCGCACCAATGCAGGGGAACCTGACGCAAGTTTGCGTTGAAGTGGGCGCGCGGGTCAAATGCGGAGACCTGGTCGCCACCATGGAGGCGATGAAAATGGAGCACAACCTGAAAGCAGACTGCGATGGCACCGTGCGCGACATCGCAGCAAGAGCCGGCGACCAGGTAAGAAGCGGCCAAACACTGATCCGGATTGAAAGTGCCCAAGAAATGGCAACAATCAACCCGTAACTTGGCAGAACTTGGTCAGGCATCTCACTCGGAAAATCGGCGGCTCACTTGTGCTCCCCAGGTATATGTGGGCCACCGCCCCAAACATCCATTTCGACACCGGGAATATTGTGCTTGCGTGCATCGAATACCGGTTCTTTGATACCACGATCCCGCTGAGACTCGTAGTCCGCGAAGACTTTAATCGCGACGCCAGACAGCAACAGGATTGCCAGTAGGTTGGCAGTGGCCATAAAGCCCATGGACATATCGGCCATATTCCATAACAACTGGAAATTATCCGAGCTGCCGCTCCAGGCTACCCAGGCGCCGAACAGAATGAATACGATATACAGGAATCGATAACAGAAAATCGACAGGCGCGTGTGCCAAAGGTAGAAAATATTAGTTTCCGCGTAATAGTAGTTAGCGATAATCGACGTAAAGGCAAAGAAGATGAGTGCCAGCGCAATGAAACTATTGCCCCACGCACCCACTTCGCTGGCGAGGGCGGCCTGGGTCAAAGTGACACCTTCGACCATCCCCCCCAGTTCCACATTGCTCAACAGAATAATGGAGGCCGTTGCACTACAGATCATCATGGTATCCAGGAACACAGATGCCATCTGTACATAGCCCTGCACCACTGGATGCTTCACATCCGCCGCTGCGCCCACATTGGGCGACGAACCCATGCCCGCCTCATTGGAGAAGAGTCCGCGCTTGATGCCATTCGCCACTACCGCGCCGAAGGCGCCGGCGCCGGCTTCCTGCATGCCAAATGCATTACTGAAAATCAGGGAAAATATTTCAGGAACACGCGAGATATTTGACACGATCACCACAATGGCAATGCCGATATAGATCAGCGCCATGACAGGGACCACAACGCCGGCGAATTTACCGATAGATTTGATACCGCCGAAAACAATCAGCGAAGCCAGTATTGCGATCACCACACCGACTAATAAGGGGTTTATTCCCCAGGCCGCATGTATCGCCTCGGACATGGCATTCGCCTGTACCGCGTTAAAAAAGAACCCAAAGCAGATAATAAGAAAAACGGAAAATACGATCGACAACCACTTCCAGTGTCGGCCCAACCCTTTGTCGATATAGTAGGCGGGGCCACCGCGAAAGGTGCCATGGGTCTCACCCTGCTCTTTGAACAACTGCGCCAGGGTATTCTCGATAAAACTCGTCGCCATACCGAGCATGGCAACCACCCACATCCAGAATATTGCGCCTGGGCCGCCGGCTGTTATCGCCACCGCCACCCCGGCAATATTGCCCGTACCCACACGGGCCGCCGCACTGGTGGCAAATGCCTGGAAGGAGGACACAGAGTCGTCGTGCTCTTTGCGAAAACTGTGGCCCATCACACGCAACATATGGCCGAAGGCACGAAACTGTACAAAGCGTGTACGCACGGTGAAATAAAGGCCGGCAGGCAGTAGCGCGGCTATCAGGATACCTAGCCACCAGATACCGCCAAGGCCACCCCAGGTAAGGCTGTTACCCCAGCCCACCAGCGCGCCCAGACCATCCAAGAACCCCTGCATACCACTCTCCACCGCTATGACCCGGTTCCGGAGTATTCCGAAAATGTCTAAACCGGTTGGCGCCGAATAACGCAATCAGATTAAGACTAGCAGTTGCAGGGAACAGCGTTGCGTATCAATGAAGGGCTAGAGAAAAATTTGCCGGGCTCTCTCGGGAGACACCACGGTTCGACCGGCCTGTTGCGCAACCTGCACCAGCGCCTCGATCAGTTCACCGTTACCGCTGGCACGCTGCCCGCCGGGCAGATAAAAGGTATCTTCCATACCGGTGCGCAGATGCCCCCCGAGCTCCGCGGTCTTGCGGTGCACCGGCCAGATTTCCTCGCGACCGATTAAGGTGCTTTGCCACAGGGCGCCCTCTTTCATATAGCGGGGCAAAATAGACAACAGCTCGCTATCCGCCGGCATTCCGGAGGCAACCCCCATCACCAGGTTGTAATTCGGTCGCTCCACCAGCCCGACATCGGCAAACATCCCTACAGAGCGCACTATACCAACGTCAAAGCACTCAAACTCCGGGCGTACCCCCTCTTCCCGACATACATTGAGCAGTTCCTCAATCTTGTCCACGGTGTTCTCAAACAGCATGGGAGGCCAGGCCCACTGGCCGCTGGAGCGGGCCTTGAGATAGTTAAGGCTGCCTGCATTACAGGCGGCAATTTCCGGCTTACCCGCGCGCAGGCAGTCGAGCGCGCCCTGCTGATCGCGGCCAATGGTACCGGTGGTGAAATTCAGAATGACACCGGGGCAGGCATCGCGAATCGCCTCTGCAATAGCTTGCGCGACCAGCGGATCCCAGCTCGGCAAGTGCCCCTTGCCGGCGCCCTGCGCGCGAAAATGGATGTGCATAACCGAAGCACCGGCATCAAACGCCTCTCTCGCGGAAGCGGCCATTTGTTCCGGGGTCACTGGCACCGGGTGCTGCGCGGGATTGGTTAGAACACCGGTCAGGGCACAGGTAATCACGACTTCATCCGGCGACATTGGTGGTGATATGGGTGGTGATATGTCGGGCGACGACTGGGACATTGTGGTTCTCCCGGCAGCGGCAAGTGTGAACGGCTACTTTGAGTAGGCGCAGCTGTGCGTATATCCGTCGCGCACACGAAGCGCACAAACAGAACTACCGTCTCGCCACGCCACAGCCGACCAAGCACTTGCTTGGTTATTGTGGTTTTCCCGAGCGTATCACAATCGGAAATAGTGAGACAGCGCCACTTGCCGCTCCGGTATGCCGGCGTACAATGCCTCGCAATGAGTTTATTCAGCACGATAGGAGATCAAGTTTGTCCACCAGCGATCATAAAACCGGCACGACACCAGATCAGGCTCGGAAAGAGGCCCCTTATGGAAGCTGGCCGTCGGAGATCAATGCAGAACTGCTTACCGCTGGCAACGTGCGCCTGAGCGAAGCGCGCCAATTTGATGGCAAAGTTTACTGGCTGGAATCGCGCCCCGCGGAAAAAGGCCGCTCGGCATTGGTGGAATATGATGCGCAGTCCGGCCGGCGCGACCTGCTGCCGGCCCCTCTCAGTGTGCGCTCCAAAGCCCACGAATACGGTGGCGGGGTTTACACGGTTGGCAATGGGCAAGTGTTCTTTGTACTCGCGGCCGACCAGCGTATTTACCGCATGCCACTGGACGGCGAAGTGCCTGAACCCATAACCCCGGAAGGGCCCTACCACTACGCGGACTTACAGCTCGATCTCCGGCGCAACCGCCTGCTGTGCGTTCAGGAAGACAAAAGCGACGAGACCCGTGAAGCCGTAGCCCGGCTGGTTGCCATCGACCTGGCAGCGGCGGAAAGCAATGGCGAAATTACGGTACTCGCGGAAGGCGCGGATTTTTATTCCAACCCGGCGCTGAGTCCCGACGGACTCGAACTTAGCTACCTGCAGTGGAATCACCCGGACATGCCGTGGGATGCCACAGAGCTGATGCTCGCCGAGCTGGACGAGAAAGGGGCAATTGCCAAAGCGCGCCAGATTGCTGGCGGTAAAAACGAGTCGGTATTCCAGCCCCAGTGGTCGCCTTGCGGGGAATTGTTTTACGTTTCCGACCGCAGCAACTGGTGGAACATCTACCGCGCGGGCAGTGAATCACCGCTGTGGGAATGCGCCGCGGAATTTGCCACGCCCCAGTGGGTATTTGGCA
This sequence comes from Microbulbifer elongatus, assembly GCF_020524885.1. GTDB lineage: Bacteria > Pseudomonadota > Gammaproteobacteria > Pseudomonadales > Cellvibrionaceae > Microbulbifer > Microbulbifer elongatus_A. Next base: position 1,433,027 of record NZ_JAIVKJ010000001.1, on the reverse strand, counting down.
TGTCCACTTATGGATTCCTGAACCCGCAGACCATATTTTGTACCTATACCCAGGACGGTATCTGGAAGCTGGCACTGATCGACCTGCAAAACGGACAGGTAAAGGCCCTGCAACACCCCGGCTGTGACTTTGAGAGCATTAACTGTGCGCAAAACCGTGCGGTATTTATTGCCAGCGGCTCTACCGACTTTCCCAGCGTTTCACTCTACGATGGCGACAGCGACGCTTTCTCCGTGATTGCCAGCAGCAGCGCTGCCCCGGTTGAGCCGAGCTGGTTTTCCCGCGCCCAGCCGATTGCGTACCAAAAAGACGGGCGCGAGGTATACGGTTTCTATTACCCGCCCTGCAACCCCGAATTCACCGCGCCTGCAGAAGAAAAGCCACCGCTGATCGTATTTGGCCACGGCGGCCCCACCGGCGCCACCTCCGCCGGCCTGAACCTGAAAGTGCAGTACTGGACCAGCCGGGGCTTCGCCATCCTCGATGTAAACTATTCCGGGAGTACCGGGTATGGCCGCGAATACCGCGACCGATTAAAAGACACCTGGGGTGTTCTGGATGTAGAGGATGTTTGTGCCGGGGCCGAATACCTGGTGCAACAGGGCCTCGCGGACCCGGACCGCCTGTTGATCAAGGGTGGCAGTGCCGGTGGATACACCGTGCTTGCCGCACTCACCTTTCACAATACGTTTTCCGCGGGCGCCAGTCATTACGGCATTGGCGACCTCACCACCCTCGCCCAGGACACCCACAAATTTGAGTCGCGCTACCTCGACAAACTGGTCGGCCCCTGGCCACGCGCGGAGGCTACTTATCGCGAGCGCTCCCCGATCAATCACATTGAGCAACTCGGCTGCCCTGTGATTTTTTTCCAGGGCATGGAAGACAAGGTAGTCCCCCCCAATCAGGCGGAGACCATGGTAAACGCGCTGCGCGAGCGCGGGGTTCCGGTTTCCTACATTACCTTCGAGGAAGAAGGCCACGGCTTCCGCGCCGCCAGTAGTATCAAAATGGCCCTGGACGGTGAGCTGGAGTTTTATAGCCGCATTTTCAATTTCCCACTGCCGGTCGCCGGCCCCGGTATTCATATCGACAACCTGGATGGGAAACGCTAATGGGGCGCTGGAGACCGCCGCGGCCCAGAGGTTCGCGCTATATCACCCCCGAGGGTGCGGCGCGTATGCGCGCCGAGGTCAAGCAGCTGTGGGAGGTCGAGCGCCCGCGGGTGACTCAGGCCGTGAGTGACGCGGCCAAGCTCGGCGACCGCAGCGAGAATGCGGACTACATCTACGGCAAGAAACGACTGCGAGAGATCGACAGCCGGGTACGTTTCCTCACCAAACGGCTGGAAGAAATTACCGTAGTGGATCGCATCCCGGATGATCGGGAGAAAGTCTTTTTCGGTGCCTGGGTAACGCTGGAAGATGATGAAGGGAAGACCGTACGGTACCGCATCGTTGGACCGGACGAATTCAATGTGAAAGAGGGGTTGATCTCGATGGATTCACCGGTTGCGCGCGCCCTGCTCGGCAAGCGCCTGGACGACGAAGTGGAAGTGCAGCAGATGGAACAGTGGGTGACCTATTACATCTGCGAAATCGACTACCCGCAAGCCTCACCTGACGTGTAAGGCCCGCCAGCGGGCGATGACGGCTAGTACCTAGCAAGAACCATCGATACCCAGCGCCTACAAAATTCCGGAGCGAATAAGTTCGTCCGTTACCGCTTCGGCAAAATGCTGCACATCCTCTTCTTGCGGAATAATCAGGCTCGTGCCCGTGACACTGCGCACATAGGTATCCGCGGTCATGGTCCAGACTCGATCCCCCGTAAGGACGCTGAACAATTTGACTTCCGCCCGGGCAACCTGGGCAGCGGGATATTCCCGCTCAACCTGTTTGACCTGCAGAACGTTTACAACCAGCACCGATGTGTAACCCGCGGAGGTCACTACCGGCACAATTTGCGTCCGCCCCGGCCCGTGCACGCCCGGCACAATCAAATGCCAGGCTTCTGCCGATACGCCCTCGTCTTGCAACTGGCGCACAAGAATGCGCTCTACCATATCGCTTACAGCCGGGGTGCGGGTAAGCACAATCACCATGGTACGGCCCATTGAATAACTGCCACTGCCGGGCGCACTCCACACGTCATTCACGTGGGTGCCGGTACCGGAGCAGGCAGTCAATACCAGGATGCCGGCAAGCAGCACAGCCCGGTAACGCCCAAGATAGATTCCAATCATTCCGACCATCCCCACCGTCTCTGACACTCTCTCCATCCACCGAGGCTTATCATCGCTGGCCAGGAGCCGATTCTGCCTATGCTTCACCATAATCGGCTCCTCTAAAAGCTCAGGCGGCTGGTGAATTGAAAACGTGTGACGGATCCCCTGGCGCCATCCTTGTCTTCACGCGAGCCGTGCAGCACCTCGAAACCAAACAGCCAGTTCGGGAATGGTGTCCAGACCAGGTTGGCGCTGCTGTATTTTGCGTGCCGGTAGGCGTCAGGCGGCTGAATCTCGCGGTTATTCGCTTTCAGCTCTCCATAGCTCACCACAGAATAGAAGTCCGGGCTCCACCAGTGCTGAAAACCGAGCCAGCCGCCATTGACGGGGATGTCATACAGTCTGTCCCCGGCAAAATCGTAAATGGCATCCGTCGGCGCATCATTCAATAGCCCGCCGATCCCGTCTCCACTCACATAGGAGAATGTCAGGAAGTCCTGCCTATTCGACCAGGGCATATTTAATCTTCCCGCGATATTCCCACCCCAAGCGTCCTCGCTCACCACAAAATCATCGTTGACACTGGCCCTGAGATCGCGACGAACCACCGCGCCCTGAATACGCACCATATCGGTTTCCCAAGCAAGGGCCATGATGCCATCCGGCCATTCCGACGCCGCATCTGCATCGGTAAAGGTCCGGCTATTGGGTGCCTCGAAAGCCAACTTCAATTTGAGGCAACGCCTCAATTCTCGTGTCCAGCGAAGCATGGCGCGTCGAGTGGCGACTCCCGCCGGGGGCCCCTCAAAATCCAGGGTATTGGGAAATGACGGCAGATAGGTCATGGTCGACCAGGTTTGGCCGAGCAACAGGTCGCCACCCAGGAGAATATCGCTTACGGAACCGTAGGCCTCACGCAGTCGCGGGTCGGGACTGGTGGAAGAGAAGTCGCCGAAAAAGTCGATCGAAATGAATGTCTTCAGCTGATGGGTGCTTACCGGCGTACGTGTTTCCACTGCCAATCGCGAGACTTGCACCGAGAAATTCGTTAAGCCGTCTGATCCCTCAGGCGGTGTACCGCCGTCGGTTGCGATTGCAGCGGTAACAAAGGCACTCGGTGTGCCGATGGCGTTGTTATCGTGCGTTACATCAAGCTCGACAAAGCCACTGATTTTGAAACGTGTCTTGCTGCCGTACACATCAAATGAACCGGGCCAATCGACCTTCGCCGCCTTGGATTCCCTCTCCAGCAGTATTTTTAATTCGGTTTGTTCAGAGGGAGTCAGTTCAACGGTAGTGGCCGAGGGGGCAATGGGCGTGCGTCGCTCCTGCAGAGCTTCCACTTGCCGCCGCAGCTGCTGCTGCGCGCGTTTTTGATCGGCGATCTCGCGTTCCTGCTCATCCAGACGGCGCTGCTGCACCTCGATCACTTCGAGCAGTTCTCCCGCCTCGTCATTATCGGTTTGGGCATAGGAGGACGAGACCGCCAGCACCGCACTGGCAACGAGAGGGCCAACTAACAGAAGGGGGAGGACTCGCACTTCATTTCACCATTAGATGATACAACCCCAGGATTGACACACGGCGGGGCCGTACACCTGGGGATTTTTCTCTTAAGTGAAGTTAGTTAGTAAATTGCCACCTGCGGGTTTATAGATGTCAAAATCTGTAAATCCCTGACATCAGATGCCGGCGGCATTCGCCAGTAACAAGACGCCGCCATAGACCGCCACACCGAAAAATACCGGCCAGCCCAGCGAACGCGTGCGCCACCAAACCAGATAAGTGGCGAGGGTTCCGACGGCAGTGGAAAGGCAGGTGGCGGTATTGATCGAGGAAGGCACCAGTGACACACCAAACATTGCCGCAATCATCAGTGGCCCGAGCACGGTGAGCCAGGAGGGCATCGCATCCAGAGTATTACTGGCCTGCTTGCGGATCAGGTGGCGCCGCATCCATAACAATGGCAGAGCGCGCATCAGGAAGGTGCCGAGTGCCGTTACCAGTAGTGCAAACCACAGTTCACTGCCCATTGCGCACCTCCCCTGCCCGCTGCACTTTTTCTGTAGCCAGAGCGCTGATGCCGTAATAGACCAGAGCACCGCAGACTGCCGCTATGGGAATGGCCGCGTTCTTGAAGCCGAACACCGCCAGCAGCAAAGCAATGACAATTGTCACACCCAGAGTAACCGCCCAAAGTCGGGCTGCAAAGCGCGGCGCCAGCAACACCAGGAACAGGGCCGGCAGCGCAAACGGCATGACCTCCCCGAGCAGTGGTGAGCGCTGTGTCAATTCCTGGCCCGCAACGGCGCCAACCACCGTGCCACCAATCCAGCTAAACCACGCCACCACCGACAAACCGATAAACCAAGCCTTGCGTTGACTCTCCGCAAGCTGCGGCAACCGCACATGGGACAAGGCAAACGTCTGGTCCGTAAGCCCGTGCATCAGCCAGGGCCACCAGCGACTTGCCGTCAGCCAGGGCGCAATGTTCGGCCCGTACACCACATGGCGCGCATTGATTAGCAGGGTCATCAATACCACAAACCAGAGTGGCGCCCCAGCGGCCACCATGGCGACAAACAGGAACTGCGACGCACCTGCATAGACCAGGGTGGAAATGAGCACTGCCTCCCAGCCAGTAAAGCCGGATTGCACGGCGATAACGCCGAAGGAAATCGCCACCGGGATATATCCACCCAATAGGGGAATGGCCTCGCGCGCCCCCATCAACCATGGGCGATCAACTGTAGAGGCAATCTGTGAACTCAACTATCTGGTCCTTTTCGTCTAACTGACGAATCGAAGCGAAAACAAAAAGTACAAAGCCCCAGCAACCGCTTTTGGCTGCTGGGGCTCGTGTACGCAGAAAAATCTACAGGAAATTAACGCACACCATCCAACAGGTGGCGCGCGATGATCAGCCGCTGGATCTCACTGGTACCTTCATAAATGGTGGTAATACGCACGTCCCGCGCCATGCGCTCTAGCGGGAATTCCCGGGTATAACCCACGCCGCCGTGCATCTGCAGAGCGACATAGCAGGCTTCATTCGCTTTCTCAGAAGCGTAGAGTTTCGCCATGGACGCGGCAGGGCCAAACGGCTGCCCGGCATCTTTCTGCCATGCAGCCTGCAGCAGCAGCAGCCGTGCGGCTTCCATTTCGGTGTACTTGTCGGCGAGCTGCCACTGCAGCCCCTGGAACTGCGCCAGTGGCTTGCCAAACTGCTGGCGCTCCTGCAAATAGGTGCGCGCACAATCCAGCGCTTCCATGCCGATGCCCAGAGCGAGCGATCCGATACCAATGCGTCCACCAGCGAGCTCGCCGGCGGCAATACGGAAGCCGCGATTTTCTTCCCCCAGCATATTTGCAGCCGGAACGCGGCAGTCCTCAAAGGCCACCTCATTGGTAACCGACGCTTTCTGCCCCATTTTTTCTTCGGCTTTACCGATGACCAGCCCCGGGGTTCCGGCCTCGACCAAGAAGCAGGATATCCCCTTCCCTTTCGGCGCGGAGGAATCGGTTACCGCCCACACCACAAACACACCGGCAAACTCGGCGCTGCTAATAAACAGTTTACTGCCATTCAGCACGTAGTCGTCGCCGTCCTTGACCGCACGGGTACGCATGGCGGCCGCATCAGAGCCTGAACTGGGCTCGGTGAGACAGAAAGAGCCGGCCGGATATTCGCCGCTACAGATTTTCGGCAGGAAGTAATTTTTCTGGGCATCGGTCCCCATGGCCTGAATCACTTCGGCCACCATATTGGTGACAGAAGTGGTCGTCGCCGTGGAAGCGCAGCCGCGGGCAATCTCCGCAATCGCGAGGCTGAAGGCAATGGTGCCGGCACCGGTGCCGCCGAAGTCGGGGTCGATATTGATTCCCATAAAACCGAGCTGCGCCAGCTCCTTCAGCTTTTCCAGGAACAGCGCGCGGTTGCCGGTCTTGTCCAGTTCAGCCGCGATCGGTTTCAGCTCGCTCTCGGCGAACTGGCGCGCGGCCTCCTGGATCATCTGTTGCTCTTCAGTCAGCTCAAAATTCATAACGCTCTCACCTCGCTCACTATTTTCTCGTGGACCTTATGGGTCTCAGCTCTTTATTAGTTTTATCGGGTTTTCAGGATCTCTGAAAAAGCAGGCGCTTCAGTGCGCCCTGCTGTATCGCTACGCCGAGCAAGATCATTGCCAGCCCAGCGATGGTGGCCATCTGGATTTTTTCACCGACCAGCAGCGCAATCAGTAACAGGGACAGTGGTGGTGAAAGGTAAATGAAATTGCTGATGCGCGCGGTATTGTCGCAACTCATCATCGCCGCCTGCCACAACAGGAACGCAATACCCATTTCAAACAGCCCTACATACAGCGCTCCCACCCAGCCGGCCAACGGCGGCCACTGCCAGCTGTCGCCCTGCCCCCAGCCCTGCCAAAGCAGAGCACCAGCAAGCCATGGCAGGCCACAACAGAAGGTGAGAAACAGATTGACCGCAGCACTGCCGCCAATCCGGGTATTCAAAAGCCAGTAACAGGACCAGATCAGCGTACTCAACAGCGCGAGCACCACGCCCCAGGGCTGATCAAACTGCAACCCCAGCAGATTGCCCCCCGTGGCGATCACCAGCACGCCAGAATAACAGACGACCCCGGCTACAAGATCTTGCCGGCGCAACTTTTGCTTGAGCAAAGGCACAGACAACAGCGCCAGTAAAACGCCCCAGGTGTAATTGAGCGGCTGCGCCTGCTGCGCGGGCAGCAGCTCGTAGGCGTGAAACAACGTCAGGTAATAAAGGAAGGGATTGCAAAAGCCGAGCGCAACATACCATCGGTAATTGCGCCGCCAGCTCGCACGGATTTCAGTGCGACGCCCCTGCCAGGCGATGGCGCCGAACATAAACACCGTCGACACCAGCGAAGCGATGCTCACCAGCTGTAGCGGCGTCAGGTACTGCAGCGAAAGCTTGAACGCACTGGCCACCGTCGACCAGCACAACACCGCCGCCAGCGCCAGCATGGTGGCACGGCGGTTGAGGTTGCTGGCTGCAGTCATAGACTCCGCACGATCCACTAGACTCGATCCTGAAAAAACAACTGGGACAACATTCGGATGTGCCCTGCCCGAGCGACTATCGCTTGCCGGACTTGGGCTCTGGGTCCGGCACAGCGACGGAAGTATCGGTTTTCACTTCCTGCATGACCACATAGGTATGGGTTTCACGGACACCCGGGACAGATGCCAGCTTCTCGCCGAGGAATCGGCGGTATCCCAGCATATCCTTAATACGGATTTTCACCAGGTAATCGAAACCACCGGCAACCATATGGCATTCCTGAACCTCTTCGAGACCGGAAACATGCTTGTTAAACGCTTCCAGCGTTTCTGTGGCGGTATCCGACAGGGACACCTGGATGTACACCACAAGACCAGCATCTACCTTGAGGGGATCCAGCAGAGCTACATATTCCTGGATAAACCCCTCGCGCTCGAGGCGCTTCACCCGCTCGAGACAGGGCGTGGGGCTCAGGTTGACCCGCCGGGCCAGCTCAACGTTAGGCAGGCGACCAGCGCGCTGCAGAATGCGCAGAATCTGACGATCAATGCGGTCCAGATCTTCCAACTTCCGAGACATAGCAAAATACCCTACTGGTGATTAACCGATTAAGCGCTATATTTAACCACACTCTTTTCCAATATGGCGATTAATTCTGGGACATTTACCACATAATCCGGTTTTTTATCCTGCACCCTAATTTTAGTCTGGGAGTACACATGTCTACACGGTTCGCCGGCCAAATGACCGAAGAGTTGCAAAACGCCCGCCAGAAGGCCCGACAGTACCTGCACGCCGACGAAAACCAGTGCGTGAGCGAGTTGCTCGCTGCGCCCCGGCCCGGGGAGGCCCTGCGCGAGAGGATTCTTGCGACTGCCAGCCAGCTGGTGGTCAAATCCCGTGAGCAGCGCAGCAAACGCGGCACTTTGGATGCCTTCCTGCAGCAGTTCGGTCTTTCCAATAAAGAGGGCGTCGCGCTGATGTGCCTGGCGGAATCCCTGCTGCGCGTACCAGACGCTGATACTGCAGACAAACTGATCGCGGAAAAAGTCCACTCCGGTAACTGGAGCAGCCACCGCGGCCAGTCTGACTCCCTGTTCGTGAATGCCTCCACCTGGGGCCTGATGCTGACCGGTAACATTGTCGAGCTGGATCCGGACATCACCGAGAAGCCATCCACCCTGATGAAGCGCCTGGTGAGCCGCATGGGCGAGCCAATGGTGCGGACTTCCATGATGCAGGCAATGAAGATCATGGGCGGCCAGTACGTCCTCGGTCGCACCATCAAGGAAGCCCTGAAGCGCGGCCCCGCGGAAAACAAGCCGGGCACCCGTTTCTCCTTCGACATGCTCGGCGAAGGCGCCCGCACCATGGCAGACGCCCAGCGCTACTTCGATGCCTACATGATGGCGATTGAAGCGATCGGTGCGGACAACTCCAAACGCGACGTCGTTGAAGCCAATGGCATCTCCATCAAGCTTTCCGCCCTGCACCCTCGCTACAGTGAACTGCAGCGCGACCGCGTAATGAATGAACTGCTGCCCAAGGTTAAAGAACTGTGCCTTGCTGCAGCAAAATATGACATGGGGCTCAATATCGATGCCGAGGAAGCCGAGCGTCTGGATATCTCCCTGGATGTGTTCGAGGCCCTGGCGCGCGACCCGGAACTGAAAGACTGGCAAGGCCTCGGCTTTGTATTGCAGGCCTATCAGAAACGCTCCCCCCATGTAGCGGACTGGCTGATCGCCCTTGGCCGCGACACCGGCCGCAAGCTGATGGTTCGCCTGGTAAAAGGTGCCTACTGGGACACCGAGATCAAACACGCCCAACAGATGGGCCTGACCGACTACCCGGTGTATACCCGCAAGTGCCACACCGACCTGTCCTACCAGGTGTGCGCGAAAAAACTGCTGGATGCACGCGATGCGATCTACCCGCAGTTCGCCACGCACAACGCCTACACCGTGGGCCTGATTCTGGAACTCGCCGGCGATGCCAACGACTACGAGTTCCAGCGCCTGCACGGCATGGGCCACCTGCTCTACGACCAGATCGAAGCCGTACACGGCAAGCGCGTACCGGTGCGGGTTTACGCTCCCGTGGGCGCCCACAAGGATCTGCTCCCCTACCTGGTGCGTCGCCTGCTGGAGAACGGTGCCAACAGCTCCTTCGTCAACCGTTTTATGGACGAGAAGACGCCGGTTAATGAGCTGGTACAGGACACTTTGAAGCAGAGTGAATCCTGCAATCCCTACCGCCATCCCCAGATCCCGGTACCGGCGGATATCTATATCGGCAAGGAAGCGCTACCGCGCAAAAATTCTCACGGTATTGAACTGACCGACCCGATCGCCGTCGAGCCGATGACCAAAGCGGTAAATGCCTCGGCGAGCGCATCCTGGGCCGGCGGCCCGATTGTCGATGGTGTATCCAGCAAGGGCGACCAGACCGTAGTGAACCCGGCCACCGGCGAGCCGGTCGGCCACACCGCCGATACCGACCCCGCGCAGATTGACAAAGCATTCGCTTCTGCCGCCGAACACCAGCGCGCCTGGAACCGCCTCGGTGGCGACGCCCGCGCGAACATCCTCGACAAGGTTGCAGACCTGTACGAGGAAAACATGAACGAACTGGTGGCGATCATCTGTCGCGAAGCCGGCCGCACGCTGAACGATGGTATTTCCGAAGTGCGCGAAGCGGTGGACTTCTGCCGCTATTACGCCAACGGTGCCCGCAAGCATTTCAGCGAACCTACGGTGCTTCCAGGCCCTACCGGTGAAAGCAACGAGCTAAGCCTGTGTGGCCGCGGCGTGTTTGTGTGTATCAGCCCGTGGAACTTCCCGCTCGCCATCTTCACCGGCCAGGTGGTGGCCGCCCTCGCGGCGGGCAATGGCGTTCTCGCCAAGCCGGCAGAACAGACCCCATGCATTGCTCACCGCGCAGTACAACTGATGCACGAAGCGGGCGTACCGCAGAAAGTCCTGCACCTGATTACCGGCACCGGTGCCGCGATCGGCAAGCCGCTGCTGGACGACCCGCGTGTTGCTGGTGTGGCCTTTACCGGTTCTACCGAAACCGCCAAGCACATCAATATGCAGCTCGCTGCCAAAGATGGCCCCATCGTGCCGCTGATTGCAGAAACCGGTGGCCAGAACGTGATGATCGTGGACTCCACCGCACTGCCGGAGCAGGTAGTGGACGATGTGATCCAGTCCGCCTTCCTCAGTGCGGGCCAGCGCTGCTCCGCCCTGCGCATTCTGTGTGTACAGGACGTGATCGCAGACAACCTGCTGAATATGCTGAAAGGCGCCTGCGACGAGCTGACCCTGGGTGATCCGTCGAAGCTGGAGACCGATATTGGTCCGGTGATCGACGAGAAAGCGCTGGGCCTGCTGGAGAAGCACCGCGAGCGCATGCAGCAGGAAGCCAAACCACTGTTTGCCTTCGATGAAAGCAAGCGTCCGCAAAGCGGCACCTTCTTCGGCCCGCAGGTGGTTGAGATTGAAGACTTCAATCTGCTCAAGCGAGAGGTGTTCGGCCCCTTCCTGCATGTGGTGCGCTTCAAGGCAGACGAGCTGGAAGATGTGGTTCGCCGCATCAATGCCACCGGCTACGGTTTGACCTTCGGCCTGCATTCACGCATCGAAGGACGCGCCGGCGCTATCTTCAAGCGCGTGGACGCGGGTAACTGTTATGTAAATCGCGATATGGTCGGCGCCGTTGTGGGCGTAAACCCCTTCGGCGGCATGGGCCTGTCCGGTACCGGCCCCAAGGCCGGTGGCCCGCACTACCTGTTCCGCTTTGCCAACGAAAAAACCAAAACGGTCAATGTCGTTGCCACTGGAGGCAACACCGAACTATTTACGCTGGGCGATTAACCGTTTAAATAGTTAACGATAAAAAAACGGCCCCATGAGGGGCCGTTTTTTTCGTGTACGAACTCAGAATAGTTCTGGGGCCTCGACCGCAGATGCTGGTGCATCCGCAGGCTAAACTCGCACGTTACTGAATGATATTGCCCACGTTGTACACACCGACCTGTACCGCGATAGCAGTATCAGAAATACCCAACTGTACAGTGTTATGCAAGTTGTACTCACCAATCTGCGTGGTGAACGCTTTGTGGCCATAGATCTCCTGCAAGGTGTTGGCTTTGTTGCCCGCACCAATTTGCAGGGTGACCTGGCTCAAGTCTTCACCAAATTGCAGCACGTTTGCCTTGTTGTACTCACCGAACTGCATTACCAATGAATCATTGTCGGCAACGTACTGGTCCACATTGGCCTTGTTACCCGCACCAACCTGGAGGGTCAGTGAACTCAAACCATAGCCCCACTGATTAGTTTTGGCACGGTTTCCATAGCCGTATTGCTCGACAATACCCACGGACCAAACGCTGAAGTACTGGTTCACTTGCCCGCGGTTACCCGTACCGTGCTGATTAACCTTACCAACGTTGTATTCACCCCAGCTCTGGTAAACACTGCCTTTGTTGTATTCACCATCCTGCTTGACGATTGCATGGTTGCCAACGGTAAACATCTGCGTAGTGTCAGCTTTGTTTCCCGCACCTACCTGGTAAATATCGGCATGGTTATACAGGCCGTTTTCCTGTAATGAATTCGCCTTGTTGTAAGCACCGAACTGTGTCTGCTCAATCGTGCTGAAGGACTCGGATCCATGCTGCAGCGCATTCGCCTTGTTGAAGGAACCAAACTGGGTTTGCTCCACATAGTTGTACCAGGCATCCACACTCTGCTGGTCAGAGGTAGCCTTGTTACCTACACCAATCTGCAACTGGGTGGTCGTGTTAATTTCTGCAAACGATGCCGCGCTCACAGCGCTCAGCAGAGCTACGGCAATTGAAGAAAACTTTTTCATCTGGAACTCCTTAACTACTCACATCAGAAAACCAAAAAACCGGTCGGCATAAATACTCTGGCGTCCCCCGAGTACCAAAAACCTGACTCAGTAACTCAACGTCAGCAACCTGAAATAGCGGCGTCCCGGCGGAGGATCGCAAGGCGACTCCACGCAAAAGCGACGAGCTCAAGAAGGTGACATTTAGAGGCCTGCGGAATTCTGAATTCAGCGTGAAAGAAGCGGCTAGCTCCAGTCAGCGATCCACTCGCGAAAGCCTTACAGCGATTGGAGTTATTGCGTACAGCAAGATCGAACAACGAACAATCGAGTTCAATATTTGATCACTACACCGCGTAAAGCCATGGGAGGTAAGTTTGGGAAGCGTAGGAAATTAGTGTGTTTTTTAATCACAAAGATTAATAATCGGCCGCAATGGCGCAAAATCAATGGTCCTATATTTTTTATCTAAAACTTTCGCGCCACTAATGTGATTAAAGCCCGGAATCACGAGAGATTTAACGCCTACCGGATTTGGCGCAAATTGCCGCGGCTGAGTTGAACCGTATTACACAGCTACCAAGTCGCAAAAAAAATCTTATAGCCCCTTTTAGCTATAAGAATTTTTTGTAGCAACATTCACTCGCAAGACCCGTTTAATTTTTAACGGAAGAAAATTCGCGCCCCGCCTTTTTATTTATTTGCTTACTAAGCGCTTTTCCTCATCGACCTGACTAAGAGATATCTCTCAAATAATCAAAAAACTAAGACATAACTCTTACCGATATTGACATCAAAAAACGCACAACAAATTTTTATAACCGAGAAGGTCGATTTCCGTTTGTCATATTCATCCCTGAAATCTACCGTTTAAATATTGATCAAAAAATCAGTCACAAAACCAGAACAAGGTGGGCGCAGATTCTGTACGTCCTGGTTCTGGCTTGTGGCCGATCACGATCAATACACCCAATTTGTGCTTCTAGCGAGAGGGATCTAGCCATGCCTTGCACTAAAGGCGGACTACGACGACCACCAGGCGTCGGACAGCCCGCACCTCACCCATCACCATCCAATCGGAAACCCGGCTTTACGAAAAAGCTCTTGCGAACGTTTATGCAAAAAGGCGGAGCCTGGGGTATCTCACTGACATTGGCGACCGGGCCCGCGCTAGCTGCGGATCCCCCGCCACTGAATAAAATTAAAGTGCCCGATGTAAATATGCTCGGGCTACTAGACGGTGATGGACCAGGTTTCAACCCCGCGCAGTGGGAGCAGATCACCAAACCTGGCAAGCGCACTGCGCTACAGCAAATAGGTAAGGCCTTTTTCTTCGACATGCAGGTCGGCAGTGACGCGGTACAGTCCTGTGCCAGCTGTCACTTCAATTCCGGCGCCGACATCCGCAAAGTCAACGCTATAAGCCCCGGCCTCAATCGCGGTGACTTTACCCATCAGCTACGCGGGGTCAACCGCAAGCTGCGGCAGGCGGACTACGGTGGAGCAAATTCTATCCGCGGTATTCCGGCTAACGAAGATGCAGTAATCAGCGCAGGCGGTACACCAGATCATGAAGACGGCACGCCCGGAAACCTGGTTCCTCTGAATATGCTGAACGCGATCAAGGGCGATGACGTCAATGATATCGTGGGCTCCCAGGGGGTAAGGGGCGCAACCTTTGGTGCTCTGATTCAGTTCGATAGCCGCGAAAGCGGAACGCTCCTCGAATTCGACCCTGGTTTCGATGCCAACGATGACCTGTTCGATGGCTTTGGCAATATCTTACCGGGACTGTTCCATACCGTGCGCCGGATCGAGCCGCGCAATACGCCCACCACCTATAACGCGATCTTTAACCAGCGCAGTTTCTGGGATGGTCGTGCGGACATGTTCTTTAACGGTGTCAACACTCTCGGCTTCCGTGACCCCGATGCCAAGGTCAAGGTATACACCGGTGGTGATTATGCGACCCCTCTCTCGCTATTGATCCCATTCTCGTCACTTGCCTCCCAGGCCGTGGGGCCCATCGGCAGTGGCCTGGAAATGGAATTTGTACACCGCGGTGGTGGCGGCGGTCCATCACACTTCCTCGGACGCAAAATGCTCGGGCTGGTTCCGCTCTACGGCCAGTGGGTCCATTGCGATGACTCGCTGCTGGGTGAGCTTGCGGGCTGCGAAGCGGGTGATGAGAAGAAGCGAGGGCTCGCGGTTGAATATGCCAGCATGATCAAGGACGTTTTCCTGGAGAAATTCTGGGGCGACGGCTCGGGCAACGATGTTTGCCTGGAGGCGCCGGAGTTCAAGAAACGGCTGCCACTCAATGCCTGTACCGACGATTATGCCAACCAGAACCGCACCCTGATGGAGGTTAACTTCAACCTGTTCTGGGGACTTTCTGTCCAAGCCTACGAGGCGACGCTCACCACCGGCAATACCATCGTTGACCTGATGGCCGGCGGCCTGATCGACTCCGACCCGGATGGCAACAACGGCCCAAGCACCATTGTGGAAAATACCGATGGCCGCGTGATGACCCGCCTGGATATCGGTAAAGCACTGCCGCCCGCCGGTGCACCCAACCAGGTGTTCACCCGGGTTGACGGTCGGTTTGTGTTGCTGATGGACTGGACCGGCCTGCAGCCGGAAGGTGATTTGGCACTGGAAGACTGTGCGGCAATGTCGGCGCTCGACAAGACCGATGCCGGAGCACTGGGTGGCTACAAGGCTTGCGCCATGAAGATGGCCGAGTTTATTCACCCGGGCGCGGAAACCGGCTCTGAAGCCCCCAACGCCCCCAATCAGCCGGAAAGTGGTCCGCTGTTGGCCGGTGAGAACTTCGGTGGCTGTGCTCCGCCCTACACGTCGCGAGCCTGTGAAGTGGCCTTTGCCACTATCCAGAACATTGACGAGGGTATGGGCCGCTTCCAGGCGGGTGCCACAGACTGCGCCGCGTGCCACACGTCCGCAGAATTCACCGGTGCCACCATCAGTGCTACCGTTGGCTTCGGTGCGGAAGACCTGCCCGTAGACCCCGACGAGCCACCTCCCGCGATTCTGGAGCGCATGAACACCTTTGAAAACCAGGGTGTTTATGATTCTGGCTTCTACAATCTGGCCGTGCGCCCCACCGGTGAAGACCTAAGTGTTGGTTCCAGCATCCAGACTTCCAGTGGTGCGCTGATACCGCTGTCTATGGCAAAGCTAGCGCAGCTGATCGGCATGCTGCCCTCTGACCTGCCCGCACCTTACGACAACCCCGACAGTAAGGCGGCGATCCAGGCGATCAAGGACAAGCTGGCAGCGGGTGTGGCCAAGGGTGGTATTCAGGTACCGAAACGCCCGGACGACCTATCGCCCAAGGCCTTCGCCATGAACCTGGGCTGCGACCCCGCGGTAGATCCAGTCTGCAACCCGACCATTCCGCCTGCGGAGCTCATCCTGCGCAACGGGTTCTTCAAAACGCCGACGATTCGCATGACCAAGTTCACCGGTCCCTATATGCACAACGGCTCGAAGATGAACCTGCGTCAGGTTCTGGAGTTCTACAAGCGCGTGGTGGATTTCGACCTGCCAGCAAACCAGCGTCCGAGCTTCGGCAAGCTGAACAAGTTCAACCTGGATGCCGGGTTGCGGGTGTTTGATGTTGGCGCGGACCGTGAAGCTGCAATGATCGAGATGATGGAAACCGGCCTGACTGACTGGGGCGCAGCCTACCAGCAAGGCAAGTTCGACCATCCTCAGATCTGCGTGCCCAACGGACACGACGGTCGCGGCCGCACCAAGCTGGCCAACATTGCCGCAGTCGGTGCCGATGGCAGCGCAAATCGCATCATCACCTTCCAGGAGATGCTGCAGGATGCGACGGGTCTTGCCCACGACTTGACCGCCCCTTGCGATATGGATATTTCCAATCTCAACGGCCGATCGCTTATTGATGTGCCCTATGCCCCAGGACCTTAGTCCTCTGGCATAAACCATCAAGCCCGCCGGGAAACCGGCGGGCTTTTTTTATGTTCAGAGTCTGGCCTCTGCCCCACCACTTACCATGCGCTAACGTCCCGCCTGCGCGTTGTGCACCGGCTTGCGCAGCGAAAACGCATCAACCAGGTTGCCGCGGTCGTCAATCGCACGGTATTGCAGTAAACCCGACAACGGATCTACATCGATCACCTGATAGGTGCTGGTGTTGACCGCACCAAAGGCGGCAAATTCAGGCAGATCCTGCTCGTACATTTTGGTACCGGAAACCGCGACTAGATAGATAGTGCCCTGCTCACCTTCCACTGCCGGTTCGTGACCGCGCATAGGCACCGTGCGCATATAGGCGTGGTCGTGCCCTTGAAAAGCAATATCAACATTGTGTTTGTCAAAGACCGGGCCCCAGGCATCGCGGATGGACTTGTTATCACGGCCCTCTCGAGATGCGTAGAACGGGTGGTGGTAGATCACTACTTTCCAGCGCGCATCGCTCTCCCCGAGTACGCGGTCCAACCAGTTTATCTGTAGCTCTGGCTCCACCAGGTGGTAATTGGAATCCATCACCACCACCAGCAGATCCTGGTAGCTCACGTGGTAGGTGCGTCCCGGGTCGAGCATTTCACTGCCGTTGTCCGGCAGGGCAAACTGCTTCAGGTACAGGGTGGGATGGCCGCCGTGGCTGTCGTGATTACCCAGCGCGGGAACCACCATGGAGCGGCCGAACACCGAGCTGCCCTCGTGGAAGAACTGATCCCAGTTGTCCTGCTCCTGGCCGTGGTCAATCAGGTCCCCGGCAATCATATAGAAGCGCGCGTGGGGAAAATCGAAATCCGCCTGGCGGATCAGCTGCCCCCAACGGTCCAGGCCATTTTGCGGATCGCCCAGGTAGACGAAGGAAAAAGGCTCACTGGGTGTGGCCGCCGCCGTACGGAAGCCGCGCGGATCTGTCCAGCTTTTGCCATTGTCCGCGCTTACCGCGTAAAGGTAGTCCGTCGCCGGTCGCAGATTTTCCAGCGCCACCCGGTGCAGGTGCACCAGCGGATCATTCACCACCTGACGGCTGCGGAGCTCGGTAACCCGCGCACTCTTACGCTCAGCGCCTTTTCTCCCACCCATTTTGCCTTGTGTCAGAAACTCGGCTTTGGGCGCAACCCACAGCAGGCCCTGGTCCACACTGTTATCGGTCCGCCACTGCACGGTCGCTGAGGTCGCGGGGTCGCCCTGCCAGGTCAACTGCAGATGGTCGGGACGTGGCGATGACGGATAGCGGGTTTCACGGAAGTACCCGACAAAGCGGGACACAAGCTCCCAGCTTTCGTAACTGCGCAGCACCGGCTGACCGACCAGCGCTTTGGGCAAGGTATTGAAGTAATCGTTGTCGTCAATAAACGGGCGGTCGCCGATTTTGGCCAGCTGCACATCCACACCCGGGGTGCGGGGTGTGATCGTTACTAACTGGCGTCCCTCCACGGGACTCGCGAAAACCAGGTAGGGTTTGAGCTCCCCGGAGAGGCTTGGAACACCGAGACGCACATCACCTGCGCTCACCTGCTTTGACCAGACGTGGTAAGGGTCTTCCTCATCGACAATAAAATCGAGGTCCTTACTGCGCGTAAAGCCCTGGTCGGCGAGCCAGAACGGCGTCTCGCCATAGGATGCATCAAAGGCAACGTGGATCTCTGCCTTGCGATCCACCTCGAAATGCGAAAACGCAGTTCCGAGAAATTCACGTTCGCTTTCGGTAAAAAACCTCGCCGCAGTATCCGGAGTCAAAGCAATGCGTTCCGCCGGCGTCAGCTCTACCGACATCCTGTCAAGAATACCTGATACCCGGCTCTCGAGTGCGGCGTGGACATCTTTGTACTCATCCGCGGTCACCAAGGCCGCAGCACAGGCTAGAAAAGCCGCGAAAATCAGATTGAAAACTATACGCATGGAACCCCCGAAATTTGTGCGAAGATTCTAGCGGCAAAATCGCTCGGGTGGAGTCATCCGTATGAATTTTTGGTTACGTTTTTATTGCGCGGGAGAGGTTTTGCTTACGGTCAAGCGCTAGCCACAAAAAAGCCGGGCTAAAAGCCCGGCGCAACATCCTGTGGTTTGCCGAATAAACTTCGAGTTCAAGACTCGCTAATTCTATACTCGCTAATTTAATACTCGATAGCCGCGCCCGCGTAGGCAGTTGCGGGCAATGTAATTCTGTTCAGCGTTCGCGCTACCCACGCCGCTGACACCGCCAAGCAGAGCGCCAGCGCCCGCCCCTGCCGCCGCAGCGCTACTGGTATCGCCAATGATGGCACCCAGTGCACCACCCAGAAGAGCGCCACCGGCGGCTCTGGTGACACCTCTGCGCCCGGCATCATTGCGCGCAGCCATCGACATGGTCTTACAGTCCGCCAGGTCGAGCTGATACTGCCGCATGTTCACGCCTTGCGTATCGATCACGATATTTCCGGCGCCGTATACCTGCTCCTGCTGATAGGCACACCCAAACAGAGTCGCTGCGCTTAGGCCCACAGCGGCCAAAATATTGCATCTCATTGGCGCCCATTACCTCGTTTGTCGCCTGCATCTACTTAGGTTTAGATGAAGGTTGAGATGTGCGTCAGGAGAAATCGAAATAATCACGGGCTGGCTAACAGCGAAAAGTTAGGACCTGCGCCACTGCAAGAAGGAGGGAAAACATAGAAGCCACCGGCATAGCAGCGAAAGGTATGGAGGCTGCCGGCACAGAAGCTACCGGTAGAAATAGTCTATCTTCAATCTCTGGGGATCACCGGAATCATCCAACAAGTTGGTCACACCCACAAAACGCGAAAGACGCGGCCCCCCTCCGGATTTGTCCCTGGTCGCAATGTACTCCAGGTATATGTCACCGCCAGCAATCCAGCGTAGGAACGCCTGTGCCAGATCGACGCGAATACACAGGTCGGCCTCGGGGTTCTGGCAGGGCGTGGCCGCGGCTCTCAAGCCTATTGCCCGGCCATGCACCGGTGAGGCAAATCGGAACCGAAGCTTCTCCCCGGCCTTTAGTTCAGACCAGTGCTGACGAACCAGTGCATCGAACCCCGCGTCGATGACATCCAGCTCTGACTCGGAAAATGTGTCGTCACGGTAGCGGGAATCCTGACCTTCACGATAGCGAAGCCGCCAGCCCTCAGGAGTTCGGGTAGCCTGGCGAACCTCCCCATTGCGGAAATCCTCCTGGGAAATCTGCGGGCGCGTGTCCTGCAGCAGCCCCGCGGGGCCCTCATCGCCGGTAATCTTCTTCTCTGCTATTTTTGTCCCCTCGGGTTCCCCAGGCGCGTAATACACGACCCGTACCTGACCAGGTCCCTGAGGCAGAAAATACTCACAATACCGGACAGTCGCCCCCTCAAGCTCCACCGCACGTCCGATTACCGTCGCCTCGCTCTCAACACGATGCGGTGCATCGCACCCGGACACGGCCAATGAAGCGGCCAGCAGCAACTCGATCATCACTACCCTCTACAAACTTCCACTATTTACAGCAACCGTTAACGGTGAAGATCTATACCCAGGTTGAGACCTCACGGACGAAAGAACCGCATACGCGCGCACACCAGAAGTAGGGGCAAGAAGAGACCCCACAATCCCGCCAGCAACAAACCGGTGTGCGTTACTGGCTCCGCAAGCACCACAGAACCGTTAATTCTGGCACCAATCCAGTAACTAAATGGTCCAGCAAGCGCACCAACCGCTGCCGCCAAGATGAGATTTCGATGCAGAAACCGAAACGCGAACCGGAGCGCGAGGGCAAAATTTACCCAAAGAAACATCAGCCAGGAAGGCAAAAGGAAAACATCATGATTGGCATGAAAAACGCCAATTCGGAAGAGCGCCGCGTCCATCCAGCAACCGAACACTGTGACGAGCGCAACCCAAGACAGTGTTCGCTTCACCTTTTCAAGATCGAGAGGGTTGCCACTAAACAGCCAAAGGTGAAGGGCAAGATTTCCCAAGGTTATCCCGGCCAGCAGAGCAGGACCGGGAGCGAGGACACAGAGCAGCCAGATGACTTCAAACAGCAGCCCACTGATGAGCAACTTGCCAACACCAACCGACTGAACTTGACAGTTGCTCTCCATAACAGCTGTATTTAGTGAGGTCGCGGCAAAGTATTGCAGCGGGGCTTGGCGAAAGTAAATTGCGCGGTGCTGATCACACGCTCCAAAAACCCGCCTTCGCAATAGCAGAAATAGAAATCCCACATATTGATAAAGCGATCATCGAAACCCTGTTCACGCACCTCGTCGATACGTTCGAAAAACGCCTTTCTCCAGGACCGCAGTGTCATGGCGTAGTCAAAGGTAATATCGTCGAGCCCGACAATCTGCATATCTGTGTGCGCCGCGATATTATCCGCAACCACCTGATTAGAAGGTAAACAGCCGCCCGGGAAGATATAGCGCTGAATAAAATCAACGCTGTTTTTGTACTGCTCGAAGCGCTGGTCCTGGATGGTAATGGCCTGCATGACCATCAGGCCGTGCGGCTTCAGGAGTCCGCTACAACGGGAGAAAAACTCCCGGTAATACTTGTGGCCAACCGCTTCGATCATTTCGATGGACACGATTTTATCGTACTGCCCTTCCAGCTCCCGGTAATCCTTCAATAACAGGGTCACCCGGTCTTCCAGTCCCTCTCGGGCCACCCAGGCCTTTGCGTACTCGTATTGCTCCTTCGAAATGGTGGTGGTAGTTACCCGGCAGCCGGTTTTCTTGGCCGCGTATACGGCCATCCCACCCCAACCGGTACCGATCTCCAGTAGATGGTCCGTTTCCTTCAGCTGAAGCTTGCGGCAAATGCGCGCGAGCTTGAACTCTGATGCTTCTGCGAGGCTTGCATCCTGCTGTGGAAACACCGCGGAGGAATACAGCATGGTCGGGTCGAGAAAGAGCCCAAAAAAATCGTTACCTAGATCGTAGTGCGCGGAAATATTGCGTCGTGAACCCTTCAATGAATTTCCATTCAAGTGATGCAACCCCTTGAGCACCAGCTTGTTCAAAAAATTCCAGTTCGAATCGAGGCTGTTCAAAAGCGCCATATTGGCAACCATGATCCGGATAACCTGCACAAGGTCCGGTGAGTGCCAGGCACCATCCATATAGGCTTCTCCAGAGCCAATGGAGCCATTAGACAATACCTGCGTATACAGTGAAGGGTCCTTGACGTGGATATGTGCTTCCAACTCCGAGGTCCCGCGCGGCTCTCCGAATACAAAAACGTTGGCACCTGCGCCCTCGTTAGGCTGCGGGTTGAGGCCGGGAGCATATTGCTCATGAACAACCAGCGTACCCGCACTGAGGTGTTTCAACTTTTCGAGAACAAGTTTTCTGGCCAGTCGCTCGAACCATGTAAATTCTTTTTGCGGTTCAGTACCTACGGCAGCGGGCGCCGCACCCACCTCTGATTTTGCTTCGATATCACTTGCTATGCCCTCCCCCCCGGATGCAGTCAATAGTTCCCGCCCCGAAATTGCAGTAGAGTTGTGCGCAGACTTCATATCGTTTTTTCTCCAACCCAAAATTGCTTCTCTAGCAAGTCATATCAAGATCTAATGACAATCATGGCTCTGAGACCAATTTTTTGAGTCTCAGGTGCTGTGCTTTTTTCCCGGATGGGAATGCAGTGGTATACGTTTTACCAGTAGCTTCAGCGCCTGCCAATAGATCGCAACAATGATTTTTACGGTATGCAGAGGAAACTGGATCAGTTTCATGCGCAGGGATGCGGCGTTAATTTCTTCTCGTTTCAGGTGCATGCTGGCGTCAAATACTTTTTCACCACCCTCCACCGAGCGGATACTGACCGATAACGCCTTTCCGGGAAGCGTACTTTTCCAGAGATAGTGCTGGCCAAGGGGCATAAAAGGCGAGACATGCAGGGATTTACGGAATTCAGCACGCTGCACTGCCCCCTGCGACGCCATATTCAACACATAACCATGGCGCTCGTTCCAGGGCGTGTTGTGAACGTCCACCAGCAAATATTCGACCGTGTCACCCGTTGGATCAAAACAGTAGTAGATACTGATCGGATTCATGTTGTAGCCAAAGTAGCGCCAGTTGGCGAGCAGCGCAATCGGCCCCTGCGGGCGCACGCCGGTTTCCTCACACACCCGGTCACGCACGGCCTGCTCAAGGGGAACCGCGGGATCACCGTAGAAATCTTCCCGACAGAAACGCGCCGGCGCCCCGCGTCGATCAGACCACCAGCGCGTCAACGAAAGAATCTCCGGCAGCTCGTCGAGAAACGCATACACCATAAAGCCGCGATAGCGAAAGCTGTGCTCGCGGGGCTCAAGGCGCCTGTGCTGGATCCACCCGCTGTAGAGGCCGCTGCGCATCAGAAGTCTACACCCAAGCCTTTGGCAACCCGGATAGCACTCGCCACGCCATCCTCGTGGAAGCCGTTTGCCCAGTAGGCGCCGCAAAACCAGGTGCGGTTCACACCATTAATCTCCGACCAGCGAGACTGCGCATGGTTACCATTGACGGAAAATTGCGGGTGCGAATACTCGTAGCGGCCGATCACCTGGGAAGGATCGATGGCATCGTCCGCATTCAGCGTCACGCAATAGGTTTTTTGCGCATCCAACCGCTGAAGAATGTTCATGTTGTAGGTAAGAATCGGCAGACGATCGTGCTGCCCGTCTTGCAGTCGGTAGTTCCAGCTCGCCCAGGCGCTGCGGCGACGTGGCAACAGGCTAATATCCGTATGCAAAACCACCGAATTATTTTCATAGGGAATGTGCCCCAGAATATCCCGCTCCTCAGAACTGGCATCGGCAAGCAATGACAGCGCCTGGTCGGAATGACAGGCAAAGATCACCTGATCAAACTCGCGCTGCTGGGGGCTACCGCTCTTATCGACAAAATTTAGCGTAACGCCCTGCGTGTGTCGCACCACTTTTTGCACCGGACATGACAGGTGAATGCGATCCTCAAAGGAACGCACCAGGGGATCAATATAGCTTCGAGAGCCACCTTTGATGACTCGCCACTGGGGGCGATTGAAAATATTGAGCAGCCCGTGGTTATAGAAGAAGCGGATAAAGAAATCCACGGAAAAATCAAGCATCCTGGACATGCTCGCGGACCAGATGGCCGAGCCCATGGGAATTAAATAGCGGGATGAAAACTCCGCAGAATACCCATTGTTATCAAGGTAGGCTCCCAACGTCATCGATGGCTCCAGCTCTCCCTTGCGCCAATCATCTACCGCATTGCGATTGAAGCGCACGATATCTTTCAGCATTCGCCAGTGACCGCCATCGAGTAGGTTTCGGCGCTGCGCGAACAAGGAATTCAGGTTGTTGCCGGCGTATTCAAACTCGCCGGCACCGCCCTGCTCCAAAGCCGGCGCAGAAACACTGAACCCCATATCAGTTGTCTGCGACTCGACGCCGAGCTCTCCCATTAACTTAATGAAATTGGGGTAGGTCCAGTCATTGAACACGATAAAGCCGGTATCCACCGGCAGTATGCGCCCATCCTCATTGACGTCGATCGTGGCGGTATGCCCCCCCAACCGATCGTCCGCCTCAAACAGGGAGATTTCATGGGCTTTGTGCAACTGGTAGGCCGCGGTCAATCCCGAAATACCACTGCCGACAATGGCAATTTTCATCCGGCACTCCTTAGTTTTTTGATTCTTGTCATTCGCGGCGCGCACCAGCCAAACCACAGCGGTCGCAACAACCCAAGTAGTCGAAGTGGCCAGCTCAGCCGCCGCGGAAAATCGATCACCGCTTTGCGTCCCTCCAGGCCTGCGAGAATTCTGTCGGCGGCTTGTTCCGCCGACATCATGAAAGGCATATTAAAATCGTTCTCCGCGGTGAGCGGCGTTTCAATGAACCCGGGACGTATCAGTACCGTTCGTAACGGCAGGTGGCAAACATCAGCGCGCACCGCATCCATAAAATACTGCAAGGCTGCTTTGGATGCGCCATAGGCCTCCGCGCGGGGAAATCCCACCACCGACGAAAGGCTGCCTACTGCGGCAAAAACCGGAGCACGACTTCTCGCTAATAAGGGCAAAGCGGAGCGCAGCGTGTTCACCACACCAAAGAAGTTCGCATCAAATACCCGGCGGTAACTGTCGATATCCAGCGTCAGGTTATCATCGTACTCACAGATCCCTGCACAGGCGATTACCATATCCAGCTGATCGGTAATCTCACCCAGCTCTGCAGCGGCTCTTGACATAGATTCGTCATCACCGACATCGCAACTGAGCACCCGCACCAATTTTGGCGAGGGCTTCTGTACCTTCAACAATGTATCGCGATTGCGCCCGCTGATGATGACAAAGTGGCCATCGGCAACCAGTCTGCGCACCAGTGCCTCTCCAATCCCGGAGCCAGCACCGGTAATCCAGATAGTCTTTTTATGTGAAAGATCCGTATCGTCTGCCATAGGTCCTACTCCTGCACTGACTGGATTTTGATCACCCAAAACGGCCTTGCTGCGAATTCAGTACTACTGGGCAGCGCGCTAGCCACTCTCAGCCATCTGCCGCTTTACGTAGCGCAGCACACTACCAAGTAGCGGAACCTGCTCGTACACCATGGCGCCGAGGTCATAGATGTCCTCGTGCTCAAGCACCCTGTCCTGCTCGAGGTCCAGCTTCAGTAAGGAGGCCCCTCTCAGGCTCAACAATGCTCCTTTGCTCAGGCGAGGATGCCGGTAGTACATGGTCCACCAGAGGTTCAGTGTGTTCCCATCCACCAATGTTTGATCAAATTCGAAGCGACACTCCTGCAGGTTGCCGCCGACACCAGCAAAATAGGCCTGCATGCTTTTGAGGCCATGCACTGTGTGCACCGGGTCGCGAAATTCGACGTTCTCCGCGTAAACTTCCGCGATAGAGTCGGGATCTACGGATAAAAAGTCCGAATAAAGATGTTTTATGCGCTTTACGAGCGAAGCCATATCGCCACTCCAGGGCTGAACAGTTGGTCAAAATTGACCCTTGGATGTCAGATACTACGCCTTCCTCATCTAATCAGATTACTCCGGCGCCGCAAATCTCGCGTCTAAAAAGGTGATCCAAAGCGGCTTGAACCGCGTAACCAGCCATGTAAACGGAAAACACATGCGTGCCGACGCGCAGAATACGTACAATGGCCGAAATGGAATGAAACACGTACACAGCGAGTCAATGATCGTGCAGGCTTCTGAAAAAACTAGAGACGACGAGTGGAGCAACCTGCTTTTGAAGGTAGGTAGGCACCGGGACCGCCAGGCTTTCGAGCGGCTTTTCAGCCACTTCGCGCCCCTCATCAAGGGTTTCCAGTTCAGCCGGGGTGGCCAGAGCTCGGCGCCGGAAGCCGCCGACGAGCTGGTTCAGGAGGTCATGTTCAAAGTTTGGCGCAAGGCGCCAAGCTTTAACCCGGAAAAGGCTGCGGCGAGCACATGGATTTTCACCATCATGCGCAACTGCCGTATTGACGCTATGCGGCGAAGGGGCCGACAGCCCGAAGCCGATGACAGTCTGAATGTGGAAGATATCTGGGACGACAGCCAGGATGACCAGCCTCTGGTGTACCTGCAGCAATCGCGCAGCCAAACGGCGGTTGCAAGCGGCATCGAGTCGCTGCCACCAGAGCAGAGCCACGTTATCGAGAAAGCGTATATGGAGGGGAAATCACACAGTGAGATCTCCGAAGAACTGGGGCTACCGCTGGGAACCGTTAAATCCCGCGTAAGGCTGGCCCTGAAAAAACTTCAAAGCACAATTGTCAGGTAGGGAACCATGATTCACCACCACCCCGACAACAACATGCTGCTGGAGTATGCCAGCGGCAGTCTCAACTGGGCACACAGCCTGGTGGTTGCTGCACACGTGCAGCTGTGCCCCAAGTGTGCCTCACAGTTACAAATGCTGAACGGCATTGGCGGCAGCCTGTTGGCCGCAAGCCAGCCGGTTATGTCTGGCGGCCCTCAGCAGGCAGACGCCTTTGACAAGCTGATGCAGCGTATTGACGAGGACGAGGCAGCGCCGCTCGAGGAAGAAGCGGCTGCCGCGGAAAGCGCCAGAACACTGGCCAGGGCATCCTACAAGACACCAAAAGACCCGATGTTTTCTTCCGTACCACCGGTCGTCAAAAAGGTGCTGGAAGGCAACCCACTGCTCAAGTGGCGACGTCTTTCTAAGGGGCTGAAAGAGGCCCGCCTGAAGACGGATCAGCGCCAACACGAGGTGGCGTTCCACCGCATTTCCCCCGGGAGCAAGGTGGCGGAACACGACCACCGCGGCAAGGAAATCACCATGGTGCTGTACGGCAGTTTTTCTGATGCCGATGGTGTTTACACCCCTGGGGACTTCTTGGTGCGCGAGCCGGGCGAAGTGCACCGCCCTACCGCCACACAAGATCAGGAGTGCCTGTGCCTCTCTGTGGTCGAGGCCCCCGTTGCCCTCACCGGCTTCATGGGCAAGCTGGTCAACCCCTTCCTCTCCTTCCGTCCCCAGTAGCAGGGCCCAGTAGCAGAACAAGTTACAGGCAAAAAAATCCCGGATCACGACTTCCATCGTATCCGGGATTTTTTGTTGCCACATGCAGTGATTTATCGCATCGCAACACTGCCCTCGGCAGAGCCCTCACCCTGGTCGCCTGCCCGGAAACGGTCTCTCAAGGTATTCCAACGGGCACGCAGGCTGTCGAATTTCGCCGCGCGTACGTGCCCGTAGCCACGCACCTGCTGCGGCAGCGCCAGAATTTCCTGTGCCTGCTCCAGGTTTCCGGAACCCAGGGATTTCGCCACTTCGAGCACCGTCTGTTGCACTTCGCGCGCCCAGGCACGCTCCTGTTGGCGCTCCGCGGTATACCCAAAAATGTCCAGTGGTGTTCCACGGAGCACCTTGCCTTTCGCAAGAACAGGCAACACCTTCGCAAGCCACGGGCCGAGCGAAATCTTACGGATTTTGCCACTGGCATCCGGCCGCGCGAACAGCGGTGGCGCCATCAGGAATTTCAATTTGTAATCCCCGCTGAACGTTTCGCGGAGCTGACGCTGAAAGGCCTCGCCACTGTACAGGCGAGCAACTTCGTACTCGTCTTTGTAAGCCATAGCCTTGTACAGGCTCTTTGCCGCAGTGCGCGACAATTCGCCATTGCTGGCGGACAGGCGTTGCTCTGCAGCCATCAACTCTTCAACAGTGGCCGTAAAGCGGCGCGCATAGGCCGCATTCTGATAGGCCGTCAGTTCCCGCGCGAGGCGCGCAACCAGCTGCTCTGTCGTCTCCAGTGGCTCAACCATCTTTACCACCTGGGCAGGGCTCAGCAACTGATCGATTGCCTGGGGGTTTTCGA
Source organism: Microbulbifer elongatus (assembly GCF_020524885.1). Taxonomy (GTDB): domain Bacteria; phylum Pseudomonadota; class Gammaproteobacteria; order Pseudomonadales; family Cellvibrionaceae; genus Microbulbifer; species Microbulbifer elongatus_A. The sequence continues at coordinate 1,405,580 of NZ_JAIVKJ010000001.1, read as the reverse complement.
CCAGCAGGCGGCCTGCACGGAACGCGCGCAGGTTGTTCTCCACTGCCACTCCGTTCAACTCCACAGCGCGCTCGATGGCACTTTGGGACACCGGCAGCAAACCCTGCTGACAGGCGTACCCCATCATCATCAGGTTGGCGGCAACCGTATCTCCGAACAGCGCCTCTGCATAGCGATTCGCGTCTAAGGCAAAGTATTCACCGGCCACAGACTCAATACTCTGCGCGGTTTCATCCGCGGGGAATGCCAGCTCGTTGTTGCGCACAAAAGCAGCCACCGGCACTTCTGCGGTGTTAACCAAAGCCTTCATTGCGCCCGCGGCAAACTTGGTGCGCTGCCCTGCGGCGGTCACCATATCGCAACCCAGTAGCAGATCTGCGGCGCCGTCACGAATACGCGCGGTGGTAATGTCTTCCGGCTTGTTGCCCACTTTCACGTGCGCCACTACAGCGCCGTTCTTCTGTGAAAGGCCGGTAAAATACAGGGTGGTACTGCCCTTCTCTTCTAGGTGCGCGGCCATACCCAGCAGTGCCGCTACGGTAAGCACCCCACTACCGCCTATGCCCGCCACCAGAATACTCAGGGGCTGATCCAGTTGTGGCTTAGGCGCATCGGCCAAACCGCGACTCGCCTCATCGATGGACTCAGCGAGAGACTTCAGCGCCGGCTTTTTCAGCTCACCGCCTTCCACGGCGACGAAACTTGGACAGAAGCCGTCAGCACAGCGCATGTCTTTGTTACAACTGGACTGGTTGACCTGACGCTTGCGGCCGAACTCGGTTTCCAGTGGTTCTACGGCGATACAGCTGGACTGCACGCTGCAGTCACCACAACCTTCACACACACGATGATTGATCAACAGGCGACGCGCCGGATCTTCCATCTGGCCCTTTTTACGGCGGCGACGCTTTTCTGCCGCGCACACCTGCTCGTAGATGATCGCGGTAACGCCCACCGTATCGCGCAGCTTGCGCTGCACTTGATCGAGATCATCGCGATGGAAAATCTGGATGTCCGCAGGCAAGAGCCCGCGATTTGACTGCCAGTGATCCGGGTTTTCACTTACCAGACATACCTGACCGACACCTTCCGCCAGCAGCTGGCGAGACAAGGTGGGAACGGTGACCTCTCCATCCGCAGGCTGGCCACCAGTCATGGCCACGGCATCGTTCAGCAGAATCTTGTAGGTAATATTGATCTTGCTGGCCACCGCCTGACGAATCGCCAGCAGGCCCGAGTGGTTGTAGGTGCCATCCCCCATATTCTGGAAGATATGCTTGTCACTGGAGAAGCGATGCAGGCCAACCCAGTGCGCGCCCTCCCCGCCCATATGGGAATAGGTATCGGTGCGCAGGCCTTTGCCAAGGGCCATGATATGGCAGCCGATTCCGGCGCTGCCGGTGCTGCCTTCCGGCAATTTGGTCGAACTGTTGTGTGGGCAACCGGCGCAGAAAATTGGCTCGCGGGCCAGCAGGCCCTTGGCTTTTTGCAGGGTGCCGCTGCCCAGTTTTTCGGCCAGTGGAATAAGTTTTGCCGCCAGTTCAGTATCTGCCAACCAGCGCGCAATCGCCTTGGCCACCTGATCCGGGCCAAAGCCCCAGATTGCCGGCAGCAGGTCATTACCCTCCAGATCCTTTTTACCCACCACTTTCGGGCGCTCGCTATCCGTCCAGCTGTAGAATAGGTTCTTCATCTGGTCTTCTACTAGCGGGCGCTTCTCTTCCACAACCAGCACGCGCTGCATACCGCGGGCGAATTCGGTCATGCCGCGCGGCTCCAGCGGCCAGCTCATGGCCACCTTGTGGATGGAGATTCCGGCATCGAGCAGGTCCTGCTCACTCAGGTCGAGAAGTTTCAGCGCCTCCAGCAAATCGCCATGCGCCTTACCTACCGTGACAATACCGAAGCGCTTTTGCGGCGCATCGACAATGGTCTTGTCCAGCTTATTCGCATAGGCAAAAGCCTTGGCCGCCGGCAGGCGCTCTTCCAGCATGCGGCGCTCGTATTCCATTCGCTCCGCGGGCCAGTTCAGGTGTGGGTCGTAGTTGAGGCCGTGGGCCGGAATCGGGAATGATTCGGGCAGTACAAAGTTGGGGAGCGGCGGTACCACAATGGACGCGCCGGATTCGACGGTTTCGGTGATGGTCTTGAAACCCACCCACAATCCGGAAAAGCGCGACAGCGCAATACCCGCGAGGCCAAGGGTCAGGTACTCGTCGATGGTGGCCGGAAATAGCAGCGGCATCATCACCGACTCGAAAATCTGGTCGGTGTTGTGGGAAAACATGGACGATTCGGCGGTGTGATCGTCGCCACACAGGGCCAGAACACCGCCGAGTTTGGAGGTGCCCTGGATATTCGCCTGACGAAAAACGTCCGCGCTGCGATCCACACCGTGGCCCTTGCCGTACCAGATGGAGAAGACCCCGTCACGGGTCGCCTGCTGGCGGTAGTGATCGAGCAGCTGGGTACCCCAGATATTGGTCGCACCCAGGTCTTCGTTGATCCCGGGTTCGAAGTGGATATCCCGCTCGGCCAGCAGCTTCTTGTGACGCCAGAGCGTCTGGTCATAGCCACCCAGCGGAGAGCCGCGGTAGCCAGAGATAAAGCCCGCTGTATTCAGGCCTGCATGCTCATCCAGCTGCTTCTGCATCAGAGGCAGGCGAACCAGCGCATCGATACCGGTTAGAAAAACTCGCCCAGAGTCTCGGGTGAATGCGGCCTTTAGGGAATACTCCCGGTCAAAGCCCAGTTCCTGATCAGATTCGACCATCGCCATGGTTTGGGACCTTCTCGCCTTATTTGCTGGGTACCTGTGTCCGCAGGGCACTGCCCCGCCAGTAGGTTCCACTGTTATTCTGTTGTTGTCGGTAAACTATCACCGGCGAGTCGAGCAGGTCATACCAAATTCACCACGAAAATGGTTTGAAATAGAAAGAATCCACCACTTACGCCTTGTTTTCTGCAATAATTGAGAAGTGAAACGGGACAGTTGAGAATATTTATCAAATCTCGACCAGGTGAAGAGACGGAAGACAGACAGGAAAGTCACCCGCCGAAACCTCTGTGAACCAGTGCTATAAACCGGTCACATCAGTTATTCTTCGTCAGCGCCCAGTTACTGGTTGATCGAATCCCAAATCACCAGACGTCAACATTTGCCAATCTGAACAAGAAAATCAGGAATACCGGGTAATCCTATGGCCTATCTGCTCGACGCCATCGACAAGCACATTCTGGAAATTCTTCAGGAAGACGCGACCATTCCCAACATCGAACTAGCGGAAAAGGTGCACCTCTCCCCTTCCCCCTGCTCACGCCGGGTGAAGAACCTGCATGAACAAGGCTTTATCAAGCGTGCGGTTACCCTGCTGGAACCGGACAAGGTAGGCCTTCCGGTCAGCGTGTTTATCCAGGTCACACTCAATCATCAGGTCAAAAAAGAGCTGCAGCACTTTGAGTCAACCATCGGCCAGTGGCCGGAGGTGATGGAATGCTACCTGATGACCGGGGACTTCGATTACCTGCTGCGGGTAGTGGTACCGAACCTGCACGCCTATCAGGAATTCCTCGACAAGAAACTCACCGAGCTGCCAGGTATTGATCACATCAAAAGCAGCTTTTCACTGAAGCAGGTGCGATACCGCACCGAGTTGCCGCTGGACCAGCTACTGGAAAAGTGAATTAGCGACGAAAGAAGCTCAGGATGACACTAAGCACCACGCTGACAATGATCATCGTGGTAATTGGGAAATAAAAATGACTGCGCCCGGATTCGATACGGATATCGCCGGGCAAGCGCCCAAACCAATTCAGTAGCCACGGCGCATAATGCAAGATCAGGCCGATCCCGGTCATCACAATCCCTGCGATAATTAACCACCGCGCCATTACGTCACCCTCCTCTTTTCATTACTGTATTTCACGGTACTAAATAATTGTGCCTTCAGAACATGCAGCTCCACCCTTTTTACTTCACAGGTATCCGCCGCTTCACAAGTAATACGGTGATGCCAGGCGATTTCGGCTAGGGTAAAGAATAGCTATCGAGTGCTATTTAGATCCCGCACATCAGATTCAGCCGACAGAAAGAAGTTGTACGTCAATGAGGAAAAGGATTTCCACGTCCACTTGGATTGTCGCAATTGCATTCCTGCTCTCTTCTCCAGTCACTCTGGCGCAAAAGTGCAATTCCGACGGCACCCTCACCTTTATTGGCGCCACTTTTGATCTGACACGCTCGGTATGGCTATCCACCACAACCGCTGGCAGTTTTGGCTTGCAGGTGGTCAACACGAAAGACATCGTTGATGAATGGAGTCTCTCAGCACCCGGGCAGCATATTTCGGTTTTCCCCAACCTCGTGCTGAGCAATGGTGGCACGCATGAGTTACTCGATTTAAGCGGTAATAACCCATGCTCGATTGATATCGACAACCAAAAGTCCGACCCCATCATTTTGCCGCAGTTTCCCACGATACGCCCTGTTCCGCCCATCGGCGTCATTCCGCCTGGCGAAATTATCGACATCATGCCCGAGCTCCCAGTGATTCGTCCGCCGGTGGATGTAATTACTCCAGAAGTACCGACAGTGAGACCGCCAGGTGTTGGCATCACCCCTGAAATACGGCCTCCAGGTACCGGGATCACCCCGGAGGTACGGCCACCGGGAACCGGTATCACCCCGGAAGTAAGGCCCCCAGGTACCGGTATCACCCCGGAAGTGCGGCCGCCCGGCACCGGGATCACCCCGGAGGTGCGACCACCGGGCACCGGCATCACCCCGGAGGTGCAGCCCCCGGGAACCGGCATCACCCCGGAGGCGCGGCCCCCGGGAACCGGCATCACCCCAGAAGTAAGGCCGCCCGGAACCGGCATCACACCGGAGATACCGGTGCAAAGACCACCGGAAACAATCTCCCCGGAGCGCCCCGTCACAGAAACGCAGGAAGAAAATAGAGAAATCTTTGTCGATAACGACCTGCACCAACGCGCCCAGGATGGCACCGCATTCAGGTGGGTCGTGTGCATTCACCCCGAGACCGGGCATCGCATGACGGCGGAATATTCCGGCGCCGATGTAACCTGCCCAGAAAATTACGATGGGCACTGGTATGAGACACAGGAATTCGACAAATCCGGTTTCCCGTTAAGCGCCCGCTACATGGGTGCCCTGCTGCCACGCTTCTCGCCACAGCAAGCGAAATGGCACCTGTGGAGTGAGGTGGACCAGACAGAAGTCAGGGACCGAAGAGGAAATAGGAACTTCGACTCCAGCGAATCGCGCTTGATACTAGGCGCGCACCGCCCGGTGGGTGCCCGCGGCGTAGCAGGACTATCCGTTGCGGCTTCCCGCTTCGATAGCGAGGGATTGTGGGGTTTCTTGCAAACGGACGCCGACCGGATTTCGATCGGGCCTTACATGGGATACCAATTTGGACCGGGGCTCTCTCTGACGTCGTCGATCAATTACTCCCGAACCGATACCGACATTTCCCTCGCAAACTTCCGCGGCAGCAATGAGGTGAACGAGTGGCTGTTCAACATCGGCCTGGAAGGATTCCAGCGCTGGGGGAACTGGGGATTTCTACCGCGGATGCACCTCAATTATTCGTGGTTCGAAACTACTAATTCAAAACTGAGCGGTGAACTACTGGGCAGACCTCTCGCCCTGAACTTCCGCGATACCGACGGCAACATCAGCTACCTGGAAGGCAGTGTCACGATCATGCGGGGTTTTAGGTTACACGACTACGGCATGCTCACTCCCTATCTGGAGCTCGGTATAACCATGGCGATTGACCTTCAAAATGAGGTGCAGGTTGCTCGCGGTATTACCAGTGGCGGCTATCAATCTCTAGAGAGTCTCAGCGGCCTTGCACGTGTGGGGGCACGCTGGGTTATGTCGGAGCGTAATTACCTTGACCTGGAGGTATCACAAGAAAGTATCGACGCCGGAGGCCTCGAAATATGGCAAGCCCGACTCTACTTCCTGCATGCTTATTGAACTGGACTGCGACGCGCCAGAATTCTTGAGTAAATTCACTCGGCCCAGCAAAACTAAAATAAGGCGCAGCAATACTCTGCTCTAGGTGACAGCACGGCGAGACCAGACAAATTGGCAGCCCCTTGTTGCACTGTTACCATCAATGTGACCCTCTGACAGTCGCTGCTAAAAGGCTAATAACTATGCGCTTCTCTCATACCCTCGCAGGCGTGTGCGCCATACTTGCGTCCTGGAACCTCCAGGCTACAACGATCGTACATAACTTCTCCGGTTATCAGACCACCGAACGCACCCTTGAGCAGTTCAACACACTCGTATTTGATCAGGGCAAGGTATTGGCCACCGGCGATTTCGCTGCACTCCTTCAGAAATACCCGGAGGCAACAAAAGTCGATGCCGGCGGCAAGGTGCTGTTGCCGGGATTGATCGATGCCCACGGCCATGTTCTGGGTCAGGGCAGACTGCAGCAGCAACTGGATCTGCGGGACCTGGACCTCGCGAAAACACTCAATGCGATCAAACAATTTTCACGCAACCAACAATCCGGCGATTGGTTGATCGGCCGCGGATGGAATCAGGTACTGTGGCGCGGCAAGCAATTCCCAACACGCCAGCAACTCGACGCGCTGGATATCGACCAACCGATCTGGCTACGCCGCATCGACGGGCATGCGGGGTGGGCAAACAGCGCGGCAATGGCGTGCGCGGGAATCACCCGGCAATCAAAGGCTCCCGCAGGCGGCGAGATCATTCGCGATAAAAACGGCGAACCGACTGGCGTACTCGTAGACAACGCCATGGCCCTGCTCGAAAGCGTAATCCCACAGCCAGACCTGCGGGAAGAAAAAGCTGCTCTCACTACCGCGTTTGACCTCGCGCTCTCCCTTGGGCTGACCGGTGTCCACGACGCTGGCGTTGAAAAACAAACACTGGAGGCCTACCGTCAACTGGCCGCAGAAAAAGCGATCCCGCTACGCGTATACCCGATGATCTCTGCCGATGACAAGCACCTGCCGGAACTCCTTAGTGCCGGTTATGCTGGCGCGCCTGATGAAAAGCTCTATGTGCGTAGTATCAAGGTCTATGCCGATGGTGCCCTGGGCAGTCGTGGCGCCGCCCTGCTCCAGCCCTATCATGATCGCCCCGGCGAAAAAGGCCTGCTGATCCACCAGAAGGATGAGCTGTTAAAGCAAATCAAGTTGGCCACAGACAACAAGTTCCAGGTGAATGTGCACGCCATTGGCGATCGCGCAAACCACATAGTGCTCGACATCTTCCATGAGCTGGACAAGGAAAGCGACCAGAAGCCATTCCGCCACCGTATCGAACATGCCCAGGTTCTGACGCTTGAGGATATTGAGCAATTTCCCTCTTTGAACTTGATCGCCTCGATGCAACCAGTGCATGCAACCAGCGACAAGAATATGGCTGGGGACCGCCTCGGGGAGAAGCGCCTCGAAGGCGCTTACGCATGGCGGAAATTCCTGAATCAGGGCACCAAAATTGCTTCTGGCTCGGATTTTCCGGTAGAGCCAGTGAACCCACTATTCGGGCTACACGCCGCTGTCACGCGCAGGGATCGAAAGGGGCAGCCAGAAAAAGGCTGGCACGTAGAAGAGGCAATGACGATGGAGGAAGCACTACGCTCTTTCACACTGGACGCCGCCTACGCAAGCCATCAGGAGCAGTACATCGGCAATCTGGAGCCTGGCAAGTTCGCGGATTTTGTTCTTCTTGATAGCGATATTTTCAAGATTGACCCGCAAGATATCTGGAAGGTGAAGGTACTCGAAACCTGGGTGGAAGGTGAACAGGTTTACGCGCGGCCCGAATAACATTCAACGGTCGCCTGACTCCACACTAAAGCAATAAAAAAAGCCGCACTCCCAACGGAGCGCGGCTTTTTCTTTTTAAAGCCCAACTGTAAGGCTAAGTTTTACTCACCGGTCACTGCGGCGGTACCTTCCTCACCCGGCACCGGGAAACCACGGTCGCGCATCAGCGGCTCGATGCCCGCATCACGGCCACGGAATTTGCGGTACGCTTCAGCCGGATCCATCGCGTTACGCGGTGCGAACAGGTACTTCACCAGCTTGCCGGCTACTTCCTTATCGTAGAAACCGCCTTCGGCTTCGGCGAATGCTTCAGAAGCGTCGGAAGTCAGCACGTCCGCCCACATGTAGCCGTAGTAACCCGCAGAGTAACCTTCACCGGAGAAGATGTGCCCGAAGTGCGGGGTGCGGTGGCGCATCACCAGTTCAGACGGCATACCCAGCGCATTCAGGGTCTCGCGCTCGAACTTGTCCGGGTCGATTCCTTTCGGATCGGTAGTGTGCAACTTCATGTCCACCAGAGCGGAAGCCAGGTATTCGGTGGTCGCAAAGCCCTGATTGAAGTTCGCGGCCTTCTTGATCTTGGCAACCAGCTCCGCCGGGATCGGCTCACCAGTTTTGTAGTGCACCAGATAGTTGTCGATGATCGGGTCGGTGCTCAGCCAACGCTCCAGCAACTGGGACTGGAACTCGGTGTAGTCGCGCACGCCGCCATTCAGAGTCGGGTAGCTTACGTTAGACGCAAGGAAGTGCAGCGCGTGGCCAAACTCGTGGAAGAAGGTTTCCGCATCGTCCCAGCCCACCAGTACCGGCTCGCCAGGCGCGCCCTTGATGAAGTTGGAGTTGTTGGAAGCCAGTACGGTTTCCTTGCCATCAAAAGTGGTGTGATCGCGGTACATGCTCGCCCAGGCACCGGAGCGCTTGCCGGTACGAGCGAACGGATCCAGGTACCACAGACCGATGTGCTCGCCAGTGGTTTTATCGGTAACTTCCCAGACTTTCACGTCTTCGTGGAACACCGGCACACTGCCCTCTTCTACGGGGGCAAAGTTGAAATTGAACAGCTCACCGGCGACGTAGAACATACCCTCGCGCAGCTTGTCCAGCTGCAGGTACTGCTTCACTTCGTCAGAGTTCAGGTCGTATTTGGCCGCACGCACTTTCTCCGCGTAGAAGCGGTAGTCCCACGGCTCGATCTTGATACCGGCTTTCTCTGCATCTGCAACCGCCTGCATATCCGCGACTTCTTCGTGCACACGGGCAACCGCTGCCGGCCACACCGCTTCCATCAGCTCAATGGCGTTCTGCGGGTTTTTCGCCATGCGGTTCTGCAGGCGCCACTCGGCGTAGTTGTCGAATCCAAGCAGGGCTACACGCTCATCACGCAGCTGCAGAATCTCGGCAATAATCGCATTGTTGTCGTGCTCACCACCGTTGTCGCCACGGCTGTAGTAGTTGGTCCACACCTTCTCACGCAGGGCACGATCTTCGGAATAAGTCAGGAACGGATCCATGGAAGAGCGAGTGTTCTTGATTGCGTACTTGCCCTTCTGGCCTTTCTCCTCGGCCATTGAGGCAGCCGCCTTGACGAAGGATTCCGGCAGGCCTGCCAGCTGATCTTCGGTCAGGAAAAGATCGTAACCTTCTTCATCCGCCAGCACGTTGTTGGCGAACTTGGTGTGCAGCTCCGCAAGACGGGTATTGATTTCCGCATAGCGCTTCTTGTCTTCACCCGACAGAGTTGCACCATTGGTGGCGAACTCGTCGTACACCAGCTCGACCACACGCTTCTGCTCTGCAGTAAGGTCAGAATCGTTGCGGGATTCGTACACCGCCTTTACACGCTGGAACAGCTTGTCGTTCTGGATGATTTTAGAGTTGAACGCGGACAGCTTGGGAGCCATTTCCGCTTGCACTGCGCGGAACTCCGGAGAAGACATGTTGCCACTCCAGATACCCCAGTAGGTGAACACTTTACCCAGGGACTTACCGCTGCGCTCCATCTCTTCGATGGTGTTGGCAAAGGTCGGGGCTTCCGGATTATTGGCAATCTTTTCAATCTGGGCCAGGTTTTCTGCCATGCCATACTCGAGGGCCGGCTTCAGGTCTTCGACCTTCATCTTGTCGAACGCGGGTACGCCACCGTAAGGGCCCTTCCACACCGCCAGCAACGCATTGCTCTTCGCCACATCGGCGACGACTTCTGCGGAAGCAACGGCTTGCTCAGCGGGCTTGGCCGCCTGTGCCTGTTCTGCTTCTTTGCTGCAACCGGCTGCCGTGGCCAGCGCGGCGGCGATGGATATAGCGATCAGTGTTTGACGCATCGACTCGATCCTCTCGTACTTGAATATTGTTAAATTTTTGGCTGTCCGGAGTGTACCCCAGCGCTGGCAGATATCGCTACGAGGGGCAGACCAGCCCGCAGCTTTATGCGGCGAGAGGTTCTGTACGCGAGATATTCCCCCGCATCTGTTTAACTTTTCGGAGCTCTTTGCTGGACATGCTTTAAGCGGTCATTTGATAACGGCTTATTAAGTGCATAGTTTTATTATGTGTTATACGAGGTCCTGCGATACCTTGCGCCTTTCGAGGTAGCCTGCCGCAATGGCGGCAGGAGCCCGGAGTCAGGTAAAAGAAGAGTCAGGAACTACAGGAGTTAGGGACTAGAACAGGTGGCAGAGATTAAGCGTTAGTGCGCTTGTCTTCCACGATGGTACCCACGGCGAGCAGCTCCTCGTCGTGGCCGACTTCACGCCAGGGCTCATTGATCCCGGATTCAATCCAGCTTTGCATACCGGGCAGCGCCAGAATGCGCTCGCAGTAATCCATCGATTCTGCACTGAGAGAAAGCTGATAGCCTTTCAGTCGCAGGACAACAGGTGCGAAGAAGGCATCCACGGCAGTGAAAGCCTGCCCCGCCAAAAAAGGTCCGCCAAAACGGGAGAACCCCTGCTTCCAGAGCTCGTCAATGCGATCAAGGTCTTTCTGCAACACATCGTCGATGCGGTGCAGGGAAATGGTTACGCCGCAGTTCATACTGCACTGGTTGCGCAGTGCGAAAAAGCCGGCGTGCATTTCCGAGGCGGCGCAGCGGGCCCAGGCTCTGGCCTGCTTGTCTTCTGGCCAGACGCGGGGGTGGGATTCGTACAGGTATTCGGTGATGGCGAGGGACTCCCATACCGTAGTGTCGCCATCTACCAGGCACGGCACCAGACCGGTTGGGGAAAATTTGCGAAATTTGTTCCAGCTGCCACCCTCGTCAAAAGGTATTAGCTGCTCTTCGAAAGGAATATCCAGCTCAGTGGCCAGTAACCAGGGACGCAGAGACCAGGATGAATAGTTTTTGTTGCCAATAAACAGTTGATACATCCGGTCTCCCTTTACGATGGATTTTTACAGACGTTACGTTATCCGAACCTATTAGCTGTTGCCATTGCGTCCGTCGCGCAGCATTTCAGAAATACAGAATGCGAGCTCCAGTACCTGGTCCGCATTGAGACGCGGGTCGCACTGGGTGCGATAGCAGCTGGCGAGATCCGCATCGGAAATCTTCCAGGCGCCACCGGTGCATTCGGTAACGTGCTGCCCGGTCATTTCCAGATGAATACCACCGGGGTGTGTTCCCTCTGCGCGGTGCACGGCAAAGAAGTCGCGGATCTCCCGCAGGATATTGTCGAAGTTGCGGGTCTTAAATCCGCTGGATGCCTTCTCGGTGTTGCCGTGCATCGGGTCGGTGCTCCACACAACTGAACGCCCTTCCCTTTCCACCGCGCGCACCAGTGCGGGCAACTTGTCGGCCAGGGTATCAGCGCCCATACGGGTGATCAGGGTCAACCGGCCCGGTTCGTTGTGCGGATTGAGACGATCGATCAGTCTGATCAATTCATCGGTATCCATACCCGGACCGACTTTGACACCGATAGGATTCCACACGCCCGCAAGAAATTCGATATGCGCCGCGTCCAGCTGGCGGGTGCGCTCGCCAATCCACAGCATATGTGCGGAGCAGTCGTACCATTTGCCGGTCAGGCTGTCGGTGCGGGTCAGGGCCTGCTCGTAATTCAGCAGCAATGCCTCGTGAGAGGTGTACAGAGTGGTCTCACGGATGGCCGGCGTGTTAGTAGAGTTCACACCGCACACGGCCATGAACTCCAGCGCATCCTGCAGGCGCTCCGCCAATAGCGCGTAGCGATCCCGCTGGGGATTGTTTTCTAGGAAGCTCAGGTTCCACGCGTGCACCTGATGCAGGTCCGCCAGACCGCCCTGGGCAAAAGCGCGCAACAAATTCAGCGTGGCTGCGGACTGGTTGTAGGCTGTGAGCATGCGTTTGGGATCAGGCACGCGTGCTTCGGCAGTGAAGTCGATACCGTTGATGATGTCGCCGCGATAGCTCGGCAGCTCAACGCCATCGACTGTTTCCATATCGGCCGAGCGTGGCTTCGCATATTGCCCTGCCATGCGCGCCACCTTGACCACCGGCAAATTGCCGGCAAAGGTCAGCACCACCGCCATCTGCAGAAGCACTTTAAAGGTGTCGCGGATACGGTTTGCATTGAAGTCCGCGAATGACTCGGCACAATCCCCCCCCTGCAGCAAAAATGCCTTACCCTGCGCCACGTCTGCCAGCTGGCGCCGCAGTTCACGAGCCTCTTCCGCAAACACCAGCGGCGGATAACCCGCTAGCTGCCGCTCGACAGATTCCACATCGCTTTGCGACTGGTATTTCGGCTGCTGGTGCGCAGTCAGCTTGCGCCAGCTGGTGGGATCCCAGGGTTTTACAACAGGTTCAGACACGGGGGCTTCTACCTCAACTTCCATATTCAGCTCGACATCAATTTTTAACGGCGTGTGCCGCCAGCCGGGCGACACACTATCTGGGCTGTAAATTTTAAGGCGGCCCCAGCACCGCCCTGAAAGTCAGACTCTCTTCAAGAATCCAGGACTTCCGCAACGGATTTGCAGAAGTATTCCATATTGCTCTGGCTCAGGCCGGCAATACTGATACGGCTGGAATCTACCATATAAATGGAATAATCCTGTTGCAGTTTGTGCACCTGCTCCGGGTTAATGCCCAGGAAGGAGAACATACCCTTCTGTTTCTCAATAAAGCCGAAATCGCCGGCGGCACCGGCGTCGCGCAGGCTTTCCACAACACCACTGCGCAGGCTGTTAATACGCTCGCGCATTTCGGTGAGCTCTGCTTCCCAGTTCGCACGCAGGCTGGCGTCAGTGAGGATGGATTCCACAATGGCACCGCCATGGTTCGGGGGCATGGAGTAATTGCCACGCACTACGTTCAACAGCTGGCTCTGACCGCGGTCAGCTGCTGCCGCATCACTGTAAACCACCATAGCCAGGCCGACGCGCTCGCGGTAGAGGCCGAAGTTTTTCGAGCAGGATGCGGCTACCAGCATCTCGGGAACGGATTCCGCCATCAGGCGCAGACCGTAGGCGTCTGCGTCCAGGCTGTCGCCGAAGCCCTGATAGGCCATATCGATAAACGGGGTAAAGCCCTGCTTCTGCGCCATTTCGGCCAGTACTTTCCACTGCTCGCGGCTCAGGTCCGCGCCACAGGGGTTGTGACAGCAGGCGTGGAACAGCACCAGGTCGCCCTCGCCCACCTGCTTGAGCGTTTCCACCATGGCGTCAAACTGCAGGCTGCTGGTGGCGCGGTCATAGTAGGGGTAACTTTTGATTTCCAGGCCCGCATTGCCCAGCAGAGGGACGTGGTTAGCCCAGGTGGGGTCACTTACCCAGATGGTGGCACCCGCTTTGGCGCGGTTGGCAAATTCTGCCAGGACACGCAGGGCGCCACAGCCACCAGGTGTTTGCGCGGAGCGCACACGATTACCTACCAGTGCCGGGTGATCCGCACCCAGTACCAGCTCCTGCATGGCGCTATTGAATCCGGGGGTACCTGCCGGGCCCACATAAGCCTTGGTTTCTTCGCTGTGCAAGAGGCGAGTTTCCGCTTCCTTTACCGCCTGCAGGACCGGGGTGTGTCCCGCTTCGTCTTTATACACCCCCACTCCCAAGTCGATCTTGTTGGGGTTTTCATCGGCGCGGTAAGTAGCGAGCAGCCCCAGAATGGGGTCGGCAGGCAGGCTTTTCAGGTGGTCAAACATGGTAACTCCTGGTAATTCGCGCCGGCGTACTCACAAGAATGCGCCGGCCAATGAACGGTCAATTCAGAAAGATGGAAATAAGAATGGCAGATGATTCGGAGATCAGTCGATCAGTCCGCGGTTAGCCCAATCCTGTGCGCGCGCCATCAGTTTTTCGATAATACTGTCGAGCTGACTGCGCTCGTCTGCAGACAGAGAACCCATCAGGTCGTTCTCGTATTGCTGCGCCAGTGGCACGATACGCTCGTAGACGTCGCGACCAAGATCCGACAAATTCAGCACCTGGCGACGGCGGTCAGCAAGGTCTTCGCTGCGGGTGATGTAGTCGTTCTTGATCAGGATGGACACTGCGCGGCTGATGGCCACCTTGTCCATCGCCGTCTGTTCTACAAGGTCGGCGGCAGAGAGATTGGGAAAACGCCCCAGAATCGCCATCACACGCCACGCGGGGATGGTAAGGTCAAAGCGCGCGCTGTAGGCATCCGCAATGGCGTTACTTACGCGGTTGGACAGCACGGACAGTCGATAAGGCAGAAATTTCTCCAGGCGCAGATCATCCGGGCGCACCGCATCCATCGGGTTGGAGAATTCAGTGATATCGCTATTTGTATTATCGGTTGTCATCGCGCTCTATTCACCTGCTAGGGAACGGGTTGTACCAGTTTTTAAATGTAACTAAAATTGGTTTCAAATGTAACCACTTCCACAGGAATTTTTTGCCTGCGCGATAGCTGGTTGGCTGCCGTCGATGTGACACCCACGAAGCACCCTTTAACAACCACCGGACATAGGCCTCGCCCGCGGACACAAAAGCCAATAACAGACGAAATCGGCCGGGCATTATACGGCGTTTCGCGCCATTTTTGACAGAACCCCAAGAAACAGACTACCCAGAAACAGGAACTCCAGAAAAGGAACCAACGTATATGGAACTCCACGGCTACTTTCGCTCTTCCGCCAGTTACCGCGTGCGCATAGCGCTCAACCTGAAAGGGCTCGAGTACGACTACCACCCAGTGAACCTGCTAAAGGGAGAGCAGAAGGAGTCCAGCTACCGCAGCCTGAATCCACAAGGACTTGTGCCTGCGCTCATCGAAAGCGGCCATGTATTTACCCAGTCCCTGGCCATTTTGGAGTGGCTCGACGAGCAGCACCCCCAACCTGCCCTGCTCCCCAAAGACAGCCTCGCCCGCGCAAAAGTGCGCGCCCTTGCCTACAACGTGGCCTGCGATATCCAGCCAGTGCAGAACCTGCGCGTGCTCAAGTACATTCAGTCGGAGCTGGGTGCCAGTGACGAGCAGAAGGTGGAGTGGATCCGCCACTGGATCGACGGCGGCTTCACGGCGCTCGAAACCCAGCTGGATGGTCAGGGCTCGACCTTTGCCCACGGCGATACCCCGGGCCTGTTCGAATGCTGCCTGATTCCGCAGGTTTACAATGCGGAGCGATTTGGTATGGAGATGGAGAATTACCCCCGCATTGCAAAAATTGCCGAAGCCTGCGCTGCGCTGCCGGCATTTGAAAAAGCGCGCCCGGAGAATCAGCCAGACAGTACTCTCTGACTCGCTATCCCCCCTCGGACGCCTCTCTGGTTTCGCCGGAGAGTGATAGTGGCTCCTTGAACGTGAGCGTACGGTAAGGGAAGGGAATCTCGATACCCGCCTCGTCCAATGCACGTTTCACCGCGGTTACCACTTCTCCCCTGGAGCGACGTTCTTCCAGGGGAGTAGATCCGGACCACCAGGTGACCTCGATATCGATGCTGCTGTCACCAAACCCCTGAGGGAAGATCTGCACCGGCTCATCATCGCGTACGGTTTCACACTGGGTTACCGCCGCCTCAATGACATCCACCGCAGTAGCCACATCTTCACCATAAGCCACGCCGGCGATGATCGTGATACGCCGCTTGTTGCGATCGGTGAGGATTTCACAAGGGTTCTTGAACAGGAACAGGTTGGGAACAATCACCAGTTCGCCGGTGGTGCGGCGAATGGCCGTATTGCGTACTTCTACCGCTTCCACCCTCCCCTCTACGTTTTCGCATTTGATCACGTCCCCAGCCTCGAATGGGAAGCGCCACAGGATGAGGATACCGGCGAAGAAATTCTCGAACATGTCCTTGAACGCCAGCCCCACCGCCACCGACAGCAAACCGAGACCACCGAGCGCCCTTGCCGGCGTAAGACCCGGAAATAACACCATCGCGGTAAACAACAACCCGATCACCCAGATAAAAATACGCGTTAGGCGAACCAGCAGGTCCTGGAGTGAAGGTTTGTTGGTGGTTTTTCTGGCAAACCGGCGGGTAAATTTCCCTGCAATAGTGGCTAATACCCAGGTTAGCGCCAGCATCATCACACTGGCAATAAAGAAAGGGATATGCCCGAGGAAACCCTCCCAGATCTTGCCGAAAGACGCCATAACCGCTTCCAGCATATGGGAAAAAGACAAAGGCGCCACCTTGGCGAGTTCCAGGGATTCCGCCAGCTCCTTAGCCTTGTCCGGGTCCACCGGCAGTGCCGGGTTGGACTGGACCAACCCGCTAAGCATCAGCAACCCGATACTCCCCGAGCCTCAACCACTTGGTCGCGATCCACTTTTCCCCCGCCAGTACCGGACTACCCCCGTGAAGAGTCTTGCGGTCTACCTCACCGGTAGCATTGGAATAAGAAAAAAACAGACCGCACCCTTTTTTCGGCAACACGTCCAGCGCGACCTCAGGGAAAACCGTTGAACCTCCCGCCTTAACGTTGTTGAGATACATAATCAAAGTGGCCACCCGTTGCCCCCCCTGGGCCAGAACGCGCTGACTGCCCGGCTTTCCCGTTTCGAAATAGTCAAAGTGCGGCCGGTATTGCGCCCCTTCCCGATAATGCAGAACCTGAACAGGCTCGCCGCGAGCTTCTGGCACCCCGAGCAAGCGCTCTATTCGGGTTTCTATATCAGCGATCAACGGGTTGGCGGCCCGCTCGAAGTAGGTACCCTCACTAGTGCGCGCCTCACCGAGGTCGTAGGTACCGCGCTCGGCATTGACCAGTCGCGAGCGCTTGAGTCTGGTGCGCGACATCTCGATCAGCGCGTCACATTCGTTTTCGGAGAGCAAATTGCCAAACAACACGATGTTGGGCTGCCGCATCGTGAGCAGCACCTCCACCTGCCTATCCCCAAGGTCGTACAGCGCGCTTTGTGGCTCAAACAACCGGAAACGACTGCTGTCGCCCTCCTCGCCACGCTCTTCGGCGTGGTTCGCGGTCTGGGTGCGCGCAACCGCAGCCGGAGCCATCTCTTGAGATTTGCCGCCCCCGGTGCAATCGGCAATACACTGATCCACCGCGCTTGCTATAGACGGCTGATAACCTGTCTTTAGCAGCGCATCCATCATTCCCGCTTTATCGTGGCCACGCTGGACCATATCCCGCATCCATTGCTGCAGGTCGGGCTGAAGCTCCGCAAACTCCACGAGTCACTCCTTTGCTCTCGCACTGGCACCACTGTAAACACAACCTCACTGGGCAAGAGGCCGATACGCGCACTGAGTATAGCCCCCAGGTTCGGCGCCCTACCCCGGTGAACCCCTGCGGCAGTGCAAACCTCGACCCGATGTTGAACCCGCCAAAGCCATCGCTGTCTACGCAATGGCATAGATCAGAGAAAACCGTGTTACGGGTGCGCGATAGCGCCAGCAGACCATTCCGTTAGACTTTACCCACCAAACCCAACAACACCATATAGATACCCGAGTCCGGGTGCGTT
The DNA here is from genome assembly GCF_020524885.1 of Microbulbifer elongatus. Taxonomy (GTDB): domain Bacteria; phylum Pseudomonadota; class Gammaproteobacteria; order Pseudomonadales; family Cellvibrionaceae; genus Microbulbifer; species Microbulbifer elongatus_A. The sequence goes on along the minus strand of NZ_JAIVKJ010000001.1, from coordinate 1,387,860 downwards.
AACACAGGGGAACCCGCTTGATCCGTTCACTCCGTCATTACACTCTATTTGCCCTCCTTACCCTTCTGGCACTGTCCGGTTGCGCCACGCTATCTCCGGATTTCGAAACACCGGAAGTGCAGGTGACCTCACTGGAGCCCCTGCCCAACCATCACAGCGGCGACCTCCGCTTCCGTATTCACCTGCGAGTGTTCAATCCCAACAACACCGAACTCGCCCTTTCAGGGCTTTTCTACACACTGAAACTGGCCGGGCACAAGGTAGTGACCGGCACCACGAACACGCTACCGGTGATTCCGGCCTACGGACAGGAATCCATCGCGGTGGATGCTTCGGCAAACCTGATGGGGTCTTTTATGGCCGCGGCTGAACTGATACGACTACAAGGGAACACAGTCCCCTATGAACTCGAGGCAAAGCTGGGGCTACAGACACCGTTCCTGCCGGCGATACGGGTATCAAAACGCGGGGAAATCCAGCTGGGACAATACCAGCGCTGATATTCCAGACACTCCGGAGAAGAGAGACAGAACAGAACAGAACAGAACAGAACAGAAGAGGAACCGAGAAACAGGCGGGCCGGCAAGAAGCCGGCCCTGAAAGGATAGAAATGCGATTGCGCTAAGAGTTAACGGCGCGCCGCCAGGATTCCCCCGGTCATCGCCGCCATGGAGCTGACCACCGCCAGACCCACCAGGCTGTACAGGCTAATGCTCTGCGCCGCCATGGCCGTCAACACATCTTCCAGCGGGAACTGCCAGCAGACAATGGCAGAGGCCGCCACCACCGCCGCGTACTGATAACGCGTGGCCCGGCGCTCAGAGCGCTTGGCAGGCACTGGCGGCAGGTCCGTCATCACCCGCTCGCAGAAGCCATCGTCGTCGAGATGGGGCTCATTGAACTGCAGTTGCTGCGACAGCCAGGTGTCAAAATCCGGCTCTTCACCGCCGGCGACACCGGGTGCGGAATGCACTACACCGTCTTTGATTACCATACCTGAGATACCTGCTGTATCACTTGTGGAATTTCGAGAATCAGCCACTGGCTACCTCCTCCCGCCAGGGCTGCAGTAGCGACTGCAATTTGGCCCTTGCGCGATTAACGTGGGATTTTACCGTGCCCAGCGGCAACTTCATAATACTTGCCGCCTCTTCATGAGAAAAGCCGCGCTGCATACACAAGTGCACCGCTTGCCTCTGGGCGTCACTCAGTTCCCCCATTGCCGAATTCAGGTCCCTGGCCATACCCAGCTGCTGCGCTTCTTCGACGCTTTCCTGGGACTGCGCATTGTCCACGGCCTCCTGATCGACCACGGGCGCATTCTTGCGCTTGTGGCTCATGACCAGATTGTAGGCAATACGGTACAGCCAGGTGCTGAACTTCGCATCTCCGCGAAACGCCGGCAGCGCCTTGTAGGCCTTGATAAAGGCCTCCTGCGCCATGTCGTCGGCAAGACCTTGGTCACCATCGCACAGCTGGCGGAGCGAGAAACGCAGCTGTGACTGATAGCGACGAACCAGCTGGGCGTATGCCCGCTGGTCCCCGTCTTCAACGACGCGCCTGATCAGATCCTCATCATTGAGGTCCATGGGTGGTAATCCTTAACCGGCCTGCTGATGATCAAGTTTCCAGTTTACGTAGCGGGCGATCCCGATAAACAGAGGGATCAGGCCCAGGCTACCCACCCCAATACCGGAGGCGGCGGTCAGCCAGATAAAGAGTGCCGCACCGACCGCCATCAGCGTGAAACCGCGGTCTTTGGTGTTGGCTGCACTTTCACCTTCCAGCGCATCCAGCAGTTCCGGCGGAATATCGCGCCCTTCTGAAACCATGCGATTGATGTTTTCCATCACCAGCTGCTTCTTGCGGTAGCTGTTGCGGGTCACCAGCCACACAATCAGGATCGGGGTACCGAACACCGCCAGGATTGCGATGATACCGATCAGCCACTCCATATCCGGGCCTCGGTCACGCCCTCTAAAGTGCTCGCGACTGACTTCGCGCTCTGCATGGGCGTGGGCGCGCTCCACTTCCGCACGAATACGCTCGGCCCGCTCCATATCGGCGGTAATGCCAATATTGATATTGCGCGGCACCGACTCCAGCGCCTCTTCGACCACCAGACCCTTTTCGTCGAGGATCCCTTTCTCTTCGAGCTTCTCGTAGATGCGGCGGGTTACCGCCCCACCAAACTCTTCGCCGAGGTTGATCTCTACATTGGCGCTCTCGCCATTCTCATCCCGGGTGTGAATCCGCAGGCTGCCATCTTCCTGGCGCAGAATCCGCACCTGCTTGGTGGCTTCCTTATCTTTTGGTGCTTTCGGGGCTACCACCGGAGCCGGGGGCTCGGGGGGCTGCGGCGTCACGGCATCCTCATCCTGGGCCAGCACACTACCGGATACGCCCATTGCCAGGGTTGCCGCAACCGCGAAAACCCAGCGGGGCAGTCGGTTACGCACAGTTGAATCTTTCGCTCTCATTGGTGTTATCTCGCTCTTACTAAGTCTGACCGGCTGAAAAGGCCTGTTACCAGGCCCAGGGTCTGCATGGCAGAAAATTGTACCTTTTTTGACCACCCTGTATCGGGGGTGTCATCCGGGTTACCTTTACCGAATCCAGTACCTGAGTAGGCTTCCCTGAGGATACCTACTCGCCGCTGCCGCACGGCCGGGCTTTACCCTTCCCCTGATGGACGCGCAAGGTAGCCGACTTGGATGCACACTCGTATCAAAAATATGCAGGGCGACCAGGGAAGCGCGCCCTGACCCGATACAGCCAACCACAGGGAGACCCATGACCCCAGATCAGTTTTCCGTCACTTCGACCGCCAGCAGTAGCCTTAATCCCGCCGATGTCCTTCAGTTCTGGTTTGGCGGAGACGACCTGCGGCTCGAGCCCCCATCACACCAGCGCAAGCACTGGTTTCAACGTAATGACGAATTCGACGACGATATCCGTAAACGATTTGGATCCGCCATTGAAGCGGCACTCGCGGGCGAACTGACACACTGGCAGGAGAGCACCGAGGGCCAGCTGGCGCTGATTCTCCTGAGCGACCAGTTTAGCCGCAATGTATTTCGCGGGTCTGCAAAGGCGTTCGAGGGCGACCCCCTCGCCCTGGAGATCAGCCAATCTCTGGTGCGCAATAACCAGCAGTGCCGGCTCGGCCTGCACCAGCGCGCGTTTGCCGGAATGCCCCTTGAACACTCTGAGCTGCCCGAAGTCCAGGCCCAGTCGGTAGCCTATTTCGACCAGCTGCGGTCCGAGTTCAGCGGAGACAATCCCAATATTGGCCCTGACGCTGCGAAGGCAGCAGAGGACTACTACCGCTTTGCGCTGGCTCACCAGAAGGTGATTGAGCAGTTCGGCCGCTATCCGCACCGTAATGCGGCATTGGGGAGAAAAAATACGCCACAAGAGCAGAAATGGCTGGATAATGGTGGCGGGTTTTAGCAGATACCCTGTTTTGCATGGTTGACACTGGATACCCATACAGATACTGTACATTCATCCACTTCAAGAACAGCACACGTTGATTGCCCGCGCCACCGACAAGGACCGCCAGTAATCAACGTTCAAGACAAGTGTTATAAAGACAGGAGGCCATTATGGCAGTAGTAGCAGTTTGGAAATGCGATAGAGACGGAGCCATGTTCGACAACAAGAAAGACGCCGAAGAACACGACAAGATGCTGGAACTGGCCGCCAACATTACCGCGCTGATCGAGCGCAATGTTGAGGGCATTTCCGAAGAGGCCAGTGAAGAGATCGGCCTGATGCTCGCCAAGCGCCGTGAAGTGCTGGCCAAAGCCTGTAAGGGCAAGCCGGAAGCACTGCTGGAGGAAGAAGAATCCAGCAATCAGGCAGAGACTGAGCAGGCCGACAGCGAAAACGTCACCCCGCTGGCTGCCAACCAGTAATTCATTATTCTGGCCGCCCGTACATCCGGCCTACCCCACCCGGATGCACGGACAGTGCCCCAGTTTCCATCCCTGTACTATGCCCGGTTTGACCGGGCTTTTTTGTACCTGTTCAGAAACTGTTTTTAAAACACCGCGAGAATATCGATTACCGCGAGAATAATGATCACCAGCCAGGTCAGCGAAGTGCCGATAAATCGACCGGGATGATATCCCCCCTTACCCGCCACCAGACCAATTGCGTGCAGCAGTCGTCCAAGCAGGAGTGCCCCGCCCAGACAGTGCAGCCAAAGATGGGACAGCCCGTTGATTTCCGCAATCAGCATCAGGATCAATGCCAGCGGAATATACTCGACCGCATTGGCATGCACCCGGACAGCAATATGCCCATGCTTGTCGCCGCCAGTACCCAGACCCACCTTCTTGCCGCGGCGGAATGCCACCACCCTGAATGCCAGGGCAATCACCAGCAGTGCACACAGACCAGCGTAAAGCGCGGTTATTTCAATACTCACCATCTCTTTTAGAACTCCTGACAATCCATTTTTGCTCGGTTATTTTTCATATCCATGTCCGGTACCCGCTTTTGGATGCAGATAGCGATCGCGCAGGCGGGTCGAACGGTTTTCCAGCGACTGCGGTTTTCCATCAATAACCACCAGCTCTGCAAAGCTGGTAACTTCCAGCGGGTCTCCGCTCCACAACACCAGATCCGCCACGCCACCAGGCGCCAGCACGCCGCCCGGCAGGCCAAACACGCGGGCAGGATTCGCGGTAATCGCACGTACACCTTCCTCAAAAGGCAGGCCGTAAGCAACCGCATTGCCCGCCCCCTGGCGGGACAGATAACTATTGTGGGTACCCGCGTAACCGGGGGCACCAATGACAAGCGTGACACCGGCTTTCTGCAGCAGTGCGGCGTTCTCCAGCCTCGCACCGAGTTTTTCAAAAGCGCTCGGGGAATTGCCCATTGCGTCGATCACAACCGGCACCCGCGCCGCGGCCAACTGTTCCGCGACCATCCAGCCCTCGGCGGCCCCCTCCACAATCAGCTTCAGGTTGTACTCCTTTGCCAGCGCCAGCAGCTGCAGAATATCGCTGGCCCTGTTGGCTCGAATAAGCACCGGCTGCTCACCACTCAACAAAGGTTGCAGAGCTTCCAGGTCCTCGACGGAGAAGTCCAGCTCTCGCCACTCCCCGCGGCGAATCGCATCCCGGTTACTGGCATACTCTTGTGCCTGTGACAGTGCGCTGACAATCTGCTCGTAGGCTCGGGCGCGACTGCCACCAGCCAGCTCTGCGCCATATTCACCAAAATAGATTTTCTGCAACAGCGCATCGTGAGTCACACTGTCGTATGTACCGGCAAGGTTGATCGCAAACCCCTGCCCGGCAAAGATTTTCTCCTCGCTGCTCGGTAACACCACAGCACGGGTAACACCACCGGCGCGGTTGAACGGAATCAGGGTCGAGTGCGGGTTAAACGCCACGACCGGATTAAACCCGGCGCCGATACTCGTGTCCTGGACCGCACTGTCGTTGGTCGCTGCCGCAGCACCAATTTCAGTAAGCCCCAGTTCGCTATCGGGCGCAATGATGCCCGGGGTAACCACCTTGCCGCGGCCGTCGATTACCAGGTCCGCGGTAATGCCATCCAGCGCCTCGGCCACCTGCACAATACGCCCGTCTTTTACCAGCACATCGCCCATTTGCAGCGTGCCCTGGTCGCTCAGGGTAATGACCTTGGCGTCCTTGATCAGCAGGGACTGGGCCAGTGCCAGCGGGGTGGTAATGGCTAGCGAAGCCAGTACACCGATCTTTGCCAGTTGCTTGATCTTCATTAGCCCTCACCTCCATTCGACCCTTTCAATTCCTTCGGCAAACGTTCGCCTTCGGCATCCAGAATTCCCAGTTCAAAATCACTGTGGGGCTGTCGCTCCGGGTTATCGCGGTCGTACATCAGGTTGCCATCGATAAACACTTTCTCAGCCTTCGAATAGACACTGAATGGGTTGCCAGACCAGACGACTACATCGGCCATCTTGCCTTTTTCCAGGCTGCCTGTGACTTCGTCTACCCCGAGCGCCCTGGCCGGGTTCAAGGTCATCCAGGTAACCGCGTGGCGCGGTTCAATATGGAATCCGGCCCGTTGCCCCGCCACCATCGCCTTGGCAGTCTCCTCATTCAGGTGCTGAATACCCACCGCAGAATCCGAGTGGATCATCGCACAGGCCTTGGCCTGATCGACGATAGCAATATTGGCCTCGGTCATATCAAAGGCCTCATGCTTGAAGCCCCACCAGTCGGCCCACATGGCCGCACAGACATTGTTTTCTGCCAGTAGATCGGCCACTTTGTAAGCCTCTACCGCATGGTGGAAAGTGGAAATCTGGAAATCGAACTCCTTGGCGATATCCATCATGATCGCCATTTCCTCGCCGCGGTAGCAGTGGTTGTGCACCAGGATATCGCCGTTCAGCACACCGGCCAGGGTCTCCATCTGCAAATCCCGGTCTGGCTCCTCGCCACCATTGAGATGATATGACTCCCATTTTTCCTTGTAGGCAGAGGCATCAATCCAGGCCTGGCGGTAGCCCGCCACATTCCCCATGCGTGTAGACGGCGCAGTGCCTTTGCCACCGTAAACCCGTTTGGGGTTTTCACCGCAGGCCATCTTCAAGCCGTAGGGGGCATCCGGAAATTTCATATCCTGGACACTGCGGCCGGGTACGTTTTTCAGGGTTACCGCGCGGCCACCAAACAGGTTGGCCGAGCCGGGAAGGATCTGCAGCGTGGTGACGCCACCCGCCAATGCCAGTGCGAACTGCGGATCCTGTGTCCATACAGAGTGTTCCGCCCACACTTGTGCCGTATTGGGCGCGGTCATCTCATTGCCGTCCTGTGCGGACTCGATGGAAGGTGCGGGGTAATTACCCAGATGGGAGTGCACGTCGATAATGCCCGGGGTCACCCACTTGCCGGCGCCCTCCACCACCATGCCCTTTTTCGGCGCCTTCAGCCCCTCGCCAATGGCTGAAATTTCACCGTCTTTGAGCAACACGTCGGTGTTGTTTAATTGTTCTCCAGTGCCGGTCAACACAGTGGCGCCGCGAATCAGTACCGGCGCGGCCTCACCAGCTTTGTAGGTGGAAGGGAAAGCACCCAGGCGAGCGAAATCTGCTCCATCGGCCTTGTCCTGCTTATCTCCACCGCACGCACTGAGCGTAACGGCCGCTACCGCGCTGCAGGCTACCGCCAACAGACGCTGTCGCATACTTGTGAACCCCCGAGTTGACCGCATTGCCCCTCCTAACTGTGTCACTATTATTGGAAAACTGTGCCCATGCTATCAGTAATTGTGGAATCCGCCAGCACCGGGCTACTGCACATGACAATTGTGTATGCGCGAGCGAATACATAGGCGGTCGACTGAAAATCAAGAGCAGTCTCGATAGAGGTGCGACCTCGCTAGACAATTCACATGAGCCGTGGTGCAATCAAATCTCACCAGAAATCCAGGATGGACGGATGGAAAAACGGATGAGTGCAGACGGAACAGACCCTGCAATACTCACTGAAAAGGCCACTTCGCCGGGCTCACAGGAAGTTTACGAAGCGCTTCGTAAAAGTGAAGAGCGCTACCGGGAACTCGTAGAGCACGCCAACTCCATCATCCTTCGATGGGACAAAAGTGGACGCGTTACCTTTTTTAACGAGTATGCACAGAACTTCTTTGGCTTTTCAGAAGAAGAAATCATTGGGCGGCACGTGGTGGGCACCATCGTGCCGGAAAGCGAGAGCACCGGCCGTGACCTCCGCCCACTGATGGACCATATCTGCAATTACCCCGAAGAACACCGCTATAACATCAACGAAAACATCAAGAAAGATGGCTCCCGGGTATGGATCGCGTGGACCAACAAGATCCTCACGGATGACGACGGTGAAGCAATCGGTGTACTCAGTATCGGCAGCGATATAACCAAGCAACGCCTGCTGGAAGAAGAACTGCGCCAGGCCCAGAAAATGCAGGCCATCGGCGAACTGGCGGGTGGTATCGCGCACGATTTTAATAACATGGTGCACGGCATCGCGGGCTTTGCAGAAGTCATCCATCAGATGACCTGCGATGCAAAGATCGCTCAGTACGCGGACCAGATTCTCACCACCGCACACCATGCGGCGGAGCTCACCAAACAGCTACTCACCTTTGCCCGCAAGGGCTCCTATGAGCTACATGACTGTAATACCCACGACATAGTGCGTGACGTCTGTGCCATGCTGGAGCGCACCATCGACCGCCGCATAGTCATCCGGCAACAGCTGGACGCCGAACGCCCCCACATCAACGGTGATTCGGCACAACTGAAAAGTGCCCTGCTCAATCTTGGCATCAATGCCAAGGACGCCATGCCGGCAGGCGGCCTACTGGAGTTCACCACACGCAACGTCACAATAGAAGACTCCATCGCGATCTCGGACTTCCAGTTGGGGCCGGGGCAATACCTGCGAATTAATGTCAGCGACAACGGTATGGGAATGAGTGAGGGAGTACGCCAGCGAATTTTCGAGCCGTTTTTCACTACCAAAGACAGTGGCCGCGGGGCCGGGCTTGGACTGGCTGCGGTGTACGGCACCACTCATATGCACAAGGGCGCCATCCAGTGCCGCTCCGAACCAGGAAAAGGCAGCTGCTTTGATCTTTACCTGCCGATCATCAAAGACTGCGGTAAACACCTGCAACCCTGCAGGAAAGCGGAGATCCCAGAGCGCTCAATCCGCATGATGGTGGTGGACGATGAGGCCATCGTGCGCAGTTACTCAAAGACCCTGTTTGAAATGCACGGCCACCAGGTTGAAACCTTTGCGACTGCCGCAGAGGCCATCGACTTTTATCGGCACAACCATTCACACATTGACCTGGTATTGCTGGATATGATCATGCCCCATATGGATGGGCAGCAACTGTTCGCCGAATTAAAACTGATCAATCCCGCCATTAAGGCGATTCTGGCCTCCGGGTACAGTGTGGAAAGCAAGGTGCAGGAAATTGTGGCGGACGGAATTCTCGCCTGCCTGAAGAAGCCGTTCACCTACGACCAGTTAAAGGGAAAAATTTCCGAGATGCTGCGGGAGGGACATCTTCCGCCGGAACCAATCCAGGAATGGCAAACGGACTCGAGCGCATAAAAACGTTGGCGCTCAGTAGTGCAGAATCTTGATGATACGCTCGCCGTTGTCGCACTCCCCCACCACTTCAGGCTCGGAGAGCTTGGAGCCCAGCTGGATGATCTTGTTATTGGGGTAGGAGATAAAACAAGCAAAATTGAAATTGACGGCCCAGTTACAGCGGATCAGCCCGTCATCCTCTTCGTAAAAGCGCTCCTGGCAAAACGCCAGTGTCGGGCTCTGCCCACCGCCCAACTGGGGCTGCCCCGGATCCTCCGTCTGAGCCACGGCTACCATGGCGGCCAAACCGAACAGACTAGCCAGATACACACTACAGCGATTCATTTCTACACCTGCCTATCCGCGTACCGAGGGCTCTTTACCCAACACTCCTTTGAGCCTAGCAGCTTCGGCGCCCATTTCCTCCCCGAACGCCAGTAAAGCCTGACCTGCGAGTCCCGGCTCCCGCTGTTATCATACGCAACCCACATAGCCAGCCCATGAAGTACGGAGCCTACATACCCAGATGTCCCAAACCTGCTACTGCTGCTCCGGAAAACCCCTGCCACAGTGCTGTGAGATCTACCTCACCGGAAAGGCCTATCCCAACACCGCCGAGGCGCTGATGCGCAGCCGCTACAGTGCCTTCGTGACCGGGAACCTCCCGTACCTGCGCAAAACCTGGCACCCGGACACCTGCCCGGACCTGGGCCCAAAAGACCTGCAAACCGAGTGGAGCCGGCTCGAGGTCATCAAGAGCAAACAGGGACTCAAGAAGTCCATCGTCGAGTTCAAAGCCTGGTTCGTCGACGATGGGGAGGAGCGTGCGCTGCACGAGATCTCCCTGTTCAAGCTGCACAAAAAGCGCTGGGTGTACGTGGCACCGCTCGAGGCTTGGCCCTGACGGCCCCTTTGGTCAGGGCCGTAGTCAACAACCGTTACCGGCTACCGACCAATGCACCGGCGGCACTTGGCAGTTCCACATAGGTTCCCTGCAAAACGGCTGCAACCACCTGATCCCCCACCTTCAGAATAAACGTTGAGCCTCGCCGGCGTAGCGGTGTATCAGACTGGACATGCGCGGGATTCAATACAACTGGCAAACTGGTGGTTACCTTCAGGTTCGACTCGTCACCGGTAAAATAGCCAAATCCCTGACTGATCAACGAGCGATATAGCGCATCATCCAGCACTAGTACTTCCCCCTCAGGCAACTCATAAGCCTTTGGCTTGCTATACACCCAATCCTCCAACCCCACGTTCATTGCCCCGCTCAGGTTGGAAAGATCGCCGACATCCACCATTCCGGCCCGGTCGCCGTGCTGATTGATGGCCAAGTCCGTGAGGTACTCGCTCCCTTCTGATTGGACGCGCACACCGCTCAACTTGAGGTCGACAATCGCATCATCGCGATTAAAGGGAATGCGGTCATAATCCGTTGGATCCGCCTTCAGGTAACTTCCAGTCCCTATCGCCTCAATTGCGCTCAGCAACATGCGAAAATTGAGTTCCCGCGCGATTTGGCGATTGTCGTCCTGCGGATGCGCTCCCGACTCAATCAGTACCGTGCTGATACCCATTTCAGAAAAGGTGTCACCAAACGCTCGCACCGCATAAGTATCATCGTATTTCGCCAGATGTCCGGGAGTAAAACTCTCAACCACTGGCGCCAGCGCAGCGATCAGCTGCATCGCCCGGCGACGGCTTTCATTGACTTCCCGCGCCGTATTGTAGGGCGGAGCAAGTACTGAAATCGTCGCCATCTTGCCACTGTCACCAACCCCATAAAAGCGATTTTGGTCGTGCAGATTGAAGCCGAAGTGGGGTTTGTAGGCACGCGCCAGCGACATCAATGCACGCCCCTCAGGGGACTGGAGCGATATTGCATCTCTATTGATGTCGAATCCCTGAGCGTTACGCCGCCTGTTGCGCTCAGCGCCATCCGGATTCAGCATTGGCACCATCACAAGCTGAACACGCGATAACCACTCGTCACGCCAGTCCGCCTGCTCCGGTGCGCTGATAAAATTCAGCAGATCGAACAGGGCCGCGGTGGCAGTGGGTTCGTCACCATGCATTTGCGACCAAAGTAAAATGCGCGTTTCACCCTCCCCCAATGAGAGTTTGTAAATAGGACGTCCCTCGAAGGATTTCCCCAACTGCTGCACTTTCAGCAGTGGCGACCCATTTAGTCTCTCAATCAGCGGCAAAATATCGGCTTGCGTGATCGCCGGCTTGTCCAGCAACGGCTGACGATACTTCTCGTACTCTGCAGCGCGGCCGTGTGACGCCCAAATCACGCTTGCGAGTAACGCGGCCGTGCTAAACATTCTGGTGATATACATTTTCTCTTTCCGTGTCGTCCAGGCATCGGTAGAGAATAATAAATTCCAGATTGAGCAACAATGACGAATTTCATATTTACCCAATTCTCACTGTTCATGATTCCGTCACAGCGGACGTATACTCCCCGGCCTATTTCCGCACCTACTTCCTCACCGACCAGAGCGAAATCGAATCTCACGCCATGACCCCCGATGTAATCTTCGAAGACAGCCACCTGGTGGCGGCATTTAAACCGGAGGGCTGGCTGGTACACCGCTCTGATATCGACCGGCACGAGGACAGGATCCTGCTGCAATATCTGCGCGACCTGACCGGTACACGGTTGTACCCGGTACACCGTCTCGACAAACCTACCTCCGGTGTCATCGTTTTCGGGAAAAGCAGCGAGGCAGCGGCGGGATTGCAGGCGCAACTGGATAGCGATGCATCCATAAAGCAGTACCTCGCCATCTGCCGCGGCTACTGCCCGGAACAGGGTGTGATCGACCATCCGCTGCCGCCAGTGGCGGACTTCAAGCACCAGCGAAAGCGCCCCAAAAGTGAGCTGCCCCGCCAGGATGCAATCACCGCCTTCCGCCGTCTCGGCACCGTTGAGCTGCCCTATCAGGTTGATCGCTACCCCGCCAGCCGTTACTCCCTGGTGGAAGTGCAACTAAAAACCGGGCGCCGCCACCAGATACGGCGCCACTTCAAACACATTTCCCACCCACTGATCGGTTGTCCCAAGTACGGTAAATCCACCCACAATCGGTTTTTCGCCGAGCATTTCGGGTGTGGTCGATTGATGCTGCATGCACATCGATTGCAACTGGCACACCCGGTCAGCGGCGACTGGATGGAATTTGCAGCAGCACCCCGAGGGTGTATGGGCGACGTTATCCAACAGCTTGGGTGGTCGCTCTCATTGGAATCCGGTCATTAATTCCGCACCCTGAATCCAGTAGCGCGGATCTCGTGAATAAACTGACGCGCCCAGTAACCGTGCTAATAGCGGCAACAATCAAGCGTAGCTTTTTGCGCCAATATTCTTCCGTATCGCGTGCAAACTCCCGCCAGTGGCGTAATGTGAAAGCAAGAGCAATCAATAATCTGGATTTACCTATAACAGCTGTACGGCACAGATTGCACATTAGACGCTGGCAGCATTGCTTGAGGGTTGTATGCCTACTGATCTCATCGATGCCATTGACGCACTTGTCTCCCCAACCGGACAGTTCGATATTCTGTCCAAATACGAAATCAACAAGCTTACCCGCCACAGCCACGGCCCCCACTACCAGACCTTCCGCAACTGTGCCCTCGCGGTACTCAATTGCGGGAATTACATGGACGACGGTAAAGAGCTGCTGGAGAAGTACGCGGATTTTGACATCTCCGTCGTCCCCACCGAGCGCAGCGTAAAACTTGAAGTCAAGAATGCGCCTGCAAGCGCCTTTGTGGACGGCAAGATGATTCGCGGTATCGCCGAGCACCTGTTTGCAGTGCTGCGCGACATCATCTATGTGAATAGCGAAATCACCGGCGACCCCCGCTACAACCTGGTCTCCGCCCAGGGGGTAACCGATGCGGTATTCCATATCCTGCGCAACGCAGGCACTTTTGATGGCTCCCGTATACCGCGTCTCGTCGTATGCTGGGGCGGGCACTCGATTTCAGCGGAAGAGTACGACTACACCAAACAGGTTGGGTACGAGCTGGCCCTGCGCCACCTCGATATCTGCACCGGCTGTGGCCCCGGCGCCATGAAAGGGCCGATGAAAGGTGCCACCATCGGCCACGCCAAACAGCGCGACCGCAACGGGCAATACCTGGGAATTACCGAGCCGGGAATTATCGCCGCGGAAGCGCCCAATCCAATTGTCAACGAACTGGTAATCATGCCGGACATCGAAAAGCGCCTGGAAGCGTTTGTGCGTACCGGGCACGGTATCATCGTGTTCCCTGGCGGAGCCGGTACCGCGGAGGAGATTCTGTACCTGTTGGGCATCCTGCTGCACGAGGACAACAAGGATCAGCCATTCCCGGTGATCTTTACCGGGCCCGCCAGCGCTGCCGACTATTTTATCCGCATCGACCAATTCATTTGTTCGACACTGGGTGAAGCCGCGAGATCGCGCTACCAGATCGTCGTTGACGATCCTGCAGAAGTCGCCCGGCAAATGGCCGACGGCATTCAGAAAGTCCGCCAATACCGCAAGGAAACAGGGGATGCCTACTACTACAACTGGCAATTGAAAGTCTCTACTGAGTTCCAGCGCCCCTTTGTGCCAACCCATGAGAATATGCGCGACCTCGCCCTGCATACCAATCAGGAACCCTACCTGCTCGCCGCCAATCTGCGCCGCGCATTCTCCGGGATCGTATCCGGTAACGTGAAGGACGAGGGAATTCGCAATGTCGAGAAAAATGGCCCCTACGAACTCAAGGGGGATCCGGCGTTGATGCGCAGCATGGATACTCTGCTGGCATCCTTTGTGAAACAACAGCGGATGAAATTACCAGGAAAAGCCTACAAGCCCTGTTATCAGATCATCAGCGACTAATCTCAGGACGCCACCACCCGACACAACATGTGCAGCCTATTTGACGTAGACGACCACGCCGGCATCGAGCGGTTTATCAACGAGCACGGGATCGACCATCCGCAGCGGATGATATTCGGCCGTCGGCGCCGACCCACCACCCAGGTCAGTATTGTCACCGCCAGAACCGGCACCCCGGCTATCGAAAACGCCATCTGGCACCTCTACCTGCAGCGGGACGGTGATAACTGGAAGCCACACAAGAAATACTGGTCCATCAACAGCAACTGGAAAAAGCTGGGGCAGCGCCCCGAATACCGAAAGTCGCGCTGCCTGATCCCCGCCAGTGCCTGGGTAGAAAGTCAGCACGGCAAGCACCCGGTGGAATTTAGCTTTGGAGAGCACGCTCCCTTTTTCTTCTGCGGGCTCTACAAGACCTGGGGTGACATCCTGAGCTGCAGCATCATCACTCTCGATGCTCATCCGCACACAAAGCAATATCATGAAAAAAGCTTCCCGATGATCACACCGGACGATTCCGGGTTTATCGAGCAGTGGCTGGGCCCCAATGAGGACACCATGGCGTTTGAGCCATACTTGCATGCCAGTACAGAGGTTGGAGGGAATCAGTTGATGGTGCAGCCAGTGCAGCGTGCGACTTCCACCGAGTACACCGCACCGGCACAGGTCGTCCGTTGAACGGGCAACGCGGTAGAAGGCTCAGCCGCGGGAGCTGTCCCACTCCCGCGCTGCCTTTCTGGTTTGTTGTTTGCTGTCAAAACGATCAGCGGACTTTGCCCGGATATGGGCACCGCCTTTACGTAGCAGCGGATTTTGCGCCACCGGATTTCCCGGAGTGCGCATCTCTTTAGCGGAAATCTGAATAGATATTTTCCGCTGGGGTTTTCTCTTCAATAACGTCTCCTTATCAATAACGTCTCCTTATCAATACCGTTTCCTTTACTCACCATTTACCCCTTAACGCAGATCACCTGCTTCAGGGTATGTACGACATCCACCAGATCACGCTGGTTCTCCATCACCTGGTCAATGTCTTTATAGGCCGCCGGGATCTCATCGATCACGCCCTTGTCCTTGCGGCACTGCACCCCGCGGGTCTGGGCTTCCAGATCATCCCGGGTAAAGCGTTTGCGCGCAGCGGTCCGGCTCATGCGCCGCCCCGCCCCGTGCGCACAGGAACAGAAGGACTCCGTATTCCCGAGGCCGCGCACAATATAAGAACGCGCCCCCATGGAACCGGGAATAATACCCAGCTGGTCTTTTTGCGCACTGATTGCGCCCTTGCGGGTGACAAAGACATCGCGGCCAAAGTGTTGCTCCCGCACCACATAATTGTGGTGACAGTTGATCGCCTCACTTTCCAGCGTAAACGGTGGCAGGTGCTGTTGCAGAGCCGCCACAACCATCTTCATCATTTCCTGCCGGTTTACCCGCGCATACTCCTGCGCCCAATGTACCGCTTCGATATAGTCATCAAAGTGGGCATTACCTTCACTGAAATACGCCAGGTCGCGATCCGGAAGGTTGTGTATATGCCCTTCCATATCCCGTTTCGCCAACTGGATAAAATGCTGACCAATAGCATTGCCGATACCCCGGCTACCGGAGTGCAGCATCACCCATACCTGGTTACTTTCATCGAGACAGATCTCGATAAAGTGGTTGCCACTACCCAGCGTACCCACCTGGGTCACCCAGGTTTCCTGTGGGTTACGCAGCTTTTTCAGCAGTAGTGGATGTTTGGCAAACAGCATCTCCGCACCAGACGCCAGCTTCTGAGCCGCGGCCTCCCGCGCGCTGACTCTCTTGTGGCGACCAAACCCCACCGGCACGCGTCGTTCGATGGCATCCCGCAGCGGCTTCAGGTTATCCGGCAACTGGTTAGCGTGCAGCGAGGTCCGCACTGCATTCATTCCACAGCCAATATCCACGCCCACCGCCGCCGGAATAATTGCCCCCACGGTTGGGATCACAGAACCGACCGTTGCGCCGATACCCATGTGCACATCCGGCATCGCAGCCACATGGGAGTAAATGATCGGCAGCTGGGCAATATTTTTTAGTTGTTGCAATGCCGCGTTTTCCACGTCTTCCGTGTAAACCTTCACCGGCACGGTGCCGGGCGGTGCATTGCGATTAAGTACCATTTTTACAGGCATGACTTTTCCCTGGATTACTCCACGTAAATAGTAGTGTGCCTTTCAAAACGTCGGGGAAGCTGAAACGAAAAAACCCCGGCAAAAATAGCCAGGGCTTCAGAGAGATCTGGCTTGAAAGGCGGTAATACCTTTCAAGCGCGAGCACATGAAAGGCGGTTCATTTAGAACTCAAAAGTATTCTCCGTAATGGCATTTCATGGCTCCTGTTTTGTGTGTAAAAAGTTGTTGCAAAGAATATGGTCTGCGATTCCCATGTCAACTGTTTTTTTGAAAATTTATAGCCCTCGATCCCGCCAGGCTGATGACAGTCACCGATCACGACGAATTTTCCACGACCTTGTCGCCCCTATATACTCGGCCGTCAAAGTTCATCCCGACTCCGCTTGTCAACTACCGGAACCCACAGCCATGCTTCTGATTCAACTTCCAGCCACTTTTCACCGATCCCCGTCCTGGAAGCGCACCCTGCGAGGGCTGGGCATGACCCTGCTAGCCGCTATGGGTACCAATACCCTGGCAGCCTCCGAGCCGACCGCGCCACTGCCCGGGCTACTCCCCTGGCAAGGCGCCTCGGAGCAACTGATTCAGGAACAGGGAGACTGGGTTACCCCCGCAGAGGCCACCGGTTTCAAAACGACACCAGACTACGAGGCAACCAGAGCCTTTGCCACGCGGCTGGCGCAAGCAAGCGGAGACATTCAGGTTTCCGTTATTGGCAGTGCCAGTAGTGGCCGCCCGATTCAACTGATTACCCTCAGTAAAGACGGTAGCGACCCCCGCAGCAATGACAAACCCACTCTCCTCGCCCAGGCCGGTATCCACTCCGGCGAGATCGATGGCAAGGACGCCAGCTTCATGCTCCTGCGGGACTACATTCAGGGAGACAAGCAACTCCGGGCACTGATCGATCAGGTCAACCTTCTGGTCATCCCGATCCTCAATGTCGATGGCCACGAGCGGGCCGGCCCCTTCACGCGCATGAACCAGCGCGGCCCGGACAATGCCGGTTGGCGCACCAATGGCAACAACCTGAATCTCAACCGCGATTACACCAAACTCGATACTCCGGAGTTACGCGCGGTCGTGGAAGTAATCAACGATTACCAGCCGGCGCTTTATCTGGATATCCACGTCACCGATGGCGAGGACTACCAATACGACATCACCTACGGCTACAACGGCGCATTCGCTAGCGACTCTCCCGCCATCGCCCAGTGGCTGGAACGGCACTTCCAGCAGGACGTGGATGCTGCCCTGAGTGAAGCCGGGCATATTCCCGGGCCCCTGATTTTCGGCGTCAACAGTAGCGAATTCTCCGACGGCATCAGCCACTGGACCGCGAGCCCCCGCTTCTCCAACGGGCTCGGCGACCTGCGCCATACCCCCACGGTCCTGGTGGAAAACCATTCACTGAAGCCTTACCGCCAGCGAGTACTGGGCACCTATGTACTGATTAAGGCTGCCCTCTCAACCCTGGCTGAAAATAGTGCGGCGCTCACCAAAGCCATTGCCAGCGACCAGAAGCGGCGCCCCGGGACTCAGGTTCTGGCCTGGCGCGCCAACGAAAAGCCGGACCTCTCCGTCTACGCAGAGCAGCCTTTCAAAGGTATCGCCTATGAGAAACGGCAGAACCCCATTTCAGGTAATGAAGAGGTGGTGTGGCTCGGCACAGCCAAAGACTATGTAAAGCTGCCCGTATTCCGGGATGACGTAAAAGCGGTCGAAGTAAAAGTGCCCAAGGCGTTTTACATACCCCGTCATGAGGTACTGGTGATTTCCCGTCTGAAGGCCCACGGCATCGAAGTAAGCAACCCGGTTAAGCAATCCAGCCAGGTTACCCAGCTCACTGCCGAAACCCATGAATTCGCAAGCGTGCCCTTCGAAGGCCGCTTCCGCGTGCAGGCGGAGTTCTCCGAGAAGCAGCGAGAGACAGGGCTTGGGAACTACGTAAAAGTCAGCACCGACCAGCCTCTGGGAAGACTGGCCACTGCCCTCCTCGACCCGCGAGGCCCGGACTCATTTTTCCAGTGGGGATTTTTCAATCAGATGTTCCAGCGCACTGAATATGCGGAACCCTATGCACTCGTGCCATTAGCAGAAAAAATGCTGGCACAGGATCCGAAACTCGCGAAGGAATTTGAGCAGAAGCTGCAGGACAAGACGTTTGCAGAGAACCGTGCCGCGCGGTTGGCGTTCTTCTACGAGCGCAGCCCCTACTATGACCGGAACTACCTGAAGTACCCTGTATTGCTTGAGTATTGAATATCACCCAATTTCAGGGACAACGCATTTGGAGCGGAAATGTCCTGCAGCAGTTCCTCCCGCCATCACCAGGGCGCAAGAAACAGGGGGCAATAAAAAACAGGCGCGCCTGAACGAGCGGCTAACGAACTAAAAAAATAACCGCAGATAAAAGAACTGGGACTTACCAGTTCAGCCTGATTCGCAACGGCGCAGTATCATCGTCCAGCCCGCACATCTCCTCGTAAGGTGTCTGCTGTTCCAACCATACTTCTTCAAGTTTGTGACTGCCGAAGTGATCCCGGATTTCCTCCAGACAGTGGAACCTGTGAGGATGATTCGAGCGGTCTGTCAGGAGGTGGGAACCAGTTTCATCTATCGTTCTTACGATATAAAACTGTCCTTCTAAAGAGAGGATCTGCAGGTTCATATTACCTCCTAAGGCACCCAAACAAAGAATACGGAGCGCCATACTCCAGCTTAGGGTGCCGAGGTGGTAACCGGAAATTTACCGACGTAGCCAGTGCTTCCTGTACTACCCGCGCACTACGCCCGCACGATCAGGGTGCGAGTAAACTCTTCAAACTTATGTAACCTTCCCAGCCTAGAACTTGACCGTAAGTTCCCAACCCAAATCGCCCTTTTCCGAGTACCCGGAAGACAATGTTACACAATGTTACAGGCGCAAAAGGCGCTCCCAAAACCGCCCGAATTACTTACAAATGACGCCCTTACCATCTGCTTGATTTATGTCAAAAACACAATCTATATCAAAGAATTTTGATATTAAAAGGTGGATTTCTGGGGTAAGGTTTCTGAAGATTAAGTAACAATAAAGCGAGAGCCACCATGAGCAAAGCATATAACGAGATGTCTTATGTCGAAGTTGCTGCGATTTACAACGACATAAACAATATTCCACTAGATGCGGCAGCCGCACTTGGGAACGCGACTGCGGAGCTTGTGGGTGAAGGAGCCAAGATCATGGACTTCGGTGGAGGCGCAGGACGCATATCCGTTCCCATCGCAGCCCATACCGACATGATTGCCATGGATATTGAGCACCATATGCTCAAAGCCTCCAAGAAGCTGGCCGAAGATCGCCACATAGCCGCCCGTCAGACCGTTGGCACCGTCCTCCAGACACCTTTCGCCAGCAACACTTTTGATGCAGTAATTACAACCAACGTCCTGCATCAGGTTGAATTCTGGCGTGATGCACTGAAGGAAGCAGCCCGGGTCTTGAAGCCAGAAGGCTTGTTCATCATCGGCCGTGATGTGCTGGATGAAGAATCCAATGCGAGCGCACTGCGCAGCCAGTCCCGCATGTTCACCGTTGATATTGCCCCTGAAATGCGCCCCACGGATGCGGCCGGGCCTACCCTGTTCCAGGAAATCCAGAAACTCAATGGGCAAATGTCTCGTCCAGTCGTTGGCTGTCGCTGGATCGAAAAGGTTTCGATCGCTGAGATTATGGACCGCATGGAAAATGGTATTCACAACGAAACCTGGAGCCTGAAGAGAGAACAGATTGACGCGCTTATGGCCAAGGTACGCCCATGGGCGGAAGAGCACTTCGACGATATTCATGCCGTTGAAGACGTGAAGTGGGAGTTCCACCTTTACCCCATTTCTGGACTCGGCAAGTAGTTTGTAAAAGGGGCCAATATTGGCCCCTGTCGCGTGCGACGAAAATTCTAATAACAATAGTTTATCCAAGGGCATTCTATGGACAGGTTCCTGCTGATCTTGCGGGCCTTTCAGCTGACGTTACCTCGCGCAGCTGCTGGTTGGCTCTTTGCCATTCTGACGAGTAATTTCAACCGTATTTCCATCTACGAACTCGGCATCACCGCTGTGGTCATCACGAGTTTGCTGGGGCTTTACCACTTCCTCTCCCCCTTCGGAGTCGTGCTTGGCCGCCTGGCGGACCGTGTTCCGATTTTCGGCATGCACCGAACGCCTTATATTCTCATCGGAATGATGCTCTCCGCAGTGGCGGTCGCTGCACTGCCTTACATCGTGGTGCCCATGTCGCAAAATCCCCACGAGCTGTTTGGGCTAGCCGTTCCATACATCACTTACATTACTGCCTTCCTGGTGCTTGTTTTGTTTGGTATTGGCTTTGCCATGGCCGGTGCCAATCATCTTGCGCTGGTTGCAGAGGTCATACCCGAGCGCAGTCGCGGTCTGGTAACGGCGCTGATCTGGACCATGCTGATTATCGGCATGATCGTGTCCCTTCAATTTATTCGCGGCTATATGCCAACGTACGACGAACAGACCATGCGCTCCCTGTACCTGCTATCGGTTCCAGTCGTAGGCGTCATCACATTACTGGGCGTGATCGGGGTCGAAAAGCGTCGCAAACCCGGCGAAGTCAACGTGGGCGGGGGAAAGCTGAAAGCAGAGGAGCATTCCAGCCTAAAGGATTTCACTATCGACGTAGTGCGTAACCGTACCGTAAGAAATTTCTTCTGCTTCATCTTTCTCTTTATGTTCGGCTACAGCCTTCAGGACAACATCCTCGAGGTCTTCGGTGCAGATGTACTCGGGATGACCGTTGGTGAAACCGGTCGCTTCCAGCAAATATGGGGCAGCGGGGCCATCGTCGGCATGTTTTTGATGGGCGCACTGGTATTCCGCGGTGGTATTCGCAAGATCAGCGCGATTACGTTCGGCATTACTGGTATCGGACTATCCATGTTCGCCCTCGCCTGTGGCGCCTATCTGGCACAAGAGACCATCGTTAACTACTCACTGGTTGCGATGGGCTTCTTCAATGGCTTCGCCCTGGTCGGCACTCTGACCACCATGATGGAGTTCACCACGGACAACGAGCGCGGCGCCTATATCGGTCTCTGGGGGTTCGCAATTGCCTTTGCCAGTGGCCTCGCGTCCATGGCAGGAGGCCAAATGGTTACCTCACTGATTGAAAGTGGCCGATTCGCTGCCTCCGATGGTTTCGCCATCATCTTTACCGTCGAGGGCTTCGTCAGTCTGTACAGCCTCTACTTCCTGTGGCAGATCAATGCAGAGAACTTCCACAAGCGCATCAGTAAAGATGGTCTTAGCAACGCCATGGCCGCAGACCTCGGCTAGGCCAATGTCAATTTATTCAAAAGGTGAATTGAAATGAAAGTGAGTGAAGGTCAGGCAAAATTGCAGTTTACCCTGCAGAAAATCGCCATCGCCTGGAGCTTTTGCATGGTGGTGACGAGCTTCAACCGCATCGCCATCATTGAAATGGGTCTACCGGCGGCAATCATTTCATTACTGATCGGGGTTTACACCCTATTCGGCCCTATCCAGCCGATCATCGGGCGCATGTGTGAGCGCTGGCCGATTTTTGGCTACCGCCGCACGCCCTACATGTTGCTTGGCACACTGCTCGGCAGCTTCGCTTTCCCGTTGATGCCCGGTGTGCTGGTGGATATGCAGGCCGGCAGCAGTATCGCCTACGTGTATTGTCTGCTGCTGTTCTGCGCTTTCGGTATCTGCATTGCCATGCAAGCAAATGTCTTCCTGGACCTGCTGAACGATGTCACCACCAAAGAGAGCCGCTCCCGTGTCGTCACCCTCACCTGGACAGTGCAGGCTCTGGCCATGGCTGGCTGGGCCTGGGTATTTGGCCTTCTCATGCCGGTGTACAGCCTGGAGGCCATGCAGGATCTCTACAACCTGACGCCACTGGTGATGATAAGCATTACCGTACTTGGATTGATAAAACTGGAAACGCCTCTCACCAAGGAGCAGCTTCAGGAAATCAAAATCAATCCATCGAAGCCGGTAAAGTTGCTGGAGCCAATGAAAGAGTCAATGGCGGTACTCGCCTACAACCGCCAGGCACTGCTGTTTTTTGTATTCATCATCTTTTCGCTGCTGGCTGTATTTCTACAGGATATGCTGCAGGAACTCTGGGCAAACGACCTCTTTGGCCTGGCCGCAGGTGAATCAACGATTTACCAGCGTTTTTATAACGGCATACAGACTCTCGGTATGGCGGCCTGCGGTATCTTTGTCGGTGTCACTGCGAAAAAGCGTATCCAGGCAAAGAAAGCAGCGGGGTTTTCCGTAGAAAATGAGAAAACCCTGCCAATGGACTTTGGCAAGCGACTGCTGGCAATCGGTGCCACTCTTTCCATTGTCGGATTCGCGCTACTCGCCTGGGCTGCCTGGCTGCAAAACCTGACCCTCTTCAATGTTTTCTACTGCTTCAGCGCTTTTGCCCTGGGCCTGCTGGTATTCCCTTCTATCAGTTTTATGGCCGACATGACGGTCGAAGGCCAGGAAAGCCGCTATCTGGGCCTTTGGAGCCTGGGCCAGGTCATCGGCCTGTTCCTCTCCTTCACCGTTAGCGGCGGCCTCTATTCCCTGCTGGTAGAGAGCGAAGTATTGACAGCCAACATCGCCTTCGCACTCATATTTGTGTTGCAGGCACTGATGGTTGTTTTCAGCTTCCTGGTGGTGCGCAACGTTACCATCGAAGGTCTTCAGGCCGGTGCAGATGGCGAGCCAGATACCGGAATACCTGCACAGGCATAACCTATTTCAAGGCAATACCCATAACGGGAGAGATATCATGAATACACAAAAATACATCGAAATTCTGCGCTGCCCCCACTGCACCCGTGAGGAAAAAGGTGTGCTAACAGAAATCAAGCACGACTGGCTGGGTTGCAGTGATTGCGGACGCCAGTACCCGATCGTGGCCGGCATCCCGGTGATGCTGCCCGAGGAAGGAGATAAGTGGCATGGTATTGCCGTCGCTGATCTACCAACAATCAGTGAGCATGATCGCTTCGTTAGCGCAGCAAGCTAAACGCAATTTATTGTGGCGGCACATCGCCGCCCATATTTGCGCGCGCCCGGGAGCATATGCACCCGGAGCCCGACAATACACTCTCAAACATAAAAAGGACCGCAGGACGGGCCGCATAAACTGGGGTATTCAATCATGTGGAAGACCGATCTATTTCCAACGCAGTTGGTAGGCAGTTACGTAAAGCCACGGTGGCTGGCCGATCACGACAAGGTATATCAGAAAGAAGGAACCTGGTGGAATGTGGAGCCGGAACTGCTTCCCGCAGCCATTGACGACGCTGCGCGACTGGCAATTTATGACCAGAACCTGGCCGGGATGACATTCGCTACCGACGGTGAAGTGCGCCGACAGACCTTTAGCGGCCACTTCTATAATCTGCAGGGAATTGATCAGGAAAATCCGGCGGAGTTTACCAATTTCCACAACGACATCACCGAATACCTGAAAATGAAGCAGAAGGCCACCAATGTCGGTGCCGATCTGCAGAAAGACAGTGCCCCCAAGCAGGTGCACAAGGTGCTATTCCCCGCGGTGCGGGAGAAAATTCAGTGGCCGGGCCCGATGGTGGTCAGCGACATTCCTTTCCTGAAACGCTTCGCTGCCAAGCGCAGCAAAATCACAGTGATCGGACCGGTAACCCTGTCATACCGATTGGTGGACATGGGCGTTTACCCGGACCAGGCCTCGCTCTGCTTCGCTATTGCCGACGCCCTTAACCAGGAACTGAAAGCGCTAGCGGCGGCAGGTGTTGATCTGATCCAGATCGACGAGCCCGAAGTGCACTTCCGCTACAGTCAGTGCCAGGACTTTGCCGTAGAGGCCATTAATCGCATGGTCCGTGGCGTTGACTGTTTGACATCTGTGCACGTGTGCTACGGCTATTCCAAGAACATTGCCCTGAAAGAACCGAGCCCGATTTACCCCAAGGCAGTCTCCCTGATCGCGGAATCGGACATCGACGCCATTCATACCGAATACGCGCAGCCGGGTCATACCCCAGACTTCTTGCAGTCGGTGGGCAATAAGCTGGTAGCCATTGGTGTCCTCAACCTGGATCCTCAGGGGCAGGTAGAAGAGATCGAGGCCATTCGCAAGCTGGTGATCGATGCGATGGAAGTGATACCCAAAGAGCGCATCAGCCTGGCACCCGATTGCGGTATGTGGTTCCTGGAGCGAGATTTTGCTTTCCGTAAAATCAATTCCATGTGCTTGGCTGCACAATCCTTGAGAAACCAATTTGGCTAAGCGAGGGAATTCGTGCAACCGACCAATACACTTCAAAGCCGGGTCCGATGGTTGCAGTTGCGCCTTAACCCGGCCGCACCTCTGAGCCCGGGTCAAATCCGGGTTCATTTTTATCGCGACCGGGTAGATAACGGGATACTGGACACACTGAACACTTGTTTCCAACAGCAGTCCCCTCTGCCCGAGCACACACCGGAAAGCTACACCGCATTTATTTTGTGCAAGCCCTCCGCGACGATTGACGCACTGGAGGTACACGCACTCGAATGTCTCGACGATAACGGCGAGCCCAATGGCGAGCTGTGGCTAAAGTTAAAGTCCGGCGCGGGACTGGCAACGCTATTTGGGGTGCCTGATGGTGAATCGATACTGCCGCTCACCGCACTGCAGCAAAGCCTCCTCAAAGGCGTGGCGTTACCGCCCATGGTCGCCCTCCCCCAGCAGGATGGCCCATCCTGGCTATGTACACCTTTGCGTGCCGACGACGAAATTTGGCAGTTACCCGTTCTGGAAACGCCATTGGATGTCCCCGCACGATTTGCCGGCCACTGTTATATGAAACTTGTTACCCAAGATCACCCCGCGTGCCCCAAAAGCATCAGAATGAAAGATGAGGCAAGCCAATGAGCAAATATCATGTTTATGGACTGGGCGCGGCCCTGGTGGATACGGAGATTGAAGTGTCCGACCGGGATCTGCTGACGCTGAATGTCGAAAAGGGCCTGATGACGTTGGCTGATAGCGAACGTCAGCAACAGCTGCTCGCGCAACTTGATGGCCACCTGGTCGCCGCCAAGCGCGCCAGCGGCGGATCGGCCGCGAATACGGTGATTGCTGCCAGTTACTTCGGGGCGAATGCCTTTTACAGCTGTAAGGTGGCTGCCGATGAAAATGGCGATTTCTACCTCAACGACCTGGAGAATGCCGGCGTTGATTACCATCGTGCGCTGTTGCGGGAAGCCGGTGATACCGGTAAATGCCTGGTGATGGTGACACCGGACGCCGAACGCACCATGGTGACCTACCTCGGTATCAGTGAAACGCTTTCCACCCAGGAGCTGCACCCGGAAGCCATTGCCGCTGCCGAATACCTCTACCTTGAAGGCTACCTGGTCACCTCGGAGACCGGACGTGCCGCCGCCATTGAAGCTGCGCGCATTGCCCGGGAGGCCGGAACACGGGTGGCGATCAGCCTGTCTGACCCGGGTATGGTTCAGTTTTTCCGCGACGGGTTACTGGACATGATTGGTGAGCGAGTGGACCTGTTGTTTTGTAACCGGGATGAGGCCATCGGCTTCACCGGCGCAACAACGACCGAAGAAGCGGCCGAACGCCTCAAGCAGCATGCGGACGCCTTTGCCATTACTCTCGGCGCCGAGGGGGCACTGGTATTCGATGGTGTTAACGCACAAAGAGTGCCATCTGCACCTGTTACCGCCGTGGATAGCAATGGAGCCGGCGACATGTTTGCTGGGGCGTTCCTTTACGCCATCACCCAGGGCCATGATTTCGTATACGCCGCGCGACTTGCCAATCGCGCAGCTGGCAAAGTTGTCTCCCAGTTTGGGCCGCGCCTCCAGCCTGAGCAGCATCAGGAAGTCTTGCAGGAACCGGTTCCCGCTTGATCACTATACTGAACCCGCGGTATTGCTGAGCAGTCCAGCAATACCGCCATCAGCTCCTCCTCTCACCGCTACTCTCAATACCCCTCCCCTACCCCTCCAGGCTTCTAACCGGTTGGCAGGCTTTTGATCGCCGTCAATTTTCCACACTCCCACTTTGCCGCTTAAAGGCATTAGCTGTCTTTACCACTGCAAGCCAATTCATTTGCTATTAAATGCTTAGCCCGACTAACGGTGGCAAATGGAGGAAAAAGCTGCGGAGTTACAAGGCGAGAAAAACAGACAGGTATAAAAATGCCCGCCGAAGCGGGCAAAGTCACACACTACGTTTTGCGAGAACGCTTAGAATCGATAGCCAACACTCAGGCTGCTCATGCGGCCCATACGATTGATGATTGCTGGAGCCTGTTCCTGGGTCCAGATATACGGACGGTAGGCACTGGAGGGAGTATCGTCGTCAAGCAGGTTCTTGACACTCAACTTGCCGTACCAGTTGTCGCCGTCGATACCGGCAATCAGGTTCACATCCCAATGATCTTCGATCCACAGGGTGTTCACGGTGTTGATATAGCGCTTGTCCTTCCACACGGAACTCAGATCGGTGTAAAACTCAGCGCCATTACCCAGATCGCGCTTGTAGCGGAAACCGGCATTGAAGGTATTGCGATAGTTGTTGACCATTTCCTTACCGGAAAGGTCACCGTCAGATACCTGTGCCCCGTTACTTGGAACCAGGCAGCCTGTCTCACTGGTAAAGGGGTTCGTCAAAACATCAACGCAGTAGTCATAACTGGTCGAATTCAGTCCCATAGCCTCGTAATCCACAAAGCCATAGCTAAAGGTCTGAATGCCCTTCACCACTTCAGCGTCGTTGAAGGTATATGCGGAGTGGAAACTCCAGTTATCGCTAATCTGGAAAGCCGTCTCGACTTCCACACCGCGGATTTCTACCTCACCCAGATTGGTCACGATGGCCGCGGGAATGGTGGCGCCATTGCTGAACTGCGAGAAGGAACGGATCTGCTGATCATCCCAGTTCACCTGGTAAGCGGCGATGTTCATGTAACCGCGACCGTCCAATACTGTGCGCTTGGCACCGATCTCGTAGGTCACGTTTGTTTCCGGGTCGTAAGTAATCTCCGATTCCAGCGGTGTACCACCATTAATACCGCCAGACTTGGAACCTTCCGCAATATTCAGGTAGAAGGTCGTGTATTCATCGTAAATATAGGTCGCAATCAGACGGGGCGAGATCCAGTCCCAGCTACCTTCCTGCTGGCCTTGAGCACCGGTAAAGTGCAGTACGTTGTCTGCAACCTTTTCTTCCTTGGTATAGCGCGCCTCAACCCCAACATTCAACTTGTCGGTAAAGTCGTAAGCCAGTGCAGCAAACGCCGATTGCGTCTCAGTACTGTGGTTAGTCTGGGTGATTTTCTGCGGATCACCGTTCTCATCGACCGCTAGAATCGAATAAGCAATTGTAGTGCTGTTAATCTCATCGCCGAACGGACTGCCGCTGGCAGGCAACGCGCTGGAGCTTAGCCACTGATCCAGGTCTGTTTCCGAATATAGCAGACCCGCACTCCACTGCAGCGGACCAGAGTCATTGGACTGAATACGGAATTCCTGACTAATCGCCTCCCGGTTATCGTTAGGCTGACCACCGTAGTTATATGCGTTCACTCCAAGTAGATACGCCGAGGTACCGCCCAGGTTAAGCGTCGCAATGTAATTGGGCATCTCGTCGGTCGCAGTGACGGGAGAAAAGCCGTTCTGAATTGGAAGCACCGGCGCAAACACCATGGTTGCACCAAAATAGGCATTCTCATAACCCTGCAAAGAGCGAGTCTCTGTATCAGTTGCGGCGGTAATGGAAGTGAGGGTCACATTACCCACATCCCAGTTGACACGCATGCTGTACAGGTCAGATTTATTGGTCACACCGAAGGCATTGCCGGCAAACCCATCCGGATCAGCCGCCTTGGCCTCACCATAGTAAGCGGTAGGTTCACCGGTCAGTGCGGCGATACCAGCGGGTGTGAGTTCATTGGTAAAGGTGTTGTACTCACCGGGAGGACCAAACGGACCAAACGGACCAGACACACCATCCTGGCCAACCGGCCACAAAAATGGTGGACGGGTGGGATCGGAAATTTCGCCAAAGGGTATCTCGGCGTTTTTCTCGATCTCATAGCCCGCATTGTGATGCTCTTGCATATCCACATGCGCAGCGGTGAAGTCGAATTCGAGGTTATCGGTGGGGTTGAACAGTAGTCGCAGGCGCTGGCTTTCGTTGTCGATCGCGCCCAGGTACTCGCCCTTGTGCTTGAACGTGGAGCCGGATTCTGAATTGACGACATCCAGGCTAAAGGCCAGCTTGTCGCCCAGCGGGGAGGCAACTCGGGCATTGACGCCAGACTGCCCCTCAGCACCACCAGTAAACTCCACCCTGCCTTCAAACTCACCACCCGGCTTGGCGGTGATGTAGTTCATGGCTCCGGAGAAAGCGTTGCGGCCATAAATGGCCGATTGTGGGCCGCGTACCACCTCGATACGTTCCAGCCCCATCATGGGCAGAAAAGTGGAGGCCCGGCCGGAAACGTAAACCCCATCGACAAACATGGCCACGTTGGTATCGTCACCAATCAGACCCGGCTGGCTCATGCCGCGAATGCTGATTGCGCCGGTGGCAATGGTGCCTGAAGAGTCGTAGACCAGACCGGGGGAGCTGCGCACTACATCCCGCAAGTCCTGCATACCGGAGCGCTCAATCTCCTTTGCAGAGAACGCATTGATCGCCACCGGGATCTCCTGGAGGCTTTCGGTACGGTTACGTGCGGTAACTGTCACTTCCTCGAGAACCGGCTGTCCCCGCTGTGCCACTTCGTCCTGCTTGACCGCCTCATCCGGGGCCGCCATGGCCGTTGATGTAAGGCTTCCCGCCATAACCGCGATGTAGAGCGGCTGCCGCTTGAATTTGGACATTGGTCCTCCAAGGCTCAGTTATGATTTTTTATTAACGCCTGAGTGGTCTGCAACAACTGTAAGGGCAAATGCATGGACTGGAATGATCCAAAGTCCCTCTGCCGACGTAACCCGTATTGGCTTTTTAAACACCTTGGACACAGTAGCAAGGGGTAAATGTTCTATCAATATAACTTTTGCCGGTAAAAGGTGGGGAAATTGAGAAATATCAATTCTGCGATTTGTCGCTGAGATCTGATTTCGCGGGCAGTGATTTCACGCCCAAGAAACTGGCAATAAATGGACAAATTTTAACCTAACGGCACCAAAAACGGACACTTTGGCCCACCTGGTCACATCAAACAATTCTCCTCGCCCCCAAAAAATAAACCCCCGCTGCGACGCACGCAACGGGGGGCTTGAGCCAACAGCCTGTTATTCTGTCAATATTTGTAACTCTCGGGTTTGTAGGGGCCTTCGACAGCGACATGGATATATTCCGCCTGACGATCCGTCAGGCGAGTAACCACCCCACCGAAGCCCTCCACCATGTCTTTTGCCACCTCTTCGTCCAGCTTCTTGGGCAACACCTTGACGTACAGGGCAGAAGTTTTTTCTTCGGCGGCCAAGTCGGCAAACTTGCCCTCCCACAGGTAAATTTGGGCCAGGACTTGGTTAGCAAAGGACCCATCCATGATGCGCGAAGGGTGGCCAGTGGCATTACCGAGATTGACCAGGCGGCCTTCGGAGAGCAGGATCAGGTGGTCATTCTCGTTACGATCACGGTAGACCTTGTGCACCTGGGGTTTGACCTCCTCCCACTCGTAATGCTCACGCATAAACGCTGTGTCGATTTCATTATCGAAGTGCCCGATGTTGCACACTACCGCACCGCTTTTCAGGCTCTGCAGCATGGCCGCGTCGCAGACGTTGATGTTGCCGGTCGTGGTGACGAGCAGATCGGTCGTCCCCAGTAACAGGGTATCGATATCGGCAATCTCGCCCGTGTTTATCCCGCCCTTGTAGGCTGACACCACCTCGAATCCGTCCATGCACGCCTGCATCGCGCAAATGGGGTCGATCTCGGTCACTTTTACGATCATACCTTCCTGGCGCAGCGACGCGGCTGAGCCTTTGCCCACGTCTCCATAACCGATAACCAGGGCCTTTTTGCCGGCCAGCAGGTGGTCTGTGCCGCGCTTGATGGCATCGCTCAGGGAGTGCCGGCAACCGTACTTGTTGTCATTCTTGGACTTTGTGACCGCATCATTCACGTTGATCGCCGGAACCTTCAGCTCGCCTTTTTCCAGCATTTCCAACAGGCGGTGTACCCCTGTCGTGGTCTCCTCACTGATGCCATGGATACGATCCAGTAGCTCCGGGTATTTCTCATGGCAGAGCTGTGTCAGGTCGCCCCCGTCATCGAGAATCATGTTGGCGTCCCAGACAGTGTTGCCATCTTTTTCCGCCAGCACCGTCTGTTCAATACACCACCAGAACTCATCTTCCGTCTCGCCCTTCCAGGCAAACACGGGAATTCCCACAGCGGCAATGGCAGCCGCCGCATGGTCCTGTGTCGAAAATATATTGCAGGAGGACCAGCGCACTTCCGCACCGAGCTCCACCAGTGTTTCAATCAACACCGCGGTCTGTATCGTCATGTGGATACACCCCATGATCTTTGCACCAGCCAGCGGCTGTGACTGCTTGTACTTGCGACGCAGCGCCATCAGTGCAGGCATTTCACCTTCTGCAATAGCAATTTCCTTGCGACCCCATTCAGAAAGGGAAATGTCTGCAACTTTGTAGTCTGTAAAATTCGTCATATCAGTTTCCAGTTGGGCACGGACGAACACTGCGAAAAATCCGTTCGCCAGGCCTGTCAAAATTTATTTTTGGTGGGGAAATGCGCCGACATCGTCGGCGCCGGGGACGTCTGTCAGTCGGCAACAGCACGCTGCAGTGCATCGACCTTATCGGTTTTTTCCCAACTGAACGCGGTGAACGTCGTGGATTTCTCCTCACCGCCCTCTTTCCACTTGTAGGTGTGCTCAAACGGTTCTCGTCCAAAGTGTCCGTAGGATGCCGTTAGCTGGTACATCGGGTGTTTCAGGTCCAGTACGCGTGTAATCGCGTAGGGTCGCAGGTCAAACACCTCACGGATCGCCTGAATCAAAGACTGGTCAGAGACCTTGCCCGTACCGAAGGTATTTACCGATACCGAGGTCGGCTCGGCAACACCAATTGCGTAGGAAACCTGGACTTCACAGCGATCCGCCAG
The DNA here is from genome assembly GCF_020524885.1 of Microbulbifer elongatus. Lineage (GTDB taxonomy): Bacteria > Pseudomonadota > Gammaproteobacteria > Pseudomonadales > Cellvibrionaceae > Microbulbifer > Microbulbifer elongatus_A. Next base: position 1,356,545 of record NZ_JAIVKJ010000001.1, on the reverse strand, counting down.
ACCCGCTGCGACCACATTCTTGGCAACATAACGCCCGGCATAGGCAGCGGAACGGTCTACCTTGGAGGGGTCCTTACCAGAAAACGCACCGCCACCATGTCGGGCCATGCCACCATAGGTATCTACAATAATTTTGCGACCGGTTACGCCGGCATCACCCACCGGACCTCCGATCACAAAATTGCCGGTCGGATTGATGTGGTACTGGGTATCCTCATGCAGCAATTCGCTGGGCAGGACTTCAAGAATGATGTTTTCCATTACCGCTGCCTTGAGGTCTTCTTGAGAGATGTCCGGCGCGTGCTGTGTGGATAGCACCACTGCATCGATCGCTTCCGGCTTGCCGTCTTCACCATAGCGGAAGGTTACCTGGCTTTTCGCATCGGGACGCAGCCACGGCAGAATGTTCTTCTGTCTCAAGTAGGATTGCCGCTCAACCAGTCGGTGCGCGTAATACACAGGTGCCGGCATCAGGGTAGGTGTTTCATTGGTGGCGTATCCGAACATCAGCCCCTGGTCACCCGCACCCTGGTCTTCCGGCTTCGCACGGTCAACGCCCTGATTGATATCCACTGACTGCTTGCCGATAGCATTGATCACCGCACAGGTGGAACCGTCGTAGCCTACATCGGAACTGTCATAACCTATGCCGGTAATCACGTCCCGAACCACATCTTCAAGATCTACGTAACAACTGGTAGTAACCTCACCCACCAGCATGGCAAGCCCGGTTTTCACCACAGATTCGACCGCGACGCGGGCATCGGGATCGCGTGCAATGATTGCGTCCAGCACGGCATCAGAAATTTGGTCGGCCATTTTGTCCGGATGACCTTCGGACACGGATTCCGACGTAAAAACAGAATATTCAGACATAGGTGCTTCTACCCTTTTATTTGCTTTTGTGCGAGCGCCAAAAGTGTCTACCAGCGACGCCTTACACCCAGTCTACCCAGACAAACCTATATCAAAATATTTTGATATACAGATTTTTGATAAATCGCAATTTCATCTCACATCCCAACCATTTGTGCATGTACTCAGATGGAGAACCTGAGATATTCACTGCACCTCATGCAAAAAAAAGCAGAAACAAAGGCAAACCATGGACATTACAGTCGCGATTTACACACTGGTAATCTATAAGGTCGTCCTGCTGTTAATTGGCTTGTGGTCACAGCAACGCACGCAAACGACGAGCGATTATTTCCTCGGAGGACGCAATCTTGGCCCTGTGGTAGCAGCCATCAGCTATGGCGCCAGCAGCGCCTCCGCATGGACATTGCTGGGAATGAGCGGAGCGGCATTTGTACTGGGAATGTCTGCAATATGGATAGTGGCTGGCGCCGTTGCGGGATGTGTCTTCGCCTGGCTGTGGATCGCTCCGAGACTGATGCGCTACACACGCGCACGCGGCCAGATCACACTGACCGGTTTTCTCGCTGACGATCCGCAAGTGGACCAACCAACTTCCCACCAGGGAATCCGCCTGCTCGCCTCACTGGTTATTCTGCTGTCCTTCGTGTTTTATATCGCTGCGCAATTTCAAGGTGCTGCCACGACCTTTTCCTCTGCATTTGATACTCCACTGGCCGAGAGCCTGATTCTCGGAGCAGCCATCATCACCATCTATACCTTTATGGGTGGTTTCTGGGCAGCAAGCATCACAGACACCTTACAGGGGGGATTGATGCTCATTGCCGCATTACTCCTGCCCACCGTCGCGTTCATGAGTATCGGCAGCTGGCAAGATATCCTTGAGTCCGAGCTTTTCAGCCAGCAGGCGCTATCCCTCAGCGGACAAAACACGGGGCTGGCCGCGCTCGGGTTTGTGGTCGGTAACCTGGCTATTGGTATTGGCGCGCTTGGGCAACCGCACCTCCTCAATCGCTATATGGCACTTAGGGATGAACGCGCCCTCAAGCAGGCGCAGGTTCTGTCAATAGGATGGTTCTCCATTGTGTTTTTCAGCATGTTTACCCTTGGTCTGCTCGGTAAAATCCTGATTCCAGATCTGCAGGACCCGGAAACGCTGTTTTTTCAGCTCTCAACTCAGCTCTTCCCACCTGTGGTCGCAGCCGTGCTTCTGGCGGCAGTGTTGTCCGCCATTATGTCGACAGCCGACAGTATGCTCCTCGTGGTTGCCTCCACAATTTCACATGACCTCAGGCTGCAGCGCCTGATACCACAACGGGAACTCTTGCTGTCGCGTCTTTCGATGCTGATGGTGGCCGTGTTTGCGGTGCTCATTGCGCTCTACCTGCCGGCAACGATCTTCGAGCGAGTACTCTTTGCCTGGGTGGCAATCGGCTCCGCATTTGGACCGACGATACTGGTCCGGCTGGCAGGTGTGCAGTTATCACCTGCGGCGGTACTGCGCTCGATAGCGACCGGCTTTTTCCTGGCGGTACTCTTGTCGCTGCTGCCCAACACTGCCGGAGACTGGGCAGAGCGCCTGATCCCATTTACTGCAGCCACATTGATACTAGTGCTTCCCACCCTGTTCCCCTCCCTGTTTTCTTCCCCCGGTTTCGCCGCTGGTTCACACGCCAAGCGGAAACCGGTGCCGCGGTAACAACAGTAGGCGTCGACACCGGAAGCACGCATAAAAAGAACAGGCACCAATCAAAAAAGTACTAAACAAAAAAGCCGCGCATTAGCGCGGCTTTTTTGATTGTGAAAGGAGAGAACCAATCCTTACTGATCCCCTTTTCCTTTTCAGACGGGCTCGGTCGATGCAGGATCATCTTCCCGGGCAACCACACTGCGGCGGGTTGGCGCGATCAACGGCACCGTATCCAGGGCCCACTTAAAGTGCGGGTTCAAACGACGCGCGGGTGATGGGATGGTAAATACCTTTTCACCCTCGAACGGTTTCATGGCCTTGGTATCAATCTTCCAGCCTTTTTCCTCGATATGTTTGCGGCGAATCATCCGCCAGGCACTCATAAACTTGTCCTGTTCAACGGACACTTCATGCTCGAGGGATTCCGGCAGGTAATTGGGCGACAGTTCTGACACGATGTCACCATCTTCTCCAAACACTTTCTTGGTGCGCTTCTTCGCACCGTTATCGAAAATCGACCACTTGAAGAAGTTGCGAACCTGCACCGCAAATGAGCGCGTGGTATTTTCATCGATGGGAGTATTCGCATCGAAGATCACCATTTCCATCCAGGAGTTCACCTTGATGTGCAAGCGCACGCAATGTCCTGGCAGGTAAAACGCCGGACTCACATAGGTGGCAGCCTTGTCTTCACGGAACAGCTTCATGAGGCCGAAATTGCCTTCCAATTGTGGTGGGTAAAGCACGTTATCCGATGAACCCCAGTACTCACCTCGATCCACTTTAAGGATCTCATTCTTGTCCGCCATTTCCTGATAACCAAAACCGGGATGGACAAACGAGGTATGCGCAATATCGATTCCGTTTTCCACCACACGATCTACCGACCCGGTCCAGTTGTATTCAACTTCCACCGCTCGCCAGTTGTCCTTGTCATCGTATTCAGGAAACTCTGGAATCGGGTAGCGCTCTTCCTCTGGCAGATCCCCCAGGAACACCCAGATCATCCCGTAGCGCTCCTCGGTGGGATAAGCGTCAATACGCGCGCGTTCAGGTATCGGGGCCCCCTCACCGCGAGAGGGAATAAACTGCACCTTCCCTTCCGCATCGAATTCCCAGCCGTGATAAGGGCATGCCACACAGTCCCGCTTGGTGGTCCAACCTTTGGAGAGTGAACCGCCACGGTGTATACACACATCGCTCAGGCAATTCACTTTACCGTTCTTGTCACGAAACAGGACAAAGTTCTGCCCCAGCAGTTTCACCCGTACAGGCTTGTCTTTTACGGCTTTTGACCACTCTGCCACATACCAAAGGTTAGTCAGCATGTTTACCACCTCAGTGTGTTATTGATCTCAGCATGTTTACGCACTTGCAAAACGCGAGGATCACTTATTTTTGTATTAACTAATTCTTTTGTCGTCAGGCTTCCTGCCTGGTATCCAGCAAGCTCTGGTTGTGCTCACCCAATTCCGGCAATTGTGTATTCACCTTTGCCGGCTCGTCCAAAAACTTTATCGGCACCCCGAGATGACGGTTGCCCTGCTCATCCTCAAATACCATTTGGCGCGATTTGAGGTGCTCTTCCTCCAGCGCTTCGTGCAGCAGTCGCACCGGCGACCAGCAAACGTCGAGGTCGGTAAACCACTCTTCCCATTCGGGCAGAGAACGCCGGACAAACTCCGCCTGCAAATAGGCGATCGCTTCCTCCTGTGCACCCGGTGGGCGCTTGCAGACCTCGGCGAGGTCCGGGCGTCCCAATTTGGCAAACAGGTTTTGCGCAAACTTTACCTCGCTGCCGCCAAGTGTCAGGTAACGTCCATCACTGGTGCGATAAATGCGATACATCGCGTTGCCACCCCAGGAGCGCTCATCTTTGACACTGGGCGAGCGATTTTCCGCAAAAACCGGTCCCAGCGCGTTTGGCAACCACGCCACAAGACTGTCCTGCATGGAGATATCCAGATAATCGCCTTTACCGGTCTCGGTGCGTCGCAGCAACGCCATCAGTATGCCCGATAATGCCATCAGTGACCCAGCCATGTCCGCCACTGGCATCGCAGGAGAACACGGCTCGCCGTCACTCCCCTCATTAAGGAATACGGTTCCGGATTCTGCCTGAATACTGAGATCATGTGCTGGCTTCAGGCTTTTTTCGCCTGTCTGCCCGAATGCAGAAATGGAGCAGTAAACCAGCCGGGGGTTGAGTGCACTGAGGGAGGCGTAATCCAACCCCAGGCGCGCCATGGCACCTGGCCGGAACCCCTCCACGAAAACGTCTGCGGTTTCGATGAGAGACAACAGCTGGGCTTTCTGCGCCGGATCCTTGAGATTCAGGCAGAGGCTTTTTTTACCGCGATGGGTATTGCGGAACCAGACTGCTTCGCCGTTTTGGCGCAGTCCGATATTGCGCGTGGGCTCTCCAGATTGCGGCTCGACCTTGATCACTTCTGCACCGTGATCGGCCATCATCATGGTCAGGTGTGGCCCTGGCAGGAATAGAGACAGATCGACAACTCGGATGCCTTGTAACTTCATGGACAAATTGTCTCCACTCAGAGCCTAAAAATGCAGGCGCTCAGATGACTCGCTCGGCAGCCAACGATTCGATGTCTGCGACTGAGTACCCGAGCCCTTCCAGCAGGTCCCCGGTATCTTCGCCCAGTCTGGAGCAGCCGGAACCTGGGGGCCTGTTTCCATCAAATTTTAACGGGCTTGCCAGCACCCTGAATTGACTATTATCAACGTGAGGCATCGGCTGCAGCATGCCGGTCTGTGCCAGCCATGGGTTGTCCATCGCCTGAGCAAAGCGGTTTACGGGTGCCACTGGCAATCGCCCAGCGAAACGTTCGAGCCAATAGTTAGTGGAGTGATGCGCGAACTCGACATCGAGAATTTCAGTCAACTGCTCACGGTGCGCCCGGCGCTCCGCCACGGTTGCGAAGCGCGAATCCGCCAGCAGATCTTTTCTGCCGAGCCCTTCCACCAGTATGTGCCAGAACTTTTCCGTCATCGCCATCACGAACAACCAGCCATCCGCTGTGCGATAGGTCTGGCACGGCACCGTGGATGGATGCCCTGAACGGGATACCCGCTCGGTCTCGTGACCGCGGTTCAGGTACCAGGTAGCGGGGTAGGTCAGCTGGGTGATGGCCACGTCAAACAGGTTGACGTCGACATCCCGGCCCCGGCCTCCGCGCAGGACCCCAACAAGAGCCCCTAAAACGCCCATGGCCAGAGTGACGCCGCTCATGAAGTCCACCATCGACAGACCGAAGCGTGCGGGCGGCGCGCCCGGCTCACCGGTGAGATCCATGAAACCGGCTTCGGCCTGCATCAGGTAGTCGTAGCCCGGCCAATTGACCCGGTCATTGTCCCTGCCGTAGGCAGACAGGTGGCCGCAAATAATCTCCGGCTTGATCGCGCCCAAACTGTCGTAATCAAGGCCCAGTTTTGCTGGCTGATCACCTCTCAGGTTGTTCATTACCACATCTGCGCTCTTTACCAGGCGCTCGAAGACCTGGCGGCCCGCAGAACTTTTTAGATCCAGTGTCAGACTTTTTTTGTTGCGGTTAAACGTCTGGAAAAAATCGCTGTCGTTGTCGCCAAGGAAATATGGACCAGACTGTCGCGCGATGTCGCCACCGGTCGCCGGGTTTTCAATCTTGATGACCTCCGCGCCCATATCCGCCAACTGCATGGAGCCAAATGGCCCCGCACCGTATTGTTCAACGGCGATAACACGGATACCGGCGAGCGGTTTGGTGGTCTCCATCAAATAGCCTCGCGCGCCGCCAGTTGCTTGGCAATAATGATGCGCTGCATCTCATTGGTCCCCTCGCCCACGCACATCAGCATGGCATCGCGGTAGTAGCGCTCGATCTCGTATTCCGTCGAGAATCCATAGCCACCAAAAATCCGCATCGCCTCCTGGGAACAGAAGACTCCGGCCTCACTGGCGAAGTACTTGGCCATACCCGCCTCCAGGTCGCAGCGCTGGCCGCTGTCGTACATGCGCGCGGCCTGGTCAACCAGCAACTTGGCCGCTTCCACCTTTGCCGCCATTTCCCCCAGCTTCAGCTGGATCGCCTGGTGCTGGATGATGGGTTTGCCAAAGGTTTCCCGCTCCTGCGCATAGCGCAGTGCCAGCTTTAGCGCCCCCTGGGCGATACCCGCGCCGCGCGCTGCCACATTGATGCGGCCCAGCTCCAGGCCGCCCACCGCGATATGAAATCCGCGCCCCTCCTCGCCGCCGATCAGGTTATCGATCGGCACCCGGAAGTCCTCGAAAACGACTTCGGCCGTATCGATGGCCCGGTAACAGGTTTTCTTGATTTTGTTGATGGTGATGCCCGGCAACAGGTTGCCGTCGTCGTCCTTGGTGCGGATGGCAAACATGGACATACCGCGATGGCGCGGTTCAGCGTCGGGGTCCGTTTTCACCAGCAGTGCCAGGCAATTGCCGTTCAGCGCATTGGTGATCCACATCTTGCTGCCATTTACCACATACTCATCACCATCCCGTCGTGCCACACAGTGAATGGACTGCAGATCGGTACCGGCATTCGGCTCGGTCAGGGCAATACCACCACGGAGCTTGCCTTCGACCATCTGAGGCAAAAACTGCTGCTTCTGCTCTTCAGTACCAAAACGCTCGATTGCGGCGGCCATGATCAGGTGGGAATTGAAAATACCACCCGGTGCCATCCAAACCGCAGAAATTTTCTGCACGATGCGGGCATAGGTGGCCGCAGATAATGAAAGTCCGCCGTAAGCCTCACCGATGGTGGCGCCAAACAGGCCGAGTTCTTTCATGGTATCTACCAACTCATGGGGATACTCATCAGCGAGGTCTTTCTCCCGTGCAATCGGTGCTACGTCATTGGCCACAAACCGGTCAATGGTATCGAGGATTGCGGCCTCGTCTTCTGCGCTCCAGCTCATCACCGTCTCCTGATTATTCGACTGCTCAGTAATTCACTTTGTCTTCCATTTCGGCACCGCGCTTCCACACCAGTACTTTGCGTACAAATGAGCAGACTTCGGTGCCGTCCTGCTTGATACCGCGTGTGCGGACAGTAACGATGCCCTGGTTTGGGCGGGACTTGGATTCGCGCTTGTCCAATACTTCGGATTCCGCGTAAAGCGTGTCACCAACAAACAGTGGCGCGGTCAGGCGAATGTCATCCCAGCCAAGGTTGGCAATGGCTTTTTGACTGATATCCGTCACGCTCATGCCGACCATCAACGCCACGGTGAACGGACTGCACACCAGGGGCTTGCCGAACTCGGTACCCGCAGCATATTCCTTGTCGAAATGCGCAGGGTGCGTATTCATGGTCAACAGGGTAAACCAGGTGTTGTCGGTCTCGGTGATGGTGCGACCGGGACGATGCTCATAGGTGTCCCCCACCTTGAAGTCATCAAAGAACCGTCCAAAGGTTTCGCGATAGCGGTTTTCACCAACCTGTTTCATTTCTCCAGCCATATGCAATTTCCTACTGCGATTTACACAATTTCTTCACTGGCATGCGCCCGTGCGATCAACCGGCGCGCGCTGTCGACGATGGGCTGATCCACCATGCGCCCGTCCACCACCACGGCGCCACCGCGCGCCTGCTCAAATGCTTCAAGCGTCTTGCGCGCCCGCTCCAGCGCTTCCGGTGCCGGGGCAAACCCACGATGGATATGCTCAACCTGCACAGGATGGATCGCCGCCTTGGCGGAAAAGCCCAGCGCAGCGACGCGCCCGGTTTCCTGCTCCAGACCCGTCGCATCCTGTATATCGAGAAAAGGGACATCTATGACTGGTAACCGATGCGCGGCTGCGGTCACCACCATTTGCGAGCGCGCCCAAAGCAATGGTTCCCAGGCAAACTCGGCACCAATCTGGGCGGCGAAATCGGCACCGCCGAACATCACGGCATCCAACCCTGAACCACGACAAATGGCATCCAGCGAAAGCAGGCCGGCGGCGCTTTCGATCAACGCAATCCAGCGCGCCGAGCCATCGAGCAAGCCGACGGCTTGCGGAATATCATTTTCTGTTTCGGTCTTTGCCAGCATTAATCGTGCGGGTAACGGACTCTGTGACAGTGCCGCGAGATCCGCCCTGCCCGCCTCAGTGCCGACCGCGCTCACGCGCACACACAGGCGCGCTCGCTGGTCCGCATTACAAGCCGACAAAAATGTGCTCACCGCCTCGCGTGCTTCCGATTTCTGCGCTTGCGGCACCGCATCTTCCAGATCGATACAGATAACATCGGCGGCACTGGCAAGGGCCTTCTCAAACCGCTCCGGGCGATTCCCCGGCACAAATAACAGGCTACGCGCGTCAAACATCAAAAGTGCTCCCATCCACGCAGCGGCTCACGCACCTGATTTGCCGGAACCTGTGCGGTGAATGCATCGGCAATTTGCGCCCGGGTGGCAAACCAAACACCCGGTTGTGACTTGGCATAGCGCAGGAATTCATCGAGCGCACCGATTCGGCCGGGACGGCCGATGATACGCAGGTGCAACCCCAGGGACATCATGCGTGCCTGCCCGGCACCTTCTTGCAACAGGGTATCCAGTGTCCGGCAGGCATAATCCAGCCAGGCTTGCGGCGTCAGTGACGGCGCTGTCCAGAATTTCATATCATTGGAGTCGATTGCATAGGGCAGGACCAACATGGGTTTGTCGGAACCCTGTACCGGCGCCCAGAAAGGGGCGTCAGCACTGTAATCGTCCATGTGGTAATCAAAGCCCTCTTCCTGCAACAGCCTGCGGGTGTTATCGGTGTGCAGATAGCGACTCAGCCAGCCTCTCGGGCGCTGCCCGGTGGTCTTGGTAATGGAGGTAATCGCCGCGCGAATAAATTCCCGCTCGTCGTCCTCACTCATTCCAAACTGATGCTGCCAGCGGTAGCCGTGACTGCACGCCTCGTGCGCGCCGTCCGCAATGAAACGTGCGATTTGCGGCGCGCGCTCGAGCGCAACGGCAGCCGCGCAGAAAGTGGCCGGGATCCGGTAGCGCTCAAGCAGCGCCTGAATGCGTGGCCAGCCTTCGCGAATGCCGTACTCATAGTTACTTTCATTGGCATGTGCGCGGATGGGTTTGCGCGGCGCTACACCCAGCTCATCAACTGGCTCTGGACCGCGGTCGCCATCGAGCAAGGTGCTCTCGGAACCTTCCTCAACATTGACCACAATCGACAACGCCAGCCGCGCATCGCCGGGCCAGGTAACTTGCTTACTCATACCGGATAACCCCTCGCAGGCAACTCAGTGATATTCCTCACCACCCGAGACATTCATCGCCTCGCCGGTGATATAGGAAGCCTCATCAGAGCAGAGAAAGGCACAGGCCTTGGCCACGTCTTCCTGCAACCCGGGGCGCCCCAGTGGAATGCGCGCGCGCATATCTTCCATGTAGCGGTCATGGCCTTTGCCGGTAACCTCAGAAAAATGGGCGTTTTGCCAGGCTCCCAGGCCGGTAGTCACATGATTCGGGCAGATGGTATTGACGGTAATTCCGGCAGGCCCAAGCTCCTGCGCCGCCGAGCGGGTGAGCCCCACCAGCCCGTGCTTGGATGCGGTGTAGGCGGAAGCGTGGGCAAAGCCTGACTTGGACGCCTGGCTGCCGATATTGATGATTCGCCCACCCTGCCTCTGGCGCAACATGATCTCGGCGGCATATTTGATACCGAGAAAGGCACCGCGCAGGTTTACCCCCAGTACTGCGTCCCACTTATCAACGCCCATCTCCACCACCGGCTCCATCAGGTAACCGATACCGGCGTTATTGACCCAGATATCCAGGCCACCAAAATGACCCAGCGCAAACTCCGCCGCCGCCTGCACTTCCTGGGGCTCTAGAACATTGCAGTTGAATGTCGCAACATCACCTCCTGCGTCGCGCAACTCACAGGCAATTTCTTCCATCTCTGCGCTGGTGCCAACCGCGTCCTCGGGCAGGTGTTCCCCCTGACCGTGACCGATGTCAGTCAGCACCACTTTGACGCCCTCCGCGGCCAGGCGACGGGCCATTGCCTCACCCAATCCATCGCGGCGGCCAGCGCCGGTAATGACGGCGACCTTATCTTTCAGTTCCGGATACTTGCCAATTGTGCCCATCTGTTGCGCTCCCGGCTTCAGGTGATCAAATAACGTCGGTCAACATGAACTGCGGATTGTCCGCAAACTGCTGGAATTCAGCCGCCACTCGCTGCATGGTCTCACTGGAAACATCTGCACCCAGCGTCTCCATATCGTTTACTTCGAGTAGTTCGACGTACTGGTAAGGGGCCGGCGCCTCAGAACCGAGCAGGCCCGATGTGCGCAGCACAGAAAATTGATTGACCGAGCCCAACTTGCGCACGGTGGGCAGATCCGTGGTCTTTGCCCACTGCTCATAATCCGATGGACTAACGCCCGGTTTCAGGTTGAACAGCACAATGATCGTGGTAGACATGGCAAGCCCTCCGCCTGTTAAGCCAATATGAAAACATCCTATTCTTGAGATATTGTTATGTCAATATAACATTTGATTGAAGGGCGACGCCGTGACACCCGATCGATCGCATACAAATACCGCAGAATTCAGGGAAGAAAAGAGCGCCGCGCGCGCCGGGAAATGCGCACGCCAGAGAAAAAACGGATATAAAAACCGGCAAAAGCTGAGAAAGGAGTCAGGCCTTTGCCGCCAAGCTTTCCACGAAAGCCTGATAAGCAACACGCACTTCCTGCAAGGTGTCGCTGATAGCACGGACACCATTCACCCTTTCCCACCAAGCCTCCAGCTGCGCAAATCCTTGCAGTGGCTGCGGCACCCCCACCACGGGTGACAACTCCTGCAGATAAAGGATTGTCGGCGCAAGTGCCACATCGCCAAGATTGAGCGCGCGGTCGCGGTCAATGCTGGAGAACAGACGCTCGCCTTTCGCCAACTCCGCGCGCAGGGCATCCGCTATGCCAGCAGCATCAATTTCGCTGCCACCCATGGTCGCGCGAAACAGCGGAAACAGCGCATTGGCCGCAAGGTGCAAGTCGGCGTAGCGACCGACCATACGCATTTGCGCCCGTGCGAGCGCATCTTCCGGCAGCAGTGTGCTGCCACCACCCGCCTTAGTCTCCGCGAGATACTCCATGATCGCCCAGCTCTCGGCGATGGTTTCACCGCTCTCCAGTTCCAGCACCGGCACCTTGCCGAGAGGGAATCGTTCGAGGAATGCCTCGGTACGCAGCGGCACCGGCGGCGGCAGGATTTCCAGAGCCAGGTTATCCAGACGAGCCTGCATTCGGACGCGCGCGGCGTAAGGCGAATGCGGAAGACTGTAGAGTTTCATAAGCGGAGTCCTGCAATCAGTAAATCAGGTGCAGCCCGTAAGCCGCATTAACCAACAAGCCCACCCAGATTAGATAGACAAACGGCCGGCAGGAGGCGATGGAACTGCGAATGACCTGATTGACGGAGTCACTTTCATCTCCAGACATCAACTTGCCCCAGGCCGCCCCGAACACTTTGAGACGCATGCGAATGAACAGACCACACATAACCAGCAGCGCGAAGATCCCCAGCTTGATCGCCAGCCAGTCCGCGCTGAGGATGAAGTTGGTTGCCAGCGCATATCCCGCGAGCGTCAACAGTCCGACAATGAGCACTACCCGCAGGTAGAAATCCAGCTTAGTCAGCTTAGGGATGAAGGCCTTACCGTGAGCAAAATGCAGTGTCGCCACCAGTGCCAGCCAACCGAGGCATAGCCCCCAGGCCAACCACAGCCAAATTGGTGCCACCGACCATTGCCCGGACATATACGCAAGCTGCAATCCCAGTGGCAGGATCAGGGGCATGCAGAAGCGCGGCCCCTGGTCACAGCCCATCATGATCGTCAGCGCGGTGCTGCGGGCCTGCGGCGAAAGATCTGGCCGGGCCACGTAGCGACTGGCATAAAAGGTCCCCAAGTCCCCGCCCAGCCAGTAAACAAAGCACAGGTTGTGCAACAACTTCACAAAGAGGTAAGCGCTCATACGGGTACTTCTCGTCCAGATACTTTCTTATTGGTTGGCGCAACAATAGCCGGAGAAATCGGTGCACGCATTGCTATAAGTCAAAAGGCGATATTCAGAGAGCTGTTAGCATCTATTGAAACGGGCTCTTGCAATACCAGACATCGCCTAGAGCAACTATTACCCTACAGCCAAATTTCCGGGGGCAGACCATGGAAACCACAACAAAGACAGCCAAAGAGCTTTATCTGGAAGTGAAAGCGAACCCCGCGCGCAAACGCTTCGGGTTTGGGCGCAAAGCAGCCCTGGTCAATGTAGATCCGCAGAAAGCCTACACCCGCACCGACCTGTTCAAGACAGCCTATGAGACCGACCCCAACCAGATGCACTACGTCAACGAGCTGGCAAAGAGCTTCCGCGCCAAGGGCTGGCCGGTAGTCTGGACCCACGTGGCCTATATGGACTCGGGAGAGGATGCCGGCATCTGGGGCACCCGCACCGACACACCGGACTCACTGCAAAACATCAAGTTCGATTCCACCAGAAGCGAGTTCGATGACCGCGTGGAAATTGACCGCCAGCGCGACGTGATTTACTGCAAGAAAATGCCCAGCGCCTTCTTTGAAACCCAGCTGCAATCCCTGCTGGTATGGCACCAGGTGGACACCGTGATCATCACCGGCGGTTCTACCTCCGGCTGCATCCGCGCCACCGCAGTGGACAGCCTGTCCCGCGGCTACCGCACTATTGTTCCCGAGGAGTGCGTGGCGGATAAACACGAAAGCTACCACTTCGCCAACCTGACCGATCTGTCACTAAAGTATGCGGATGTGGTGGATGTGGCGGAAGTGTTCCAATGGCTGGAAAACAACAATAACTGAACCGCAACCTGCAGCTTGACGAGGCCATCCATGCGCTCCGATCCCGGCTTTTACGATTACTGGCCCTACCATGAGAGACCGCGCCTGACCTGGCCCAATGGGGCCCGGGTAGCCTTCTGGGTCGCGCCGAATATCGAATTTTACGAGCTGAACCCGCCAGCCAACCCTCACCGCAAGGCATGGCCGCAGCCCAGCCCGGCAGTTCCCGGTTACAGTATCCGCGATTACGGTAACCGCGTTGGTCACATGCGCCAGATGGCGCTACTGGATAAATACGGCATCCGCGGATCTATCTCTCTCTCCACCGCGCTGTGCGATCACCACCCGGAAATCATCGAGCTTTGCCGCGAGCGCAACTGGGAGTTCTTCAGTCACGGAATTTACAACACGCGCTACACCTACGGCATGTCAGCCGAACAGGAGCGTGAAATGATTCGCGACTCGATGGAAACCATCTATCGCCATACCGAACAGAAGTGCGCGGGCTATCTGGCACCGGCCCTGTCCCACTCGGAAGAGACGCTGGACCTGTTTGCCGAAGTCGGCACAGAGCTGTTCGGCGACGAGGGGGGATTCTATACCTGTGATCTGTTCCATGATGATCAACCCACACCGATCAACCTGCGCAGCGGAAAACGGTTTGTGTCAATCCCCTACTCTCTGGAGATGAACGACACCATCGCCTATGTGGTCAACAAGGTGGAACCGCGCCGATACGGGCAGATGCTGCGGGAAAACTTCGACCGGCTTTATCAGGAGGGTGCGGAGAACGGCACTGTTATGTGCATCCCTACGCACAATTACCAGGTGAGCTGCCCACACCGGCTGCGCGCCTTCGAAGAAGCGCTGGAATACATTACCGGCCACTCCGATGTGTGGGTAACCACCGGTCGGGAAATCGCCGAGTTTTATCTGGAAAACCATTACGACGATGCGCGCGCCGATATCGCCGTGAAAAATGGCTCGGCGCAGCAGGAGGCAGCCCAATCATGAGCGATCTGGAACCCCTGGGGCCGGAGCACCTCCAGTACCCCGAGCGCCATTACGGCATGGATCACAGCCACTACTCCTGGCAGATGTTGACTGAGCGCGAGCCCGTGCACTGGCAACAGGGAAAACTTGCCCTCTGGGTTAATGTGAGCCTGCAGTATTTTCCGCTCAATCAGCGCGGCTTACCTTTCCCACCAGCGGGCGGAATGACCATGCCCTACCCCGACCTGCGCCACTATTCCCTCAGGGATTACGGCAACCGGGTCGGCATCTACCGAATTTTGCGCGCACTCGACAAATACGGCGTAAAACCGACCTTTGCCATCAATGGGGACCTGGTTCAGCGCACCCCCTACCTGATGGACATGTTGCGTGAGCGCGGTGACGAAGTGATTGCCCATGGCTGGAATATGGACACCCCGCACTATGGCGGCCAGTCGAAGGGCCTGGAAAAAGAATGGATATCCCGCACTCTGGGCAGCCTGCGCAAAGCCAGCGGCCAAGCGATTACCGGGTGGCTCAGCCCGGGCAAGACGCACAGTGAAAATACCCCCGCCCTACTAGCGGAGCAGGGCGTTGAGTATTTCTGTGACTGGGTAAACGATGACATGCCCTACCGCTTTCATACCGACAGCGGCGCATTGTGGGCAATGCCGCTATCCACCGAACTGGAAGACCAGTTCATTTTGCGTAACAACCTGCACTCGGAAACGTCCTACGCGGAACAGATCGAGGATGCGTGCCGCTTCCTGCTCGCAGAAGCACAGGACCAGGGCGGTCGGATTCTCGCGCTGAACATCCACCCCTGGATGCTGGGGCAACCCCATAGAATCGCTTACCTGGAGCGCGTACTCGAGTTTATTACCGCCCAGCAAGGCGTTTTTTCCGCACCTGCGAACGCCTTGCTAAAGGAATGTGCGCAGCCCGTCGCAGAGCCGGCCTGAGGCCGGCTGGCATTTGACATAGAATGTTATATCATTATGCGCTTTCCCGACGGGCTGAAGGACGCGACGCTATGGACGCAGTAAATACACTATTCAGTAAACAGCAATTGGAATCGCTGTCTGAAGAGTCCCATGCACCTCTGTATTACCAGCTTTATACGCTGCTGAAAAATGCCATCCTGAACGGAACACTGGAGCATGGCGACCAGATGCCTACAGAATTGCAGCTGGCGGAATCGTTCAGCGTTTCCCGCATTACCGCCAAGCGGGCAATGGATGAGCTGGCCGCTGAGAGCCTGGTCGAACGTCGCCGCGGCAAAGGCACGCACGTGATTTACGAGTACCAGCAGCAGCCGGTAAAGGCGCCACTGGTCGGCATGCTGCAGGAAATCGAAAGCATGGCACGGCATTCCGAGGTGGAAGTCCGCACTTGTGAAATGCTGCAACCCCCGGCGGAAATTCGCGAGGAACTGGATCTGGAAGCCGGCGAAACCGCATTGCGACTGGAGCGTACGCGCTCCCGTGACGGCGCACCGTTCGGCTATTACGTAAGCTGGACCGCAGGCCTGAAGCGGAAGGTATCCGCCAAGCAATTCGAGAAAACACCCAGACTGGAAGTTTTCCGCAAACAGGGACTGGAAATCACCCACGTCACCCAGACCCTGAGTGCCGAAGCCGCCACCCGTGAAAGCGCACGAGAACTGGCCACCACGGCAGGCGCTCCCTTACTTAGCCTGACCCGCCGCTCTTACACGAAGGTGAACGGCAAGGAACAGCTCGTGGACTTTATGCACGTGCTTTACCACCCCGACCGCTTCCAGTACCAGATGGACCTGAAAGCGGACGAAATCTAACGGGTGTTACCGCACCACCTCTTCTCCGACTCCCTCATGCACCGCGCTTGTCAGTGCGGGCTTCGGGCGGGCATGAGGCCAGAGTTTTTCTCCAGGCCATTGCCCGCAAACGTTTTTCAGCAGCACGTGCCAGATTTTTTCACCCTGTTGCCAGCGATAGTCCAACAACAAACCATCGCGTAGCCGGTACTCTGCGCTGTTTTCATACTGACCACCTCCATAGCGGTAGCAGTCTACTCGCCCACCGCCATCACCTCCCCGCTCCACCCCGAGATGCTCCAGGGTGCGCAACGAAAAGTCCGGGGTAAACAGCCTGTCGGACCGGGCTGGATCCTGAATCCATGGCACCAGCACTTCACCACGGCCACCCTCTGCGGCAAGCGCCCCAAGAAGCTGGCCGGAAAACACACGCAATAATGGAAAATAGTGCTGCTCTTTGACCGGGACACTTCTGACCGGAAAACCCGCACGGCGGAAGCGATACAGCCCCCCTGCTTTCCGCTTTCGATCACCACGGTAAGTTGCCGTCGCCAGGCACTCTTCGCCACCCTGCACACACCACCTGAGCCAGCAGCGAGCGATGGAACCACTGACGACCTGTGCGCGGGCCCTGATCACCAGGGACTGTGAGGGCACCGTGCGCGTACTCGAGATCTCGTATCCATTTGACATCTGCGCTACCTGCCAGATCTCGCTCAGTGGGGCAACGTCGTCATTGCAGCGGTATTCATACTCTCCTCGCGCCAGCACAGCACCACCGGCCCTGTCCGGAATCATGCCGTTGCTCCGGTTTGCACTGGCAGCAGATAGTCGGTGGACTGGTGCGCGCGATCACGCAAAAGGTGCGTATTGGCGGAGAGCATTTTGTTTGCCGCGGCCGCCGGGTGCAATGTCGCTATGGTTACCTCCCCCTGCTGGGAAGTGATCAGGGGGTGATTGATATATCCGTCAAAGCGGCGTTGATGCCAGGGTTCCATCAGGGTGAATTCCTGCTCCAGGCTCGCGAGCAAGCCGCCCTTGCCTGCCCGGGTAGCGGCAACCAGACACACCCGGTTTTCCGCCGCCCGCGCCGCCAACAGCAGGGGTAAGTTATGCCCCCTGCCGCTTTTGCAGCGCATTCCCGCTGACGGTATAGCCAGCAGGCAATGCACCCCTTGCAGTGCCGCGATGCGGGCCAGCTCCGGGTACAGGCAATCGTCTCCCACAAGCAGCGCAACGCGCCCCCATGGCAGGTCGCATACCTGCAACTCGGTGCCGCCCGGCGCGAGTCCCAGGGGGCAGCGGTGCAATTGTGGCTGCGCCATTGCACGTCCATTTTCATTCAGCAATAAACCAACGTGATGGGAGCTGTACTGCCCCTCTTCAATCACGCTCATACAAACTTTTATCCCCTTGCGGCGGCACACCTCGGACAGCCGCGCTTCCGCAATTCGGCATAGTCCCAGTGTGCGCTCCCAGTCTTCTGCGGCATCGCGGACCGGGAAACATGCGGGCAATATCGCGAGGGCAACATTGTCGGGCAAGTCCATAATCAGGGCTTCGGCGCGGTCGATCGCGGCCTCCCCTTCCCCGCAGGGATCCAACAACGCGACATCAACAACCGCCGCAGCATCCTCTTGGGGCGCTATAGCATTCTGCTTGAGCCCCTCATAGAGCGCAGACTTACGGCGGGCCAGCACTCCCATGCTTAGCTGGAGGCGCGCGTCGCGATCCGGGATGTCGGCGATCACGACCTGCTCAACCCCTCGCTTCCCCTCCACCAGTGGACGACCATCGACGCCAACCACCTGACTTTCACCGGCGCCATAAAGTAACGCCTGGGGAATCTCGGTCATTGTGCTGACCTGGGCCAATTCCGCCTCTGGTACCAGCGGTCCGACCTTGTTTGCGGCAATCATGATCAGACGATTTTCCGCCGCACGGGCCCGCACATGCAGGCTGGCCTCATCAAACGCAAATGAATTCAGGGAATTGCACAACAGGTCGGCCCCTGCCAGCGCCAGGCGCCGCGAGGGTTCAAAACTGATTCCATCGCGACAGGCCACAAAGCCTATCCGGCCGAACTCGGTGTCTACCAGCCCGGCAGCTCTCCTAGCGGGGGTGAAGAAGTCATTCTCGTGCCCCATCAGGCTCTGCTTGTCGGCCTCACCCAGCAGATCCCCCTTGGGGCCGTACATGAGTGAAGTCACCGTGATATCCGGTTTCTCACGTCGCAGGGACACATTGATCAAAACGTAACAGCCGTGGAAGCGCGCTCGCTCAGCAATTGCGTCAAGAAATGGCCCATGAAGATCCAGTGCGCAGTCCCACGCCTGATCCTGATCTTTATACCAGGAGATGCGATTGCAGAATTCCGGCAACACCATCAGCCGCGCGCCAGCGGCCGCCGCCGTATCAATCATTCGGATACAGGTGGCGAGGTTTTCGTCGATCTCTGTTCCAGTGGCAAACTGCAGCGCGGCGACTTTTGGCATTGTCATTTCCTTCCAATCGTTCCAGGCAAGCATTCGAGCCCGGTGATTGGGCCCAGTCATTGCATAAAATCCTAACGGGACCAATTGTACTATTGATATATCTTTATTACACTAATTCCCACGAAGACTTCCACGACTGACTCCCGGAAACTCAAACGGACTCTCACACGGACTTGCAGCATGGCCAATATCGTCATTACCGGCAGTACCAAAGGCATCGGCTTCGGCCTTGCCAAAGCCTTCCTGGACAATGGTCACAAAGTGGTCATCAGTGGACGCAGTGAAGAATCCGTGTGGACCGCACTCAACCGGTTACAGATTCCCGCGCGCAAGTGCCGGGGCTTTGCCTGCGACACCAGTGACCCGGCGCAAGTGCAAGCGCTGTGGGAATTCGCTGAGGAGGCGTTTACCCGGGTCGATATCTGGATCAATAACGCTGGGCTCGCGCGCACCAGCTGGCAAATTTTAGAAACTCCGCAGTCAGAAATTGATGCGATGGTGCAGACCAATCTATTCGGTACTATCAATGGGTGCCGGGTCGCAGCAGCGGGTATGAAAAAGCAGCGCAGCGGCAAGATTTTCAATATGCTGGGAGGCGGCAGTGACGGTGAATACTTCCCGGGCATGGGTATATACGGCAGCACCAAGCGTGCCCTGGACTATTTTACCGACGCCCTCTCCAGTGAACTGAAAGACACAGGTATTCTGGTGGGCAAAATTCGCCCGGGCATGGTTATTACCGAAGCGGTCATTCGCGAAGCTGCCCAGGACCCGGAAAAGTTCGCCCGCTCACGCAAGTTCATGAATAACCTGGTGGACCAGGTGGATACGGTTTCCGCTTACCTGGCCGAAGAAATTCTGGCTTGTAACAGAAGTGGAAAGAAAATTCGCTGGCTGACCAGCGGCAAAATCGCTGCCCGGCTGGTAAAGGGGCTGGTAAGAAAGCGCGAAGACCAGTTCGCGCAGCACGGACTTTGAAGATTTTAAATAAGAACGTATAAGAATATAAAACTGCTGGGAACAGCCCGGCAATGGCGAGGCCCTGCACCATGGATGCAAATAACCAGACCACCAACCATCCGCCCACAAAAACCTGGCTCGGCGTCCCACTGGCACCCGGCATCTCCCGCAATAACTTCGCAACCTACCTGTTTGCGGTGTTTATCTCTTCTGGCTATGCAGGTGCCCTGTCGGTCCTGCAACCGGGCCTGCTGCACGTAATGGGCATCGCCCAGGAAACACAGGCCATGGTGACCGGTTACCTGGGGGCAATGCAGGAACTGGTATTCATCCTGTTGCTTGGCACCGCGGGCGCCCTCTCCGATCGCATTGGCCGCCGGCCGGTCTATGTTTTCGGTCTGGCGCTGACCGGTATCGGATTTGCTCTCTACCCCCATGCCGGCTCGATTGCCCAGCTGGTTGCGTTCCGCCTTCTGGTCGCCGTGGGCAGCGCCGCCATGATCGGAATGATGGTGACCGTAGTCGCCGATTACGCCTCGGAATCATCCCGCGGTCGCGCCAATGGCATGCAGGCAATGGCTGCCACCCTGGGTGCTTTTATTCCTCCCATACTCGCCAGCCTGCCCCGCGTATTCAGCGGACAAGGTATGGATGAACTGACCGCGCAGCAAAGCACCTTCGCCGTGGCGGGCGCCCTGGGCCTGGTCGCAGCATTGGTCGCACTGGCGGGACTGGCACCGAGAGTCGCGCAAACCGCCACCAAGGCCCGGGAGTCCCTGGCACGTACATTGATCGGCGGGCTCAAAGCCGCAAGGGATCCCCAGACCGCGCTGTCCTACGGTGCCGCGTTTATTTCCCGTGGCGACCTCGCCGTGACGGGCGCATTTATTTCACTGTGGCTGGTCCAGTACGGAACCCGTGAACTGGGCCTGACCGCCAGCGAAGCCATGTTCCAGCTGGCGGTCCCGCGAGTACTGGCGACGGTTGCCGGTGCCCTGCTCGGTTCCGTGATGATGGGCCTGATCGCAGACCGCACCACGCGGGTAACCGCCGTCGCCATGGCATCGGGGCTGGCAGCCATTGTTTACGGTGCGGTGTTCCTGATCCACGACCCCACTGCCGACTGGGTAATTGCCCTGTTGTTTGTCATGGGTATTGCCGAAATCAGTGCGTTTGTCAGCAGCCAGGCCCTTGTTGGCCAGCAAGCGCCAGAAGCCTATCGCGGTGCAACCATCGGCTTCTTCGGTGTTGCCGGCGCGTTTGGAATTTTACTCGGCACCTCTGGCGGCGGCGTCCTGTTCGCCAAGGTATCGCCCAGCGCCCCCTTCGTGCTGTTCGGCGTACTGAACTTTGCTGTCTGCGTCTGGAGCCTTTGGCTGCGCAAACACCTTTCAATTCAAAGCGCGGCCGACAAGCCGTCTTCCATCTCTGCAATTGCAACCAGCCAATAGAGAACTATTGATATGGAAAACACCAAAAATCTGACAAAAGAATTCGCCGCGCACCTCGCCGGTAATGAACATATCGATACGAGTGAAATCTTCGATGCGGTGATGACCACCCGCGACCGCGTGTGGGAACTGATTCAGAACCGCCTGTCGCTGAAAGAGGACATGCGCTGTGCCGATCTGCACACCTTCGATGATCTCAAGGGCGAGCATGTGGGCAGGATGCGCACCTTCACCGGCGATGCATCGCCGGTGGACTGGGTCATCCATTCGAATATCGGTGTTCCGCAGAACACCTTCACCAACATTCACCTGACCATCTACCTGAACGACAGCGTGGATGTTCCGCACCTGGGTATGGCATTCGGCACCTTGCCTGATGCCTTTTTCTACGTGGACCCGATGCCGCGCTACGAGCCGCTGTCCTACCCGGAGCATGTCGAAAAATACCTGGCACCCCTGAACGACATTTACATGAGCCTGCAGGCGGAGTTGTTCGAGGCAGGTGTGAAGCCTTTCAATGCGGCCATGCCGTTTATTCGCGGTTCGCTCTCGCCTGTAGCGTTGGCTGGCGTGGTGCCGTTGGACTTCTACCGCGAAAAGGTCGAGCCGAAAATCTTTGCCTATGTGGAGCACTGGCTGAAGCTGGTCGAAGCGGCCAAACCTGTCGAAGATCCTCAGGCGCGCGCGCAACTCAAGCAGCGCGACACCCTGATCCGCCGCAATATCGTGCACCTGGACCCGGCAAACCCCATCGCCGAGCGCCTTGTGGGCAAGCCCCTGGCGGATCGCCTGGTGCGGATTCTGTGCGCGGAAGAGCGCAGCGAGTAACAAGACATTTATGCACGCGAGACCCGAGCATGCCTGAATCCCTGAAACAGTTGCTGGCCTCCAACCGGGTACTTTCAGTACCCGGTATTTACGACGGCCTGAGCGCGCGGCTGGTGGAACAGGCCGGGTTCGAGGCCGCCTTCCTTTCCGGGGCCTGCCTGTCTTTTGCCCGCTTCGGACGCCCGGATATGGGCCTGGTAAGTGCCGCCGAAGTGGCGGAGACCGTGGCGGTCATTCGCGAACGCACCCCGTTGCCACTGATCGTGGATATGGATACCGGTTTTGGCAATGCGCTCAACGTCCGCCGCACCGTCACCACATTTGAGCGTGCGGGTGCCTCCGCGCTACAGATGGAAGATCAGCTAATGCCGAAACGCTGCGGCCATATGCGCGGCAAGCAGGTCATCAGCTGTCAGGAAATGGTGGGCAAAATACATGCGGCGCTGGATGCCCGGCAGAGCGAGGAAACCCTCATTTTTGCTCGCACCGATGCGCTCGGGGTCAATGGTTTTGACGATGCCCTGGAACGGGCAGAACGCTACCTGGAAGCGGGCGCCGATGCCATTTTCGTGGAGGCACCGGCAAACCTGACGCAGATGCAGATTGTCGGCGAGCGTCTCGGTCAGCGCACGCCGCTCATTCACAACTTGGTTGAGGGTGGCCACTCCCCCGTTCAATCTGTGGCGGAACTAGAAGCCCTGAATTACCGCATAGCGCTCTTCCCCGCCTCCCTGTTGCACCTGTTTATTCCCGCCGCGCAGAAGATGCTGGCCCAATTGCAGCGCGCTGGCCACGTAAATGACATGCGCAGTCAGATGATCGACCTGGCCGCAGTGAACGAGCTGCTCGGTGCCGATGAGTTACTCGCGGCAAGCAAGCAATATCAATACGAATAAAAAACGGTAAGCCTTTATGAGCCGTGAACATCCGTTACCGGAGCTGACAAATTACATCGATGGCGAGTTCTCGACACCCGCCATGGACCGCGGATACAGCCTGCACGACGCCAACACCGGCGCGGCACTGCAAACACGTCGTGGTTGCGACCGGGAGCAGGTACAGGCTGCGCTGGCGTCTACGGACCGCACATACCAGACCGGCGCCTGGGAAGACACTCCCGCACAGGAGCGCGCCGAGCTGCTGGAGCGCATGGCCGAGGAATTGAGCGGGGCTGAGTATGCAGAAACTATCAGTATCGCCGACAGCCTAACCTCGGGGGCCATCATTCGCACGACGCGCAAAATGGCCAAGATGCTGCCGTTCGTATTTCGCGGCGCGGCAGCCTATCTGCGCGAGGGGCATCTGGACAAGTTAGTACCAGGCCCCTGCGGAGACGTGGAATACCTGCGCCGACCCTGGGGCCCGGCACTGCTCATTGCCCCCTGGAATGGCCCTACCGCAATCGGCTCCCACAAGGTAGCCAGCGCGCTCGCCGCCGGTGCGCCGTGCATCCTGAAACCTTCGGAATTTACCCCCCACTCCGCGATCATGATGGCCCGTGCCGCCGATCGCGCCGGACTGCCGAAAGGCGTCTTCCAGCTCACTTTGGGTGATCGCACAGTGGGCGCACAATTGGTGGAAGACCCGCGTATCAAAGCGGTTTCCTTCACTGGCGGTCTTGCCGGTGGCCGCGCCATCGCCCGCGCCTGCGCGGAAGACTTCATCCCCACACAGCTGGAACTGGGCGGCAACAACCAGCTGGTTGTATTTGCCGATGCCGACCTGGATCTCGCCGCAACCGGCATTGTCTATGGGCTTACCAATCTCAATGGGCAGTGGTGTCGCGCCCTGGGCCGCCTGCTCGTCCATGAATCGGTAAAAGATCGCCTGCTGGATAAGGTGCTGAGTCAACTGGCCAGTATCCGCCTTGGCCACTCCCTCGATGAAGACAGCGATATGGGCCCCCTGGTACACCGCGGCCACTTTGAGCAGGTGCAAGCGGATATCGAGCGCTTGTGCAGCAAGGGTGGCCAGGTGTTAACCGCGACGACATTGCCGCAACTGGAAGGAAATTTTATCGCGCCGACACTGGTGGACGGCTGTCGCCCGGAAGACACGCGCGAGGAAATTTTTGGTCCGGTCGCGGCGCTACACACGTTCCGAGATGATAGTGAAGCCCTCGCGCTGGCCAACGGCACCGACCTGGGACTCGCAGGTTACGTGTACAGTGGGGATGAAGAAAAGGCCTTTGCTTTCGCCCGCAAGATGCGTACCGGTGGCGTCAAGATAAATGGCTACAGCCTGTTGAGTATCGGCGAAGGCACGCCGCGGGGCGCCTGGGGGCTGTCCGGGCTCGGCGAAGAAGGACACGAGCAGTCTATTGAGTTCTTTACGGGTGCGCGGGTGATCGGGCGATCCCCGCAGGATCCACTGGGCGGGCGCTGATGCGCCCTGCCCTCACTACCATCCTCGATATAAATTAATGCAGCTCAATCCATGAGCGCAATCAACTCCTGCTGTTCTGGCTGTGAAATTTCGATCACGGCCTTGGAAAACTTGGGCGGGCCAAATCTCGGAACGTGGCCGTTGGACAAGCCCACGGGTTCTTTCGGGATGCCGATAAAATTACTGTCCATCTTCCCGTTGGCATTATTATCATGATGCACGCTGATCGCCAGCGCGCCGTAGGGCAATGTCAAACTGATTTCAATCTGACCATCTTTGATATTTTCGAGCCCAACCACCTTTTCATACACCTTGGTGTCGCCAAGGAAGGTATCTTTGGAGTCGTATACCGAGATATACAGCTTACCCACCTGTGACTGAATATTGGCAACGGTAAGTTTGACGTTCGCGGTGTCTTCTCCAGCATTCACCCCAGTACCACAGACAACAAACGCGGCCGCTACACAGCCACGCAGGAATCGATCGATCATCGGTCAGCTCTCCTCTTGTCACTTCTTGTTGGGCACCGGTGGAATACCGGTATAGAAATTAGGTACGACACAACAGCTGGTTCAGATGAGCGGCGCCCCCTTCTCAAGCTGTAACCGGCGCCAGGTATCAGCCCGGCCACCGGTCGCAACACCCAGCATCGATCCAACCAACTTGCCGACGTCCATCAGTGCGGCCAGGTCGATCCCGGTATCGAGCCCCATCTGCTCCAGTAGCATGACCACATCTTCACTGGCGGCGTTACCGGTAGCCCCCGGCGCAAAGGGACATCCGCCAATACCACCTACGGCACTGTCAAACTTGCGTATGCCCGCTTCCAGCGCGGCATAGATGTTCCCAAGCGCCAAGGCTCGTGTGTCGTGAAAGTGGCACGCTAAGCGGCTGGCACCATATTCGCGAGCCAGCGCACCCATCAGGTCATTGACCACTTTCGGGTTGGCTGCGCCAATGGTATCGGCCACATTGACATCATCCACACCCAGCGCAAACAGCTGCCCGGCGAGATCCATCACCCTGCCGGGATCGGTGGCCCCCTCAAAAGGGCATTGCCAGGCCACGGCGATACAACCCACCACGCGAATACCATCGGTGCGCGCCGCACGGCAGATCTCCCGCGCCTGCGCCATGGAGTCCTCAACCGACATCCGTACATTGCGCTGGTTCATGGTTTCGCTGGCACAAATCACCAGCACCACCGTATCCGCGCCAGCCCTGCGCGCCAGTTCATACCCTTTAGCGTTAGGCACCAGCACCTGTCGATCGATACCGGACTCTGATGTAAGCCCAGCGAGAACCTGATCGGTATTCGCCATTGCCGGCACTGCCTTGGGTGACACAAATGCCCCCACCTCTACCGAACGCACCCCGGCATTCAGCAGACCGCGAATCACCTGTATACGCTGCTCGACACTCAGAATACTGGACTGGTTTTGCAGCCCATCCCGCGGACCAACATCGTTGATCAGTACCTTGTCACGCATGTTTGATCTCCATCAACCTCCATCAGAGCCCGACAGTCTCAGGCTGCATCGCCGTCACTTTTCAGTGCATCGATATCTGCCTGGGTATAGCCACACAGCTCACTCAGGATCTGATCCGTATGCTCACCAATATGCGGCGCAGGCGAAAAGCTGTCTTCGTGGGTACGGGAAAGCTTGATCGGGTTACCCGGAGCCTTTGTCTTCTTGCCATTGGGGTGCGCAATGTCCACCACCATGTTGCGATGAAGTACCTGCGGGTCGTTTAGTGCCTGCTCCAGATTATTGATCGGGGCACAGGGTATGCGTTGCGCCTCCAGCTGGTGCAACCAGGCTTCGGTGGTATCGGTGGCAAAAATCTCTGCCAGCCTCCCGTCAATGAACGCCTTGTCGGCAAACCGGCCCGGCTGACCATCGTATTTCGGGTCGTCGAATTCCGGAACCTGCACTACCGGTTTGAGGTTTTGCCAGAAATTATCGGTAATTACCGCGATGATGATGAACCCGTCCGCGGTGGCGTAGCTGTTATAGGGGACATGCACGAAATGCGCATTGCCGATTGGGTAAGGATTCTTGCCACTGAGAAAATGCATGGTGGCCATATAGTTCAGCATGGATATCTGGCAGTCCACCATGGAAATATCCACGTGCTGACCGTGGCCGCTACTGGCGCGCTCCGCGATCGCAGCGAGAATACCCATCACCGCAAACATACCGCCACCCAGGTCCCCGATAGGAATACCGGCCCGCACCGGGTTCGCGGGGTCTTCGCCAGTGATCGACATACCGCCGCCGTAAGCCTGTGCCACCTGATCAAACGCCGGGCGCTTTGCGCCGGGGCCATCCGAGCCGAAACCGGATACACAGCAGGTAATGATGCGCGAATTGATGGCGCTGAGCGTGCCGTAATCGATACCCAGTCGCTCCGGCACACCGGGGCCGAAATTACTGATCACCACGTCCGCCTTTTTGACCAGATCATAAAAGACCTGGCGGCCGCGCTCACTCTTCAGATTGAGTGCAACACTGCGCTTGTTGCGATTCAACGTCAGGTAGTAGGCACCAAAGCCATCGATGGAATTTTCCGGGTCATTGGCAAGGAGTTTGCGCGTGCCCTCCCCGGCCAGGGGTTCCACCTTGATCATGTCTGCACCCATATCGGCGAGCAGCATCGCACCGTAGGGTCCGGAAAGCATATGGGTCAAATCCAGTATGCGAATACCATTCAGTGCCTTGCTCATAGGACAACTCCCAAAACAATTCCAATGAGTAAAAATTAGCGTGCCAAAATAACAGCCTGCCCCGGATTACCGTCGCTGCTGCTCACATCAGCAAGACGCGACTTTGTCAATTAACCCAGGGGCACGGAACTACGCCTAAACGGACTTCCCCGTTTCCGGGTTCACCGGCGTCTTCCAGAAGAAGACCATCAGTCCAACATAAGCAAGAAGAATGGCGGAGGCCGTTACCGGGAACTCGTTATAGTAAACCCAGGGTTCACGGAACATCTCCCACAGCACCATCTGCTCAGGCAGGTACCAGAAGACACCGCCCACCGCGATGGCGTAACGAATCGCAAGCCCCGCCTCTTTCTGTTTGAATTGCTTGGCAATAATGATGGCGGACCAAAGCGCCACCAATGCGAAAGCCACATAATTGGCCAGATGGTGCAGGCCAAAGATTCGCTCATCGTTTACCGCAAGCATTAACGTATACATAAACCAGTTAACGAAAAGTAACTCGGTCGCAGCAACACGAGCATATTGCGGCTTGTAGCCTTTGGTAGGCTTACCCGGGCGCAATCCGAAAATTTTGCGCACCCAGAGAATCAGGCGACAGCGAATATCCTTGTTAAGCCCCATATAGATCATGAGCATGAAACAGAACAATGTGCTGCTCTGCAGAAACACATGCTCGCCCATAAAATAGGGACGGGGTATGGATGTATCGCCAGCAAACAAGGCGGCGAGATCGGTCTTGGACAGGTATGCGGGTCCAGATTCCGTCATCGCCAGGGCAAAGTTATTTTCCCCACCGATAAAGTGCAGGTACATTTCAAACCAGAAGACCCAAATGAGGGAGCCGCCAACAAAGCCCATCCAGGTGCCGCGCACCTCATTCTGCTGAAGGCCCTTCCAGACCAAAACCAACCCGAGCAGGCCAACCACAAAGGCCACAGCATAGGCAATCGCCGAAGGAATACCGACGTAAATCAGGGTAACGAGGAAAATATGGGCGACCATCTTTTCCAGAATGATCCAACCCAGGGCGAGTGCTCCAAGGAAAGGCGCAGTGTACAGTCGCGACTTGGCGAGCTGGGGCGATTCGATAGCGGTGACGGTCATTGCAGTTACCTCTTATTATTACTGCCTTTTGATTTTCATAGGTTATAGAGTCTGTGCTCAGCTACGGAATTCTCGAGAGACACACCCGTGACACTCCTCAATGTCACGGGTGCGCTCATCAGGTTCAGAAGGTGTAACT
The DNA here is from genome assembly GCF_020524885.1 of Microbulbifer elongatus. Lineage (GTDB taxonomy): Bacteria > Pseudomonadota > Gammaproteobacteria > Pseudomonadales > Cellvibrionaceae > Microbulbifer > Microbulbifer elongatus_A. The sequence goes on along the minus strand of NZ_JAIVKJ010000001.1, from coordinate 1,328,252 downwards.
AAGCCGCAGGCCCGTGGTACGCGGCGCCGGCAACAGTAACTCTACACCCTGGGGCGTAAATGCGGCCCCTGGAAGATGTCCGTAATCCACATTGTTGAGTCCGGTTTTTACCTTGCCATCATCAAGCAGATTATTGACGTAGAACACCAGGTCGAGACTGTCGAAACTCAGGCCTCCCTGGAAGTCCACCAGCCAGTATTCCGGCAGCCAGGCATTGTTACCGCGGTCGAGATAGCGCTTCGACTCATAGTTACCCAGCAATTCAGTGAAATACCCGGTACCGTTGGCAAATTCGCCATCAAAGCGCGCGGACAACATGGATACGTGCTTGGCGGAATTCACAAACTGTAAACCCGAGTAGTCGCCTTCGGCGGTGCCGGTCCACAGTTTGTCCAGCGTACCCGGTCTTCCCACGTCGGCAATGGTGTAATCCACCACCTCCGTGTCGCTCAATACGTAACTGGCGAGGAAGGTCCAGTTAACCGTCGGGCGATAAATGGCACTCAGCTCGAGACCCTGCAATTCACTCTTACCCGCATTGGTCACTACCGCATTCTGGGTGCCGGTATTTGGGTCGAACACAAAATGGGAAATCTGCTGGTTGGTATAGTCATACAGATAAATCGCACCATTCACCTGCAGTCGGTTGTCCAGCACATTACTCTTGAAGCCCGCCTCATAGACCGACAGCTCTTCCGGCTTGTACTCCCCGGTGGTGATAATGCCATCACCATCGGCCGTGGACATTCCGCCAGGCTTGAATCCTTCCGAGAAGGACGCGTAAACCATCAGGTTATCCAGTGCCTGCCAGTCCACACTTACGCGCGGTACAAATGCACTATCGGTGCGGGAGTAGCTCTGCGTTCCGGGGTCGGTCGGCATAAAGGTCACCGGATCGAGTACCGGGATCCCCATCAGACCATTGAATTGCGTGCTCAACGGCACACTGCGGTAGTCGATATCTTCTTCGAGATAGCGGCCTTCCGCGGTCACACGCCAATCATCGGAGATGTTGTAGTTCAGGGAGAAAGCCAGTGACACGTGATCGGTATTGCGGCTCATGGGAATCGGCAGCGGAACCGGGGACGTGCTGTGATTAACCAGCCCAAAACCACCCATCCATTGATCCAGGTAAGCATCCCAGAAGGTTTTGTCTACGCCTTCGCGCAGCCACCACTGCTGGTTCATCACCGTATCCATTGATTCGGACCAGTAAAGAGCGCTCGTCAGCCAGTCGAGATTACCCGCGCTACCCGACAATCGGAATTCCTGACTGAACTGTGCGGTTTCGAAAGTGGTATCGCTATTCGCGTTCACCCCATACTGGGTGTACTCACCGGGAAAGCCCGGCGGAATAAACATGCCGGATCCAGGGCCCAAAGACTGGAGCGTAAAATTCGTGCGGTCAAAGTCGGACTGGGTGCGAGAATCGTTATAGTTGATACCGGTAAGGGACAGGAACTCGAAATTGTCTGTCTCGAATTTCAGCTCCAGCGAAGAGTGCGCCCCGCGCACCGAGGTACCGGCAAAGTCACTACCGGTAAGCGGGTTGGGAGACAGGTCAATTTCACTTTCTGAGGCACTACTGAGCTCACCCACAATGACCGTACCACAGGCAGCTGAGCCCCCAACGAGATGGGCATAGGGGGAAGACATAGCACAGTCGGCATCTGTCGTACCGGTACCGGCAATGGGACGAATTTCTGCATAAGGGCCTACAGAGCCGAGCAGCGCAAAGTCAAAGGGTGAAGAACCCGTATGCACCACCGACTGACGTTGCACGATCGGCCGCTGTGAATACCTGGCCTCACTGTACTCAGCGCGCCAGTATGTTGAAAAGCTCTCATTAGGTGTCCAGTTCACCGCTGCGGCAATACCGTCAGAATCCACGGTGCCGAGATTGCCCCCCGTATTGGGGTTATCGTAGTAACCGTCGAATTCCGTTTTTGCCACATTTAACGACGCTGCCAAAACACCCGGCACGATGGGCATATTGCCACTAGCCTGCACCTTGCCATAGCCGTGCTCGGTGGCATCCGCCGAGAAACGGACTTCGGGGGTATCGCCCGGTCGTTTGGTGATGTAGTTGACTGCACCGGAGAATGCGGAGCGACCGTAAACCGCGCTTTGCGGACCCTTCACCACTTCCACACGTTCAAGGTCAAACAGGTCCAGGTTGGGCCCATTGCCACTGCCGCCAGTGGTCATGGATTCAGAAGACACATCGATCCCATCAACCAACAGCGCCACATTAGATCGACCACGGGAATTGGACAGCCCTCGCAGAGAGATTCGCGTATCGTTGGGCAAAAGTCCGGTTTCAAAATCAAGTCCCGCGGTATACCGCGCTACCCCTTCCAGTGCCGAAATACCTTTTTCCTGCATCTGTGCGCCGGTCAGTACATCCACGGCCACCGGTACCGTTTGCAGAGATTCTTCCCGCTTTCGCGCGGTTACAACCACTTCTTCAATGGCGAAGTCGTCACCGCGTGCGGCTTTTACCTCCCGGGTCTGCTCTGCCTGTGCCATGGCGCCCTGTACAGCGACACAGGCGGCAACAGCGAGAGAGAGTTGATTTCGATTGAACATAGCCCCTCCAAGATATTCGTTATTTTTTTACCGCTATTTACCTGGCGAATCTGCTACCGCTGTCGATTGGCCATTGCACAGCGGCCGCACGCACTGCGGCTGCCGCAAATGTTATTATGTTATACTTTTATATCTTTTCAAGTGATTTATACGCTCGTATTACTACATCCATTCCAACTTTCCATATATGTGCCGTATTAGCCCTAACAAAGTGCACGCGTAAAAAACACAGTCATCACAATGGGCGGAAATCACTTAAAACTCTTCGAGTAAACGGCCTTTACCGGTAATTTTGTCCTCAATGCCGCAGGCTCGCAGAGCGTGCCAGACGGTAGCGATATTGATGGGGATCAGGGGCTTCTGTAGCCAGTTTTCCAGGGTGGGGAACAGATCCAGCGTCGAAAGGTTGGTGCCGCACTGGATGATGGCATCGACATCGTCACCATCGACTTCACGCACCGCCTCGATCACCTCCTGGATTGGGGTTTCCGCAATGGCGGTGGCCGAGGGGCGATTCATACCCTTGACCTTCACCACCTCAAAACCGATATCGGAGAAGAAGCGACGCACATTATCATCACCCACCTGCGGATATGGCGTAATAACGGAAATGCGTTTGGCCCCGAAACAGTTGAGTGCATCCTTGGTCGCACCGGCCCCGGTCGTCAGACCCAGGTCGCCGATCTGGTCACGGATCTCACGCTCAAAGGCGATATTGCCCTCCAGACCACCCCAGAAGGTCTCAGCCGACATCCCCAACATGATGTGGGATACCTTGGCCGAGAGGATATTGCGAATAGACACGGGTATCTCACCGCGCATGATATCGAGGAACCGCTCAAACACCGTGTTCTCGTCATCACCACTGCGGCTCATCTCATCGGACCAGTTGCGTAACTCGATCCAGAATCGGGATGGATGCCAGGTGACACCGTCCAGCTTTATTTGCTGCAGGTCGTATTCAACGCCGGTGTTGGTAGAGGGAATAATTACGCCGATCTGTGCGCGGCGGGCGATCTGATAGTTATCCATGTGAACTCCCGGAAATGCTTAGGGGAGTTATACCGGCCACCCGAGATGACCGGGATGATAATTATCAAGAACCTTCCGCGACCGCCCCTGTACCCTGCTCGCCTTGAGAGTCTTCCGCCTCCGGGGCACGCACTGCCAAAGCCAACAGCAGCAGTAAACTCATGAGGCCAGCGCCGATATAGTAAGGTGCGTGAATCGCAATACCGGCGAACGCAGAGCCAGTGATCGCCGTGCCCGCTCCTCGGCCGAGGGTACCCAGGGCGTTATAGAGCCCCATGACGGCGCCACGATTGTAAGACTGCGCTTCTTTAGAGGTCAGGGATTGCATGGAAGTGAGCACAAGGGCGGCACCAATCGCCTGCCCGACCAATGCCGCCGACACCCCGGGCACACTTGCATAAGTACCAGCCAGAGTAACCAGGAGTGCCGAGATACCAAATAGAACCGCACCTGCGCGCATCAGGCGTCGCTCACCAAAGCGCCGGGTTAACGGCCCGATCAGAGCGCCCTGCACAATGACCATGGCGATCCCTGCCGCAATCAGCACGGGCACCAGGTCCTTGGGACCGTGGGCGATATTGGTCGCATCTGCCCAGATCGGAAATACAGATTCAACAAAGCCGGCGGCCAGGTTGTAGACACTCACGGCGGCGAGCAGCAGGCACAAACTGCGCCGCTCGCCCACCCAGGCCAACGTCTGGGAGAAGGACGGTGATTCGGTCTTTGTTCTCGCTGACTCGGGCAGGCTTTCCTTGAGAAAAAAGACCACCACCAGCAAGGCAGAGAGGGACAGTCCGGCAGAAACCATTGCCGGCAACTGCAGGTTGGCATCGGCAAAACTGTCACCCGCCAGAAGCCCCCCTAGCGCCGGCCCGACAATGAAGCTGATACCGAATGCCGCGCCCAGCATACCCATCGCCTTCGCCCGGTCCTGATTCGTGGTGACATCGGCCACATAGGCCTGCGCCACCGACAGGTTGCCCGCCATTAGCCCGCTAAACAGACGCGATACCGCCACCATCCACACCGCCGTCGCAAAACCCAGGAACACATAGCCGACCACGGCGCCGGCCAGGCTGATTACCAGTATCGGTTTGCGGCCAAAGCGATCACTCAACCTGCCCCAGACTGGTGTTGCGAAAAACATGCCGATCACATAGAGCGCCATACATAAGGTCGCAATACCTGGACTAGCACCCAACTGTAGCGCGTAATAGGCAAGAATTGGCAACATAATGGCAAAGCCAATCATGTCCAGCAAAACAATACACACCGCGATATGCATGTGGTTTTATCTCCGGGCGATTGTTAAAACGGTCAGTGCTCTTCCAGCAGCCAGCCCATATTGTCGAAGCGATCGTGAATACCGCAGCTGCGTAGAGCATGCCAGCAGGTAGCGACATTGATTGGCAGTACCGGTTTCTGCAGCATTTTTTCCATCGCAGGGAAAACACCCACAGTCGACAGGTTGGTGCCCACCTGCACTATGGCATCAACGTCGTCGCCATCAATTTCCCGCACAATATCCAGAACCTGTGGTTCCGGCACCAACGCAATGGCGTCGTGCGCATTGGCACAACGCAAGCCGACCAGATGTTTGATGCGGTAGCCGGCATCTTCAAAAAACAGGCGAACGTTCTTGTCCCCTACCGGTTGATAGGGCGTGATGATCGACAGCGTCTTGCCGGATTCCTCCGGAACGCCCAGCGCGTCCAGCGCCGAAATGACCGCGTTGGCACCGGTGGTAAGTCCGGTGTCCTCGCCAACCAGTTCCTGGATACGATCCACGAAACCGTCATTTCCCTTGATCCCGCCCCAGAAAGTTTCCGCCGACATACCCATCATTACGTGGTCGGGCTTGCAGGTCATCAAACTCTCGATCGAGTCGCCAATGGTTTCCCGTAACCGCTCAAGAAAGCGCATAAAGTTGGCATCGTCACTGAGGTCCGGGTGATCAATCATGAACCGGGTCGTATGCCAGGTAACGCCGCGAGGTAACAACCGCTGGCAGTCGTACTCCACCGAAGTATTGGTGGAGGGAATCACCACCCCGATCTTGGCGCGGTGGCCGATGTAGTTATCGCGATGGCCATTGGTCAGCTGCGATCGCTCACGGGTTTTTGACAGGTCAATCTGGGTTGGGAATGTCATTGGGGTATTCTCTGTAAACTTTCGCTGTAAGTTCTCGCTATGCACACACTTGGACACGCGCAATCATTGATGCGTGATTCGTTCAGAAAACCGGCTTACTGCACGGACAGGCTTTCGCGGACACAGTTAATCATTGAGCGCTCCAGCAGGAAGGCTCTCGCACGCTGCGGGTCTGCCGCCGTTTCCATCAGCATCTGCTGGCGTTTCCGTTGCACATCTGGATCCCGCGCTTCCATTAGCTTTTTGTTCTCGATGGTATGACGCTGCACAAATTCGACGGCCAGCTCACGGCGCTGGCGATCGTAGAGCGAAAAGGCGGCCTCTGCGTCAGCGCCCTCCAGGATCACTCCCTGCAGCTTGTCTGCGAGATTGAAGGCATCGTGCAAACCGCCGTTCATACCCATCCCCCCGAGGGGATTATTGATATGGCAAGCATCACCCACGAGCAGTGCGCGCCCCTGGTAATAGGTTTCCGCCACCCGCTGGTTGACAGCATAGATACTGCGATGGTGCACGTCGTAATCTTCGTCACGAGCATGTAACCGCTTCAGGCGCGACTGCACAAACTCATCGGACAGGTAGTAAGCTTCTTCCGCTTCAGAGGTGGGAAATACAGGGACCAGCACCCGCCAGAGTTTGTCCGTGCGCAAAATGACACACCACTCTTCCGGGTCGGATACGTAATTCACATACGAGAAGTCCTCGAACACGTCTTCGAAGGGAAAGCTGGTACTCACCACAAGAAACTTTTCGTCGTAGGTGAACCCCATGTACCCGATCTCGGAGCGCTTGCGCACCACACTGCGCGCGCCTTCCGCGCCGACGAGATAGGAGCCCCGTAACTGCTGCTCACCCTCCGGCGTACGCACGATCGCGGTCACTCCCACCGCATCTTGCGCATAGTCCACCAGCTCACAACCAAAACGCACTTCCGCACAGGGGTAGCCCACCAGTGCATCACAAATAAAATGGGTCAGCTCGTATTGTTCTAACTGCAGACGGAAGGGATACCGAGTTTCATCGGCGATCTGTGACATTTCGAAGGTTGCCACCTCTCCGGTCGCACGATCGCGATACTGGTAGCGGTCAGCGCGCAGGCCACGTTCCAGCATTTTACCGATGACCCCTTCATCGAGGTCGGCAATCATTTCCAGTGATGGCGGGTGAAAGGTAGATGCGCGCAGGTCGATGGGCAGGCTGTCGCACTTTTCCAGCAGCTGCACAGGGATCCCCTGCTTGGCCAGCGATAGCGCCAGGACACAGCCGCTTGGGCCAGCGCCGGCAATAATTACGGGAGACTGATTCGACATAGCGATACAACCAAATTCCATTATTGTTATGGATAAACCGCTCCGGCATCCCGTGCGGTTACCTTCTGCCAATCTCTTGTCCGGCAGCTGGCGTGAAGAACGCGATTAAATTGTCTGCGGTACCGGTAACGCCTGTAGTACTTCTTCCAGCGCCATCACATCCGCATACTTGGCATGCATGTCGAACAAGTTGGCACGGTGGGCCTCAGCATTGCGGTCTCCTACCGCCTCCCGGGGAACCACTACCGGATAATCGTACTGCAAGCCATCCACGACCGTTGCGCGTACGCAACCGCTGGTTGTGAGGCCGGTTACCACCAAGGAATCAGCGCCCTGCTCGCGCAACCAGGTATCCAGCGGCGTGTTAAAAAAGCTACTCGCCCACTGCTTGGCAATCACCGGTTCCCCTTCTTGCGGCGCCAGTCGCTCATCCACTTTCACCCACTCGGACTGTGGAGTGAGCAGGTTCAGGTGGTTAATGCGCGCCCGAAATACCCGGGCTTGCTCTTCACGGTGATAAACCACGGTGGTGAACACCACCGGCAGGTCAAGCTCGCGGAAACGTTCAAGAAGCAGCCGGTTGGCGGCGACCACTTCCGGACAATCGGTACCGAGAGGACAGCGCGCACTGGTAAAACCGACAATCATATCGACCAGTACCAGCGCGGGCCGGGAGCCCAGACCGAGACTACTTCGTTCAAGATCCATTTCCGCACGCCCCTCGACGTTAGTTGTATGACATCGGATGACCCGCTCAGCGCGCCTCGACCACATCGATAAAGAATCGGCGCAGCAATGCCGCCACCGCGTCCGGCTGCTGCTCACACACATAGGTTCCGGCGTCATTGGGCAAAGCTGTCGCCATACCACGCTGTAACAGGCGCACGGTGGGGGCAACTGCAGAGCGCAACTGGTCCCGTCCGCCGGCAAACACCAGCGCGGGACAATCAATGACCGACAGTTGATGAGCCACATTCTGTTCAGTGACCGCGCGATACGACGCTTCGTAGTAGTCGCCGCAGCTAAATGCCAGCAGTTCCTCTCGCACACTGAGCGCCAAATCTGCCTCCGGGTCCTTTGCCCGCAGTCGCTGCCACATCACATGCCAATGCGCGCCATCGGGCTCACAGGGAATAGTTTTCGCGGCTAGCGGCAATGCCTGCTTTTGGGCTTCGGTCAAAAGCGTTGGCCCACTCAGTGCCAGCGCGCGCACAAATTCAGGATGGTCAAATGCCAGTTGCACCGCAATGGCCGCGCCTGTGTGGTGCCCGAACACCAGTGCAGGCCGATCAAAGTGCCCGCTGACTGCCTGGTAGATTGCCTCGGAGAAACCCGCGATCGTAATCTCTCCCGCCAGCGCATCACTGCTACCGAACCCCGGCGTATCCACAGCAACCACGAAGAATTCTTCGGACAACAGTGGCATCAAACGCATGTACATAGCCGAAGAGCTCGGGGTTTGATGCAACATCAGCAGTAATGGAGACTGCTCGCTGCCAGAGTATCGGTAATGCAATTGACCCACTTCAAAGTCGAGATAGCCTCGACGGACGCTCCCTGCGTTGTCGATCATCAGCGTGGCAAACTCCCAACATCTGCACTGATCCATTTCATTTCGGTGAACTCCTCCGTGCTGTAATGACCACCGCTGCGCCCAAGGCCGGAAAGACCGACACCACCAATCGGTGCCAGCGCATTGCTCTGGAAAGCATGCATACCGATATGCACTGCCCCCGAGGCAATGCGACGTGCAGCGTGGAACCCCCACTGCAAATTATTCGTCAGTACTGCGGCGGAGAGGCCGTAGTCACAGTCATTTGCGACCTCGATCGCCTGCTCGAGATTCTCTACTGCTACCACGCTGGCAACAGGACCGAAACTCTCTTCACGCCAGGCGCGACTTTCCCGCGGGGGATTGAGCAGTACCGTAGGCTTTACCACAAGCCCGTGTAACACCTCGCCACCGGTCAACAGTTGCGCACCACCAGCGACGGCCTCACTGACATGCTCCAATACCTTTTCTACCGCGCGACCATTAATAAGCGGACCGTAAATGGTGCGCTCATCCCGAAGATCACCGAGGTGCAGGGCTTCGGCTTCGGCCTTAAGGGCGGTAATAAACGGCTGATAGATTTCCCGCTCCACCACGATGCGGGAGTTGGCCATACAGATCTGGCCACTGTGGGTAAAAATTCCCTGTGCCGCGATTTTGGCGGCCTGCTGCGGATCTGCGTCGCGCAATACCAGCAGTGCACTTTTGCCGCCCAGCTCCAGCTGCATGCGACGCATCTTGTTGAGGCCAGCCTGCCCTACGGCAATGCCTGTGGCGGTAGACCCGGTCAGCGCGATACAACGCACCCTTGGGTGGTTGACCAGCTCAGCGCCACACTCACCACCAAAACCGGTGATCACGTTGACGGCTTCCGGCGGCACGCCGGCGTCCAGCAGCAGGCGCCCGAACGCCAGTGCGGTTAATGGCGTTTCTTCAGAAGGTTTGATTACCAGGCTGTTGCCCGCCGCCAGCGGAAAAGCACACATTTTTGTAAGTAGCGACAAGGGGGCGTTATACGGCGAGACCACACCAACAACACCCAGTGGCTCGCGAAAAACCATGGAAATCCTGTGGGGGTCATCATTGGGAAAGGTTTCGCCATATAACCTGCGCGCTTCGCCTGCGGCCGTGCGCAGGAGATCCACGGTATAGGCAATCTCGCCTCTCGCCTTGGTGATGGTCGAGCCGCTCTCGTCGATCAGCGTGTCCAGAAAGCGCGCCTGCCCTTCCTGCGCAACCAGCGCCGCTGCGCGTAACAGCGCCGCTTCACGCTCGGCGGGACGCAACCGAAACCAGGCATCAAATCCACGTGCGGCCGCCGTTACCGCGCGGTCCACATCTTTGGCACCGGCGCGCGGCACAGTACCCAGTACCTCGCCACTCGCGGGCGCGGTCACAACGAAGGTGGTGCCTCCTGCCGAAGGCGTTTCGACGCCCCCGATCAGCATATTCTGATTCTGCATGGCGTCCCCGCTCAGGCCGGCTGCTCGACAGCCTTTTCACCAACACCGAACAGGCTCTGCTCAGCACCTTCCACTTCCATCTGCGCCGCCATCAAGCGACCGCGTTCCGCGGGGAACGCCTGCACTATGCCCATGGTCATTTCACGCAAATAGCGAGCCGGGTCGCCCATAGTGCCCGAGGTACCGCTGGATTTGAGCGCATTGGCCGCGATTCGGAATCCGGATTCCGCCACCACGCCCTTGCACAGGCGCCATTGCTTCACGACTTCGTGCTTGCTGGCAATTGGCGGCTCGCTGGTTTCCAGTTGTAGCTGACGGCGCAACCACAACAGGGAAGTCTGCAGATCGACCATCATTTTCCCAATCAGCTCCTGCTGATAGGGCGCGGTCCCGATCGGTTTGCCCGTGTCGGCAAACTTCTTTTCCGTCAGGTGTTTAAGCACATTCTGGTAGGCAGTATGTGCCGAGCCGGCATAGCCACATACGGCCGCCATCTGGTTGCCAACAAAACTGCCGCGGCTCATCTGCATGCAGCGGGTGAACGCGCCGGGAATTGCCAGAGACTTTTCCTCCGGGACAAAATAATTTTCCAGAACGATGCCACCGGAGCTGGTACCTCGCATCCCGATCGCATCCCAGGGTGCACGCGGACGCACACCTTCGCCATCGCGATCTACGAAAAAGGTACACAACCCTTCTGCAGTGTCATAACCGGCAAGACTCGCGGTAACAAGATACTTGTCCGCAACCCCCGTACCGGTACCGAACGATTTGACGCCGTTAAGAAGGTAACCGCCTTCGACCTTGCGGGCTTCGGTACTAATGGTGACGGCGGCCTTTTCCGACTTCACCGACTCACTGGCAAAATTAGCGAACCAGTAGCCGTCGCGCCCCATACCATAAAGCACCTGCTCCGCAAAATTCCGCACTTGCACGGACTCTTCTTCCGTAAACAGGCCCGCATCCAGCGCCTCCATGGCCAATAACCCGCGGGACGCTGCGCTGCAGTGGAAGAAAAATGCCAGCGCAGTAGAGGGACAGGCAGAACCCAATGCAAAACATGCAGCGGCAAGATCCCGCAGCCCGCCGCCAAGTCCACCGTATTCCGTGGGAATAATCAGACCCAGTAAGCCGGCTTCACTGAAGCGCTGGACATGTGGCATATGGAACTGGGCATTGGCATCCACTTCACGGGCCGCCTCACGCACCGCGGGCAATACGGACTCAACCACTTCGGCTCGAGCACGCTCTGCCTCACTCATATCCTCAAGCAGTATTTCACCGGTCAGTTTCATGGACATCCCCTACCCTTTTATTCTTTTTACTCGGAACAACGCACTCGGATTCTTTACTCGGCACTCTTTGCTCGGCACTAGCTACCCAGCATAAGCTCCCGGCAGTTTTGCCGGACAAACCGTCAGCCGTTGTTTTTCAACAGGGCGCGCAGCGCCTCACTACTTTCACTACCAATCAGTCCGCCAATCTGATTCCAGACCTTATCCACTTCCGGGTCGAAAATGATGGCGCGATTGCGACAATCTCTTTCCGCCAGCGCAGCGCTATCCACCGCTTCCAGCGCTTCATCGCTGATTCCCTTTTGCACCAGGGAAAACCAGTGATCGAGGTAGGCATTCACCGTGTCATCAATCTTTGCAAAAGCATCCTGAGTCGCGCGATGCACCAGCATCCAGGGTGACATCACCGCAAGCTGGCGGATATCCAGTTGCGCAGGACTCAACCCTTCCATGGCACGCGCTGCCTTGCAGGTTTCGGTTAACGGCGTATAGGCCTCGTCCATGTAGGCGAGGTTCGCACCGAGGTCGAGACGCGGCACCAGGTCAAGGTGGAAAGCGCAGTGCTCCCCGGCGCCGACAGAATCCAGCGTAAAATGGGGCACCGCGCTCTCGCTCGGTGTAAATGCGAATAACATGTGCGAGTCGAGTCCGATCTGGGGAACCACCAGCGCACAGGTCACCATCTTCTGCAACGGACCACCTTCGTAGACCCGTACCTCGCCCACTTTGCCCTGCGCCATCGGCACGTGACTTTCCAGAGTGAGATACGGTCCGTTGTCGTCGGCATGAACTTCCGTGAGACCGAAGGCTTCAATAACCCGGTCACGGGTTTTCCTGGCCAACGCGTCTGGCAGTGAAACTGCACTCATAAGTGACTCCGGATAAATTACGCTTGTTAGGGTAGGATTTTGGGCAAGGCGACACGGCGTCACATTGATAATTCTCAATAAGACACCGCGCCGTGTTTAGTATTAGTTTGCGGTGATGGCAGCGCACAGTTTCCAGGGACGATTGGCCACCAGGTCTGTGTTCCGCGAAACCTCTTTATTCTCCGCAGCAGCCGGATACAAGGTCACCGCAAGCAGCTGCTGACCGTTTTCCATACGATAGAGTTCAGGCTGGCTCAGTAGACCATCGAAGGGCCGCTCCTCCCAGGGAGTAAGCACTGTAAAGTCCCGTTGCAGAGCCGTCGCGAAACCGTGCCCCAGCGGCGAAGAAATCGCAGCCGCCAGCAGGTTGATACGGTTTTCTGCCGAACGCTCCAGCAGGCCCGTACGCAGCTCCCAGGCCTCCAGGGGCTCCAGCGGAACCACCGCAGTGTCCACCCCTGCCATGGCCAGCAAGCGGAAGGTCTCGGGGTAAAGGCTGTCGTCGGATGTGACCGCGGCGACACGGCCAAATGGTAATTCAATATTTTCGAAGCCCGCCACCGGGGCCGACCAGGCAAAACGCTCGCTGCGATGCACTTGCCCCTGGCTAAACAGGATACCGTCAGTACCGATGATTACCGCACAGTAGCGGTTCAGACCGTCGTCGCAGCGGTGCGGCAGCGCCGTCGAAAGGTAGGTTTCCTCGCTACAACATTGACGAAGGGTCTCGACCACTTCTCCCGCAAAATCCAGTGCCGCCGGGATGTCACCGGCAATGGTTTCCGCACTCATCAGTGGAGGTACCGCCACCAGCCTTGCGCCACCGAGGAATGCATTTCGCGCGAGCGCGACCACTTCCCGCAATCCATCGCGTCCACCGCAGTGCGGGTCGATGACCGCCGCGGCTAGCGAGGCCGCGCCACGCCATGCAGGATAATTCTGTTTGGCCGGGTCATCACCAATAGCCGCATACAGTTGCGGGCGACGACGGGTAAAAACATCAGTACCATCCGGACGATGCTTGTCATCGGCCAGTGCCGGCTCGATATCCGCGTACACCACCTCCTCCTGATCCATCGATGCACAAGCCAGTACCGTACCGTCGGGCGCAACAATCTGGCTCTCCCCCGCCCCATGAAGGAATTTCTGCGGAATGCCGGTGGCCTCGCTAACCGGGACCAGTATTTCCTCCGGCACCAGTGGGCCAACTTTGTTGGCGGCGACGATAAACACCCGATTCTCTGGCGCACGCACCGGAACATGCAGTGAGCCTTCGTCACTGGCGAAGGAATTCAGGCTGTTGCAGAGCACCTGCGCGCCCCGCAGCGCCAGAGTGCGCGGAGGCTCGTTGATGACGCCATCCATACAGGAATACAAACCAAAACGCCCCAGAGAGGTTTCCACTACCGGGCCCGGTTCCTGCGCAGGCTCTAAAAAATCGTTTTCGTGGCCGATATAAATCTGCTTTGTATTATCGGCAATCAAATGCCCCTCGGGTGAGTACATCAGGCTGGATCCGGTCACGGTTCCATCGTCCCGGCGCACGGTGCAGTTGACCACTACATGTAGTGCCAGGCTCCGCGCCTTTTCCGCAACCGACTGCAAGAAAGTGCCATCGAGGGTCACCGACACTTCTGCACAGTGCTCCTTGCTGTCATACCAGGAAAGGTGATTGCAGAACTCAGGCAGCACGACCAGGTCTGGCTGCACCTCTGCGGCCTTATCCAGCATACGTAATACCGTACTCAGGTTTTTGCTGACGTCGGTACCAACATGGAACTGAACCGCTGCGACACGAATGGTTTTATTGCTCATTTTACGAACTGCCTCTGCGAATACTTTCCTCCCGAGCGGGCGGGAGCACGGTTGTATGCCGATAAACTACTATCAATTGTTATAAAACTCTAACATTATATCTTTTCAATCCAAATCCAAATACCATCAGAAACCGTATCATCAAGGCAGAATTTGCAGCCAACACAGAACGTACGCTTACCCCAATTTCGCGAGGCGCCACCATGGCAAACCAACAGGAACACCGGCTTTTCGGTCTGAAGCTCGAAAACGATGTATCCGGCACCAATGTGCTCACGTTTTACTTCGCTTGTCTGGCGACCATCATGTTCGCCTCCTTCATCCCTCAGAGCCAACCGTTTTTGCTAACGGAATTCCTCGGAATTCCAACGGAACGCCACGGTATGGTCAGTGGACTGCTCAATTTCTGGGCGGAGATTGCCATCATCATCGCTGTAGCCATATTTGGGCCCCTCTCCGACCGGTTCGGCCGCCGCCCTATAACCGGATTCGGTTTTTTGGTGATGTCTGCCGGCATTGCGATGTACCCGCATGCACGGGACGTTACCGAGCTGTTGCTTGTGCGACTCGCCTATTCGGTAGGACTGGCAGCGGTAACCACCACTATCGTGGCACTGGTTGCGGACTATGTCCGCGATGAGAGCCGCGGCCGCGCAACCGGGCTACAAGGCGTTATGAATGGCGTCGGCGCGATGATCTGTGTGTTCTTACTGCTCCAGCTACCCGCCATCCTGCAAAAATCCGGCGCAACTGCACATGAAGCCGGCATCCAGACCTATAGTCTCGTCGCCCTGGTGTCGCTGCTCACCGGCATCCTCATGTTGTTCGGCCTGAAACCCGGGGCCGCGCGAGCGCAAAGTGAGCACAGCGAGAGCCTGATCAGTATTACTCGCAACGGCCTGAACGCCGCTCGTGACCCGAGTATTGCGCTGGCCTATGGCGCGTCATTTGTAGCACGCGGCAACCTGATGATCGTGGGCACCTTCTTTACGCTATGGGTTACCAATTACGGTACCGCAGAGATGGGTATGAGCCGAGCCGAAGCTCTCGCCCGCGCAGGCATGATTGTGGGGATCGCCCAGGGCTGCGCATTAATGGGCGCCCCGCTGTTTGGTATTCTCGCCGACAAGATCACCCGCATTCGCGCCCTGATTATCGCCCTGCTGATTTCCGCGATTGGTTATGGCTCCACCATATTCATTCACGACCCCTTCACTACGGGCATGATTGTGTGCGCCGCGCTGATCGGCCTCGGTGAAATTGGCTGCATTATTACCAGTGGTGTACTGGTCGCTCAGCAGGCCCCTGAATCCCATCGCGGCGCCGTTATCGGCTTCTTCACCTTGTCCGGCGCGGTGGGTATTCTGGTGGCCAGCGTGGCTGGCGGCTACCTGTTCGACGCGTGGCGCGAGTCCGGGCCTTTTGTGTTTTTCAGCGGGGTTGCGCTGCTGGTATTGATCTGGGCCATCCTGCTGGAGAAGCGCACTGCACAAGGCCAGCAGCCCGCTCCACTGGCAAGTGACGCCGCCGCATAGTCGCCGCCCTTACCGCAACGGTGAATCGCCAACAAAAAGCCCGCACTTAGCGGGCTTTTTATTTACTAATACACCAGGTTATCAATGACCAGACATCGAACTCTCCGACACAACCGTGGTTTTCTGGTGCTGCAGGTTACCTGACCGTTGAGACTCGATTGCCTGGTTGAGAGTGGCCAAGAGACTCGCAACAAAAAAGAGTTCAGCAAGGTTACCGGCAATGAAGCCCCACTCCTGGCCCGCCGCCGCACCATTGACCACAAAGATCTGTACGGCCCCTAAAAACAGCCACGGCCATCCAGCTCTCCGCCAAATCCAGATGCCCGCGACGATCACCAGCAGATTGACCAGAATGGTGGCGTACGGCAGCTGCCCATCAGTACTGACCATGCGCGGATAGAATTCAGCCCGCACCAGATTCAGATTGGCCAGCTCATAGAGATAACCATAAGTAACAGCAGCGATGGTCAGCAACCAGGCACCCCACAGCAGCACCCGGCGCAGCCCGGCAACTGTCAGGTAATCGCAAAGAATACTGGCGACAAATACCAGTAACCCCGGCAATACAATCGCATGCAGCCAGAAGCGCAATACGCTGAGCTCAGCATAGGTGGACGAATCCACCAGCGCTGGGGCAACGGCAATTATCACATTGTCTAGCGCCATAGCCAGCAGCAGACAGCGCAGGTACCACACAGGGAAACCCGTGAGCGGCCGGCTCAGGCTCCACAAAAACAGCGCAACATGCCCCAGCGCCAGCAGTAAAAACATGAAACCAAGCACGGTAAATTCTCCCCCAGAAAAAACGCCGCACCTGCTGAAATCAGCGGGTGCGGCGCCATTGCCAAATGATGATAGCTACTAATTCGTGCGCACTATCAATTCAACAGTAAACCAAGCTCCTGCTCAACGATTGCCTGCTGCTGTTCACGAGAAATGAGCGCCGGGTTATCGCCATCCTGCAGCGTATCGGTGTAATAAAACTGAGTATGGTTACCGCCGTCGATGCGCACATACTTTGTATGGGCAGGAAGGCGGGCTTTGCTGTCTTCGATATCCTGCGCGGTGGTCAGTCCATCCTCAGAGCCCCAGATGGAAACCACAGGAATATCCAGCGTGTTGAGATAAGCCAGGTCACTGGAATAGGCAGCGAGAAGGAAAAGTGAATCGACACGATCCCAGGAAGCGCGGTTGACATTGGCATAATCGGCAGCGACAACACCGCCCAGTGAGTGACCACCGATCGCCCAACCGGTGACCTTGCCCTTCCAGTGGTGCTTTGGATAATTCGCATAGTGAGTACCAAGCAGGCCAAAATTAAATGGCAAAGTCAGCACCGCGGCGTGATAACCGCGCTCGGCAAAGTGACGCGCCAGCGGCGCGTAAGCACGGGGATCCACAAAGCCGCCCGGGTAGATAATGAGGCCCTTTGAGGAAACCGGCTGGGCAGGCTCAAAACCGAAAAATAGTGATACCCCACTCCAGTCGCGCTTCTGGAACACTCTAACCGACGGTGACGAAGTCATCGCCGCATCGACTTCGGCCTGCGCATCCGCAATAGCGGGCATATGATAAACAAAAGCAACAACGATAAGACCGATACCTCTGACAAGTTTGGCAAGCTTCATAGCTTTCTCCCAAATGTGAAGTTATTGGACGTTGGAAAAATCAAAATCAGGCGAGATGGGAATCGTACTCGGCAAAAAGGTCACGCTTATTGAAGCCTGCCGTCAGGAAACGCCAGAAGGCTTTGCGCCCAGTGAGCCAGGCGACCCGACTGCCGGATTTTTTGGCATTCAACATGCCGCGCACCAGAAATGGCGTTACGGTTTCAACGGTATCGCCAAGAATGTTGAGAATCTTGCGTGTCTTCTGCCACTCTGGGGATGAAAAATCATAATCACCCACCAGCAGCTCGGTCACCACGATACCGGGACTCAAGGTATTGACCTGGACATCCGTCCCCTTCACCTCTTTTTGCAGCGAGGCAGTCAGGTAGTTGAGCGCTCGCTTGGTGGCCCCGTAGGCTGCCATACCGGCATTGGTTTGGCCCGTGCTGCCAAACCCCTCCATATTCCAGATCTGTCCGTGCCCCTGCTTCAACATCCCGGCCAGCGCGACCTTGCAGGCCAGCAGCAAACCCGTCAGATTTGTATCCACTATCTGACGCAAGTCTTGCGCGGACTGCTCCCACAAAGACTTACGTACAATGCTCATGCCGGCGTTATTGATCCAGATATCCACCTGGCCCACATTACTCGCGTAGGCCCAAAGCCTGGCAAGCGCCTCCTCCGAAGTGATATCGCAGGCAATCCCGGCCACCGCCTCTTCGCCGTATATACCCTGCAACTCGGTAACCACTTCTTCGACCTTACTCTGCGCCCGCGCGCTGATAACTACTCGACACCCACTCGCCAGAAAATTTTCTGCAAGCCCGCGCCCGATGCCGCGGGTACTGCCTGTTATCACCACCGTCTTCATGGAGTTGCTCCTGTTCTGGTTTTCCACGCTGTGTTGACGTGCCGATGACAGATCTGGCCGCCGCCAATATTTTGAGTTATTGTTATAACATTATTATGTTTAACGCAAGGCCCATGCGGTATGTCAGAGCGACTTTCCAGCGACGGTAACACCGCCGCGACCAGCTACCCCACCTTCCCTATTGGCTCTGTTGGCTACAACCTGATGATGATGCGCGGCACCTGGCACGATCAGGTGGAACTATTTCACCTGGACGGCCGGCCTTTGGAAGATGACACGGCTGCCGGTAGCGGCACTCCCGGCCCCAGCCCATTTGACAACCTCGTCTACCTGGATTTCGACGGACACCGTCTACAACTGACCAACGTGCACTTTCGCGGGCGCAAGCCAACCGCAAAAACCTTTACCGGGCAATTGCGCGACAACCTGCTGGTGTTCGACCCGCTAGGTCCGGGTGCTTACGAAAATATCGGTGTTTCCGGTGGTGTCGGCATCCTGACCTTCAATGCGCTCCAATTGAATCCCGCTTGCGAAGTGTATATGGAGCCCGATTTCATCATGCTGACCGCTCCCGGCCAGCGGGTGCGTCACACAGTTCTGTACCGGGATGGTATTGCCACGCGCACACTGACGGCCCGCGGAGTGCGTCTCTCCCCTACCTGCGACCGTCGCCACGAGCTGGACCCGCGAGGCAAATCCGGGCCAGTACACGAAGAACCCTTCCGCGCGTCCATTTGGAAGCACCTGACCTGAGCTACCGGCAATCGCCAGTGCCCGCCTGTGCGGGCATTTCCCCCTCCCCTTGATAATTATCATCCACCAAAACAAAGCGCCTTCTTATCCTGCAGGAATCTACCGCGCTACTGGTTACGCGGGAAAAAGAAAAAAATGATCGGGGAGCGCTTCATGCAGGAGTATCGGATCTGGGAGTGCCTGGTTTGCGGCTGGGTATACGATGAATTAAAGGGCGCACCAGAAGAAGGTATTCCCCCGGAAACTCGCTGGGAAGACGTCCCGAGCGACTGGCTATGCCCAGAGTGTGGTGTCGGCAAGAATGACTTCGAGATGATCGAGGTACGGGTCAACTCAGCCGTTTCTGCGAGCGCGCAACAAACTTCCGAGCCGGAAGCCCCAGCAGCCCCGGACGGAACAATCCATGCCAGCGGCAACTTCGCGCGTATTGATTACAGCCGAGCGCCGATTGTCATTATTGGCACCGGCCTCGCCGGTTACCAGCTGGCCAGGGAACTGCGCAAGCTTGATCCTCATACCCCGCTGGTGATGGTTTCTGCCGACGACGGTCACAGCTATTCAAAACCCCAGTTAAGTACGGCATTCCACAAAAAGCGGTCACCAGAACAGCTAATTAGCCATACAGCGCGCGAGATGGCAGAAATATTGAGTGCGCAAATTCTTACCTTCTCCCGGGTCACCGCCATCGATACCTCGGCCCGGACCCTGATGATAGAGGCGGGATTACAGAACCAGCACCTGCCCTACGGAAAACTGGTACTGGCGCTGGGATCGGAACCCATTGAGGCCCCGGTGGAGGGCAACGCAGCCGGTTGCGAATTCCGCATCAATGACCGGCAGGATTTCCAGCGTTTTTACACTGCCAGTAGCGGTGCAAAATCTGCGCTGGTGATCGGCGGCGGCCTGATTGGCTGTGAATACGCCAACGACCTGATCCAGTCCGGATTCCAGGTACACATCGTTGAACCGCAGACACAGCTACTCGGCAACCTGCTGCCATCTGACGCCGGCGGGCTGGTAGAGAACGCCCTGGGCAGAGCGGGTGTCCAACTCCACCTGGGCACCACTGTCGAATCCATCAACTATTGCAACGCAGGGGTAGAGGCCACTTTGAAAAATGGCAGCCGTATTCAGGTTGACCGGGTCATTAGCGCGATCGGCGTGCGCCCCCGAACCGAACTGGCACGGCGCAGCGGGATACCTTGCAGCCGAGGCATTCTTACTGACCGTTTACTGTCAACCGAAGTTACTGACGTTTACGCCCTTGGCGACTGCGCCGAAGTGGATGGTCACAACCTGTGCTACGTCGCCCCGCTAATGGCGGCTGCCCGTGCCCTGGCGCACACCCTGGCCGGCACTCCCACTCCCGTTTTTTATGACAATATGCCGGTACATATCAAAACCACCCTGTGCCCGGTGGTTGTGTCCCCACCACCCAGAGACATCGCTGGAGAGTGGCACTACACCCGTGCCGACGAGCAAGGCGTGGCCGCCCGCTTCTCCGGCACCGATGGACAACTGCTGGGCTTTGCACTGGCCGGCGACGCCTGCCAGCAGGTCGCCGAATTCAGTGAACAGGCGCCACCGATGATGCAGAATTGATTTTTGCCAAGGCGAACGCCAGCCCGTAGATTAGGATGGCAAGCAAATCCACCGAATTTAGCCAAGGCGCACACCGCCATCGCGCATAACTGGTAGAGCACTATGAGTAACGACAAGAAGCCCAGTAACTGGCAACAGGCCATTGAAGGTGAGTGGCACGGCCTGCCCTCACTATTTGAGGCCGATGGCACCCATGTAGGCTACAACAAGGTGAGCCGTGCCAGTGAGCACGAAAACGGGCGTACCACCTACTGGATGAATACGCGATTCGATGCCACGGGCCCCCTGAACGATCGCTTTGAAATAGGCTCCCCGTTCCGCTTCGGCGTGATCGATTCCGACCAGGATCGCATCTATACCGGCCCCGACTTTTTTGGCAGCGGCCGGCCCTATGGATTACTGGTGGACTCCAACTATTTTTCCCCCGGCTGGAACGTGAACCTCAGGACCATGAACCACGTGGTTCCTGATCTCGGCATCCAGGTTTACTCCTCCCAGCTGTTCGAAGCCGACACACTGGTGGGCGTATTTAATGGCTTGTATGTGGTCACGCACGATCACGACACCAACCCCAGCACCCAAAAGCGTGTCAGCGCATTCCTGGAAAGGGAAAAACTGGATGGCAAGCGCCCCTTCAATCTACCGGTAAAACATGCCGGCAAATTTACTGGTCGCTTCGAGGTATACAACGATAAGCAGGAACTGGTGGGTCACAATGACGTGGTCATTCACCACAATCCGCTGAACCTGCTCCACTCGGAGCAGACCATCGAGGTCAGCGGCGTAGTGAATGCCAGGTGGAAAGCGATGCGCACTCGCAACGGCAACCATCACCAGTACCACGGCCCCGACATGTACGGTAACGGCATGTCCTACGGCCGCTACCTGTACTCCGTGCGTCACGTATATGGCGAAGCGTTCAAACTGTGGTCGCGGGAAACGCAAGTGGATGAGGACTACACCTTCGTCTGCGCCTGGCAGTTTATGCAGTCTCAGAAAGAAAAATACACCACCTTTGGCGTGCTGCGCTGGGAACAAGGTGACCTGAAACTGGGAGCAAACCATGTCGACTGAAGCAGAACTGCTGGCCCCGGCCATGGACGAGATTTCGGAAAGGCAACACGCCCTGGAGCCACTGCACCTGCGCCAGGTGTTCGGTCAATTTGCCACGGGTGTGACCATTGTGACCACGGGTAGTGATACCGGCGAAGCCGTGGGTATGACGGTAAGCAGCTTCAACACCGTGTCACTTGAGCCGCCGCTGATCCTGTGGTGCATTGACAAAAAGACGGGCTGCTTCGATGCCTTCAACCAATGCGAACATTTCGCCATTCATGTGTTGAGCGATCAGCAAGACAATCTTTCCAGCCTGTTCGCCCGTCGCGGCGTAGACAAGTTTTCCGGGCTGAACTACCACATGAGCGACCAGGGCGTACCATTGCTGCACGAGTACTGTGCGCGTCTGCAATGCACCCTTACCGCCCGCTATGAAGGCGGCGACCATTTGATCATGGTGGGCCGGGTAGACCAGATGCACACCCAGGATCGCGCCCCGCTGATCTTCCACCGCGGCGGTTACGCCCGCATTGCCTGATTTTGATTCCCAACGTTGTACGTTCTTGCCGGCAGTCTAACTGCCGGTTTTTTATTGCCGGTTAGAAAAGTAACTCAGAAAACGTGAAACGGGAAGGCTTGCCCTCCCGCTCCAGCGAGGCCAATCACGCAACAACGAGGGACTCGCGCTCGGCGTATTGAAAGCCTTTGGGCAAGCCGGCATCAGGAAGGAAGCCAAACAGCGGCTCATCGGGCAAACTGGCAGCCAATACTTCCCGCGCCAGCATAAGACGCTCCATATCGATACCGGTGGAGTACCCCATCGCCTCCAGCAAAAACACCAGATCCTCGGTAACAATATTACCGCTTGCTCCGGGCGCAAACGGACAACCGCCTAACCCTCCCATCGATGCATCCACCGTGGTAATCCCCGCTTCCACGGCAGCCAGCACATTGGCCAGCCCCTGCCCGCGGGTGTTGTGCAAATGGATTCCATGCAGGGACTCGCGCCCCAGGTGCGACCAGACACGGTGGATCAATCTGCGCACCTGAACGGGGTTTCCGTAACCGGTGGTGTCGGAGAGACCGATCTCATCACACCCCGCCTCCAGCAAGCCCTCACCGAGGCGCAACACCGCGTCTTCGGCCACCGGTCCTTCCAGGGTGCATCCGAAGCAGGTAGAAAGGCTACCCTCCAGGCTCGGGCGCTGGTCCTTCGGCAACTGGTCCAGTAGCGCGCGGATTTCGCGCACCTCAGCCAGCACTTGCTGGTGCGTCCGGCGCAGATTCTTCAGGCTATGGGTTTCGCTCACCGACAGCGGAATCGTCAGCTTGTGCGCCCCGGCAGCAACCGCATCCTGAGCCCCCCGCAAGTTGGGCACCAGTACCGCAACCGTCAGCCCGGGCAGTGCCCTGGCGTAGCGCACAATCTCGGCGGTGTCCGCCAACTGTGGCAGTACCTTCGCCGGGACGAAGGATCCGACCTCAATCTCCCTTAAACCGGCGTGGGCCAGCGCCGCAATCCAGCGCTTTTTGTCTGCGGTCGCCATGATCGCGTCAATGCTCTGCAAACCATCGCGCGGCCCCACCTCACTAATCTCAATTTCCTTCCCGCTCACGCTCTCTGCACCCTATTCCCATGAAAATTAAACGGAGCCTGTACAGGCCCGCCATCTTGACCTATTGATATATTGTTATAACATATCATTGATTGGCGATATGAAACAACGCAGGACAGTGGAGAGCCCTTATGGCACATCAGCAGGAATTGCCGCTCGCCGGCATCAAGGTAGTCGAGTTCACCCACATGGTGATGGGACCGGCTGCGGGAGGAATCCTCGCTGACCTGGGGGCTGAGGTCACCAAGGTAGAGCCCTGTCAGGGCGATAACACCCGGCGATTGCAAGGCTCCGGGGCTGGCTACTTCGCCATGTACAACCGCAATAAGCGCAGCCTGGCGCTGGACCTCAAATCCCCCGAGGGCAAGGACATCGCCCTGCGCCTGGTGGATGAGGCGGATGTAGTCATCGAGAATTTTCGCCACGGCGCCATGGATCGGCTGGGCTTTGGCTACGCCGACCTCAGCGCACGCAATCCGCGCCTGGTCTACTGTTCGCTCAAGGGTTTCCTCGGCGGCCCCTACGAACACCGCACCGCGCTGGATGAAGTCACGCAAATGATGGGCGGCCTCGCCTATATGACCGGATTGCCGGATCGCCCGCTGCGGGCAGGAACGTCCGTGGTCGATATTACCGGGGGCATGTTCGGGGTAATTGCGATTCTCGCCGCGCTTCAGCAGCGCCAAACCAGCGGCCGCGGCCAGCAGGTAACCAGCTCACTGTTCGAAACCACCGCTTACCTAGTGGGTCAGCATATGGCGCAACAGGCGGTGACCGGAGAAGAGCCACCCCCCATGTCGGTGCGCCGCAGCGCTTGGTCCGTGTACGATATTTTCCTGAGCAAGGAGAACGAGCGCGTATTCGTGGGTGTGGTCAGCGACACGCTCTGGCGTGCCTTTTGCGACGAGTTTGACTTGGAAGACCTGGCAAAAGACCCTTCACTCAGCAATAACGCCGGGCGCGTCGCCGCACGCGACCGCCTGATTCCCCGAATCAACACCCTGTTTGCGAGCCTGTCGAAGGCCGAGATGATGGCACGCCTCGACCGCGCCGGGATTCCCTTTGCCCCCATTAACAAGCCAGCTGACCTGTTTGACGATCCGCAGCTGAATGCCTCCGGCGGCCTGGTGCCGGTTACCCTGGAAAATGGCACCCAAACGCGTCTGCCAGCGCTGCCGATCGAGTTCGGTGGCCAGCGCCTGGGGTTGCGACGTGACCTTCCCACCGCTGGTGAACACAGCGTGGAAGTAGCGCGCTCATTGGGACTGAGCGAGGAACAGATCGACGCGCTGGTCAAGCGCGGATTACTACTAGGCAGTCACCAGCCGGAGCCCGCAAACTGACCTTCGATGACGTAGACAGACACGATGGTTGGGTTTAGGCTGCGGGAATAAGAATTATCAGGAAGGGTCCCGGTGAATAATCCCGCATTGAAACCCCCAGAAACGTTTTTCCATTCCAAGCTGTTCCGCGGCCTCGGCAACGAGGAGCTCGCGGACCTTACCGCCATTTGCCAGCGCCGGCGTATCTCCGCCGGCGATCAACTGATCAAACAACACAGCACTGCACAAAATGTGTACGTTGTAGTCTCCGGCACTCTGATGATCGAGCGCCTGTCACGCTCCGGCCGCCGGCAGGTGATCGCGTTCGCCTATTCCGGGGACTATATCGGTTTTACCAATACCGAAGACTACGAGTACAGCGTGGTCGCACTGCGCGAGACCGAGCTGCAGTGCTTTGTTCGCCGGGAGTTTCTTTCGCTGGTGGATCAATCCTCCACCCTCAAGGCCAATGCACGCCAGATCGGCGGCAATGTATTGGCGCAGACCCTGGACCAGTTGTTTGCACTTGGACAGAAAAAAGCACACGAGCGCCTCTGCTTTCTGCTCGCCCAAATCGGTCGACGCCAGTGCGGCACACAAAATGCCGATATCGAGTTGATCATGAGCCGCCAGGACATCGCCGACTATCTCGGCCTGACGATCGAAACCGTCAGCCGCGCCTTCGCCCGTCTAAAATCCATGCAGTTGATTGAAATCGTCAGCGCCCACCGCATTCGTATTCTCGACCGCAGTGTGCTGGAAGAACTCGCCAGCGTTCACTAACATTTTCGACTGTTTCCTCGTGCGATCAGGCACTGCTTATGGCGTGCCTGATGAGCAACCCATCCAAGTTGACAATTGTCATGGGCAATGTGTCGCACCTCGATAGACTACGGGAAAATCCTCGCAAATTGCGGAGTTCCCCATGGCCAACGCAGCTCGGCAGGCACCGCCCGCCTGGAATGCAGTCGGGCGCCACGATGTGTTTCCGAAAGCAAGCCACGACGAAATAGCGCGGTTTAATTTTCTGACCAACCTGAATATCCACCTGGCGTCGCAGGTGCTCCCAGGTGTGCGCAAGGCATACGATAAACGCGTTGACGAAGGCGCTTCGCCGTCCAACCGTCGCGAAGTAGGCGAACTGCTAAAGCGCGAGTCCGTTTATCAATTCTGGAGTTCGCTGCGCCGCAACACCATGGAAATGCGACAGCAGAACAGTCGTGCGATGGTGTTCCGCCAACTGCCTGAATTGGTCGACAAGGCCAAAAAACTGAATGAAGACAGCACCTCACTGCAATTAAATGCCGCAGTAGAAACGCCTCGCTACATGAGCGCCGTGGACATTCACTGCATGCCTGGGGGCTATCACACCGAATATTGCAAAGATGACATCGCCGCGGGTGCCAACTACGACAGTGGCATCTTTGTCACCACCGCCGGAATGCTGGGGCGCTATAGCGATGGTGGCGGTCAGGCGCTGGTAGAGTGGCTAAAGCAACAGGCGGAAAACGGTTTTTGCCCACGGCGTATTCTCGATATTGGCTGTACCGTCGGGCACAACATCGTGCCGCTTGCCCAGGCCTTCCCGGATACGGAAATCCTCGCGATTGACGTGTCGGCGCCGGTGCTGCGTTACGCTAATGCCCGTGCCAGTTCACTGGGCATAAGCAATATTACTTTCCGCCAGGAAAACGCCGAGTCCATCAACGCCGAGGACGGCAGTTTCGATCTGATCATCACCTGCATGTTTCTCCAC
Source organism: Microbulbifer elongatus (assembly GCF_020524885.1). Lineage (GTDB taxonomy): Bacteria > Pseudomonadota > Gammaproteobacteria > Pseudomonadales > Cellvibrionaceae > Microbulbifer > Microbulbifer elongatus_A. The sequence goes on along the minus strand of NZ_JAIVKJ010000001.1, from coordinate 1,302,055 downwards.
GAAACGTCCAGCCGCGCGCTACCGCGCATTCTGGGCGAAACCCACCGCTTGCTGGCGGATGGCGGCAAGGTGGTACACATTGAGCAACCGCAGTTCACCCCGGACATGCCGCCCTATGAGCAGTTTATGCGCGACTGGGACACCCGCAACAACAACGAGCCTTTCTGGGGCACGCTGCACGACCTGGACCTGTTCGAGGCAATCGAGCACGCCGGGTTCGCACGAGAAAGAATTTCAACGCTGGGGCTATTTGCCGTAGTGGATGAAGAGCTGTTCCCCAGCGCCGCCAAGGCCGCGAGCGACAGCGAAGACTTCGGTCGTAAGCCCGCCTGGCACGCGTACATCGCAAGTAAATAATCGAATATGCTTTTAATCAGATATCGGGAGTAAGGTCATGACGCTGGATCCGATCACCATGGCGGGCAACAAGGCTCGCGGCAAGCGCCCGATGTATTTCAAAGATTCGGATACGGATCGCCTGATGGCGATCCTGATGGCCGTGGCCGGGGAGCTGGCGGTCGCACGGGAACGAATCGATACCCTGGAGCGCCTGCTGGATGCGCGCGGCCTGCTGGAGCGTGAGGCGATCGATCGCTACGAACCGGATTCCGAAGCGTCACAAGAGCGAGGGCTGTGGCACCAGGAGTTCATCGCCAGAATTCTGCGCGTAGTACAGCAGGAGATTGAACAATTCGATGAAGACAGCCAGGCCCGGCGCCAGGCTCACAAAGAAAACGTGAGCGCTACTACCGAGTTGGAAGATCTTATCGAAGAACTGGCCAATACCTGAAAGCAACCTACTCCTGCGGCCAGCGGAAACTTGCCTTGCGCCGCGCCAGAAATGCGGCTGCACCCTCGGCAAAGTCCTGCCCCGCAAATGCATCGTCAAATGCGCGTAATAGCGCATTCAGCTCCTCACCATCTTCCTTTTCCCCCGACGAAACATCCGCGAGGTATCCCAGCGTAGCCTTGGTCCAGCGCTGGGAGTACTGGGAATTTTCCACCATCGCCTGGCCAAGCTCCCTCGCCTTCTCCTCAAGTGCACTGCTTTCCACCATGTGCTGTATCAGGCCAATTTGCAGGGCACGGGCGGCATCCACAGGTCGCCCGGTGAGTAACATCTCGCGCGCGTTGCCATCCCCAACTGCCCGTACCAGCCGCTGGGTGTCCGCGATGCTGTAGAGAATACCGAGCTTTGCCGGGGTTATTGCAAACTGTGCTGAGGTGTCGGCAATACGGATATCGCACGCCAACGCCAGACCGCAGCCACCGCCGTAACAGGTGCCACGAATCACTGCCAGAGTCGGCCGGGACAATCGTTGCAATTTCAGCTGTACATGCTGAATCAACACATTCTGTTGGCGCATAACCTCCGGGTCGCGCATCGCCTGAGAAAGCTCCCCGATATGCGCCCCGGCACAAAAAGCGCGGGAACCGGCACCAGTGAGCAAAACAGCGCGAATACCATCATCCGCCTCGATTCGATCAAGCTGGGCCGCAAGTTGCCCCCACATTTCCACCGTCATTGCATTGCGCTGGCCAGGATTTACCAGGCTAATGTGAGCGAGTGCACCATCGACACTCAAATCCACGTGCGGTGCAACGACGGTTTTGTCTTGCGAGGCGACTTCAATTGTCATAGTGCACTCCCCTGCTCCGAGAATTCTTTATGCCGTGACGGCGAGTTCGTGTACCGCCAGCCACTCCTGCAGCGCCACCGAGATACCCAGTATTGCCGTCTCTGAGCCGGTACCGCCAACAATTTGCAGCCCGAACGGCAACCCGTCCTCAGACGTCCCAAGCGGGATACTCACTGCCGGCAGACCTGCCATATTCACCACGCTGGTGAGATTGGCCTGGTTAACGGGCGCTGCCTCCGCAAACGGAAATGCCGTCTGCGGCGCAGTAGGTGTGAGCAGGAAATCGACGCCGCGCATTTGCTGTTGTAGCCAATCGCCAGCCGTCATTACTGTGTCCGCTGCCTGTACCAATTCCGGCGCACTACGTTGCGCGCCCCACTGCAGTAGCCCATGCAATTGTTCGGAAAATAGTTGCGGCTGCTGTTTCAGTTCCGCGGCGAATGTCACATTCGCTTCCGCCTCGCACAGCAAAAGACCGGCACGGCGGATTGCAGAAAAATCAACGGTAGAAAAATTTAACGGCAAGTGCTGGGCCCCCGGTAGACGCTCCGTCAGTTCCCTGAAGACCTTGCTGATATCCGCATCCACACCGACCCGCTCACAATCTTCCATCACCGCCCAGCGCACGCGGTTAAGATCGGATTTGCGCGAAGGCCTTACCGCCGGTGACGAAGACCCGTTCAGCAGTGGCCATAATGTCGAGAGATCCCGTGCCGACTTCGCCAGCGGGCCGACAGTATCCAGTTGCCGACACAGGCGCGTCACTCCCGCCATGGTGAGACTATCTCGCCCCGGCTTAAGCCCGGCGATACCGCAATAGCTGGCCGGTATACGTACCGAGCCCATGGTATCGGTGCCGAGGGCGAATGCGCAGAGCCCGGCGGCCACCGCCGCGCCAGACCCACCACTGGATCCACCCGGGGTATAGCCAGCACGCAGAGGATTCTCACAGCGCCCCCAGTGGGGGTTTTCATTGGTAGCACCGAGGGCAATTTCATGCATATTCAGCTTACCAAGCACGATAATTCCCGCCGCACGAAGGCGGGCAACTGCCGGCGCATCCTGCCTAGCCACCGGCGCTGCGCCCCGGTAACCCAGGCCATTGGCCGTCGGCATGCCGGCGACATCAATATTGTCCTTGACGGCGCAGGTAAGTCCGTCAAACGCGGATAAGGGCTTTCCCATTCGCCGCCGAACATCGGCCTCGCGCGCCGCATTCATGGCGCCCTCACGGTCTATATGCACGAACGCATTGATATCCTGCTGACTGCGCGCGATCGCCGCCAGTGTGCGCGCGGTCAGCGCCTGACTGCTGAGCTCCCCGCGCTGCAGGCACGCCGCCAGTGCGGTGGCATCCTTCGCGAGCATTTCGTCACTGATAACGCAGTGTTTTTTCTGGGCCATAAGCTTCTTCCAGGGTAGAAGTCGCACGGTTCTAACCAAATCGACGGTCGAGTAAGCGCAGCGGTTTCTGCCGGCGATCAATCTCGGTCCACTGGGCAGTAGCGCCTGCCGGTACAGGCTCCACTCCCACCTCCAGCCCCAGCTTCCGCTTCAGCATATCAGAGCATTGTTCAGCAATCGCCGGGTGCGTGCCTACCGGATCAGTTACCTCCAGCATCACTGTAAGCGTTTCCCGACCCGAATCATCGCGTTCAGCAATACAGATATATTCCCCCGTAAAGCCCGGGAGCTCAGCCAGCATGCCGCCGATACCGTGCGGATAGACATTGATTCCGCGCAGCTTGACCATGTTGTCCGAGCGACCGAGAAAACCCTTGATGCGCCGGAACGGCAGCTGGTAAGGATTTTCACCCGGGATTTCCTCGGTGATATCACAGGTGTTAAAGCGGATCACAGGATAGATGTCGTCCTTGTACAGACAGGTCACCACCATGTTGCCGGTATCCCCAGGAGCGACACACTGGCCACTATCCACATCCAGTAATTCCAGATAGTGCGCATCCTCCCAGACATACAGGCCGTTCTGGTCTGGCCCCTCCGCGGCAATGCAACCGGTATCAGCAACGCCGTACCAGTCGTACAGCTTTGTACCCCCCCAGGCCTCACTCAATGCCGCGCGGGTCTCCTGCCCGAGGTGGCCGATAATCATATCGATGCGAATATCTTCACCGGGTTTCAGTCCCTGTTCTTCGGCAACACTCGCCAGCTTTTTGATGTAATCCGCAAAACCAACAATGACATTGACACCGAAGTCGTGCATCAATTGCACCTGCTGTGCAGAGCGTGTCTCGAGGCCAGTGCCGGCAGAAAGAAACAGCGCATTGGTATAGCGGGTAACCGCCTCGCGAATGTAGTGGCCGCCGTTAATCATGCCGTGGCCGTAAGTGGACTGTACCGTAGCGCCGGGTTTGAGCCCCATGAAACGATAGGCCCGAGCCACCAGCATGGCCTGTATCTCGCGCCCGCGCGGGCCAAAAATAATCGGCTGCGGCCTGCCCGTAGTACCGCTGGTTGTATGGAATACAACCGGAGGCCGCTGCTCTGGCGCCAATCCTTCAAGCCCACTGAAATCCCCGATCGGCGGAAACTGTTCGACACTTTGCATAATGTCGGACTTGGAGAAGACCGGCAGCTTTTCAATGTCATCGAGACTCCGGATATCCCCCGGCTCAATGCCGGCGTCGCCCCACAGCCGCTGATAGAATGGGATCTCCCAGCCACGCGCCATCAACTTGAGAAAGCGCTTGTTCTGCAGCTGGCGCAGTTCCTCGCGCGACATTCCCGCATAGCGCGCCAGAAAAGCATCGCCGAGCGGGTAATCCATAAGCGCCTGGTGAACATCAAAGCTCTCAAAATAGCTTGGGTACGGCATAAGGGACTTTCACTCTCTTCAGTGGGTTACGACAAGGGGCTGTCGCTCAGGCATCAACAGCTGGGTAAATCGGGTAATGCACGGCAGCTGATCCAGCCTGGCTACCATTGCGATGATTTCGTTCGCCCGCTCCACCCCCACGGAACTGCGGGCTGAGGCCAGGCAATCAACAAACTTATCCTGTTGTCGCTTGCGGCTTAGCGGGTTGCCGGGATGGCCAAGTATGCTCGTCAAGGTTCGTTGAAACTCACTGCCACTTTTCAGGCGAACGGTTACCGTCTGCGGCGCGAGCGCATTTGGGTCGTCACTGGCAGATGGCACCATATGAATGCGCGCAGCCAGCGCCAGCCGCTCCGGATCCTTCAGAGCAGCGCGATCAAACGCACCCACTCCGACATTACCCGTCATCAGCAACGTTGCCGCCACATACCCGATACAAAGTCTCGCGTAATTCACACTCATACCCGGTTGCACCGGGCGATCTACCAAACGGCGCACGAGTGGTGGCGCTTCGATACATACAGAATCAATGTCCTGCGCGGTAAATTCGTGCTCCGCCAATAACTGCATCAATGCGTCCAGGGTACCGTGTGCCGCGCGTCCGGTAGGAAACGGCTTATGGCTGACACGGCTAATCTGCCACTCCCGCCCCAGCAGCGCGAAGGCCGCCTCTGCGTGACCGTCGGACTCCATAATCGAGAAGTAGCCGTAATCACCGCTGAGAAACTGATCGGGCCCCTCGAGACCAAAGTCGGCCATGTCCACGGCGGTAATCGCATTGCGCGCATTAAAGGCAACTTGCATGGGCAGTACTGCCACGCCCTCGGTATGTGCCTGCATGGTGCCGCCGGTTTGGCTATAGGCGATAGACATTGCCTGCTGGATCTTTTGCTGGTCATAGCCGCGCAGTCGCGCCAGTCCTGCCGCCGCACCGATACAGCCGGCGGTACCAGGGCGGAAAAAACGCATGGGTCGGTCGGCACTCATGCCCAGCACCGTGGCCACATCCACCGCCAGCGCCAGTGACAACAAAAGCGCGCGCCCATCTACCCTTAGCACTTCCGCCTCTGCCAGCAGTGCGGACAGGATGACCGCCATGGGATGCACGACCGCCTGCTCGTGGACACAGTCGAATTCCTGGCAATGGATCTGATAGGCATTCACCATCGCGGCATGCATTGCGGGCAGCCGCACACTCGAGCCCCAGACAATCGCCGACCGGTCCCGGTCAGCGCTGCCCCACCCTGTTGCGGTATCGAGCAAATGGGCCGCATTGTCTATTCGGGATCCGCTGATACCCACTCCGATCGAGTCCAGGACAAATGTTTTGCAAGCCTCTACAGCCGCCGCATCCAGCTGCGCAAACTGTGTTTCGGAAACATGCTGAACCAGTCGCTGTTCATAGCTGCTCACTTCGCCCCCCGGATACCACGCAGGGCGGTAAACAGGCTGCCAAGATCATCCTGGCGACTCAGATTGAGCGTTACTTCCAGAATATCTTCCGTCGATTCAGCGCCGACACCGGCTGCGGAAAACAGCGTGCGCGCCTTGCCGATAATATCGTCGCTGGCGAGTGGCCATTCGGGATCACCCCAGGCATCGTGCGACACCATTTCCAAATCACTGCCATCCTGCAGGGTAACCCGCACCGTCGCGCCGAAATGCGCCGGGTAAGCGCGCTGGTGTTCCTCGTTTACATGCAGTTTCACTTTATCGCGCAGCGCGACCACATCGGGCCGCTCAAGGAACGCCTGATCAAAATGCTCAATTTCAGGCTTGCCAAAAAGTATCGCTACGGCAGCGCAGTGCTGGAGGCTAAACCGCGCCTGCGCCGACGATTCAGGATGCGGGCGGTTACAGAAGAGCAATGCATCGCCGAAGGTGCTGATATCCACGGCGCTGATTTCCTGGGCCGGCAGGTCCCCCAAGGCGCGCACCGCATCAATCGCGGGATGCGTGTGCCGGCACGCGGGCCAGGGCTTGAAGCTGCACTGAAACAACAACCATCCGTCTGTAGCCTGGTCGATGACTGCCAACGGCATAGCCTGGGAAGACGTTGCGGCAAAGAAACCCTGGGTACCTTCAAGCAGGCTTGCCGGGCCCCGCAATTGTTGCGATGCGAGCAATGCAGCCTGCACACCGGCATGCGCGGCACTGGCATTGTGCAGATGCTTGGTCTCCACGGCCTCGTGTCGCATTTGCCAAAAACCGCCAGTACGGCTGCCGGCATTGGCCAGGGCCCATACGGTTTCTTCGCGAGCGAGCCCCAGTAAGCGCGCCGCTGCAGCAGCGGCCCCGAAACTGCCGCACGTTGAAGTACTGTGATACAGCGCGTAGTGATCGCGCCCCAAGGCGCGGCCGATACGAATCATGACCTCGTAGCCCACAACGATGGATTCGAGCAATGCGCGAGGCCCGGCCTGCACCAGCTCAGCCACGGCCAAAGCGGCCGGGATAATGACCGGCCCGGGATGCAGGGTGGATGTGCGATGCAGATCATCCATCTCAGACACACTGCCGAGTGCGCCGTGATATTGCAGCGCATCCTGCCAACAGCTGTCGCCGCCGCTGAGGTTCCAGCTGTTTCCGGATGTACCCCACTGCGCAAGATAATTCTGCAGCTTTCCCGCCAGTTCACTGCGCGCGCCGTAGACACTGCAACCAAGCCAGTCGAGCAAGTGCAGTTGCGCCCGTGTCAGTGTCTGTTCATCGATTTCACGGTCCAGCAGGGAAACCAACTGTTCCAAAAGTGTCACCGGCTGCTTCACGGCAAAGCTCCTTCCACACGGTCTTCAAAAGGGGCAAATGCCCAGGCGTGTTTGTTGCGACGCACACGCTCATATTTATCAATCAGTTCATTCTGCTGCAACGTCAGGGCTATCGGGTCGAGACCGTTCAACAGCATGTAGCGGGCGCCCTCCTCCAGAACAAAACTGCATTCCAGGTCAGCGCAGCGCACCAGGCTCTTTTGCAAATCAATTTCTACAAGGTTGCTCTGCGGATCCCGCTGCACACGCAGTGCCAGCGCGTTTATATCGTCCTCGCCCAGGCAAACCGGCAGTACGCCGTTGCGAATGCAGTTGGTATGGAAAATTGCCCCGAAGCCGCTGGCAATCACCGCGCGGATACCAAACTCGGCGAGTGCCCATACCGCGTGCTCGCGAGATGAGCCGCAGCCAAAATTGTCACCCGCCAGAACAATCGAAGCCCCCTGATATTCCGGGCGATTGAGTACAAATGACGGATTTCGTTCGCGGCCACCGGGCAATGTATAGCGCCAGCCCGCGAACAATCCCTCACCCAATCCGCTTTTGGATACACGCTTCATTTCCCGCGAGGGAATGATCGCATCGGTATCGATGTTCCTTCGCAGCAACGGCGCCGCAATACCCGTGTGGGTAATAAATGGATTCATGCGATCAATGACTCACGTTCTGCCAGCATTTCTGCGGAGCTGATTGAACCCGCAACTGCGGAGGCAGCAACGGTTGCCGGGCTGGCCAGGTGTGTGCGCGTGTTTGGCCCCTGGCGCCCCTCGAAATTTCGATTGGTTGTCGATATCACGCGCTTGAATTCACCGAATGTTTCACCCCCGGCGTAAAAGCACATGGAGCAACCGGAATCCCGCCACTCGAACCCGGCATCCATAAAGACGCGGTCGAGCCCTTCACGCTCCGCCGCCCTCTTAACGCGTCGGGAGCCCGGCACCACAACACCCCGAACACCGGGCGCTATATATCGACCCTTCACCACCAGCGCGGCGGCACGCAAGTCACTGAGACGGCTATTGGTGCAGGAACCGATGAACGCGGCATCAATGGAAATGTCGGAAACAGGCTTTCCAGGTTGTAAACCCTGGTATTCCAAGGCCCGCTGCGCTGACTCGCGGCGGTGACTTTCCGCAAAGGATTCAGGAGAAGGAACATGGCCGCGAATATCCGCCACCTGTTCGGGACTGGTGCCCCAGGTCACGGCGGGCCCGACGTTTCCGGCATCAATAAACAGCTCGCGATCGAAGGTGGCGGTTCCATCACTGCGCAGGCCACGCCAGTATGCAATCGCATCGCGCCAGTGCTCACCCTTGGGGGCGAAGTCGCGACCGGACAAATAGGCTTCAACTTTTTCATCCGGGGCGATCACTGCGGTAAACGCAGAGAACTCCACCGCCATATTGCAGAGGGTGAAGCGCGCTTCCACGTCCAGATCCCGCACGGCAGATCCGGCAAACTCTACGGCATACCCGGCGCCGCCATCGGTACCGAATTGCGCTATGATGTGCAGCACCAAGTCCTTGGCAGTCACCCCTTCGCGCAAGGCACCATCGATCACAATCCGCATATTTTTCGGCTTGCGCACACGCAGAGTTCCCGTCGCCAGTGCGTGCTCCGCTTCGCTCGACCCAATCCCCCACGCCAGCGCGCCAATCGCACCCTGGGTGCAGGTGTGGCTGTCAGGGCATACCAGAGTAAGGCCAGGCAGCACCAGGCCCTGCTCGGGCGAAATGACATGCACAATACCCTGATCCGGGTCGTCGACATCGAAGAGTCGAATATCGGCCGCCCGGGTCTCCTTGCGCGTAGCCACAATAAAGTCAGTGCCAGATGGCATCAGCGTTTGGTCGCCACGGCCGGGAAAGGTATCGACGATATGATCCATAGTACAGAACACCTTGCGCGCGTCACGCACGGCATAGCCAGCGGTGTGCAAGCTCTGCAGAGCAATGGAGCCGGTGCGCTCATGCAAGAACACCCGATCCACGTACAAGAGCGCCTCTCCATTATCGAGCTCACACACGGTGTGTTCCGACCACAGCTTGTCAAACAGCGTTGTCGCCCCCGTTATCGCCATATTCCCTGCCCTCCTGTACCCTCGGGTCAGATAAGATCTTTTCTCTCGGTATTTGATATATTATTATAACATTAGGACTTTGAGAACAGTGAATTCACCGCAATGACCAAAACCACTTCCGCCCCCAAACTTGGCCCCTGCAGCATTGCCACGCTTGCGAGCCAAGACGCCGCATGCCTGGTGGACGACTACTGCAGCCACCTGCATTGCCGCGTGCTCGTCAGCGACGTGCTGAGTGATTCCATGGCGGAGCAATGGGGATGCACTGAATTGACCGGTGCCACCTACTGGCTGCTCGGCAACACCAATGGGCGCCCATGGTTACGCATTGTCGAAGACCCGGCTGCAACGCCGGTTACGCCCTTGTGCCGCGCCGGCTGGATGGCCATGGAAGTGTTAGTTGCTGACGTGGATGGACTAGCCGCCGCACTGGAAACATCGCCATTCGAGGTGCTGCGCCCGGTTGCCAATCTGGAGTTGAGCGAGAAAATCCGCGCAGTACAGGTTCAGGGACCAACCGGAGAGCTGCTTTACCTCACGCAAGTTGCCGGCGAGGTGCCCCCATTCCAGCTGCCACAAGCCAGCTGCGCCGTGGACCACCTGTTCATCCCGGTGCTCGCCAGCAGCAACCGAGTCGCATCACTTGCACAATACGAGTCACTAGCCGAACACAGCGGCCTGACCTTCGACACACGGGTAACGGTTATCAATCAGCTGCGCGGCTTGCCGATGGAGCAACAGCACCCGCTTGCCACTCTGCAGCTGGCAGACAGGACCCTGATCGAAATCGACCAGCTCGAGGGCCTCGCCGGTGCCCCCGGGCAACCTCATACACTGGGCGGCGGTATCGCCATGGTGACCTTCTACATCGACCGCATTCCTGAACAGCTCAAAACACACAGGCACCCGGCGGCCCCCTATCACGGACGCCGCAGCTGTACCCTGTACGGGCACGATGGCGAGCGGATCGAACTAATAGAAGGCTGATCAGATTCCCGCAAACCCAAATAACCCACCGAAGAAAATAACAAGAGAAGCACATGCCCTACCGCAGCATCCGAGGACATATCCGCTACAGCAGCCGCAAACCCGACCGCCTTGGCCAAGAGCGAGGCCGCGAATTCTTCAATATCAGCCAGCAGGCGGATGGCACCGATGTGCTGCAGGCGCACTGTGAAATCGACGACGCCCCCAGTGTCACCCGCGACATTGTGCAGGCACTGCGCCACAGTGATTCCGCACCGCTGGACTGCTCGGTGCGCCTGACAGTGGGTGACAAATTCGAGGGCACCGGCTGGTTCCGCTTCACCGACAAATTCGCCGAGTGCGAAACCTTCAACCAACGCGACGGACGCATCAGCCAGCAGATTGAACTGGCCGCGCCGGTGCAGTGGATGCAGTGCCACCCGATAGCCGGCGACGGCTTGCTGATGCGGCTTTACGACCTGTCCAAAGGACCAGGCAAACAACACTTCCCCCACATGATGCTGTCATCGCCGGATCACCGCGGGGCCACCGGCCCACTGCTATTCAAGATGGGCTTTTCACTGGTCTATGTGGGGGAAACCGAAATCACGGTAGAGGCCGGCACATTCCGCGCGCGGCACTTCCAGGTTACCGATACCGCCGCCGACCTGCCGGAAGAGCACCCACCGTATAACGTCTGGTGTACCGCAGATGACGATTACCTGCTGCTGCGGGCCGAGGTGGAGGGTTATATGCAGACCCGCTACGAGCTGGCGGAAGTGCAGTACTTCGAATCCCGCGACGGTGTCACCAAAGATCAGCGCCAAGCCGAGGTAACCGCAATCTGATCACCAGCCCCCAGGGTCGGAATTGATAATCGTCAATGCGGCCCACCCCGCCTCACCTAGTATCGATGGGATATTCAATAGACCCTTCGGCGGGAGAAAATAATGAGAATACTGATACTGGGTATGGGGCACGTGGGTAAGGCCCTCAGCAGCCGGTTGCGCGAGCAGGGACACCACCTCATCGGCACCACTACCACGCCGGAAAAAACCGAATCCCTGAAGCCCTTTGCCGATGAAGTCGTTGTACTGAAAGGGCACGAATCCGACAAAGTCGCTGCAGCAGCCGCCGATGTGGAGCTGATCGTGGTCACCGTCGCTCCCAACGTGAAGAACACGCGCACACTGGAAGAACGCCACCAGCATTATCAGCAGACTCTGGTAGAAACCTGTGCGAGCGCCGCCGCTTGCTGCGACAAACTGATATTCCTGTCTTCGTTTTCAGTCTACGGCGACGGCGGTGAAGGCAATGCGCCTATCACCGAGGAAACACCCACCAGTAACCACGAAGAGCCCTCCTCGCTTTACTACCAGCAGGCAGAACAGAAAATCCTGTCCCGCACTGGTGGTTGCGTATTACGCTTCCCCGACATGTACGGCGCGCCCGGCGACCTGAGTTTTCCGGAACGTATAAAGCTGGCGCATTCCTATTTCGGTGGCAAAGCCCTGTTCGGCGCGGATGCCCTACTCTACGCGATCCACTTTGAAGATGTGGTCAGCGCAGTCGCCCACGCCGTGGAGCACGATCTCAGCGGCATTTTTAATGTGTGCGACAATGAGCGCATACCAGCCACCAACGCACGGGTGTTCGATGCCATATGTGACGCCGAAGGCCTCACGCGGCTGGAGTTCATGAATCAGATCAAGGCACCCAACCGCCGAATCTCAGCTGCGAAAATCTACCGTACCGGCTATCGCGTCGCCCACGGCGACCCCAATGCCGCCTACCTGAAAAAGGAAAGAGCGCCTGCGTAAGACGCCCATGCGCAAAAGCAATCAAAAACCGAATAATCAGTGAGGCTAGCCATGCATTCCGATACCAAGACAATCGACCAGTTTCTATCTGAAAATCCCAACGTAGATGTCAGTAAAGCGTGGGAGCGCTGCTGGGGGATTCTTACCGATGTAAAACAAACCATCGCCAGCCGCTTTACCGGGCTGGAGTTGGAACCTTCCTGCCATGATCGTGAGTACTACACCTCGCCCAATGGTGAGTTCGAAGGCTCCTTCCAGGCCTGGAGTGGCGGCGACTGCGAGTGGCTGGTCAACTCCTGGCTGGGCAACCGCAAGGCCAGCATCCTCGACATGAACGCCACCGCGTACCTCGGGCAGAAGACCGACGTGCCGCACTTTGTGATGGTGTTTGGCACCATCCCCAAACTGTTTTTCTATTTCGACTTTATGCCACGCCGCAACCTGCTGGTGGACAGTGCCTACCTCGATAAATACTACGCGCCGATCAATGACGAATACCTGGCACTGCGTGGCCACAGTAATTTCCAGTGGTCCGTCAGCCATGGCCCCTACATGCGCGCGCTGATCAATCCGTCGACCCAGAGCCTGATGGGCGACCTGAACGATGACAACATCGATATTCTTGAGAACTACGCCCGCAGCATGCTCAGCCACTGGCTGAAATGGTACGACAACGCTGAACCGCTGGCGGAAAGCGAACGTGCCACCCTGCGCCGAGACGACCACCAGCTGCGCCGCCTATGCTACGAGCGCGATCCGATGAACAAGCTGGCGACCAAGGTATTTGGTGAGGAAGGGGTGCAGCAGATGCTGACTCTGCGGATGGGCGCGGAGCAAATGCGCCGCGCCGTAGAGGTATGACCACGTAACTCGTTTAAAGCGAGGCGATCACCTCGCGTTAATCCTGCAGCGGTGGGGCCTCGGCCTCACCCTGTATCAGCTTGGCCAGATATTCGGGCGCAATCATGGTGCAATAATGGGTGCCCATAAAGCTGCGGGGTACAGGCATAAAACGGCGGTACTCGACGTGTAGCGCCTTACTGCGCAATTTCAGGGTATCGCCATCGCGATAGGCCACCTGGTAGACCTCCGGGCGCAGCCACAGTGGCCCCACCAGCACGTTATTTTCGTCCGCCAACTCAATATTGTCCCGGTCAAGTAAAGCCTCCCCACCCTGCTCTTTGAGTGCGCTGTAGACATCATCCAGCATGACCGCCTGCCACTTCTGGCATTCGCTGTCCTCGTCCGCAATAGCGACATTGCGCATTCCAGTGTTGGCGGTACGAATGCGCTCGGCCGTCTTCATCTTGCATGCCACCGTCACCGGATAATCCGCTCGCTCGCCATTCGCCAGCGAATAGCCTGCGTACTGATGCGTAGTAAGCGGCTGCGCCTGCGGCTTGGACTTCTTGAAGGTAGTCCAGTAGCTATCCTCCTGATACACGACATTGTCTACGGGCATATCGGTACCGGCGATAAACTGCTGCACCCGTGCGCAGAAGGCATCATCGGTGGCGAGGGGATAATCGGCCGCTCTGGCGGCCTGTATCCATACAGTCGCAAGCACGATCTGAGTAAACACTAATATACGAATTGAAATCACTCTCTTCCAAGCCACTCTCGTTGTAGTCACTCTATTCACCTCACTGGTCGGGAAAATCAAACGGGTTATCAAGCGATACGGGAAACATGAAACACCGGATCATGGATACCCCAACTGTACTCCTCGCGAATTGACAATTGTCAATCCAGCATGGCGAGCAGCTCGCTAACCTCGGACCTGGAACTCAAAGGCATTATTCCATGTACATGACCCGCTGTATTTTCGATGCATTCAAGGTAGACACCCTGTCACCCCCCTACGATACCGGTATTGCGAGAGTCTACTACCCCGCACGATATAGTGGCTCACTCCAGGAGCAGAGCACAGGTACCATCCCTTTTGATGACCGTGTACCGCCCTGCCCCGTAGTAATCCTGTTCCAGGGTATCAACACCGACCCTTCCAGCTACCGCTGGCTGGCTGAGCTACTCGCGCCGGCTGGCATCGTCACCGTCACCTACCAACTGGTGGCGCAAGAGATACCGGGCGCCGTAGCGGCAACCCCGGGAATCGATCTACAGGCCCTAACGCCGGATCAGTTTGGCAAGCACCCTTCCGCTATCGCGGTACCCGCCATTTTATCGATGCTGGCACGCCTGAACGGCAACGGCGTACTCGCCGGCAATCTCGACCTGGATCGCATTGCATTCGGAGGCCACAGTGCCGGCGGCACCATGGCCCTGCTCAACGCTGACCAGGGCTGGTTCCCCGCGATTCGCGCGGTATTTGCCTATGGTGCACACACCGCAGGCTCAACCGCCCTGGGCTGGCCTGACGAGACCATACTGCCGGTCAATCCGGAAATCCCGGTGCTTCTGATTGGAGGCCTGCAAGATGGCTGCGTCGCCCAGAGTGCCCACCGCTACGGTGTATATACAGCAAGCGCAACGGCCCTTGTTGAACAAACCTTCGACCATGCCGTTGCGGAAAATAATGGAAGAAACACCTTGCTCCTCGTGGACAACGCCAATCACTTCTCGATCTGCAGCCCTGAGGATCGCACCTGCGGACGAGGCTATATCGATGAAACAGTCTCTTCAACAGAAGGACATAAGGTTATCGGCCAGGCCATTGGCAGCTTTCTAACTCGTGTACTTTGCGTACCGGAAGAACTCCAACACACTTTTCCTGAGCTCGACACTCTCCACCAAACACCGGTCGACACCCTGAGACACAAGTGAATTCAACGGGAATATATCCCGCGACTCAGCGGTGAGAGGAGCTGCGGTAATTGGACGGTGAAAGCCCCGTCACTCGTTTGAACACGCGTGAAAAATAAAGTGGGTCATCGTAGCCCAGGTGAAAGGAAATCTGCCCCACACTTAAATCCGTGCTATCGAGCAAAAAGCATGCGTGCTCGACCTTCAGGTGGGCAAAGTGCTGTAGCGGTGCGTAGCCTGTCAGCTCCTTATATTTGTGCGCGAAATGAAACTTTGACAAGTTGCACACGGCAGCCAGCTCTTCGAGGCTCAACACCTGGTCAAGGTTATCTCGCATGTAACTGCGCACAGCTTCGTAGTCGAAGCTTTTATGCCGTTGCGCATGTTTCTTCCGCAGCCGAGCTAACAAGGTCAGGATTTGCCGAAGCTGGTTCGCGGAGTGCACGAATGCCGCTTTACCGTACCCGGTTCTGGCGATACTCATCAGGGATTTAAAGCTGGACTTGAGCGCGGGATCAGCCACCCCCTTCAACACCGGCATATGATGCGTCAAACCGGTGTGCGCCAGGAACGCGTCGGCGAGCCCCCCACGGAAGTGACACCAGAAAATCGTCCATGGGTTCGAGTGATCCGCTCGATACTGATGGGCGAGTCCCCGGGGCAATATCAAAACATCGCCACGCTCTATGGTGCAGGAAAAGTCCCCCGCCTCAAGTTCCCCCACCCCATCCTCACAGTACAGCAACAGGTAATCGTCGTGATTGGCCCGCCGCATTTGATGACCACTGGCCTTTGGGTAGTACCCCACAGCGGTGGGATAGCACTCGCGCGTCAGTACATTCTCGCTCAGGTGATCAAGGATAAATTTGGGGGCAAGAAAACGCAGACCCTTTTCTGGCAATGGCCAGTTGGATGGCTCGCTCATAGCGAACCATTGTAAGCCGATAATTCATACTGCAGCAATATCATCCATGCTTCTCGCAATTTATCCAATGTTTACCCCGTGCGTGTCGAGTACAGAATAAGCAACAGGCCGTTAACGGAGTAGGAATCATGACAAAACAAGTCCCAATGCTGATCAATGGCGAGTTCATGGAGAGCCGCAGCGCGCAAAAACAGGAAGTGCTTAATCCAGCAACCCAGGCCGTTCTGGCACAGGTACCCTTCGCAACCCCGGAGGAAGTCAACCGTGCGGTTGCGGGCGCACAAGCGGCGTTTGAGCAGTGGAAGGACACACCGGTTCCTGCGCGTGCACGACTGATGTTGCGCTATCAGCATTTGTTGAAGGAACACCAGCGTGATATCGCTGAAATACTGGCTGAAGACAACGGCAAAAATTTTGAGGACGCCATGGGGGATGTATGGCGCGGTATTGAAGTCGTTGAACACGCCTGCAATATACCCAGCCTGATGATGGGCGAGACCGTGGAGAACGTGGCCAGCGGGGTCGATACAGTAAGTGTGGTGCAACCGCTGGGTGTTACGCTGGGCATCACGCCCTTTAACTTTCCGGCAATGATTCCTCTTTGGATGTTCCCCATCGCTGTGGCCTGTGGCAACGCGATGATCCTCAAGCCGTCAGAGCAGGCCCCACTGGCAACGGTACGCCTGCTCGAACTGTTCCAGCAGGCGGGCGCGCCGAACGGTATCGTCCAGATGGTACACGGTGGCAGGGACCAGGTGGCGCAGCTGATCAACCACCCTGATATTGTCTCCTCTTCCTTCGTGGGCTCGGTGCCTGTAGCCGAGCATGTGTACCGCACCACCACCAACCTCCTTAAACGCTCACAATGCTTCGCCGGTGCCAAGAATCATATGGTTGTCATGCCTGACGCGGATAAAGAGACCGTGATGAACACGCTGGTGGGCGCCACCGTGGGTGCCGCCGGACAACGCTGCATGGCAATCAGTGTCATCGTGTTCGTTGGTGAAACCATCGAGTGGGCCGGCGAACTTGCCAAGCGCCTGAAACACATTCGCCCCGGCGTCTGGAATGACCCGAAAGCGGCCTATGGCCCCCTCGTGAGTCGTGCGGCAACCGAGCGGGTAAAAAGCCTGATTCAAAGCGGCATCGACCAGGGCGCGACCTGTGTCGTTGACGGGCGCAACATCACCGTTGACGGCTACCCGGACGGCAACTGGGTGGGCCCGACCCTGTTTACCGATGTCACCACAGAGATGGATATCTACCGGGAAGAAATTTTCGGCCCGGTGGTTTGCTGTATCAATGCAGAAAACCTGGACACTGCACTGAAGATCGTCAACGAAAGTCCATACGGTAATGGCACTTCCATATTCACAACCTCTGGCGTGAACGCGCGTAAATACCAACACGAAGTACAGGTGGGCCAGGTTGGTGTAAACATTCCGATCCCGGTTCCCCTGCCGTTCTTTTCCTTCACCGGTTGGAAGAAATCGTTCATGGGTGACCTACACGCCTATGGCAAGCAGGCCGCGCGATTCTATACAGAAACCAAGACGATCACGTCGTCATGGAAAGAGACACGGGTGTCTGCACCGAATATGAGCATCGCGCTGAAATAGCGAATACATGGCGGTAAGCGAGCCACAACACCCTGCATTGCGGCAGCATAAGTTATGAATTACGACCTCAGCGAAGATCAGGTGGCGTTCCAGGAAGCCGCCCGCAAGTTTGCACAAAGCGCCATGACACCCCATGCAGCCCGCTGGGATGCAGAACACCAGTTTCCAACGGAGCTGTTTGTGGAAGCCGGGAGCATGGGGTTTATGTCCCTGTATACCCCAACCGAAGCGGGTGGCAGTGGCCTGAATCGACTGGACAGCACCCTGGTAATCGAGGAGCTGGCCGCGGGCTGCACTTCGACGGCGGCTTTTATCAGCATCCACAACATGGCGCTAAACATGCTAGCGCGCTACGGCACCGATAAGGTCAAATCCCATTGGTGCGAACCTCTCGCAACGGGCCACAAACTAGCCAGCTACTGCCTGACCGAACCGGGCGCGGGTTCTGACGCGGCGTCCCTAACCACGAGAGCAATCCGAGATGGCGACGACTATCTGGTCAGCGGCAGCAAGTGCTTTATCTCCGGTGCCGGGGCTACCGACCTGCTGATTACCATGGTCCGCACCGGTGAACCCGGCCCAAAAGGCATCAGCTGCATCGCGATTCCTGCGGACGCCGAGGGCGTCCGTTTCGGCAAGCAGGAAGAGAAACTCGGCTGGAACAGCCAACCTACCTGCACCATCAGTTTCGACAGTGTGCGGGTACCCGCCAGCCACTTGCTGGCGGAAGAAGGCCTGGGGTTCAAGCTCGCGATGGAAGGGCTCGATGGTGGCAGAATCAATATCGCCGCCTGCTCCGTCGGTGCCGCTCGTGCCTGTATGGAGCTGTCCCTGCAGTATGTCAAAGATCGCCGACAGTTCGGCCGGGCCATTGCAGATTTTCAGAATACCCAATTCAAACTCGCCGACATGGCCACACAGCTTGTTGCTTCACGTCAGATGATCCGCCTGGCGGCAGCCAGGCTGGATGGCGATGCACCCGATAGAACCAGTTACTGTGCGATGGCAAAGCGCTTTGCCACGGATGCCTGCTTTTCTGTTTGTGACGATGCTATTCAGCTTCACGGGGGCTATGGCTACACCCGCGAATATCCGATCGAGCGCTTTTTCCGCGATGCCAGAGTGCATCGGATTTTAGAGGGCACCAATGAAGTCATGCGCCTTGTGATTGCACGCCGCCTTCTGGCTGAACAGGCAGCGCAGTTGCTCGACTGAGCACAAACCAGGAGCTGCGCTTACGGGGCAAACCCATCCGGCATTTATCAACGGCAATACACACCCAAACAGGACAGCAGTCATGACAACCATCGCATTTATCGGCCTCGGCAACATGGGCGGACCGATGGCATTAAACCTCATTAAAAGCGGCTTCACGGTGCGGGTGTTTGACCTGGTACCGGAAGCGGTCAATACATTGCAACAGCACGGAGCCCACGGCGCCACCAGCCCCGGGGATGCCGCCAACGGAGCAGAGATCGTCAT
Organism: Microbulbifer elongatus; assembly: GCF_020524885.1. GTDB lineage: Bacteria > Pseudomonadota > Gammaproteobacteria > Pseudomonadales > Cellvibrionaceae > Microbulbifer > Microbulbifer elongatus_A. Next base: position 1,283,156 of record NZ_JAIVKJ010000001.1, on the reverse strand, counting down.
CAGCATGCTCCCCGCAGGCAAGCACGTCTCAGCCCTGTATCTTGGGAGCGGTGGCGAAGAGGGCCTGTTGGCATCATTACCAAAAGGCTGCCTCGTACTTGACTGCTCAACCATCGACGAAGAAACCGTACAAACCGTCGCCGGCGCCTGTAGCAAGCTGGGCCTCGAAATGCTGGACGCACCGGTATCAGGCGGCGTTGCGGCAGCGCAACAGGGTACGCTTACTTTTATGTGTGGCGGCAGTGAAACCGGCTTCCAGCGCGCAAGGCCGATACTGGCCGCAATGGGTAAAAACATTTTCCATGCCGGCGCCCACGGCGCCGGTCAAGTCGCAAAAATGTGTAACAACATGCTGCTGGCCATCCAGATGATCGGCACAAGCGAGGCCCTGCAAATGGGTGCAAACAGCGGCCTGGAGCCCAGGACCTTGTCCGAGATCATGCTGAAGAGTTCCGGCCGAAACTGGTCGCTCGAACTCTATAACCCCTACCCCGGGGTCATGGATAGCCCCGCATCGCGAAATTACACACCCGGCTTTATGGTGGACCTAATGGCCAAGGACCTGGGACTTGCAACCGCCAACGCGAAATCCACCGGCAGTAAAATCCCGCTGGGTGAGCAGGCCGCAGCCCTGTACCGCCAAAAGCAGGAAGTCGGTGACGGGAGAAAAGACTTTTCCAGTATTCTTGAATTACTGAATGACTAATATCATCACTTCATTGAACAATTTTCGGGCGGGACAGGAGCGAGTGTCCGCCCGGATTCAAGCATCAATCAGGTCATGTAGCTGTCGGTGCATATTTTGCACGCCCGGTTCGTTTCGACCGATGATTACCTTCCGGTCAAGCCCCGCCTGCAAACCACGATGCACCTTGTCCACCAGCCCATAGTCTTCCTTAACGGCGACATCATTGATCATCTGGAAGTAGTCGTCGAAAATCTTCTGCTCGCTGTTATCCCGCGGCTTATGCGGGATAAACATACTGTGATAGACAACAGACTTGTCAGGGCTAATCGGATAAACACGCCAGGTCTGGAAGTGGTCATTGACCACAAAAATCACGGTGTTGGGAAAAATGTAGTTCACGAAGGAGCTGAATTCCCGGGGTTCCCACTCTGATTCGGGCTTGTCTTTCAACTCATTGATCCGCAGGGACGGTGAACCCATGGAGTGGTTACGGCCATATTGTTCATAGTTCGCAATATTGCTGTACGCCATGGTAGAGATGCTTTCCGGGTGCAGGAATTCAAAATGGTAGAACTCATGGAAAGTATCCATGTTGAGCTTCCAGCTGAAGTCCGTGTGTACCTTCTTCACGCCCAGATAATGATGGTCCTCAAAACCGAAACCGGATATCCGCTCCTGAATTCCGCCAAGGACCTCGTCGATATCAAATTTGAGCTCCGGATTCGGCATGACAAAGATCATGCCGTACTTCTCCTCCACCTGTAGCGCCCGCAGGCCGAGCTTGTCGCGGTCAACACCCGGGAAACCTTCCTTACCAAAAGGAATGCCGATCAGCTTTCCATCGAGATCATAGCTCCACCCGTGATATGGACAGGAGAACATCTTACCGCGCCGCGCCTGACCGCTGGCGCATTCCGCCAGCGGCGCACCACGGTGAGAGCAAATATTGACGAAAGCATTGAGGTCACCCTTGGCATTGCGGACGATCAGTATCGGGATACCGGTATCATCGAACGCATAGAAATCACCGGGATTCGGCACCAGGCAGCTTGGCCCAACAAATTGCGGATAGTTGCGAAAAAGTTCCAGTTTTTCACGGTCAAACTGTTCCTGGCTGGTATATTCCGCGACATCAATTTCCATGACACTGTCTGCCATGGTTGTGGTTTTCCGCTCTACAAGGTCCATCAGGATCTTGATTTCACGAATTTGGTCCTGACGCTGCATAACGATGTCCTTATATTGAGGCGCAACTTCTAGCCAGTATTGGAAACGTGATGGATGAAAATACGCTGTGATGTCCTCAACTGTGTTACCGCCTGGCTATCAAAGCCCGAGCACCAGCTTGGCGACAATATTCCGCTGCACTTCCTGTGAGCCACCAAAAATGGAAGCCGCGCGGCTATTCAAATAGCGAGGGACAACAGAACTGATGTAATCGGGCCTCAGTCCACTGCTATTCTCCTGCGGATTCATGACGATACCCTGATAACCGATCACCTCCACGGCCAGCTCCGTTACCGCCTGCTCAAGGCGCGTGTATGTGAGCTTCATGATCGACGACTCTTTACCCGGATTGCCGCCTTCGCTGATTGCGGACAGAATTCGCAATTCGGTAATTTCCAGCGCTTTCAAATCGATTTCCAGCCTGGCCACCTTGTTGGCAATCGCACCGCGCGCATCAAAATCCGGGTTGTGCGTGCGTGTGGAATCCATCAGGGCTTTCAGGTGGTTCAGCTCGTGGCGAATACGGTCGCCATTGAAGCCGCCGCCGCGTTCGAACTCCAGCAAGTACTTCGCGTAGGTCCAACCCTTATTCTCCTCACCAATACGATTGCGCTGAGGAACCCGCACATTGTCGAAGAAAACCTGGTTGACTTCATGATCTCCCGCCATGGTGATAATCGGATCAACCGTGATGCCGGGTGTGGCCATATCGACCAGCAGGAAACTGATTCCATGCTGTGGTTTGCATTGGCTGTCGGTTCGTACCAGGCAAAAAATATGGTCGGCAAGGTGTGCGTGGGTGGTCCATATTTTGGAGCCGTTCAGGATGTAATCCTCACCATCCGCGTCTGCCCTGAGTTTCAAGCTGGCGAGGTCTGAGCCGGACCCCGGCTCAGAGTATCCCTGACACCAGTAGTGCTCACCACTTAATATCTTGGGTAAAAGTTCTGCTTTTTGCTCATCGCTGCCGAAAGCCATAATCACCGGCGCCAGCATCAGCAGTCCCAGCGGGATCAACATTGGCGCACCCGCGTGATAACACTCCTTGGAAAACAGGTATTTCTGCGTGGCGGTCCAGCCTGTGCCACCGTGCTCCTGCGGCCACTGGGGTACCGCCCACCCTTTCTCCACCAGGATGGCCTGCCATTCCAGCGCAATCTCTTTTTCCACAAAGACGCTGCTATTGTTCTGGGTCGCAGTGACGATATGCTCCGGCAGGTTTTCCGCTAAAAACGCGCGAACTTCCTGTTGGAACTGCAATTCTTCCGGGCTGAAGGACAAATCCATATTTTTTCCTTGAGAGCAATCTTGTCACATGCGGACAGGTAAACTTCCAGCCAGCGACTTAGCGCCAGCCCACGAGTCCCTCAGACCTGCGAAATCGGCTCCATGGCCCACCCGATGCCGCGCCGAAGCAGCTCATAGAACTCCTCGGTTCGCCAGGCCCCCTCTTCTGGCTCGGGGTATTCCTCGATGGCTGGCTGCATATCGTACTTTCCACGACAGTGACCCAGCGTCAGATAGAGCACCTGCCCCGCCCCATACGGATGAATGTAAAGAACTGGCTGAATATCATCTTCCTTCACCCATTCATTGCTGGTGAAGTTTTCGACTGCATCATTCCAGTGGGTATGGAGTAGCGTCTTGTACTCACCGTGAAACTTGCTGAGGTAGAGTTCATCATCAACCTTGAAACTTGGGATACCCTTCACCAAGGGATGGTCGGGTTCAGTGGGAATAACGTCGTATTCATGAATCGGTGGGTGGGCCATAAACTGGCTGCCCAGAAGCTCCATGAATGGCACATTTTCCTCCGGACAGTCCACGGTGAACTGATCACCATTCACAAGAAAACGCAGGATTGAGTTGGTGCCATGCAGCGCGAACCACTTCTTTCCGCTGCGAACATAGTCGCAAAGGCGCACTGTCTGCTCCGCGGTGGGGACGATGTCACAGGTATAGGTGATGATAAAGTCCGCCGCGCAAATCGCCTCGATATCACTGTAATCCTCACCCACCCGCACTTTGACTCGCGGTTGCTCCGCCAGCAGCTTTAACAGCTCAACACGGGCGTGATCAATATTGTGATACTTGCCACCGGCCACAAGATAAACGTCAATGCGATCACTTTTACCCATAGCGCCCACCATTTTTTATTGGATAGATTGGAGTGAATCAACAGATTCACTCCGGGGTGTAGAATTCGAGTATTCAAACGTTAGAGTTGTACACGCTTGGTAAATCCACCATCCGCAACCAGGTTGACACCGGTGATCAGGCTGGCTGCGGGGCTTGCCAGAAAAGCCACAGCGCGGGCGATTTCCTCGGGGCTCCCCATACGCCCCTGGGGAATCTGTGCGAGAGTGCCTTCGTAAAGCTCAGGCATGTTTTCCTTGATGTACTGCCAGGCACCGCCTTCAAAGTAAACGGGCCCCGGAGAAACGCAGTTGACCCGGATCCCCTGCGGAGCCAGTGACTGACTCAGCTGCTTGCCATGAATGACCAGCGCGCCCTTGATGGCGTTATAGGGCTGTGGCCCCATAAAGGTCTCTACCCCTGCGGTGCTGGCAATGATCACGATGGAAGCATTTGCAGAGTGCTCAAGGAATGGCAGTGCAGCCTCGATTCCTCGGGTGGTACCAAGCACATCAATATTCAGGTTCTTTACCCAGCCCTCGTCGGACATATCACCGCCACCGGCACTGACATTTGGAACAAATATGTCGATACCGCCGAGCTCATCCCCCACTTTCGCAATCCATTGCTGGTAAGAGGCCTTGTCGGCAACATCCACCACCGAGCCAGTAACTTTCACCCCCTTTTCCGCGAGCGCACTCACGGCGGTATCGACCTCCTGCTGGTTTCGCGCGCAGATCGCCAGGTCGACGCCCTCGCTGGCCAACAATTCAGCAATCGCCCGCCCAATTCCCCGGGTTGCGCCAGTGACCACAGCTTTCTTTCCGTTTAGTCCGAGTTCCATCTTGATCTCCTGGGTTTGGTAGCCGCCCTGATCGCCGCTCTACAGGGAATTGCACGGCCTGTTTTCAGTCATTTATTGATCGTCAATCGACGTTATCAGACACCCTTAAAAAAAACAATCAGATTTGACTGTTTGTTTTTTCTGAATTAGCCTGAGTCATATTTACCAGAGCAATGGCGCGCTCTATGGCGGTACCTCCCGAGAATGGCTTGGGAATGACAGCGCTGAAAATCAGGAGAGCAACATGCGTAAGCACACCGGGGGTGCCCTATGAAAGCTGCGGTATTCAAGGAGATCGGACAGCCTTTGAGTGTCGAGACGGTGGAAGATCCAACACCGGAACCCGGCGAACTGGTGATGGAAGTCGCCTATTGCGGTATTTGCGGCACGGATTTACACGCAACCCGGGAGGGGCTGACCACAGCCTGTTGCGGCCGCATTCTGGGCCACGAATTTGTTGGTACCGTTGCCGAAGTCGGTAAACACGCGGATGGCGGCTGGCAAGTCGGCGATCGCATCTGTGCCCTGCCCTTCATCGCCTGCGGCAATTGCCGAGCCTGTGCAAGCGGGCAATTTTTTCAGTGCCTGAACAAAAAAGTCTCCGGGGTGGATGATCAGGGGGGCTTTGCCGAGTACGTAACCACAGGGAGCCGGGAAACCCTTCGGATCCCTGACAACCTGGATCTTGAAAGTGCCGCGCTCGTAGAGCCATTGGCTGTGGGGTTGCACGCAGTACGTGTTGCCGAACTCAAGGCTGGCAGCCGGGTAATGATCATGGGCGCGGGCCCTATCGGTCTCACGGTAGCTCTGTGGGCAAGGTTCTTTGGCGCGCGAGATATTGTTGTCAGCGAGCTAACCGAAACCCGTGCAGGGTTAGCGCGAAAAATGGGAGCAACACAGGTCATTAAACCCGACGTCAGTGCTGGCGGCGACCGCCTGCTCGAGCAGTTCAGTGATCTGACCGGCACAGCACCGGACATCATCTTTGAATGTGTGGGCGCTCCCGGACTGCTTCAGCAATGCATTGAGATAGCGCCATACGGCGGGAAAATAGTGCCCGTAGGCGTTTGTGAAAAGCCCGACAGCATCATGCCATTTCTGGGGCTCATCAAGGAATTAAGTGTTCAGTTTGCCATCGCCTATACCAAGGATGACTTTGAAACATCAATCGCCATGCTTGCCGAGAAACGGATCGACGTTACTCCAATGATTACGGACATTGTCGGGCTTGACGACCTGCCGGGTGTATTCGAGGCACTGCGCACACCCGACCACCAGTGCAAGGTGCTGACCAAAATTCAATGAGTTAACGGGCCCACAATTTCCCCATTAAAAAGGCCTGCACACAGTGCAGGCCTTTTTCTTTTTCGCTGGAAACCCTTTGTCAGCCACTCGCTATCAGCTCCGGCGCCAGGGACTGCCCCATTGCGGCCTTCTCTAACTCGAGGTCGTTTGCCGGGCACTCCGGAGCAGAACGCACCAGACTCTTGCCTCTCCCCTCTTCGCGCTGCCGACTGCCCAGGGGTGTATTGATCACCGGCTCAAGCGGGGCAGCACCGAGCGAGCATTCAATGCGCTCCTCCGGAACCTCGGCATACAGGGTTGTACGCTGCCCGGGAACCCGATCCAATTTACGTATCAGGTTTTCCATTAGTGGTGGAGCCATTTCCTGCCCGTGACGCGCTCCCGCAGAGCGGGTGATGGTCTCGTTCATCAAGGTGCCGCCGAGGTCATCTGCACCACTGTTCAGACACAACCCGGTTCCCGACTCACCCATTTTTACCCAGGAGGTCTGGATATGGTCGATGCTTCCATGCAATGCGAGACGCGCGACAGCATGCATCAACACCGTTTCGCGCAGCGTGGGGCCTTTGCGCGCATGTCCCTTCAGGAAAATCGGCGACTCACTGGCGACAAACGGCAGCGGTACGAACTCGGTGATACCGCCGGTTCTGGATTGTAGCGCGCGCAATCTCATCAGGTGCCTGGCCCAGTGCACAGGCCTGTCCACGTGACCAAACATGATCGTGGAGGTGGTGGGAAGTCCGGCCTCATGAGCGCACTGAATTACTTCCAGCCACTCCCGGGTATTGATCTTATCCGGGCAAAGCACCCTACGGACCTCGTCATCCAGCACCTCTGCCGCGGTGCCGGGCAGGCTGCCCAGTCCCGCGTGCTTCAGCGACTTCAGGAAATCGCGAACGCTCATCCCGAGCGTTTTCGCCCCCTGCCACACCTCCAACGGCGAGAACGCATGTACATGCATTTTAGGCGCGGCCGACTTGATTGTTGCGAGGATATCCAGATAGGTCTGCCCAGTGTAATCCGGGTGAATCCCCCCCTGCATACACACTTCCGTCGCACCGCGGGACCAGGCTTCGCAGGTACGGCGATATATCTCCGCCTGATCCAGGTTGTATGGGCGACCTCGCAGATTCTCGCTCAGCTTGCCTTTTGAAAAGGCGCAGAACTGGCACTTGAAGTAGCAGACGTTGGTGTAATTGATATTGCGGTTGACCACGTAGCGAACCTTGTCGCCATTCACGCGCTTTCGCAGTTGATCGGCCTGCTGGCACACATAGGTAAACTCAGGCCCTCGAGCCCGAAACAGGCGAAGGATATCTTTCTCGGCCAGCGCTTCACCAGCCACCGCGCGCGCTACGATATCGAGCAGGTCCCTCGATAGATTCTTCTCTTTAACCGCAGCGCCCCACTCCGCCACAAAGGATTGGGGAATCTCGGTGCTCTGACCACTCACCCAATCGTCCGTGCGCGCATAACCCTCTGCATCCTGTATCTTTAACACCGAGGAACGCAGGTTTGAGTCGAGCCAGTGCTGAGCGGCAACCGCAAATTCCGGATAAATTGTCAGCCGCTGCTGAAGATATTTTCCGGCCAGCGCCGATTCCCGAGCCAGATTTTCAACATGTGGCCAGGGTGCCTCAGGATTTACGAAATCCGGTGTGACCGGAGAAACCCCGCCCCAGTCATTGATACCGGCCTGCAACAGTTTCGGTAGTACACCCGGGCTCAAATTGGGTGGTGCCTGGATATTCATCGTGGGGCCGAAAATCAATCGCGCAACCGCGATGGTCCACAGCAACTCCTCCAGGTCCGGTTCCGGCGACTGCGCCATTCGGGTCCCCGGCTTCGCCCGGAAGTTCTGAACAATGACCTCCTGGATATGTCCATAGCGGATATGCAATTCCCGGATAGCCAGCAGCGACTCAATCCGTTCACGGCGTGTTTCACCAATTCCAATCAGAATACCGGTGGTAAAAGGTACACGGGCCTCCCCGGCCAGTCGTAATGTTTCAAGCCGTCGCTCCGGGTGTTTATCCGGTGAGCCGTAATGCGGTTTTCCGGGAGCACACAGGCGAGTGGACAGGGATTCCAGCATCAACCCCATGGAGGCAGACACCGGGCGCAGCATCTCGATCTCCTCACGGCTCATACAACCTGCGTTGATGTGCGGCAAGACACCGGTTTCCTCGAGCACCTTTTTTGCCACATGCGCAACGTACGCGAGGGTGGACGGAAAGCCCATCTCCTCAAGCGCCTTGCGCGCCACACTATACCGATCCTCGGGCCGCTCACCCAGGGTGAACAGCGCCTCTTTACACCCCAGGGAGGCCGCATTACGTACCGTTTCAATCACCTCTTCCGGCATCAGGTATGGCTGGGCGATCTTGTTGGGGGTTTGTGCGAAGGTGCAGTAGTGGCACACATCGCGACACAGTTGTGTTAGCGGAATAAACACCTTCCGCGAATAGGTCACCAGGTTGCGGAAGTGTCCATCGCGCAACCGCGCAGCCCTGGCCATGAGGGCCGCGGTGTCCACGTCCTCGGACAGACTGAGTGCTTGCTCTACATCAGGAAGCTGATAATCATTGAGCGCCGCACTCATGCCGGGCCTCCCTGGGTTATCCGGTGAACGCCTGAGACCACTGGTGGCCGAGGCGGAACTCGCCCGACGCCGAGTCGGTCGGGCAACCCGATGTTATGGACATAGACGTGGGAATGCTTCGCAGCGACCCCGCCGGCATGCCCTACCAAGTGCATGAGGTCCGCCGGTGTATCGATATCGAGCATAATTCCCGGTACTTCAACGACCTGGACCTCAAACCCCAAACGCTCCGCTTCATCCACATGAATGCCAAAACTTGCGTTGCCAAACCGGTAATTCATACGGGACGCCAGTGAACAGACAAGGCAATTCGACCCCTGAAACCGCACATCCGGAACAATGGTCATGCGCGGCTTCGACTGCGGTTCAGCACCGGTGCAATGGCGATGCGCCGCAACCAGTTTTGAGAGCTCACTGCGGGTCAGCAGGGGCAAATCGCCGTGAATTACCATCACCTCGTGTATGCCACGTTTTGCGAGAGCAGCCACCCCAGCCTGCACGCTCCAGTTCAGTCCGCGCGCTCGCAGGATCGACTCCGTTACCCATTCAGCGCCGTATTCGGCGGCCAGCGACTCAACAACCGGATCGTCGGAAACAACCCAGATCCCGTCGATGTCCGGGTGCCCCTGTAATATGGAAAGAACGTCTTTAACCATTGCCTCGAACAGACGGTAACGCTCCTCGTCACCCAAGACTTCCGCCAAGCGCTGCTTGGCATAGGCAAACTGCTTAAGAGGTAACAATGCCCACATAGTTGGCTCCGTATCCAGCTGGAATTTCAGCGCTGTATAAACGTCCGGGAAAACATCAGTACATGCTCCGCAAGGTCAATTCTGTCCTGCACGCTCTTCATAAAGGTGGGGGCAGTCGAGACTTCAATACCCCGGGCTGCAATGCCATCCGACTGATCGCTGTCGTGCTCATCGAGGATGAAGCCGTCGAGCAGGCTGCCGTAATAAGCGGCAACCGCCTCGGCACTTGCGGGCATCGACATTTCCGCCATCATTTTTGCTGTGGGTCCCTTGATCGCGCGACCGGCGATGATTGGAGAAACTGCGATTACCGGTGCAGCGGATTGGTTCAACGCCTGTCGGACGCCAGGAACGGAAAGAATCGGATCAATACTTACGAAGGGGTTCGAGGGACAAATAACGATGGCCGCCAGTGTGTTGCCCCGCAGTAGTTGCAATAAATCTGGCTGAGGGCTGGCCTGCTCGATACCCTCGAAGCGAAAACCGGTTACCGCCGGTTTACACTGCTCGCGAACGAAATAGTGCTGAAAGCCCAGCTCACCGGAATCCGTGGCCACCTGGGTCGAAACCCGGTCATCGCTCATTGGCAGCACATTGACACTGACACCCAGCCGGTCGCACAGTGAGGCGGTGACCTCGGTAAGCGAAGCGCCGTTCGCCAGCTGCTGCGATCTCACCAGATGCGTTGCCAGGTCCTGGTCGCCCAGCTGAAACCAGGTTTCCGCTCCCAGGCGCTCGAGCGCACCCAACCCGCTCCAGGTTTCTCCGGCAAGTCCCCAGCCACGCTCAGTATCGTTCAACCCCGCCAGGGTATACATAACGGTATCGAGATCCGGACAAATACGCAGGCCCAAGTGGTCGAAGTCGTCGCCGGTATTCACAACCACCGTCAACTGGTCGGGGGCAAGAATATGCTGCAACCCCAGTGCGAGTTTTGCACCACCCACACCACCACAAAGCGCCAGTACTCTCTTACCTTCAGCAATCACCCCGGGCTCCTTTTGCAGGGAAACAGGTACCTCTACATCACATTGGTATCAGGAACGAAACAGGTCCTGCGCTTTGGCACGCAACAAACCGCGAGATCCCACCTCATCACGGGGCAACTTTGATCCCCGTATTACAACCACCGGTGCCGCCTCGGCCGCCTGCCCCATAAGAAATGAGGCCCCTGCCGCAAGCTCATCGGCGATGGCTACGGTCGTCGCTTCCAGCGCACGCCCGAAAAGGTCCTTCTTTCCCACCAGATCCACCACCGGTGTAAACCCGGCGGTACCGATGGCGAAGCCAAGGGTGCCGTTCCGCCATGCGCGGCCCGCGCTGTCATTGATGATGCAGGCCACCTCCACACCACATTGCTCCCGCAAACCAGCGCGAATGGCGGCAGCACTCGCATCCGGGTCCTCGGGAAGCAGAAGCACTCTCGGATCTTTCGCGTCGGAAGAGATATTGGATTGGTCGATACCGGCATTCGCATGTACATAGCCCAGCCGGTGTTCCACGATGATGGCACCTGGACGGTGTTTAATGACCTCAACGGACTGATCCAGGATGACCTGCACCAAACGCGGATCTTTGTCTGTGCGCTCCGCCAGCGAGTAAGCTTCAGCGCTAACGTGGACGTGATTAAGATATACGTAGCGGTTTTCTGCTTTCGATACAATCTTCTGAGCAATCACGATGACATCGTCGCTCTGCAGCCGCATATTGGCGCGAGCCATCGACTGAGTGATTTGCGCCACAAGATCATCTCCTGGCTCCACCATCGGGAAGTCAGGCAGTACATGCATTTCGATACGTTGCACCATACAAAAAAGCCCTGGCGAATACCTACTTCCCGGTACCGGTTATCTTGATACCCGCATGACAACCAAGTTGTTTATTGATGAAAATCAGAAGAGACGTCAGTGCCTCCGCGGCAGCCGCATTATCGATAGGGCCGGCGTGAAAACCGCGCAAACCTGCCGCTTCCACCAACTCGATTACTCGGCTCCGGGCGTCCTTGTTATTCCCACAAATCAGAACATCGCAATCCAGGGGGTGCTCCGCCTGCAAGTGTGGTGCCGGCACGTTCTGGAATGCAGAGACCACATGCACGTTATCTCCAAGGAGAGATTGCGCAGCCTGACCGGCTGAGCCTTGGTCGGGCAACTGCACACGAGACACCTTGGGGGGCACCAGTGGCACCGTGGTATCCACGAGTATCTTGCCCTGCAAGTGCTCTTTCACCGACTCAAGGGTACTTGCCTGATGCGCGAAGGGAACCGTAAGGGCAATGATTTCTGCTTTCGCAGCAGCCTGTGCATTTTCTGCCCCGCTTACCGCGATTGCAGTAACCCCGCGATCGCGCATGACCTCCTGCAGATCCTCAGCTGCGCGTTCCGCGCTTCGTGCATCACGGGAACCAATGATCACCTGATAGCCTGCTTGCACCCAGCGCCTCGCCAACCCGGTTCCAAGGCCACCGGTCCCACCAAGGATTGCAATTACTGGTCTTTTATCACTCATACCTGTTCCCTTGCCTCGAGCCGAAAAGCTTTACCCAAAAAATGGGCAGAATTCCATAAAGTTTCCCAATATCACTTCTACCACAGGGTCTTCCCATTACATTACCAAAAATCAAAATCGCACAATAAACAGGATTTCGACAAACCATATCCGGCATCCATTTGGGGTTTCTAAAAGTAACACTAGGTGATGGGACAACACATCCCATCACCTTAATACTGACTTATAAGTAACCTTTAGCCCTTTTACTCCGCCGTATTGATGTTGTAGATACGCGTGTAATGCTGACCATTGCCGTTAATACTGGCCGCAAAATAGTTATTGAACATCGCACTCAGTGTCGTATCGGTGACATTAATGAATTGCGTCCAATTACTGCCATCTGCCAGGTTCTTCATCTTCAGCCGCAGGTTGTACTTGGGTGTTGATTCATAGCGAATGCCAGCCTGCAGCCATTTGGGATCCTCAAAACTCCAGGCACTGTCATTGACCATGCTGAGTACGCCTCCAGTGCAGCCCGGCGCGTTGTAGCTAACGGTCTTATTCACCCGGACACCATCGCGAATGGCTAACAGCTCGCGGGTGTTCGCGGCCGTACACTCGTTATTCAGCCAGAGTCCGTTGAGCCCCGGATAATCCGTGCGCGGACGGATAAACATACCGCGCGGCTCAGGGTCACCCTCTTCGGCGTTGGCCAACTGGTTGCCCTCGATCGCGATCACATCTTCGGCAATGGTGCCATCTGGCTTGGTATAGGTGACATTGTGGGAAAGGTAGCCACGGGAGTTGATGAACGGGGTCCCTACGTCCATCTCCCAGGAAAGGCCATGCCCGGGATTGTTGACGATGGAGGTATCGAATACCTGGCAGTTGGCATCCGAATAACGCTTCACCAGCAGGTCCATGCGCTTACCTTTGGTAAACGTCAGGTTGACCACCTGCGACTTGCCGTTATTCAGAGTGTTACACGGTGTGTCGAACTGACCGTTGTACAAGTTGCCGACATTGCGGGTGGTGGAAAAGGTCTCCAGGAACGCAATCAGGTCCGCCTTGTCCCCCGGACTGAAGTGACAACCGAATTCGTGGCCCTGGTTGGAGAACGGTATGTCGGGCTGCGTGGAGTGGTCTACGCGACTGCTGGCGCAAGTGAGCAATTCTTCGAGCCCCCAAGAAGAACCATTGTGTAACAGCCTGTTATTGTCCCACATCGAAATAAACCGCGGCCCCTTTACGCCGCGAGTATAATAACCGGTCTCACCTGCAGGAAAGCGGTCCCGAATAGCGGTAACACTAGTCTCGTAGCCACCCACACCACCAAACAGAGTATCGTCCCAATAAAGATCCAAGAATGCTGCGTGCCCATCTTCCACATTTAGTTCGGCGTGATCGTAGGAACGGCTGGTTTCACCGCCGGGACCGTTGTGACAGCTAGTGCAATTAGTGTCGAATATCTGCTCCCCGCGCTTTGCTGCCAGCATGTCAAACGTTCGATCATTTGGGAGTTTTGGCTCATCCATTGTGTACAGATAATCCACCAGGGGCATAAATCGATATTCATTCACCCAGTAATTGTATTCCGCGCGAGATTCCGGATTAACTGTGTCACTGGGCGTTAGCGAGACAATTGAACGAATGAAATTTATCAAGTCATAAGAGCCACCATGCCAGCCCAGCCCCGCCTTGTGCTGAAAGCCATGCTGCGCCTGAACGTTCTCGTCACTTACCACGTTGGCGAGATTCATAATTCGCGTAATGGTAAACTGGCCATCGTCCTGCATCGGTGGCACCAGGAAATCCATCACCCCGGACCAGGTGGCCCAGCCCTGGCGTTGCTGATCCAGCGTGGAAGAAATTTGATCACGGTCTGCCTGAGTTGAGCCAGCATTTAACTCTGCGTCCAGGGCAAACCACTCATCGATCGCACCCGGAGTAGCGCGCGCTGCAGCCACCGGCGCTGAAAGTTCTTGCTGCACCTCAGGAATAACAAAAGCGTTGAGCAGTCCGGTGCCGCCATGTATCAGGTTGCCACCCTCGTCATATACAGGATTTCCGAATTCATCCACCGGATCGGGAATACCCAGCAGATTGTCGTCCTGGAATAGGAATACGTACGGCAATTGTCCCTGTAGGGATAGCATGCGGGCATATTCGAAATTGGTATTTCCGATTCCCACAGCAAAGTTACCATCATCCATTTTCTTGAAATGACAGGCGGCACAGGAAAAGGAATAAACAGGAACAGAGCTACCAAAATCACCGCTACTTGCTGCAATACCCACAGGAAGTTGCTTGCTCCCGATGGCAGGATTGAATGGCGATGGCGGGATCGTCGCAACCACATTCGGGTCTTCGTACATGCCATAGTTCGAGAAACCAGGTCCAAAGTACGCGTCAAAGTTCCGGAGCATAAAATGCATCATGGACTTGGGTGGCCCAGTGGTATCGAAGGTCTCATAGAAAAACATATATTTCCCGCATTTCAGGCGGGTAGCCTCGTCGTAATTACTGACGAAGTTATCAACGATATATTGCTCGTGCTCTGTCATTACCGCCAAACTGACTTCCGTATCATCCAGCTGGCTAAGGACGGCATCGTTATCCAACAGATACTGGTCTAGGTCCGCCTGATACTGATCACAGGCGGCCTTGGTTACGTCGTATTCGATCACTGTGGCCAGGTCAGGCCCCACGTCGTTGGTGACCCCATTGAATGACTGGTAACCTGGGATTATTTGGGCCAGGGCCGGCACGCATGCCAGCGTCATAAATAGCGCGATTAACAATCGCCAACTCGTTTTTCTCATTTTTCATCTCTCGCTATATTTTGTTAACTGGTATCAAAAAGCATCCACTCTCCTTATTGCCTCAAGATCAACTGAATATTTCTGACCTTACTTCCTGGACATCTGCAAACGGCAAGGTACAACGATCACTCTCCCTGCGACGCAAGCCTGTAATATCGCGCGCAGGGTACTCCTGGCAGAAAACCAACCTGCCTCTGGAACCTGGGCAAACTCCACGCACCGCCCAGGCAACCTCCTACAAAACTCGAGCTGGAGGCAAATAACAGACAAACGAAAGGCTTCGCCTGTAAACAGGCGAATAACCAAAAGCGTTTAGAAGGAAAGGCCCGCTTACGCGGGCCGGAATCGCTTAGAAGTCAGCAGTAAACTGCACACCATAGGTACGCGGTGCGTTGTACTGCCCCATTTGAGAAAGAGGACCGATTCTAACGAGACGGGCGTAGCGTTCGTTAGTCAAGTTACGGCCCCAGAGACTGATTTTATATTTATCGTCAACCGCCAGGTTCATGCTTACGTTGTGCATTCCCATGGAATCGACGTGACCGCGGGGATCATTAAAGAACTCACTCTCGTACTCATCAGACCAGCGGTAGTTATAGTTGACCGAGAACTCGCCGAAGCCGACATCCCTGTAATAATCGAAACCGGCACCAAGGGTTTTATCGGGTGTGTTGCGCAGTTGCAGATAGGTATTATCCGTGGAAACGCCATCGCCGGTGATGTCAGCAAAAAACTCCTTGTATTCGGTGTCGAGCAAGCCCGCCATCATATACAGGTTGAGGTTACTGGTGATTACCGCCTGCATTTCGATCTCAAGACCGGAGATCTCAACATCACCCGCATTGCGCACTATGGTGTTAACCTGCCCGCCCGCTTCCGGCACCAGGATTTCCTCCTGCTTGTCGGTATAGTCAGTCAAAAACGCAGTGGCATTTAGGCGCACGCGTCGATCCAACACTTCACTTTTAACGCCTGCCTCGTAAGTATCTACATACTCGGGATCAAATGAGGTAATCGCGTTGACATCTTGCGTACGCGCGAAAATACCGCCGCTCTTGAAGCCGTCGGCATAAGAAGCGAACAACATCACGTCTTCGGCAGCGTTATATTGCAGCGCGATCCGGGGAGAGAACTCTTGCCAGTCATCTTTGATGTTACGAATTGGGCCCGCGGGAATAATACTCGGTCCGAGAATCTGTGAGTCCCAGGCACCAGAACCACCAGCGAACGTCTTTTCTTCCCAGGTGTAGCGCCCCCCAAGGTTCAATGACAGATCATCGGTCAGCTGATAATCCAGACTGGCAAATACGGCACTCGCCTCATTGGTTACAGTGCTATCGAGGTTCGCACTGATATCGCCAAGTGGCAATGCCCCCAATGGGGTTCCAGCGAAAATGTAATACCACATGTCGAAGCTATCCTGATGCTGGCGAACATCGGACTCGAAGTAGTAAATACCAGCAGTAAGGTTGGTGCGCTCGTTAAACTGACCGTTGATTCGCAACTCTTGAGATAATTGTGAATACTCATGCCCGCCAGTAACCGTCAGCAGACGCACCTGACTGGAGTCGAATTCATGAGAGTACTCTTCTTCACGATCCTGATATCCTGTAACGGAAGTAAGTACCCAGTCACCCAGGGACCAATTCATGGTTAGGTTGAGCAAGTCATCCTGGGTGGAAGCCTCATTGTTGCCATTCGTCGACACATGATCTTCATCGCTGCCTTCATCGAGGCTCATGCAGCCAGAGCCGAATGCTGGACCAGACGGATCCAGGCCAGCCAGACTGGCTATACATGCAAGACTGTCATCCGCATTGAAGTTCGCAAAAGCACCGCGCTCTGAATCGTCATTAATACGGTCGTAGCTTAGCTGTATA
Source organism: Microbulbifer elongatus (assembly GCF_020524885.1). Lineage (GTDB taxonomy): Bacteria > Pseudomonadota > Gammaproteobacteria > Pseudomonadales > Cellvibrionaceae > Microbulbifer > Microbulbifer elongatus_A. The sequence goes on along the minus strand of NZ_JAIVKJ010000001.1, from coordinate 1,266,410 downwards.
TCAAAACTCTCTGAAATATCGAATGCGACAGCGGCACCCAGCTGCTGGTAATCTACTGCGCCTGCATCTTTTCCAGTAGTGGTATTTTTCCAGTAACCATCCGTCTGTGAGCGATTGAGCGAAAGCTTGAGCCCACCAGCCTCACTCAACGGAGTATTTACTATCGCTTTGGTTTCTAACAGGCCGAAGTCGCCTGCGCCGATATGAACCTTCGCGCCAAAGTCTTTGGTCGGCTTCGAACGGATCACATTCAACGCACCGCCGGTGGTGTTTTTCCCGAACAGGGTTCCCTGAGGACCGCGTAGTACTTCTATACGCTCCAGGTCAAAGCTGTCCATCATCTGACCAGCGGTTGTCCCCATAAACACGCCATCCAGAATCACTCCAACAGGCGCCTCCATACTTTTATCCGGGTCTTGGTGGCTGATACCGCGGATAGAAATGGTGGCACCACTACCACTGGCAGGTCCAAAATCAATATTTACGTTTGGCGCAAAGTTATTGAGATCCTGGATATTCTTTACCGCAGCGTTCTGTAGCTGGGTAGTGACAGCGGTAACAGAAACGGCTACATCCTGCAGCGATTCCACGCGCTTACGGGCGGTTACTGTCACTTCTTCAAGCGCGGGTGAATTTTCTTGCGCATTAGCGATCTGCGGTAATACAGAGAAGGTGGAAACCGAGCCGGCCAGAGCCATTCCCAATGTGATTTTATTTATTGTGTGCATCTCTCTCTCCATCGAATTTTGTGAGCACCAATTGGCTACAGACTTCCTGTCGGTACCACGAGATGACAAGGCCGAATGGTGGTGGATTCAAAACCGTTTGCAGGCCGGCGCTGTGGAATTTGCCCTACTTCACCGACCTAGCCCTACCACAAAACAATCAGGACGTACTGTTTATACTACATGTCCTCCGAAGTAACTTGCAACAAGGTTTTTGTGCAGAAAGTGAAAAGTTATTTGAATATATCAAATTGGCGCAATAAGAAACCATTGCGAATAGCAAAGCGACGAATAATTTTCGTAAACGATTGATTTATATGAATTTTATTAAAAAGAAAATACGGCGGGGAAAAGAGAAATGGAAACGCGAGAAAGCCGCAACAGCAGAAACTGTCACGATGGAATTCGAACAGGAACCAACGCAAGGTGAGCCCGCGAAAAAAGCAGGTATCTCAAGGTTTTTTCACAAAACACCGCCTTTTTTGACCAATGTCATTTCAATACCGGGGCATCAGGTTTTTCTGGAAACCCGAGGCTCCGCTCCCATAAAAGAATCAACTGGTGATAATTCGCCCTACCCCGCAGACTAGACAAGCTCCGGGTTGCGCTCAAACACCGCACCATCTTCATCCACGGGAGCCCAGGGTTGTGCGGTAACTCCCCAGCAGCTTGACTGGACCTTGAGCCAGGTCCCGTCATCCAGGGTGCCGGCCTTGATCATTCGCAACCCAGGCATTTCCTCAACCTGACTGCTGACCTGCGAACCACAGGTGTCGCAGAACCCACGGCTGACGTGAGCGCCTTGTGAGCCAGTCACCGTGTAGGTTTTCAGGTTACCCCAGGTACTCACTGCGTCGTCCGGTATCAGCACAATGGTCGACTTACCGCTTCCCGTGGTTTTGCGGCAGTCCTTACAATGACAGTGGAAAGACGACAGGACTCGGTCCCGATTGAACTCATACCGATAAGCACCACACAAGCAACCACCCTGCTCCAAACTAGACATCGCTATTCTCCCTACTCTTATGGCTACCGATTTCTTGCCGATGGCCCGCCCGCCTCAAAGCGTTAGCCCGTTCATCCAGTTAGCATGAAACCCATTAGGGACACGGGCCGGAATATGGATTTTTGCCAGTGAGCCACGAGTAAGATCTCCTGCACTTAAAATCGACAGGAACGCACCCTCCGCTGGACTCGTCACATAAGACATCAAAAAGCCGTCTTCCTCGCGATCGCTGTCCGGATTGGCAATATGTACGGGCTCCCCTGCATTTGCACCCTCTCCGAAATCCCAGAACTGGCTGGATCCGCTTTCCATGTCATACCGAATGGTTGCGTTATAGGCATGGTTGGGGCTTTCTCCCCACTCATGGGTGGCGGCTGCCGCGAAACCGTAGCGATACGACAGGCCACAACGGCGCTCGTCAGCGCGCGAAAACTCACAATAGGTCGGCCCCACTTTTTCGTTGGTCACCGCTTTGGAAGCAAGGTCCAGCGTTAGCCGATGCATATTCCGCATCTGGGACTCCACACCGGTCCCCAACTCGTTGGACACCGGCATACTGTCCATCCAAATGTAATCGATATACAGCTTGCCACCGCTCTGGAAGCCATTGCAGAAATGCCAACTGAAGAAGGTGGGCGCCTCGAACCAGATAGGCTCTCCCCCGTCCCGGTGTACCGCAAATATGCGGGTCGGCCGGTCCGCTTCCCATATAAAGGGATTCTCACCTCGCATGGCGGCTTCAATATCCGGGAATGCCGGCGCAAACAGCCCAACGATATAGTCACCACAAAGCTGAATGTCATGGATCATTGCGCGTCGGTGCATTCCATACACGGGAATTGCACGCTTGTGCCGGCCATTCTTGTCAAAAATCTGGATAGTAAGATAGGGCTCGGTAAAACGTTGGGTATTGGAAATCAGGTCGCCATTGCGCGCACAGATCTTGGGGTGTGCGGTCAGACCATCCCCCGCCTGCAAAACACCGTGGTAATCAAACTCTTCAGCGGACTCCAGGTCGCTGGATAAAACATGTGGAAAGCCCGCCTCAAACAGCGCAAACAGGTTGCCACCGTGGAAGAGGACGCTGGTATTCGCAGGGTTTTTGAACGGATGGGGTGAACCGCCCAGTGCAATCGCTTCTTCATCTACGGGGTGCGGCTTTCCGTGGCTTCCCCAGCATGCGCGCCCCAGGGCTTCTTCCACCTGGAAGTACTTTGACCTTACCCAGCGGTTACGATAGTGCACCCGACCATCCTTGAAGTAGACCGCATGAATCATGCCGTCGCCATCAACCGGATAGACATAGTGGTCGGGCTGCCAGGCAACATTTGGCCCATTGCGCATGAAAGCACCGGTAATCTGCTCCGGTATGCGGCCTTCTACGCGCAAGCCGCCCTCACCCTCCTCAAACGTGGACTCAGTGAGCACAGGCGCATAGTTGCCCTGCAAGTAGGGAAATCGTGAGAGGTCCATTTCCGGTCGCTGTGTCGTCATTCGCTGATCCTCACCGTTTCATTACGATTTTTACTGGATATTGGCACACTGCAAGAATGCCGCTGGCGATATAAGAAGTTTCAATGGGCGTTAAAACTCAACCTCGACGGGCTTGACCTCACCACGCGCGATAGCCTGGGCAAAAAGCGCAATATTCCCTGTTGACCAGTGGATATCGAGTTTCGACTTCACGATCTTCCACTCGTTGTTAATCCGCTGGTATTGATTGGTGTATTCCCCAATCACCGTGGCTATATCCTCGGCGCCGGCAATTGGCATCAGAGGGTCGGGAAGTATCACATGGTCCGCCACCAGATAGGCGGTACAACTGGGCAGCTCGCCGTCAGTATTGAAACGGTGATTACTGATGGTATGCCGAGTGATGTCAAAGCCACCGATATTGTGTTTGAGCTGTGCCACCCAATCATCCGCTCTCTTCGGGACGGCAGGATCACCCTCGGGATCTATAATTACCCCGTAATCAATGTACACCTCATCGGCAAAACAACGGCGTACCTGCGCCCAATCCTTGGAGTCCAGACCTTCCGCATAGGCGTTGTAACTGGCGATAGCGCCCTGCTCCAGGGTTAACGTATCCGCTTTAGACATAGATTCTCACTCCCTGTAGGTTTCGTGTATCAGTAACGCGCGGCAACCGGGCAATCATCTGCTCTCGGCCTTAATCTCGCACGCCCTGAAGTTCCTTCTTCAAAACAACGCCTTCGGTAATACTCATTGTGTTATCGACCACCATCTCCGCACCATTGACGGCAGAGGTCTCGTCGGAAGCGAGGAACAGAACCATATTGGCTACATCCCTGGGCTCACCCACCCACATCCGGTCCAGCTCGTCCGCCATCACCGGGTCATGTTCACGCACAAGGTCATACACGCCTTTCAACATGGGAGTTGCCATATTTCCGGGATGAACAGAGTTGCAGCGTACCCCGTACCCCTGTTGAGTACTCAGGCAAGCGATCGATTTGGTCATGCTGCGAATGGCGCTTTTAGAGGCCGCATAAGCGAAGATGTTAGGTCCACCCTGGATGCTCGCGGTTGAGCACATATTGATGATCGAACCCTGCCCGCGTTCTTTCATCACGCGCAGTGCGTGCTTGCAACCATAGAAGGTGCCATCCGTGCCCACGGCGTGCACTTTGCGCCACATGTCCTCGGACGTATCCTCAATCGAAGCGAGCTGAACAACACCAGCGCAGTTCACCAGCACATCCACCCCGTCATAATCCGCCACAATGTCGTTGATCAGCTTTTCCCAGCTCGACTCCCGGGTAACATCATGTGGGACGAATATGGCTCCCGGTACCTGTGCCGCGGAGGCGGTACCGCCCGGCTCATTGATATCCGTCATGATGACCTTTGCCCCCTCCTCAGCGAGGCGATGGGATATCGCCAAACCCAGGCCAGAAGCGGCACCCGTGACAATTACGACTTTTCCATCAACTCTGCCCATCGATCACCTACCCGTTTGTATCTTCTAATTAAAATTGCGGGTTATTTCATGCAGATATCCACCGTATCAAAAAAAACAGTCAATACATACTGTTTTGCGATTTTTTTTTGTATGATGGCAGACATCATTCGCCACCGACTGTGTGGATTGGTAACAGTGCAACTGTCACTTGTGTAAAACATCCCTCCTCACACAGACACTACTGTGTATGGTTGGCCAGGGTGATACAGTTCAGTGGGCGTTGTGAGTTCCCCCACTAACCCGGGTACTTGAGCGATCCAGGACAGCGGCCGATTTTGCAATGTTAGAAAGGGCATTAAGGAAGGCAATATGAGCGATACCCCTGTAAAGAATTATGACGATGTGACTATGTATGGACTCACTTCAGAAAGGGAGGAGACGTTGCTGCGCAAGCAGAATGAGCTCACCTTTATCTGGACGAACAAAGAAGGGCACGGCCTTGGCGTGACGATGAGCTACATATGGCGCAACGGCAGAATCTGGTGTACCGCCACAAAGCAACGCGCCCGCATGAAAGCGCTTGCCCGCGATAACCGCTGTAGTGTGGTAATTTCGAGTGCTGGCACGGACATCGATGTCAGTCAGTCCATCACCTTCAAGGGGCACGCGGTACTGCACACCGATCAGGAGACAAAGGACTGGTTCTACCCGGATTTCGCCCGGCACACCACCAGCCCGGCTCCAACCCCGGAACTATTTGTCCAGTTCCTCGACACCGAAGACCGCATTATCATCGAGGTGGTCCCGGAAAAAACGATCAAGTTCGATGGTGGATTGATGCGCGATAAAACCTCCGAGGCGGTCGCCAGCGACGCCTGAGGTTACCCTAATAGACTGCTGTGACGGCCGAAAGTAAAGGCCGTCGCAGCGCTGCAGTTCTCCGCTCATCTAGTTACCCTTCTACAAGCCCCCAACATCCCCGCCAAATCCAACTGCACCCACCCGCAGATAAAAATTGCGTCTACTCTTCCAAACCCCAATAACAGTCAGCATTGACTGTTTTGCAGTGATCGCGCATTATTGCCTGAAACAAAAGGAGAAGCGATATGACTGACGCCGTCCTGGAAGAGAAAGATGCACTGAAAGACATGGCCTTGTTTGATGACAAGATACTGAAGTGCCCCTATCACTTTGATCGAACCCTGCGCGAGCACGCACCGGTGTATCGGGATCCCGCATCGGGCATTTTTATCGTTGCAACTTATGACCTGGTACGAGAAGCGCACAAGAACCCTGCAGTATTTACCAATGATTTTGCATTGGCGAAGGGTGCCGCCTCGGAAACCGACCCGGATATCGCCGCAGCCATGGAAAATACCTACGACCTGGGTAAAGGCACACTCTTGACCATTGATGATCCGCAACATCGGATCTACCGGGATGAGCTGAAAGACTTCTTCCTGGCCCGAAACTTGGAAAAATACCGACCCTGGATCCAGCAACGAGCCCAGGATCAATTTCAGGCGCTTCCCAAGAGTAAGCCTTTTAACTTCATCGAGCAGTTCACCCGCCCCTACCCTCTATCGGTGATCATGCATGTATTGGGAATGCCGGCGGAGATGCGCGACCTGGCGTTCAAGTGGACGGTGGACAACGTTACCGTATTTTCCCAATTGGGCGATAAGGAATCGCTTCTGGCTGCCCATGCAGGCCTCAAGGATGAGTATGACTGGTTTGTGCAGGCGCTCGATGAGCGCAGAAGCCACCCGCGAGATGACCTGCTTAGCCTGATTGCACATGCGACCTACGAAGGCCGACCACTCACTATCGAAGAGCAACTATCCCATTGCACCCAGTTCCTCGTTGCGGGCAACGAAACCACAACGGCAACACTGGCCGAAGGTATGCGCCAACTTTGCCTCCACCCGGAGCAACAGGAGAAAATCCGCGCAGACCACTCCCTGATCCCTAACCTGGTCGAGGAATCATTGCGTCTTGCCTCCCCAACCTCAAATATGTGGCGCGTGGTGAAGTCAGATTACACGCTCGGTGGCGTGAAGATACCTTCGGGCAGTATGGTGTTACTGAAGTACTTCTCGTCCAACCATGACGCCTCCAAATTTGAGAAGCCACTCGAGTTCGACATCTCCCGGCCGAACCTCAACCGGCACATCGCCTTTGGGTTTGGCTCCCATGTATGTATTGGCCAGCACCTGTCCAAGTTGGAAATGATTGTTGCCTGGGAAACGCTCTTCGCCAACAGCAGCAACTTCCGCCTGGCATGCGCCCCGGACGACCTGGAATATATGCCCCACCTGCTGCTGCGCGGCCTGAAGGAAATACCCATCGTCATAGATATCTGATAAAAACGGGATATAAGAAAACAGGAGCCAAGGCTCCTGTTTTTTTGTAACAACTCCTCGATGTGATATCGCCGATCAATCAGCACCCGCAGGGATAGTTCCCTCATAGGAAGACTTGGCAATTCGATCGCCATCGAACTTGATGGCCATTTCTGGCACTAACTCCAAGATGACACGCATCGGTGTATCCAGGTGCGCTATGGCCGCCTCGACTGTCGGGGCGGGATACGGCGAGATAATTTTTGCCATTGCTGGATAAAACCAATCCTTGGTTGCCTGATCCTCATGGATCTTTACCCTACCCTTGTAAGTTATGGTCTTACCCGGTCCCATATCGGTACCCATACTGGAGATGACGACCGAGGCACGGGGATCTCGTCGCAGCGCTTTGACGCGTGGACGCTGGCTGGTGGCGGTCACCCAGATAGAACCGTTGTGGGCAACGTAGTTCATGATTACACCGAGACCATGCCCCTCCTTGTTGGTCCAGATAAAGTTGCACTCAATCTGCTTATTAATCAGCTCCTGCTCTCGTTCATCTGAAAGCGTGTAGACGGTCACATCGTCATAACCCTTTAGCTGGTCACCCATGATCCTTCCTCTCCGTAACGTAAAATGCTTGCCCACACCTGCCCATATCTATAGCTACAGGCGCGGTAAATGCCCCATCTGCTGCCCACCAGCCAGATCCAGGATCTGACCATTGATAAACCCTGATCGTTCACCATCCGCAAGAAACAACGCCGCTTGCGCGATATCCTGGACGGTGCCCATCCGGCCAGCGGGCGTCTCTCGCACGCAAGCCTCAATCACCGCATCCATGTCAAATAACGGATTAGTCATATCTGTCTGAATCAGGCCTGCGGCAATCGAATTAAAGCGTACCTTCTGTTCTGCATACTCCACTGCAGCGACCTTGATGGCGTGGTCTATTCCCGCACGAGCACCCGAGTAAACGGCCAGCTCTGGCCCCGGTAAGCGAGTCGTCAGGGAGGAAATCGTGATAACCGAGCCGCCCTTTTTCATCGCAGCTGCCGCCCATTTGAAAAACAGCAATGCACCGATGAAGCTAATTTCAAGCGTCGGGCGGATCTTCCCAGCATCCAGTTCGGCGATTTTTCCGCTTGCCAGTATTCCCGCGGAATTCACGGCGATATCCACCCCACCAAACTTCGCCAACGCAGTATCAAATAGCGATTGGATCTGGTCTTCGTCCTGAACATCGCAGCGCACGGCCAGGCCATTGATTTCATCCGCCAGGTCCTCAAGCGGTTCTGCTCGGCGACCGGAAACCACCACATTCGCGCCTTCATTTGCCAGTGTCCGGGCAATGACGCTGCCAAAGTTACTCGTACCGGAAGCGCCCAGGACGACGGCAGTTTTTCCACTTAGATTTCCCATAGTCATTCCCTGTCAGCCGGTTAGAAGCAGTCAACAAATCGTGAGGATATTTCCTTGCGTAAAATATCCTTTCTCACCTTTCCGCTCGCCGTGCGCGGCAGCGCTTCCACGATTTCTATATGTTCAGGGATTTTCTGCTTCGCCAGCCCCGCACTATTCGCATAGGCCGCAATGCCTGAGAGATTCGGCTCCGAAGCATTTTTATGAGGCACGATATAGGCGCAAACGCCCTCTCCCAGACGTTCGTGAGGCATTGATACGATCGCTACCTCACTTATGCTGGGGTGCTCGTGCAGTACGTCTTCAATCTCGCGGGCACTGATATTCTCGCCACCGCGAATGATGATGTCCTTCTTTCGATCTGTGATCTTTATGGCGTTATCTGCGGTGCGCAAACCGATGTCACCGGTGTAGAAAAAGCCTTCATTATCGTGGGCGGCGCGATTCTGTTTGGGATCGGCATAGCCCAGCATCAACCCGGGCCCGCGCACGGCAATCTCGCCCTCGCGACCTGGCGGTAAGGCATTACCTTTGGGATCAACGATTTTTACCTCATACCCGTAAATCATGCCGTCGGTTTCAGCGGCCAGTTGCTGTTCGCCATCACCGACAAAGCCCTGGGTGATCACCGGTGCCTCGGTACTACCGTAGACTCGGAATGCCCGGCAGTTTTCAAGTTGCTCATAGCAAGCGTGAATGACTCCCGGGGGGACCGACGCACCGCCGCAGGCAAACAGTCGCATACTGGGTAACCGCGTACGGTGTCGTTTGGCCGCAGCCAGCAACTCCACTAGGAACGGGGTAGCCCCAACACTGGCGGTGGCCCCGACCCTTTGAATGTATTCCACCGCCGCATCCGCATCCCAACGCGCCATCAGCGCAGACTTGACGCGGGTAATAAACGGCAACACCATCCCGGAGCCATATCCGGTGATGTGCGTCACCGGTGAAGGCATCAGCATGATGTCTTTCTCATCCAGCTTCCAACACTCAACCGAGTTCTGTATCACGCGGTTCAGGGTGTTGTGGCTGTGCAATACCGCTTTGGGATTACCCGTTGTACCCGAGGTATAGAGGATGGTCTTTATACTGTTGGGGTCTACGGTTGGCAGGCTGGCAAGGTCAGCCATCTCATTGTCGAGAAGTGCATCAAACCGCAGCATACCCGGGTAATCTTCCTCCGCCCGTACCGAAACCACGTGCTGCAGGTCGGGAAGGTCCGGCTTCAGGCGGGCGATCATTGATGGAAATTCAAGGCTTCTTACCCGCTCGGGAATGAATATCAGTTTGGTGCGCGCGTCCTTCAGGATGAAGCGCAGCTCTCGATCCCGGTAGATGGGAATCACGGGGTTTACCAATAGCCCCATTGCCGACGCCGCAATGTCCAGTATCACCGACTCTCGCCAGTTGGGCAGCTGGAAGCTAATCACATCGCCCTGTTGCATACCAAGCTTGCGCAACCCGGTTATCAGGCGGCGTGCCTGTTCGGCGATGGAGCCAAATGTGATAGCCGGTTCATTTTCCAGGAAAATGGCAGTCTCTTCAGGACACTCTTGCGCCTTCTTCCATGCGGCGTCGGCGACGGTCAGGTTTGTCCAGTGCGCGGCATCGCGGTGTAAGCGATTCTGATCCATAAGGATTTCCATGGGTATTCCCCTCATTCAGTATGCTGCGAGTTATGACACGCTGTTGGGCCGGATTAGAGTTCAGACAGCACGTGACCACCATCAACGGTGATCGCAGAGCCGGTCATTAGTGAGCCAGCATCGGAAGCCAGCAAAAGTAATGGCCCGTTCAACTCATCCAATTCACCTATACGTCCGGTAGGCACGCGCTTTATCAGGGCCTGACCAGCATGGGTTTTGAACCATTCGCTGTTCAGCGGAGTATTGAAATAACCCGGGCATAGTGCATTCACCCGAATATTGTGCGGAGCCAGCTCAAGGGCAGCAGCCTTGCTCAACTGCACTACTGCGGCCTTGGCGGCGGCGTAGTTCGACAGGCACTTCTGTAGGCGCTCAGCAATAATCGAGGCAATATTCACAATGCTCCCTGGGGTCCCTGCAGCGACCAGCCGGCGGCCAGCCTCTCGCGTCACAAATGCCACCCCGTTGAGGTTGGTGTCAATTACGCCATCCCAATCTTCGTCACTCAGGTCCAGAAGTAATTTAGGGATCGTGATACCGGCGTTGTTGATCACCACGTTCGGTACACCAAAGGTCTCCTCGATATGATCAAAAGCGGCCCTGATGCTTTCTGAGTCAGTCACGTCCATGGAAACTGCAAGCGCCTCACCGCCCGCTTCCACGATTTCTGAACAGACTTTATCGAGCAGGTCCGTGCGCCTGGCAGCAAGCGCGACACGGGCACCAGCCTTTGCCAGCACTTGGGCGAAATGCAGCCCCAGGCCGCTGGAAGCGCCGGTAACCAGGGCAGTCTTCCCTTCCAGGCTGAAGGGACGGAATAGATCATTCATGACGTTGTCTCCACACGATCCTTGCAAGTGCGATCACTTCGCATTGATGTACTTGTCCAGGGTCTGGTTAAAATGCCGAATACGCACTTCCTGGTAGTTACCAAGGGTGACTGCCCGCTTCTTCGAAGCCTTGAGGCCTTTCTGGACCTGGGGAAGGTTCGCACCATCCTGGTGGAAAACATTGGCAAAACCGGCCCCCATCACCTCTGCAGCCTCGCTAAACGGCTGGTCGATCCCAAGGCGGAAAGTGGGAGCATCCGGTGGAGACTCCTCGCCCTCGGGGAATCGGGTCAGCAGGAAGATCTCCATGATGCAGCTGTCGACGTCGTCCCCGTTGGGCCTGTGCCGGTAGGTAATCACGGTGCCCTGCCCCGCCCAGGGCGCAAAGTTGGGAAAAAGCGAATACAGGGTGGAGTCCATCAGCTCGGACATCGTTACCTTGCCGCTCAGGTCCTCGCCCGCTTGCTGGCTTGCGACCGGCAAATTCAATGCCGCATACATTTCACGAGCCGTTTGGCCCGGTGCCAGTTGGGGACGGTCGGGAACCCCGATCAGTTCCATCATGGCATCCAGTGACTGCTGCTCCGTGTACTGATCCGCGTGGGCCGGATTGGGAACACCGTAGGCGGTAATGGTGCGGCTGACATGGTCCCCCCAGACGTCGTACTGGGAGTTGTCGATACCCTGGAACGGCATCAGCTGCGGATGTGTAGCCAGGGCATGGTAAGACTCGATAAAGGCCTCAAAAGCAACCTTCCAGTTACACGCGATGACTTTCTCTACATGCAGTGCCACGAAGCGCTGCTCATGCTTCCAGCGATTCATATGGTCGGGCAGCATTTCCATGTACTCCGCCAGAGAGGGAGCCTTCTCATCCATATTGATGAATACCCACCCTCCCCAGGTTGCTACCCTGACCTCCGGGAGCTTTGCATTTTCCTTGGTTACGTGCGGGAAGTCCCACTGGCAGGGTGCACCGAGAAACTCGCCATCCAGGTCCCACGACCAACCGTGATACGGGCAGCGGAGGTTATCGCTATGCCCGGCGCCCTTTTTCAAGGCCCGGCCGCGGTGCAAACAGGAATTGTGAAAACCCTTGATTTCACCGGACTCTGTACGCGTCAGCAAAATGGAATCGTTGACGATATCGTAGACAAAGTAATCCCCGGGTTTGCGCAAGCGGTTCTCTCGACAGGCAACCTGCCAGGTCTTGCGCCAGACTTTTTCAACCTCCAGGTCAAAAAACGCTTTTGAGGTATAGCGATCCGTGGAGATGTCCTCGGAACCAAGATAGGTCTCGGTGCTCTCCAGCAAGGAAGGAGGGACTTCCACAGTCTCTATTTTCAACAGGTCCTGAAAGCTGTCAGAGGGATTTCTTGCGGTAATCTCTTCCGGTGTCAACTCAACGGTGTCGCTCATGGCGCGTTCCTCTTATTATTTTTTAATGTTCAGTGGACAGTTAGCGTTGCAATATGGTCACGGCGCTGACTCCCGGCGCGCCATACACATGGGTGTAGCCCAGCTTGGGCGTATTCGGCACCTGTCGCGGCCCGGCGTCTCCCCGCAATTGCAAACAGGTTTCGTAGATCTGCCGTAAACCGGTGGCCCCAATCGGTTCTCCGCTCGCGATACATCCGCCATCGGTATTTACCGGCAGTCTGCCGCCAATTCGGGTTTCTCCCGCCTGGATAAGCGCTTCCTGCTCGCCGTGCTCGCAGAATCCGTTTTCGGCCATATGCATAATCTCGGCACCGGACTCGGTATCCTGAAGCTGCAGGACATCGATATCCTCCGGACCCACACCAGCCAGCTCGAAGGCCGCACGGGAGGCGTCCACCGTGGGCCCATCGACTTGCTGCAGCGCCTGTGACGGAGAAAATACTTCAAAGGAGCCATAGCGACGTGAGCGCATGGTGGCGGCCTTCAGATAAATGGGCTTGTCGGAATAGCGGTGCGCGTGGTCGGCCCGGCAAAGCACCATGGCCGCACCGCCCTCACCCGGCGCACAAAACATGAATTTGGTGAGCGGGTGACTGATCATGGTTGAACTGGCTATTTCTTCTTCCGCAATCTCTTCACGACGCCAGGCGTTAGGGTTTTTGGCACCATTACTGAAAGCCTTGCTGGCTACTTTCGCCAGGGTGCTGGCACTGATGTTGTGGGTGTCCATATACCGCTGGATCTTCATGGCGAAGAACTGCGTCGTCAGCATCAGACCACTTTCACCGTACCATTCACCAATTCCCATCTGGCGCGGGTCGGCATTGAAAGCGCCGCGATCATGCTTGTCGAAGCCCACTACGATACCGATATCGTACTGGCCAGACTTAATCGCGTTATAGGCCGAAATCATTGCGCTGCCACCGGTAGCGCAGCCATTGGCTACGTTGATAAACGGCAGGCCCGTGAGCCCCAATTCATTCACCAGCGCATCCGCACTGCCAGCGCTGGCACTGCCACCAAATCCGAACTGCATGTCCCGCCACTCTACGCCGGCATCGCTCAATGCCTGGCGGGCGGCAAACGCGCCCTGCTGCAATCCACTGCGGCCGGGTGTTCGGCCAAACGGATGAATACCAATACCAACAATCGCTACGTCCATGAAATCTTCCCGTTGTATCGGCGCGCAATACGCAAGGTGCTCGCCTAACTATCGATAATTACCCAAATATTCCTGTGTCTTCCGCAAATTACTCCACGGCTTTAAACGCAAAGGTAACCACCTCATTCCCCTGTTGCTCATAGCGCAGGGTTTCGATGACCAGCTCCATCTCCATACCAATAGAAAGCTGCTCAGGTGTGTTCTCTATCAGCCGCGCTTCCACACATACGGCACCGGGCAGTTCCACGTAACCAACCCCGTAGGGTGTAAAAGTTTCCGGTGTCTCCCCCGAGTTATACGGGGACTTTGGCATAAAGCCCTGAATGGTCCAGCTCCAGAGCTTGCCGCGACGGGGCAGCTGCTCGACGCCTACGTCTTGGCTGCCGCATGCGGGGCAACTGCTTTTCACCGGAAATTCCGCAATGTTGCACTCCCGGCAGCGGCTCCCCAGCAGTGCGGGTTTATCGGACGGCCAGGTAAACAAGCCCTCGGCGATCGCAGTTCTATTCGTCATATGGATTATTTCAACCTCACCTATTGATTGCCTGCACGTTTGCGTTAGCTGTGAATGCCCTGACCGATTGCATCGAGTACAGACTCATGCATCGCTTCCGACATGGTTGGGTGGGCGAACACTGTCCTCGACAGTTCATCCTCCGTGGTTTCAAGCTTGCGTGCGATCACATATCCCTGAATCAGCTCGGTCACTTCCGGACCGATCATATGGGCGCCCAGCAGTTCACCGGTATCTGCATCAAAGATCGTCTTGACGAAACCCTCGGCGTGACCAATCGCCTGGGCCTTTCCGGACGCATTCAGGTCAAAGCGACCGACGCGCAGATGGATACCTTCTTGCCGGGCTTGCTCCTCGGTCATGCCAACACTGGCGATTTGCGGAGAGCTATAGGTGCATGCAGGTATGCCGTGTACGTCAAGGGGTTCAATATTCTTTTCCCCGGCAATCCTGTCGACACACAAGACGGCTTCGTGACTTGCCTTGTGCGCAAGCCACGGGGGAGCGGTCATGTCACCGATCGCATAGATACCGGGTACCGAGGTCTCACACCACTGGTTCACCACGACCTGTCCGCGATCAAGCGCAACACCCTGTGCCTCCAGGCCGAGCCCCTCCGTATTGGCCTTTACGCCGGTGGCAACAATCACGCGATCGAAAACACCCTGCTCCACTCCCACTGGGGAGCGCCAGTGCACCTCGGCCCGCGCGTCATCTACCTGCACCCCGTCAATGACACTCGATGTGAAAATTTTCATCCCGCGCCGCTCAAAACTTTTTTGCGCTGCCGCGGAAACATCGCGATCTTCCATGGGCAGGATGCGATCCAGCTTTTCGATGACGGTGACTTCAGAGCCAAAGCTCTGATAGAAACTCGCGAACTCAATGCCGATGGCGCCGGACCCAATGACCAGCAGGGATTTGGGCAGGCTATCCGGCGTCATGGCTTCTTTCGCGGTCCAGATAACTTTGCCATCCGACTCGATACCGGGAAGCGACCTCGGGCTGGCGCCCGTTGCAAAAATGATATGAGGCGCACTTACGTACAAAGCGCCCTCGTCTGGACGGGAGATCTCAAGAAGGTTGCGCTCTTTCAAGTGCGCCTTTCCACGAACCACAGTAATCCGGTTCTTATCCATCAGGTAATCGATACCGCGACTCAAGCGCTCCGCCACCTCGCGGCTCCGCTTTACGACCTTCGTAATATCAACTTCCCCGGGACTGACCTCCAGGCCGTAGTCCTTGGATTTAAGAATTGCCTGATAAAGCTCTGCACTTTTGAGCAAGCTCTTTGTGGGAATACAACCCCAGTTCAGACACACACCCCCCATGTGCTGCTTTTCGATGATGACGATATTCAAGCCCAGTTGTGCCGCCCGGATCGCGGCCACATAGCCACCGGGACCGGCACCGACTACGGCAAGGTCAAATGACTGTCGATCACTGTGTTCACTATTCACATCAAGGATCCTTCTTGCTAGAACCTGCCCCTACAGCAACATGGATGCGGGGTTTTCCAGAAACCCTTTCAATGCCTGCAGGAACCTGGCAGCGGTGGCACCATCAATCGCACGATGATCGCTCGACATCGATACCCGCATAACGGTCGCGGCTACGAGGTTGCCATCACGCACGACCGGCTGGGCTCGACCAGCGCCAACCGCGAGGATTGCCGCCTGCGGCATATTGATAATCGCGTCGAACTGGTCGACGCCGTACATGCCGAGGTTGGAAACGGTAAATGAGCCTCCACGGATCTCATCCAGAGCCAGCTGCCCGGCATGGGCACGTTTAACCAGCGCACGTGTATCTGCGGCAATTTGCGGCAGGCTTTTACTATCTGCCCTGCGGATGACCGGGGTCATCAGACCGTTTTCAAGTGCCACAGCAATCGAGATATCTGCCTGCTCGAACTGCCGGATGCCGTCACCGGTAAACTGCACATTCACTTCGGGCACCCGCTGCAACGCGCTTGCGCAGGCTTTCACAATAAAATCGTTGACCGAAATCTCGTGTCCCAGCGTGTCATTCATGTATTTGCGCTGGGCCAGCAGACTGTCCAGTTCGATGTCGAGGCTCACACGGAAGTGGGGAATGGTTTGCTTTGATTCACTCAAATGGCCGGCAATCGCCTTGCGCATGCCAGATAGCGGCGTTTCGGTATAAGACCCCATGCCACTGGTTGCGCGCGCCGCCAGCTCGATATCCCCCTTGGTAACCCGGTTATGGCGGCCGGTCGGGGTGACATCGTTGAGGTTGATATTCAGTTTCCTGGCCAGTCGACGAGCAACCGGGGTTGCCGCGGTACGGGAGTCATCACTGGCAGCACGCTTGGGCAATGGCGAATTGGCTACTGTCTTCGCCGGTTGAATGCGCACGCCCGCCGCCTTTTCCACATCCCATTTGGAAATACGGCCGTGGTGTCCGGTCGGTGTCACGTCGTGGAGATTAATGCCGTGCGCTTTCGCCAAACGCCGTGCGACGGTAGAGGCAAACACCTCGGCATCGCCCGTCCCATCGCCCGGGGCTTTTGGTAAGGTAGTCGCGGCCTGCGAAACCGTGCTGTCTCGTTGGGGCTGCTCTGCCTTTGCCTGACTATTGGGTGCCCCCTGCGCTCGAGTCGCCTCTTCCCGGCCAACGAGCGGTTGGTTCAGGGCGGTCGCATCGGGCTTGTAATTCGAGATAAACGCGTCGATCTCGGCTTCGCTCACGTCACCTTCCGCTACAACACCCAGCAACATAGCTACGCGGTGTACTTCACCAGGCTGCGCCACGATCCTCACCAGGGTGCCGTTACAGTGACTCTCCGCGGTATTGACGATTTTGGAAGTTTCTATATCGACGATTTCGTCCCCCACCGAAACGCGATCACCCTCTTCCACACGCCACTCGGTGATTTCACCTTCCTCCATCGACATACCCCACTTGGGTACGGTTAGTGCATGCAATGTGCTCATCAGACATACTCCAGTACGTCGCGGATTGCGGACTCGATATCAGACTCCTGCGGCATCCAGGCGTCTTCCAGGTTCGGCGCAAACGGCACCGGGGAATGCGCGGCGGTAACTTTCCGGATTGGTGCGCGCAGAGAGCGGAATGCCTTCTCCGCAACGATGCTGGAAATATCCGATGCAATGCCGCAGCGCGGTGTCATCTCATCCACCACCACTAAACGGCCGGTCATCTCAACACTTTCGAGAATGGCCTCCTCATCCAGCGGCGATGTCGTGCGGGGATCGATTACGTCGCAGGTGATCCCTTCAGCCGCGAGCTTGTCCGCCACGGCGAGCACCTTGTGCATCGGGTTCGAGATAGCAACGATGGTCAGGTCGCTACCCTCGCGATAAAACTTCGCCTCCCCAAATGGCAAGGTGTACATTTCGTCCGGCACTTCACAACTGGTGTCGTAAAGAATCTTGTCTTCAACAAAGATCACACAGTCGTTGTCCTTGATCGCCTGCAACATCAACCCCTTCGCATCATAGGCGTTGGTGGGACAAACCACTTTCAGGCCCGGCACCATGGTGACCATCTGGGTGAGGTTTTGAGAGTGCTGGGCTCCCGCGCGCCAGCCAGCGCCGGTGGTACATCGGATTACCATCGGACATTGGGCTTTGCCACCAAACATGTAGTGAAACTTGGCCGCCTGGTTATAGATCTGGTCAAAGCAGACCCCGAAGAAATCCATGAACATCAGCTCGGCCACCGGCCGCAGACCCGTCTGGGCTGCGCCTGCTGCCGCACCGATAATGGCGGATTCCGTAATCGGGGTATCGATCACCCGGGCCTCGCCATAGGCGGGCAACAGCCCTTTGGTGACACCCATCACGCCGCCATAGGCATCCCGCGAACCATCGCAACCTGCACCACCTGACACTTCTTCACCGAGTACAATCACGGTGGAGTCTTCGCGCATTGCTTGGTGCAGCGCTTCGTTGATCGCTTCTCTGTATGTTTTTACCGGCATCCTGTCGACTCCAAATTTGTTTTTTTAATTTCCGAAGTAAGCCCGAGGTTTAGTAATCGGAGCTGTAGACGTTTTTGAGCAGCTCGGAGTCCTCTGGGGCCGGTGCAGCAAGGGCGGCCTGCGTCGCCTCATCGATCAATTCCGCGACCTCCTGATCGATGCGGTCGAGATCCTTCGCCTTCACCAACTTTTCCTTCACGGCACGGGCTCTTGCCATCACCAGGCAGTCCTGCTCTTTCATCAAGGTCTCGACCTCCTTCTCGCCGCGATACGCCTGAGGGTCACCTTCAAAATGCCCTTTAAACCGGGGCACGGTAGCTTCAATCGTCACCGGGCCTTTACCGGCACGACAATGCGCAACCGCTTCGCGACAGGTTTCATACACGGCAAAAAGATCCGTGCCATCGACCTGGTAGGCGGGCATACCAAATCCCTGGGCGCGGCTGGCGATATCTTTCGAACCCACGGCGTAACGCGCATGGGTCCCCTCGCCATAACCGTTGTTTTCAAACAGAAAGATCGCTGGGAGCTTCAGCACCACGGCCAGGTTCATGGCTTCAAATGTTGTTCCCTGGTTTGAGGATCCATCACCACCGAAGGCAACACCGACCCGGTCGGTACCGAGGGTTTTCGCGGAGAGCGCCGCACCGACGATGATGGGCGGTCCGCCGCCAACAATGGCATTCGCGCCCAGCATGCCCTTGTCAAAATCTGCAATATGCATGGATCCCCCCTTGCCATCGCAGAGACCACCCTGCTTGGCCATGATCTCCTTCATCATCGCGACGACATCCGCTCCCTTGGCGATACAGTGACCGTGTCCGCGGTGGGTACTGATCACGTAATCATCGTCATTGAGCAGCAGGCACAAGCCAGCCGCTACCGCTTCCTGACCGGAATAAAGATGCAGGAAGCCGGGGATATTGCCCTTCATGAATTGCTCGCTGATCCTGTCTTCGAAGGCGCGTATCGTGCGCATCGAGCGATACGCTTTCAGGAACTGCTCGGAATCGAGCACTTGCTCAGTGCTCTTTGGCTTCAGGAGCGTATTGGTATCGGTAGACATAGGCCGCCTCTATTTTTATTGCCTGTTCGTTGCCCTGCCGCACTACGAGGAAAAACCGTCCTCACGTGCAGGCAATTGTGATGATTACAAAGTCAGGTTTTGCATCCAGTTCGCATGGAAGCCATTGGGAACACGGGTGGGTATATACACCTTGGCCACCGGCCCACCAGCAACATCCCCGGCGGAGATAATCGAAAGGTACTGGCCCTCTCCGGGGTTAAACACGAAGCACATGAGCCAACCATCTTCCTCATGAGGGCTATCAGGGTTGGGAACGTAAACCGGCTCCCCCGCATTGGCCTGCTCACCGTAATTGAACAGCGTGGTTTCTCCGGTGTCGAAATCGAAGCGGCCGGTACAGTTGTAGCCGTGCGCATCGGCCCACTGGCGATCACTGGAAGCCGCAAACCCATAGCGATACGGCTTGCCCATACGCCGCTCGTCCACCCTCGAAAACTCACAGAAAACATCCGAAAATTTCTCGTTGGTCAGGGTTTTGGAGGCGTTGTCCAGCGTCATTCGGTACATGCGGCGAGGCTGTTTTTCCACCCCGGTGCCCTGGGCCTGGGTAAAGGGCATCCGGTTGATCCACACGTAATCGATAATGATCTTGCCACCGCGCTCGAAGCCATTGCAGAAATGCCAACTGAAAAACGCCTCGGTTTCGTAGGTGACAATTTCGTCCTTGCCGTTGCGGGGAATTACCAGAATCCTGGTGCCCTTCTCCGGCTCCCATGAAAATGGGTCCTCGCCGCGCATCGCGCGGGTCACATCATGGAATGCCGGTGCGTAGATGATGACCACATGATTTTCGGTAATCTGCAGGTCGTGGATAATGCCCTTGCGTTCGAACTGCACCGGAATTGTCCGCTTGTGACGAGCGTTCTTATCAAAAATCTGTACCCAGTAATTAGGGCTGTCCCAACGCTGGGTGCAACTGATCAGGTCCCCGGTGTCGGGACAAATCTTCGGGTGTGCGGTGAGCGCGTCACCGGGCTTCAGGGCACCGTCATAGTCGTAAAGGCCAACGGTGCTCAGGTCGTTGTTCAGCAAGTGCGGGAAACCGCCCTCCCACATGGCGAGCAGCTTTTCTCCGTGATAGATCACATTGGTATTGGCGGTGTTGCGTACCGGGTTCGGTTCGCCACCGGCCTCAATCACCTCCGCCGGCACCTCGAGAAGCTTCCCGACGCTGCCATAAATAGTGCGGCCGAACTTGCGCTCGGTTTTCAGGTGGCTGGTTTCGACCCAGCGATTTTTGTAGGTGGCCTGCCCGCCCTTGAGGTAGACCGCATGGATCATGCCGTCGCCATCCAGCGGATAGACATAGTGGTTAGGCTGATAGGCCGTATTGGGCCCGTCGCGCATGAATGCCCCAGTCAGGCTCGCAGGGATTTCCCCTTCGACGCGGAGATCCCCTAGTCCGAAATCGCTCTCTTCCAGGACCGGCGCATAATTCCCCTGCAGATAAGGGAAGGCACTTAAATCCATGTGACACTCCTCGAAAACTCTTGTTGTTATGCGGAGGCCAACGGCACTTTCAGGCCTACGGTGAAAAAATACTAACAGCAATTGACTGAATAAAACAGTCTCGCCTGTTTCTTTTTATGGAAAAAACCTAACCGCATGAAATTAAAGATATTTTTCACTACCCCACCAAGAATTTTGGCGATCAGCCGGGGGAATGGACGGCGATGGGAAGGCGCAACTCGCACGAAGAAAGGAGGGAAAAAAGCAGTGGCGGCACAGCGCCGCCACCGGCAATCACTCGGGATTGCGAACTATCAATTTACCGCTGTTGGAGCCATCGAAAAGTTTTAGAAACGTGGGCAGAACATTATCTAGCCCATCCACAATATCCTCGCGAAACTTCAACTTGCCCGCCATCACCCAGTTCGCCAGCTGGTCGATGCCTTCCGCAAAGCGATCCTGAAAATCGAGCACCACAAAGCCCTGGATGGTGACGCTCTGGGCAACCAGCTGCCAAAGGTTTTTGGGTCCCGGTGCATCGGGATCGTTGTATGTCGAGATCCAGCCACAGACAGCAACCCGGGCAAATTTGTTGAGACACATAAGTGCCCCGTCCAGAATATCTCCGCCCACGTTGTCGAAATATACATCCACCCCATCGGGACACGCCTGCCGTATGGCCGCCTCATAGTCACCACAGGTTTTGTAATTAATCGCCTGATCAAATCCGAGCTCTTCAGTGATCCACCGGCATTTCTCCTCAGAACCCGCCATGCCCACCACACGGCATCCACGCATCTTCGCGATCTGCCCAACGACAGAACCAACCGCACCAGCAGCGGCACTCACCAGCACCGTCTGCCCCGGTTCGGGCCGGCCTACTTCCAGCAGCCCGAAATACGCGGTAAGACCGGTGGGGCCGAGCACGCTCAGAAA
This sequence comes from Microbulbifer elongatus, assembly GCF_020524885.1. Lineage (GTDB taxonomy): Bacteria > Pseudomonadota > Gammaproteobacteria > Pseudomonadales > Cellvibrionaceae > Microbulbifer > Microbulbifer elongatus_A. The sequence goes on along the minus strand of NZ_JAIVKJ010000001.1, from coordinate 1,244,958 downwards.
GTGGCTCAACGGAATACCGGCGTTCTCATCCAGCTTGTGCATGGCTGCCGCGGCACCATAGGTATAGCGCTCCCAGCCACCGAGCGACATCACCACATCACCCTCTTCCAACAGGTCGCTGCGCGACTTCACGACGCGACCAATCACAGAGCTGCGGATAGGATCGCCAATCGCAATCGGCTCAATATAGTTATTGACCTCACTCATCCAACCGCGAATAGCTGGATCCAGCGAGATGTAGAGATTGCGAATAACTGCTTCACCCTCCGCAGGCTCTCGCACAGGTACATCGCGGTAAGGAACGTCGGATGGTGTCGGGAGCGTGATCGGGCGCGATGCCAGATAATATTGACGATTCATTGATTCATTCATATTCCCGGCCGCTCCCCGGTTGTTTTAGGCAACTTTTCCACGCCACTCGCGCCAGAGCCGAGCACTTCGCGCACTCCAGCGACGGTCGAAATTTCGATCGAATATAGACGCCCCAAAAAAATCAGTCAACCCTGATTGTTTTATGGTGAACCTTCTGGTAGCTTCAGGTGGATCGTCAGGAAACGCTTTTACCAATACAGGAACGCACTATGACCGTACTGATCAACGGAACCGTGGATGTAAAGGCAGAAGACCGTGCAGCGGCACTCGCAGCAGCCGCCGCGCTGATACCCGACACCCGCGCGCAAAAAGGTTGTAACCATTACGCCTGGTGCGCCGACCCGACCTCAGACACACGTATTTACGTGTATGAAAACTGGGCCTCCAGTGAAGACTTATCCGCGCACCTTTCAGGCCCCTACTTTGCACAAATGCTTGGGGTGCTCGGTCAGTTTGGGGTTCTGGATACAGCCATCTCAAAATTCAAGATTTCGGTCGAGGAACCCGTTTTTGATCCGCAGGGCAATCCGCGGGGCGACTTCTTTACCGCGTGATCACAACCCTGGAGGTCCACAGGACCGAAAATCCTGAACAAACCGGTGGCTACCCATGCAAGAAGAGCAACAAAAAATGCACCAGAAAAAACAGGGTGAGCAGGTAAAGACATTCTGCCGTTTCTGTCACGCCAACTGCCCGATGGTTGCCACCGTCGAGGACAACAGGATCACAGCCCTGAAGCCGGATACGGACAATGTGATTTTTGGGGGCTACACCTGCCTGAAAGGGCGGCAAATGCCGGAACAGCTGTACCTGCCCGAGCGTATTCTCACATCGCTGAAAAAACACGCCGACGGATCCCGCACACAAATCAGTAGCGCCCAGGCACTGGACGAAATCGCGGACAAGCTGCGTGAAATCCGCAAGAAGTACGGGCCGCGCAGCATCGCCAGCTACAATGGCACCGTCTCCTTCCAGAACTCAGCGACGCACCCGGTGGCCAAAGCCTGGCATGTAGCGCTGGACTCACCGTCTTACTACACCAGTATTACCATCGACCAGCCTGCCAAGGTGGGCATCGGTCAGGCGCGCATGGGTTTTTGGGCGGGAGGAAACCACACCTGGCAAGACTCCGATGTTGCACTGATTATCGGTAACAACACTCTGGTGTCGCACTTCTCGATCCCCGGTGGTATTCCGTCCTTCAGCCCCAGTAATGCGCTGAGGGAAGGCAAGAAACGCGGGATGAAAATTATTGTCATCGATCCGCGCAAGTCTGAGGTGGCATCGCGCGCGGATCTTTTTCTGCAGATTAAACCAGGACAGGATGCGGTATTGCTCGCAGGATTGCTGCATATCATCCTCGCCGAGGAGTTGCACGATAAAGCGTTCTGCGAAGAAAACATCGAGAATCTGCAGCAGTTCCAGCAAAGCTTGAAGCCCTTTACTCCGGAATATGTCGCCGCGCGTACTGATCTTGCCGAAGCCGACATTATCGCCGCCGCGCGCCTGTTCGCTTCCGGGCCCCGCGGGTCGGCCACGACGGGCACCGGCCCGGAAATGGGCCCCTACCCCAACCTGGTGCAACACCTTACCCAGGCACTAAATGCCATCTGCGGCAGACACTACCGTGCCGGCGAAAAGCTCCCCAATGCGGGAGTACTGTCGCCGCCCATGCCTCGTCCTGCGCAGGCTATTCCACCGCAGCCGGAGTGGCTGACCGGGGTACGCAGTCGGGTTTCAGAAGACATTGGTGAGGTGACCGTATTGACTGCCAATGGCCCGATCAAGGAAATGCCTACTGCGGTCTGTGCCGACGAGATCCTGCTCGAGGGAGAGGGACAGATCAAAGCACTGATCGTTATTGGCGGTAACCCGCTGCTGGCGTGGCCGGGTCAGGCCAAGGCCTATGAGGCACTGAAGAATCTCGACCTGCTGATTTGTCTCGATTACAAAATGTCCGCGACCGCAGAGATGGCCGATTACGTCATTGGTTCGAAGCTGTGCCTTGAACGCGATGACCTCACCGTACTCACCGACATCTGGTACGAACAACCCTATAGCCACTACACCAAAGCCGTGGTGGAGGCCGAGGGTGATGTAATTGAAGAGTGGGAACTGTTCTGGGAATTGGGCAAACGGCTGGGACTTGACCTCAGCATCCGCGATCAGCCACTGGACATGTTCAACAAGCCTTCCAAGTACCAGATCCTGGAAATGATGACCACCGGCTCGCGCGTACCACTGGCAGACATTTACCAGCGCGAGGGGGGGCACGTCTACGACCTGCCCGATGTCATCGTTGCGCCGGCAGACCCCGCCACAAAGGGCATGCTGGACCTATTCCCTGAAGGCATTGCCGATGAACTGGCCGGTGCCGCGCGGGATGCCGACCGGGGCCTCGCCCTGAAACAGGAGCACCCCTTTCTGCTGGTGAGCCGCAGAATGAAAAATGTCTATAACTCCACCGGCCCGGAACTGAGCTTCCTGGCGTCTAAAGGCACGACCAACCCAGCCTTTATTCATCCCGATGACCTGGAACAACTTAACCTGTCCGATGGCGAAGTCATTGCACTGCGCTCGCGCCAGGGCGAGATTCCGGCCGTGGTGAAAAGCAGCCCGGATATCAAACGCGGTGTAATTTCCATGGCCCATTGCTGGGGCGCAGCACCAGATGGTGCCGGCGACGATCGCGTGCGTGAAATCGGAGCGAATACCAACCGCCTGATCAATAACCTGGACAACCCGGAAAAATACTCGGGAATGGCCCAGCAAAGCGCCATTCCGGTATCTGTCGTCAAATTGACCGGATAACCGCTCCGCTGTGGCAATTGAAGACCGATTTTCGCAACCCCGAATACAAAAAATAGCGCAACCGAGGCCCGTCATGCTGAAGCTATCCAACCCCTCCCTGCTACGCACCCAGCTGTATGTCAATGGCGAATGGGTAGATGCAGACAGCGGTGACACCATGCCGGTGCTGAACCCGGCAAACAAGCAGCCGATCACGCAGCTTCCCAACGCCGGCGCCGCAGAAACCCGCCGCGCCATCGAAGCCGCAGACCGCGCGCTGCAGGGGTGGTCCAGCCTGGTCGCCAAGGAGCGCTCCGCGCTGCTCAAGCGGTGGTTCACATTAATCATGTATAACCAGGAAGACCTGGCCAGACTGATGACGGCGGAACAGGGCAAGCCGCTGGCGGAATCCCGCGGCGAAGTTGCCTACGGAGCGGCATTTGTCGAATGGTTTGCCGAAGAGGGACGCCGGGTTTACGGAGACACCATTGCGGCCAACAATCCCGGCCAGCGTATCGTCACATTGAAGCAGCCGGTAGGCGTGGTCGCCGCGATCACTCCGTGGAACTTCCCCATTGCCATGATTACCCGCAAAGTTGCGCCGGCGTTGGCCGCAGGCTGCACCATCGTATTGAAACCAGCCACAGAAACGCCGCTGTGCGCACTGGCACTGGCAAAGCTGGCAGAGGAAGCCGGTATACCTGCGGGCGTGTTCAGTGTGGTCGCCGGGAATCGTGCCCGTGAAATTGGCGGCGAGATGACCGGCAGTCAAATTGTCCGCAAGCTGACCTTCACCGGCTCGACCGAAATCGGTAAAACCCTGATGGCACAGTGCGCGGGTACGGTGAAAAAAACCTCCATGGAACTGGGCGGCAATGCGCCCTTCATTGTGTTCGATGATGCAGACCTGGATGCCGCGGTTGCAGGCCTCATCGCCTCCAAGTTTCGCAATGCGGGCCAAACCTGCGTTTGCGCCAATCGTATTCTGGTCCAGGAATCCGTGTACGACGCCTTCATCGAAAAATTCCTGGCTGCAGTCAGCGCACTCGAAGTCGGTAATGGTGCGGATGAAGGCGTGACCATCGGCCCCCTGATCAATGACGCAGCGTTTGAAAAAGTCAGCGCACTGGTCAACCAGGCTGTCAGTGCCGGCGCAAAGGTGTTACTGGGTGGCGAAGGCTCCACCGCACAGGGAGGCTGTTTCTATCAGCCCACCGTGCTCACGGAGGTTGATCCTTCAATGGACATCTATCAGGAAGAAATCTTCGGGCCAGTAGCGCCTGTGTTCAAATTCAAAACTGAAGCCGAAGCTATCACCATGGGTAATGACACGCCCTACGGCCTCTCCGCTTACTTTTACGCGCGGGATATTGGGCGTATCTGGCGAGTCAGTGAAGGCTTGGATTACGGCATTGTTGGCGTGAATGAGGGCATTATTTCTACCGAGGTCGCACCATTTGGGGGCGTAAAAGAGTCCGGCATAGGTCGCGAAGGTTCCAGATACGGAATCGACGATTATCTGGAAATTAAATACCTGTGTATGGGCGGCATTCAATCGTAATCACACCACGCACTTTTTACGCCTAAACAACCTTCTCTCCCTGGGGCCCCTGCACTATTCACTTTATGAGGCAGGGGCTTTTTTTAACCCTGCGATTCAGGCAGTTTTCGGGGGCGCCGTTGCTGATCCCGCGACCGGGCTTTTTCACTGATCCCCTCCCGCTTCGCTGGCGTAAACTTTGCAGAATAATACGTGTGAACACGAGGTATCGACGGAAAACAGAAAAGGGGTCGCGGCACTGTTACTAAAATATTCGTGAAACCTTCATCCAGTGTGCATAGAAATTTCCCGAGACCATTAGTGCCTGAATACGTAGGCAGCGCATTTTCGAAAAAGCGTTTTTTCCCGGTGCGGTTTCACCTATAATGACCCAGTACAGCCTGCTTAAAACAGGATAGACTGTTTTATTTTGCCAACTCCTTGGAAATCTAACCGGAAATTGAAGCCTGATGAGCGTTACCAAGTCACCAAAGTCCAGAAGTACCAGCGAGGAAGCCGTCAGCTGGCAGTCACAGAAAAGTGCCATGACCCGCGATCGCATTCTGGAAGCCGCGATCAACTGCTTTATCAACCTCGGTTACTCCAACGTGACCACCGCCAAGGTGGCAGACAATGCGGGCGTCTCCCGTGGTGCCATGCTGCATCACTTCCCCTCCAAGACAGAGCTCATCCAGGCGGCGGTGGAATACCTGCACTGGAAGCTGCTGGACGATTACACGCATCGTGTTTCCCTGATCCCCAAGAAACTACAGGGTAAGGACCGCCGCCGTGCTGGCCTCGATGCCTACTGGGATCACCTTACCGGGGACCTCGCGGTGGTTTACCACGAGCTGTGCGTCGCCGGACGTACCGACCCGGAACTGCAGGCAATCCTGGAGAACTCGGCGGCCCGCTTCGAAGAGCATATTCACGAATCAAACAAGGAAATGTTCAAGGAGTGGAATGATCGTGGTGACCTCTATTTCCTTGCCATGGATATTACCAAGTTTCTGATGGAAGGCATGGCAGTCGGCCAGTGGGGAAAAAACAAGGACCAGCGTATCACCCGCTTGCTTGATTACCTCGGCGATCGACTGGAAGAGATCTTTACCGACAAGGGGCAGACAGCAATATCTCGCCACTCTTCAAAATCGTGATCCGGTTGGGCCCTGCACAGGAGACTGTTCAGGGCCTCACGCCGGCCGCTTTCCTACGCCATTTCCCAAGTGCCTACTTGCCCTCTACGCCGATAGGGAAATATACCGCTGCAGGTAATGCTCCTCATCACCGTACAGCATGCCCAGCAGCAGCAGCCTTTTGAAATGATGGCTCACCACCAGTTCATCAGTCATACCGATGCCACCATGTAGCTGCAACGCTTCCTGGGACACCTGACGGCCGGCCTCGGCCAGTTTCACCTTCATTGCGGCGCACGCCTGCAATGCCTCGCCACTACCCTCGTCCAACAGGATTGCCGCATTCAACAGCAGCGACCGCAGTTCCTCAACTTTCAGGTACATGTCCGCCATCCGGTGCTGCAGGGCCTGGAACTTGCCAATAGGCTGACCGAATTGTTCGCGGGTTTTTGAGTATTCAACGGTCTGGTCCAGTAACACCTGCATGGCCCCCAGTGCTTCAGCGCCCATCGCCACAATGGACAGCGCCAGTACCCGGTCGATAAGCGCAGCGGCCTGGCCTGACTCCACCAGCACCCTGTCCGGCCCCAGGAGCACATTGTCAAACTCCACATGGGCACCCCGGCTACCATCAACCGCGGTAAACGGTGTGCGCGATACCCCGGCATCTTCCGCAGACACAACAAACAAACCCAGGCCTTCCCCCGTGTTGGCGGTCACGATAAAGAAGTCCGCACAGTGCCCATTCAGCACCGCGGACTTTTTACCATTCAGGCGAAATCCATCCGAGTCACCGGTTGCGGTAGTGAGGACACGGGTCATATCGTATCCCCCCTGAATCTCCGCAAACGCAAACGCCCATTGTGCGCGCCCGTCGATGATCCCCTCGATATAGGCGTCTTGCTGGGCGCTACTTCCCCCAAGCTGCAGAAAGCCCCCACAGGTCACCACCGTCGTCAGGTAGGGCTCGCGTATAACGCCTTTTCCCAGCGCTTCACACAGAATCATGGTATCCACTGCCCCGCCGCCAAAACCACCCAGGGATTCGGCGAAGGGCAAACAGAGCCAGCCCAACTCAGCGAACTGCCGCCAGGTGTCGGCGTCAAAACCGAGCTGGGTCTTCACCAGCTGGCGATGGCGTTCCACACCACAATTGTCTCGCACGTATTTCTGCACGCTGTCTTGCAACAGCATCTGCTCTTCCGTCAGTGAAAAGTCCATAGGTCGCCGACTCCAGTGAAATGGTGCAATCCGGACACCCCCAGAAGCAGGGGCCTCCCGACTATGTCTCTGCCTTCAGGCTGTTTTTTGGCCACAGTACGCAACAACATTATCAAAGGGACAATCTAAAAACAATCAGTACAGACTGTTTTAATGAATTGGAAATTGACATAGACTCTGATGCAAAGGAATCAGTCCCCCTTTGCCTTACTACCGTCCGCTCTGGCGGTCACCTGGAATCGGGACTCACCTGGCAGCAAAACATAACCAACAATAAAGGGAACCAACTCCGTGAACTCTGTAATTGAACAGGAAATCAGCGCGCGTCAGGCCCCACCCACGTCTGGGGTTGAAAGCGATCTCAGCCAAATCCTCTCGGTTCAAAAAGCTGCTTTTACCGCCGAGGGCGCGGTCTCTGCAGAGACCCGCATCGACCGCATCAACCGGGCCATACAGCAGCTGCAAAACTACCAGGATGCCATTGCCGAAGCGCTGCGGCAGGACTTTGGGCACCGCTCCTTGCCACACAGCAAGCTGATGGATGTGGCAGCGGGTATCGGCCCACTTGTACACGCCAGGAAACACCTCAAACACTGGATGCGCCCACAAAAGCGCAACACGCTCTTCCCCCTCAACCTCTTTGGCGCCCGCTCCAGGATCGAATACCAGCCACTCGGCTCGGTGGGCATTATCAGCCCCTGGAACTTCCCGGTGAACCTGGCTTTTGCGCCCCTGGCGCAGGTACTGGCGGCAGGTAACCGCGCCATGATCAAGCCTTCCGAGTTCACACCGGCCACCTCAGAGCTGATGCAAAAAATGATCGCTGAAGCGTTTGATCCGAGTGAGATCGCCGTTATCACCGGCGGTCCGGAAGTGGGCCAGGCCTTTAGCGCCCTTCCCTTCGACCATCTGATATTCACTGGAGCCACCTCGGTTGCGCGCCATGTGATGGCGGCAGCAGCCCGCAACCTGGTACCAGTCACGCTGGAACTGGGAGGCAAGTCGCCAGTGATTGTCGGCAAGAGCGCGGATCCGAAAATGGTGTGCGACCGCATCATGTGGGGGAAGATCACCAACGCTGGCCAGATCTGCCTGGCCCCGGATTATTGTTTCATCCCGGAAGAGCAACTGGATGGCTACATAGCGGGCTTTAAAGCCTCAGTGGCAAAAATGCTTCCAAGCCTTCTGCACAATGATGATTACACATCCATCATCAATCAGCGCCACTATGATCGTCTTCAACATTACCTTGCCGATGCCGTGGAAAAAGGGGCAACGCTTGTTGAAATAAATCCTGCCAGCGAATCCTTCATCAACCAGCCATTCCACAAAATCCCTCCCACATTGATCCTCAATACCAGCGACGACATGCTGGTAATGCAGGAGGAAATTTTCGGCCCGATCATGCCAGTAAAAACCTACAGGCAGTTCGACGATGCCATTCACTATGTGAATCAAAAGCCGCGCCCTCTGGGCCTCTACTACTTCGGGAGCGACGCGAAAGAAGAGAGGGCAATCCTGGACAGGACCACCTCCGGGGGAGTAACCATTAACGATGTGATCATGCACGTGGCCCAGGAAGACCTGCCCTTTGGTGGAGTGGGCAATAGCGGGATGGGCTGCTATCACGGCTTTGATGGTTTCAAGACTTTCAGCCATACCAAATCCGTCTACAGGCAGTCAAAGCTGGACCTTGCAGGTATGACCGGCATGACGCCGCCTTTCAATGAAAAGACCAGGAAGACCATCCAACAAATGCTCAAGGGCTGAAACCACAAGAACAAATAAATGGGAGCGAGCAGCACGATGGCGAATTACAAAGTCTGGGAGTGCCTGGTCTGCGGTTGGACCTACAACGAAGCCGAGGGATGGCCCGAGGACAATATTGCCCCCGGCACCCGCTGGGAAGATATTCCGGAAGATTGGCTTTGCCCTGAGTGCGGCGTCAGCAAGGCGGACTTCGAAATGGTTGTGGTCAGCAACCCCGAGTCTGCCGAGGAAGCACCCGTGCCAGCAGAGTCCGCGAGTACCCCTCGTACACCAACCACACCCGACCCTGTAATCATCGTGGGTTCAGGGCTTGCCGGCTATAACCTCGCCCGGGAAATCCGCAAGCTCGACCAACAGTGTCCGATCCTATTGCTGACCGCTGATGACGGGCGCTTTTACTCGAAACCGCTGCTCTCGACTGGGTTTCACCGTAAACAGACACCGGACCAGATGGCGATCGCCACGGCAGAGGAAATGGCACGAGACCTGAATATCACGGTACATACCTTTTGTGAGGTTAGCGCTGTTGATCGCGCTTCCCGCATAGTGCGAACGGACACCGCCACCTTTCAATACAGTAAGCTGGTGCTGGCGACAGGGGCCGCCTGCGTTGCCCTGCCACTCCAGGGCGACGCCACCGAGCGCGTGTACTCCATTAACGACCTGACCGACTACACACACTTCCGCGCGGCAATGAACGGAGCCAAACGCGTTCTGGTGATCGGCGCAGGTTTGATCGGCTGCGAGTATGCCAATGACCTGGTTCAGTCCGGTTACCAGGTCGAAGTGGTGGACCCCATGGCAACTGCGCTGTCGAGCCTGCTCCCGCCACCGGCTTCGCTTTCGCTCCAGGCTGCGCTGGAAAATGCAGGGGTCCGCTTCCATTTTGGCACCGGCGTAATCCGCGTGGACGCAGCCAGCGATGCTGGCGGACTCACCGTAACCCTGCGCAATGGAGAGTTACTGCAAGCCGATATTGTGCTCTCCGCGGTGGGAGTGCGGCCGCGCACAGAGCTGGCGCGCGATGCTGGACTGGCAGTCAATCGAGGAATAATGGTCGACCGGAAGTTACAGACCAGCGACAGTGAAATCTATGCGCTGGGAGACTGTGCAGAAGTTGACGGGCATGTCCTGGTGTATGTGGCACCCCTGATGGCATCGGCACGGGCACTGGCAAAAACCCTCACAGGAACACCCACCCAGGTGTATTACGGCACCATGCCGGTATTGATAAAGACCACACTCTTCCCTGTGGTGGCGCACCCACCCTCCCCCGCGTTAAAGGGGGGCTGGATCATCGAGCAAAATACCCCTGAGGGGGTGCGAGCCATATTCAAGGAAAGCAGCGGGATGATTGCCGGCTTTGCACTCACAGGAACCTGTGTAAGTAGCAAGGAGCAACTGGCCAGGCTTACACAGCCGCTGATGCCGGAAGCACCCTACTGACTCGCCAGCAATGCCAGTTCCGCTCACGGGAACCGGTATTGCCGACACCCTCCCGACCAATTCCATTCACGGAGACCGCCATGTCAACCATCAGCGATACGACCGAGCTCAGCAACCAGGTCGATACATTGGCGGCCTACCTGGAAAAACAGGTCACAGGGTTTCAAGGCCCAATCACCGCAAGAAAATTTCCGGATGGCCAATCCAACCCCACCTTCCTTATTCAGGCGGCAAGCGGAAAATACGTTTTGCGCCGCAAGCCCCCCGGTGAACTGTTGAAGTCGGCACATGCGGTGGATCGGGAATTTCGCGTGATGATGGCCCTCTCCGAGACCGACGTGCCCGTTGCCCGTCCACTGCATCTCTGTAGCGACGAGGGAATTATTGGCAGCATGTTTTATCTGATGGAGTACGTAGATGGTCGCGTGATGTGGGATCCCGCACTGCCGGGCGCGCAGCCCGGCGAACGCAGGGCGATCTATTCAGAAATGACGCGCGTCCTGGCAACCCTGCACTCGGTAGACATCGAACAAGTCAGCCTCAGTAATTATGGGAAACCCGGTAATTATTTTGCCCGCCAGATCGATCGCTGGAGCAGACAATACCGGGCATCGGAAACAGAGACTATTCATGCAATGGAATACCTCATGCAATGGCTACCGGCGAATATGCCCGATGACGATGGGCAGATAGCATTGGTGCACGGGGATTTCAGGCTGGATAACATGTTGTTTCACCCCACCGAGACAAAAGTCCTCGCGCTGCTGGACTGGGAACTATCGACCCTTGGCCATCCGTTTGCAGATCTCGCCTACCAGTGTATGCAGCTACGCATGCAAAGCGGTGGAATCATGCCGGGTCTTGGTGGCGTTGACCGCGAGGCCCTGGGAATTCCCACAGAGCGTGAATACGTTGCCGCTTACTGCGCCCAGCGGGGTATCAGCTCCATTGAAAACTGGAATTTTTACGTTGTTTTCAGTTTCTTTCGCTTTGCCGCGATTTTACAGGGTGTAAAGCAGCGCGCCCTGGACGGCAACGCTTCCAGTGCCAAGGCGAAAGAAATGGGCAGCCTTGCCAGGCCACTGGCAGAAATGGCTGTGGACTTGTGCTGAGAACCACCTGAGCGATAGCGAAATGGATATTCAGGCCCTGCACCCGGAGATCAGAAAAATCTTTCGCCTGATTCCATCACTACCCTTTCACAGCAAGCTCTTTGTACGGCTGAACAACCTGCTGCTTCGCACACTGCCGGAGGCAAAATCCATTGCCGGATTGACGATTCAGCAACAGTCGCTTTCCCATGGTGCGCTCCGTATTTATCGCCCTGCTGGTCAACAGTCCGGTGCCGGATTACTGTGGATTCACGGCGGGGGCATGATAACCGGGCGCGCCGCCCAGGATGATCGCCTCTGTAGCCGTTTCGCCTGGCAATTGGGGCTGGTGGTGTACTCGGTGGATTACAGGCTGGCGCCACGCCACCCGTTCCCTGCCGCACTCGACGATTGTCTGGATGCATGGAGGTGTGCACAGGATCTCGCACACGATCACGGCGTGGACGTGACACGCTTTGCCATTGCTGGCCAAAGTGCGGGGGCGGGCCTGGCCGCCAGCCTCGCCCACAAGCTTTCCGACCTGGGAGGCTTACAACCGGCAGGTGTGGCGCTGTTCAGCCCAATGCTCGATGACCGGACTGCAGCAAGGCGGGAACTGGATATGCTCAATCACCGGATATGGAACAACCGAAGTAACCGGGCGGGCTGGTCCGCCTATCTGGGCCAGACTTCAGATACGCAGGAACCACCCGCTTACGCGGTAGCGGCGCGGAGAGAGCGGCTCCGCGGGTCTCCCCCCACCTGGATAGGCATTGGCGATATCGACTTGTTTGCCGAGGAATCGCAGGCATATGCCAAGCGCCTGAGATCCGCCGGTGTACACTGCGATTTACACCTCGCGCCAATGGCGCCACACGCGTTTGAGACCATCGCACCGGAGTCCTCCATTGCCCGAGAACTCTTCGCCGATAACCAGCGCTTTCTGCGCAATGCACTACAGATTACCGAAGACTGAATACAGGCCGTAAGCTGGCGAATTCCTCCCCACCACTCCCCTGTGGTTGTTCACCCGTCATCGAGTATCGTCGCCAATCGCTGGCGCAGCACCCACCTGGCTTCCGCGACCATTCGATCGATCAGCTCCTGGCAGCTGGGAATGTCGTCGATCAATCCCATCACCATACCCACCGTCCATACACCATCATTGATATCGCCGGCTTCAATACACCGCTCCCGTCCCCGCTGCCCGGCAACCAGTGGCTGTAGCTCACTAAAATCGGTAGCACCAGGTCGCGCCTCAATACTCAGGACTTCCGCTGAAACTGGATTTGTAAATACGCGGCAGGTGTTGTTCAGCGAACGAAACATCAATGTGGTCTGGCGTTCGTCGCCATCGACCATGGCCTGCTTCATGTTTTGGTGCACCGGCGCCTCGCGGGTTGCCACGAAGCGACTCCCCATATTGATGCCTTCCGCTCCGAGCGCCAAAGCGGCTGCTAGCTGGGCACCCGTACCGATACCGCCGGACGCCACCGCGGGAATTTGCAAGCGCCTGCAGGCGGCGGGTATCAGGACAAGATTGGTGACATCGTCCTCACCGGGGTGCCCGGCACACTCGAAGCCATCAATACTTACCGCGTCACAGCCAACGCTTTCGGCCTTCAGCGCGTGCCGAACGGACGTACACTTGTGGATGACCTTTACACCTGCGCCCTTCAGTGCCGGCATAAATGGCTCCGGACTGCGCCCGGCCGTCTCTACAATTTTTACCCCACTGTCTATGATTGCCTGAACATATTCCGCGTAAGGTGGAGGCTTGATCGATGGCAATATGGTCAGGTTTACCCCAAAAGGATTCCTTGTCAGGATGCGACAACGCGCGACCTCCTCGGCGAGTGCCTGTGGTGTGGGTTGGGTAAGTGCGGTGAGCATACCCAACCCACCCGCATTGGATACCGCAGCGGCCAGTTCCGCCCGGCCTACCCACATCATTCCACCCTGAATAATCGGGTACTTGATACCAAAAAGCTGTGTGATTCGCGTCTTCATCCATTAACCCCAGTCAAGCTCACCCGTTTCCACCCTTCACCGCAAACACGCAGTGTGATGCTTTATCTTCCACGGAATTTGGGAGACCGTTTCTCGAAAAATGCCTGCGCTCCCTCCTTGAAATCATCGCTACGGTAATGGATGTTCTGAACCTGAGCCTCACGATCCATTGTCTCCGCCTGACTTAAAGTGCAGGCTTCGCGCAACAGCTGTTTACTGTATTGCAATGTCAGTGGCGCCCGGGTAGCCAGCGACTTGGCCCAACCCAGTGTTTCTTCTACCAGGTGCTCTGGAGCCACCACACGGTTGGCCATGCCAAGCGCAACACACTGTTGCGCTGGCAACCGCTGCGACTCCGCAATCATCTCAAATGCCCGCTTGCTACCCAGTGACCGCCCCAGCAACCAGTGACTGCCACCATCCGGAATCAGGCCGATTGCACCAAACGCCGAATACAGAAAGGCGTCTTCCGCCATTACCAGCAAATCGCAGGTCATCGCCAACGCTGCGCCGATTCCCGCGGCGGCGCCATTTACGGCGCACAGATATGGCTTGGGTGACTCCATAATACCGAGCAACACGGGGTGGTACTCTGTTCTGAGCTGATCGGTGATATATCCATCCTTATCGGCATCCGCTGACTGCTCATTGAGGTCGGCACCAGCACAGAACCCCTTCCCATTGCCCACCAGTACAACCACGCGCACCTGGTCGTCACTATTCGCCTGACGAATCGCCCGGTGTAATTCCTCCCGCATCTTTCCATTAATCGCGTTCCGCGCCTGAGGTCGGTCGAGGGCGATTACGGCTACCTGGTCTTCGATGTAGTAGTTAATGGTCTCGAACTCGCTCATTGCTATCTGCCTTTATCGCTCGATGGGATGAGACACATAACCAAAGTAATGTGCTTTTTATGCATTTTTACTTGCCAATAATCGCGAAAACAATGACCATGATGGACACAAATAGATATTTTGTTCCCAGGGGATATCTGGTTTCCAGCCCCCGGGAAGTCGAGGTGCCAGTAGTCTTAGGTAGCGGGGAAGAAATAGAGCGGAGAGGAGGCAGCCGCGATGCAGGATATTTCCATCCATATCCATTTCGTAAAAGCGGTTTTGAAGCACGCCATTCTGGGCGGACACGATACCGAGCAGCTGCTGCGTACCAGTGGGATCTCCCCTCGCCTCTTGCAAGAGCAGCAAGCCAGGGTGAGTGCTGAGCAATTCGCACGGCTACAATCACTGACGATGCGGGCCATGGAAGACGAGTTACTCGGATATGGCGATCAACCGTTTGTGCTCGGGCAGTGGTCTGCCCTCTGTCACTGGTTGATCCGTTGTAAAACCCTGGGGCAGGCGTTGAAGCGCTTCTGTATTTTTTACCAGGCGATAGGGAAAAACCTGCTGCCTAGACTGCTGGAAACGGACGAAGAATTCTGTATTGAAATCCATCCCGTAGGCACCGGTTCCCCACGTCTCGAGCCTTACACCTACGAATTATTCACTTTTGCCCTGCATCGCCAGCTTTGCTGGCTAGCCAACGCCAACCTCCCGCTGCGACACGTCTACCTTCCCTTCGGCGAACCGCCCCACAGTCGTGAATACCGCCCGCTGTATGTCGGCGCACCGATGACATTCAATGCCGACTGCTGCCGCCTTGTCTTTCAGAGATCCTTACTCGAAAAGCCGATAAAGCAGACAACGGAGAGCTTGGAGGATTTTTTAAGGAAACCCCTATACAACATACTGGTAGGTGGCTACAGCAACAAAAGCTGGAGCCAACGCATCAAGGATGCCATCGGCAACGATTTCAGCGAGTTTCCGACCTTCGCAGAAATCGCTCACCAGTTGGAAATGAACCCCAAAAAGCTGCGGAGATTATTGGGCGACGAGGGGTTGGCCTACCGCGACCTGAAAACACAGCTTCGCCGTGACCTGGCGATTTATCTTCTTTCCGATCACCAGACACCAGTAGAAGACATCGCATTCAAGACGGGGTTTTCTGAGGCAAGCGCATTTATCCGCGCGTTCAAGGGGTGGACAGGCGTCACACCCCTTACCTACCGAAAGGATCTGTCCTGAAGACTACACCTCAGGCGATGAACTTTCGCCCACGCTGGTTTTTATACTTGTACATCCGCTGATAGGCACGTCTCTGCCGGGTAATTTCATACAGCACGATCCCGGAGGTGGTGCCCAGGTTGAGGCTGTTTATCATGCCCAGCATCGGTATATTTACACATAGCTCACTACGCTTGACCGCCTGCTCACTTATCCCTCGTGATTCACAGCCAAACCAAACCGCCAGCTTGGGAAAGCTCGTATACTCACCTTCATGAAGCACCACATTCTTTCTCCCCAGCGTGTGGGGTGATGTGACTATCGACTGATAGTTGTTTCTTTCAAGGTGATCGAAACAATCTTCCGTACTATCGAATCGTTTCACAAAGGTCCACTTTATAGCGGAGACCGATGTACCCGACAGAGAACTTCTCTTTCTCATTTCCTGCCAGTCGTCCGGTAGGCGTTTTCCGGGATCGACCACATAGGCTTTCTCTACGCCAAGCGCATTTACATTTCTGATCACGGTGCCAATGTTCTTAACGTCATGCGGATCCTCAACAACAGCGATCAGATGCTTGCATTGATAAGGCTTTATTTGGTCAGCCCGTATCCGCTTGGAGCTCTTCGGTTTACTCACGTCCATCCTTAATCCTCCTTGGAAGATCTATCTGAGGATACGTTTTACAGGTTGCCCCAGTAATCCTCGAATCTCGTTGCACAATGAAATAGGTAGCGTTCAGGCCGCGGTCCAGGTACGCCTTCCACTCAAGCCGGCGCGCAGGTACGCCATCTGATCGGCCAGTATTTGGTGCGCCTGCATCACAATTGCCTCATAGGGATTTGGCGTGAATGGCACCGCCAGTAGCGGCATACCCGCCTCATCTGGCGTCATCGCACCTTTGCGGTTGTTACAACTCTTGCAGGCCGCTACCACGTTCTCCCAGCTGTCGGCGCCGCCTCGGGACGTCGGCAGTACGTGATCCCTTGTCAACAGTGAGAACGGAAAACGTTCACCGCAGTACAAGCACAAGTGCTGGTCTCGAGCGAAAAGGCTCTGATTGGTCAGCGCCGGGCGATGTTGCGGCCCCCTGCGCTCGATATAACGACCAGCGATCACCGGCGCGATTGCCAGCATCGAGCGGCGGCCACAGTTCTGGTAACCCCCGCGAAGCATCGTTTTCCTGGAGCCGATATCCCACAGCACCTGATCTTTTGCATACAGGTATGCGGCACGTTGCAGGCCGACCCAGCGGATCGGCCTACCCGCGGCATCCAGATACAGTACCTTGGCCATTGTTCTATCCCTGATAATTACACTGCTGCATACAACTGACACACCCGGAGGGACTTGAACCCCCAACCGGGACCTTAGAAGGGTCCTGCTCTGCCGATTGAGCTACGAGTGCATTAAACTTTTATGAAGGTGACGCGATCTGCTGTGCGGTAGCCGCGGCTCAGCAAGTAATGCATCGCCACCTGCCGCTCCGTAGGCGCTACCTGGTTGATCACAACCTGCATCGGCAAGCGATGACGTTCATTACACCAGGCCAGGAAGCCGACTAGATTCTCGCGGCTTGGTAACGGCTGCAATACCTGCAGTATGGATACCGGATATTCACGCATGAAACGCTTGGCGTTCACATAGTTGGTTACAGAAAGGCCCGCACCATGGTCACGGGCGCCGATAATCAAGCGCATAGTGGCACCTCGCAAAGTGACGAAGCCGGCCAAATTCAAACCGGCAAAAACCCTGAAATTTTTTACCGCCCCAACCAACGCGATAAACATGGCTACCCTGTGGCAGCCCCCCTGCAACGAATCGGGAGAAGGATTTGACCGCTGCTTACTTTGGGGCGACCGACCGGGTTCGAACCGATGTGGACGAGGTTCACATCCTCGCGCATAACCACTCTGCCACGGCCGCCATCGAGGCGATTACAGCGTGGAACCGTCGAGGCACTCACTCCGCACCCCAATCGGGACCTGCCCGGCACGCTGCCACCAGTTGAGCAGGCAATCCTAATCGCCAGATCCGCGTTGGAGAGACGCAGCCCTCTATCTGATCGTGAAACCACGATGGCATCCGCCATAAAAAAACCCGGCTGGCGGAATTCGCCAACCGGGTTTTCTCACACACCGTGTTCGAAAGTCCGACCGGCACGCAGCCGACCGGAAAGGCCGAACTACGTTTTCATACACTCATCAATATCGCTCTCTGCACTTATCTGCAGATCCAACGATGGCCAACGCAAAGCATCCCTCAAAAAGGCACAGGTGCCCCGCTCCCACCCAATACTCCTGGGCGTCCCGGATGTGGCCTTATGGCAGTTGAGGTTTAACATTTCAGTTACCAGTCGTTGTTACCGCGGTGCGGTGTAAATACGCTTAACAATTCCAGCGAAGAACTTCAGTGAACTCGCATATCAAGCTCTTATTGAAAGCTAACACGAAAAAAGCAATTTGCAACATTTTATTTTTACTTTTTCTATATATTTCAATAAGTTACAGAAATCCAGGGCAAGCGATTACCTACCGCGAATTTTGGCATACAAGGCTGGGTATGGAAGCCGGTAGTCGCGTAAATTCATACGCCTAGGTTTTTCTCGCGTTCAATCTTTTGTGCATCATGATTCCATGCTTTGCCGTATAACCAACCTCCCCAGGGCTGCCATTTGCACCCCTGAAGAGACAGATAAAAACTTTCTATCCAGGCCAAAAAAGAAAAAACCCCCGGAGGCGAACCTGCGGGGGCTATTGAAAACCGAATCCGGAAGGCTCGCGCCTCCCATTGACGGGAGACTGCTAACAAATATCTTTCTCGACAAACGCACAACTCCACCGCCCCGCTATTGGGTCGATGAGGTCTGTTCGCCCTTCGCGAACGGCTAATAAGTTATCGGGCTGTCTTTTCACAGTACTCTCCTTGGACATTGAACGCATTCTAGCGGCAGGCAGGAATTACTCAATAAACAGCAGACTTTTGGCGCAGTAAGAGGCGCCAACTACTGCACATGAAGGATTAGCAGCCAATTTTCAGTGAAATCCACGATATTTATCTCTCATGCAATGCTGCGCTCTTGCCGGATCCTTAGGTCGAATCACCGAGCCATGTTAGGGTAAGAAATTATTGTCGCAGATGGCACCGGCGTTGTCTGGGATACAAAAAGCACAATAATTCCCGGGTGTAGGCATGGATCAACCGACGAAGCACAACCTCAGTGCTCTCGACGCAGGTTTAATTGGCACAGTATTACTGCTGGTTTTGGGGGGCGCCATCGGGCTGTTTGGCAGCAACTCCCTTGCTGGCGCCACGCAGGTGGCGATGATGATGACCGGGTTTCTCGCTGCCCTGGTCGGCCTCAAGAACGGTATCAGCTGGAATGAGCTGGAAGCCTCCATTGTCCGCTCAACCGCCCGTACCAGCGGCTCGATTATTATTTTCCTTTCCATCGGCGCGCTCATCGGCGTCATGATGCTTTCCGGGGCGGTGCCCACCCTGCTCTACGTGGGTATGAAATTGCTGTCACCCCAGTGGTTCTACCCCACCTGCTGCCTGATCTGCGCCCTCGTCGCCATGTGTATCGGCAGCTCCTGGACGACTGCGGCCACAATCGGCGTCGCCCTGGTGGGCGTGGCCCTCGGCTTTTCACTGTCACCGGCGATTACCGCGGGCGCTGTAGTCAGCGGCGCTTACTTCGGCGATAAAATGTCGCCGCTGTCAGAGACGACCAACCTGGCACCGGCCATTGCCGGCAGTGAACTCTTCTCCCATATCCGCCATATGAGCTGGGTGTCAATTCCCAGTTTTATTGCTGCCCTGGTGCTGTTTTTTGCCGTGAGCCTTGGCAGCGGGCCCGACGCCGCCCGCGAAAGCCAGGTAGATTCTTTTCTCGCGGCGCTCGAGGGCGCTTATGACATTGCCTGGTTCAACCTGATCCCGGTCATTCTGCTACTGGTGCTGGCGGTCAAGAAGGTGCCGGCTTACCTCGCGATTACCAGCGCCACCATCGTGGCCATTGGCCTCGCACTGGTGACGCAAATGCCGGTAATCACGCAGTTCATGGCTTTGCGCGAGCTTGAAGGTGCGACGGCGCTGGGGCGTGCCATCTGGATTTCGCTGTACGATGGCTTTGCCATCCACACCGGCAACGAACAGGTGGACAGCCTGCTTTCCCGCGGTGGTATGCAGTCCATGGTGAATATGGTGTGGCTGGTGCTGGCATCCATGATGATGACGGGCGTGCTGGAGCGTATCGGCTTTATCGACCTGCTGATGCGGGCGCTGTCACGACTGATCTCCTCCACCGGCTCGCTGATCGCGACCACAATGGGCACCAGCCTGGGTGTGAACGTGTTGACGGGAGACCAGTATCTTTCCATCGTGCTGCCGGGGCAGATGTGGAAGGCGGAATACCGCAGGCGCGGACTGGCCAGCAAGAACCTGTCGCGCACTTTGGAAGATGGCGGCACCATCACTTCACCGCTGATCCCCTGGAACGCCTGCGGCGTGTATATGGCGGGCACCTTGCAGGTGGCAACACTGGCCTACCTGCCGTTCTGTTTCTTCAACCTGATCAACCCGCTGATGGCCCTGGCCTACGGCTTTCTGGGTATTCGCATTGCGCGACTCAGCGACGACGAAAGAGCAGCGCTACAGGGCCGCGATAGCAGCCCCATGCATGGTCAGGAAAGCGCTTTCGCGGGTCGCTAAGCCCGGGAAAAAGCGTGAACCTTGCGCTTTCGTTAGCTCTGGGCGTCCGCCAGAAAAGCCTCGGCACAGGCGCTTATGCGTGCGCAGGCTTTTTCCAGATCCTCCTCACTGACACAGAAGCTCGCCCGCACGTGCCCCCGCGCGCTGGGGCCAAAAGCCTCGCCCACGAGTACCGAGACTCCGAACTCGTCCAGCAGGCGCGCAGCAAAAGTCTCCGCACTCACACCCAGCGCGCGTATATCCAGCATCATGAACATGCCGCCGGCCGGTGTGTGGCAGCGGATACCGGGCATGGCGGCAACACGCGCGACCATGAGATCGCGGCGGCGGCGATAGGCCTGGTGCATGGTTTCCAGCTCGGGCAGCTCCGCGGTTAGTGCGGTCACCGCGGCCCGTTGCACAAACGCAGGGCTGCCATAGAGCATACACAGGGTCAGGTTACCGGCGTGGCTGGCGAACTCCCGCGGGCCAATCACCCAACCCAGCCGCCAGCCCGTCATGGCGTGGGACTTGGACAAGCTGGAGACGGTCACTGTGCGCTCACGCATGCCCGGCAACTGTGCGGGGTGAAAGTGTTCCCCCTCGAACATCAGGTCTGCGTAGACTTCGTCTGTGATCAGCCACAGGTCGTGCTGCCGGCACACGTCTGCCAGTGCGCGCCAGGTGTCTTCATCCACGGCGGCACCAGTAGGATTGTGCGGGCTGTTGATCAGGATGGCGCGGGTGCGGTCGGTGACCTTCGCCGCAATGGCAGCCGGGTCGAGATTGAAATGCCGCTCGGGCTGCAGCGGTACATTCACCACGCGGGCACCGGTGGCCTGCAGGAAAGCCTCATAGGTAACGTACATAGGTTCCGGCACGATGATCTCATCACCGGGGTTCAGCAGGCACTGCGCAGCCACATACAGGCCGCACTGCGCCCCCGCCACCACCACCACCTGCTCGGGCTCTACCGCCAGACCACTCTTGGCGCTGTGGCGCTCAGCCAGCACCTGCTGCAATTCAGGCTCGCCGCGATGATCCGCATAGTGGGTAGCGCCTGATCGCAGTTCGGCGCAGGCAGTATCCACAATCGGTGCCGGGGTGGCGAAATCCGGGTCGCCAACGGAAAGGATTACGACATCCTCCCCCGCCGCCAGGCGCTCCTGCGCACGAAAATGAATATCCCAGGCACTGGAGCCCTCACCGGCGATGCGCCGGGTAACGTCTGAATACTTCATACCACTGATTTCTTGTTATTTAACTTGATGCCCTGCGCTCGCTTAATCTACTGGCAGCGGTGCTCAGCTGAATAGCCTGTCGGCGTCGACCTCGATAAAACTCACTCCGGCGTAGCCAAAGGCCCGACTCAGGTCGCCGGCCAGTGCATGCAGCGACTCAGGCTGATACACCTGGCAACCGAAGGCACGAGCAAGTCCGATAAAATCCGGATTGCGCGGCAGTACACCCACCGGCTCGATATTGCGCTCCAGCATATCGTCGCGGATCTGGCCGAGGCTTGCATTGTTGTAGACCAGCACCACCAGCGCCGTGTCGACCTCCTCTACCGCGGTGGCCAGCTCCTGCACGGTATACAGAAAGCCGCCATCGCCGGCGATCACCAGTACCGGCTGCTCCGGGGCCGCAATCTTGGCGCCGATGCCGGCGGGCAGACCATAGCCCAACGTGCCGTACCCGGTGGGGTGCAACCACCGGCGCGGTTGGCTTCTGGGGAAAACATAATTGCCGGTATAGGCAATCTGCGTCATGTCGGTCGCCACCAGTGCATCTTCCGGCAACACCTTGCCAATACGGTCCAGCACCTGCTGGTGCTGTTCCTGCAGCGCTGCGTGGCCCTGCCGTACCAGCGCCGGCAGTTGCTCCACTCGCGCCAGCCAGTCGCTGTCGGTGTTCGGCGAACGGGCGCCCCAGGCGGCCAGCAGCATTGCCGTAGCTTGTCGACTGTCGGCCACTATTGGCAGCGCAGCCGGATAGAGATCATTCATTTTTTCGCTATCGATATCGATGCGAACAATGTCGCCGATGATCGGCAAGGTGTCCCGCCACATATCGGTATCGGCAAGCTCGGTGCCGATGGCCAGCACCAGGTCGGCATCCGCCACCAGACCCCAGACCGCCTGTGTGCACAGGGTAGCGCCACCAGACAGCGGGTGCGCCGCCGGCACAATGCCCTTGCCCGCAACCGTGGTAAACAGCGGTACCTGCGCCGCTTCCGCCAGGGCCTGCAGTTCAGGAGCGGCTTCCACCGCACCACCACCGGCAATAATCAGCGGCCGCCTGGCCGCGGCCAGCAGTGCCACTGCGCGTTCGATGTCTTCAGTACACGGGGCCGGGCGCCGGGCGCTTACGGCCACCTCGCCAGTCCAGTCGCGGGCCACCGGCGCGGCCAGTACATCCATCGCCACTTCGATATGCACCGGGCGCGGCCGCTGGCTATTGAACACCGCAAACGCGCGGGCGATCAGGTCGGGGAGGTCTTCGGGTGTGCGTGCGGTGGCACTGAAAGCGGTGAGCGGAGCGGTGATCGCGCGCTGGTCCTTGGTTTCATGCAAACACCCACGCCCCTTGCCGAGGGTATGGGTTTCATTGACGCTGGTGATCACCAGCATTGGCACTGAGTCCGAGTAGGCCTGGCCAATGGCGGTAGCGGCATTCGTCAGGCCAGGGCCGGTGATCAGAAAGCACACGCCGGGCTTACCGGTGACGCGCGCATAACCATCGGCCATAAAACCCGCGCCCTGCTCGTGACGAGTAAGCACATGCCGGATACCGGTCTGCGGTAGCCCCCGGTAGAGCTCCAGGGTGTGTACCCCGGGAATACCGAACACCGTGTCCACCCCATAGTTTTCCAACAGTTTAACTAAAGCCTCTCCGCCAGTATCCGCCATACTGCAACCACCGATTTATTCTGCTTGGGCGGCCATGCTAAGGGGAGAAACTCAAAACCTCAATGCAGGTTTGGGACACACAGGCTGGGCGCCAGTAAGCGGTATGGACAAGCCTATCGGGCAGTTTGATACTTAATCTGCGAGTGACAAGGGTGCAAGAATAAAGCACTTAATGAAGCACTTAATGAAACCGCCAGGCACGAGATAACAAATGACTTACGTACCCTCTTACCTACCCTCCAAAAGCCCGCTCCTGAAACTCTGGAAAAGCTTGGGCGGCAATGGCTTTGGCCGCTGGCTGGTGAGCAAAGTTGTCTGCTTCAACGCCCCCTACTTCAGCTCGATCAAACCGCGCTTCACCCAGATAAAGCCGGGCCTGGTTGAGGTGAAACTGAAGAAGCGCCGCGCTGTACAAAACCACATTAAAACCGTGCACGCCATCGCCATGTGTAACGCCGCGGAGCTGGCGGGCGGCGTGTGCCTGGACGTATCCCTGAATGGCAACTTCCGCTGGATTCCGGTGGGCATGACCGTGCAATACTTGAAAATGGCCAAAACAGACTTGCGCGCCGTGTGTAAGGTGGACGACTTTCATTGGGATTCTGCGCAGGATGTGGTGATACCGGTGAGCGTATTTGATACCAATGGCGAGGAAGTCTTCCACGCAGACATCACCATGCGGATTTCACCTAAGAAAAAATAAGTTTTCTCGAATGGGCGTGTGGGAGTTTCACGGGCTAGTCAATAATGAGCAGCCCAAGCGGCTCAGGACTTAATAGATGACAAGCGTCTAAAAGCAACACTTTACTTTAACTCCATAATTTCTATCAGAGACGCCATATCCCCCTAGCAGCGAACCTAGAAAGCTGTCAAAAGGCCGTTTCCGAAAGGCTCGCGCCTCCCGGGCCACAGGAGGCAGTCCGGACAGATTGTTCTCCACGCGTTCAAACCACGTCCACGTCCGATGTGGGGCGACGCAATCTATGCAGTTTGAAACGCTTGGTAACCTAGTCACGCTGTTTTCCTGAGTGATAGGGGGCTAGGGATTTGAATAAAGCTGCAACTATCAATACCTATGGTTCGGCAATTTTACGCATTAAACATCAGATCGTGCGAACAATTTGACTCTTCGACTCAACCACAATTGGCATGAAGATATCTGTCATACAAAATCTCCAACGTTACTTTGAGCAGTATCGATTTGTCTTCTTAGCGCGACCTGGCGCTTTTCACAAAGTGGAAAATTCCACATAATAAAAACAACCAAAATAAACATAAATCCAGGTAAAAGTGTCATTACCCATCGAACGTTATCTAGCACATCATCTGAATAATTGGCAGCACTTCCCCCATCAAAACCAACAGCACTCAGAATTGGATAACTCACACCGACAGCTAATGCTGAGGCAATTTTGCTACTTGTCTGCAACATCGACATATACAGCCCTGTCCTCTGCTTTCCGGACTCCGCCACATCAACGTCAACAACATCAGCCATGATCGCCGCTGGAATATAAGTTAAAACAGCTTGAACAGCGCCCATTGCCAGAAACGCGATGCAAGCCAGCATCACATTGCCTTCAGGAAGAACCAGAAATAAAAAGCTGACAATCAATTGATAGCACAAAACAACACAGAGCGATCTATGCTTGTTTAGCTTTCGAGTCAGCCTCATACAAAGAGGAAGAAACAACAACCCAGAAAGCATCCATGGTATGAGGGCAAAAGATGCCCATTTACCTAGCGAAAGTACATCTTCCACATAAAACAGGAACATCACTGCGATACTACCAGCGGACATAGTCAGCAATGTATTTGCAGCCAAAACTCGGCGCAGGGGTTTATTTCGCAAGAGAATCCCTAGAGTTTTTCTGCCATCCGTAAACCTTACTGATCGTGCGGGAGGTTCTCTGGCAGCCCATAACGCAGCCACAACACAAAGCGGCAAAGCGATCATAACCGTTGATCCAATAAGCTTGAGGCGATCAAACTCGCTCGCCTCACCCGTTCCATCCATCAGCGCGATAATCAGCATCAAGGCCACGGACCCGAAAAGAGCAGCACCTTGCTTAACACCCGAGATTCTGGAGCGTTCGTGATAATCGGCAGAAAGTTCAGCTGCCCACGCAACATGCGAAACAGAGCCCAGTGTCCAACCGATATAGAGGATCACTAACCAGAAGGTTAGATACATCCAGGTAACAGAGTCTCCAGAGGGAATAAAAACCATGTATATACTGACAAGTAATAGCGGAACCGCAAAAACAAGCCATGGTCTGCGGCGTCCCCATCGCGTGGACCATTTGTCAGAAAAGGAGCCGAAAATGGGATCAGTGACGACATCCCAGAGCTTGGTTACTGCAAAGATGATCCCCACAGTTGTCAGTCCGAGCCCCAAAGTACTGGCATAAAATGGGGGTACGAAGACGAAAAAAACCATGATAAATGCCGCAAGAGGGGCTTCGGGAGAAACGAAGGCCATGAGCCTGGCATTGCTCAAGCGTATTTCTTTATTTTCAGACATCACATATTCCTG
Organism: Microbulbifer elongatus; assembly: GCF_020524885.1. GTDB lineage: Bacteria > Pseudomonadota > Gammaproteobacteria > Pseudomonadales > Cellvibrionaceae > Microbulbifer > Microbulbifer elongatus_A. The sequence goes on along the minus strand of NZ_JAIVKJ010000001.1, from coordinate 1,219,384 downwards.
TGTCTTTTATTACTCATATTCCGCTATATCAGCAGCGGCTAAATGCACAGGATTTACCCTGCCACCAGAAGACATGTTTATTAATTCAACAAATTTCCACATCACTTTAAAATCAAGTAGCAGGTTGCCGTGAATCACGCATAATCAGATTAAATATCGGTGCCAGCAACCCGGCCAAAACCAGAGAACCTCCAATAAGCATCGATTCAGACACAGGTTCCTGGAGTGTCCAGGCGGACGTTGTCACACCAATGACTGGGACAGCGAGTGAGACTAGTGAAGTGAGCAATGCCGGTAGCCTCTTGCTCGCAGCTGTCATCAGCCAGAACGCCAAGCCCGTGGCGACTATACCGTTGAATACCAAAGAGCTTATTACCTCAGGTGACCAATGCCTCTCACTCGCTGGCTCTACGACGAGCCACCAAACAAACAGGAACAATGAAGCAATACTGAGCTGCCATGGCACGGCCTGAAGCGGGCTACTTTTCCAGGTGTGTCCACGAACATGCACAATTGCTAGTGACCAAACCAGCGCCGCTGCCACAAGAAATAAATTTCCAGTGACCGCCTGCTTGTCATTCCAGTCAATCTCAGTAGGGCCGAGAAGCACGAACAATCCGAGCAATGCCAACACAGATCCGGCTATAGCCGCACCTGATGGACGCTCTTTAAGGAACAATACAGATAACGGTGCCACCCAAATCGGAGTCGTATAGGCCAAGATGGCTGACTTGCCCGCACCAACAGCATCGACTCCCAAGCTGATAAGAAGCAAGAAAGCACCAGTCTGCATAAGGCCGAGATGCAGAATGAGCAGGCGATCCTCTTTGGGGGGCCAGCGCAATACACCCAACGCGGCAGTAACCACAAACATTGTCACTGCACCTAGAACCGCGCGAAGCAAAGCAAACTCCGCGGCGCCGATCCCAGCAATACCGACCTTCATGATCGGCCAGTTAACGCCCCAAATAATCACAAGTACAATCAAACCAATCAAGGGCGCACTATTAGAGCCTTGATTTACACGCACTTCGGTATTGCTACTGATCAAGAGAAATCTCCATGCTGCTTTCCTGTAGCGTGTCTTTGTCGCTGGTTCCAATACCAATCAGATTATTGAAATAATCTGCCAAGGCTTGTTTCCAATCCCGCCTGGCAATCAGCCCGATATACCCATCGGGACGTACGAGCACAATCGTCTCGCCCTGATCTCCAACACCATAAATCGTATGTGCCGACCCGCTGGTGTCAATCAGCATGCTGCGGTCCAAAGCCGGACCTGTATGGAGCACAGCAAAGCTGCGCAATATTTCCGGCGTCGGCAGTTCAATCTGCTTTATCGCCACGGCCGCTTTTTCCCCAAATGCAAGCAGGGTGAAGTGTGGTCCTCGGAAGACATCGAAGAATCGCAACTTTCCAGACTGGCCCTCACATGGTGCATCGGGGGCGCGATCGCCCGCCTGGAGAACACCGGGTTCTGATCCATTTCCCATAGCGAGGGAGCTTCCACGATAGTTGAGCGCCAGCTGCCTCTCAGCATCACCACGCTTCATCTTTGGTATACTGCGCTTCTTATCTGCGCCATATAGTTTTGTTGAAATTTGGAGCACAGCAGCAGCTACTGGCAGCCGCTCTTCTTCATAGCTGTCGAGTAAGGTATCCGGCGCCCCGCGTAACGACATCGCCAGTTTCCATCCCAGGTTGTATGCATCCTGGACCCCGGTATTGAGCCCCTGAGCACCGGCCGGGGTATGCACATGCGCAGCATCTCCCGCAAGGAAGACTCGCCCGACACGGTATTTCTTAACCATACGCACATTGGGACGGAATACGGAAAGCCAGGTGGGTGAATGTAGGCGTACAGACTTGAGCCGCGTACCCACCAACCAGCGCTTTTGCACCTCTTCTTCTGACAATTCCGGTTCGTCCCCCGGTTTCAGCCGCATCATTAACTGAAACAAGTCGGTATGAGGCAGTGGACACAGACCGATAAGCCCACCCTTGGCTTTTGGCCACACATGCCAGGCGTCTCTCGAGAGGCCCTCAACACGGACATCTCCAACAATCATTCGCCCTTCTTCCCTGCTGAATCCCTCGAAGCCGACATCCAGAGCCTTCCTGACAAAACTGCGACCGCCGTCGGCTGCGACGAGATAACGTGCAGATACTTTTTCTATAACATTCTTACCCCGCAACTGAATACTAACCTGCTCCGAGTCCTGGTCCAGGGCAATAATTTCTAGCCCTCGCTCAACCCTATGACCACTGAGTTCCAATTCATCGCCAAGGACCTTTTCTGTCTGCCATTGGGGGACTAGCAGGATGTTGGGATAGGGGACATCCGGGGTAACGTCCGTCACTTTTTGCATGTGCCATCGAAAGCGAAATTTCCACAAATGTGCGCACATTGGAGGATAGGGAGCACCGACTGATTTCAAGGCGCCAATAACGCCTAAGTCGTCAAGCACTTCCTGGGTTCTGGGCTGTACACCCTTCGCGCGGGAGCCGCAAAAGGCTTGTTCAGACTTATCAAATATTCTGAAGCGAACGCCCCGTCTGGCTAGATCGCAGGCTAATGTGAGACCCGTTGGGCCGGCACCCACAATGATTACTTCTGGCTTATTTTGCATATTCAATCCTACTGTACTTCCGGTAGTGCGGCAGCCGAGTCGACCACTTTCATAATGTTAGAGTCGGTTGCAAAATCGTGAAAGAATGAAACCATGTGCTTCCCGACTTCTTCAGGCAGCTCGAACGGGGGCATATGTCCACAGTCTGCAAAGGAAAAGGATTTAGCGGGTTGGAGTAACACCCGGGCTTCATCGAATTTATCAATCGGTGTCACATGATCTCCACTCCCCCATAAGAGATGAACTGGGACTGAAGACAAGCAAGTTTTACGATACAAATCGTGTTGCCGTGTCAGATTAAATGACTGCAGAGTTGAGAACAGCGCATAAATTGACCCCTCGTATGTATAGGCATCTAGCACCATCTCGCTAAGCACCTCAGCGCGCTCGCTAGACTCAACCTCATTGGCCAGATGCGCCCGCAACAAGCGTTGGCCCAAGAACCGGCCAAAATAGTGCGCGAAGGTGTTAAAACGCAGTAAGCGAACAAGAGGTGGCAGTTGATGTTCCAGCCCGGCAGGGCCAACCAGCGTCAGCGATGTCGCAAGAGAGGGTTGCTCTTGCACCCATGCCATGGCGATCAAGGCCCCCATTGAGGCGCCTACAACATGGCGAGGGCCATCCAATTCGAGCGTATGTATCAGGTCACGTAACTGGCGCACGAACAGAGCGTAATCGTATGATGCCTCCACCCGGTCGGAGTACCCTCTTCCATATGCACTGTATGCCAGCGTGCGAAACCCGTATCCGTTCAATTCTCGTACGAGGCTATCCCAGTAAAAAAGGGGCACTGTCAACCCTGGCACCAGAACCACAAGCTGACCACCGGCAGGCCCTTTTAGCTCGTAATGAGTCACCCCATCCGATAGCTGCACAAAGCTGCCTCTAAGACTCTTACGGCTCGAATCATCGAGGCGGTTACTTTCGCCGCGAGCAGTGAAATAAGAAATCATGATTTTTACCGTCGCACTACATTATTCAGGTGAGAACGTATGGCCTCGGCGGCTAATACCGGTGCTTCTTCCGGAAGCAAATGACCGACACCACCGAAGGTAATCTCCCGGCTATTGGCAATATCACGTGCGAAATGTTGGCCATCGATACCTTCACCGCTAAGCACCAGAGTCGGTACTTTGATTCCAGGTATATCTCCCGTGCGATCTGCCTGCTGTGTATTGGCAAGATCGACAAATGCTGCGCGGTTTCCTTTACGGCTCATCATCGCATGTATGCGATCCACCAAAGCATCATCGATATTGGCCATCTTCGAGCCGACTAGTTTACGGACACTATTTTCAGTAGCCTTCCGAGGCGCCCAGCGCCGCAGTAGGGGCTTCAGCAGTGGATTACGTGCAAGGCGCATTGCTGAAGGTATTGATTTTTCCGGGTATCCTGTTGCGTTCATCAGTATCAGTGACTCCACGCGGCCCGGGTAATCAAGAGCCATGTTCCATGCGACGTTACCTCCAAGCGAGTTACCGGCGACACTGAATCGTTCGATTGATAGTGCAGACATGAATCTAGCGATAAAAGTTGAGAATGTCTGAATCCTGTAGTCCCGATCCCGACGAGGCCCCGTCAATCCGAACCCAGGAAGATCCAGCCTTACAACCTCAAAGTTTTCCACCAGAGAGTCAGCGAGTTGGTCAAAGCAATGCAGTGATGACCCACTCCCATGCAGCAATAAAATCACTGGGCCACTACCTTCACGCCTATAGTGCACATGCATACCATCAACTGATATAAACTTGGACGTTTTATTTATGTACTCTTCGGCATTTCTCACTACTTACCCCCATTTAACGGGTAGCGAATACGAACAACTAACCCGCAAAATACTTCTAAAAAACCACCTAGTATTCTTCCCCTTTCTCCGATATCACTACGAATCGGCCCAGTGCAAAAATCAGGGGAAAGCACTCCAGCAGGACAATTGATTATTTACACACTACTGGAAGTGCTGGAATGGCTAACCTTCTATAAACGCGTCCGCCACTCCGCTAACACAAAACCTCAGTTAAAAGCCATAATCAAACTTTAAAAACACCTCTCGCCCAACCTCGACAGAAGAAAAATAGGCATCTTCAAATAGCGGAGTACTATTGGCGAAAAAAGGAACTTTTTCATTGGTTAGGTTCTTAGCCAGCAAAGAAACGGACCAGGTCGAATCAGTACTGATCAGTGACACCTGACCATCTACCTTGCTATAAGAATCTACCAACAGATATGGATCGTTAGTGGCAGACATGAAGTAGGAGTCAGTGGAGTTAGCCGATATTCTGGACATCAACTCCAGACTGTCGGAAAGGTCGATTGATAATTCAGCAAAGACATTCGCAGACCATTCTGGCGCTTGCCTGAGCGCGTCACCTGAAGCATTACGATTGCCGCCAATACAATCGCTCTCCTCACTTTCACCTACAGAACAGGAGGCACCCGGGTAGTCATCATAAGTGGCATCGAGATAGGCAAAGGTACTACCGATCTTTAAGCTATTTGTAACCAGATAGATGAAATCAGCCTCAACACCACCAATGGTTGCCTCGGCCGCATTGCCAGTCTTGAAAGAGCTGGCACTTGCATCCCAGGCATTTACTTGAAGATCACTATAATCAGACTGAAAAATTGCAACATTTACCTGCATTTTATTTTCTAGCAGAGATAGTTTCGCGCCGACTTCGTAGCTGGTGGCGGACTCCTCTTCGTACTCGAAGTTATCCCCGCGACTGTCCGCGGCATTAAAGCCACCCGCTTTCGTCGCACTGGTCCAGCTGGCATATAACATCCCATCTTCAGAGAAATCCCACTGTACTGAAAATGACGGATCAAGGCTCCGCTCTACACGCTTGTCTTTATTTTCCCAGTTTGTCGAAAATTGATCTACGAGCGGATTAAACCCTGGATCTAATACAACGTTCCTGTCCGGGGTAAAAGAGGTTAAGAAGCCATCCGCCTCTTTCGACTCATAAGTCTCCCGCAACCCCAGATTCGCTCGGAAAACATCACTTACATTCCACGTAATCTGGCCAAACGCAGAAATTGACTCTGTGTTTTGCACAAATCCGATATCTTGTACGAACGAAGCCATCGCCGGATATCCTAGTGCACTAGCGTCGATTATGGTTCCGTCCGTACTTGCATCAAGGGATTGCGCGAGGTAATACAGCCCAACGACGTAGTCTAGAGTTTCACCACCAGGGGACGCATAGCGAATCTCCTGGGTAAACTGATCAAACGCCTCATCCTTCTCATCATCACCCTGCGTCAGCCAGTCGATGCCGTTAAACGTATTTACCAATACACTATGGGTAGAATAATCGGTATAGCTAGTGATAGACGTAATCTCTGCCCTATTCTGCAGCTGCAAGTTATACGTGGCTGAAAGCATATCCACTGTTGCACCCTGGCTAGGGAGCTTATTTGTGGCACTGATATTCCCGGCTTCATCTACACTGAGCAGCTTCCCATTAGATATAACGCCGCTGGTTACATAACCGAAGTCCGGGTCGACCGACTCGTAGAGCGCTTCATATGCCTCACGCACACCCTCTTGAAACTTATACGGTCCAAAAGTCGCGCCCGAGGCTTCAGTCTCCTGATGATCATAGCGAACAAGAAGCTCAGAGTTTTCCGTCAAATCATATTCGACACTTACTCGAACTCCTCTTGATTCCGTCTCGTTCTGGTCCTTTTCACCCATACGAGGGAAATCCAGATATCCACCGGTATATTGTTCCTGCAGTGCTATACGTCCCCTCAGGCGGTCAGAAAGCGGGCCGGAAATAACTGCCTCTCCCGAATAGCTCCCATGCTCAAGCTCATAGTGCCCGGACAAATGACCTTCAAAGGTGTCTGTCGGCTTCTTTGAGATAAAGTTGACTGCACCCGCCACACTATTTTTTCCCTGTAGAACGCCTTGCGGTCCTCGTAGTATTTCTACGTTCTCAAGGTCCAAAAAAGCAAGGTTGTATAGGCGCCCCCTGGAAATGTAAATACCATCGGAATATACACCTACTGACTGCTCAAATGCCGGATTCCCTGTGGAGGTATATACTCCTCTCATACCAATTGCGCCATCCAATCCAGGGCTTGCTACAAACTCGACATTGGGCAAGTCAGCTGCCAGTTCATCGAACGAAAGAATCACTTGTGAATCGAGTGTGTCACCCGATATTGCCGCTATTGAAATGGGTACATCCTGTAACGATTGCGGCCTTTTCTGGGCCGTGACCATTACTTCTTCAATAGTGCGGTCTTGATTATTTGATTCCGATGTATCGGCAACAGCACTTACTACACACTGAGATGCGATACAGATAGCGAGGTACGTTTTTTTAAATTTCATTATTATTATCTTCTCTCATTATTTATTTTTTAAAAATTGGACGCAGATAATCGAAAGTTATTGCAAACCAGTCAAAAACAATATTTTCGACCAGCCATACCACCCGGTTAGCGCTGTATTCGCCACCGATTACCCAACATCAACTTCACTTCCAGTTATCTCAGTCCGTAATGAAAAATCACCGCTACTCCTGACAACTTAAAGCACTAATGAGAAGCCATACGATCGTTAGTCCTGCACTGCACCCCAAATTCAATGCAATCGGCCGCTTCCCATGGAGTAGTTGGATTATTCGGCTCCAATTGGCGGTACAGGTAGTCGTACATGGTCACAATATTCCAATCCAGAACTATCCCGATATTTTCATAGTCACTGAAATTTTCCATTGTTACCTGGTTGCGAATCTCCTTAAGGTTCTTACCTTCCACCATCAGCGACCGAACCTCATCTCTCAGCGCTTTCAGGTAATCACGGCTTTGCAGAAAGCTCTCTTGCGTTGTAACGGGCCCGTGACCAGGTATGACATACTCAACATCCGCCATATCAGCGAGTGTTTTCAGGGCCTGTATCGAATTGTCTATATCCATATCCCGGAGATCTGGGAAAGGTTTCTTCCCTTTAGCGAAGTCAATCGCGATCAGGACTTTTTCCTTTGGGATATGAACCTGAATCAGGTTATTGCTATGGGTGGGCCCAAGGTAGATAAGCTTCACCTCGAGGTTACCAAGATGGAGCGTCAGATTTTCGTCAAAGGTTACATCGGGTATTGCCGCTTTTCGCTGGTAGGCAAGAAGGTTATCCCTAAGTTTTGAGTGAGAGACGGTCACAGCCCCTTCACCCAATACATCTGAATTACAGATATGGTCCGGGTGATCATGAGACAGGACGAGATATTTGATTGGAGCTTCGTAACGTCTGGAAAGCTCATTTTTCAACCAGGGAACCGTGCCGGACGGGCAGTGATGGCCATCAACCACGAGAATGCCATCTTTGGTCGCGATATAGGCACCATTTTGGTCGTCCGAGCCCCACATATAGACGTGCTCAGAAACCTGGGTAATTGTTCGATTTTCGCCCCACTTGTGGCTCGCCATTTTTTCGATAAAGGCCTGCGGCGGCTTTCTCTGCTCGGCAAATGAATGCAGTGAAACCGCCACCATTAGGGTTATCACCCACTTTGCTGGAAAGCGTTTGAACATGTTTGTTTTCTCTCTTTTTATTAGTTTTATGGTTCCAAAGCTATGCACTGAATTTCGAGAAGAATGCTGCCCGAGCCCTAATCAAGGCTGCAATGCTGAGACTCCCGCCACCCTATATGACCCTTTTCTGACTCGAGACAGCCTCTCTAGCACCGGTTTTCAACCTGGTCGCACAAGTGCATAGTTATGTAACTCGAGAAACACTCTACCAACAACCAGAAGCCCATTGACTGGCGCCACACGCCAAACTTATGACGGCAGACGCCACTGTGATACGCTGTCGACAGCGGGTTTTGACCGCGGAGACACAGGCCCGATTTCAATCAGACTACGAACGGTAATTGGGAATAATTTGTGGAAATCTGTACAGCGCAGATCAGCGCTCTTAGAGAGGAATCACCCCAGAGAAAATTCTCCGGGCTAATATTTTGTGTGAAAAGCTAAAATGGTTTTTCGCTTTGCTCGGGCTTTGCAAAACTTAATTATTCAATTAACTGCGTTAAAACACCGAGAAAAACTAAGCTATTTAGCCATTCATAAAGACTACTTTGCACTGGAAAGTGAAGCACTCAATCTACTCTCCGCTTCTTAAGTTCTCTCTGTATTCAACTGGAGTCATCCCCGTCCATCGTTTAAATGCACGATAAATAGACCCCATATCCTGATAGCCCAATCGATATGCCACCTCTGAAATAGATAGACTTGTATTCTCCATTTCTGAAATCGCATATTCCTTCCTTGCCATATCCACTAACTTCTTGAAGGTTACGCCTTCATTCGCAAGCTGTCGTTGAACGGTTCTCGGAGCTACGTTCAAAGCACTTGCCACAGCATTTATATCAACGATCTTAGCTGGTAATGCTTCGCTAATCGCTCTTTTGACTCTGGGCAAAATCCCCACATCATTGAGCGCCTGCAACTCTTTAAGCGCCATCGACTCATGAAGCTTGTGTATTGATAAATCTGCGCACACCGAAGTAGCATCCAAATATTTGCTTTCATAACAAATATAGCTATTTCTTTCGTTAAATTTTATTTTTGAATTGAAAATAGATTGATACGCAGATGTATCGTCTGGCTCATCATGATTAAAACCAACCGACGCTAACGGCACGGAGAGACCAAGCAATCCTTTGATATAGCGGACCAAATAAAGAATCCAGAAATCGGTATGGTGTTTATTTGGTATTGCACCACCTGACAAGTCAGCGAAGACATGGGTTAAATCAGAATCAAATTGAATGTCAATTTTTACTGCATCGCTACTTATTCTTATATAGCGAGACAGATTATAGAGGGATTCGCGGAGGTTTTTACTTGTCATTGCCGCATAGTCGCCGGCATTAAATGGAATGACAGGGACTTTTTCGGCGAGGTGAAGCCCAAAATGGGGATCGCCACTCAGCTCACCAGCAACCTCCCACATTTTAATCAGTTTTTCATGGGGAATACGCGCTACAGGGTCAGCGAGTTGCTTGGGATCAATGCCTGAGCGCTCCAGAATCTGGGCAGTATCGAGCCCTTCCTGCCCATACATCCGGTAAAGGTATCGGGTGATTACGGCAGTAGATCGCGGCTTGAACGAATCTTGGTTTGAACCTATGTCCGGTTGTTGCCCTTTCCCCACACACACCTCTCAGTATTATTATAAAAATCAATGAGTTAGAGCCTTGATGCCCTTGGAGGTATAACAGAACCGTTTAAGTATGCCCGACTCGATACACGGGGATCAATGCTAAACGGGCAGGAATAACAGTTTTACCCAGCTGTACATTTGGCGATCAATCGACCTCACTTCGAATGGCCGCAATCAAGCAACAGCAGACATCGCCTCTCTGCTGAGATACCTTTGGCTATCACGCCTTCAGCTGACATCGAGCTCAAGGATCGACCATCGACACTGAGGAAAATGCATGAAATTTCTTGCCCGCACCGTAATAGTGCTCATCACTGTGTCATTATGCTTTGTCGCCTATAGTTTCTATGTCTCGCGCCCCGCCGTGGATACTGCTTGGGAACCCACACGCCCTCAGGTCATCGCAGATCCAGCAGCAGCCCTGACATTTGCGCGTACTGGCTCGTCACTGATCAGGGTCATGCGCCATAACGGTGACACTATCGAAGGAATAGATATTACAGCAGAGCTCGGCGACGCCCGCGATTTGATCGAAGCCTATGCCCAACTAGGGTACGAAGGGCTCGAAAAGGTCACGGGGCCCGAGGTAGTCGTCCCGGTTACCGAATTAACAGTACCTGCAGACTTTCACTACCCTCATGTTGCGGCTGGTACGAATTACTATGAGCACGCTAAAGAGGTATATCTGGACGATCCGCCGTTCTTGTTCCCCAAATTGTCCCAAGCAAGCGCATGGAACCACCCAGTAGACTTCCACCCGCGCCTCGACTTCGAGGCAGAACTCGCCATGGTTCCTCTTTCCGACATTGGCTCTCCTGAAGACCAGGTAGAGTACGCTCTCATACTCTGTAATGACTTCACTGATCGCTGGACCCTACTTCGGCAGCTTGATCTCCGCGCGCCAATGGGCACCACGGGTTTCGCAGCTGGCAAAGGACGCCCCTCTTTCCTCCCCACTGGCTACCTGCTCGTGATCCCGAAGTCGGCTTCGTTCTACCAAACGATTTCCCTGGAACTCGCTGTAAACGGAGAGGCGCGACAGCGCTTTACGGCAGACCAAATGATCCTGAATGTGGATGAAATAGTGCACCAAGCTTTCGCTCAGGCAGCACGTACATTTTTTGATGGCGACGAACAGGTGGAGCTACTCCCAAAACATGTCATACCCCGCGGGACATTGATTCTTACCGGCACAGCTGCCGGCGTGCTATTCAAACCCGCAAATGTGTGGAATCAGGGCTTTTATTTGCAGCGCGGCGACCAAGTAGTCACCAGGGCCACCTATCTCGGGCACTTGGAAAACCATATCGAATAACTTTTCTAGGGTACCTTGTTGTCCAAGACTGGCGCCCTTCTGCATGTCAGCCAAGGCGATGCTGTTGCTGTTGCCGTCGTCGCCTCTGCTCTGCAGTTTGAAGCTGTAGTTGCCCTGAGCAACACTGGTGTCAGGGGCGAAGTTCAAGACCGGCGGTACTGGGCCTCCAGCTGGCCGACATACGGGCCATGATCGCCGCCTGGGTTCGCGGAAGTTGCGGAGCGGAAGTGACAGCAATAGTGGGTTCAAGACACACGGCCAGCAGAACAATAAGCGATACGGACAAGCCTATCGGGCAGTTTAATACTTAATCTTCGCGTAACAGAGGTGCAAAAATGAGGATCTTGCTGATGCGACTAGGCACGAGATAGCAAATGACTTACGCCCCCTCCAAAAGTCCGATCCTGAAACTCTGGAAAACACTCGGCGTCGATGGCTTTGGCCGCTGGCTGGTGAGCAAAATTGTCTGCTTCAACGCCCCCTACTTCAGCTCGATCAAACCGCGCTTCACCCAGATAAAGCCGGGCCTGGTTGAGGTAAAACTGAAGAAGCACCGCGCGGTGCAAAACCACATTAAAACCGTGCACGCCATCGCCATGTGTAACGCCGCCGAGCTGGCGGGAGGCGTGTGCCTGGACGTGTCCCTGAACGGCAACTTCCGCTGGATTCCGGTGGGCATGACCGTGCAATATCTGAAAATGGCCAAAACAGACTTGCGCGCCGTGTGCAAGGTGGACGACTTTTATTGGGATTCTGCACAGGATGTGGTGATGCCCGTCAGCGTGTTTGATACCAATGGCGAGGAAGTCTTCCACGCAGACATCACCATGCGGATTTCCCCGAAGAAGAAATAGCACTATGCCCAACCCCACTCCAGCACACCGCTTTGAATGGCTTTCCTTCGACCAGATATCCGTGGATCAACTCTACGAAATCCTGCGCGCACGCCAGGAAGTCTTCGCCGTAGAGCAGGAAAGTATCTATCAGGATGTAGACGGCAAGGACCAGCATGCCAAGCACCTAGTGTGCTGGAATAGTGAATCAGCTACCCCCGCCCTGCTCGCCTACCTGCGTGTTGTGGCGCCGGGAAAGAAATATCCCGAACCTTCGATCGGACGTGTTCTCACCTGCAAAAGTACGCGAGGGACTGGTATCGGCAAAGAGTTAATGCGACTCGGCGTTGAATACACGCTGCGGGAATACCCGCAGGCTTCTATTCGGATATCCGCGCAGCTATACCTGAAGCGGTTTTACGAAGAATTTGGGTTTTTGCAGGTCTCGAATACTTATGATGAGGATGGGATTCCGCATATAGAGATGCTGCGCATGGCGCGCACACCCAGCTAGCAACGCTACCCAACAATATCACTCACAAGTCACCTAACCGCACCAAAGGAAATCAAGTTGGCTCTAACACAAATACAAATAATTCAATCACTTGGTGAGGCTATGAGCTGGCTTGAGAGGGAACTAAACTGGGGAGTTCCTGCAACCGAGCTCCGCCATTTAATTGGAAGGATTGGTGAACTTTACGCGGCGCTTATAACTAACGGCAGGATGGCAACTGAAGTGAATCAAGCAGGTTATGACGTTGTCAGCCAGGACGGCGAGCGTGTTTCAGTAAAGACGACGGCCCGCCTTTCCTCTACCGGCCGCATTGCTTTCAATCCGAACACTCTACAACTCGTAGACCGGATCATTATTCTGCGAGTTAATACTGAGGAAATGCAGGTTGAAACGCTCTTTGACGATTCGGTGGAACAAGCTAAAAAGCTTATGCACTCTGCCGCAGAGGGCGAACAAAGCTCGATAGCCATGAGCAAGCTGCTCACTAATAAGCCTTCCAATCGACGCATCTCCAAAGTTACAGAGGCACAGTGGAAAAATTACTCGATCGCGGAGCTTGAGAATGGAACTATTGAAGTGAGTCAGGCTGGCACCACTTTATCGCCAGCCAAGCCTCATTTACGAACAGTTGCCAAAGCCATTGGGGTTCAAATAATCAATGGAAACGGAAACCCATATAACACCAGGCAACTGGGTACCCTATTAATAAGAGCGCTGAACGACCAATCAGATACAACGTCCGACATGGGGCAACCAGTCGCGGCTCACTCGTAGCGAGAAATGGCTTTCAGGTTCGTACCCACTGAACCTGTGGCACGTAGATAACCAGGACTTAAGTGGACTTAAATTTAAGGTACAAAAAAGCCCGCACTGTGGCGGGCTTCTTAAATAATGGTCGGAGTGGCCACGTGACGCCTGTGCAAGAAAACCATTGATAGTACTCTCTTCAGAGAAATCGATATCGTGAGATGCCGTCATATATACCGAGACTATTGCTGGCAAGCTCGCCAAACACTGCCTCACTTGTAAAAAGTAGCCCACTATTTAGACGTTTTCACGTGCGCGAATCTGTATCAGTCCGGCCCGCGTACAAAAATTAGACAACTCATTATAAATGATCAAAAAGCAAGCGTAGTAATCGGTACTGCTAGGTAGCGTAAACAGGTATTTATACTACCCACACATTGATAGAAAATTACGTGAACACAGCAAAAAGTTCCGAAGAAATAAGCTTGATTAAGTGTGGCCTGGTAACTATTCACCTGCGCAACGAGCGCCTTAATATAGACAAACTGTTGCAGATCACCAGCGAAGTGACCTGACACCAGTTAGCATTTCCGATTCCTGTCGATTGCTCTAGCGACCTTCCCGCCGATTTCCATGGAATAACCGTTCGCCTCGTACCCGAGGACGAAACGGCACCCCGTGAGAAAAATAAACTCGCTATTGTGATCGCCCCTGAAATCACGGATTTCCCCTCGGCCTTATTGCGAGATACCGTAGGTAACTCGCACAAGGGATGTATGCCTAGAACTCTAACTAAGCAGGCAGCCTTGTCACCCCCTCTTACAACCTCGTGCTTCGGCGCCCCCAAACCTGAACACGCGTCCCACATCCCCCGCGCAAAACCAATACTTGTGTCACAGCTGCTAGATATTGGCACATAAAACAACATAAAATCGATACATACCATGTTTGCCAACATAGCATTACCCGCCGTACCGACCGGTACGCATGCCGATACTCAAATAATGCAAAAAAGGCTGATCCTATGTACAAGCAATCTGAGAGAAATAGAGCAAAAACCATCCCACCCAAGCGAAGTCGACGGACTACGAGTTCCGCAAACAGTATTTGCCAGGCACTTCTCCTGGCCACTCTACCGCTATGGAGCCTATCTCAGGCACAGGCTGCGTCCATTGCCGAAGTCGATCCAGTCAAAGTGGACGGAGTTACTTACTTCAGCAATCAAGTCAGCAGTGCCAATACCGAATCGATCACACTCACCGGCACGCCGGCACAGCAAACCAGTCAACTACAGGGCGCGATCAATAGAGCGAGTAACAAGTCGCAAGGTGGCGTTGTCCGCCTGAGGGCTGGTGAATATCGACTGACACAAGTCGACCTGAAATCGAATACGCGACTAGAAATACACCCGGACACCACTCTTCTCATGATGGACCGGGTGCTGTTTTCTGCAGGTCGGGATGCCACCAACCTGCCACCCCAGCTCGAGAATATCGAGGTTACGTCCACGCACCCGACTCGAAAATTCACCATCGATGTAAACAATCAAGAAATTTTTAAAAATGCGATTCCGTTCCGTATCGGTTTCGTCCGAAATTTCGCCTTGTCGAATGTCCACATCGAAGACAACTATTCGATCTTCCCTTCAATCTTCCTCGTAGCAGATAGTGACACCCGCACTGTCGCCAATAACCAAACCTATGATCGTGTACCTGAGGGTGGCGTTATCCAGAATGTCACCGTTGATAAAGTTGCTGCCGGGTACGCCCTGGTTCAATTGTTCAGTGGCACCAAGGTATTGATGCGCGATCTCTCTGCACAGGGCGGCTTGACGATACGATTGGAACCCGGCAGCGGACGTCCGTCTGACTACTTGAATCAGGCAGGCCAACATGTCGGCACCATCAAGAAAATTCGGATGCAAAACATCCACAACGGTGAAGGTATGGCCGCAGTTTTCCTTAAGCCTCACCAAAAAATCATGCGGGATATTCACGGTACGAACATAACCGCGAGTGATAGCGCCTTTGCAGTTATGTCGAACTCCAGCGATTCGGACACTTTCACTCGCGGCTGGCTCACCAATACTCGATTCGACGGTGTCATCCGGCTAGACAGAACCAACAATCTTGCCCTTGCAGATATCGGCCCATCATCTCAGTACTTTGTGACTCGGAGTGAGCGTGAAGGACGAACCAAGCTGAGTGACTTTCCACGCGATCCATCCCAACGCCGCTGGGAAACAAAACCTATTGCGCCGGTTCTGATGGCATCCGCACTGAATTCAGGCTCTACCGGTTCGAGAAATCAAGGCCGGTATGCCTTTGATATCGACAGCGCAAATATTCAAGCCTCGGCGGACCTTCCACTGGAGCGACCGGAACGTGTCCTGTATCGCGAAGATGCCCTGCGCCTGAACGGTTCCATCGCCGATGAATGGATAAACAAATAACGCCTGCACGGTAGCCTCCTGAGATTCATTAGCGAGGAACTGATCGCGGGTACGTCAATCTTCGACGTCAGTTGGTGGCCGTCCCCAGGCCACCAACTACGCAGGAATCGAGATCAAACTGAGTACACAAAAAGAGGCGGAAACGGTCTAGATCGGCCGTCAGTAAACCGCGCTATAACAATCCCGAGGAGACTATCGAGAATCAATGAAGACCCTATATGTATTCCACTTCACCAGTTTCGTCCGAAGTATCGCGAAACTCATGCTCATGGCCTGTGTCCTGTTTGTGCTAAGTGCATGCGGCGGATCAAGTACAGATTCTAATGAGCCGGAGCCTACACCAGCACCAGCACCAGCTCCGGAGCCGGAGCCCGAACCCGAGCCCGAACCCGAGCCCGAACCCGCACCTACAGATACCGACCTCACCGGCTACGGCCAAATGGAAGTCGCGTACCTGCCGGGGAAACCGTTTGGCGAAATCGGTTACTTTGAAAATCAGGTAACGGATGCGGAGCCTGAGGAAATCTATGCAGAAGCGGTTTTTGATGAAAATACGGATGACTCTCAACGCGTACGGGGCGCACTAAATCGCGCCAGTCGCGAGGAGGACGGGGGTGTAGTGATACTGCGTGCCAACCCTAACAGCCAATCACGTTTTAGCCTGGCGCACATCCCACTGCCATCAAACACCCGGTTAGAGATCGAGCCAGAAGTCACTCTGGAAATGCGTGGCACTAAAGAAACCAGCAATGTAAATCGGCGCTTTTTGTTCAGCTTCGGGCGCAGTAATGGTCCCAGCAACCTGCTGGAGGATAGAGTTGAAAACGTGGAAGTCACCTCTACGGATCCTTCCCGAAAATTCACCATTGATGCCCGCACCAACATGCCGATCGTCTACGGAGAAAGTACGGGGAACGGCAGTGGGCAAGTAAATACAACCCGTGCCATTCCCTTTGCTGCGTTTTACGTCCGAAATTTTGCGGTATCCAATGTGGTTATTGAAGATAACCACACGGAGTCTGTATCCGTGCAAATGTTCGCCGACGCCGACTACAAAGATGGTGCCTACGCCTGGCGATTTGGATCCAGCCCGGTTTTTCTCGAAGACCGCTACGATAACCAGGGTCAACCGAACAATCCGATGCCGGACAACAACGTGCCATTGGCGACCAACGAGGCTGGCGACTTTATTGACGTAGAGGGCAATATCATTCCCGATATGTTCGCCATCCAGCGCAATCCGACCTACGGGCGCACACCGATAAAAGGTTCAATCAAGAATATAACCGCGATCCAGTCTCATACCGGATATGGCGCAGTGCAAGTGTATGGTGGCGATTGGATTGAGATCGATAACATCGAAGTGGTAAACGGCATTGGAGTGCGTGTGGAGGCAGGCAATGGCACCGACAACGACAACTTCAACCGGTCCGGGCCCTACTACACTTCATCCAATAAAATCAAAATTTCTAATGTAAAGATCGTCGATGGATTTACCGGCGTCTGGCTTAAAACCCATAGCAAAATACTGAAAGACATCAGCGTTGAAAATATCGAGGCCATCGACAGTGGATCTGCACTGCTCATCGACAAGGGTTCATTTACCTGTGGTACCAGATGTCGGGACCTCACTCGCGGCCGAATTAACAACTTGAGTATCACTGGCGACATCACTTTGCGGCAAACAAAGTATGACAGGCCCACGGCCGAGGTCGGCAACGTATCCACCTACCTGCTAAGCCTCTCCAACCGTGAGTACATTGCAGAGCGTGAAGGAAAGACTATAACCACCATCGGGCGCGGCGATCTGGACACCTCACTCAACCCATCTGGCACACGCTGGTATGTGGTATTCCCCATCGCTCCAGTGCTTTCTCTGAACCAGCTATCGGACACCGAAATTGGCGATCAGTCGGCCAAGCAAGGATTCTTCCCAGTTGATCTCAGTCAGGCGAATATCGTTCAGGAGGGATTGGCTTTGGGAAGCGGTGAAACGGAGCGCCCCAGCGTGCTATACCGCTCGGACATGCATCTCCCGGATGGCACCGAAGCTACGGACTTTATCTACAAATAAAACATCTGAGACACCTCAGCAGTACTAACACTACTGAGGTGTTTTCATCAATTCAACGTAACCACAAGCTCTTTGTCTTTGCCAAACGCTACTATATCGCGTACGAAGTGCTCGCCATTGGTCCAATTGACCTCAAGCTGCACAGGCTCACCACAGTCTCCCAAGCCAAAGTGCACATAGCGGTTGAAACTGCGCTCGTAACCGGAACTGCTACTTCCCACACGCTGGGTTTGCGTTTTTCCGCAAGCAGTGCCCTTTAGGATTCCGTCGAGTGGAGTCGCATTAACTGAACCCGGTGCCCCCAGGTCAATGGTCAGATGATTGCCGACGGAAGCGGTATTGTTCTTGAACAGATGCCACTTGCCGTGCTCGTTGCCAAACAGCAGATCCTGCTTTCCATCCTGGTCGAAATCAAAAGCGACCCCACCCAGCCCCCAGGCCGCAAGGTCATTGGATAGCACCTGGTGCTCGTGTACAACTTCAAACGTTCCGCTGCCGGTATTCCGGTAGACCATCGATTCAGTGGGGGTTACCAGGTTGCCTCGTTGAACGAAGAACAGGTCCTGATAGCCATCATTATCGAGATCCGCGACTACCACACTGGTGCTGTTCAGTGGCGCATCCAGGCCTGCGCTAGTGGTAATATCGACAAACTTGCCGTCTCGGTTCTCCAGCAGCACATTGCCGGGAGCAACCTTGCGCTGACTGGTTTTAGCCTGGTCAATACCGGAACCAGGGTTCTTCTTCAGCCCTTTTACGACACCGACTGTGGGGGACCATACGTTACCGCCAATCCTCCACGTTTGGTTGCCGATATAACCGGCGTGCAAGCCCTGCTCTTCCCTTCGATCAGGCCAGCCGAGGGAGTCGCTGTTGACCAGCGTCAATGTCTTTCCGCTGTGGGTTTCACCGGGAAATTCATATTGATAGGCGGATTCGCCAATGTAGATCTGTCGATGCGGCCAAGGGCTCTGGTAATTCACCAGCTCCAGAAGGTCTCCCACTGCCAGATCATACTCAAAGGCCTCGCGACGCACGTAGAAGCCCCACGTGCCCGTGTCCTCGTCAAAGAAAGTCTCTCCGCTTTCAAACGCATTTGCGCGGCTGAGCACGAGATCGAAGTCACCATCGTTATCGAAGTCGATCTCCGCTGCTCCGGTTACATCTTTAAATTTGGCGGGCAACCACTGATCCGTCACTTCCTCAAACTCAAACCCGCCTTTGCCGCGGTGCAATGAGATTGGACCGTTGCCGTACAGCAAAAGGTCCTGCTGCCCGTCACCGTCGATATCGGTAATCAGCGTTCTCTGTCCATCACCACGTACCCGGGCATTCAAATGTCCCGCAAGGCTGAGCGTTCCGTCCTTTGCATTCCGGTACAGGTAATTTTCGCTCTCACCACGCCTTTCCTTGGAGGGAAATGCAAAGTTCAGAAGGTCCGTCGCGCCATCGTGATCCAGGTCTGCAAATTGCACGGTTCGCCCACGCATGTTCATCAGTGGATCTGGAAAATTCGCCAGGCGATCAAAATTACGCTCGCTATCCACACGATAGATGATTGCGTTGCGCGCATTGGAGCCTGAACCACCGCCG
This sequence comes from Microbulbifer elongatus, assembly GCF_020524885.1. Taxonomy (GTDB): domain Bacteria; phylum Pseudomonadota; class Gammaproteobacteria; order Pseudomonadales; family Cellvibrionaceae; genus Microbulbifer; species Microbulbifer elongatus_A. The sequence continues at coordinate 1,200,046 of NZ_JAIVKJ010000001.1, read as the reverse complement.
CGAGAGACAATCACCTCCAGTGCGCCGTCCTGGTCAAAGTCCGCCACCGAAACCCCGTGAGAATCCCCCATCAGCAGATCGAATGGCTGGCTGAACTCGCCGGCATTATTCCAGATTATCCTTACGCCAAACCCATGTTCATTCAAAATCACATCTGGCCAGCCGTCCCGGTCCAGATCTGCCACCACCGGCGCGCCCCATTTGCGGAGATTCTTCTGATGGGCGAAAAATCCATTGTTGACCGTTGTAAACTGTATACCCTCATTCTTCAATGCAGCGCCTTCAGCGCTCCGGTCACAACCCAGCAGGGATGAAACAGAGACCACAGCAATCGCTGCAGTAAGATAATTCTTGTTAAACATTGCACTCACACCGTGATAAGGCTACTTAAAAAAACGGCCACCGAACGCGTAATTGGGTGGCCGCAAAAGTATCAGCAACTGACTACAGATGAATCCTGGAAATTAATCCGTCGCGAAGGTTTTATCGAACCGCGGCATCCCGTGCTGACGCCACAGCGCGCCTTCCTCATGGATATGGAACCAGCGCGGCTGCGCGTTATCCCAGGACCATTTCTCCATCTCACGCACCATGTCGCGCAGCATCATCGGATGCTTCTCGGCCAGATCATTTTCTTCAGCCTCGTCCTGCTCAATATTGAACAGCTTCCACGGCGACTTCTCACCGACTTTCACTGCTTTCCATTCATTGCGTCGTACCGCAGCATCGCTATAGCTACCACGGTGGCGCAAGGCAAAGATCAACTCGTCTTTGTGTGGCGCGTCACCGGATTGCAGGAACGAGAATATATTCTTACCGTCCAGCTTGCTTTCCTGTTCCAGTTCAGCACCGGCAAGCCCGGCAAACGTAGGGAACAAATCCAGCGCCTTGATCGGGTGTTCGAACTGGGTTCCGGCCTTAATCTGCTTGGGCCAATGCATCACCATCGGTGTACGGAAGCCACCTTCGAACACACTGCCCTTGCCTTCTCTCAGCGGATGATTATTCGCGCCAAACTGTAGCTTGCCGCCGTTATCGCTGAAAAACACGATCAAGGTATTGTCCAGCTTCCCGGTAGCATCCAGTGCATCTACCACTTCGCCAATACCGCGGTCCATGGCATAGACCATACCGGCATAGGTCTTGCGCTTTTTGTCCTTGATATCAGGGAACTTTTCCATGTCTTCCTGCTTTGCCTGCAGGGGAACATGGGGGGCGTTGTAGGCAAGGTAAAGGAAGAACGGCTTGCCAGTATCTGCCGCTTTGCGTACAAAGTTTGCGCCCTCACGGGAAAGCGCGTCGGTGATGTACTCGTTTTCATCAACCTCTTTGCCATTGTGTTCCAGCGGCATTATGTAGTGGTCGATGTTGGTGAGTCCCTGCTCTACCTGACGGGCATAAGCCTTCTTGAACTGCTCCGGGAAGTAGTTGTGGCCGCCACCCAGGAAACCGTAGAACTCATCGAAACCGCGACGATTGGGGTGATATTCCGGAGCCTCACCCAGGTGCCACTTTCCCACAGCCCCGGTGAAGTAACCGTTTTCTTGCAGCATCTTGCTAACGAATTTCTCTTCGGTCGGCACGCCGACGAAAGAGCCTCGCACCGGCAAGTTGAATTGGGAACCAATTTTGTGCGGATAGCGGCCAGTCATCAGAGCTGCGCGACTCGGCCCGCAAAACGGGTGTGCGGTATAAGCCTCGGAAAAGGTTATGCCTTCATTCGCGAGTTTGTCGAGGTTTGGGGTCACGATATCTTTGGAGCCGTTAAACCCAACATCCGCATAGCCTAGATCGTCGGCGAGAATGACCACAATATTTGGCTTCTCGACCTTTTCCGCGGTAGCCGCGAATACACCACTGGCGGCGAGGCTCAGGAGAGCCACGGCCATTACATTCAATACTTTCATTATTTTCCCACTTACATCGCGCGATTTACTTCAGAAGATCGGCCAGTTGCAAATCAAACCGGGCCAGCAAGGGATCTTCGGTCTTCACCAATTCTTCTCGCATAAGCTGCGCCATGACGACCAACTGCTCCCGGTATTCGGGGTTATTGAACTGGTTATTCACTTCGATCGGGTCTTTGCGCAAATCGTACAGTTCGTCGCGGGCATCCCCCGGATTCCACACAAATTTCATTTCAGGGGTACGCAGAGCACGAATACCGAACCAGCCACCGTTGTACCACTCGTAGGCATACAACGCGGTGTCCTTGCGGCCGTTGTCTGCAATGTCACCTTTTGCCATCAGCTGACTTAGCGAGCGACCGTCCTGTACGCCGTCTTCCGGCAGGTGCATGATTTCAGCAAGGGTCGGGGCGATATCGAGCATAGAAACCTGGCGAGTGACCGATTTGGGTTTCACGCCTGGGTTGCGAATCATCAGCGGCATGCGCATCAGCTCGTCATAGGCATAGGGACCCTTGTCATACAGGCCGTGTTCGCCCAGCATACTTCCCTGATCACCGACAAACACTATATGCAGGTCGTCGTAGATTCCGGTTTCCTTTGCGGTTTCCAGAATTTCACCGACGGCGCGATCAATCATGGCCATAGCGCCATAGTAGTAAGCGCGCATCTTCAGCCATTCTTCATCACTCAGGTGGCTGACGTCGTGCCAGGGCCAGAACGGATCATCCTGAGACATCGGCTTGTTGACGCGCTCGGTCAAGTGGTTGGCCGGCAACTCCAGTTTGCTCGGGTCGAACATGCTGGCGTAAGGCTCGGGTACCCGGTAAGGCGGGTGCGGCTGATCAAAGCTGATAATGCCAAAGAATGGGCGCTGTTCTTTTGCCGCCTTGCGCAGCAAATCCTGGCCCGCCTTTACTTTCTTATAGGTACCAGTGTCTTCATAGGTTCCGGACAGAGTCTGGAAATACTCAACTTTCTCGCCGTTAAAATATTCCGCCTTCTGATCTTCCGGCGCATTGGCAGCGGCCTTGTACTTGGCGATATTTTTCTGAATACCGTAAGGCGTCAGCTGGCGCATACCACGGGACCACTCGGCTTCCTTGATCTCCGCTGTGTAGTCGGCGCCACGCAGGCGGACGCCTTGAGGACCGAGATGCCACTTGCCCACATAACCGACAAAATAGCCGGCATCTTTTGCGCGCGCCAGCAGACCGCCTTCCGACAGATCCAGTTCAGACAGTCGTGAGTGATAAAGGCCAACATTGTCGTCGAGGCCCGTTCTGTGCCCCCAGCGCCCGGTAAACATGGCCGCGCGTGAAGGCGAGCACAGTCCGGTGGTGGTCATGGCATTGTCAAATCGCACACTCTCTTCCGCGAGCGTGTCGATATTCGGGGTAGACACGGGGCCATCGCGGTAAGAAAACGTATCAAACCGCATGTCGTCGAACATCAGAATCAATACGTTCTCGCGCTCGCCGGTGGCCTGTTCCGGCTTGGGGGGAGTGGCAGCAAGTGCTGCCACAGAGGTTACCCCGAAAACCACACTGGCAAGGGTTCCTGCAATCAGTTTTTTCATTTGGGTCACCTCAAGGTTACTTTTGTTCGATGGCAATATCGTCAATGTACAAAACGCCCTGGCCATTCTCGATGTCGTTTACTGCAATCTGCATGAAGTCGTTGGTGTTGGCATCGGTGTAATTGAAGTCCTGCTTGACCTGAACCCACTCTCCCCGGGCCAACTCACCCAAATCGAATGCAGCGATTGCGGCTTCGTCACCATTCAGGGTAAAAGCGATCTGCTCTGCGGTGGCTTCGGGTGCGACCCAGACTCTGGCAGAGATTTCGTAATCGCCGGCGGGGACACGCAGAGAACCTTGCGGGGCAACCGCCTTGGCCACGGCACTGTTGCCTCCGGTGTATTTCAGGCTCCAGGTACCTTTGGCAAACTGTTCATTGCGTACACGTTGCAAGCTCTTCGCGGACGCTTCGTCAATCGCCCAGAATTTCTGGTAATCGTTGTTCTCAGAATTTTCCGGCACCAGGTCCAGCGGACGCGGATTTTCTTCGAACAGGATCGGCCCTTCAAAACCGTAGAAAGCGCGATCCAGAAGGTTCGGGTGTGGTTGCTGCCAAACACGGACGTAATCGATTTCGTAGGTGGCAGGCAGCTGTTCCGGCGTGGGCAAGCCCAGCCATACGAAGATCTCGGAATCGAGCCATATCTCCATCGGGTTGGTCATTACCCAGTGCTCGCCAACTTCTTCCTGAGTGGACTCGGAAATCAGCTCGCCGTTCAGGTAGAAGCGGATGTAGTCTTCACCCCACTCGGCGCCATACACATGGAAATCGTCCGCCACGTTGAAGTCCAACTTGGTCTTGTGGCCGAACTTGCGCGTGGGGCGCTGGGCGGGCGGTTGCCAATCGTGGATGGATGCCTTCAAGGTGTTGCCGCTGATGTCCAGCGGGCCCTCACCGGTCGGGCGCCCCATCTGTTCGTAGACATCCAGCTCCTGCTGATAACCAATGGCCCAGAAAGAGCTGGTCATTGCCGCATCGGCCGCCTTGGTGCGTACTTCCATGTAGCCATTCAGGAAGCGTTTGTTGCCGACAACAGCAGCGGTAGTTACCGGTACCTTCTGCCCTTCAAACTCGGCGTAATCTTTACCTTCGTGCCCTTCACCGTAGGCAAAGGGATAATCGGGTTCCCACTGCGATACCAGCTTCAGCATGCCGTCTTCAACTTTGACATTGTGCGGCGCGAATTGAGAAGGTGCGCGACCTTTCCAGATGTAGTAATCGCCGTTTTCGCCTTGGACGAACCACTTTTCCTTATCGAGGGAATCTCCGTTGAACTCGTCACTGACCATTTCATTCAGCACCCAGCCACCCTGATTCGTCGGGTCGGATGCAGGCAGGAACTGGGTCGGCGCCTGCTGATCTACAACAGGTGCGCTGGCTTCGGCTTCCGCAGCCTGTGGTTGTGAATCGTTGTCGCAACCAGCGGCCAACAATACGCCGGCGGCCACCGCGGTCAGCGAAAGCAGTTTGATGGATTTACTCACGAGATCTTTCCCTCGGTTCTTCTCACTATTGTCTTGCACTGGGATTCCAGCAGCAATTGATTATTTTTTGTTCGGCACGGTAACTCTTCCAAGTGATCCTTATGCCGGGGCAGCCTGAAGCTGAACATAGAAATAATACAAAGATATGATGTTTAACTGCAAGGAATTGGACGATTCTTTAAAAGTCTTTTACCAGTTTGCTGAGCGCAAATTTCAGACAAAAAAAAGCGGAGGCAAGCCTCCGCTTTTTCGATAGACGACAATGGCTGTCGTCAGGTCTTCGCGCGCTTAGAAGTTGTAGCGCAGGCCTACGCGGTAGATAGGACCGGTGTTCGCCAGTCGGATAGTGCGATCACTTGGGGCATCCCCAAGATCCACACTCTCGCCAGGCAGGTTTTCATCACCATTCAGGCCGGTGTACACCGCGTAATCACGGGTGACCGTATCCAGCAGGTTTACACCCTGGAAGTTCAGCTGCAGTTGACTGGTAATGTTCCAGGCTGCAGACAGGTCCAGCGTATCGAAACCTTCGCGATAGTGTGCATAACCACCGAGAATGTTGGCGTTCAACAGGTAATCAGTGCGCTTGTTGTAAGCGAGACGTACCAGATAGTCCTCGTCCTCGTAGAATACGGTCGCGTTATAGGTGTGCAGCGAAGTTTCCGGGAACGGTGTAGCCAGCTGAGTCACGCTAACAGTGCCATCTTCGCCCACTTCGGTCTCCTCCGTGGTTTCCGAATCGGAGTAGGTGTAGTTAGCCATTACACCGAAGTTGCTCCAGATACCAGGCAAGGTGGTGAAGTTGTGCTGGAAGCCCAATTCAACACCGCGCACGTAGCCACCATCACCATTCACGAAGGTGTTGAAGGCCACAACGTCACAACCGTAAGGGATCTGACCAACCGGTGAGCCCATGTCGAACTCACGGTTCGGCATACAGTTTGCCGGCTGGTTGTTTTCATCGAAGGGAAGCAGGTCGTCGAAAGACAGCGCAAAGTTATCTTCGCCAGTCCGTGAACCAAAGTCTTCCGGATTCAGTGCTACACCGTTCTCATCGTACAGTGTTTCGCGCAGGTCACGAATGAAATACAACTCAGAGACCCGGCGGGTAAAGTTGCTGAGATCCTTGTTAAACAGGGCCACAGACATCAGAGACTCATCCGCAAAGTACCATTCGTAGGACAGATCCAGGTTGAAGGACTCGAACGGTTCCAACTTCGGGTTACCTGCGCTGGCAAACGACTGCGCATTGAACGCATTCTCCGCATAACGGAAGCGCGGGTTCAACTGATCAATTGGCGGACGCGCCATGGTCTTGGATGCGGCAAAGCGCAGGATCATGTCGTCGTTCAATGCATAGTTAAGGTTCAATGAAGGCAGCAGATTATCGTAACTGTGCTGGTCAGAGGTCGGTACCGCTTCCAGTTCACGATAGTCCGGGTTGGCCCCACCATTGTTGGGCAGGTTCGGACCCTGCAAGTCTGCCCCCAAGGCATCTTGTGCCGCTTCCTGGCTACCGTAATAGTCAACGTTGGCTGACGCCTCACTAAAGTCTGCCGTCAGCAGCTGTACGCTTGCACCGCCGGAAACATCGACGTCGGTATGCACATAACGCGCACCGATATCACCGGACAGCTGGCCATCCATAAACTCAAAGTTGGCTTTGATGTAACCGCCAAATACTTCATTGTTCAGTACGCGGCTATTTACCAGGTCGGGCAGTACGCGAGGAATGTTGTCTGGGTCAGACAGCTCTGCGGCGCTCAATGCGAGGAACGGATCAAACGCGGCCCAGCCGTCGCTGAGAGTATCGCGACCAATTCCCAGCTCACTACCAAAGTCCGAGGGCGTAGAGCCACTAGAGAACTCGGACAACCGCGCACCGAACAGACTCATCACACCAAAACGGTTGTAGTTGGTGTTGGTCTGACGTTGATCCTTGGTGCGGTCACTCCATTTCAAACCGGACTCAATCTTGGTAATCGGGCCAAACTGCTTATCCCACTGCACGTCAAAGAAAACACTGCTGGAAGTATCTTCGATTTCACGATCGCGGAAGTTGAAGCTACCGAAAGAATAATCCGTTGCCGCGTCGGAAACCGGCCCCAATGATGGATCACGATTCAGCACATTGTCTGCGTTAACAATAATGTTACAGGCACTACTGATGCCATTCGGACACTCATAACCACTGTAAAAGCCGGGGTTAGTTTGCCCGTTGAAACTATTTTCACGCGGGTTGTTTGGAAAATCAGGCTGGTTTTCGATCTGGAACGTAGACTGGATTACCCGGTCATCTACCGCGGTAGTCTCAGAGTGACCACCGCTCAGGTTGAAGGTGAAATCACCCATCACGTGTTCAATATCAAAGCTCACCACCTTGTTTTCTTCGGTGAAGTCTTCGATATTGGCCTGCGGGCGCACATAACCCGGGTTACGCCAAGGGCCAGTTCCTGGGCCAAAAATTGCATTCGCGGTGCGACGATAACCCACCAAGGTATAAGTATTAGGATCGAATACGTTGTAATCGCCTTCCGGGCTGCCATTCTGTGGGCGAATGTTAAATCGCTGTGACTCGTTTTCCGACTGCAACTTGGAGTAAGTCAGGTTCAGCAGCACGTCGGTCTGTTCGGTCGGGCGGAACTGAATGGCACCATTTACGGTATCGCGGTCGCGATTGAAGGTGTCATTCGCATAGAACATCTCAAACGGGACGTGTGCGTAGAGGTCGGTCGGGCCATCACCGTAGTCAAACTCGGTCATGTGCTCGCCGGTTTCCGCATTGATGTAACCGCCGGGCAGAGTTACGCCATTGTTACCAACAAGCTCGCCACCGGCCCTGTGTACGGTGTATCGAGGAATTTGATAGGCGTCGGTGCGACCGCTCTGGGATTCAGTGGAAGCAACGAGGGACAGGCCCAGCTTGTCATCCAGCAGCTTTTCTGAAAGAGCGACGTTCACGCGGGAATCGCCACCATCAAAGCTGGAATCGGCGAAAGGCGCATAACGGCCCTGAACCTCTACCAGGCGGCGGTCGCGGGAGACGTTCAGCGGCTTAAAAGAAGAAAGGTTGATCGCTGCACCCAGACTACCCTCGTCGTGGTTGGCGCTTGGGGTTTTTACGACTTCGATCTTCGCCAGAATATCGGAGGAAAACTGGCTCAGGTTGACCGCGTTACTACCGCCGTCGTTATTCAGGTCACCACCGGTGGCCGTCAGGGCGACACCATTCATGCTGATGTTGTTCAGGTCGGCACTCACACCGCGCACGGTGACCGTAGTGCCTTCACCGTTCTCGCGAGCAATGGAAATACCGGTTACACGCTGCAGTGCTTCGGCGATGTTCGCGTCTGTGGATTTACCCACGTCTTCGGCGGAGATCACGTCGGTAATGTTGTCCGCCATGCGCTTGGCATTGATGGCGTCAGCGAGGGATTTACGGAAGCCGGTTACCTCAACTTCTTCAAGGGTGGTGGATCCAGAGGCCTGCTCGGTAACGACCTTTTTCTCTTCTTTCTCCTCAGCTTCTTGGGCAACGGCCATCATCGGCGCCGAAGCAACAGTAGCAAGGGTAGCGGTAGCAAGGAAAAGTGAGCGGAACAGGTGCTCGCGCGCATTGGCATTGTTCAATTTGCCAGTCATTGGTTTCCCCTTTTTATTATCAGGATTTGGTTTTCTCTCTTATCAACTCTCCGCATCCCGGCAGGCACGAGCGCACATATTATGTGCAATTACGCGCCAAACCGCCAGATACGTCGGCCAGTCCCCTTCCCGCAAATACAGCAGCGACAAAGCTCGGGGCCAAACCCGACAACGGACCGAGCCCTAGCCGGGGGAAGCACAAATAAGTACCAACTTGCACTCCATGCAACCTATATAAACATATGATGTTTGCAGTTACAACTGTTATTATTCGCCAAAGCGGAGCTGCGAATCTGGGGATGTTGGACGTACCAGGTTGTTGTCGTTGAGCTGTGCGGCTGGCGCGCCGAGCGGACTCCACTACCTGACAGGTAACGGACGGGGCGTGCTAGGGTTGGCGAACCTGGCAGCGCGCCAGCCAGAAAGGCCAGCTTGCCGGCACTCCGGCAAGATTCGTCGAGTACTAAGAATGAGCAATAAGAACAAACGACAGAAAACGCAGAGACCAACATGCAGAGCACAAGCCCCCGGGCCGCGAACCACCTCTCTACCCTGCTGGAAATCTGGCAACCCCAGCGCGATGAGCGGCAGTGGGTACTCGGTACCGTTTACAAGACTGCGGGATCCAGCTATCGCAAACCCGGCTCGATGATGTTGTGTGATGACCTGGGAAGGTACTTCGGCCTGTTGAGTGGTGGCTGCCTGGAGTCCGACATCCAGCGCCACGCGCGCAAGGTACTCGCCTCTGGAAAAGCCGCAACCATTCGCTATGACGGCAACGATGAGGACGATGTTTCCTTCCAGCTGGGCATTGGCTGTGGCGGCGAGGTAGATATCCTGCTGCAACCCATCACCGCGGAAAACGGTTACCTGCAATTGGCAGAGCTGAGAGAGCAGCTGGATAACAGACAGCCCGTGGTGTTCCGCCAGAGGATCCCGCTCAGGGATAAGAAAGATGAGAGGGACAGCGGTGATGAAGGCGGCGCGCCAATGGCGGAGCTACGCCCTCTTCTGCCCGAAGACCACGAAGCTGGCATCCCCCTTAAACGACCCATGCTGACCAAGAGCAAGGGCGCCCTCTGGCTGAATACCCCGATATCCCCAACACCGCATATCTTGATTATTGGCGGCGGTGTGGACGCACGCCCCATGGCGCAGCAGTTCAACGCACAGGGCTGGCAAGTGAGCCTGTGCGACCCAAGACCGGCAAACGCCCGCCCGGCTTACTTCCCACATTGCGCAAGCTACCGCTGCCACCCCGATGCACTGTCAGATGCTCTGGACCTGAACAGTATTGACGCCGCAGTAACCATGAGTCACAACCTGAACCTGGACGCCGCCGCAGTGCGGCTTTTACATCGGCGCCCGCTTAAATACCTGGGGCTACTCGGCCCTACTAGCCGGCGGGATCGCGTTCTCGCCCTGAGCGGAATTTCCGCCTGCGAGACGGAGTCGCTATTGAATGGTATTTTGCGGGCACCGATCGGCCTCGACCTGGGTGGCGAGCTGCCGGAGAGCATCGCGCTGGCTACCTGCGCTGAAATCCACAGTGTGCTGCATGGAAAATCCGGCAATGCGCTCAGCAAGCGCGCCCCGCAGGCCCGCCCGCAACCCGCGTCGCAGGCTCTTCCATGAGCGCGGTTAACGAAAATTTTGCCACCGTGATCCTCGCTGCCGGTGCCGCGCGCCGGTTTGGTGACTGCAAGCACTTGCTGGATCAGGGTGGACAATCCGTACTACAGCGGCGGGTAGAGGCTGTGCGAGAAGCCGGCCTCCCCACGCCACTCATCATCACCGGTGCCTGGCACGAAGACATCCGGCACGCGCACCCCGATCTTTTGTTACACCACCACCAAGGCTGGGAACAAGGGTTGGGGACAAGCATTGCATTTGCGATGGGCTGCTTGCCGGAAAATACGCAGGCGGTACTGCTACTACTGGGCGACCAGATTGCAGTCAATAGCGCCGATATACGGCAGCTTTATCGGCACTGGCAGCAATCGAAAGCTCTGACCTGTGCCCTTTACCATGGCGCACCGGGTGTACCTGCGATTTTCCCCCGGCCCTTATTTTCCGAATTACGCGCACTTGAAGGTGACAGAGGTGCGAAGACACTACTTGTGCAGTACGCCAAACCAGCCAACACCATTCCCATGAACAGCGCCGCCATCGACATCGACACCCCCGACGACTGGCTCCGCTGGCAAAACAGCAATAACGAATTCAGCAATGGAGAAGCACTATGGAACTAACCATCAACGGCAAGGTTCACCAGGTGGACCTGGACGATGACACGCCGCTGCTATGGGCACTGCGCGACGAACTGAAAATGACCGGCACCAAGTTTGGTTGCGGTGCCGGTCTCTGCGGTGCCTGCACCATTCATATTAATGGCAACCCCGCTCGCGCCTGCCTGACACCCATCGCCGCCGCAAAGGGCGCGAGAATTACCACTATTGAAGGTTTGAGCGATGCCGGCGATCACCCCCTGCAACAGGCCTGGGTGAAACACAATGTGCCCCAGTGCGGTTACTGCCAGAGCGGTCAATTAATGTCGGCCGCCGCCCTACTCGCGGCAAACCCGCAGCCCTCCGAGAAGGAAATCGACAGCGCGATGAGTGGGAATATTTGTCGCTGCGGCACCTATCCGCGCATCAAGGCCGCCATTAAAGACGCGGTGCAATTCTACGAGGGAGGCAACAGCAATGACTGATCACACCCTGCAAGACGAAAACACAATCTCCCTGGTAAGCCGCCGCCGCTTCCTCAAACTCGCCGGTATCAGCAGCAGTGGACTGGTACTGGGCGCTACCCTGCCAAACATTCAGCCGGCCTGGGCAGACACCGCCACGGAATCGGGGAACGCTACCCTGAACCTGTTTGTGAGCATAGCCCCGGACAACACCGTATCCATTGTGTGCCACCGCTCGGAAATGGGTCAGGGTATCCGCACCGGACTGCCCGCCGTGGTGGCCGATGAAATGGAGGCAGACTGGAACCTGGTGAAGGTGATACAGGGGCTGGGGGACAAGCGTTACGGCAGCCAGAATACCGATGGCTCCCGCAGTGTCCGTCAGTTCTACGACACCATGCGCACCATGGGCGCAAGCGCGCGCACGATGCTCGAGCAGGCGGCCGCGCAATTGTGGTCGGTACCGGTCGAGGAATGTAAGGCTGGCAACCATCGGGTACTCCACACGGCCAGCAAGCGCTCCGCCAGCTTCGGTGAACTGGCCGAACTCGCCGCGACCCAGAAGGTGCCTGCGGAAGAAACCCTGGTGCTGAAGAGCGCCAAAAACTTCAACTATATCGGCAAGCCAGTCGCCACCTACGACACACCCGATATCGTGACCGGCAACACCACCTTCGGGCAGGATGTCATCCTCGACAATATGTTGATTGCGAGTATCGAGCGCGCGCCGGTGCTCGGCTCAAAAGTCGCATCATTGGACGACAGCGAAGCCCGCAAGGTATCCGGTGTAGTTGCAATCGAACCCATGGACGGCGGTATCGAGCCGCCACTGTTCCACCCGCTTTCCGGAGTGGCCGTACTTGCGACCAATACCTGGGCCGCACTCAAGGCACGCAAAGCGTTAAAGATTCAGTGGAGCGAAAGCGCCCACGCAACGCACAACAGCGACGCCTATCTCGAGACACTAAAAAAGCGCGTGCAGCAGCCAGGGAAAGTGCTCACCCAGCACGGGGATGTGAACAACGCTCTAGCAAATGCCAAGGATCAACACAGCGCGGTTTACTCCGTGCCCTACCTTGCCCATGCCGCCATGGAACCCCCCAGCGCCACGGCCGAGGTGAAAGAGAACCACTGTGAAATCTGGTCCTGCGTACAGGATCCGCAATCGGTACAACAACATGTGAGCCAGGCCCTTGGGCTCGAAGCGGATCAGGTAAAAGTCAACGTCACCCTGCTGGGCGGCGGCTTTGGCCGCAAGTCGCAAATTGACTTTGCCGTCGAGGCCGCAGTACTCGCACGCAAACTGAAACGCCCGGTTAAAGTGGTATGGAGCCGCGAAGACGATATCCGCCACGACTACTACCATGCGGCAGCCGCCTCCTATTTCGAAGCGGCGATGGACGACGACGGCCAGGTAACCGGCTGGCGACAGCGCACCGCCTTCCCATCCATTACCGGGACTTTCAAGAACGGCGTGAAGCACCCGAACAATGGCGAAATGAGCCTCGGCTTTGCGGATGCGCCGTTTGATATCGCCAACCGGCAGTGCGAAACCGCCCCGGCAGAATACGAAGCGCGCATCGGCTGGCTGCGTTCAGTGGCAAATATCCAGAATGCGTTCGGCATCTGCAGTTTTGCCGACGAACTGGCGCGGCTGAACAACCGCCGCCCCGATGAATTCCTGCTGGAACTGATCGGCGAAGATCGCCAGTTCAACCCCAGCCAGGGCAAATTCAAATATGCCAACCACGGCGCCAACTGGAAAAAATTCCCACTCGACACCGGGCGCCTGAAGCAGGTGCTGAAGGCCACGGCTGAAAAAGCGGACCTGTCAAAACTCGGGGATCACGCGCGCAAATCCGGCGAAGGCTGGGGAATTGCCGTGCATCGCAGCTTCCTGTCTTACGTGGGCATCGCCACCAAGGTGCGTGTTGAGGAAGGCAAGGTGCGAATCCTGGAAATGCACTGTGTCGCCGACGTTGGGCTCGCGGTCAACCCGGACCGGGTGGAAGCGCAGATGGAAGGCGCCATGGTCTTCGGTATCAGCCTGGCGCTGATGGGCGAGATCCGTATGGAGAATGGCGCGGTGGTGAATAGCAACTTCCACGACTACCCATTACTGCGCCTGCAGCAGTGCCCGAACATGAGCGTCACCCTGATGGGCCAGGAGCACCCGCCAGCGGGTGTGGGCGAGCCCGGTGTACCACCGGTTGCCCCCAGCATCACTAATGCCATCTTTAGCGCATGCGGGGAGCGTATCCGCGACCTCCCGATCAATAAGCATATGCAGTTGGTATAAAAAACGCCTGCTTACTCGCGCAGCCATCTTCAGGATGGCTCGCAGTAAACAGGCGTTTCGTCGCGCTGCTTTCGAGGAAAGCTTAGGATTTACTCCTTGCCCGCTTCGATTTCCTTACGCAACCGCGTAGCGGCATCTTCCAGCAAGTCTCCGGCCATTTTCTCGGCCTTATCCCCTTTGCCATCCGCTATCGCCTGGTACAGGCTGCGGTGGAACGGGATCGACTTGAGGTTACTCTCCTTGGTCTGGTTGGTGATTTTGATACTCACCAACAATGCAGAATAAATCACACCCTCGATCGCGGTCAGGATGTCATTATTGGCCGCATGCAGGATTGCCTTGTGGAACAGGGCATCCTCAACCACAAAATTCTCCGAGGATCCGACCGCGGCTTCCATACGGTCGCAGGCGTCTTTGATTGCCGCGATATCCTCTTCCGAGCCGCGCTCCGCAGCCCAGCGTGCGGCCTTGGGTTCGAATGCCAGGCGGATTTCCAGCAGCTGCATCAGAAATTCACGACTGGGCGGCGCCGACAGGTGCCAAGCCAGTACATCGTCGTCCAGCAGATTCCAGTCGTTGCGCGGGCGCACGCGGGTACCGATACCACGGCGCACATCCAGCATACCCTTGCTGACGAGAATCTTGACCGCATCGCGGATCACAACTCGGCTGACCTTAAAGCGCTCAGCCAGGGTATTTTCTTCATCAAGCAGGGTATCCGGATCAATGGCACCGGCAACAATACGGCGACCCAGTTCGCGGGCCACCTGAACGGAGAGGCTCGGAGACATAGACACCGAGCGTTTCAGATCGTAATAAACTAGTTCACTCATGCGATGCATATAAACATAGCATGTAGAACTTGCCAACTAATTTGTTGGCAAGCAAGTGCTCAGAATTCGAAAGAATTCAGGAAGGAATCAGGGATCAGGGATCAGGAATCACTAGAGCATCGGGCGAATCAAGCCACACTCTTCTCCAGCTGCAAGCGACGGCTGGTGTCCTGCAGCAGGTTCTCGGTTAGCTGCTCGGCCTTATCGCCATCGCCGGCAGCAATCGCGTCGTACACCTCCCGGTGGAAAGGCACCGATGCGCCGTTCTCCCGGGGGTCTTTGTTGGTCACGCGAATACTCACCAACAGCGCGGAGTAAATCACTCCCTCCATCGCCGTGAGGATACTGTTGCGAGCTGCCTTGATAATGGCGCGGTGGAACATGGAATCCGCGATTACAAAGTCCTCTGCAGAACCCCGCTCTTCGGCCATTCGGTTACAGGCCGCCTCAATTTCGGCGAGATCTTCCGGGGTAGCGCGCTCTGCGGCCCAGCGTGATGCCTTGGGCTCAAAGGCCAGGCGAATTTCCATCAACTGCTTGAGAAAGGCAGGATTGGGCGGCGCAGAAAGGTGCCAGGCCAACACATCGTCATCCAGCAGAATCCACTGGTTGCGCGGGCGCACCTTGGTGCCAATGCCACGGCGAACATCCAGCAGGCCTTTACCCACCAATATCTTGACCGCATCGCGCACAACAACGCGACTTACCTGATAGCGGTCTGCCAGGGCGGACTCGTCATCAATCAGGCTGCCGGGCTCAAAGGCACCGGATACCACTCTGCGGCCGAGTTCTCGCGCCACCTGTACAGACAGACTGGGCGACATGGTCGGGGCGCGCTTCAGATCGTAATAGATTAATTCGCTCATACAACCTATTTAAACATTATACCTTTGCGCAAACAACAAATTATTCCCAATCGGCGCAAATCCTGACGGTAAAAGAAACTTCGACCCCGGTTGCTGACATTCAACGCAATGAAGTTCCCATAGCAGCCGTTCATGGCAAAACCCAGGCCTCACGCCCACGCCACCCAACACACCAAACATATTGTCAAGTTAAACATCATATGTTTAACTTCGTCCAAACATTACCGGGTCGAAGTGTGCCTCCAGAGCGCACAGTTGCCCGGACTATAAAAAAGAATAAGAGGAGAAAACGGGTGCGTATACCCAGGAACGCGGTCAGGTTCATTGTTTGTGGCGTTGCCGCCCTGGTGAGCCCGCTACTCAGTGCTGCCGAAGTATCGGCAGAAACCCCGGCCGAGAAGCCCAACATCCTGTTTATTTCCATCGACGACCTGCGCCCGGAAATCGGGCCCTATGGCGCCGAAATCGCGGTCACCCCCAATCTCGACAAGCTCGCCCGGGAAGGGGTGACCTTTAACAGGGCATACGCGCAACAGGCAATCTGTGGCCCCTCTCGCGCCAGTGCGTTGACCGGCATGCGCCCGGACACCCTCGGTGTCACCCACAACTACGTGAAGTTTCGCGATCAGAAACCCGATGTGGTTACCCTGCCCCAGCACTTCATCAATAACGGCTACAACGCCACCTACGTGGGAAAGATTTTCCACCATGGCGATAAGGACGATGACCACTCCTGGAATGTAAAAGCCGCGACCGAACTGATGCCCGAGGGCTCCAGGGCACCTGGCCATTACGCGATTGCCGAAAACTCCGAGGTTCAACACAAGAACCGCCAGGCCATGTTCGAGAAATACGGCGAGCAGGCCAAGTTTGGCCTCGGCCGCGGGCCGGCGACGGAAGGCGCGGACGTTCCCGACAATGCGTATATCGATGGCTATAACACAGACCTCGCCATCGTCACCCTGAAAGACCTGCTCAAGAAATCCGACAAGCCGATCTTCTTCGGCTTCGGCATGAACAAGCCGCACCTGCCGTGGATCGCGCCGAAAAAATACTGGGATCTTTACGACCCCAAAGACATCGCGATGACGACACAGACGGACGCGCCCGAGAATAGCGCGGCCATGGGCCTGCATGCGTCTTTCGAGCTCAGAACCTTCTTCGACATCCCTAAAGACACACCCATTTCTCCGGAAATGGCATTGACCCTACGCCATGCCTATCTGGCCTGTATCAGCTACGTGGATGCACAGATCGGTCGCATGCTGGATGCCATGAAAACGGAAGGCGTACTCGACAACACCGTCGTCATTTTATGGAGCGACCACGGTTTCCACCTCGGCGAAATGGGGATCTGGGGCAAGGCCACCAACTATGAAATCGCTGCCCGCGTGCCACTGATTATTTCTACCGCGGCAACCCGGGCCAACCCGCAGAACGCCAAGACGGACGCACTGGTAGAACTGATCGACATGTACCCCACATTGTCCGAACTGGCTGGTATCCCGCGCCCTTCCCACATCGAGGGCCGAAGCCTGGTTCCGCTGCTGGACAGCCCCGACCAGGACTGGAGTACCGCCGCTTACAGTCAGTTCCCCAACCCGGCACTGCGCGAATGGGGTGCCTACCCACTGCGTCCGGGCATGCGCGAAACCTACTTCAAAACCCTGATTGTGCGCGTGGAAGAAAAAATCCAGCAACAGCAGAAATCGACCTGGGATCGCGAACTGTTTGAACAGCATTTGATGGGCTACTCCATGCGTAGCGAACGCTATCGCATGATCGCCTGGATAGACACTCGCGATATCGGCGCTGCCCCACTGTTCGTTGAGCTTTACGACCATGCAAGCGACCCGAAAGAAACCCGCAACGTAGCCGAAAACAACCAGCCCGTGGTGGCAAGGCTGTTACAACAAATGCGCGCAGATCTGAAACTGACCGCGATGACCGCCCTGACCACCGAGAACACCGCCAGCACCGCAAGCGCCGAACAGATTGCCAAGAGGTAAATATCAGTGAAAAGAAGAAACTTTTTTAAAGCCGGTGCCGCCGCTGTTGCAGGCACGACTCTGGTATCTCAGCCGGCTGCCGCTGCCGGCAGCCCGAATGCCCTGATCAGCAACCGCAAAGAAGATCAGTGGCTGCACCTGGGTACCGGAAAATCCGAGACACCCGTGCGCCACCGGGAAGATAGCTACGATGTTGCCGTCATCGGTGGCGGCGCTGCCGGTATCTGTGCCGCCGTATCCGCTGCGCGTCTCGGCCGTAAAGTTGTGCTGATTCAGGATCGTCCGGTACTCGGCGGCAACGCATCCAGTGAAATGCGTGTGCACCTGAACGGGGTTAACCGCCTGAAAACCGGCCTCGCCGAACGCGAGACCGGCATCATCGAAGAAATGCTGCTGCACAACCGCTTTGAGAACCCGCAGGAGTCCTTCCCGGTTTGGGACCATGTGCTATACGACTTCGTGATTCGCGAGTCCAACATCACCCTGATGCTCAACACCCAGGGTATTGAAGCCATTATGCAGGGCGATCGCATCGCCAAGATCCGCTGCTGGCAGTTGACCACCGAAACCGAATACCTGATCACGGCGCCCTACTTTATCGACTGTTCCGGTGATGGTCTGATCGCTGCGACTGCCGGTGCTGAATATCGCACCGGTCGCGAAGGCAAAAAAGAGTTCGACGAGACCTTCGCCCCGGACGAGCCCGATGGCTGGCAAATGGGTGCATCCCTGCTGATGTCTGCCAAGGACATGGGCAAGCCCGCCCCCTATCGCGCCCCCAGCTGGGCAATCAAGTTCGATGCGGAAAATGCTCACAAGCGCCGCAAGTTCGACGCCTACCATGAGGGCATCTGGTGGGTGGAAGTGGGCAGTGACGACGACATCATCGCCGACCAGGAAATCAACCGTCACAAACTGATGGGGTACCTGCACGGGGTGTGGGACTACATCAAGAACTCCGGAAAATTCCCGGAAAGTGCAAACCTCGCGCTGGACTGGGTGGGCTCCCTCCCCTCACGCCGCGAATCCCGCCGCTTTATCGGTGACTACATCCATTCAGAAAAAGACCTGACGGAAAACCGTCACTTCAAGGATGCCGTTGCCTTCGGCGGCTGGGGTATCGACGAGCACAATCCGGGTGGTATGGAAAACATCCATATGGCGCCCACGATTTTCCACGCGCACTTTGACGAGGTGTACCAGGTGCCTTTCCGCAGCCTGTACTCCCGCAACGTGCCCAACCTGCTGTTCGCCGGGCGCAACGTCAGCCAGACCCATATTGCACTGGCGTCCTCCCGTATCATGGCTACCTGCGCACTGATGGGCCAGGCAGTAGGCACCGCAGCACATCTGTGCCTGGAACAAAACGTCACACCGCGGGAAATTGCCCACAAACATATCGATGCCTTGCAGGAACAGCTGCTGCGGGATGATGTGTATATTCCCAAACGCCCGGCACAAGACCCGCTGGACCTCGCCAAACAATCCGCCGAGATCATTGCCTCGAGCACCAAGTCTGGCAAACCGGCACTACTGACCGACGGCATTGCACGGGATGTCAACGAGGATATTCACCACTGGCAATCCGCGGAGCTGCCGGCCGAGGTTCAGCTGGAATGGACGGATCCGGTGACCCTGTCCACCTTTGAGATCAAGTGCGATACCAACGTGAAGCGCAACATCATGATGCGCAAGGACTCACTGAACGACGAACTGTTCAACAACAGCGTGCCGGAAGAGATGGTCAAATCCTTGTCCATTTCTGCCCGGGTAGGAGGCAAGTGGCAAGAGATGGGCACCATCAGCGAAAACCGCACTCGCCTGATTCGCTTCGACTTCCCGCCGGTAAAAACCACCGCATTGCGGGTACGGGTCACCGAAACCTACGGTAAGCCCACCGTAAAACTGTTCGAAGTACGCGCCTACGCATGATGGACCGCAAGCGCACCCTAATCGCGACCACCGCAACCCTACTGCTCAGCCTGCAGGGTTGCGGCGTGGAAACGGCGGAGTTCATCACACCCGGGGAAAGGCCAGCGGCTGCCGCCTTCAGTCACTCATCACCGGTGGACGAAAGCGAGAAGACCAGCGCACACAAAGTGCGCTTCTACCATCCGGCCAACAAATCCGGGGGAGAGGAGACGCGGACGCTGTATCAGGATATTGAGGATGCCGATGCGCCCTACCGCAGTGATTACTACATGGATGTACCCTCCGTGTACTGCGGCGAAGGTATCTGCAAGATCGATATCGTGCGCCTGCACTGGGACTGGCTCGGGCGCTACACACATTTTTCCCTGGAACCGCCAACGGATCTTGAAAAAGGTAACGAAGAAGATTTCACCGAGGCGGATTACCAGAAACTCCAGTCCGTTCTGAGCAACCGGGAATCGGGACTCGCCGATCTCTCCAAGGACGAACTGATTCTCCCCAATGCGGGTGGTGAACGGGTAGATGGCCTTACCGGCGCTACCGTATCTCTGCGCAAATCAGACTATGTGGAAGGGGCCATCTGGACCTGTTACACCCTTTGGCACTTTGCCAATGGTGCGCTGACGGGGCTCATTCGGAACCTGAGCGGCGATGAGTTACCTGCAGAAGAGCTGCCAAACCTGATCGTGTCAGACCGCGATGCAGAAGCTTCATTTGCGCTACAGCAGGTAGCCCGCCAAGGCCTGGAAAGCGACCGTATAGATACGCTGGTTAAGCAGCTGCTTGCACAACAAAAGACTGCGCTCTACCCCGACGTTTTTGACTACCTGGAAACGCTACCGACGGAGAGAAGCTTCCGGGTCTTGCGGGAGTTTGCCAACACCGACGACTCCAAGCTGCGGCTTGAAATCATCGCGCATTTGCAAAAAACCGATGAGATCACCGACAGATCACTACTAATTGACCTCTCCCTCAACGCCAGCCAATGGGACTCGTTCCATGAGGTTCACCGGCTACTCGCGCTGCTGAGACAGCATGCCGCAGGTGACGCAGGTATCAATCAATCCATTAGCACCCTGCTCAACCACGACAACTTTGTTATTGCAAGGAAGGCCTACTGGTATCTGGCGGAAGCACCAGAAGGCTCCATTGACCAAGCGTTACTTGAATCGTTTCGACAGCAAAATCTCGCGCGGCTATAGCCGACAATAATGAACAGATTTTTTAGAAAAATGTGTAAGCAATCAATTACGCAAGGAGGAATATGACGAGTTGAAATACCACATCCAAGCCTATGTATAAGTGAAATCACTACCCAATGCTGTAACTGGATAGATTTCGACACGCATCATGACGACAAAAATAATAGCGACATGGAGAAAAGAAATAATGAAATCTCACCTAGCGAATAGACGCATCTTACTGTCTGCGCTACTGGCCGGCGGACTGCTGACAAGCGGTGCTGCGCTTGCACAGATCGACGGCGAGGAGCTGGAGACCAGCGCATCCTGCCTCCCCAATCACGATAAACCCACCGGCAACGGCAATGCCGGGGGCAAAGACTACGATTGCGATGGCATCAAAAACAAAGACGATGCCGACGATGACAATGATGGTGTTACCGATGTCGATGAAGTCGCCAACGGAACCGAACCGAGAAATCCAGATACGGATGGTGACGGTACGAATGACGGCGAAGATGTATTCCCTCTCGATTCAACCGAGTGGATGGATACCGACACAGATGGCATCGGTAACAATGCGGATACCGATGATGACGACGACGGCGTCAGTGACAGCGAGGAAGCCGAAAAAGGCACTGACCCGCTGAATCCAGACACCGATGGTGACGGTGTAAACGATGCGGTGGATGTATTCCCACTGGATCCTTCAGAGACCGAAGACGCCGATGGCGATGGCATCGGCAATAACGCAGATACCGACAACGACAATGATGGTGTTAGCGACGAAAACGAACTAATCAACGGTACTGATCGTTTCAATCCGGACACGGATGGCGACGGTGTAAACGACGCTGAAGACGCATTTCCACTAGACGCTCAGAAGAGTGTTGACGACGGTACCGTCGTGTTCAATTACGATTTCAACATCAACGAAATCCAGACAGAAAACAACAACTGGGAAGGCTGGGTATACCCCACGCAAAATCGCGGTGTTATGGCATTTGAGGAGGGCGCGGGCATCAATGACTCTGCAGCCTACTCCTACGAAGATACCAGTCCCAATACCAACATCACCCAGAATGGCCTGCGCTTTAACAACAGAACCAATAAAGACAACATCAATCCATGGACGGTTGTCCTCGGTGAATCGCAAGGCCTCACCGTTCAGGGCGTTTCCCTTTGGGTGAAGGTTGAAAAAGCGGTACCCGGCGATGTCACGGTTCAACATCACCTGATCCCCTATCCGCTTATCGATGATAAGAAAGGCCCCACCCTGAGCGCCGGTCTCGACGTAGGTCCGCAATACAATGCGACGATTCCCGCATCTGATAACGGTACCTGGGTACAGGTAAATCTGGTGGATAGTAAAACCGGCTTCAGTGCCTTCACTATCCCAGATACCTGGAAACACTACGATGGTGAGTCTCCGATCCAGGTGTATCCGGATATCCTTTTCGGCGGTCTCGACGTCGGTGACAAGGTGTATGTGGACAACTACCAGCTTATTCTCGGTGAAGACACTGGTGAACAGGATGGTGGTGATTCTGGTGGATCGGGTTCTGGTGGATCGGGCTCAGGTGGCTCAGACGGCGGGGATGGCGGCAGTTCGGATGGTACATCCACCTTCACCCATAACTTCGACACCAACGAAGTGGCGGAAAGCCAGGGCAAACAAGGCTGGATCGAAACCATCAAAGACCGCGGTATCATCGGCTTTGCAGATGGCCGGGGTCGCAACGGTTCGTCCGCTTTGTCGTGGACAGACAACAGCACCAATATCAACCCCGAGCAAACCGGCACCCTGTATCAGGACTGGACTGGCAACCCGTTTAGCGCGGCATTCGGTAACACCGAAATTCTTGGTGATACCCTGACAGCGGCGTCGGTATGGGTGCGAACCGAACTGGTCACTGAGAAAGATATCCAGCTAATCCACTATTTACTGCCTTACGGCGTGGTCGACGGCACCAAGGCGACTAAAATCAGCGCGGCTACCGAAATGTCTCCGCGTCTGGTCGGCACCATTCCTGCTGGTAGCAGCGACTGGGTGAAAGTGGATTTCGTGCTCGAGGGCAGTGATGCCATCGACTTTATGTTCCCGGCAACCTGGATCCCGACCGCTGGCAGCGAACTGGAAATTTATCCCGAGTTCAAGTTCGGCAACACCGAGGTGGGCGACAAGATCTTTTTCGATGACTACGAAGCAACCACTGTTGCCGGCGAAGCGCCACCGGCGCCAACGGGCTTTAGCATCGATTACGACTTTGAGGACGCAACCGTCGCGCAAAACGGTGGTTGGGGCTATGTGCTCGCGAACTTTGGCACGATCGGATTGGAAAGCGGCCTTGGCTACCAGAACTCCAATGCCCTCTCCTACCGCGACGATAGTGATCAAACCAATATCACCAACCAATCGATGCTTTGGCATCGCTGGGGTGCGGCCAACCCGTGGAGCAATGCGTTCGGCGGTGGCTCCATTGGCAAAGAGATCGAAGCGGTCACTTTGCGCGTTCGCGTGGAAAAAGCGGCAGGCAATGTCGGTACCGAAGACGTGACCATCAAGCATCACCTGCTGCCCTGGAACGTCACCCTGGACGGCGGCAAGTACGGTAAGGTCACCGCAGCGCAGGGCGTTACCGCAGACTACACCGCAACAGTAAGCTCTGCGGACTTTGGCCAGTGGGTAGACATTACCTTTGTTGACTCAATCACCGGCCTGGAGTCTTTCACCATTCCAAACACCTGGAAGCTGACCGATGGCGGCGACATCGTTGATGTATTGCCCTCGTTCTTCTTCGGTGGTCTGGAAGTGGGCGACAAAGTCATCATCGATGACTACCGCCTCACCGGCAACGAAGGTTCCGGTGATAGCGGTGATGGCGATGATGGTGAATACGAGGGCCCAGACTACGGTTATCACGACGGTAGTGGTACTTACACCAGTAACCCGCGCCCGGAACCGCTGGCGGTGGCCGACAGTGACTTCTACACCGAACCCACCTCTTTCGCGGTAACCCGCAATGCGGTAACCGACTACGGTGTGAACAACCTGGATGCCGGTGACGATACCGCGTCAATGCAGGCCGCTCTGGATGACATCAGCAGTAACCTGGGCGGCGGCAAGCTGACTGTACCGGCCGGTGACTACTACTTCCGCAGCCTGCACCTGCGCTCAAACGTGCACATGGAAATGGAAGAAGGTGTGACCTTCCACATGGCCGAGGGAGGCGGGTACAACGTCTGGATGTTTGAGATGGGTAACGGCAACCAGGGCAAAGCGGAAAACTTTAGCTTTGTGGGCCTGGGTGACGGATTCACCATCGATCTGCGCAATGCACCGAACGAGAGAACCGCGGTGTTCAAGATGGGGGATATTGAAAACTTCAAATTCTCCAACTTTACCATCGAAGATAACAAGACGATATTTGCCTCTTTCCTTGTGGGTATCACCCAGAGAGGCAACGATATCTTCTGGCCGGTTAACGGCATTATCGAGAAGGTAGACCAGCGTAACTCCCTGTTTGGCTACGGCGTTATCCAGACCTACGCGGCGGACAATATCCTGTTCCGCGACCTGCACAGCGAAGGCGGTATCACGCTGCGCATGGAGACGGACAACCTCACCATGAAGGACTTCGGCAAGGGTGGCATCCGCAATATCTTCGCAGAGAACATCAGCGGCACCGATTGTCTGGCGCCGGTCATGTTTGGCCCGCATTTCCAGGAGAACGGATCCGTGCAGGTAGACGGTGTGATCTCCAACGGTTGTGGCTTCGCAGTGCGCGTTGACGATGGTTACGTTGAACTGTTCAGCCCCGCCGGCCAGGCGTATACGCGCGAACAGTGGCGCGCCGAAATTGATGCTACCTACGGTGCAGGTTGCTCTGCGCAGCCCTACGCCCGCGGCGTCAACCAGTGGGCGGCACGTATCAACCCGATTGGCAGCTGTCTGGATAACGTGCACCAGCGAACCGGGCTAAAGCCAGGCTGGTTCGAAGAGTCGCATATTTACAATGTGACGGTGAACAACGGCATGGATGCACACCTGAAGCAGGACCAGCTGGACTACTTCGCCAACACTAACCCCATGTGCGAAAACGTCTGTCTGCCTTCGACTGATCAGTGGTCTCGTCAGGGGCAGATCTATATTGGCCCTTCCATCGGCGGCGTAATTGATGGCAACGAGCCGGGTATTGATTACAACTTCAATATCAATATCTATAGTCTGGAGATGATTGGCTTCCCGGAGCCGAAGCTGGAGTCTATTGACGACAACACCTATTCGGCGCGCGTGTGCAACTACTATGGCATGCAGGCGTGTCCGGTAGAGCGCTGGGATTAACCACAACCTTTTAAACGGATAAAAGGTGGTTTAAAGGGTCAGTTGTGAAAGCAACTGGCCCTTTCTAATTAGGGAACCTCTGAATAATGTAGCGAGCGGGTGTCTGGTGGTAGCCGCCTGCGCGGAACAAGCGGAGCGTACTTGCAGTACGTGAGCATTGAGAGCACAGCCGGATGCCGCCAGACACACGCGCAGTAATTATTCAGAGGTTCCTTAGTACTATTGGCCACGCAAACCTGAGCCAGGGTCAATACAAGGATCAATACAAGAGCTATGAGAGAAAACATGCAATCCACAACTCCGTCATCGCAAAGTGTGACCTTGAACAACGGACTTCAAATGCCACTACTCGGCTTTGGTGTCTGGTCTTCTCCCCCAGGACAGGAAACGCAAGATGCCGTGCTGAACGCCCTCGACACGGGCTATCGGCACATCGATACCGCGGAGGTCTACGAGAACGAGCAGGACGTGGGTTCAGCCTTGCAGAAATGGGCGCAGAAGAGTGGCGATAGCGATATTTTCGTCACCACGAAACTTACCCCGGAAGCCAAAGGGCACGCAGACACGCTGGAAGCCTTTGATCGGAGCCTGGATAAACTACAGCGAGACGTGATCGATCTTTACCTGATGCACTGGCCCAGCCCTGGTAGCCGCAAGGAAAACTGGCTAGCAATAGAAGATCTATACGCGAGTGGAAGGTGCCGCGCGATCGGCGTCAGCAACTTTACTGTACGACACCTGGAGGAGCTGCAGGGTTACGCCAGGGTGACACCGGCGGTCAATCAGGTTGAGTACAATGTATACCTGTACCAGAAAGAACTGCGCGATTACTGCACCAGCAAAGGTATCCAGCTGACGGCGTACAGCCCTCTCGCGCGGATGCAGGTCTCTGAGGAAGACCGTGTTCTTGAGATTGCGAAAAAATATGGAAAATCCAAAGCACAGGTGTGTATCCGCTGGATTCTACAGCAGGGAATTCCCACCTTCCCGAAATCCGTGCGTTTGGCGCGGATACAGGAAAATTTTAACGTGTTTGATTTCGAGCTGGACCGAGAGGACATGGCAGCGTTGAGTTCGCTCAACCGGGACTATCGCTGTAATCCAGACTGGAACCCGGAAAACGTCAGCTAGCGCTTAAGACTGGCGGCACAGGGTGTGCCGCCTTTTCGAGCTCAGCGAGCCACCTGAATCGTTCAGTGACGCGTATCGTTGTACCGATTCACCTCATATCCCTTAACGACTTGGGTCTCACCATTGGTCCAGCGGATACTGACGATATCCACCTTATCGCACTGGCCCAATCCAAACAGCAGATCATTATTCACTGGCACGCCATAGGAAGAGGCGGAATCCCCCACGACCTGACGCCAAGTATTCCCACAGGCGCGCACCTCTACCGCGGCCCCCAATACCGATGCCTTACCGGAGGGCGACGCTCCCAGGGTAAAGCCGATAAAATAATGGCCATTGAGGCTTTCTGTGTTGTTTTTAAACAGGTGCCACAGTCCTCGCTCGCTGGCGGTGAGAATGTCGTAGTCGCCATCTTTATCGAAATCTATCTTGGCCGCACCACTGCCGGTAGCGCCGCGCTCTGTAGCGACCACTCCGTGAGACTCCAGGCGCTGGAAAGTCTGCCCTTGCTGGTTCAAATACACAATCTGCTGGTTCTCCATCGCCATATTGCCGTAACGATTGAAATAGAGATCGTCCCAGCCGTCGTTATTTAAATCCACCACCAGCGCGACGGTGGTTTGCTCGCCGATACGGATTCCCATGGCTTCCGTTACGTCCACAAACTTTCCATCGCGGTTTTCCAGCAGTTTTGCGGGTAGCGCTTCGTCACTGGTGGTGGAAGGGTTCGAGCGCACATTGTGGACTACCGCAGCCGTGGGGGACAGGGTCTGGTTACAAATACGCCATACCCCCTCCCCCATGTAACCTACATACAGACCGGGCGGGGAGTCCTCCGGCAGGTCCTTGATTTTCACCCCGGGTGCACAGGCGTTATCGGGAAAACCCGCGGCCTCTTGCGCTGACACAACAACATCCAATAACCCGGAACTGTCGGCATCCCAGGAGCGCTGTGACTGCTCTCTGGATTCAATCTTCAGACGCTTCCTGGCCTTGCCGGCGAATACGTCGAAGTGTGGATACGCCATTTGCAGGTTTTCCAGTGTCAGATCGCCATCAATCTTCAGGTCATCCAGCTGTAACGAGGAAAACCGGGAAAAGAACGCATAGCGCTGGTTTTCCTGGTCAAGATAAGTCTCGTTCTCAAACTGATGTTCAGAGCGACTGAGCACCAGGTCCAGGTCCCCATCCCGATCAAAGTCAATGGAAGAGATTGCGCTGATGTCATTGATACTTTTCAGGCTTCCGAAACGCGCTTCGGTGACCTCGGTAAAGGTGAGCCCTTCACCACCTTCCAGCGCAACGAGCCGGTTCCCGCCAAACACCAGGACATCCGCATCACCGTCCCCGTTGAAATCGGTGGTGGTCGAGAGATAGCTAAGGCGGTCACTGAATGGCAGGTGCTGGACGAATTCAAGGTTGCCTTTGCCATCGTTACGGTACAGGTGATTTGCCCCCTTGAACTTCTGCTCCGGGGTAAAAAAGCCAGTCAGGAACAGATCGAGGTCACCGTCGTTATCACCATCAAAGGGCTTGATGGATCGCCCACGCCCCTTTTCGAAATGCGACAGTATGCTGGCCTTGCTGACGGAGCGGTCCCTGCCAACCTCGAAATGCACAGGCTTTCTCGGATTGCTGCCATTGCCACCACCCTGGGCAACGATAATTTCCAGCTGACCGTCATTGTCGAAATCCCCGAGCCCCTGCCCGTGCATATCGCCGCTAATCAAATCCTGTGGACCTGAAAATGTACCGCCTTCGTTCCAGAAAATCTGTACTTTGTGGGCGTGCTCGGTCAATACAATATCCTGAAAGCCGTTGCCATCCAGATCGGCAATCATGGGGCTATCCCACTTACGGCGCTCGCGCTTTTCGATGGGAATCAGATCCGAGACTTCAGTGAAAAGACTGGTCGATTTTTCGCTTTCGGCAGTCGCTGCCAGTGCGAGACTGGAGGAAAAGCAAGCCATCAGCAGTGTAGACTTGCAGGGTCTCTTAAAAAGCCAGGGTCTCTTAAAAAGCCTATGCATAAATCCCTTCATTTTTGTTCAGTTTTTCGCGCTTGCCGAAACTAATCTGAAATCGATTTATCGGCAAAAAAAAGGCCGCGGGGAGCGGCCACAAAACAGGAAAATTTATAGAGTCTTTACTCTCAGCAACATGACACCCTTTGGATCAAGCTCAAACTGGCTCTCCACACGCTTCTCGGTAAACAGATCGGCAATGGCCACCGCGTCCGCGCCCTTCAGGCTCAGATCCAGCTTGGCAGTGTGCTTGCCGATATTGAGAATACTGACCAGGTAGGCGCCGTCATCCTGCTGTACGGCACGCCAGGTAGTGCCTTTGTGTGCGGTACCATTGTCTTCGACGAGATTGACTGCCGGCAGGCTAGGCGCCGCGGCTTCCAGAGCCGCTTCGCGCAGGGCCGCCACGTCGCCCTCTTTGTTCAAAACAATCAGCTTGCCTTTGCCCTGAGACAACTTTTTTTTGTGCGGTTTGCCGTATTCGTCCATGCTCAGGCTTTGCGCGGTATCCACCACAACGGTTCCACCCTTGTTCAGGTAGTCCTGCAGTGCCGCCAGCTCCGATGCGGTAACATACTGGGTGCTATACACGGCAATCACATCCCACTGGCTGTGATCCTGCTTGTTGATGATATTTTCGGTGGCGAAACCCACCGGGAATCCATCGAAGAACAGGCTTTCGTAGGCTTTCCACTGCTCGCTCATATGACGCGGCTTGTTGATGGCGGAGGTTTCCGAGTGGAACAGACGGATGGGACGGCGTTGTTCACGCAGGGCAACAATCTCTTCCGAGAAGCTGTTCAGGTCGTACATCACCTGGGTATAGGCATTAGCAATATGTGGCTGCTGGTTGACCGAGCCAGCAAAGGAACCCGCCAGTGCCGGGTCAAAGAAATTCATTTCCCCTTCGAGACGGTCTTCCGGGGAACCATCCGGATCGCGGGCCCAGAACCACGCCATATTGGCGTCCATGCCCTGCAGGGTTGCCAACCAGTAGACGCTATTCACGTAATCCACACTGGTGTCGAGGTCGCGCCACCAGGAGGAGGACAGGAAATGGCTTTCACTGTTTACATGGATTTTCCCGGGTGAGACCGACTCCATAAAGTCGTAGCTCATGCTCATTTCTTCCCAGAACCAGCTGTAATGCTCTTCCCAGGGTTCCGGTTGCTTGTAACCTAGATGGCGGGTTTCCCGGGTTTTGGCGTCATTGCCGATCATGGAGGTCAGATCGGTCAGTGCCTCGACATCAATACCGTGAGAGCGATTATTCTCGCTGTACATGTTGGGCATGATTTTGATGCTGGTATCCGCATCCGGGTTGCCCTTGTGCAGCTCACCCTGGAGGAAGGTGAACCAGTTGATGGCGCGGTCCATGTTGTAGCGGGACCAGTCGTACCACATCGGGGTACCGCGGGTGGCGGGGTCGATGGGGATTTCGATCTGCACACTGTCGAAGCCGGAGAAATCGCTATCCCAGTTGGTGTTCAGACGCTTGACGTCGCCCTGGTATTTCCCGTCGAGCCAGTTGCGGAATGCATCCAGGGTGTAGGAGCTGATCGCGTTCATTTCCTGGAAGTTCTGGCTCCAGTGGCCTTTTTCACTGTACCAGTGCGGCTCGTTGGCCAGGATGTAGCCCAGTTGGGTCACTTTCTTGCCGCGCGTCAGCTCGCCTGTGTGACTGGCGATTTTTCCCCACACGTCACGCACCAGCGGGTTGTCGATGTCATAGCCGGTAAACAGGGAGCGACCGAGGCGCACTTCCGGTTCTTTCTTTTCAACCCACTCGGGAATACCCATATTCCAGTAAATCAGAAAGCCGACGTTGCTCGGGTCAATGTCGGTGACTTCTTTCATCAACTCATCATCAAAGGTGCCGTCTTCTTTCAGCAGGAAGGAGTTGATGGCGCGGTCGTGGTCCACCGGATAGAGGTTCTCCCCACCGTGGAAAATAGCACCGAGGTGGTCGTTATACACCGCGGTGTCAGTCAGAGGCCGACCTACCGATTTGGAAAAGTAGTCGTAGAGGAAGGCGGGCTTACCATTGCTGAGCAGCACGTTGTCCCCGACTTCGATGTTCTCCCAGTCAATTTTGGGCACCGGGCGACGCTTAATCTCGCCACTTATAACCTTGCCCAACTCCTCGATACTCGCATCGAGGATTTCGATCACTTTGCGGCGCTCGAAATCGGGCAACTCGTCAGCCAGCTGGTCTTTCTTGTCTTTGTAAGGTGCGTAAGCTTCGAACATGTAGGCCACGGCGTCGCGGTTCTGTTCGTCCCAGTTGGCAAACTTGAGGAATTCCCTGGCGAACCACAGAGTGGTTTCTTCACGGGTGACGTCCAGGCCTTTGGCTTGCGCTGCTTTTACCTGAACTTCGAGTGCATCGATTTTACTCAGCGCGGATGCTTCCAGCGGATTGGCGCTGGCAGTATTCTCTTTGGCGGGCTTCTCCAGCGCAGCGGCTTCGGGTTTCTGCTCGGAGCAAGCGCCAAGCCCGAGTGGTAAAAGTGCGGCAATAGCAGCACACAGCAGGGTCTTCTTCATATTATTCTCTCGCAAACAATCTTTTATCTATTCTTAGGTGATGATCGGGTAGCCCGCAGTCGGTGTCAGTTCCCTGCGGTGAGAGTGATCAGGTCAATGGCTGCCAATGTGTCCCGGTTGTAGGCCACGCGGGTCTCGACACTGGCATCCATGGGGCGCAGGCCGATTTTCACGCCGAGAAAGTCCAACTGCTGCCAGTTGGCGAGTTCCAGGCTGAGCGCCATTTGCTCCTTGGTGAGCAGTGAGGCAGGTTCAAAGTTGCCGCCTTTGAATATTTCTGCCGGTGGCATATGGGAGTCGCGCCATACGCCGTAAGGGGTCTCCTTATCGGAAATTCCAGAGAACATAAAACCACGCAACAGGCCGGCCGCACGTGCCTGACGCAAGTGCTCCAACGGCCCCTCTGCACTACGGGCTTCCAGTGCGGAACGGCCCCAGTTGATAGAGATTCCCAGGTCGGTGCCAAGCTCCTTGTTTACCTCTGAAATTGCAGCGATTTCATCAGCCATAGACAGAAAGCCTTTTTCACACTCCATCCGTTCAGAGAAGGCATCGCAATGTTCGATGACCAGCTCCGCTCCATCCCAATCCCAGGACAGAATTTCCCGCAGTGACGCTTTCAGAGATTCTGCGGAGGCGGACGCTCGCGTGCGATTCGGGCTGGTGTGCAGCTGGATAAAGTCAACGGCTTTTCGATTTAGATGGGCGTTGAGTTTTTTCACCGCGGTACACATCTGACGGTAGAACTCGAGGCCGGCTTCGCGCCCGCTTGGGTCGTCGGATGCAATACCAAATGCCGCATTCTCACTCAGGCGCGCCATGATGCCCGGCACGCCGGTGAAGACGAAGTCCCAGTTTGGATCGATGTGCGCGAGAAACCAGTCATCGTCGTGCGGATGCAACTGCCCGGTGAACGGGTGCTCGATACCACGGATATTGTGCAACTGCCGGATTCCATCCAGATAGCTGGCCTGGAGCTCCGGCTGCCAGGTGTCGGTCACGGGGGCGGTCGCATAAGCGGCGAGAATATATTTCATGGTTCTAATGCGCGTTTATCGATTCGAAGGAGTTGAATATTCAGCGGCAAGAGCCGAGCGTGTTACGGCTGGTTCTCGCGGTACAGGTTGACGTAAGCGTCGGCATTTTCGCGCACCTGCTCTACGGTCATGCCGGCGCGGTAAAGGCCCGAGCCCAGGCCAAAGCCAGAGAAACCCGCGGCGAGGTATTCCGGCATATCCTGCGGCGACACCCCACCTACCGCCAGCACAGGTAGGTCCGGAAATACTGCCGAAGCGACCTTGAAGCCTTCCGGCCCAAGGGCGGTAGCCGGGAAGAGTTTCAAGGCGTCGGCGCCGGCCGCCGCAGCCGCCAGCGCCTCGGTGGGGGTACAGAATCCCGGCATGGAAATCAGGCCCAGGCGTTTGGTCTCGCGAATCACGTCTTCGTTCGTATTTGGGGAAATGATTACCTTGCCACCGGCATTGGCTACGGCTCGCACTTGCTCCACCGTCAGTACGGTGCCGGCGCCGACCAGTACGTCGTCACCTATCACTTCCGCCAGTGCCTGAATACTCGCGTAGGGCTCAGGAGAGTTAAGGGGAACCTCGATAATACGGAATCCGGATTCGCGGATAGTCTCGGCGATTGCAACCACCTCGACAGGCTGCACACCGCGGAGTATTGCCACCAGTGGCAGTGCTTCGAGATAACGGGTTACTGGGTTATTGCTCATGTCTATGCTCCAAAATCGCATGGGTTACAGCAGGCCGGCGGTACCGGCAATGGCGACGAGGCCGCGGCGCACTGCGCGATCGCCTTCGATGCTCTCGGACGGAATGTCGTGCAGTTCGAGCGCGCGCTGGTACAGGGAAGTGAGGTTGCCGCCACCCACCAAGGTGACATGGGAGGGGCGGCCAATTTCTGCGGTGACCGTGTGTATTTCCGCCCCGATCAATACCCCGGACAGATAGCTGTGCACTTCCCCCTCGGTCAACTGGAAGGTATCTGATATGGCCCCGGCCACAACGGCGCTGCGCGCACTGAACAGGGTATGCAGCAGGCTGGGATGCTCCGCCGCCATGGCGACACCGCGGTCAAACGCAGCGTCATTGAACGGGCTAGCTATCTTGCCTTCGGTATCTACGGGAATCAGTCGACCCAGAATGCTGTGCTTACACAGGACATTGAACAGCTCACCAGTCATGCAGGTGGCAAAATCCATAATGCCCTGTTCGGGCTCGGCGCTCGCCACAGAGCACAAGTCCACCCTCGCCCACTTGGCGTGGGTACCGGGCAAGCACATCAAGCGCAAACCCGCCGTGCCGCCACTTGCGTTTGTGTTTTCTGCCTGAAGTAACTCAGCGCCGAGGATCTGCACTTCTTCCCCACGCATCACATCGGCGAAGCCACTGAAGGAGCGGCCGCGCACACCGGGAACAATCGCCATGGAAAGCCCAGCGCTGTTTTCAATTTGGCAGAGTTTCTGACCCATCGCCGACAGCGGCAGCGGGCAATCCACATAGCCCGCATCTTTCCAGCCCTGGGCGCTGCCCACCATGCCGGTCATCAACACCGGAAGCTTGCCACTTTCCAACCAGGGCGCGATCTGCTCCAGCAGAAAAGGTTCAAACCCGTTCTGAACGATGGTTAGCATGCCTTTGGGGCTGGTGATTTCCTGCACCAGCTCGCCGTTGCGATCCATGAGGAATGCGCGGAAGTTGGAGCTACCCCAGTCAACGCCGATCAGGGCTGGTGAAGCGCTTGAGTGTTCTGTCATGGAGCTATCCGTCAGATAATAAAAACCCCGGTCGACTACTTACATTCGGTAGACCGCCGGGGCTTCAGATATGGAGTTTGCGACTTGCGGTTTAAAACCGTCAGCTGACGTCAGGCGTCAACTTCAAAGTGTTTGATAAAGTCGCGGTCCGGTTCGATACCGAGACCCGGGCCCTTCGGCAGGGCTACTGTGCCGCCACTCTCCGCCACCTGCTCCTGGATACGCAGGGGCTCGGTAAGCAGCTCTTCGCGGAAGCGGTTTGGCGTCGTGTCGTATTCCAGCATTGGCTGCACCGGGTGCGCGGCGCCGGGCAGGTCCGGCAGTGCGGCTAACAGGTGCAGGTTTGTACCCACTGCCACGGCGGAGCCCCAGACGTGGTTCACTACCGGAATAAAGTTGGCGGTCGCCAGTGCCAGTACTTTCTGGTACTCGGTAATGCCACCCAGAGCACAAACTTCCGGCTGCAGGATATCCACACAGCGGTTCTGGATGAGTTCCCGGTGACCCCAGCGAGTGAACTCGCACTCACCACCAGAGATATTCAGGTCCAACGCTTCGCACAGGTCGCGATAGCCGCGGTAGTCTTCCGGTGCGACGGGCTCTTCAAACCAGTCAACCCCCAGCTTTTCGAACTCGCGGCCCATAGGGATGGCTTCGCGGGTGGTGTACGCGTGGTTGGCATCGACCATCAGGCCCACGTCGTCGCCGATGGCGTTACGCACCGCTTCCACCAGCTCTACGTCTTTCTTGTGACCCAGGCCGGTTTTCATTTTCATCGCCTTGAAACCTTTCTCGCGGATGACGACGGCTTCGGCGGCAAAGCGCTCTTTCAGGTCGGGCACACGCTGCAGCATCATGCCGTAGCCGTATGCGGGAATACGCTCGCGGAAGGCGCCGCCGAGCAGCTGGTACACCGGCTGGTTCAGGGCCTTACCGGCGATATCCCACAGGGCAATATCCACACCAGACAGGGACTGCATGGGCATGCCCTTCTGGCCGTGGTCGCGCAACAGGTTGTACACGGTGTGCCAGATCACTTCCCGATCCATTGGGTTCATACCCAGGATCATCGGCTGAATCACTTTTTCCACAATGGCCTTATTGGCAAAGGCCACATTGCCACCACCGAAACATTCACCCCAGCCGGTGATGCCCACATCGGTTTGCACTTCCACCAGGTGGGTGGTGCGCTTCAAATAATACTGCTGTGAATACCCCAACTCTTCTTCGAGATCGTATTGCAGTACGTGGCTGATGATTTTTGTTATTTTCATGGAGCTATTCCCAAATCTGTCCCCAAAACTATTCCCAATACAATCCGAGTTTTATTTTTTAATCGCCCGCGTCACCCGCTTCGGCGCCAGATAATCGTCCAGTGCCAGGTGCGAGCAATCCACGCCGATGCCGGATTGCTTCACGCCGCAGTGCGGCAGATCAATGGCGTACTTGATGCCGTTGATTTGTACTTCGCCAAATTGCAGCTGGGCCGCGCAGCGCTCGGCTTTTTCAATATCCGCCGTAAAGATGAACGAGGACAGACCCGCATCGGTGTCATTGGCCTGAGCCAGTACTTCATCCTCATCGGTAAAGGTCAGCAAGCTGATCACCGGGCCAAACACTTCCTCATCGTAAAGGCGCATCGTGTTGTTTACGCCGTCCAGCACGGTGGGTGCGTAATAAGCGCCCTTTGCAAGACCTTCCGGTTTATTGCCGCCGTGCAGCAGGGTCGCACCCTTCTCCACCGCATCTTTTACCAACCCATCAATGCGCTGCCAGGAACCCTGGTCAATGACCGGCCCCATATCGATATCCCCATCGCGGTCGTAACCCACTTTTACCGCTGCCGCGCGCGCCAGTACTTTTTCCCGGAAGGCATCGGCAACACCCGCTTCCACAAATACCCGGTTGGGGGTTACACAGATCTGGCCGGAGTTAGCGTATTTGACGCCACAGATAACATCCGCGGCCTGGTCAAGGTCCGCATCGGCAAATACCAGCGCCGGCGCATTACCGCCCAGCTCCATGGAATACCGTTTGATGGAAGTGGCACCGGTGCGCATCACATGCATACCGGTTTGCGTGGAACCGATTAAAGTCAGCAGCGCGGGAATGGTGGAGGCCGAAATGGCATCGCCAATCTCGTGATCCACACCGGCGATGATATTCACCACACCCGCCGGCAGGCCGATCTCAGCGCAGAGTTCGCCAACCGCGTAAGCGGAAAGTGGTGTCTTGGAAGAAGGCTTGATCACAATCGGGCAGCCAGCGGCCAGTGCAGGCCCAAGCTTGTAAGCCAGATTCAACAGCGGGAAGTTCCAGGCCAGGAAGGCGGCAGCCACGCCTACAGGCTGACGCGACAGGGTATGCACGTGGGTGCCTTCCCGATCCACCAGGGACTCTGCGTGCAGTCGGGTAATTTCTTCTGCGTAGAACTCGAGGCTGTGCACGAGCATCTGGTAATCGTCTTTGGTGGCCGCCCAGGGCTTGGCCATTTCCAGGTGGATGCACTCGCGCAGGTGAGTTTCATTGGCAAGGACCGCATCACGCAGTTTGTGCATCCAGCTGACGCGCTCGGCGACGCTGGTGGTAGACCAGGAAGGAAATGCAGCTTGTGCGGCTTCCAGTGCGCTGTGGGCGTCTGCAATGCTCGCCTCGGCGACGCTGGCGACAACTTCTTCAGTCGCCGGATTGACGACGTCCAGGTAAGAGTCGCCTTGCAGCGCGCCCCCGATGTACATGCGCTTGGCCATTGCCATAGTGAGTCCCCTGTTGCTAGCCCAGGTGGCGACTGCGCGAAAGAAGCCCGCAACCACCTACCTCAAGCTTATTGATTCGTTCCAGTTACGAACAATTTAAACATATGATGTTTACACTAACAATACGTTTGTGAAGATTCACAGCCATTTGGCCCGGCGGATCGGCAACAAGACAGACGAAAGAGAACAGAAGGAGAGCAGCAGCAAATAGCGGGAGCATATGCAGCGGCCAGAAATAAAAAAGCCGGCGCCCGTGAGGACGCCGGCAAGACAACACTTTGTGCGCAACACGCATAACCAAAGTGGGAGTGTGGCGAGATGAGAAACCACACTCAATCGTGGTAGAGCACCGAGCGCCCTCCGTCCACAACAAGACTGTGCCCAGTCATGAAACTTGATTCACTACTTGCCAGAAACAGTGCCGGATAGGCGATTTCTTCTGTGCTGGCGTT
Source organism: Microbulbifer elongatus (assembly GCF_020524885.1). Classification (GTDB taxonomy): domain Bacteria; phylum Pseudomonadota; class Gammaproteobacteria; order Pseudomonadales; family Cellvibrionaceae; genus Microbulbifer; species Microbulbifer elongatus_A. Next base: position 1,163,589 of record NZ_JAIVKJ010000001.1, on the reverse strand, counting down.
GCGGCGCAACGGATGCACATCGCCGATGGCCTTACGTATCGCCTCGGGATCTTCGGTTTGCTCCCAGGCCTTGAATGCGTTGGGAGTTTCGACCATCCCCGGACACAATGCATTCACACGGATATTGTCGGGGCCAAATTCCACCGCCAGGGTCCGCGTCAGTCCCACTACCGCATGCTTGGTCACCGCATAGGGAAAACTGTCCGGCACGATTTTGAAAGAGTGCACAGAACCGATATTAATAATGCTGCCACCGCCGGCCGCTTGCATCATCGGCAGCACCGCTCGACAGCAGTGCCACATTCCATCCACGTTCACGGCAAAGTTCTTCTGCCACTGCTCCCGCGACACATCCAACACACTTTTGCCCATCGGAGTCAGGGCGGCGTTGTTTACCAGAATGTCCGGGCTTCCCAGCTGCTCGCGGGTGGCCTCCACCATGGCGTTGACCGACGCCTCATCGGCAATATCGGTATTGGCAAAAATAGCCTGCTGCCCTGCGGCCCTCAGCTCTTCAACCAATGCCAGGCCGCGCTCAACATCAATATCCGCCACACAAACTTTTGCGCCTTCGGCAGCAAACAGACGGGCGATGGCACTGCCAATGCCATCCGATGCACCGGTGACAATGGCGACCTTACCTTGCAGACGTGCACTCATAACTACCGCTCTCTATACATCCGCCACACTGGTGACTCAGGTCGCCAGTTCCGGCTTTGCAGCTGTATCGGGACGAACCAGGTCTTTTTCGATCTGCTCGATAGACTTATTTTTCGTCTCCGGCAGGATCATCAGCATGACCAGCATACCGATAAACGCAATCACACCGTAATTCAGGAAAGTATTGGCCGCTCCGAGGTGCTCCAGCTGCCATGGGAAGAACTGCTGGATCAGATAGCTGGAAATACTCTGCACCAGCGCGGCAAATGGCAGTGCCACACTGCGCACCCGGTTGGAGAAAATCTCAGAGAAAATCACCCACATCACCGGCCCGATAGACATATTGAATGCGGCAAGGAAAGCGAAAATCCCGAAGAGCACAAAGCCCGCACTGATTTCAATGGTGGAATTGATGATGGGCCCGCTCACCAGCGGCACATCCTTCTTCGAGTAAACTGCGGCGATATCGTTCTTCAGCTCAACATCGTTCTCGTAAGTCTTGCCGATATAGGGAGCCAGCGGCGTTGCATCGACCTGCTGCGCCTCCAGGGTCGCGATCGCATTTTCATCCAGGGTATAGCGGGCAGACTCAAAGCCGTACCAAGTAGATGCATGGGCAACCACAATCAGCGCAAGGCCCGCAAGCGTCAGCACACGGCGGCCAAGCTTTTCAACCGTAGTGATCGCCACCAGGGTAAACACCACCGCAACCAGACCGAGCACAATGGTCTGCATAAAGCTGTCTTCCACGCTCATGCCCACCTGCTCAAACACAGTCGGCGCGTAGAAAAGCACTGCGTTCATGCCGGTCGCGCCCTGCACTACCGCATAGCAAACTGCGATGAGCACCACGAGGCGCATGGGCTTGCTGAACAGGGTTTTAAGCTGATCCAGAGTGTTGTTACTGCGCTCTTCATCAATACTGCCACGCACTTCGTTGACCAGGCTGCTCACCTGGGACTCAGGCGCAACACGGGCAAATACTTCACGCGCTTCCTGTTCGCGGCCCCGGGTTACCAGCCAGCGTGGAGATTCGGGAATAGTCAGCAGCAGGGAGAACCAGATGATATTCGGCACCAGCTCGAAACCCAGCATCAGCCGCCACACGTTTTCGTTGTGAATCCAGCTGATATCCGCCATGGATTTGACGAGGAAATAATTGACGATAAACGCCAGCAGGCTGCCCAGGGTAATCAGCAACTGATTCACCGAGACAAACTTGCCGCGCTTGTCCGCCGGCGCCACTTCACCGATATACATGGCCGAAACCGTGATCGAGGCGAAGGCGACACCACCAATAAAACGGCCGAGGACCAACATGTTGTAGTCCACGGCGAAGGCCGAAATAAGTGTGGAGAGAGAGTAAGTACCTGCAATGGCAAGCAGTACTTTCTTGCGGCCAAAACGCTCACACAGGGTACCAGTGAAAAACAGCGCAATAATCACACCGACGATGGCACAACCCACCAGGGTGCCCACCTGCATGCTGCTCAGCTCAAACTGGGAGCTGACGAAGCGCACGGCGCCGGAAATATTTGCAGCATCCAGTCCGAACACAAAACCGCCGAAGGCGGCGATCAGTGCAAACTTGGTGACATTACTGGCGGCACTATTGTTATTCATTGTTGGTACCTTGTTGAATTCTTCATCGCTGATCGCCGGTAGGAGACCCCCAGCGACCTATAGGACTTATTTAAACATATGATGTTTAGGGTGGCAACGCATTCCTTTTGCTCAACCCGTGTCAGCCGGCCACAGCACCATCCAGTATCACCGCGGGTTCTGGCTGTCCCTGCACCGCATTGCGGTACACCAGTGTCACGCCGTTGGCGACGGGGGCATCGGTTGCATCTTCCAGGCCCACCGCGGCAGTGGTCACATACATATCGGTAAAGTCTTCGCCGCCAAACGCCGGGCAGGTAGTGCGGATCACCGGTGCCCTCAACGCGCCCAGCACCTCCCCTTGCGGGCTGTAACACTGGGTGCGGGCCGCGTCCCACAGGGAAGTCCACATATTGCCTGCGGCATCGGCTACCGCGCCGTCCGGGATCAGCTGCTCCTCTGCCAGGTCCAGGTGCACCTCCCGCTCTGATTCCGGCCACCCGGTCTGTGCATCCAGCGCCAGCTTGTACACGGTGTTTGCGGCGGAGTCGGCGTAGTACGCCAGGCGGCGCTCGCGATCAAAACAAAGACCATTGGGCACGGTCAGTCCGGTATCCAGCTTGCGCAGCTCACCCCGGTACCAGCGATACAGGTTGCCCTGCCCCGGCTCACCATTTTTGCCCATGGTGCCAATCCAGAAGCCACCCCAGGGGTCGGCGCGACCGTCGTTACTGCGGTTGCCCGGGATTTCCGGCTCGAGCGTACACAGCAAGGTCTTTTCACCGGTCTCCAGGGACAGGATATTCAGGCCGCTTTCACAGGCCACCAGCATGCGCTCGGTATCGATCCACGCCAGCGCAGAAGGCATCTCGCCGAGATCCCATTCATCGACACCGGATTTGCCCCGGGCCAGAACACGATTGTTCAGCAGATCGACCCAATACAGGGTCTTGCGCTGCGGGTGCCACAGAGGGCCCTCCCCCAATGCACAGATTCGATCATCAAAGACTTCCGCAGAAACGTCTGCCGGATTGGATTCGGTACTAGCTGTCATATGGTTATGTTCACTGTGCTGGGCAGAAGCGCGGGGAACACCGAGGCCGATCGCCAGGGTGCCCAGCAGCCACTGCCGGCGGTTCACCTGAATTATTGAGTTACCCACGGCTTACCAGTTGGTCACGGAGCCATCCGGCTTCCTCAGGTGCGGCGGCTCGACGGGTACCGGTGCGGATTGACGGAAGGCATCTTCATTCACCTCTACGCCAAGCCCGGGGACTTCCGGCACTACAAAGTCGCACCCATCCAGCTTGTGCTGGACCGGGAACAGTGCCGAGTCGTGGAAACCGAATTTGCAGAAAGGCCCCTGGTGGGTTTCCATCAGGCTGAAGTTCGGCAGCACCGCGGCAAAATGGTTGGAGGCGGCAGTGCACACAGGTCCCAGCGGATTGTGCGGCATTACATCCACATAGTGGGTTTCCGCCAGGGATGCCGCTTTCATCGCCTCGGTAAAACCACCGATATTGCACACATCCACACGCAGGTACTGGGTCAGCCCGCGCTCCAGGTACGGCGCCGCCGCCCACTTGGAGCTGAATTCCTCACCAATGGCAAACGGCACCTCGGTCATGCCGCGCAGGGTGGCGTAGGCATCCGGGGACTCGTTGCGAATCGGTTCCTCGATAAAATCCAGGGTGCCCGGTGCCAGGCGCTGGCAGAACGAAGCTGCCTCGGCCACACCGAGGCGGTGGTGGTAGTCGATACCCAGGGTGATATCCGGGCCAATGATCTTGCGCAGCTCGGTGAGGCAGCGCGCGGTGCGCGCGATGGAGTCGCGAGGCTCAAACACTTCCGGGTGATCAAATCCGGCGGGAATCACACGGATGGTGGCCCAGCCAAGATCCACCAGCGCCTGCACCTCTTTTACCAACTCATCCAGGCGATCCGGGTCGGCCTCGGTATAGCAGCAGGCAAAGGTGGGAATACGCTCGCGCTGCTTGCCGCCGAGAAGCTGGTATACCGGCACCCCCAGCGCCTTGCCGACGACATCGTGCAGCGCAATATCCAGTGCGGACATGGCCGCGGTAAACACGCGACCGCCTTCAAAGTAATGACCGCGGTACACTTCCTGCCAGATGCGCCCTATTTGACGCGGATCCTTGCCCAGCAGGAACGGGCGGAAGTGGTCCATGGCCCCGATCACCGCGCGCTCGCGACCGGACAAGCCAGACTCACCCCAGCCGACGATGCCGCACTCGGTGACCACTTTGACCAGCAGCTGGTTGCGATTGCCTACGGCACCGAACAGCGTCTCAATAGCTTCAATTTTCATCGGTATTCCCCGTATCAGGCGTCAGGTTTCTGTGGGATGCGATACTGGTCCATGCGATCCACATCGTATTTTTCGAATTTGCGCTTCAGCAGCCAGCGCGGGCGTTCCAGTGTCAGCTCCCAGGCAAACAGGTCTTTGAACATCTGCTCTACCCGCTCAGGCTCTTTGCCCGCCAGGTTGTTCTGCTCGCCGATATCCTGAGACAAATCGTAAAGTTCAGCCGGGCGGTCTGCGTGGCGAATCAGTTTCCAGTCGCCGTCGCGAATAACCGCACGGGTTTCCTTTTTCCAGTACATCTTTTGGTGCGGACGATCGGTGTTTTCCCCGGTCAGATAGGGCAGCAGGTTTACCCCGTCGATCTTGGACGCGTATTCATTGCCGCCAGCTGCCTCATAGAAGGTAGGCAGCAGGTCGAGTGTGGAAACCGGGAAATCGTAATCCACTCCCGCTGGCACCTTGGCCGGCCAGCGCAACAGGAAAGGCACGCGCAGGCCGCCTTCGAGGTGGTTGGACTTGGTTCCCGCCAGCGGGTAGTTGCTGGAAGCGTTCTTGTCGGTGGGACCGCCGTTGTCATTGGAGAAAACCACGATGGTATTGTCCGACAGTCCCAGCGCCTCCAACTTGTCCATGACCCGCCCGGTTGCACGGTCCATGGCCAGGGTCATGGCGGCCAGCTCGCGGCGCTTGCCGCTCAACTGCGGGAAACGCTGCATATCTTCTTCCAGCGCTTCCATGGGCGTGTGTACTGCATTGAACGCAAGGTAAATAAAGAACGGCTGATCCTGGTTCTGATCGATAAACTGCGCGGCCTCATCGGCCAGCACATCGGTCAGGTAGCCTTCGTGCTCCTCGTACTGCCCCAGGCCGCGTTCCAATTTTTTGTCATAGGCGGAAGCCACATTACCCAAGGGGTTCTCGCCGTCGTACTTGAAGTAACTGCGGTCGCCACCGCGGAAGCCGTAGAACTCGTCAAAGCCACGGTTCAGGGGATGGAAACGGTCGGCGTCACCCAGGTGCCATTTGCCGTAGACCGCAGTCTTGTAACCAAGGTCCTTCAGGTAGTCCGCCATGGTTTTTTGATCCAGCGGCAGCCCCATGTCCGCACCGGTGAGCGCAGAGTTCTCACTCATGTAGCCGGGCACATTGATTTCTTCATAGCCAAAGCGCTGCTGGTACTTGCCCGTCATCAGGCCAGCGCGGGAAGGACCGCAGGTAGCATCGGAAACATACCCCTGGGTAAACCGCACGCCCTCACCCGCAATCTTGTCCAGATTTGGGGTCTGCATGACCTCGCTGCCCTGAAAGCCGAAGTCGTTAAAGCCGGCATCGTCGGCAAACAGCAGGACGATATTCGGCGGACGCTCAGACGCTCCACTGGCAGAATCACTTTTGGCACAGGCGCTCACTGAGATCACAGCCAGCACGAAAAACAGAATCTTTGTTTTCATTATTTTCTTTATAACTCAACGCTTAATCGAAAAGCCCCTGAACCTATCGGCAAGCGGGTCGTGCCAGCCGGAAGCATTGCAGGGGCATCTTTCAAGTCATCCAACCTGTGAGATTAGAAGATACCGGTGAAGGTGCTGCTACTGGTAACCAAACTGTCGGTACACTCCCCGGGGACACCCGAATGGGACGACTGAATGCAATGACACGACATTTTGCACATTTATTGGTCAATTCATAGCAATAATGAGCATTCAAACATATGATGTTTGTTAATGCAATACGTTTAATATAGGGTAAACATGCTCGCGTTTGAGCCTGCGCCAACTGCAAAGAAACTGACCGACAAACACCCCTCAGTACTCGCATATTACGACTCTCATGACTAACCCCATGACTAACTCCCATGACTAGAAAGCTCACCAATCCATTACACGCCTTACTGATCGCTTTCGCGCTTACAACGGCCCAGGCACAAGAGGTTCGACCTCTCGGTGCAGTGGCGGGGGAGCAGCGATGGCGAGAAATGGGCAAGCTGTCTGACGACTTCAGTGGCAATCACCTGGCAACCGCCAAGTGGATCAGTGCCCCCAGCGACCTGGTTATTGGCGCCTGGACATTCGACAGTGACAGCGCCTACGTGCGAGGTGGCAAGCTGAACATCGCAGCCACTCAGGAAACCCACACGCGCAGCTTTCGAGATGCCTGCAATGGCGGAGAGAAAGAAGACAGAGAGCTTTACTACAAGTCCGGAGCGGTGAAATCTGTTCACGACAGCGTTTACGGCTATTACGAAGCGAGCATGAAAGGGGTAACACTTTTCCCCGGACTCAGCCCGGCTTTCTGGATGTACAGCGACGGCCACCCGTATCCGGACCGCAACGTGCCCGGCAGCGTGGATTACAGTGAAATTGATATCGTCGAGTTGCAACAGGGAGACTGGTACGGCCCGGGGCCAGATGATGTAGACCCGATCCACGTTATGGACCACAACCTGCACGCGCGCATTGTGGGCGAAGATGGCAAAACCTATTGGCGACGCCCCAAGCCCTTCCCTGATTCCCAACTACTAAAGTTCGACGCCCCCTTTGATCCCTCGAAAGACTTTCACACTTACGCGGTGGAGAATCGCAAAGATATCATCCGCTGGTATGTGGATGGCAAGCTCATCGGAGAGAAACCCAATCTCTTCTGGCACCGCCCGATGCATGTCATTTTTTCCATGGGGTTGCGCCGGCAACTCATCAAGTACAACGAGAAGTGCAATCGGGCGGATCCCAATCCGGAAACGGTAACGGCAGAGGGCTTTCCCGGTGACGCCACCATGCAGGTGGATTACGTCAAGGCCTGGGAAGTTTTGCCATCGGTGTGGGTGGGGAATGCCGAAAAGCACCGCAGTACCGATTATCAGAGTGGCGGCCAATTGGATGTCAGCGTGGGGTACCACGGAGGCAGCAATCACCATGTAGTGCGTGATAAGCACAACGGCATCACGGTGAACCTAACCGAAAAAAATGCGCAAGGTTTTGTAAGGATTGTCGCGAGCGCTTCTGACTCCACCACTGCCAGCGAGGACAAGCGATACGGCGGAATCGTACACCTGAAGCTCGACCTGGCAAGCGTGACACCTTCGACAGATCTGCCTCAAGGTCACTACTACTCTCTAGTTCCGGTTTTCCAATCATCCAACGGTAATGATGTATTTCCACTGACCAATATTGAGCCTATCACCGTAATCGGTCCGCTCCGTTAAAATAGTGGGGATAGCATACTCGCAGATAGTCTAGGCCCAAGAGTCATTCCAGAAGAAGAAACACTCAGGGAAAATTGTGCTGACGATCACTGACTAAACTCGCCCCAACCACCAGAGCCATCCGGTGATTGGGGCCTTCTTACAGCTGTTTACTCGGCTTTCTGCCAAACACGCACATATTCGATAGCGAAATCCACCACGCCATCGTCCTTCTCACCCTCAGGGCTGTTGCGCTCCAGATCTTCCTTGCTTTCCGGAAGACCAGCCCACGGGAAGATTTCCTGATCCAACCATAGGTAAATCGGCTTGGTGGCTACGTAACCGTCGTAGTCATCGGGCACCTCGCGGTTTTCCCGTGCCCATCTGGTGGCCTCTTCCGCTGTTACCGAGGTGAACAGCTTTCCATCCACGTAATACTTAACGCCGGTCTCGTCCCACTCGATACCGTACACATGGAAGTCATCGGCCACGCGGAATCCAAGATCCTTGCGCTCGGTGTAGGTTGGCTTACCACGCAACTTGTCCCAGTCGCGAATGGACCACCAGAGCTCGCGATCCTTGTCTTCCTTCCCCGCCTCGCGGTGGCTGCCGAACTGCTCAAAGAAATCAAATTCCAACCCCTCCCCCATTGACCAGAACGCGCTGGACACTTCCGCGTCCGCCGCCTTGCTCTTGATTTCGATGTAGCCATATTTGAAGGGTTTACGTGAAATAAAACAGGCGGTGGTGATATTTTCATGGGGCATTGCCTCGCCAAACACCGGCACCCGAATTTCATCGGTGAACGGGAAATCCGGCTCCCAGCGGGTTTCCAGTATCAGCTTTCCGTCTTCCAGTCGGTAATTGCGCCCTGAGAACTGGGACGGCGCACGCCCTTTCCAGACTTTCTTCTCGGGGTTATCCGGGTGCTTGTAGACCGGCTTGCCATCTTCGAACTTGCCGACGATATACCAGCGGTCTTCGTCGATAGTGGGCGCATCGAACTCATCGCTGACCACACTGTTGTATACCCACTTCCCGCTATTCTGAGGATCCGACAGGGGGTACACCTCTGCCGCTACTGCTACCTGGCTAAGGGCGAGGCCGCCAAGTCCGCTCAATACCGCGCCCAGCGGTACTTTCTTGTTTATACGCATTTCCGCTTCTCATTATCGATTTCACAGTTTTCGCCGTCCGCAGCCCCCGGACAGATGGAGGTGGGTAGACAAGCCCCAACCAAACATATTATGTTTGAAGTGGTAATATCAAGAGGCTACTTTACAATCCTTTTGAGCCAACCGCGGAGCAAGTCAGATGGCGAAAATAAAGATGGATCTCGGGGCGTGTATCGCCCTTCTCCTGCTGTTGCCAGGCTTCGCTTATGCGAAACAGATAGAGATCGTTAAAACTGGTGAAATCATTCAAACCTTTCGAGAAGTGGAAACCACGGTCTGCGGACCACTCTCGGTGAAAATCGAAACCGAGAAATTCCCTGCCACTGCAGATAACCACCTATATATTGAAAAAACAGGATTAAAATTTATTCCCGGCTTCAATGGGCCACCCACGTACTTTCACGTGTCAGCCAAAATAGACCCGATGGGAAGATCTGCAACGACCATTGGAGAGCTTCTAGATAGCAAAAATGAAAGATCTTCATCACTTGGATTTATTCCGTTAAAAGCATTGTGCACACCCGAAGGCCTAGTTCTGCAGTATTGGCTAGGTGGTCGTGGAGAGAACAACCATAGAATCTTTCGAATTAATTCAAATAAGGCTGAAAACCTGGTTGTAACTCCTGTCTCGTGGGCTGAGATCAAGGATCACTACAAGTGAGTACTCCCGGATTTGTGCACCTAGATTAAGACGTTCAAGGCTTCAACTGATTCCATGACAAAAAGTAAAGCAACTATTGAACCGATCGATATCGAAGGCTTTCCAGCGTTTCGAATTCAGAACCCACATCTGTCACTGGATATAGTTCCGGAGTTAGGCGGAAAGATAATCAGCCTACGATCTGGCCCTGCGTTACAAACTGAGTGGTTGTGGAAAAATGACAGAATCGCGTATCAGGTCGCGGAGCTGGGGCACAGCTACACGCTGTTGCACGATACCGGAGGGGTGGATGAGTGCTTCCCAAGTGTAGATTCTTGTGAACTACCACAGAGCGCGGGAGAATGGTCCGGACTCACCTTGCCCGATCACGGCGAACTTTACAGCCGCCCCTGGACACAGCAAGAATATGAAATTACAGACAATGGCTCCGCCACGCTGAAACTGAAGCACCACTGTACGACGATGCCAGTGGTATTTGAGCGCCGCCTGACGGTCTCACCAGACCGGGGGGAAATCCGGTTCGAATACGGTGTACAGAATCGAAGCGACAAAGCTGTTCCGTTCAGCTGGTGTATGCACCCGGCACTCGCCATTGCACCAGGTATGAAGCTGCGATTACCGCACAACCACCAACTGCATTGTTCGTATGCCAGCGACAATGCTCCATTGGTTACCGGTGATTTATTCCACTGGCCACTGGCTCTGAACGGCGCCGACATGTCCGTCATTCCTGATCTGGACGCTCACCGGAATAGCGATTGCGGCTTCGCCGCCAAACTGCTTTCCAACACGGATCTTTTCGATTGCACCAGTGGTAATACACCGGCCGTTGCCGGCTTGGAGAACCCAGCCACCGGTGAGGCATTGCACTTTTTACTGCCTCCAGCGGAGGTGCCGCATATCGCCCTGTGGCTGAATTACCATGGCTGGTCCGGCGATGAAGGTGCACCATACTTTAATTTAATTATTGAGCCAGCTGTAGGGAACGGAGATAGTCTTGACACTTTGATTCGGCGAAGGGCATCACCGCTAATCCCCTCTCTTTCATCTCGTGCGTGGTCTTTTAATATTCATATACGCACAACGAAAGCCTGAAAAAACATAGAACTAGCGCAAATGGCGACTCGACCCCGCATAATCAGCACCATCGTTAAATCGCCTGGGATGTGTAGCGGTCACGTGCAGTGACTTAGCCACGTGAAATCAGCGATACCGATAGTTAATCATAGATCAGCAAGCCCCTTCCCTTGACCATTTGGCTATTCGTCATCAGTCCAACCTTGCTCCAAATACTGCGCAAAGTCGGGCCATAAGCCATTATATTCTGCAATATTTTTCAAATATCGACGCTTATGGTTTCGTGAGACTTTCGGTGAATACTGCTTACGACAGTAGTCACGAAACCACAGGACATCCTCAAGCGTCCAATTTCGCGGAGCGGTTCCACGGTTCTCCCAAATCGTTATCGCTACTTTAAATGCGCGAGATTGCCAGTCGTGATACTCGCTGCGGAGACTTCCACGCCTTGCTCTAGCAACAATCTGTACTTGCCTCTCTACCACTGATATCGAATCAGGCATGTCTGGTCCTCCCGTAAGCCCCCACATACGAGTTCATGATCTCAATCCGGTTGTGCCCTAGCCTTCTCGCTATAATTTTTCGTGCGGCACGATCCGTCTCATAACTAGCAAGTCGATCGCTATCTAAGTTGATATTACACGGCGGTGGACAGCCCGTCAGTTCGATATACCAACGTGCAGCCACAATAGAACGTATCTCCCTCAGTGTACTCAAACCAACATTCTTCAGTGCCGGCAAAAGTATGCGCGACGAAGAACGCAGAAACTGGTCCCTGCTGCAGCCATCAGGAATAATCGTGAACGCACCTTCGATCCGCTCATTCACTTGCCGCAGAAAATTTTGGGCTTCAAACGAAGCAGGAATCGCGCGTGTTACCGACCACCCACGCCCCCCTTTTGTACCTCGACGCACGTCTATCTGAACATCGATCTCGATTTCCCGTAGTGCGGCTGGTACGTCAATTAACGCCCCCTCTCGTGCCCGCAACCCAAAAAAATCAATCATGTTCAGGTGATCTAGCTGTGCTTCGGGGACGCGCCCTCTTAGCATACGTGCGACAGCACCCGGAGGAAGTACCATCACCGGTCTAGTCCGGCAATTAGTTCGACGCCTGCCAGTGAGCTGGGCCGGAGAAAGTGACTGCCATTTTCCATGAGTCAATAGCACTAGAACCACGTTCACACTAGAAATCAGGTTCTGAGCATAAGCTGCGGAGTACGCGGCATCGAGATTCTTAGCATATTCGATGACATGCTTAGGTGCGACGTCGATCATGTCTCGGATCGAGAACCTTTGCTTCATGAATGCAGTAAAGAGCTTAAATCTTGCGAAATGGCTTTTTACGGTCAGATCTCCAATATCGCCACGTAACAACTTTTTCCTGAGCGCCTGTCTAGCAGCAAACTCAGGAGCACGGCCGTATCCACCATTACGCTGCATAGCTATGACCCTCTTCAATGGAACGTATGTTTTTCCCAGTAACAGTCGAATAGTTCAGCGGATAGGAGCCACGTTAGCGGCCACTGTCACAGGAATCTCCCGATATACGCCCGGGAAAGCGAAAAGAATGCCGAGACCTCGGCTATAGCGTCACGAACACGGCCGTAACACTAGATAGGGTCAGTAAAAACTGACGTAAATGATGCTGTTTATGCAGCAGCTGGCGGGTAACACGCAACACGCGTGTTTCAGATGGGCCTCAGGAATCCACTCGATCCCTTAAAGCGGTCATCAATCAACATAACTTTTACCTAAAATCCACGAAAGAAACAAGTGCTTATTTATAGCCTGTATTTTGCGACGAACCATGAATTAACGATAATCCACAAATTTTAACAACGGTATACTATCGGAGCTCAAGGTTAAAACACCTAAATTCAATTGTTTAAGCAGTAACGCTCTACGAGAAATAGAACGTCTCTTTTTTTCCGAACGTATATTTTCCTAAAATTTCACTTACAAAGGAGGGCGATGAGTTGCTGTCAGTGACCATCTAACCCCAGGCTCAGCGGTCGAAATTCTGCCCGTGTAGATTCTACGCCGTTGCCCTCTTATGCCCGATGCAAGATCTTTTCCTGATATTCGACTAACTCAAACTTGTTTGACTATCTAATGATTGCCTCATCCTAGGCTAGCTCTCGCTACTGAGATCGCAATGCGTTCAGTTGGCGATACCCCTCCATCTCCAGCCTCCACTTACTGCGTGGAAAACCCTGAGCGCCCCCTGTGCCTGCTGTGCTCATGTCAGTGTCACCGAGCGGGAGAAGGCAAGCTCTTCTTTGCGACCCAAACAACTACCGACTACATAGTGGGAGAAATCACCATGCTCAGCGACACGATAATTCGCAAATCCAAACCAAAGAAAAAACCATACAAGATTGCCGACTCTGGCGGACTCTACCTAATCGTTTTCCCGACTGGCGGACGCAGTTTTCGATGGGATTATCGTTACGATGGCAGGAGAAAAACGCTGACATTCGGCCTATATCCCGCTGTTGGCCTCGCACAGGCCCGCGAGTGGACGGCAACAGCACGTAAGCAACTAGCTGAAGGGCTAGACCCGGCAGTTCAACGCAAGATCGAGAAAGCAAGTGCATTTCTGGACAACGCGTGCACATTCGAAGTGGTTTCTCGCGAGTGGGTGGAGGCCCACCTATCGGAAAAGTCTCAGTCACACCGAGAGCGCTCCATCGCCCTGCTGAAAAATGATCTTATGCCGATTCTGGGGGGCATCCCGATGCGGGACCTCAATGCCGTGCTGTTGCTCGGGGCTCTGCGCAGAATCGAAGCCCGCAGTGTGGACATGGCCAACCGTGCCAGGTCTATGGCGGGGCAGATCCTGCGCTACGCGGTGGCAACAGGCAGAGCTGAGCGAGACTTCACTCCGGACCTGCGCGGCGCATTGCGCAAACACCAGGGCTCACATTACGACGCTATCGTTGACCCATTAATGTTTGCTGAACTGATGCTGCTAATAGATCAGTACGAGGGTAGCATGACCGTTCGCAACGCACTAAAAATCGCCCCACTATTGATGTTGCGCCCCGGCGAGCTGCGCCATATGACCTGGGAGCATGTCAACTGGGAGCTGCAACAACTAGAGTTTCCAGCGGGATTTATGAAAGACAAATCACGATCGCACGTTGTGCCCCTGTCTCGACAAGCCGTGAGTATTTTGGAGGAGCAATACCGATACTGCGGGGCTTTCAGCTACGCCTTTCCATCTGCCCATGGGCGTAGAAAACACATGGGTCCTACCGCCATGCAGAAAGCGTTGAAAACCCTGGTCCCCCTAGGGATCCAGCAGAGCGTGCATGGGTTTCGTGCGTCGGCACGCACGATTATGGAGGAAGTGCTGAACGTGCCGCCCCACTTGCTCGAACATCAACTGCATCACATGGTGCGGGATCCAAATAGGCGAGCCTACAACCGCACTGTTCACCTCAATGCCCGCCGAGAAATGCTGCAAAATTGGGCGGACTGGCTGGATACCCAAAAGGCAGAAATCGCTAATCGCATGCAGCGAGAAAAACAGCAACATGGAGCAAGCTCGTCAGCCACGAAGGATGGCCAGAGCCAACTCGAGATTTTTTTCGAGGAAACCTGAGGCTGGATCGGTAATAACTAATTGCGGGAGTTTCGGAGGGAATAAGCCGGCCTGATCATCAATGATGACGTACTGCCCAATGTCTTCTCTATCTCGTAGATACATCTCAACCTCCAGCCAGCGCATGGGTATTCCCGCCGGAATGCGTCGCACCAGCGGCGTCGCATCGATGATCTGATTACCAAAGATTGGCTGAAAGGCTCGCAGGCTGAACTCTAGGCGCCAAGTGGAGGTCACTACAATTTTTGCACCGGATTGTTCACACAAGCGGTTTACTCGAGCCACCTGTTCTGGCAGGAAAAAATTGTGTCCGATTTGCACCTGAGCCCAATGCATTGGCACCTGCTGGCCAGCGGGGTGTACAACTCCATCAAAGTCCAGGAAAACAATACGTTGTGCCATCATCTAGCTGCTAGACCTTCTACCGCGGGGGATATTTCCCCTCACTGCCTTTACTTTGAAAGCGCCTCCTCGTCGTCCTCAGTGTAGTAATACTCCTGTGGGGACCGAAGAAACTGCATGATTTCACCATACCGCCAAGAAGAGCCGCCGGTAAAAAACTTTTTCGGCGGAGGGGCCCGCCGAAGCTCAATCCAGCGATACCAGGTGGATGAGGATACACCCACCAGCCGTAAAACCTCCGGGAGTCGCAGGAGGCGATCCGGGTGTTCGCCCAGAAGCCGCTGGATGTCATTCGGGTCTGTTTTATCTCGCTTCATTATGCACCTAGGGAGTTGTGGGTTCAGCTCGTAGCCTACCCTCAAAGGCCACCCGCGGCGGCCGTGGGCACCCGAGTTTGAAGGGGCGGTCGTGGCTGATCTCGACCTATCGGTGACGATCCGCTACCCGAGAAAGTGCCGAAATCACCTGAAACAAAATCTCACGCTCCTGCTCCAATACAGAGAATTGCTCACGAAGGTCCTGGAGTTGCCGGTCGCAAAAGAAAAAAGCAGGTGACACCAAGCGGAGTAGCTCGGGATCGATCTCCCTGAGTTCGTGCCGTCGAATTTCCTCATGACCCTGGCTTATTCGGTAGCTATCCCAACGCTGCCAAACCCTGCGATGAAGTTCGCGCAACAACCTAGGGTTATAGATCCGACGGGGCCCAATATGTGGACTCCCGAGGGGAAATTGTCTGACCACAAAAAACGAGAGTTTTTCGACTAGATCGCCCGCTTGGGGCCCAGAGAGTACCGTCAACTCTACATCGGTGGGCGTTAAGTAGAGACGCCACAGCTCGGTGGAAATCCATAGGTCATAGGGACCTGTCTGAGGATCTACGCTGCGCAGTAAATAATCGAGTTCGTCCACACCGGGAAAGTCCCGCATCTCGAGGTACGATTGCATTTCCATGTCTTGCTCCGTGATAGTCCAATTGTCAAGTTAATCACGTGACGCTATGAGGTCAGTCATCCGCATCAAGTTTGCACTTCTGAGCATCGATCCAATCCGCCCAGCGCTGTAACATTTCTCGGCGCGCATCCAAATGACTGGTGCGGTTGTAGGCGCGTCCAGTACTGTCGCGAACCATATGATGCAGCTGAGCCTCCAGTAAGTCGGGGCGCTCGCCCAGTACTTCATCCATGATTGTGCGTGCGGATGCGCGAAAACCATGCACCGTATGAACCGAGTTTGCGTATCCCATATTGCGTAACGCAGCACGCATGCCATTCTCACTCATACAGCGGCGGCGCCCATGGCCGGAGGGAAACACCGGTGAAAAGCGTCCATTGAAACGCTGCTGTTCGCGCAAAATCGCCAGCGCCTGCGTGGAAAGCGGTACGATTTGCGCGCGGTCTTTTCTTTTCATGTAGCCGACTGGGAATTCCAATTGCTCCAGCTCCCAGTTCACATACTCCCAAGTCATATGGCGTAGTTCGCCCGGCCGCAACATCAATAGCGGGGCGATTTTTAACGCATTGCGAACTGTCATAGTGCCGTCGTAGTAATCGATGGCGAGCATCAACCTTGCGAATGCTTTCGGATCGGTGATGGCTGGGTAGTGGGATTTATGATGGGTCCGTAATGCACCGCGCAGGTCAGAAGAGAAATCTCGCTCTGCCCTACCCGTCGCTACCGCGTAGCGAAGGATCTGGCCCGCCAGCACTCTGGCACGGTGAGCCATGTCTACACTGCGGGATTCAACCTTGCGCAGGGCCCCGAGCAACAACACGGCATTGAGATCCCGCATCGGGATACCACCCAGCACTGGTATGAGGTCGTTTTCCAACAGGGCCATGGAACGCGTTTTGTGCGAATTAGACTTGTCCGCAAGATTCATCTCTGCCCACTCGCGCGCAACGGCCTCAAAAGTCTCATCGCTATTGAGATAGGCAGTGGCCTTTTGGACCTTACGCTCGATCGCTGGATCAATGCCTTTGGCAAGCTTGGAGTGAGCCTCGTCGGCCAGGCTCCGAGCCTCAGCCAGACTGACCCGAGGAAACAGCCCCAGGGTCAGCGTTTTGCGCTTGTCTCCATACCGATAATCCAGACGCCAGCTGCGGCCGCCGGAAGGCAGCACGTAAAGGTAGAGCCCGGCACCATCGGTCAGTTTGTAGCCGCGCTCCCGGGGCTTGGCCTTTTGCACGGCGGTAGCGGTCAATTTGCCCATGCGCGCCCTCCCCAATGCTGCGGAGTGACGGTATGCGGACTCGAAACGGCGTGAATACCGCTAGAAATACCGTAAACGGGGCGGGTTTTGGTGGCATCGGGTGCCACGGGATGGGAAAGGTACCGCGAGCTGATTTGAGGAAAATCAGGCAGTTGGAGACGGAATAAACCGAAACGGGATAGAAAGTTGGTCGGAGTGGCCGGATTTGAACCGACGACCACCACACCCCCAGTGTGGTGCGCTACCAGGCTGCGCTACACTCCGATAAGAGCAAATCAAGCGGGGTAAAAGTTACGTAAGTGCTTGATTTATAAGGGGCATCGCTTTGCGATGAGGCGCAAATCATACCGAAGTACGGTGGGAATGCAAGCCCGTTTTGCGCCTTTTTGGCCCTGATTAGATCAGGCTTCCACTTCCAGCAATTCCAGCACACCTTCCAGCTCTGCGATCATCTGCGGGATCACCTGGTTCAGCTGTACCGTCTGCACTTTCTCGGAGCTGCCACTTTCCATCTGCAGGCGTGCGCCGCCGATGGTGTAGCCCTCTTCGTACAGGAGTGCGCGGATCTGGCGGATGAGGATGACATCCTGGTGCTGATAGTAGCGGCGGTTGCCGCGACGTTTGACCGGGCTGAGCTGCGGGAATTCCTGCTCCCAGTAGCGCAGTACATGCGGTTTGACTGCACAAAGCTCACTCACTTCACCAATGGTGAAATAGCGTTTCCCCGGGATTACGGGGAGCTCGCTGTTATGACTCGCTTCCAGCATCTTCTTCTACTCGTGCCTTGAGTTTTTGCCCCGGCTTGAAGGTAACTACCCTTCTTGCGGAAATGGGGATTTCTTCGCCAGTCTTGGGGTTCCGTCCCGGACGCTGGCTTTTGTCACGCAGATCGAAATTGCCAAACCCCGACAGTTTGACCTGCTCGTTATTTTCAAGAGCGTTGCGGATTTCCTCGAAGAAAAACTCGACGATCTCTTTGGCTTCGCGCTTGTTAAAACCCAGCTCTTCGTACAACTTCTCGGCGAGCCCGGCTTTGGTCAGTGCCTCTGTCATTGGTTCCTGCCCAACAGATTCAGAGGCGTCGACTCCCGGTTTTTAAGCCTGGTACCGCATTGGCTTGGAACCCGGAGGCAGACGCTCTCGGGATACGCGCATCAGCCACGTATCCCGGAGCTTTTCCAGTTTAGCGCAGGCTGGCGTTGTATTTTTGTTCTAGTTCAGAAACAACCGCTTGCACGGCGGCATTGATTTCTTCGTCGTTAAGGGTGCGCGAGGGATGCTGAAAGGTCAAGCCCATGGCAACACTTTTTCTATTAAAATCAATGCCTTTGCCCTGATAGACGTCAAAAATGTTGAAGTCCGTCAAAAATTCACCCGCCGCCTTGACTGCTGATTCAGCCAATTGGCCGACGGGCGTGTCAACATCCGCCAACACGGCCAGGTCGCGGCGCACCTCCGGGAATTTGGACAGCGGAGTAAAGGCAGGAATGACCGCTTGCCCCAACCCATCCAGGCTCAGCTCAAACAGGAACGCGGCCTTGGGCAGGTCATAGGCCTTTTGCAGTTCCGGATGCAGAGCACCCAGCACGCCCACAGGCTTGCCGTTGCGCAGCAGCTCGGCGCACTGTCCCGGGTGCAGCGCGGGGTGCTTGGCGGGCGCGAAGGTAAACTCGGCTTCGGCCTCGTAGTGGGCGAGCATGGCTTCCACGTCCGCCTTGATGTCGTAGAAGTCCACCAGATCCTTGGAGCCGGTCCAGCCTTCCGGCTGGCGGGCACCGTAGATCAGGCCGGCGATCATGCGCTCCTGTTGCAGCGCCTCACCCTCTTTACCCGGCACGAAACGCAAACCGGTCTCGAACAGGCGCAGGCGGTCCTGCTGGCGGTTAAGGTTGTACTGCAGGGCTTTTACCAGGCCCGCCATCAGGTTCGTGCGCATCACGGACAGTTCTGCGCTGATGGGGTTCTGCAGCGCCACCGGCTCCACTTCCGGATCGAATTTGGCAGAGGCGTCGCTGTCGATAAAGCTGAAGGTAATGGCCTCCTGGTAGCCGCGGGACAGCAGGGTCTGCTCCAGGCGGGACTGGGCCACTGCGGCTTCGGCGCGCGGCACGATATCCAGGGACGCCTTCAAGGCCACGCTGGGGATGCGGTTATAGCCGTATACGCGGGCCAGCTCTTCCAGCAGGTCGGATTCGATGGAGATATCGAAACGGAAGCTCGGCACCAGGAAGGTCCAGCCTTCACTGTCTTCACCGATCTTTTCCAGGCCCAGGCGGGTGATGATCTCGACGATCTCGGCATCGCTCATCTCGATACCCAGGCCACCGCTGACACGCTGGCGACGCAGGGTGATATTGCGCTCGGCCGGCATGGCTTCGGTGACTTCACGCAGGTGCACCGGGCCGGGCTCACCGCCGACGATATCCAGCAGCAGCTGAGTGGCGCGCTCGACCGCTTTCTCCTGCAGGCGGTAGTCCACGCCGCGCTCAAAGCGGTGAGAGGAATCCGTGTGCAGGCCATAGGAGCGTGCTTTACCGGCAATGGCCAGCGGGCTGAAGAAGGCGCTTTCCAGGAAGATGTCCCGGGTAGACTTGGTGACGGAGGAATCCAGGCCACCCATGATGCCGGCGATGGCCAGCGGGCCTTTTTCGTCGGCGATCAGCAGGGTGTCATCTTTCAGTTCGACTTCCTGCTCGTCCAGCAGGGTGAGCTTTTCGCCCTGCTCTGCCATGCGCACCTTGATGCCGCCACTGAGTTTGGCGAGGTCGAAGGCGTGCATGGGCTGGCCCAGCTCGAGCAATACGTAGTTGGTCACATCGACCACCGGATCGATGCTGCGCAGGCCACTGCGACGCAGGCGCTCCTGCATCCACAGCGGGGTTTCCGCGTCGATATTGATGTTGCGAATCACGCGGCCCACGTAGCGCGGGCAGGCGTCTTCAGCGAGCAGGGAAACCTGCAGGCTGTCGTCGATGGCGGGGGCAACCGGGTCGATGGCTGGCGGCGTCACTTCACAGCGGTTCAGCACACCCACTTCACGGGCGATACCGGCGACGCCGAGGCAGTCGGAACGGTTCGGGGTCAGGTCGACCTCAATGGTGCTGTCGTCCAGCTTTAGGTATTCACGCAGGTCGGTGCCGGTAACTGCATCTTCCGGCAGCTCCCAGATACCGTCGCTGTCATCACCCAGCTCCAGTTCGGTCTGGGCACACAGCATGCCGAAGCTCTCGACACCGCGCAGCTTGGCTTTTTTGATTTTGAAGTCGCCAGGCAGTTTGGCGCCTACCAGGGCAAAAGGAATCTTGATGCCGGTGCGCGCATTGGGTGCACCGCAAACCACTTGCATCTCCCCTTCCGGGTGGCCTTTCACTTTACAGACGCGCAGCTTGTCGGCGTCCGGGTGCTGTTCACAGGCGACGATTTCACCCACAACCACTCCGGAAAATGCGCCGGCTACTGGCTCTACGGCGTCCACTTCCAGGCCCGCCATGGTGATCTGGTCGGCCAGCTGTTGTGCTGTCAGGTCCGGGTTTACCCACTCCCGTAACCAGGCGTTGCTGAATTTCATAGTCTTTCTCTGATTCTGAATTCTGTTTCGCGCTTTGCGCGGTTCGCCCGCTGAGCGGGCTCCTACAAGTTGGATCCGATTTAGAACTGCTTGAGGAAGCGCAGGTCGTTGTCGAAGAACAGGCGCAGGTCGTTTACGCCGTAGCGCAGCATGGCCATGCGCTCGACGCCGAGGCCGAAGGCAAAGCCGGAGTATTTTTCGCTGTCGATGTCGCAAGACGCGAATACGTTCGGGTGCACCATGCCGCAGCCGAGAATTTCCAGCCAGCCGGTACCGGAACACACTCGGCAGCCTTCACCGCCACAGTTGGTGCACTGGATGTCCGCTTCTGCAGAGGGCTCGGTGAACGGGAAGTAGGACGGACGGAAACGCACCGGCACATCCGCTTCAAAGAAGGCCTTCAGGAACTGGTCGATACAGCCTTTCAGGTGCGCAAAGCTCACGCCCTCGTCGATGACCAGGCCTTCTACCTGGTGGAACATGGGCGAGTGGGTGACGTCGGAATCACAGCGGTACACGCGGCCGGGGCAGATGATACGCAGGGGCGGATTGGTCTTTTCCATGGTGCGGATCTGCACCGAGGAAGTGTGCGTGCGCAGTACTGTGGAGGGGTCGATGTAGAAGGTGTCATGCATCGCCCGCGCCGGGTGGTGGGCGGGAATGTTCAGGGCTTCGAAGTTGTAGTAGTCGCCTTCGACTTCCGGGCCCTGCTCGACAGAAAAGCCGAGGCGCTGGAAGATTTCTTCAATGCGGCGCAGGGTACGGGTGATGGGGTGCATGCTGCCCTGCTCTTCACCACGGCCCGGCAGGGTAACGTCGATGGTTTCTTTCGCCAGCTTTTCTTCAATGGCGGCTTTTTCCATCGCGGTGCGGCGCGCATTGATCGCTTCCTGCACCTGCTGCTTGGCTTCGTTGATCTTCGCTCCCGCCGCCGGACGCTCTTCTGCGGACAGCTTGCCCAGACTTTTCAGCAGTGCGGTGATCTGGCCTTTTTTACCCAGGTAATCTACCCGCACCTGGTCCAGTGCCGCGAGGTCACCGGCATTTTCTACCAGCGCCAGCGCCTGCTCGGTGAGGGATTGCAACTCTTGCATTGAAACCTTCTCGTTCTATCGATGAGTGACAACTAATACTTAGGGAACCTCTGATTAAGTCCGTGATGCCTCAGGCTTTCAGAGCGGTTCACAATCAAGGCGTGGCTTCACAGGAATGTCTAGACCTTTCAAGAAGTCACAACACAGAGTGTGAATCGCTCTGAAAGCCCCGCAGGGCGCGACCTGAAGACAGCATCTGCTGCGTTGCAGCTCTTGTAAAGGGCTAGCCATTCACTGCGAGCTGCGCCTTACAGCTACTGCCTTCAGGTCACGCTGAGGCATTACGGACTTAAACAGAGGTTCCCTCGTTTCCGCAGCGGATAATAGCAGTCCACTGCGTCAGAAATTCGTTCTGTATAGACAATACAGATAAAAAAATAGGGAAGAGCCAAACAGCCCTTCCCTATTTTTAAAGCATAAATCTGCCCTTACGGGCCGATTTATTCTGCAGGCGCTAATTAAGCTGCCAGGGCTGCCTTGGCTTTTTCAACTACGGCAGCAAAAGCGGCTTTATCGTATACCGCCAGATCAGCCAGAACACGGCGATCCAGTGCGATATCCGCCTTCTTCAGGCCAGCAATCAGTCGGCTGTAGCTCAGGCCTTCAGCGCGGGACTGGGCGTTGATACGCGTGATCCACAGAGCGCGGAAGTTACGCTTCTTAACGCGACGGTCGCGGTAAGCGTACTGACCAGCTTTGATGACTGCCTGCTTGGCTACGCGGAATACGCGAGAACGCGCACCGTAGTAACCTTTAGCCTGCTTCAGAATTTTCTTGTGACTACGACGCGCCACTACACCACGTTTTACACGGGCCATATCAATATCCTCTTAAAACTTTACGTGTGCAGCCAATTACTTGGCGCGCAGCATACGATCGACCAGGGTGGCATCAGACTTGTTCAAAGTGTTGGTGCCGCGCAGCTGACGCTTACGCTTGGTGGTCATCTTGGTGAGGATGTGGCTCTTGTTAGCGTGCTTGTGCTTGTAGCCCGAAGCGGTCTTCTTGAAACGCTTTGCAGCGCCAGAATGTACTTTTGCTTTCGGCATTTTGTACTCCAAAGTGAATAGTGGCCCACGAATGGGCTTTGTTAATAGGCCACAGGCCAAGGCCTGCGACTGTGCGGGAGTGAGAAGGCAGCCGTCGCCCGATCACTTCCCGAAAAGAAGGTGCAGAGAGAACCCTACGCCTTACTTTTTCTTTTTACTGGGCGCGATGACCATGATCATCTGACGGCCTTCCATCTTCGGCCGCTGCTCCACAGTACCCAGCTCCTCGAGATCTTTCTCGATGCGCTGCATCATTTCCATTCCCAGCTCCTGGTGGGCCATTTCACGGCCGCGGAAGCGCAGGGATACTTTTGCCTTGTCCCCGGCTTCCAGGAAGCGGGTCAGGTTGCGCAGCTTGATCTGGTAGTCGCCGATATCGGTACCGGGACGGAACTTCATTTCCTTGATCTGCTGCTGCTTTTGTTTCTTCTTAGCCGCATTTTTGGCCTTCTTGGCCTCAAAAATGTGCTTACCATAGTCCATGATTTTGCAGACTATGGGATCGGAGTCCGAGGCAATTTCAACGAGATCCAGGCTGGCTTTCTGCGCTTGTTCCAGCGCCTCTTCCAGAGAGACGATACCTACCTGTTCACCATCTGCACCAATCAGTCGCAGTTGCGACGCCTCGATCTGATCATTGATGCGGGCCTTCTTGGACTTTCCTTTCATATCTCGTTTAATAACACTCGTCTCCGATAATTAACAAAATTGCCTATTGGGGCGCTTATTCAGCTGCACCCTCAATAGACGAACGGCCGCGGCGACCCACATCCCGGCGGAGGAGCTCAAGGAATGACTCATAAGTCATAGTTCCGAGGTCCTCACCGCTACGTGTCCGCACGGCGACCGTCTGGTTTTCCACTTCCTTATCGCCGATGACCAGCAGATAAGGGACACGCTGAAGCGTGTGCTCGCGGATTTTAAAGCCGATCTTCTCGTTTCTCAAGTCAGCAGCGGCGCGGAAACCTTCTGCACCCAGCTTGGACTCAAGGTTTTTGCAATACTCGGACTGACGATCGGTGATATTTAGTACCGCCACCTGCTGGGGCGCCAGCCAGGTCGGGAAGGCGCCTTCGTAGTTTTCGATCAGAATGCCCATGAAACGCTCGAACGACCCAAGGGTCGCACGGTGCAGCATCACCGGGGTCTGACGGGATCCATCTTCCGCCACATATTGGGCATCCAGGCGGCCCGGCATGGAGAAGTCCACCTGAATGGTGCCGCACTGCCAAACACGGCCGAGGCAGTCTTTCAGGGAGAACTCGATCTTGGGCCCGTAGAAGGCACCCTCACCCGGCAGCTCTTCCCACGGCAGGTCTGCCGCGTTCAGTGCGTCCGCCAGGGCTTTCTCCGCCTTGTCCCAGCTTTCATCGGAGCCGACGCGCTGTTCCGGACGGGTAGATAAACGATAGATCACTTCTTCGAAGCCGAAGTCTTTATAGACCGCGTGCAGCAGGTCCATGAACTCGGATACTTCGGACTGGATCTGGTCTTCGGTACAGAAGATGTGGCCATCGTCCTGCACAAAGCCGCGCACACGCATCAGGCCGTGCAGGGAGCCGGACGGCTCACTGCGGTGACAGGAGCCGAACTCCGCCAGGCGCAGGGGCAGATCGCGGTAGCTGCGCAGGCCCTGATTGAACACCTGCACGTGACACGGGCAGTTCATGGGCTTGATGGCGAACTGACGCTCTTCGCTGGTCAGGGTGAACATGTCGTCGCCGAACTTGTCGGCGTGACCGGATTTCTGCCACAGGGAGAAGTCCACCAGCTGCGGGGTCTTGATCTCTTTATAGCCGCGCTCGCGCTGACGCTCACGCATGTACTGCTCAACGGTGCTGTACACGGTCCAGCCGTTGGGGTGCCAGAACACCATGCCCGGCGCTTCTTCCTGAATATGGAACAGGTCGAACTTCTTCGCCAGCTTGCGGTGATCGCGCTTTTCCGCTTCCGCGATACGGTGCAGATACGCCTTGAGCTCTTTCTTGTTGGCCCAGGCAGTACCGTAAACACGGGTCAGCATTTCGTTTTTGGCATCGCCACGCCAATAGGCGCCGGCCACCTTGGTCAGCTTGAAGGCCTTCAATTTGCCGGTAGACGGCACGTGCGGGCCGCGGCACAGGTCTTCAAAGTCGCCCTGGCGGTACAGGGAGATGTCTTCGTTAGTGGGAATACTGGCGATAATCTCCGCCTTGTACTCTTCACCCATCTCACGGAAGTATTTGACCGCGTCATCGCGCGGCAGCAGGCGGCGGCTCACAGGAAGGTCTTCCTTGGCCAGCTCTTCCATACGCTTCTCGATCTTCTCGAGATCTTCCGGAGTAAACTGTCGCTCGTAGGCGAAATCGTAATAGAAGCCGTCTTCGATCACCGGGCCGATAGTGACCTGGGCACCGGGATAGAGCTGCTTGACCGCCTGGGCCAGCAGGTGCGCGGTGGAGTGACGGATGATCTCCAGCCCTTCCGGCTGGCGCTCGGTCACGATGGCGAGATCCGCATCGTGATCGATTACAAAACTGGTATCCACTTCCTTACCGTCGACAACGCCAGCCAGCGCAGCTTTCGCCAGACCGGGACCAATATCATTGGCAACGTCGAATACGGAAACAGGATTGGAGAATTCACGACGGGAACCGTCAGGGAGGGTAACAACAGGCATTGCACTTCCTTTTTCTGTCAGTGGCGATCCCTACGAAAGACCGCGTGATTCACAGAGTGTGAAGATTGGGCTTGGGCCCAGTGCGAGCTAGATCAGAACAGAAGAAAGAACTCGCAAGAAAATGGTAGACCCGAGCAGACTCGAACTGCTGACCTCTGCCATGTCAAGGCAGCGCTCTAACCAACTGAGCTACGGGTCTAGAAAGTTGCAGATTGGGGACATTCCATAAAACAGGCCCCGCTGCGAAGGAGGCGAACTTTAGCACCAGCTTTTTTGCTTTTCAACCGCCCAAATCAGAAAAAATTTCCGCCAATCAAGCACTTGGGGTATCGTGACCCGGCTGCAGGATGCAGCGCCGAGGCCGCCACCGTGTCCCACCGGTCTCTTATCGCAGTTTTGAAGGATGTTATGAACACCCCACCGAACAATAGCGCCACCAGCCACAGCGGTTTCCTGCTGGCACTGGGCGCCGCCGCCCTCTTCTCGATCAAGGCCATTTTCATCAAACTCGCCTACCGCTATGGGGTCGAGGTAGAGACTTTTATCCTACTGCGCATGGCGCTGGCACTGCCTTTCTATATCGCCATTCTTCTGCTGCTTTGCCGTCGCGGACAGTGGCAACCGACGAGCGGGCGCAACCTGCTGCTCACCATCGTATTGGGCCTCTGCAGCTACTACCTGGCCAGTTTTCTGGATCTACAGGGGCTGCGCTATATCAGCGCCAACTTCGAGCGACTGATCATTTACCTCTACCCCACCCTGGTGCTGATTCTCGGCTGGCTGTTTCTCGGCAAATCGGTCTCGCCGCGACAACTGGCGTGCCTCGCCGTTGCCTACGGAGGCATTTTGCTTATTTACTGGCAGGATCAGGGCTTCAGTACCGGCGTCGCGACACCCCCATGGGTGAGCCTGGACGGTGTCAGCTGGGGCGCCCTGCTGACCTTTGGCAGCGCCATCAGCTTTGCCCTGTATGTGGCATTCAGCGAGAGAGTGATCAAGACACTGGGGAGCCGGCAATTCACCGCCCTGGCCATGATGGCGGCCAGCGCAGCCATCGCCGTGCATTTCGCCATTCAGGGCGACTGGTCGCGCCTGCAGCAACCGTGGCCGGTTTATGCCTACGCACTGGCGGTGGCCTTCCTGTGTACGGTCATTCCATCGCTGATGATGAGCGCCGCCATTCTGCAGATCGGCTCCGCCACCACCGGCGCCATCGGCACATCCGGCCCCGTGGTAACACTGATTGCTGCGGCACTGGTGCTGGGCGAACCGTTTACCGCCCTTCACCTGGTCGGCATGACGGCCATTATTGGTAGCCTGCTGCTCATGAGAAAGGCCGCTGGAATTAAACAGTCCCAGCCGGCAGCAGAGAACATGCCGCAGACATCGGAAACCCAGCCCCGCTAATCAGCGGACATTTTCGCCTTATTCATCCCCATTCTGGGGCGCCGCGTCATCAGCCTGCGCGCGGCCGCCCCAGCTCCACCTCCGCGCCGGCAGAAATCAGCGCAATTGCCGCCCCGTTCAACACCAAACCCCAGTATTGGGCAGGGAGGCGCCCCGCTCTGGCACACAAGCACTGGCACGGTGCTTGCTACTTCAGAGGTGCGACCTTGCAAAAAATAATACGGGGACACATGGATGACCGCGATCGAACAACCCGCACCTCATCTCTACGATGAGATGCTGTGTAGCGAAGGTGTCCACGCGCACTACCAGGCCTATCTGCGATGGCTTGAAAATACGCCGGACGCGACCCTCGAGCAGAAACGCCGCGAGGCGGACACACTGTTCCGACGGTTCGGGATCACTTTCAACGTTTACGGTGAAGAAGAAGGTACCGAACGCCTGATTCCTTTCGACCTGATTCCCCGCATCATCCCAAGTTCGGAATGGAACCATCTGGAGCTCGGCCTGCGCCAGCGGGTCACTGCCCTGAACCGGTTCCTTCACGATATCTACCACGATCAGGAAATCCTCAATGCGGGCATCATTCCTGCCGAGCAGGTTCTGACCAACCAGCAGTTCCAGACGGCGATGCTCGGTGTTGACCTGCCCGGGAACAACTACATCCCGATTACCGGGGTTGACCTGATTCGCGACAGCAATGGCGAATACTTTGTACTGGAAGACAATTTGCGCACGCCCTCTGGCGTTTCCTACATGCTGGAAAACCGCAAGATGATGATGCGCCTGTTTCCGGAGCTGTTTCTGGCGCAAAGCGTGGCACCCGTAGAGCACTACCCCAACCTGCTGCTGGAAACCCTGCAAAGTGCCAGCGATGCCGACAGTCCATGCGTGGTAGTGCTTACCCCCGGGCGCTACAACAGCGCCTTCTTCGAGCACGCGTTTCTCGCACAGCAGATGGGCGTCCCCCTGGTGGAAGGGGCTGACCTCTTTGTCCGCAACGGCTGCGTTTTTATGCGCACCACCACCGGCCCGCGGCAGGTACACGTAATCTATCGCCGTATCGACGATGCGTTTCTCGACCCCCTCGCCTTCAACCCCGACTCCATGCTCGGCGTGCCCGGATTACTCTCCGCGTACCGGGATGGCAACATCATTCTTGCCAATGCCCTGGGTACCGGCGTCGCGGACGACAAGTCCATATACCCTTACGTTCCGAACATGATTCGTTTTTATCTGGACGAGGAGCCGATCCTCAATAATGTACCGACCTGGGTGTGCCGTCGCGAAGAAGACCTGAGCTATGTACTAGATCACCTGGAAGAGCTGGTCGTGAAGGAAGTGCACGGCGCCGGTGGATACGGAATGTTGATTGGCCCCAAAGCGAACCGCGATGAGCTGAACAAGTTCCGACAACTATTACGCGACAACCCAGCCAACTACATCGCCCAGCCCACCCTGTGCCTGTCTACCTGCCCGACGATGGTCAGCGAAGGCATCGCACCGCGACATATCGACCTGCGACCATTCGTATTGAGTGGTAGTGAGATAAAGCTGGTGCCCGGCGGCCTGACCAGGGTGGCCCTGCGCGAGGGCTCCCTGGTGGTCAACTCTTCCCAGGGCGGCGGCACCAAAGACACCTGGGTACTGGAGGGCAACCCATGTTGAGCCGCACTGCAAACAGCATTTACTGGATGGCAAGAAGTCTGGAGCGGGCAGAAAACCTCACCCGCCTGCTTGATGTCAGCCACAACATGTCACTAATGCCAAACTCCAAGGGCGGCCAGCAGGAACTACTTGCCCCGCTGACTATCACGGGTCGCCTGGATCAATTCAGGGAGACCTTTTCGCAACTGAGCGCAGAGGCGCTGCTGGAATTTTTCCTGTTTGACGAATGCAATGATGGTTCGATTTTCAGCTGCATTCGATCCGCTCGCGACAACGCCCACAGCGTGCGAGACAAGCTCTCTTCAGAGGCATGGGAAAGTATCAACACAACCTGGCTCGAGCTGCGCCATCGTCGCCAGCGCGGCATCAGTCACGAGGGCGTGAAAAGCCTGATCGACTGGATCAAGCAGCGCTCCCATGAATTTCGCGGTGCCGCTTACGGCACCATGCTGCACAACAACGTTTTTCACTTTATGCGCCTGGGCACCTTCATTGAGCGGGCAGACAATACCGCCCGCATTCTGCGGGTAAAGCTCGAAGTGATGGAATCGCAGCACAACAGCAACCACGCCATTGATTTTTACCAGTGGAATGCCCTGCTTCAGAGCCTCGGCGCCTACGAGGCCTACCACGTCAAATACACGGGAGGCCTAACCACCCGCAACGTCACCGAGCTGCTGATTCTCTCCGCGGAACTGCCACGCTCGCTGCGCTACTGTATCGGCGCACTGATGAGCCAGCTCATTGCCATTGAAGGCGACCAGGGTCAGGCCGCCAAACGTCTGTGCGCAGAGTTACACGCGCGACTGGAGTACGGCGAGGTCGACTTCATTACCCGCTTTGGCTTACACGAATATCTGAACGACCTGCTGCGACGAATTCACACCATCGGTGATGAAATTCACCGCAGCTACTGGGAGGGCGCATGAAACTCAGCATTGACCATGTCACCGACTTCACGTACGACACCGAAGTCACCCACAGCATCCAGTATTTGCGGCTTACGCCGCAGTCATCCGCGGGCCAACAGATCCTGCAGTGGCACCTGGATACGCCGGGCAATGTCCATCGAACAATCGACACTTACGGCAATGTGTTACACGTTTGCACCGTGGACCAGCCGCACCAGGGCATCACCATTCGCGCACAGGGTACTGCGGAGATTAGCGACACCGAGCAACCGGAAAACGATAGGCGAATTCCGCCAGAGGTTTTTCTACGCACCTCCCCGCTCACTGAAACCAGTGATGCGATACGCGAATTCACGCGAGGTTTCCGCCCCACCAATGAACAGGTGCAACCGGATCAGCACCAGCTAATCGAACTGATGGACGCACTTCTCGAGCGCATTCCCTACCGCAGTGGCATGACACACGTACAAAGCAGTGCGGCCGACGCCTTCGCCCAGGGATTCGGCGTTTGCCAGGATCACAGCCATATATTTATCGCCTGCTGTCGCTGGCTCGGTATTCCTGCGCGTTACGTCAGCGGCTATGTCCACGCCGGGGATGACCAGCATATTGCCAGCCACGCCTGGGCCGAGGCGTGGGTCGAAAATGCCTGGTACAGCTTTGATGTGAGCAACGGCCTGTCGCACGCCAACCACCACCTGAAACTCGCCCACGGAATTGATTACCTGGATGCATCGCCGGTGCGCGGGGTTCGCTGGGGTGGTGGCGCGGAAAGTATGCGCACCTATGCCCTGGTCGACCAGGTGGATCGCCGCGCCTCACAGCAACAGAGGCATCAGGCACAACGGCAACAGGAACAACAACAGGCACAGCAGTGAATCGGCTCATGACAACCCCCGCCGCTGGTGCTACCTTTCCTGCGCACATCACGCACACAGGGATGCTATGACGTACTGTATTGCCATGCGATTGACCGAGGGGCTGGTTTTTACCTCTGACACCCGCACCAACGGCGGGGTGGACCAGATTGCCAGCTTCCGCAAAATGCACCTTTTCCAAAGGTCGGGAGAGCGCTGTTTCACCCTACTCACCTCCGGTAATCTCGCCACCTCCCAGAACCTGATCAGCCGTCTGCAAATCCAGATAGAAGAGAATGAGGAGCCAAACCTGTTTTCTGTCAGCAGCCTTTTTCGCGCGGCAGAGCTGATCGGGCAACAGGTTAAATCGATCATTTCCCACAATGCGCAGGGGCAGCAGAGTGCCGGCGTGGATTTTGGCTGCCATATTCTATTTGGCGGGCAGATTCGCGGAGAGGAACCGCGCCTGTTCCATATTTATCCGGAAGGAAATTTTATCGAGGCCACCGAAGATACGCCCTACCTGCAAATTGGTGAGAGCAAGTACGGCAAGCCGATCCTCGATCGAATCATCCATCACGATACCGGCCTGAACCAGGCCGTGAAATGCGCCCTGATCTCCTTTGACTCCACCATGCACTCGAACCTGTCCGTCGGTATGCCACTGGATATCGCGGTGTATCGCAACGACGCCCTGGAAATAAGTGTGGAGCGGATAGAGGAGGACGATGAGTACTTCAACCGCCTGCGGCGGTCCTGGAGCTCGGGCATCAAGTTGCTGTTTGACGATATGCCCTGACCGGGCGGCTTGCGCCGCCATACGCTCCGAGTTCAGCGCTAATCCGGCTCTTTGAGCTTTGAAATTTCATCGCGCAACTTGGCAGCCGCCTCGAACTCAAGATTCTTGGCGTGGTTGTACATCTGCTCTTCCAGCTCTTCGATTCGCGCCCAGCGCTGCTGGTCGGTGAGTGGTTTCTGGTCCGCTTTGTAGGCGCCGCCTTTTTCTGCCACTTTCCGTCGGCCGCGGGCCGGCACGCCGGGAGCGATAGCGCCCTCCATAATATCGGCGACACTCTTGCGAATACCCTTGGGAGTAATGCCATGCTCGGCATTGTGCTCCAGCTGCTTCTCCCGCCGGCGCTGGGTCTCCTCCAGCGCGCGCCGCATGGAGTCGGTTATCTTGTCGGCATAGAGAATCGCCCTACCCTCCAGGTTCCGCGCGGCGCGACCAATGGTCTGAATAAGGGATCGGTCCGAGCGCAGGAAACCCTCCTTGTCCGCGTCGAAGATGGCGACCAGGGACACCTCGGGCATATCCAGGCCTTCCCGCAGCAGGTTGATCCCCACCAGCACATCAAACTCGCCAATGCGTAAGTCGCGGATAATCTCTACCCGCTCCACCGTATCGATATCCGAGTGCAGGTAGCGTACGCGCACGCCGTTTTCGCTCAGGTATTCGGTCAGGTCCTCCGCCATACGCTTGGTCAGTACGGTGATCAGCACGCGCTGATCCTTGTCGACACAGCGATGGATTTCCGACAGCGTATCGTCCACCTGGGTAGCCGCGGGGCGCACTTCCACTTCCGGGTCCACCAACCCCGTCGGGCG
Organism: Microbulbifer elongatus; assembly: GCF_020524885.1. GTDB lineage: Bacteria > Pseudomonadota > Gammaproteobacteria > Pseudomonadales > Cellvibrionaceae > Microbulbifer > Microbulbifer elongatus_A. The sequence goes on along the minus strand of NZ_JAIVKJ010000001.1, from coordinate 1,131,865 downwards.
CACCACCTGCTCCACGACGGCGCCCGCGTGCTCGGCCTCATACTTACCGGGAGTCGCGGAGACAAAAATCGTTTGTGGAGACAGGTTCTCCCACTCTTCAAACTTCAGTGGGCGGTTGTCCAGCGCCGACGGCAGGCGGAATCCGTATTCCACCAGCGTCTCTTTACGGGACCGGTCCCCGCGGTACATACCGCCAATTTGCGGCACAGTGACATGGCTCTCGTCGATAAATAGCAGGGAGTCGTGCGGCAGGTAATCGAACAGCGTGGGTGGCGGCTGGCCGGAATCGCGACCTGACAGGTAGCGGGAATAGTTTTCCACCCCGTTACAGTAGCCAAGCTCCTGCATCATCTCCAGGTCATAGCGGGTGCGCTGCTCCAGGCGTTGCGCCTCCAGCAACTTGTTGTTGTCGCGCAACTGTTTCAGGCGCTGCTCGAGCTCTTCCTTGATCTGGTCGATGGCTTTGAGAATGGTTTCCCGCGGGGTCACATAGTGGGACTTGGGGAAAATGGTGATACGCGGGACCTTGTGCAGCACCTCTCCGGTGAGCGGATCGAACAGGGTGATCTCTTCGATTTCCTCGTCAAACAGGGAAAGGCGCACGGCTTCCAGGTCCGAGTCCGCCGGGTAGATATCGATAATATCTCCACGCACCCGATAAGTGGCGCGGCGAAAATCAGCATCATTACGGGTGTACTGGAGTTCCGCCAGGCGGCGCAGGATGGTCCGCTGGTCGACGATATCACCGCGATCCAGGTGCAGCACCATCTTCAGGTACTTGTCCGGATCACCCAGACCATAGATGGCGGACACGGTCGCAACCACGATCACATCCTTACGCTCGATCAGTGCCTTGGTGGCGGACAGCCGCATCTGCTCGATATGCTCATTGACCGAAGCATCCTTCTCGATAAAGGTATCCGAAGAAGGCACGTAGGCTTCTGGCTGGTAATAGTCGTAATAGGAAACGAAGTATTCCACCGCGTTGCGCGGAAAGAACTCCTTGAGCTCCCCGTATAACTGGGCCGCCAGGGTCTTGTTGTGCGCCATCACAATCGCGGGGCGCTGCACCCGGGCAATGACATTGGCCATGGTAAAGGTTTTACCCGAACCGGTCACACCGAGCAGGGTCTGGTGCGCCAGGCCGTCACCGATCCCCTCCACCAGGGACTCGATCGCGGCCGGCTGGTCACCTGCTGGCTCATACTTACTGCTTACTTCAAACGGACGCGGTTCCGAGCGGGGTTCCATAGGTTTCTCACCAATCCAAATAGCGTTACTCGTCCCCGGAGGGGAGATTGGGAAATTGTAGGCGCACACGCCTCCCGGGAACAAATAGAGTCACGATCAGGGCCCGCTGGCGAGAAAATAAACACTGCAAAATCAAAGGGTTAATTTCATCTAAAGGGGTTGACCTGCTATGGGGTGCTCTATAAGATACGCGCCATCTCATCGGGATGCCCTACCGGCACCGGTCAGATACAGTTCCGCCTTAGCTCAGTTGGTAGAGCAAATGACTGTTAATCATTGGGTCGCTGGTTCGAGCCCAGCAGGCGGAGCCAAATTCAAAAACCCCGCAGCTTTCGATAGCTACGGGGTTTTTATTTAGAGCTATGCTCTATCCGGGTACTTTCACCAAGAAGCCGCCCAACCAAAATTCCGCCTTAGCTCAGTTGGTAGAGCAAATGACTGTTAATCATTGGGTCGCTGGTTCGAGCCCAGCAGGCGGAGCCAAATAGCAAAACCCCGCACCTGAGAAGGTCGCGGGGTTTTCTTTTTTCTGAGCCCCAGATTCCCGCCACTCAAGCAGCAGACAATAAAAAAGCCCCGCACATCGTGCAGGGCTTCTTGCTATCGGAACGGCTATCGAGGCAATCATCAGGCGCAACCTTTCGCGAAAGGTCACACCTCGGGCATCTCTCCGGTCCGGTGTTGCCGCACCCTGCTCCGACCGGAGATTGGCAATTGCTTCACCTCGGCACCCTCAGCTGCCGGCTGCTGCCCCCCAGAAACATCAGCGCCCCCTGAAGACAGTGCCCACACGGTATCGATCAACTGCTGCTTCGGCGCGTAATCCTTAACAGACTCCACCAGCAGTCGGTGGACGCCCTCCGCATCCTGCCTTGCACAAGCGATCTTCAACTCACTGACAAACTGCTCCAGCTGCTCAGCGGGCAACCGCTCCTCCTCAGCGCGCATGATGGAAGGATGGTCCGTCCCTGCCACCGCATCTCCAAGCAGAAGCTCTTCATAGAGTTTTTCGCCAGGACGCAAACCGGTAATCTGGAGTTCGATATCACCGTCCGGATTGGCCTCGTCGCGCACCGTGTGCCCCATAATCTGGATCAGCCTTCGCGCGATATCCAGGATTCGCACCGGCTCACCCATATCGAGCACAAACACCTCGCCATTGCGCCCCATACTTCCCGCCTGCAGCACCAATTGCGCAGCCTCGGGAATGGTCATAAAGAAGCGGGTTACCTTGGGGTGGGTGACGGTAACAGGGCCACCGGCATTGATCTGGTCGGTAAACAGCGGAATCACCGAGCCGGAAGAGCCCAGCACATTACCGAAACGCACCATACACACACGGGTTCGCCCGAAACGGCGCCCGAAGTCCTGACAAATCAGTTCCGCCAGGCGCTTGGTAGCCCCCATCACGTTGGTCGGTCGAACGGCCTTATCCGTGGATACCAGCACGAACTGCTCAACACCTGCAGCTTCTGCCGCCTCGAGCACCGACAGGGTTCCAAGCACATTGTTCTCTGCCCCCACCACCACATTCTGCTCAACAAGCGGCACATGTTTGTAGGCCGCCGCATGGTAGATGGTGTGCACACTGAAAGACTGAATGATCTCCGCCATCCGGGTGCGGTTACGCACATCACCCAGCAGCGCCGTTACCTCAACACAAAGATTTTCATCCAGCTGCTGCTGACGGAGTTCCCGCTCAATCTGGTACAGGGAAAACTCGGATGCCTCCAACATCACCAGCTTCGCCGGCTCCCACTGGATGATCTGTCGGCACAGCTCCGATCCGATGGAACCACCCGCACCGGTCACCAGCACGACCTTGCCGGCAATAGAAGCCGACACAAGATTCTTATGCGGCTCGACCGGAGCACGGCCGAGAATATTTTCATAGATCTGGGAGACGTCGGACACCCGCCCGGCGCCATCTACCAGCTCCTCCATTCCGGGAATGACTTTCACCACCACTCCGCGCTCGCGCAGACCACGCGTAATCTCCCGGCGGCGACGCTTGGGGACTCCGGGCATCGCCAGAAGCACCTCAGAAATATCCCGCTCCGCAATCACCTCGAGAATATTCGCCGGGCTGTACACCAAAACCCCATCAATCAGGGTGTTCTGCTTGGAGGCATTGTCATCAAAGAAGGCAACGGTCTTGTACATCTCACCGTGGATCAGGCCCTTGTAGAGCTGGAGGCCTGCGGTACCCGCCCCATAGATCGCGACACGGGTTTTATGGATTTCCAGCGCCATCTGGTAGTAGACGCGGACCAACCAGCGGGAACCGCCAACGGTAATGAGAGCAAAACACCAGTAGATGACCGGTACCGATCGAGGAACACCGGCATAGGTAAGATAAGAAGCAACGGCGAGGACGACCGCGGAAGCGGTTACACCCTGAAGTACCGCCACAATGGCTTGCTGCCCCATATAGCGGATGACTGTACGATACAGCCCGAGACGCAGAAAAATGAAGCTGCTGGAAACGAGCGTCATGCCCAGGCAGAGCGCCATTTCGGGCTCAGCAACCAACCATGCCCCGTTAAAGCGGATGGTCATCGCCAGCAGGAACGCCGCCGTGAGCATCAACAGGTCGTAGCACAGCATCAGTACCGGCTTATAGTTTTTCTGCGCGGCTTTGTAAAAGCGCTTCACTATGCCCCCAATATGATTCGGCTCCGAATCATTGTGATCCATTTACCACTCAAGTACACCTAGTCCTTCCAATGGAACCCTTAAGCCATTCCGGATACTACCAGCAGCACCGCTATCAATGACGTGCTTAGCATCACGAACAACTCAATAAAAAGCGAAGTCTTTACCCCAAATTTCAGCGCCACCCGCTGGTAAATGTGCTGTCTGTGCGCCTCCCACCAGCGCTCTCTTCTCACTACCCGCAACAGCAGTGTTACAGTGGCATCCAGCCAGAACGGACAAAAAATCAACAGCGGCACCAACCAGTGAAACACCCCCTGCTGCCACCCGGCGACACTGACAGTGAAAACTGCCAGGCCAATCACCGTTGAGCCCGCATCCCCAAGAAAAATGCGCGCCTGTGGCCAATTGTAGTACAGAAAAATGACGCTACAGGCCGCGATCAGAAAACAGATACCCGCCAGATCGCCCGCCCCCCGCCAAGCGGAAATCAACCCAAGAGCACCAAACCCGATAGCTGTCATACTGCCCGCAAAGCCATCCATGCCGTCCATGAAGTTGTACAGGTTGATCACCCAGACGCCGCCAACAATGAGCAGAACCCAGATTGACCAGTGCGCAACCTCAGGGGCAAACGCATTCAAAACGAGCGAGACGGACAAAAGTTGCACAGAAAAGCGTGCTCGCGCACTCAGTGGGCGGAGGTCATCGATCAATGAGATAGCGAATAGCGCGAAGAATGCTAGCAAAACCAGCGGAGAAATCGACAATCGACTGACAACCAGCCCAATCGATACACCGGTAATAACCGCCCAACCACCGGTACGGGGAACAGGTGTTTCATGCAAGGAGCGGTGGTTCGGGGTATCGAGCGCCAGCTGCCCCAATCGGGATAGCAACAGAAAAATAGCCGACATCGTGACAGCACATCCTGCAATCAGAGGTATCAGCCAGTGATCCAGCACCGCCCCCATTTACTCTTCCCCCAGAAACTGACTGTAGCGGTGCCTCGGCTGCCAGTTGAGCCGCGCCTTTAAGTGCCTGGCACTATAAAGCTCGCTACGCTCCACATCAACAAAACCTGCCTTAACACCCATAACTGACAGGAGCCTGAACGGCAGCAACGCCAGCCGCGTAGCGATCTGACTACTTTTTATACTCCGCCCGGTGGCCGCCGTACTAATCGATGCCAGGTTGTAATAGTCGGGTTCCGCAACAATAAAAACTTCACCACGACAGTCTGACTTGCCCACACAAACTATCGCTGAAAGCAGATCCTCTAGCGCCACAAAGCTTCGGTACCCGGTAGCGGGCACAAATGGCACTACCCTGCTCCAGGTTCTCAGCCGAGACTTCCATAAAAGCGCGCGCTTGGGCGGTGGTGACGCAGTTCTGGTTGCCTCACAAGCAGAAGAATCGATGGCGCCTTCTTCATAAACAGCTGCGGATCCATAAACAGCTGCGGGACGCAAAACGTTGACACGGATTCCGAGAGAGCGAGACCGAAGTCTTTGCTCCGCTCTCCACTTGCTACCACCGTAAGGATCTGTTGCCGGCTCCCCACTCTCTTCCGTTGCGACCTCTCCGGCCGGAGGCCTTAGTGCCTTGATACTTGAGAGATACAAGAATTGTTCGGCGTTGGCGGTGTCCGCCAGATTCAGCAACTGGCTGGGTAGTCGACAGTTCAGCAGCTCGGCCAATTCGGGATCATTGCGGCAATCTGAAGAGGAGGACAGTCCAGCGGCGTACACAATAATGTCGCCAGCCTGAAATACATCAGCAAACCGCGCCGCATCAAATATTGTTACCTGTCGATGCACACAGTTTGCCGGGCCAAATTCGCGGCGGGAAATCGAAAGCACCTGTTCACCCGCCTGCACCAGGAAACGGCACAGCGCTGAACCAATATAACCAGAACTGCCAATCACCACCCAACGCATTTGACGGAAGAAAACCTCAAAAATGTTAAATTAAAATTCTAAAAGCCCTATCAAAAAAGACAGCGCCGAGGCACTGTCTTTTTTAATTTTCTTAAAGCTGGATACGGTCTTTGTTTTTCTCCAGCGTGGCCATTCCGATTCCTTTAACCTCGAGCAGCTGCTCTACGCTGGAAAACTCCCCATTGACTTCGCGATACTTTACGATGAGCTCCGCTTTTGCCGGGCCGACGCCCTCCAGTACGGTAGAGAGCTCTTCGGCCGTTGCGGTATTGAGGTTGACCTGCACCTGCTCCTGAGCGGCGACATCTTCGGCGCTAACCAACTGAACATGGGCCAGCATCAGGAAAACAGCAAAAACTGCAGTAAGCGGGAGTCGAATAAATTTCATGGCAAAATCCTTTTATTGGTTGAATTTAGGTCTTCACTCCGTGGGACCACAAACCTCCCCAGGCGCCAGGGACTTTACCAGCAAATTTTCCCAATTTAAGCGATTTACTATTACAGACCATTACATCCGCATACAGCCGGTCACAAAGTGGCACGCATGTTTTAGCCTTACATATTTTCGATATCAGCAACGATTGCCTTCAATGCCGCCGCAGGATTTTCGGCACCGGTAATTGGGCGGCCGATCACCAGATAATCGGACCCTTTACGCAGCGCGTCTACCGGGGTCACGATTCTGCGCTGATCGCCGGCGTCTGCACCTATCGGACGAATCCCCGGCGTCACCAAAGCAAACTCGGAGCCACAGGCCGCCTTCAACACTTCCGCTTCCTGCGCAGAACACACCACACCATCGAGGCCACTGGTTTTAGCCAGGTTAGCCAGAGCCAACACCTGATCTTTCAGGGCTCGATTAACGCCCACTGGAGCCAGCTCATCTTCCGAGGTACTCGTAAGCACCGTAACGCCGATCAGCAGTGGACGATCCTCTCCAAGAGGAGCAAGCGCTTCCGCAGCCGCCTTCATCATTCGTTCGCCACCACTGGCGTGAACATTGACCATCCACACGCCGAGGTTTGCAGCGGCGCGAACGGCAGCCGCCACAGTGTTCGGAATATCGTGAAATTTGAGGTCCAGAAATACCTGGAAACCCGATTCCACCAACTTGCGTACCAGGTCCGGGCCGGCGATGGTGAACAGCTCTTTACCCACCTTTACCCGGCATACGGCAGGATCCAGCTGCGCGGCCATAGCAAGTGCCGCTTCGGCGTTGTCGTAATCCAGCGCCACGATTACCGGAGAAGATACAGAGTCAGTCAATGGACACCTCAGAGATGAAAATAGATGAATAGCGCACTGTACAAAGAGCATCGAGAGCCACTACTCGCCCTCGATCCCCTTTACAGAGCGCACGCTGTCCCAGCGTTTGCAGCTTGGACAAAGCCAGTGCAACTGATTACCGGAAAAGCCGCAGTTGTTACAACGGTAATGCGGGCGGCTGGCAATCAGCTGATCAATCAGATTCTTTAGTAAAAACAGGTTTTCCCGCGCACGTCCCTGGGTACTGTCTACATGCAGATCCAGAAAATGCCCGAGTCCACGCAATGAAGGTCGCATAGCCAGCTGCTTGCCAATAAATGCGGCCGCATCCGCCTCGCTTTGCTGCTGATGTATTCGCTCGGTCAGCGCGATCAGCACGCTGTTGGAAGGGTGCTCTTTGAGCAGCCGTTCGAGATAAGCCACCAGACCGCTTTCATCACCCAGGGCTTCATAGCAGGTAATCAGCAACTCGAGAATTTCAGGAATATAATCCGGGCTTTGTTTCGGGATCCGCTCGAGGACTCGGATTGCTTCCTGCGGACGTCCCAGCAAGTGCTCAAGTCGCCCCAACAATAGATTGGCACGGACCGAGCTACGATCGTACCCGAGCGCCGCGTCAATATGCTTGCGCGCACTGAGGTAGTCTTTGCCGTTAATTGCTTCTTCCGCCAGCTCGCAGCAGAAATGCGCCTGAATCGGCGCCCACTCTTCCGGCAAACGCTTGAAGCGACGACTGTGCAGCAGGTTCACCGCGTGTATCGCTTTGGCCCACTCGCGCTCGTCCCGGTAGACCTCCACGAGGTACTCCAGGCTGGTGCTTCGCAATTCACTGGAGGTTTCCACCAGCTCTTGCAACAAACGCTCTGCGCGGTCCAGCCAACCAGCGGCAATATAATCCCGCGCCAGTTCCAGCTGTGCCTTTTGTTGACTGATACGATTGAGGCTCGGGCGCGCCAGCAGGTTCTGGTGCACACGAATGGCCTGGTCGTGTTCGCCGCGCTTGCGCAGCAGGTTGCCGAGGGCCAGGTGGGTTTCGAAGGTAGCACTGCTCACTTCCAGCGCGTCGATAAACTTTTCAATGGCGTCATTGTGACGCTCACTAAGCAGATAGTTGAGGCCCTGCGCGTAGGACTGCGCCAGCGCCTGGTGCTGGTTATTCTTTGCACCTTTCTTCTTGCCGCTTTTCCGCCCGAGATACCAGCCGATGGCGATGGCAGCAAAAACGAAAATGAAAAACGTCAGGTCGCTCAACTCATTCTCCGGCAACCTGGCGGCGCACCGTCTGGAGCTCGCGTTCGACGCGCAACAGCTGGCGTTCGAGCGCCTTTACCCGGCGCCGCTCTGTCCAGTAAGGCAAGAGGCTGACAAGAAACCCGAGCGACGCGCCAATCAGCAGGAAGCCAATCAGCCAGAAACCGACGCTTCCCGGAAACAGGTCATAGCCGGCGAACCGGGGCGTTATGCTCTCCGGGTTATCGACTGCAAAATACACCCCGAGGGCGATACAGGCGAGCGCGAGCACTGCAAACAGCAATCGAGATATCCAGCGCAGAAATGACAAGTAAACCTCCGGCTCCGGAAGGAGTGAATAATCGTTGAGTCCGTTACAGTGTTAGTTCACTGGAACCAGCTCGGTGCAATCAAAGCGACTTATGCGTCTTCAAACGCGTCGCGGTGCATCTGCTGGTTTACCCTGTCCCTGAGTTCTTTTCCCGGTTTGAAGTGAGGCACGTATTTGCCCGCCAGCTCGACGGAGTCGCCGGTTTTGGGGTTGCGGCCCGTTCTCGGCGCGCGATAGTGCAGGGAAAAGCTGCCAAATCCCCGGATTTCGATCCGCTCTCCTTCAGCCAGAACACCTGACATGGTGTCCAGCATGACTTTTACCGCCAGCTCTACATCCTTTACCGGCAGCTGATCTAACCTCAGAGCAATCTTCTCGATCAGTTCAGACTTGGTCATGCAGTCCGCAATCCTTTCTAAGTCATTGATTATTCTCGAATAGCGGCAATCATCTAATAGAAAGCCGGACTGGGCAACCCCAGTCCGGCTTTCGCATAGCCTCAACTCATTGAATTGAGACTCTTGATAACAAGACCTTATCAGTCTTTGTTATTCATCTGCGCCTTGATCAGGTCACCGATAGTAGCCGGCTGAACCTGTTCAGCCTGCTTCTTGCTGTGATCCTTGATGGCTTGCTTCTCATCGTCCTGATCTTTGGCTTTGATGGAGAGGCTGATCACGCGGTTCTTGCGATCCACGCTGGTGATCTTGGTCTCTACTTCTTCGCCTTCTTTCAGGGCGTTGCGAGCATCTTCAACCTTATCGCGGCTGATTTCGGAAGCGCGCAGTACGCCTTCCACTTCGTCCGCCAGGGTGATGATGGCTTGCTTAGCGTCAACTTCTTTGATGGTACCCATTACGATGCTGCCGCGATCGTTGGTGGCTACGTAATCAGAGAACGGATCGGATTCCAGCTGCTTGATACCCAGGGAGATACGCTCGCGGTCGGAGTCGATACCCAGGATAACGGTTTCCAGCTCGTCACCTTTCTTGAACTTGCGTACGGCTTCTTCGCCAGCTTCGTTCCAGGAGATGTCGGACAGGTGAACCAGACCGTCGATGCTGCCGTCCAGACCGATGAAGATACCGAAGTCGGTGATGGACTTGATCTTACCGGAGATCTTGTCGCCCTTAGCGAATTTACGCGCGAAGGCATCCCACGGGTTTTCTTGACACTGCTTGATACCCAGGGAAATACGACGACGCTCTTCGTCGATGTCCAGAATCATTACCTCGACCTCGTCGCCAACATTGACAACTTTGGACGGGTGAATGTTCTTGTTGGTCCAATCCATTTCGGAAACGTGTACCAGACCTTCCACACCTTCTTCCAGCTCCGCGAAGCAGCCGTAGTCGGTCAGGTTGGTTACAACAGCCTTCACGCGGCTGTTTTCTGGGTAACGCTGCTTGATGGATACCCAAGGATCTTCGCCCAGCTGCTTCAGGCCCAGGGATACACGGCTGCGCTCGCGGTCGAACTTCAGTACTTTTACTTCGATCTCGTCGCCAACGTTCACGATCTCGCTCGGGTGCTTGATGCGCTTCCAAGCCATATCGGTGATGTGCAGCAGGCCGTCGATACCGCCCAGGTCTACGAATGCACCGTAGTCGGTCAGGTTCTTCACGATACCTTTGATCGCCATGCCTTCTTGCAGGCTGGCCAGCAGGGCTTCACGCTCTTCGCTGTTGGCTGCTTCCATAACCGCACGGCGGGAAACAACAACGTTGTTGCGCTTGGCGTCCAGCTTGATCACTTTGAAGTCGAGCTCTTTGCCTTCCAGGTGCGCGGTGTCGCGAACCGGACGAACGTCTACCAGAGAACCCGGCAGGAACGCGCGGATGTTGGCAACGTCAACAGTAAAGCCGCCTTTAACCTTGCCGCTGATAACACCTTTAACCACTTCGTCTGCAGCGTGTGCAGCGTCGAGGATTTTCCAGGCTTCAGCGCGCTTGGCTTTTTCACGGGACAGACGGGTTTCACCGAAACCGTCTTCTACCGCTTCCAGGGCAACCTGTACTTCGTCGCCCACCTGCAGTTCCACTTCACCTTTGTCGTTCTTGAACTGGTCAGCAGGGATAACACCTTCAGACTTCAGGCCCGCGTGTACGGTTACCCAGTCTTTGTCCACGTCGATAACAACACCGGTCACGATGGCGCCGGGTGCCATTTCTACGCTTTTCAGGCTCTCTTCAAATAGTTCAGCAAAGCTCTCGCTCATTACATTACCTATATAAATGGATCCCACCGATAGCAACTTTGAAGTCTAGTTAGCCGCCAGTAGAGATCCCACCGCGCTGCCAGTACGCGGGTCGGATTACAACAACGGCCGGGCGATTCTGGCTGATCCCGGCCGTCATTGTTAAAAATTCTGTTGCTGGAAAGCTGTTTCCAGTCTGGCTCAATTGATGCGTTTTTGTACCAGCTCGAGCACTTTTTGCAGAACACCATCTATATCGATGTCCGTACTATCCAGCACTACGGCGTCTTCGGCCGGTGCTAGCGGGGAGGCTGCGCGGTTCATATCCCGGTCGTCCCGGGCGCGGATGTCCTCCAGCAGGTCGCGGAGGCTAACAGAAACCCCCCTGCCCTGCAACTGATCAAAGCGGCGGCGGGCACGCTCTTCCGCACTGGCGGTCAGGAAGACCTTGACCGGCGCGTCGGGAAACACCGTGGTGCCCATATCGCGTCCGTCCGCCACCAGCCCGGGCAATCCACGAAAATCCCGCTGGCGCTGCAACAGCGCTGCGCGCACCGCTGGTACCGCCGCCACTTTCGAGGCCGCCATGCTGACTCGCTCCATACGGATATCGCGACTGACATCCTTGCCCGCCAGCACCGCAGCTACTTCACCATTGGCAATGGCAAAGCGGATGTCGAGGTTGGCGGCAATTTCCGCCAGACGCTCCTCGTCTGCCAGGTCCACGCCGGCATCGAGGGCCGCCAGCGCGGTCAGGCGATAGAGCGCACCGGAATCCAACAAAGCGTAGCCAAGCCTGTCAGCCAGTAACTTGGCGATGGTGCCCTTGCCGGAGCCGCTGGGGCCATCAATGGTGACCACTGGGGCCTTGGTGGTTGCGTCTGTCATAACTAATCGATACTGCTGAGGTTAGTTGTGGGAATTTCTGGCCAGAAGCCTGGATAAAAATAGAGTGGTGGCGCGCTCAGCGCACCACCAGCTTCATTCCGGCTCCGCTCGCCAGCTCGGCAAAGTTGGGGAAGGAGGTTGCCACATTGGCGCAGTGCTTAATCTCGATATCCGCATCGGCACGCAAGGCCGCCACAGAGAACGACATGGCGATACGGTGGTCACCCAGGCTGTCTACCACACCGCCACCAAATACCGCACCGCCACCAGTGCCACCCTTACCCTGGATCACAATGCCATCCGGCGTCGGCTCGGCATCAACGCCGAGAATCCTGAGACCATCGGCCATGGCCTGGATACGGTCACTCTCTTTCACTCGCAACTCTTCGGCACCGGTGAGCACCGTCTCCCCTTCCGCACAGGACGCTGCCACAAAAATGGCCGGGAACTCATCGATCGCCAGTGGCACCTGATCTTCGGGAATCCTGATCCCCTTCAGTGGCGCATAGCGCACGCGGATATCCGCCACCGGCTCACCACCGACCTCGCGCTGATTCTCTAGGGTAATGTCAGCGCCCATGGCTCGCAGGATGTTGATGGCACCATCTCGTGTCGGATTAATGCCCACATGCTGCAGCAGCACATCGGAACCCGGGGCGATGGACGCGGCAACCATAAAGAAGGTCGCAGATGAGATATCCGCCGGCACATCAATGTGGCACGCGGTCAGCTTGCCGCCACCCTTGAGACTCGCACGGGCGCCATCGCGCTGCACTTCGTAACCGAAGCCGGACAGCATGCGCTCGGTGTGATCGCGAGTAGGCGCCGGTTCAGTGGTGCTGGTTTCGCCGTCCGCATAGAGGCCTGCCAGCAGCACACAGGATTTCACCTGGGCACTGGCCATCGGCAAGTTGTAGTCGATGGCTTTTAATTGCTGGCCACCGTTGATCTTCAGTGGCGGGCGGCCGCCTTCACCGGTTTCCACACTCGCACCCATTTCGCGCAGCGGATTGGCCACCCGGTTCATGGGGCGCTTGGACAGGGACTCATCCCCTGTAAGTACGGTATCGAACTTCTGCCCTGCCAGCAGGCCGGCCAGCAAACGCATGGAAGTACCCGAGTTACCGACATACAGTGGTCCGGGAGGCGCCTGTAAGCCGTGCATACCGACACCATGAATAGTGACACGACCTTTGACCGGCCCTTCAATCACTACGCCCATATCGCGGAATGACTGCAATGTGGCCAGTGCATCCTCCCCCTCCAGGAACCCCTCCACCTCGGTGACACCTTCCGCCAGAGACCCCAGCATGATCGATCGGTGTGACATGGATTTGTCACCGGGCACTCGCAGATCGCCGTTTACCGCTCCGCCCGGCTGGGCGATAAAAGTTACTTCCTTCGCTTCCATAGTTTCCGTATACGCTTTTTTGGCCAGCATTTTGGTGAAGTGATCCCGCGCCGCCTTGGCCCGGGTAAATACCCCCATCAGGTGTTCGCTGTCGCCGCTGGCAATGGCACTGCGCAGGGAGCCCAGATTGGAGGTGTAAAGATCGATGGATTTCAGGATTGCATCGCGGTTGGCGAGCATGATGTCACGCCACATTACCGGATCACTGGAGGCGATACGGGTGAAATCCCGAAAGCCGCCGGCAGCATAGCGGAAAATATTCTCATTCTCCGCATCGTGGGCCAGGGTATCCACCAGGCCGAAAGCAATCACGTGCGGCAAATGGCTGGTCGCCGCGAGCACTTCATCGTGCTCACCGACCGGCATCGACAGTACTTCCGCGCCTACCGCCTCCCACATTCTCTGGATCCGCAGCGCGTGCCCTGCCCCGGTGTTTTCCCCCGGCGTGAGAATGATACGGTGCGCGATATAGAGATCGTCCCGCGCCGCGGTCACACCGCTCTGCTCGGAGCCGGCAATCGGGTGACCCGGCACCAGAAATTCCGGCACCTCGCCCCAGACATTTTGCGCGGCAGCAATCACACTGCCTTTGACGCTGGCGCCATCGGTGACGGTAACGCCCGCAGGAAGCCTCCCCTGCAACTGGGCGAACACCGCCTCAACGGTCAAGGTGGGAACAGATACAAAAATCACGTCCCCGGCTTCCAGCTCGGGTAATATCTCACCAATATCAGTGACTGCCCGATCCACCACGCCAAGGGCCACGGCCTGCTCACAGGTCTGCGCACGACGGGCTACACCAATCACTTCCCGGCAGCCACTGGCCGCTTTTAGCCCCAGCGCGAGACTGCCGCCAATCAGGCCTATCCCGACGATTACCAATCTTCCGACAACAGGCCCCGAGGCATCCTGCCCTGCTCGCTTCCCTTCTTGTGCCATTTACAGCACTCCGCGCGGGTAAGAGCCCAGCACTTTCATATCCGATGCGCAGGCACCTACATCTTTCAGTGCTGCAGCTACATTTTCGCTGTCACGATGGCCGACAAAATCGATAAAGAATACATAGGTCCAGTTGCCACTCTGGGAGGGACGGGTTTCCACCCGGGTCAGATCAATATTGTGGGTCTGGAAAGGCACCAGCAGATCGTGCAATGCACCCGGCTCGTTGCGCATGGAAACCATCAACGAGGTCTTGTCGTCTCCACTGGCCGGCACCGCTTGAGATCCGATAATCAGGAACCGGGTAGAGTTGTCAGGGCGATCCTCGATTTTTTCATTCAGGACTTTCAGGCCATACATTTCTGCCGCCATGTCACCGGCGATCGCCGCCGCATTCCATTCACCCTTTACACGCTTGGCGGCTTCCGCATTACTGGCCACCGCTACCCGCTCCACGTTCGGGTAATAGGAATCCAGCCACTTGCGGCACTGCGCCAGGCTTTGCGCATGGGAATAAATACGGGTAATGGAATCCTTGCGAGTAATGTCGGAAATCATCAGGTGCTGGTGAATCCGCAGCTCCACTTCCCCGCAGATTTTCATGTTGGAAGTCATGAAATTATCCAGAGTATGGTTCACCACGCCCTCAGTGGAGTTCTCCACCGGCACCACACCATAATTCACCGCCCCAGCTTCCACCTCACGGAACACCTCATCGATGGCCGCCAGCGGTTTGGAAACGGCGGAGTGGCCGAAGTGCTTCAGAGCGGCCTGCTGGGTAAACGTACCTTCCGGCCCCAGGTAAGCCACCTTGATTGGCTCTTCAAGTGCCAGGCAGGCCGACATAATCTCTCGGAACAGGCGCGCCATCTCCTCGTTGGTCAACGGCCCCGGATTGCGCTCCATGGCACGGCGAAGCACCTGCGCCTCGCGCTCCGGACGGTAATAGAGGGCATTTTCACCGTTGCTCTTTTTCACTTCCGCCACTTCCAGCGCACAGTTGGCGCGCTCGGAAATCAACCGTGCGATTTCGCTGTCGAGGCCGTCAATGCGATCGCGGAGCTCGAGTAGCCGCGGGTCCGGCTGGGACTTATCTTCTGACATAACTATTGCCTAATTCTTTATCAATCCATTAACCGTGGCGCTGCTCAAAATCCGCCATAAACGCCACCAGCGCCTCCACCGCCTCCAGCGGCACCGCGTTATACAGCGAGGCACGCATACCGCCAACGGAGCGGTGCCCCTTGAGCGCCAGCAGACCAGCCTCTTCCGACTCCTTCAGGAACTGCTTGTCCAGACTGTCATCCGCCAGTACAAACGGCACATTCATACGTGAGCGACTTTCCACCGCAACCGGGCTGGAATAGAAATCACTGCGATCGAGGAAATCGTACAGTAGCTGTGACTTCTCAACGCTGACCTTCGCCATTGCCTCAACACCGCCCTGAGCCTTCAACCACTTGAATACCAGTCCGGACAGGTACCAGGCAAACGTGGGCGGCGTGTTATCCATAGAACCGCCGTCAGCGGCGATCTTCCAGCTAAGACTGCGTGGAATCTCCGGCAACGCCCGATCCAGCAGGTCCTCGCGCACAATGCCGACAGCAATACCCGACGGGCCGATGTTCTTCTGCGCGCCCGCGTAAATAAAGCCAAACTTCTCAACCGGAATCGGCTGCGACAGAATAGTCGAGGACATATCCGCAACCAGCGGGCTTTTCACGTCAGGAATATAGGGAAACTCCACCCCGCCGATGGTTTCGTTGGGCGTGTAATGGAAATAGGCCGCACCAGCGCCCTCTTCCCAGGAGTCCGCAGCCGGCGCATAGGAAAAATTACGATCTTCCGAGGAGGCGACGATATTTACTTCACCGTAGCGGCGCGCCTCCTTGATGGCTTTCTCTGCCCACTGCCCGGTGTGGATATAGTCCGCCTGCTTGCTGCCCGCACCGAACAGGTTCCAGGGAATGGCGCTAAACTGGCCGGTGGCACCACCCTGTAAAAACAGCACCTTGTAGTTGTCGGGAATCGACAACAGGTCTCGCAGGTCCTGCTCTGCCTGCTCCGCGACCGCGGTAAACTCCGGCGAGCGATGACTGACCTCCATCACGGAGCAGCCCAGCCCCTGCCAATCCAGCAACTCTTCCTGTGCCTGCTGCAATACCGGCTCCGGCAATGCCGCAGGTCCCGCACAGAAATTAAACTTTCTCATTGATTCACTTCCACAGAGAAAACAGAAATAAATTAAGTCGGACTTAATAGCGTTGAATTAAATTTTCGGCAGCCGGGGAAAAGGCGAGACACATAATCTCCGTTTTAACCCCTCCCGGTTACAAACCTTTCGGCAGCACACAAATACGACCACCTAAAGCCAAAAAAGGCCGCGATAATTCGCAGCCTTTTTGGGGATAACCAAAGATCAGCACTTACTCCTCAGCAGCGCCAGCTTCGGCTGCGTCACCGCCTTCTTCGGCACCTGCTTCACCCTCAGGATCTTCGGTTTCCTGGATGCGCGCCAGGCCCACCAGGTTCTCACCCTCCTTCAGACGGATAACGCGAACGCCCTGGGTGTTACGGCCGAGCACGGAAACCTCATCGACACGGGTACGCACCAGGGTCCCCTGATCAGAGATCAGCATGATCTCTTCACCGGGATGCACCTGACAGGCGCCAACCAATGCGCCGTTGCGCTCGCTCTCGGCAATGGCAATAACACCTTGAGTGCCGCGACCCTTGGTGGGGAAGTCAGAAGTAGCGGTGCGCTTTCCGTAACCGTTCTCGGTCACCATCATCACCGAGCCGCCCTCTTCCGGGATCACCATCGCGATAACGTGTACACCCTCGGCCATACGGATACCGCGCACACCGCGGGAAACACGCCCCATGGAACGCACATTCTCTTCCGCAAAGCGGGCAGCCTTGCCCGCACTCGTCAGCAGCAGTACATCCTGCTTGCCGTCGGTAATCGCGGTCGCTACCAGACGGTCGGTCTCTTCCAGCTCGATGGCCCGCAGGCCAACGCTGCGCGGACGGGAGAATGCCGTCAGCGGTGTTTTCTTCACGGTACCGTTGGCGGTCGCAAAGAAAATAAAATGGTCTTCATCGTACTCGGACACCGGCATCAGGCTACTGATGCGCTCGTCGTCTTCCAACGGCAGCATGTTCACCATTGGGCGCCCGCGGGATGCGCGACCCGCAGTAGGTACTTCATAGACCTTCAGCCAGTACACCTTGCCCTTGTTGGAGAAGCACAGAATGGTGTCGTGGGAGTTTGCAATCAGCAGGTGCTCGACGAAGTCTTCGTCTTTTACCTGGGTGGCGGATTTACCCATACCACCGCGGCGTTGGGCCTGGTAGTCCGCCAGCGGCTGACTCTTGGCGTAGCCGCCGTGGGAGATGGTTACCACCTTGTCTTCCGGGGTAATCAGGTCTTCCACAGAAAGGTCCTGACGGGAAGCGACGATATCGGTGCGACGCTCATCGCCAAACTCTTGTTCCAGCACTTCCAGCTCTTCGCGGATCACCTGCATCAGGCGCTCCGGACTGCCCAGAATCTCCAGATACTCGGCAATCTGCTCCAGACGCTCGCTGTATTCCGCCAGCAGCTTGTCGTGCTCCATGCCGGTCAGGCGGTGCAGGCGCAGCTCGAGGATTGCCTGGGCCTGGGCAGGCGACAGGTAGTAGCTGCCATCGCGCAAACCAAATTCTTGCGGCAGATCGTCCGGACGGCAGGCATCAGCACCGGCACGCTCCAGGAATTGCTGCACCTCGCCCACCGGCCAACCCTTGGCCAGCAGCGCTTCGCGCGCATCCGCCGGGGTAGCGGAGGCTTTGATCAGCTCGATTACCGGGTCGATATTGGAGATCGCAATCGCCAGGCCTTCCAGGATATGTCCGCGTTCACGCGCCTTGCGCAGCAAATATACGGTACGGCGGGTAACGACTTCCTGGCGGTGACGGATAAAGTATTCGAGCAGCTGTTTCAGATTCAGCAACTTGGGCTGGCCATCGACCAGCGCCACCATATTGATACCGAACACGCTTTCCAGCTGAGTCTGGGCGTAGAGGTTGTTCAGAACTACATCACCCAGCTCACCGCGCTTGAGCTCGATCACCACGCGCAGGCCATCTTTATCAGACTCGTCGCGCAGCTCGGAAATACCTTCGATTTTCTTTTCTTTTACCAGCTCGGCAATGCGCTCGATCAGGCGCGCCTTGTTCAGCTGATAGGGAATCTCGTGGATGACAATGGTTTCGCGGTTGGTCTTGTCATCACGCAGCACTTCCGCCTTGGCGCGGATGTAAATACGTCCGCGACCGGTGCGGTAGGCCATCAGAATACCGGCACGGCCATTGATGATGGCGCCGGTGGGGAAATCCGGGCCCGGGATATATTCCATCAGATCGTCGATGGACAACTCACTGTTGTCGATCAACGCCAGGCAACCCTTAACCACCTCACTCATATTATGAGGCGGGATATTGGTCGCCATACCGACAGCGATACCCGAGGAACCGTTTACCAGCAGGTTGGGCACGCGCGACGGCAACACTTCCGGCATCTGTTCAGAGCCGTCGTAGTTGTCGATAAAGTTGACGGTTTCCTTATCCAGGTCCGACAGCAGCTCGTGGGCGAGCTTGTCCATACGGATCTCGGTGTAACGCATGGCCGCTGCACTATCACCATCGATGGAACCGAAGTTACCCTGGCCATCCACCAACATGTAACGCAGGGAGAACGGCTGTGCCATACGTACGATGGTGTCGTACACCGCACTATCGCCGTGTGGGTGGTACTTACCGATTACGTCACCCACCACACGGGCGGATTTTTTGTACGGCTTGTTCCAATCGTTCTTGAGTTCGTTCATCGCGTAGAGCACGCGCCGGTGAACCGGCTTCAAACCGTCGCGCACATCCGGCAGCGCCCGGCCCACAATCACACTCATCGCATAGTCGAGGTAGGATTGCTTCAGCTCTTCTTCGATATTGATCGGAGAAATTTCTTTGGCTAATTCGCCCATATTTTCAGGCATTCCTTATCGTTAACGCCGCCAGCAGGGCTGGCCCCTCAACGCCACCGGCCGGACACCCTTTAACGGGTGGCACAGCCAAAGGCTGGGAAACAGGCGGGGCTCACTGGTCACAGCCCCGATCAAGCGGGCGATTCTACCACAATTGGCGTCACGTAGGACGACTTGTACGGACTTGTTCACGCACCTTCACCCAGTTAAAGTCTGCCGCTTTCCAACGGAACAAAAAACGCACAATGGCCAACAGCAACCGCAGCGATTCCCACAACAATTCGAGCAAAAAACAGACAATAGATACCCTGATCCACGCCCGCTGGATTATTCCGGTAGTGCCGGAAAAACGCGTGTACGAAAATTGCTCACTGGCCATCGATAACGGCACCATCAGGGCGATCCTGCCCAGCCTTGAGGCCCGCAACCGCTTTGACGCCAGGGAGGAACACCAGCTACACAACCAACTGCTGATCCCCGGCCTGGTCAACACCCATAATCATGCGGCAATGAGCCTGCTGCGCGGCTTCGCCGACGACCGGCCACTGATGACCTGGCTGGAAAAACACATCTGGCCCACAGAGAAGCAGTGGGTAGGGCCCGAGTTCGTCGCCGACGGCACCCGCCTGGCGATGGCGGAAATGCTGCGAAGCGGCACCACCACCTTTTCCGACCAGTACTTTTTCCCGGAAGCCACTGCAGCCGCAGCACGCGAAGCCGGCATGCGCGCCCAGATTGCCTTCCCGATCATCGACTTTCCCAACAACTGGTCAAGAAACGGAGCAGACGCCATCGAGAAAGGCCTGGCACTACGGGACGACTATCGCTCCCACAGCCGTATCGGCCTCGCCTTTGCCCCCCATGCCCCCTATACCGTGGGCGACGAAACCCTCAGGAAAATCGCCATCTACGCCGACGAACTGGGTATGGCCGTGCAGATGCACTTGCATGAAACAGCAGCTGAGGTGGAAAAAGCGATTGCCGAGACTGGCATCCGCCCCACGCAACGACTGCACGACCTTGGCCTGCTATCCCCCCAGATGCTCTGCGTACATATGACAGCCGTCGACGACAGTGACATCGCCCTGCTGCAGAAAACGGGCACACACATCGCTCACTGCCCCCGCTCCAACCTCAAACTCGCGTCAGGGTTCACCCCCATCGCCAGACTGCTGGAAGCGGGCATCAATGTCTCCATCGGCACCGACGGCGCCGCCAGCAACAACGGCCTGGATATGCTCACGGAAACCAACACCGCCGCCCTCCTCGCCAAAGCCGTGTCTGGCCAGGCCGACGCCGTGCCCGCTCACCAGGCCCTGGCCATGGCTACCATCAACGGCGCCCGCGCCCTGGGTATCGACGACGTGACCGGCAGCCTGGAGGTGGGGAAAGCCGCCGACCTCTGCGCCATCGACCTCAGTGAACTGGAGCAGCAGCCATTGCACGACCCGCTATCCCAGCTGATTTACACCGCCAATGGGCACAATGTGCGCAATGTCTGGGTGGCGGGGAAACTATTATTGAAAGACCGCGGACTAATGACCCTGAACGAGGAAGAAGTGCGGCAACGGGCAGGCGTTTGGCGTGATAGAATCGCCGGTCGCTCAAGCTGACCAAGCAAACTTCGGTTAGCGCTCAGCATTAAGAATCGAAGGTGGCGATCCCGGTGACTGTTTCCGGGACCGTCTGCGGCCAGGGCCGAAGGCGCCGCGCTGAAGCGGCCGGACCGGCCGCAGCCGAGCCCCCATGGATGGGTTAACGGCGTGTCCCGGAAACAGTTACCGGGAGCGCCGGCGCCACACAACCCGCTAGTGGCGACACCAATGCCACAGGAACAGAACATAAAGAATGACCAACGTAGATCCGGCGGAAATCGCCAAATTTGAACAACTCGCCAGCCGCTGGTGGGATCAACAGGGTGAATTCAAGCCCCTGCATGAGATCAATCCCCTGCGCGCCAACTATATCGATCAGCGCGCTCCCGTCGCCGGCAAAAAGCTGCTCGATGTGGGCTGTGGCGGCGGTATCCTCACCGAAGCCATGGCACAGCGCGGGGCCGATGTAACCGGCATCGACCTGGGCGAAGCGCCCCTCAATGTGGCCAAGCTACACGCGCTGGAGTCAGGCGTGCAGATCGATTATCGCCGCATCCCGGTAGAAGAGCTCGCTGAAGCCGAGCCCGCCAGTTATGACATTGTCACCTGCCTGGAAATGCTCGAGCACGTGCCCGACCCTGCGTCCGTGATCCGCGCCTGCGCCACACTCGTCAAACCGGGCGGCCACCTGTTTTTTTCCACCATCAACCGCACGCCCAAAGGCTGGCTGTTTGCCGTGGTTGGCGCCGAATACGTTCTGCGTATGCTCCCCAAAGGCACCCACGAATATGGCAAATTCATTCGCCCATCCGAACTGGGACGCTGGGTACGCGAAGCTGACCTGCAATCCCGCGACATCACCGGAATGACCTACAATCCCCTCACCAAGCAGTACAAACTCAACCCGAGGGACGTAGACGTCAACTACCTGATGCACACCACCCGCCCCGCGGAATAAATCCAGAAGTATCTATTGATGAAAGCTGTACTCTTCGACCTCGACGGCACCCTGTTCGACACCGCCCCGGATTTCGTGGTGGTGCTTAACCAGCTACGCCAACAGGAACAACTGCCACCACTGGCAGACGCCACCATACGCGAAGTAGTCTCCAATGGCGCCCGCGCCATGGTGCGCCTGGGATTCGGGGTCGATGAAGGGGAAACCGGATTCAGTGACCTCCGCCAGCGTTTGCTGGACCTGTATTTGATGCATTTGGCTAAATACACCGTCCCCTTTCCCGGCATCGAAAAGCTTCTGAATGAACTGGCAGAAAATGGTATCGCCTGGGGAGTAGTCACCAACAAACCTTCCGCCTATACCATCCCCCTGCTACAGGCTTTTTCGCACTTGCCTACGCCGGGTGCAATCATCTGCCCGGACGATGTTACCAACCGCAAACCGGACCCGGAGCCCATCCTGCTCGCCTGTAGCCGAATTGGCTGTAATCCCACCGATGCCATTTATGTGGGCGATCACGAACGCGACATCATGGCAGGACGCGCCGCCGGCATGCCCACCATCGCCTGCAGCTACGGCTATATCGACAGCGACGATGACCCGGAAAACTGGAAGGCCGATCACCTGATTCACAACGCCAGCGAAATCTGGCCGCTAATACAGCAACACTATCTGAAAAATGCGTAAGAGATATGCATAGCTAAACGCGCAGATAGCGGAACGCTCCCACTACAAATACGACGCAAACTGAAACGAGCTCGATTGATGTCTGAAACCATCACTGATTACACGGCCCCCGCTGATCTCCTCAAAGACAAAATCATTCTGGTGACCGGTGCCGGCGACGGTATTGGCCGGGTCGCCGCCAAGACTTATGCAGCCCACGGCGCCACCGTGATCCTCCTCGGGCGTACCGTGCCAAAACTGGAAGCGGTATACGATGAAATCGAGGCCGCAGGCGGTGCCAAGCCCGCAATCCTGCCGGTCGACCTGGCCAATGTGAAATGGGAAGAGCTGGAATACTTGGCCCAGGGCGTCGACCAGGAATTCGGTCGCCTCGACGGCCTTTTACACAACGCCGGTGTTCTCGGTCAGCGCACGCCCATCGCCAACTATCACTACGCTACCTGGCAACAGGTGATGCAGATTAATGTGAACGCCGCCTTCGGTCTGACCAAGGCCATGTTGCCGCTGCTGGAGCATTCCAAAGCTGGCTCTGTCATCTTTACCGGCTCCGGCGTAGGCCTCAAAGGTCGCGCGTACTGGGGCGCCTACTCTGTTTCAAAATTCGCCACAGAAGGGCTGATGCAGGTGCTGGCTGACGAGGTAGACGGGGTTTCCAATATCCGCGCCAACAGCATCAACCCGGGCGCCACCCGCACTAATATGCGCGAGGCGGCCTATCCTGCCGAAGATCCCCAGACGGTTACCACTCCAGAAGAGATCATGCCCACCTATCTGTACCTGATGGGCGACGACAGCATTGGCGTCAACGGCAAGCAGTTCAACGCGCAGGGCTAATCTTCCAAGCCCTGCCGCCAAACGGCCGGGCTCCCCCCCTCACATTCACCGCTAAATCCCACATTAGACTTCTGATGCGGGATTTATTGGTGATGTGTATTCCCCGTGATTAAACTTTCCGAGGCCCGGTCGTGTCCCTCACGGCCGGCTTGGATAATACGTCACGCCGGACTGGCGAGGGGGATATGAAAACTTCTTTGACCAACGAACTCAGCGCCCTGGCCAGCGAGTCCCGCAATCCCGATACCCAGGACATCGACCTGCTGCCAACCCTCGGCATTTTGGAAAAAATTAACGACGCGGATAATGCTGTCCCCGCTGTCGTTCGCCAGGTATTGCCTGAGATCGCCCAGGCTGTGGACGCCGTAGTCGCCGCGTTCAAGTCTGGCGGGAGGCTGATCTATATGGGCGCAGGCACCAGCGGCCGTATCGGCCTGCTGGATGCTGTGGAGTGCCCTCCCACCTACGGCGTGCCCGAGGGCATGGTCATTCCCCTGATCGCCGGTGGTGAAGATGCAGTACACCGGGCCCAGGAGGGTGCAGAAGATGACCCGGAACTCGGAGAAAAGGACCTGAGGGAAATCGCGCTTCAGGCAAACGACGTGGTAGTTGGCATCGCCGCCAGCGGTAGAACACCGTACGTGACCGGGGGGCTGCGCTATGCCCGCAGCATTGGCTGCACTACGGTAGCTCTCGCCTGCAATAAATCCGCTGCTATTGCACGGGAAGCGGATATAGCGATTTTGCCCGAAGTAGGCCCGGAAGTGCTGACCGGCTCCACCCGTATGAAAGCCGGCACTGCTCAGAAACTCGTGCTCAACATGATCACTACCGCCAGCATGATCCGCACCGGCAAAAGCTTCTACAACCTGATGGTGGACGTAAAGGCGACCAACCAGAAACTGGTGGACCGTACCCGACGAATTGTGGTGGAAGCAACGGGTGTGGATTACGAAGAGGCGGATCGGGTGCTGGAGCGCTGCGACCACAATGCCAAGCTTGCGATCATGATGATCCTGAGCGGGCTGGAACGGGCCCCTGCAGAGGCCGCGTTGGAAGAAGC
The DNA here is from genome assembly GCF_020524885.1 of Microbulbifer elongatus. Taxonomy (GTDB): domain Bacteria; phylum Pseudomonadota; class Gammaproteobacteria; order Pseudomonadales; family Cellvibrionaceae; genus Microbulbifer; species Microbulbifer elongatus_A. The sequence continues at coordinate 1,107,596 of NZ_JAIVKJ010000001.1, read as the reverse complement.
CGGTGGCTTTCTGCGGCTCGCGCTGCAGAACCTCGGGAGGCATTGATGCCACACCAGGCGAAACGAATGGACAAAAAAATACCCGGCCAGGCCGGGTATTCTTTAGGCGCGAACTGGGGTATGGACCAATCGCTCCCTTACCAAGTAATACAAAATATCACTCTTCCGCGTGATCAATCTCGTCAGCGACCTCTTCCACCATCTCTTTCACTTCTTCGGCAGCATCTTCCACTACCTCGGAGGTTTCATCCACAGCCTCACCCATGGCTTCAGGCACATCCGCAAAGACATCACCTTCCACAGAAGCCATCATGGTTTCAGCAGAATCCACCGCCTTAGCGCCAGCCTGCTCTGCTTCAGTGACCGCAGCCTCCACTTCTTCGGCAATAGTCTCCTCCGCCACATCCACTTCAGCATTTTCGAGATTTGCGTAGTACAGATATCCGCCGATCGCAGCGATGGCAATGGCGGGAATTACGAGTTTCTTCATTTCCAACCCCTGACAGTGTGTTGTTGTATGGTGTTTTTATATGGCTATTTTTCTAGGCTCAAGCCCGATTATTCTTCCACGCCGTGAACATAGGAAACGTGACCAGTAGCTCAATTTGCATTGTGTGGCACCCGTTTGTGGGGCAAAATCCTGCAGACTCAACGACCCGAACTGTCATTTGGAACTGACAATATGAAAAGAACCAATACCCGTCGATTCCCTATCGCCTTCGCACTGCCCTTGGCGCTCATCGCCACCCTGCCTCTCCCGTCCAGCGCGGATACACTCAGCGAGCAATTGAAAAAGTGCAGTCAGTTTAACGACGATAAAAAACGACTCGCCTGTTTCGACAAGCTTGCCGGCAATTTGCAGCAACATGCGGAAAAACAGTTTGGCCAGGAGCAGATACAAGTCATCGAAGAAGCGCCGGAATCCATTACCGCCACCATCACCCAAGCCACCAAAGGCGCCTACGGAAAATACACCTTTACCTTGGACAATGGCCAGGTATGGCGTCAGGTGGAAAGCAGCCGCACGGCCATTTGGCGCGGCGGAGAGGAGATTGTGGTGGAGCGCGGCGCGCTAGGATCTTTCATGATGCGTAAAACCACCGGTGGTCGCTCCCTGCGCGTGAAACGGCTAAAGTAGATCCGCTGCCGCATCGCGCTTTCGAGCATAACCGCCCCACTCCGGGCGGTTATAACTCCGCCGACTTACCCCAACGGTTTTCACTCCCAGTCGCTCTATTCACTCATACCTGACGCTGCCTTCCAGCTTGACACCTTCTGAAAGCCTCTAAAAAGCCAGAAAAACCCACTGGTCGATCGATTTTTCCGGCGCCCCATTCAACCATCATCTATAGTCAAATTGTCTGCATGGCAGTTTGCACGCCATGCCTCGATCCTGCGAAAGGACGCCGCCGGTGATTCTACGGCAGGCAGGCGGCCAATAAGACGAGACCGCACTGCCACAAGCATAAGGTTCAGACTTTGTCCCGAGTAAATATCAACTCAAGGGATGACGAATGGCTGAAGGAAAATAGCAACAATCTGGCCGGGGAAAGCTTCTCCCAGGAAGACCCGGAACAACCCACACAGGCCCGCGCGGACACATCTGATGAGGAGACCGCGTCCAGTGAGTCGCTGGCAGAAAACGTCAGCACCCCGATGCAGAACTACCTCAAACACCTGTACCGGCTCGACCTGCTAACGCCAGAGGAAGAACACACAACCACCTGCCTGCTGCGGGAGCTGGAGGAAAAAATTATCGCCCTGCTGCAGAAGCGCGGCGTCACCCTCGTGGACCTGCGCAGTGAAGGCGTTGAGCAGCGCGGCAGTACTGGTGCCTACGACCACGGCCTGATTATCGCCAAGGCGACCGAGCTGCTGGAAACCGGCAAAATCTCCCAGCGCGACCGCAGCTCGTTGCAAAACCTGATGAAGCGCTTCAAGGCTCAGCGCAAAAAACTGATCCAGTGCAACCTGCGACTGGTGATCGCGATCGCCAAGCGTTTTCGCAACCCTTCCGTGCCTTTTATCGATCTGATCCAGGAGGGCAACGTAGGACTAATGAAAGCGATCGAGCGCTTCAAGCCCCAGATGGGATACCGCTTTTCCACCTACGCCTACTGGTGGATCCAGCAGGAAATTCAGCTCACATTGCGGCGCAACGACGACATGGTTCGCCAGCCCGCCAATGTGCAGGACGACCTGAGGAATATCTATCGCGCCATCAACCAGGTGCGCTCGGAGGGCTTACCTGCCTCGGATGAAAATATCGCCAAACAGACGGGGCTGGATCTCGAACGGGTACAGAGCCTGTTAAAACTGCCTGGCCCCACCGGCTCACTGGACGACCCCATCTCAGACGATCAGAGCAGTACCCGGCTGGACTACGCGCCCGCCAATGAACTGTTCAATACTGACGAGCTGGTGTCGAATCAGGAATTGGCGCAGCGACTCAGGGATGCCGTGGCCAAATTGCCGCCGCGGCAGCGTACGGTATTGAGCCTGCGCTACGGATTGATATCCGACAGGGATTGCTCGTTCCGGGTCATCGGCGAACAGCTGGGCCTCAGCCAGGAGCGCGCACGGCAGCTACATTCCGACGCGCTGAGGCAGCTGAAGCGGCAGTGGCGATAAATGGGGCAATAAACGACCACGAAGAAAGGTCATTACAGCACGTGAGCCGGGCACTCCAGGAGCGTCCGGCTTGCCAACATCTCAAATCCGGCTAATCTTGCACAGACCAGCTAACAGCAATAACTGGCGATCGCATTATGCCTTTTCTCCGAAAGCCTCCCTTTCCGGTTCGACGAAGTCTTTTCACTCGCGTCCTTGCCGCAATAATTTTCTCAGCCTTGTGCTCACACACTTCCCTTGCAGAAAGCTGGCTGAAGCAGGGCGCACATGAATTGATATTGAGTGGAGGCAAAGGTCTGGGCGACGCGCTGATTCAGCAGAAGTCCATCGCCGGCTCCGAAATGGTGGGCGCCAACTGGTCCTATCAGTTTTACGATTACCCCAGCCACCACCACCTGCAATGGTGGGCTCAGGTTAGCTACAGCTACATGTGGCACGATTACCGGGGGCAGGATCAGAAGCAACATATCTGGGAGCTGAAACCGGTATTGCGCTGGTACCCGCAGCGAGAAGCACAGGGGCTTTTTGGTGAGGTGGGTGTAGGTGCAGCCTACTTGACCGAGCGCAGCTTCGGCGCCATAGATCTTTCTACTAACCTCAATTTCTCCCTGCATTTTGCTGCCGGCTATACACTCGACAGCGGCAATACCTTTTCAATTCGGTACAGTCACTTTTCCAACGGCTACACCAATACGCCCAACCCAGGGTTCGACTTCGCCTCGCTTAACTGGCATACCAAGTTCTGATGACTGTGAGTAAACCTGATCGCAATAAAATAGTCACAAAGTGATAAAACGCCTGTCACAAAAAACGGAAAGAATCATGCTTCGTTGAACGCCTCTTGTGGCGATCATCAGGCGCCGTGCCAATATCCTGCAGAGACAAATTGGCTGCAGATATCCTGCCAGCAACCAAAAATTAACCGGCGGCGCACCAGAGACAGCGGACGTGAAGCCCCATGATTCAAACCATCTGCCACCTGATCGCCAGTCGAGAGCACGGCGGGCTGGAAAAACATGTGGCCGACCTGTCGCGCTGGCAGGCCCACAATACCCGTGCGCGGGTGGCGGTGATCGCCCACCCCAGGTATCTGTCCACGCTGGATGATCGCATCCAGTTCATTCCACTGAATACCGATCGCAGCCGCCACCATCCGAACCTTGTGTGGCGCTTGGCCAACCTGATCCGCAAAGGCGAGTACCAGATTGTGCACGGGCACGGCTCCAAGTCCGCACAGTTGATGGCCGCGGTGCAACCGTACACAGAAACCCGACAGGTGATCACCCGGCACAATGTCCGCCACCCACGGGACAAACTGGCCAGTGCCTTCGATGCTCGTATCGCTATCAGCCAAAGCACTGTGGCCAACTCAAAACTGGACTGGAACATCATCCCCAACGGTGTCGAAATCTCCGCACCTGCCACCATTACACCGCTGTTGCAGTCGCTCCCCAACGACAAGCCCCGAATACTGGTCGCAAGCCGCCTGATCAGGGCGCGCGGCGTCAACCGGGTGGTCGAAGCCATGCCTCTGTTGCCGAATTGCCGACTGATGGTACTGGGTGATGGGCCGGAGAAAGAGGCTCTGCAGCAACAGGTGTGTGCGCTGAAACTTGAAAACCGCGTGGCTTTTTTCTCCGGAGACAGCGCGATTGCCAGCTTTATACAAGCCGTGGACCTGGTGGTAATACCTGGCGCCGTAGAAGGCACCCCATATACGTTGATAGAGGCTCTGCTGCACCGCACTCCGGTAATCGCCAACCAGACCAGCGACACCGAGGATTACCTGCCAGAGAAATACCTGCTGGAGAATATGGAGCCCCACACCATCGCCGGGAGAATTCGCGGTGCCCTGTGCAGCCCGGAGCTGGACACCGACTTTGCAACACTGTTTGACCGTGCCGAGGCCGAGTGCACCCTCGACACCATGGCCAAAGCCACCTGGCGGGTCTACTCAGAACTTATTGCTTGAAGCCCCTCAAACCAGCCTACCGCACGGGATGTGGTTTCCGCGAGACTGAATCCGGAAAACTCTACCGGCCGCGGTCGCTCAAGGATCTCTTTCGCTGCCGCCACCAGTCCCTCGACGCCGGCTGCTCCCCTCGCCGTATCACCATCATCAGCCAACAATAGTCCCTGAGGGAAACACCGCTTCAACAACTCTACCCCAGTACCAGCGACGGCAATCGCCGGGCACCCCATGGCAAGAGATTCCGCCACGAAACGACCACTAGAAGGCGCGAAACGGGGGCGATCACCCGCGAGATCAAAGGTAATCCGCGCACTGGCGTAGAGCTCGCGCATATCGCGACGCGCCCCGAGAAACAGCACGTATTCTGCAAGCCCCATAGATTCGGCCCGCTGCTCCAGGGTTCGGGCGAATTTTTCCTGCCCTGGCTCCGCATCCCCTACCACCAGGCCGAAAATATCCGGGCGCTCCTGCTTCAGCGCCGCCAGCACCTCCAGAAACCGCTCCTGCCCCCTGCCCGGCCCGATGGGTCCCGGCAGTAAGAGCCAGTTGCGCTCCTCCAGCTGGGGGAAATCATTGAGCAGGCGGTGATGCCAATGCCCCGATACCGGTGCATTCTTGTCCAGCTCGCGGGTATTCACCCCACGGTACAGCGTGCGCAATTTTTCCCCGGTCCCATTGCGGGTTGACGCGGTATCTTGCGCGGCACCAAAACTGGCGACATAGCGCTGGGAGAGCTGCTTACCAAGTGTGTCCGAGGCCGCCAGTACCAACTCCCCCTGAGCAAGCGCCGGATTGACTCGCCGCCCCCGCAGCAGCCCAAAGGACGGCCATTGATCAATGCTGGTTACCAGGCGCGGGCGTTGATGTAGACCAAGCTGCTTCAGGATCCGCGCACCGTGCCAGGCGCAAACGGGCCCCCGACACAACAGGATATCCGCCTGCAAAGTTTCCAGCAGTTTGCGAAGCTTGCGATGAAGACGGGCATTCAATAACTTTGCCTGGTTCACAGGCAACTCAAAATGCCGACAGTTATGCAGGGTAAGGCGTGATACAAGCGTGCCACCGGAAGAAATCACTACCGAATCCTGCCCCTGCCTCGCCAGCTCCTGGGCAAACTCCAGTGTCTCCTGCGCGAGCTCACCCGCCTCCAGCGACGGCACCAGCTGAACAATCCGCATGTTATTAGGCCTCACAGTTTACGCCTCAGTCCCGATTGTATTTTTTGTTTCCGCGCCGCTCGGTGGCCAGACTGTCCCTGTACCGCTCCTACGCTATGCCTGCACTATGCCAATCCACCCCAATGCGACGAACCATGATTGTACAGGTGATTTCTGCGCCAGAATGCACAATTTGCACAATGGCGATACAAATCACAATTACTGCGGAATCCGGTAGAATTTTTCGCCTCTGAATTTAAGAATCTGTATATCGCAACCAAGGAAGTCACACACAATGCAAGCCATCCGTTTAATAAGCCGGGCCAGTGGCGGAGTCACTTACACACGCAATACCCGTAATCCGCTATGGCAACTCGCATCCCTGCTCTTCATCGTACTTTTTGTCTTTGCCGCAAATTTGGCAATGGCCGCAAATGATCGCGGCCTGTTGCTCAAGGCACACAAAGAAGACAAAACCGTTTACTTGCTAGGCTCAATCCATCTCGCGGACGCGAGCTTTTACCCGCTGCGGGAAACTATTGGGCAGGCGTATAAAGAGAGCGATGCGCTGGTCGTTGAGGCCGATGTAATCGCCATGGAATCGGATCCGGAACTGCAGCGGAAAGTCATGCTCGAATCGCTCTACCCACCTGGGCAGCAACTGAAAGACAACATACCCCCCAAGATATATACCCAGCTCCAGGAGTGGCTGCGCATGCGTCGGATCCCGGAGGCCAATTTCAACCGCATGCGCCCTGCTATCGCCATGATCACCCTGAGCCTGATCGAAATGCAGGCCCGCGGTCTCGACCCCAAAGCTGGCATCGATCGGCACTTTCTCGACCAGGCGCACAAGGAAGGGAAAACCACTCTGGAGCTGGAAAGCGTACTGGGGCAGCTGGCAATGCTGAACAGCCTCGAAAACCCCGAGCTGTACCTGAAGCAAACCCTGGATCAACTCTCCGAGATGGATACTTTCGTGCCGCGGATGACCAATGCCTGGAAGAGCGGCGATCAGGGTGACATTTACGATTTGGTCATCAGGGAGGGCATGGAAGAACACCCGGAATATGAACAGCTATACGAACTGCTGTTTTTCAAACGCAACCGGGAAATGGCAAACAAAATTGATGAGCTCAGTCAGCGCTATGACACCTTATTTGTCGTGGTTGGCGCTGGCCACCTTGTTGGAGATAAGTCCATTACCAACCTACTGCAAGGTCTCGGCTTTTCTGTAAAGCAAATTTAATACGATTGTGTGCCACTCCTTTTGCAGCCGTCTAAACTGCCCATAACCACGCCGCAAGGAAGGACGTCATGACTTTTTTTTCAACCGCCAGGCTGGGCTATCGAGAGACGCATTGCTCCGCCAGGGATCTTCGCTACCTGCTGGCTTGTTGCGCACTTGCTAGCAGCAGTTTCGCCCAGGCAGATGAAGCGGAAACCAAAGGCGGATTGAAAATCACCTCCGACGACGGCAATTATTCCGCCTCCCTAGGGGGGCGCATCCACTTTGATACCTACTTGTTCGATTCCGATATCGAAGACCCGGTGAGCACCACCGACTTTCGCCGCGCCCGCATCACCCTGAAGGGGAATATATACGACTGGAAATATGTTCTTGAGCAAGACTTCGCCAGTGGCACCACGCTCACCGGCTATCGAGACGTTTACATCGCCCACAAATTCCTCGATGGTGAAATTCGGATAGGTCAATTCAAGCCTTTCCGCTCCATGGCAGAAATGACCAGCTCCAATGAAATCACCATGCTGGAGCGCCCCTTTTCCAGTTCCACAGGTTTGTATGACAACCGTCAATTTCAGCAGGGAATCGGCTGGACCGGTGTACTGGACTGTTTCACACTCGGCATGATGGCGTTCAACCTGCGCGACGCGGGCACACGCCGCAACGAAGGTGCAGGCGCCGCCGGACGCCTGGCTTGGGCGCCCATCAATACCGACCTGACAACCTTTCACCTTGGTACCGCCATCAGTTACGAGAACACCAACACAAACTCTCCCGACCTGGTAGCCCAGGCTGACTACGCCGGTCGCCGCGGCCCGTCTCAACTGATGGCGCTGACTCCCGGCGACCTGGGGGACGACGTATCTACCATCTCCATTGAACTGGCTGGCTCGCACGGCCGCCTTTACCTGCAGTCCGAATATGTATTGGGTGAATTTGAAGGGAACTACTACCTTTCCGAGCTGCAATTCGAAGACGACTTTGGCGGACCTCCCCCGTTTTACTGCGACCCACTGCTCGACTGCTTTATCGGCGGCCAGACCATCCAAACCTGGTATATACAGGGCAGCTGGATGCTGAGCGGGGAGCACAAGACGTACAATAAGAAACGCGGCGCGTTCAATTCCGCAAAACCTTCTGGTGACGGCCTGTGGGGAGGCGCCTGGGAACTGACAGCGCGCTACGACACCATGGAGAACCGCGACATACGCAGCCTGGAGGCCAGCAGTGCGCAGATTGGCCTCAATTTCTATGCCAATCGCAATGTGCGCATCATGATGAACATGATATTTGGTGACGACGATTTTACCGGCGACAGTACCAATCAGTTCGGGATACGGGTGCAAATTGGCTGGTAACCCCTGAATGCAAAAAAGCGAGCCAATGGCTCGCTTTTTTGGGGGGTGGGCTCGTAAAAATCAGCCAACCTGCTGTGCCTTGGCCGGGTCAAAGACCTCAACCTGGGCGGCATCCCGCACACCGGCTTTAGGATTGTAAAACCGCTGCAGTGCGACATCCCGCGCCTGCTGGGCAAGCTTTACATTCTCATCCTTGATCAGGCCGTATCCGCGAATTTTTTCCGGGTACGTCAGCAACTCTATCGCCGCAGCATGATTGTCTGCATTCAGGCGGCCAACGACCTCATCCACAAGCTTTTCGTATTCTGAAATCAGGCCGCGCTCCATCTTGCGCTCTGCGGTATAGCCAAAGACATCCAGCGCGGTACCCCGCAAGAAGCGGAGCTTAGCCAACACGCCAAATGCCTTGTGCATCCAGCCACCAAACTTGAGCTTGCGCGGACGCCCCAGGTTTTTATCGAACGGACTCAATAGCGGTGGCGCCAGGTTGAATTCCAGCTCGAAATCTCCGGCAAAATTTTCCTGTAAAGCCTGCATAAACCGCCCATCGCTATACAGTCTCGCCACTTCGTACTCATCTTTGTACGACAACAGCTTCGCATAGTTATGCGCAACCACCTCGGCCAGCGCCTCGCTGCCCGGCACCTTGAGGATTTCCGCCTCTTTGACCTTGTCTACCAGCTTGCGATAGCGGCGCGCCAGTGCAGCATTCTGGTAGCCAGTCAGGTGATCCACCCGGTGTGCCACGATGGCTTCCAACCCTTCGGGCAGGGATACGGCTTTTTCTTCGGACAGCAACTGGTTCAATACTGCGCGATCCGCCGCCGCCAGCCGACCAGCTGCCAGCCCCTGCAGATTGCCTTCCACGGCCACACCATTCAGCTTGATCGCCTCCTGGATCGCCGCCAGCCCCAGTGGGATCAGGCCCTTCTGCCAGGCGAAGCCCAGCATAAAGATATTCGCAGCCAGCGTATCTCCCAGCGCGGCCTTGGTCAGCGCGTGGCCTTCCACCACATCCAGCTCCTGCACCGCATCCTTGATGGTGTCCAGTACCGCCTGGGGGGAATGGATATCCTCACGGCCAAGCACAGACGCCGCGGTCGGGCTCAAATGGGTATTGACCACCGCACGGCTGTGGGTTTCATCCAGCTTTGCCAGGCTCGCAGACAGGTTACCCGCAGCAATCAGGTCACAGGCCATCAACGCATCCGCACGACCGTCTGAAATTCGCACCGCCTTCAGAGATTCGGGGCTGTCGGCGAAACGCACGTGCGAGTAAACGGCGCCGCCCTTCTGTGCAAGACCGGTCTGGTCCAGGGTACTGCACGCTTTTTTCTCAATATGTGCAGCCATTGCCAGCAGCGCGCCAATGGTCACCACACCGGTACCACCAACACCCGTCACCAGAAGGTTAAAGGGCTCCGACAGTTCTGGCAGATTCGGGGCGGGCAGCTTGTCCGCCTCCTGGCACAGGGCATCACCCACGCCGGCACGCTTGTTCAATTTGCCGCCCTTCACGGTCACAAAGGACGGACAGAAGCCATTCACGCACGACATGTCCTGGTTGCAGGATGTCTGATTGATTCGACGCTTGTCACCCAATGCGGTATTCACTTTCTCTACCGCGATACAGCTCGACTGGGTAACGCAATCTCCACAGCCTTCACACACCAGTTCGTTGATGAACGGGCGCCCTTCCGCCTTCGGCAGCAGGCCGCGCTTGCGCTTGCGGCGCAGCTCGGTGGCGCAGGTTTGGTCATACACAATGACGGTACAACCCGGTGCTTCGCGCAGCTCATTCATCACTGCGGGCATATGATCACGGTGGCGGATCTCTACTTCGCTGGGGAACGAGAGCGCGCCCTTGTATTTGTTGGTGTCATCCATCACCAGCACCACCTTGTTCACACCCTCAGCAAGGACCTGGCGGCAGATCATGTCCGGGTGCAGCTCGCCATCGTGAGGCTGGCCGCCGGTCATGGCAACGGCGTCGTTGAACAGGATTTTGTAGGTGATATTCACTTTCGCGGCCACGGCGGCACGAATAGCGAGAATACCGGAGTGAAAATAGGTTCCGTCCCCGAGGTTTACAAACACGTGGGGCTCGCTGGTGAAGGCCGCCTGGCCGATCCAGTTAACACCTTCGGCGCCCATTTGGGTAAAGGTGAACGTCTCCCGATCCAGCCACTGGGCCATGTAGTGACAGCCGATACCGGCAAGCGCGCGACTGCCTTCCGGCACCCGTGTGGAACGATTGTGCGGGCAACCAGCGCAGAACATGGGCAACCGCGCGACGCTGGAGCCTGCCTGGGCAGAAATACGCTCGGCCAGTGCATCCAGCCGCATCAGGCGGTGCTTGGCGCGCTCATTAAGATTTTCTTCACCAAGCAAGTATCCCAGTACCTGCGCAACAACCGCCGGTGACAGTTCACCGTACATGGGCAGCAGCGGCTTATCGTGCTCGTCGACTTTGCCGAGAATCCGCGGGAAGTTCGGATCCCGCAGGTGCACGTTGTACAGCTCTTCTTTTAGCTGCACTTCCATCAGGCTGCGCTTCTCTTCCAGCACCAGCAGGTTGTCCAGGCCGCGGGCAAATTCCTGAATTCCCGGCACGTCCAGCGGGTAGGTCATCCCAACCTTGAGGATTCGGATACCGAGGGCGCGAGCGCGGTCTTCGTCAATTCCCATGTCCTCGAAGGCCTGCATCAGGTCGAGGTGGGCCTTACCCGTCGTAACGATACCGAGGGTCGCCTGGGGATTGTCCAACACCAGCTTGTTCAGCTGGTTGGCGCGGGCGAATGCCAGGGCTGCCGGACGCTTGTAACGCCACAAGCGCTCTTCCTGCTCGAGCGGGTTGTCCTGCTTGCGAATATTGAGGCCGCCACTTGGACGCTCGACTTCCGGATACTCGAAAGACACCGCGCCCGGGTTCACTTCAACGGTGGACGAGCTGTCCATATTTTCCGCAAGGGTAATCATGGCTACCCAGCAGCCACTGAAACGGGACAGCTCCAGGCCATACAGGCCGTAGTCGAGCACTTCCTGCACGGTAGCCGGGTTCAGTACCGGGATATGCATATCCACGAAGGCGAATTCAGACTGACCAGGGTACGAAGAAGACTTACAACCATGGTCATCGCCAGCGATGATCAGCGCTCCACCCTTGGGTGAAGAGCCGGCTGCATTGGCGTGACGGAAAGCATCACAGGAGCGGTCTACCCCTGGGGTTTTGCCGTACCAGATGCCGCACACACCATCGACTTCCGCCCCTTCAAACAGTCCTACCTGCTGGGAACCCCAAACGGAGGTGGCTGCCAGCTCTTCGTTTACTCCAGGTACAAAGCGTATGTTGAATTCATCGAGCAGCTTGCTGGCACGGGAGAGCTGCTGGTCATAGCCACCGAGGGGAGACCCCCGGTAACCGGAAATAAAAGTGGCCGTGTTGAGTCCCCGAGCGCGGTCGATACGCATCTGGTCGATTGGCAGACGTACCAGGGCCTGGATACCAGAGAGCAGTACTCGCCCCTCCTGGATGGTGTACCGATCATCCAGAGAAACCTTCTTGGTGGGTTCAGCCTGTGTCGCGACTGCGTGGGAATCGGTATTCACTTTTTGTTCACTCATACGCCTACTTCTTTCCCGCTGGTGTCTATTGGCCCGCTACGGAGTCGGGCTTGCGCCAACTATTGTGATTCGAGTTATTGTGTTTTGAGGCTCGCGTCGCTGGCTTGGGCGCCGATTTAAACGAGTTATTGTAGGGCGGCCTGAATTAGCGACGGTTTGGTCAAGTCATACTAGTGCTTAAAGCACAATGAGACATTGCTTTATTTACAAGTTTTCGCTTAAAATTATGACAGCCATCTCGGCCAAAGTAGAAAATGTAGGACAGGAGTTTATATGAAGCGCTCAACAGACCTGGATGATTTCGACCGCAAGATTCTGCGGGCGCTGCAGGAAAACGCCGATTATTCCATGGCTGAGCTGGGAGACAAAGTCGGCCTGTCTCACACGCCGTGCTGGCGTCGTATCAAGCGCCTCGAAGCTGAAGGCATCATCCGTGGCCGCGTAACCCTCCTGGATCCGCGCAAACTTGACCTTGGGGTCACAGTATACTGCTACGTGACCATACACAACCACGACGAAGACTCCCTGAACAACTTTGAGTCTGCGGTGCAGGATGTACAGGAAGTGGTGGAGTGCTATTCCACCAGTGGCGATAAAGATTACGTTCTTCGGGTGGTGGTAGACAGTGTGGAACACTACGAACAGCTGCTGAAGCGCTCTCTGGTTCACCTGCCCAATGTGGCCTCGGTAAACTCGACCTTTGCGTTGAAACAGGTCAAGTACACGACTCAGCTGCCTCTTTAATACTCTTTCATAAAAACCAGGCCCCTGCAGGGGTCTGGTTTTTTTAAGTCTCTCGTATTCCTTAACCTCATCGAGCTTCCAGCTTGCCAACCACCTGGGCCAGCACCTGCTCAAGGCTCTGTCCGTCACACTCCACCACGATATCCGCATAGCGCCGATATAACGCCTGGCGCTCCTCGAACAGCGCTTCAAAACTCTGTCCCGGTGCCTTGGCAATGCCGCGGCTTTCGTAGTTGTGAATTCTGCGGCGCAGTTCATCCGCAGAGCAGTTCAGGAATACCGCGGGGCCGAATCTGAGCAGGTTATGCATGCCTTCCTCGCTGTACACAACGCTGCCGCCGGTGGCGATCACGTGGTTGGGCAGATTTGCCTCTGCAATCACCTCCCCTTCGATCCGGCGCAAGTTCAGGTAATCGGTTTCGTTCATGATCTCCTGCAGGGTTTTGTCTTCCCGCAGCTGGATCAACACATCCGTATCCACAAAATCCTTCGCCAGCTCCTTTGCCAGCAATACCCCAAGCGTACTCTTGCCGGCACCCGGCATCCCGATCAGTACAACACTGCCCTGTTTGTGCATTTTTATTCGATTTCCTAAAAGACTCTTCGTGAGGCTGATCTGGCGATACGCCGCTCAGTCTCCGCGCCGCGGCAGTATCACCGACCGCAGCCACCCCATCAGGTTGTTACCTGAGAGCAGCATTTTATCCAATTCATCCAGATTGTGCGCCTGTCGGAAGCTGTCCGCAAACAGCGCCTCGCGCGTGATCATTCTGCGACGGGGGTTGATCTGCTTGATTTCTCGCGCCGGATTGCCGGCTACCACGGTGTTCGCGGCAACATCCCTGGTGACCACACTGCCAGCGCCGATAACGGCGTTATCGCCAATGGTTACGCCCTTGCAAACAGTCGCACTATCACCAATCCAGACATTGTTACCGATGGAAATGGGCGCAGTACAACGAAAAGGCCGGGTGCGGTTGTAAAGGCCGTGCCAGTCGGAGTCCGAAATATAGGCGTTGGCAGCGATCATACAGGCATCGCCAATGGTGATGGACTGACCAGCAGAAATACGGACCCCGGGGGAGATCAGCACAAAATTGCCAATGGAGATGGTCGCCTCACCACCGCGATGGCCCATGGCGGTAAGGCGAATACAGTTATCGGGTGTGGAGATCAGATGTGGGAAGTCGCCCAGACGAATGTTGCTGCCGAACACTTTGACCGACGCGGGGTGCATGACTTCTGGCTCGCAACCGACTGCATCAAACTGGGGCAACAGGAAGTAGCGGCAGCGCCAGTTGCGAAACCGGAGCTGCAGGCGCTTGAGCCAGTATGGTCTATGATCCTTTCTCATGAACTTTTTCTCATGGATTTGCTTCCATAGTTTTTCGTCCCGGATTGTTTTTCATGCTTTGCTCGCAGGGATTCTTCTGAGGAACTGTCTAAATCGCCTTTTAGTTTTTTTGTCACAGGATATGCGCCTCGAGCACATTGCAAACCCTGGTACCTGCCGGTACTGTCACACAGACTTTAACCAGACACAGAACACATAAAACAATGGAAACCTCCCACACTATCGACCTGCCCCTCAACATCGAATCGGTCAAAGGCTTTCTCGACCCAAAGGAAGGCGAGGCGCTCTACCGCTTGGCCGCGGACGCCAGTGATCTCGGGCCAGTACTGGAAGTTGGCAGCTACTGTGGAAAGTCCACCGTTTACCTGGGCAGCGCCTGCAAGCTGATGAACAACTCACTATTTGCCATCGATCACCACCGCGGATCGGAAGAGCACCAACCGGGTGAGGAGTACCATGACAGGGACCTGTTTGATGATCGCAGCCAGCTGATGGACAGTTTTCACAACTTCCGCAGTAATATGCGTGCAGCGGGCCTGGAGCAGAATGTAGTACCGGTAGTCGCACCGTCCGCGGTCGCCGCACGCCACTGGAACACGCCTCTGGGGCTGGTGTTTATCGACGGAGGCCATTCTCTCGAAGCCGCGCTTACCGATTACCGCAGCTGGAGCAGGCACATCGTTCCCGGCGGCTTCCTCGCCATCCACGATATTTTCCCGAACCCGGAGGACGGTGGGCAGGCACCCTACGAGATTTACAAACTAGCGCTGGCTTCCGGTCAGTTCGAGCGGGTGGAGATGGTCAAGACCCTCGGTATTCTGCGCCGCATCCAGTAGATTTACCCGGGTGAACAAGGTGCTGGCGGGTGTTAATCCGGCCAGCGCATCCGCCGCCAGCAGCATGGCGCCTACGGTCCAGGTGGTTTTCTCCTCGGGCCATACAGCACTGTCGCGATAGACGTAGCCAGTCCAGTAGCCGCCGTCAGTGTCCTGCCAGCGGTGCAATCCACGGTAAATGGTTTCCGCTTTCGCGACCTCTCCCGCCGCTAGCAGCGCCATGGTCAGCTCACAAGATTCCGCCACTGTCACCCAAGGCTCGTCATTGACACAGCGGCACCCAAGCCCCGCCACCACAAATTCATTCCATTTATTCTGTAACCGAGTCCTGGCTCCATCGCCCGCAATGGCGCCGGTCATTACCGGGTAGAACCAATCCATGGAAAATCGTGCCTTACTTTCCCAGGTGCGATCGAATCGATGGGGCTTGTCTCTCAGCGCTTCACCCAAGCGTGCCCGCGCACGCCGCCATCTAGAACCGTCATAGCCAAGGGTTGTTGCGATATTGATACCGCACTCGAGACTTTTATAAATCGAAGAACAGCCAGTAATCAGTGCGTCCATCAATGGCTCGCCCTGCCCATCGACCGCCCATTGGATGTCACCGTGCTCGGACTGCAGCGCCAGAACAAACTCCAGAGCCTTTTCCACCATCGGCCAGAAACGGGCGAGGAATTCCCGATCGCGGTTAATCAGAAAGTGATGCCAGATACCGGTAGCGATGTAGGCGACAAAATTACTTTCACGGCGCTCATGATTGTCCACTTGGCCGTTTTTGTACGCAGCCCACCAACTGCCATCATCCAGCTGAATACTCGCAAGCCAGGCATAGGCGCGCTCTGCCGCGACTTTCTCCCCGGCAATGCTCAGCCCCATGGCCGCTTCCACATGATCCCAGGGGTCAGCGTAATGCCCATCGAACCACGGGATACAACCGTCCGGAAGCTGCTGAGAAAGGATGTAGTCCGCACTGCGGCGCACAAAATTCTGTGGAAACAACGACGCTCGTCCTGCAGCATCGCCTAGAGTGTTCGATGACAGGCTCACGCGATCAGCTCCTGCTCCGGAGCAGCGGCGCTGTCAGATTCGGGTAGCGCTTCGGTTGCCACTGCCTTTTCCGGTTGCGCGGGCTTGACGAAATACAGTGCAATGCTCTTGCCCAGCAGCGGGTTCAGCAGCTTCTCCATCCAGCGGGTCAGCGGCGGTTTCTCCATCAAATCCCACACCAGGAATCGGTGGTACGCGGAAACCAGTGGATGCTCATCTCTGCCCCAGAAGAGACATTTGAGCCACCAGTATGGTGCGTGCAAGGCGTGCGCCTTGTGGCGCGCGAAATGTTGATGGCCAAGCGCTTCAATACTTTTGCGCAACTGTTTCTCACGAAAAATGCGGATGTGGCCACCCTCCACCTGATGGTATGCATCAGACAGCTTCCAGCAGATCCACTCGGGGAAAAACGCAGGCACTGTGGCTGCGAAAACACCGGCAGGTTTTAGCACACGATTTATTTCCCGCAGCACGCCCTGGTAATCCTCGATATGCTCGAGAACTTCGGAGCAAATCACCACATCGAAAAACTCGTCCGAGAACGGCAGCCGTAGCGCGTCGCCGACACCAAACTGAAGGCGACCAACCTGTTGCCCAGAAGACAGAAATGGGGCAGCGCGATCACTGGCCGTATTGATATCCTGCTGGCTGAGGTCGATCCCGAAAATATCCACCTCATCGGTCAGCATCAGATGAATGGCGTGGCGACCTTCGCCACAGCCCAGGTCGAGCACCCGCTGCCCCGGCTCAAGGTGTAATAAAGAGGGAGATACCGTAATCATCAGGCGGCCTCCCCCTGGCTTTTCGGATGCTGTGAACCTCCGGACGCGACTTCTGGACTGTTCGCGGAATTTTGGCTCAACAGCTCGGCCGGTTTCGCTTGCTGCGCCCTCGGGGATTCTGTTTCAGTCTTCTCAGCAATGATTTCCCGGTAATAGGCAACCAGGTGTCTTGCTGCCACTTGCCAGGAAAACTTATCTTCAATACGTTGACGCCCGGCCAGTCCCAATGTTTGTCGCAGATCGGCGTCGGTCAGCAACTGTTCAATGGAGCGCGCCAGCGCATCACTGTCTCCCGCTGGTACAACGATTCCTGCATCACCCACCACTTCCGGTAGCGCACCACCATCACTGGAGATAACCGGAATACCGCAGCCCATGGCCTCGCCCGCCGGCAAACCAAAACCTTCGTACAATGAGGGGCAAACCACCATCGAGGAAGCGTTGTAATGGTTCACCATTTCCTGGTTGGAGATGCCGGAAACAAAGCGGACTGCTGACTGTAACTCAAGCTCTTCAAGCAACTGGGCCGTCGCTCCACCTTCCCGCAGTTTACCGACCACCAGCAATTTCAGTTCAGGATAGCGGCCTCGCAGCGATGCCAGTGCCTGCAAAAGAAATCGCAGTCCCTTCAGAGGCTGGTCGGCGGATGCGGTTGTCATGATCTGCCATGGATCGGGACACCTGTGCGGTTGCGCCGCAAACAAATCAGTATCAATACCGTTGTAGACCAGCTTCAACCGCGAAGAATCAACGCCAAACTGCTCGACGATATCGTTAAAGGACTGTGTCGAAACGGTGACTATGTGCTTGAGTCTGCGCGACACCTTGATCTGCATTCCGAGAAAGCTGTGCCAGCGACGAACCAGCAAGCGATGGAACCAGTCCGACGCCGCATCAATGGCCAACTGGCGATCCCGGGTAATGGGGTGGTGAATGGTGGCGACGACCGGCAACCCATGCTGCTCAATGTTCAGCAAGCCATAACACAGAGACTGGTTATCGTGCACCACGTCATATTTGTGCCCATGGACGCGCAAATACCGGGCCACTCGGCGACCGAAACTATAAGGCTCAGCAAATGCCCCGGAAAGCTTGCCAAACCACTCATAGAAGTCTGCCCAGCTCAATAAATGCCTGGGCCTGAGGGCCCGTGCAGGGTGCGGGTGCTCATAGAGGTTGAGACCTGGCTTCTTGATCAGGCGAACGCGGGAATCGAGCTCAGGGTAAGGTTGACCGGAAATCACATCAACCTGATGCCCAGCTTCAACCAGTGCTTTGCTCAGGTAGTAAAGATAAACACCTTGCCCGCCGCAATGGGGATGGCTGCGATAACCGAGCAGGCAGATATTCAGTGGCCGCGACTGGGCCGATGGACCGTCTGTACGATTTCCCAAGGCGGTCATAGTTTCCCCATAGTTATTGTTTTGGCGGTCACAACGAGATTGGGCGCCGAAAGAGGCGAAGAATACACTGGCGGGGAAATGACTGCCAGACAGAAACCGTCCACACCAGAGGCGAGACCAATCAGTCCGCCAATGAAAACTACCCCCACATCTCCCGTATCAACACGATGAAAGTCGACACACTTTCAACCGCGGCGGTAAGAATTCCACTCCACAACAAAGCCCCGGTCTCGCATCAAATACGAGTACCGGGGCAATGGTGTCTGGAGCATTCGTCAGATCAGAAGCTGAACTTGTAACCTACACCCAGGTTGAAAATCCAGGGGTCGATATCAATATCCTGGCGCACCCGAAGTGGCAGGAAGTCCGGCTCTACGAAACTTGGTACGTTTGCCGGCTGGTTATAACCGATCTCCAGCTCAGGACTTGCGTCAACATACATTGCAGAGACATTTACCTGCCACGCACTGTCGCGACCAAAATTGAAGTCAACACCTACCTGAGCAGTCCAACTAAAGTCACTGCCGAAGTTGACCAATCCAACGTCAACAGCATCGTCGACATAGACCGGCCGCAGGTAATCCTGCTCGATATCGAGATAACTTACACCCACGCCAACATAGGGCTGGATCAGGCATGTCGCATCGAGTGGATACCAGTTGGCAAAAAGGCTCGTGGTATTAGTTTCGAAATCGCCAATACTGCCGACAGCGCTATTGGTTACCACACCCTCTGCGAAAACGCTCACCGTGGAATAGGCGTCAAGATCTGCGCTGTTGGAATGGTAAAGTTCTACGCCCCAGTGATCCGCGGCCATCCACGCAAAGCTGATAAACCAGGTCGTATCATCGTCCAGCGACAGTGTGCTGGTGATGTCTACCGGAACCTCCTCCACATCGTCTGTGGTGGGGTCATCGGCGAGGAAACTCTGGGTAACCCCGAACACGTCATCATCGGGATCTACATAAGATGCGCCAATGCGCACCAGAACACTTCCCTCATTATATTGAGCAAGTGCTGGCGTGGCCGCAGCGGCGGCAGCAATTGCCAGTGGCAAAAGAATAGACTTGGTTCGCATGGATAACTCCTTGTAACTCTCAAATGCTCCATAGCCGCCCAGAGCCACTGGTTAAAGTGTGACCCGTGCGTGCGGTTAGATTCAGTATAGGTGGAGTTCCCCGGAAAACAGCAAGTACTGCCTAAGGTTTAGCCGTCAAATGGGAAGAAATTTCTGCAAAAAGTTTTTGCCCAAAAAAAATGCCCGCCAATAGGCGGGCCAGTTTCTCGAACACACTTTCAGGAGGAGAGTTTGCGACGCACTGTGTACGCAAGTTCACAGCTGTCTGAGTTAGGTATAGCAGAGCATTTCTGGCCCCCAATGAGGCTGTCATCAAAGCCGTTGATTACTGGTCGCAATCTCCGCCTGAAAACGCATTGGCAGCCGATCAAACTCGCTGCAGGTAACTCTGGTATTCCACATCCGTTACCCGCGCGGCAATTTCCGCCTGCTCCTGTCGTTTTAACAAAACGAAAAGGTCAACAAATTCCGGATCAAGGTAATCCTGCCACAGGGGGCTGCCCGCAAAGCGCTCAAGCGCCGCACCCCAGGTGTTGATCAACTGCTCACTCTCAACCTGATAGGCATCGCCTTCCACCGGAGCGGGAGGCTGGAGCCTGTTCTCCAGACCGTGACACACGCCAGCCAAAATTGCCGCCAGAACCAGGTAGGCATTCACATCCGCCCCGGCAATACGATGCTCGATCCGGCGCGCCTTGGACTCGCTGGCCGGAATACGGAAAGTAACCGTGCGGTTGTCATATCCCCAGCACAGATTCAGGGGGGCGTGACTGCTTTCCTGGAAGCGGCGATAGGAGTTGGCATGGGGCGCAAAGATTGCCATCGCGTCGTTGGCGGTGGTCATCATCCCCGCAACCGCATGGCGCAACAGCTCAGAACCTTCATCACTGCCGTCGTCGAAGACATTGTTGCCGTCTTTATCGACCAGGCTCATATGCACATGCATGCCATTGCCAGCGAGCTCGCCGAACGGCTTGGCCATGGCACTCACCCGCAGACCGTGACTGCGCGCCACGCCTTTCAGCAGGCGCTTGAACAGCAGTGTCTGGTCGGCAACCTTAACCGGGTCATCGCAATGCAGCAGGTTGATTTCAAACTGGCCGGGGGCACACTCGGAGAGAATGGAGTCCGCCGGAATCCCCTGCTCTTCGCAGGCGGCGCGCACATCGGCAAAGAAATGGCGCTGGGCATCCAGCTCCGCGAGGTCGTACACATCGGTGGACGGCACCAGGTCGGAATCGTTGTCACTCACCGGGCGCGGGCGGCCCAATTCGTCCGCCTCTTCGCGAAGCAGGTAGAACTCGAGCTCGGTGGCACATACGGCCTTGTAGCCCAATTGGCCCAGCCGATCGACCACCTTTTGCAGTTGCGCACGCGGGTCCGCGTAGAGCACCGAGCCGTCCGCCTCATGCAGCTGCATATGCAGTTGCGCGGTCTGCTCTCGATGCCAGGGCGCAAGGCAGATTGGCGATACCGGCTGACATACTCCGTCACTGTCGCCGCTGGCAAATACCAGCGGGCTGTTTTCAATATCCCGTCCCCAGATATCCAGGCTGACCGCACTGCGCGGCATTTGCAGGCCACCGCCCAGCAACTTGCGGGCGGAATCCGCGGGCAACCACTTGCCTCTGGGCACGCCGTTGATATCGAAGGCAAACCCTTCGATCCACGTCAGATCCGGATGCGCATCGAGGAAACGTTCCGAGGCTTCGAGAAGTTCCGCGGGCGGCTGATATTGTTGTTCTACTGCCATAAAGGGATTCACTTGATTGAATGGAGGCGGCCTCCGTGGAATTCACGGAGGCCGGTTGCCGGAGTTTACGCCATGGCTTTGGCAGTATCATCCAGCGCGCGATGGGCTTTTTCCACCAGTTCATCAATCTGTGTAGTATCCAGGATCAGCGGCGGAGCAATGATCATGGTGTCGCCGGTCGCCCGCATCACCAAACCATTCTTGATGCTCATGTCCCGACAAACGCCACCGGCGGTGCAATTGTCGTCAAAACGGGCGCGACTGCCTTTGTCCTTCACCAGTTCCAGCGCACCGACCAGACCCAGGCTGCGCGCCTCACCCACAATTGGGTGATCCGCCAACTCTGCCCAGCGCTTGGCCAGGTATGGTCCGGTGGTATCACGCACGGTTTCGATGATTTTTTCATCTCGCAGGATGTTCAGGGTGGCAAGGCCAGCCATACACGCCGCCGGGTGAGCGGAGTAGGTATAACCGTGAGTGAACTCACCGCCCTTCGCCTTGATCACTTCAGCCACCCGATCACTCACCATGGTACCACCGAGCGGGAAGTAACCGTTGGTTACCGCCTTGGCAAAGGTCATAAGGTCCGGCTTCATGCCGTAGTAGTCGGCACCAAACCAAGCGCCGGTGCGTCCAAAACCGAAGATCACTTCATCCATCACCAGCAGAATGTCGTACTGGTCCAGGACTTTTTTCACTTCCGGCCAGTAAGTCTCTGGGGGAATGATCACGCCGCCGGCACCCTGAATAGGCTCCGCGATAAACGCGGCCACTTTTTCCGGGCCCAACTCCTGGATTTTCTCATCCAGGCTGCGCGCCGCCTGCACACCGAACTCCTCCGGAGACAGGTCGCCGCCCTCACCGAACCAGTAGGGCTGTTCCACGTGCTCGATGTAATCCAGTGCCTGGAACTGCTTGTGCATCCCGCTCATGCCACCCAAGCTGGCGCCGCCAATGGTGGAGCCGTGGTAAGCGTTTTTACGAGAGATGACGATGCGCTTTTCCGGCTGCTCTTTCAGGTCCCAGTAACGGCGGATAATACGCAGGTTGGTATCGTTGGCCTCACTGCCGGAACCGGTGAAGAACACATTGTTCATGTGGGCCGGGGTCACATCGGACAGAAGATCCGCCAGCTCGATGGAAGGCACGGTGGTGCACTGGAAGAAGCTGTTGTAGAACGGCAGCTTGTTCAGCTGCTCGTAGATGGCCTCACTGATTTCCCGGCGGCTATAACCAAGGTTGCAACACCACAGACCGGACATGCCGTCGAGCATGGTGTGGCCGTCAATATCGGTGATATAGGCGCCTTCGGCACTGGTGATAACCCGCGTGCCCTGCTTGCCGAGATCGTGAAAGTCGGTAAACGGGTGCAACAGGTGATCGCGGTCATGTTGTTGTAACTGGTTCTTGTTCATGAACTCACTCCTGATTCGAATAACGCCTGCGGCAATACCTCGCCCTTCGAGGCATTACCGCAAAATGTGATCACATTTTAGGGGCAAGAACGGAAAAGGTGCAACCTGTATTCGCAAAAAGCCCCGGTTGCACCGATCGCTCAAGCGTAGTGCCAATCGCGGGGCAGTAGTCGTTACCACCAGTGGAAGCGTCGGAATACGGGAGGTCTTCAGGGAAAGAGCAAAAAAGCGACAGCAGGAAACTGGCGATAAATCCCAGGCAGGCCGGGAAGACACCCAGGGCAGACACCCAAGGCCCTGCACGGCGCAGGACCCCAAATTCCGGGGAACTCGCCCCCCGGGGGGACTGATTCAGCCCATCACTGGGCCGCACTCACCGCTACGGAAACGGGCTCGATATCCAGTGCCACATCAATGACGCTATATTGATCCTTGGTGCCCGAACCATAGCTCCAGAAGCCGCGACTCTGATCATCCTGGCGAAAGCGGAACAGCACACCCTTGCCGGTCTGGTCGTCAAATGCATAGCGGCGCAACTCGCGGGTCTCGCTGTTGTCGAGCAGCGAAAAACCCAGCAGCTGGTCAAGTCGCGGGTTGGCCAGGGCAATACCGGCCCCCTGGGCAGCGCGGTAGCCAAACGCCTCGTTGCCCTGGGTCTCACCGCCCGAGGCCTCGACCCGGCGCTCACGCCAGTGGTAGCGGTCGCCGTGGCTCAGTACACTGACACGCAGGTCACGGGCGGCGAAATCTTCCTGGGCGTCAGCAAAGCTTGCCCCACGCGCGTCCGCCACCACCAGGGTTCCCGCCCCCAGCACCTTCATGGATGCCGCATCCAGATCAACCAGTATCGCAGTGTCCTCATCCACGCCAAACCCCAGCTGCTCCCCAGCCCCGGCGACATTACCCAGGGCTCGGACCAGGCGCCCGAGGCGGGCCTTGCGATCAAAGTGCTGGTCCACCACTCCCACTGGCAGGAATCCCAGCCCCCGGGACATCAACAACTGTCCGGACTCCTGGCTTTCCATGCCCTGGTAAATATCGACACCCGGTAATGTCAGCGCACTCAGGGAGTCCCCCGCTGCGATCATGGTGCTGCTCATGATGGCCGCACCGGCACTGGTGCCGCCCACGATAGCCCCTTTGGCAAGCTGCTCACGTATGGCGGCCAGCACGGGCGTGTCCCCTCCCCGCTCGTCCAGCAAGGTGCGGGTGATTCTGGTCTGGTCGCCACCGACAAACCAGATCCCGCCGACATCATGAAGGCCTCTGGCCACCGCCTCGTCACGGCCACCGTTCAGCCACTCGCTTTCATCGATGGCTTCGGTGGATTTATCGTCCTTGACGGCAATGGGCAGTATGCGCACGTCGCCGTCAAAGCCATGACTGCGCAAGTCCGCCAGAAACTGTTGCGCGTAGTGGTTAGGCCGGCCGGAGGCCGCCGGCACAATGGCAACATCGGGGAACTGTTTTGGCATCCCTTCAATAAACGCGCGGTACACTGCTGCGTTGTCACTGCGCAGCGCGCCGCCTACGATGAGCAGGCTGCCGGTTCCGGCCGATACTTTCGCCTGCGCTCCTGAATCACTGCACGCGGCGATCAAGGGTAAACAGAGCCCCACGAGCATCGCCGCCACACCGGTAAACTTCATATCATTATTTCCATCGTAAATTTTTTCATTTGTCCGAAGCGTCGCTGGTCGGGAAAGGGACCACGCCTCGACTCAGTGCGCAGCTGCCCCCCCTGCTGACGCTCTGCCCGCGGGCTACGGCCACTGTAAGATTTGAAACTGCGACTGAAATGCGATGCAGAGGGAAACCCGCAACGTCGCCCTATTTCGTCAACGCTCAATGCAGTTTCATGCAACAGTGACCTCGCCTTTTCCAACCTCAGCTCGCGATAGAATCGCGCGGGCAAGATGCCCACAAAACGCAGGAACAAGCGCTCCAGTTTTTTCTGCGAGATGCCAAGGTAGCTGGAAAGCTCACCAGTCTGGAGCGGTTCGGACAGGTTGTTACGCATCAGCGTCATGGCCTCTTCAAACAGACGTTGATCGCGAACGGACACTGGCTGTTGCACCACTCCATCCATCGTTTTGCCCTAGCCTGATTCACGACCACCGTGAAGCTGGCGATCAAATAATTGCCAACGTCCGCGGGCCATTGTATGGGTAATCTGGAACCTCACGGGATCCACCAGGATCAGGTCCGCGTCCCGTCCGCAAGCCACCTGACCCTTGCGTTTGAACCCGAGTACGCGCGCAGGATTGCTGGTCACGACCTGCAGTGCGCCGGCCAGCTCAACCCCCTCTTCCTGCACTGATCGGCGGAATTCCTCAAACAGGCTGGAGATAGCACCCACCTCGATATCCTGCAGTTCTCCCTGATCACAAAAGTTGGTCAACGAGCCCTGCGCATCGGAAGAAAATGTCAGCTGGTCGATGGACGCACCCCGCTCCAGCGCCAGTTTCAGTGCCCGGCTCGCACGCATTTCGCCACTGGCCAGAATTTCCTCGGTGGTGGAGGTGGTGAAATCGATAAAGCCACCGGCACGGGCAAATGCCACCCCGTGCTCCAATAGCGACAGATTGCGGTTCATATGGGTGGGCAGGAACTGGGTGACGGGAATCTCCGAGTGCTCCACCACATCAAACAGCGGCTGCAATCGCCCGGCCCCATCACCCACGTGAATACTCACTACACCGCCCTTGCCGCTCAGCAAGCCGGCAACCCGGGCATCGGCGGCAATACGGATCAATTCATCGCGGGATGGGTGTGAGGAACGATGGTCGGAAATTGCCAGCTCACCAACACCGATCATGTTCTCCACCAGCATGATGTCACTGCGCACACTGCCGGTCAGGGTGTTGACCGGAACCTGATAGGACCCGGTCTGAATGAAGCAGGTAATACCCTGGGCCTCCAGCGCCTTGGCCTTGCCGAACAGCTCGTTCAGCGTGCGGGTAGTGGCATCTGTACCGAGAGCACCAACAACCGTGGTAACACCCGCGGAAATCGCCTCACGCACATCCAGCTCCGGCGTGCGGGAACCAAATCCGGCTTCGCCTCCACCGCCACTGATATGGACGAGAGAGTCCACCAGTCCCGGCATCAGCCAGGCACCATCGGCATCCACAACCTGACCGATATTTTCCGGCAGTGTCAAATGCTGGTCGATCTGCGCTACGGAGCCCCCCGCCACCAGCACATCGCAGCGCCCCAGGCTGCGGGGCGCGAAAACTTCCGCGTTTTTAATCAGGGTAATTTGAGACATAAATTACTACTTAACATTGAGCAAACATTTACCGGGTTCGATCGCGCTGCGAAGCTAAAAACCAGATGCGGCCGCCACCAGCACGGCCAGTGACGCAAACAGGAACAACGCCCCCTGCAGCGGTAACACAAAACGCAGCCACACACCCCAATCCAGGCGCGCCGCGCCCAAACACCCCATCAGCGCCGCAGAAGTGGGCACGATGATATTGGTGAGACCATCCCCCAACTGGAATGCGAGGACTGCAGTCTGTCGGGTGACACCAACAACGTCTGCGAGGGGTGCCATGATCGGCATGGTGAGCGCGGCCTGGCCGGACCCGGAAGTAATAAAGAAGTTGAAAACGGTCTGGAAAGCCAGCATAAACCAGGCCGACACAGCACCAGACACATCCGCCAGGCCATTGCCTGCCGCGTGTAAAATGGTATTGAGCACACTGGCACCCTCGGGGTCATCACCACCGAGCAGCAAGACGATCCCTTTGGCGAAAGCCACCACCATGGCCGCGGGCAATAATTGTTGCGCACCTTCACGGAACGCCGCCGCCGCTCTGTTCGGTGTAAGCCCGTTCAGGCCGAAAGCAATGGCCACGGCGGCGATGACAATACCCATGGTGAAAAACTGCGTGGCTATTTCCGGCAGAAAATAACTGCGCTCTATCACGCCCCAGATCATCCAGGCGATACCGGCACAGAACAACAGCAACACCCAGCCGTCTCCTCGCACCATGGTTTGCAGCGAGGCCGCGGAAACGGACTTGTCGCGGAACACCTGGTCGGAGGCGTAGGCCAGCGATCGCCTGGGCTCACGCTGAATACGCCGCGCATAAACAATGGTGTACGCCGCCAGGCCGCCGGTTGCCAACAACCACAACGCCATACGCAAGCCACTGCCAGACATCAGCGGCACCCCGGCAATCCCCTGGGCGATACTGACCCCGAATGGATTCATCCACGAAGTGGCAAAGCCCACCTGGGTGGCCACATAGGTAACAAGCAATGCCGTTATGCTGTCGTATCCCATGGACACCAGTAACGGCACCACGATCAGGGTAAAGGGGATCACCTCTTCCCCCATGCCGAAGACGGCGCCGCCGAGTGAAAACAGAAAGCACAGGGTGGCGAGGTAAAAATGTCCGGCCTTACGATTGCGGGCAATGACCTGAAACAGCCCCCGCTCAACCGACCCACTGGCAAAGATCAGGCCAAAGGCACCACCGGTCAGCAGGATAAAGGCAAACACACCGATAGATGCGCCCCATTTACTACCGGAAACCATGCCCTCAAACGCGAAGTTCAGGAACCCGATACCGCCGCCTTCCGCAAACAGAGCCATACCAGCGGGGCCACCCTCTGCGGACTGGTAGCTGCCCGGATCGATCACGCTCCGCTCAACACCGTTCACCTCGGTAATAACCGTGTCGAAGGTGCCCGCTGGAATGACAAAATTGAGCGCAAAGGCAAACACTGCAACCGCCAGCAATATCAGATAGGTATCTGGCATCGCCCAGGTTTTTGCTATCGAGTGTTTCACTGCGGCATTTTGCTCAGGCTCGCAGGATTGGGGTTCGCTTGTCTGCATAGGAATACACCGCAGTCATTGGTTAGAGCCGGCGGGCGCAAATCGCGCGCCCGCCGGGATCAGCTCCTGTGAGACGCCGATCAGAACGCGTGGCCGTAGCTCAGGGTATAGAAACGGCCCATGGAATTGTGGTTAAAGTGGTCCACATTAGCACCGGTACCCAGCACCAGCGGCGGCTCCTCGTCCAGCAGGTTATTAACCCGCAGGCTCAGCCAGCTGCCGTTGTCGAAGTCACGGGCAACGCGGAGATCGAAGGTCAACCAGCTGTCGACTTCCACATTGCCATCGCTATCGACATCGACAAGAGACGCAAAGTACTCGTTTCCTTCCTCAAACACGGAGTCCAGTACGCGTGGGCTCGGGTCGTCCATGTAGCTGTGGGTGTAACGGGCGCTCAGGGTAGAGGACCATTCCTCGTAGCGCCAGCGCAGGGAGCTGTTGGCCAACCAGCGCGGATAGGTGTAGTTGCCCGCTTCTTTCACGACTCCCAGTGCATCGGACGGCAGCTTGTCGAACTCGTTCAGGTAGGTACCGTCCAGAGTAAAGCGGAAACTGCCCCAGTTTTCGGTATCAAGGTACTGGGTAAACGCCACATCCACACCGTTAGTCTTCTGCCAGCCGAGGTTGGACAGCTGGAAGTGGGCATCCACGACAAAGCCACGGTCTACTTCAAGGCCGGGCTGCCCCGTCGGCAGCTCACCTTCACCCACTACAGGGAACTCACCATTGAACGCGCGCAGGATGAAGTCATCCTCTTCCACACCGATCAGGTTTTCGTGCTCGATATTCCAGTAGTCGACGGTAATCTCGGTGTCTTCGGTCGGCTTCAACAGAAAACCGGCGCCCCAGGTGGTGGCGGTTTCCGGCTTCAGGTCGTCATTGCTCACATCTTCGGAAAGCAGGGATTCACCGGACTCATCCACGAGGCCACCACAGGCCACCGGCGTTACGCTACAGTCGACGGCATAGCTGGACAACAAAGTACCCGCGCCGACTTGTGCAAGAGATGGCGCGCGGAATGAAGTGGACCAGTTAGAGCGGAAGATGATTGCGTCGTTAAATGCATGACGCAGCGCAACCTTGGGATTGGTGTCGCCACCGAAGTTGTCATAGTGGTCGTAACGCAGTGCAAACTGCAACTCAGTATTGGCCGCCAGCGGAATCATCTGCTCCATGTACACCGCCCACTGGTTGCGCGCGGCATCAGCAGAGGTGGAGCTGAAACCGAGAATCGGCTCGGGGTTCAGGGTGGTAGAAATCGCATCGCCAGACGGGGTATCTACCACGGATTCACGACGGAACTCACCACCAAAGGCCACTTGCACGGCACCCGCCGGCAATTCAATCCAGCTGCCGGAAATATTACCGTCAATGGCATACAAACTGGACTCACCACCGCGTTTTGCGTCGGTGCGAATCAACTGCTCCACTTCGGCCATTTGATCCAACTGACCACCGAAGGGGTTATACCAAGCTGTTGTTTTGCCAAGATCTTCACAGGTTTCACCTGCAGCGCCGAAACCGTATCCGTCCGGACGCGCCAGATTTACGGTCCAACGATCAACAACAGTGCCGTCGGTACAGAGGTTACCTACGCCGGCATTGTAAAATTCCTCAGCTTTGTAAAGCCCGGAAATACCGCGCTGCTCGGACTCACTGCGCCCCATATTAGCGGCCACTTCCCAGTTCCAGTCGGCAACCTCACCGCGCAGGCCAGACACCAGGCGCATGGACTCGCTTTCCACTTCTACCGCACGCGCATCCGGGAATTTGCCCCACGCATAAATCGGCTCCCCATAAAAATCACTGAATCCATTACCGGGGAAATCAGGATTAAAAGAGGCTTCCTCGATAATGTCCGCCTTCAACTCTTCCGGCCAGTACGGGTTTTCCGGATTGAACGGTGCACCTGTAAAGTTAGCGGGAGACGAAGTGCCACGCGATCTATTGGTCTGCAGCATCAGCGTGTTGAACCACTCCAGGTTATCGGAGATATCGTAATTAAAAGTGGCAACAACACTGGCGCTCTCGTATTCATCCTGGGTCGCAGCGACCGCATTGGTATTAAATTCGCAATACTCGCCGTAGCTACCGAAACCAAACTGATCCTCGGGGCAGCCACCCTCTTCAATCTGGTCATAGAGCATAAAAGAGTTGTATGAGCCGTAGTCGCTGAAGCTCGGGTAAATACCCTGCTGGCTCGGACGCACGGAGTTCGCGGTCAACTTGCGGTCGCGATCGTACATTGCGTTGCGCGAGAACAGGTCAACCACCACCATGGTGTGACTGTTGTCTCCTTTGCGACCCCATACCCAGTTAAGGTTGTATTTGCCCTCATCGGTGCCGGCCGTGGAATTGCCGTGGGTAACAGAAATTTCGTTACCGTCAAAATCATCACGCAGCACAAAGTTGACCACACCCGCAACCGCATCCGCACCGTAGGTGGCCGCGGCACCGCTTGGCAGCACTTCTACGCGCTCAATGGCAGACAGCGGAATGGAGTTTACGTCGACAAAGGATTCCTGGCCCTTGGCGAAGGAACTCACGGATACGCGACGACCATTTACTAGTACCAGAGTGGAGCTCGCACCGAGACCGCGCAGGGATACACCGGCAGCACCCACCGGCGTGTCGCTGGAGAGCGCACCGGAAGTGGCGGTAGAGAAAGTGCCGCTGCCGCCGCCGGTCTGAGACAGCTGCTGCAGGATCTCAATCGGGGACGTGGCACCAGACGCTTCGATATCGTCGCGGTTAATCTGCACCACTTGTACCGCACCTTCGGTGTCCAGGCCTTTGATGTGGGTGCCTGTCACCACCACTTCTTCAACGGTCGAGTCTGCAGGCGATGCCTGCGCGATGGCGAGAACACTGCCCCCCATCAACGAGCATCCCAGAGCCAATTGAATGGCCTTGCTCAGCGGGGACTTGTTCAGTTTGTCTTTGTTATCCATTTTTATACCCTCCAGGAAACGTTTCCTGTCTCTAGTGGATCTCTGTGATCTGCATGTTTTCCTGGTGTGACGGGCACAGGGGCACGCACACCATAGCTGGCTGAAGTTGATTTACAGGAAGAAAACCGGCGGCAATGCACAGCAACACAAATATCCACAGCACGCGTAAGCAGACTTACACAAAGCCGATAGATAAAAGTTGGGGGTAGATCCAAGAACGGAAGATTCCGACTTATAGCTTCCCTGCGCCCGCGCACATGGCGGAGCCCCCGGTTAAACCGAGGCGGGGAAGCTACTCGTCAAACCACTCGCTGAGGTAGTAGTTGGAGGAGCAGCGCTCTTTGGCAGCAATATTATTCATTTTGCTCTGTATGCCTTGCACTATTAATTAATTGCGTTTAATTAAGTACTTTGCGCTTGATTTCTAGTTGCGGCTCGCTGAGACCTCTCCCCCCACACGGTGCATACCAGAATGGGTTTCAAATAAGGTTTTACCAGCTAACCACGTGTTATTTTTTATCACGCTGTAAAAATGCTGTAAAGCACTTCTGCTGTCAGATTTAATTCGCGCAAAATTCCGCGCGACAGCCGAATAATCTGCGGCTTTGCCCTAGCAGTTTCGCTGTTATCTATTGCGGCGGAAGAAGAAACCCTTTACCCGCAACGCACAGCCGGGGAAGTAATATTTCCCCAGTCATGCGTTTCGCAAAGGTTTAATTTGCCCTGGAGGCAGAGCAAAGGTTACTGGTAAGGCTGATTGATGTAGAAATTACCTGAGCGTCCGTCGATGCCGATACGCTTGGGCGCGACATTGCTGGAGCCGTTCAGGATATTGAACTGGTCGAACTCGCCCAGCTTGTAACGCAGCACATCCTCATAGATCACCGGCAGATCACATTGGGCCTGGGTGCGACTGGTCTGGGCGTCTTCCTGCAATACGTAGACACTCCCAGCACCATCCACCACACCGCTGCCATCCGCCGTAAAGAAGATGGAAGTCGCCTCATCCACACCGATACCGTGGATCCCGGATGGCAAACCCGCCATAAAGGCCATCAACCTTCCCATCCGGTCGCGCTCGGCGAAGTGGGTATCGACAATCACACCCTGCATGATGGAAGTACTGAGGAAGCCGGTGGAAACGTTGATATTTTCGTGACACAAATCAGATACTGCTTCAGAAGAATAAGCACCCAGCACCCCGTCCGGATCATAGATGTGCTCCGACTGCACTGCAGCGCCAGCAGAGGTCCCCCCCAGTACACCACCGCGGTCGAGAACATCGTCCAGAGCTTGTTGTAATGCAGTGCCCTGCCACTGGTTCAGGTAATCAGACTGATCGCCACCGGCAATCCAGACAAACTCCGCTGAGCGCACCGCCCATTCAACGTAGGCGTCGTTGGCGAATTGCGAGCGATCGACAATCAGGGTTTCTACAGAATCCGCGTTCAGCAGGTTCAACAGGTAATCGTTGTAGCCATCGCTGCCACTGGTGCGCAGCACGACAACATCACCGCCATCGATCAACGGCTCCACTCGCCGGGTAAAGGCCGCATCCACGTCACTGCCACCGCCCATCACCAGGAGCCCACCCGAGGACTGGTTTACGCAAATATCTGCCTCACTGCCTGAGATATAGCGGGTCAGGCCACCGGGCTTGCTGGGTCGAGCGCCAAGACCGCAGTCGCCACCACCGCCGCTGCTTCCACCACTGCTGCTGCCACCCGTACCAGAGGGAATTCCGTCCACACTCAGGGTGTAATCACCTCGCCCCGCATATCGGGTCACTTTCAGGGTGTACAGGCCACTGCCGCCCACGCTGACACTGGCCGACTCCGGGCGGTCTCCGGTCTCTGCGCTGTACAGTCGCTGTGATACGTCATACAGGTGCCAATCGAAGTCGTCCCCACTGGAATGACTGAGAGAAATGTCGAGGTTGGCGGGAGTGTCGATATTGAAGTAGTACCAGTCCTGGTCCCGGCGATTGGCAATATTGCCAGCTACTGCCTGCCCCGAACAGACAGGGCCATCGGCATCGCTTTCGGCGTCGTTGGATTCGCTTTCCGCAGACACACAGGCCAGCGCACCAGTACTGAAAGCCCCGACACTTAATAGCGACAAAACAAAAACAGAGAGTAATTTGGTCTTCATAGGTAGCTCCATGCGGCGTCGTTATTGTTATTGCCACACAAGACTACCCAAGGGATCCAAGGTAAACATTGAATCCGCAACCGAAGGGAAAAAACAGTCAAGTTTTGGAAAAAATAGAACAGTTTATACGGGTATCCGATTAGAAAAATCAGATACCGCAGTCCACCGCGTCCAGCAACATATGCGTAACCAGACCGATACCCAACCAGCGTACCGGCTTCCAGGGCAGGAACATCATGGCGCCGTAAAAGGAAATCGGGAACATGGTGTGCAGCGGATGGTAATTGATGCTGCAGCGACCCGGATCGTAAATCGGCGATGCCAACAGGTGGTCCAGATCCACCAGATTTGCCG
Source organism: Microbulbifer elongatus (assembly GCF_020524885.1). Classification (GTDB taxonomy): domain Bacteria; phylum Pseudomonadota; class Gammaproteobacteria; order Pseudomonadales; family Cellvibrionaceae; genus Microbulbifer; species Microbulbifer elongatus_A. The sequence continues at coordinate 1,074,888 of NZ_JAIVKJ010000001.1, read as the reverse complement.
CCAACATAAACAATGCCGCTTTTTTCCACTCGTCACGGAAAAAGAACCAGGCGATCGCAAGCGGAACAAGGAAATGTAAAACAATATGGATATAACTGAACATCAGGTTACAAATACAATTAAATTATTGATAGCGATCAGCTTGCAGAAAATTTTAAACTGAAAGCAACTCTTCGGCGGAGATGGAGCCCAGGCCTTCCTCAATATCCTGGCGTATCGCAGTCCGCACGCGCTGCTCATCATTACTGGCAATAGCATCGACCAGGTCCTGGTGGCGGTCAGGTAACTCCTGCACACCGAAGCGCTGGAATACCAGGTGCTGAAGTGGCGCTGTCTGTAGCCACAAGCTCTCGATCAACGACAATATGATATGGGGGCGGCCAAGACGATAGAGGGTGAAATGAAACTCCAGGTTACCAGTGACGTATTCCTGGATATCTTTTTTCTCAAGGGCGGCAGTGACCCGGTCATCCAGTGCCCGCAGCGTTTCCAGCTCCTCCTTGCCAACGAATGGCAGCGCCTGAGCCGCTGCCTGACACTCCAGCGAAACCCGCGCAGCACAAATTTCATCCAGCTTCTCCCGTGTCAGGGTAGGCACGGTTACACGGCGGGTATCAGAGAGCTCCAGGGCTCGTTCAGACGTCAGCCTGCGAAGAGCCTCTCGCACCGGCATCGGGCTGCAGTCAAGTTCAGCCGCCAGGCCGCGGATGGTAATCGCCCTTCCCGGCAGGAACTGGCCCCGCAGGATGGCATCGCGCACCTGGTAGTAAACCCGCTCCTGGGTGGTGCGGAACGCTTCCTGCGGCTCGGTAAACTCGGCATCTCTCACGGACTGGCCTCGTGGCTTGGGTCGGAATCAAACGTAACCCGCCTTGCTTCCAACCCGTTCGCAGACGGGCGCTATCGCCTCGCCAGAGCCTTGCGGGTTGTCGCTATGCGGACATTGCCAGTGCCAGTTTGTGGGGCGACTGGTCGCTGCCGACTTCGATAATCTCGTCGGCAATGGCGCCAGTTTGCCACATTTCGAAGAAATCCTCCGCAACCTGCTTGCCGGCCTCGGTTACCGCGTTCCAGTACTTGAGCCGCTCCTCGGTGGACAGCTTCACGAAATCGTCGCGATCCGGGATCTTGGCGAAGGGCAGACGGGAAACCCATTCGGGGGATGGGGCCACCAGAATCACATTGTCCATGGCACCGCCGCGGACCCAGCGCCAACGGAAGCTCTTGTCGAACCAGCCCGGCACCATATAGGGGAAGAAGTGCGGATAGAGCACCAGCCCCTGAGGGTGCTCAAAACCGAGGTCAAAGTGATAATCGGTAATCCCGCCATCCCGGTAGTTCCCTGCGGGAGCCCCAGCCGGTGTGGGTACGCCAGCCATCACCAGCGGAATCGAGCCGGAGGCCAACACTGCCGGACAGACATTCTCGGCGCTGAGCGGCGTATTCACTGTGGAGAGATTGCGAAACGCTACAGAGGGGGCCTGCCCGGAGTGAAACACCACCCTATCCCAGAAAGCCCGCAGGGTGCGACGGCTCACTGCATTGGCCAGCGCCGATGCCAGCAGTGCCGGTGCGAGCACGGCTTTGCGCTCACTCGCCAGTGGGCCTCGACCGCGCACGGTGACGAAGTGGCTGTGCCAAACCGGGTTGGACGCCACCTCAGCGGCACCCTGGCCGCCGAGAACCTCAAGCAGGATCTGCTCACCCGTCGCGGTTATCTCCGCGGGGGTGGGCCGTTCACTGGCATAGGTCTGGTTGACGTAGCCGTATTCCAGCTTTTCCAAGGAGGTCAAGGGATTGGCCGTGGCGTAACACATATTGCGAAAGCTGCCGATGGACGAACCGAGCGTGGCGATTGGTACGCGGCGATCACGGAAAAACTCCCCAATCAACACACGGTCCAGCTGGCTAATGGACAGCCACTTGGGACCACCGGAGGCGCCTACCAGGGTGGAAACCATTTCCTGGCGCAATCCTTCCTGCCGCACCCGGCGTGCGGCACTGGCGCCCGCCAATACCACACAATTTTTATACTGCTTCGCTTTCGCCATCATCCTACTCACAGACTGCTTGATCTTGCGTCGTTACCACTCGCCGGTATTTTCCATGGAAGCCCAGGGCTCCTGGGGCGCCAGGGAATCGCCCTTCTGCAACAGCTCGATAGAGATATTGTCCGGAGAGCGTACAAACGCCATATGACCATCCCGCGGCGGACGGTTGATGGTCACCCCCATATCCATCAGTCGCTGACAGGTCTCGTAGATATTGTCCACGCGATACGCCAGGTGGCCGAAATTACGCCCGCCGGAATAGCTTTCCGGATCCCAGTTGTAGGTGAGCTCCAGACACGGACGTTTGTCACCGTTGGCGGTGTCAGAATCTCCCGGCGCAGCGAGAAACACCAGGGTAAAGCGCCCTTTTTCATAATCATTGCGGCTGACCTCGTACAGGCCAAGCTTGTCGCAATAAAATTCCAGAGATTTCTCAAGATCGGTGACACGCACCATCGTGTGTAAATATTCCACTGCAACGCCTCCTTCTGGGGATTACAATCCCGGTACATCAATAAGATGACTACTTTAGTCACCCACAAAAAAGATACCAGCGCGAAATGTACCAAAAATACTATCGACAATTTTTACAGGCCGCCCAAAAAGCAGCCTCGACCGGATGCGACCTACCGGTTTTGCACATGGCGTGCCACTCCCACCACTACTGGCCCGACGTGACCCTGGAGGCGGTCAACGCCTACTGGCGGGACGCCGCCGATATGGCTGACAGCAAGTGGGACAAGATTTTTGGAGAGAAGATACCCGCCTTCCAGGGGGGCATAGCAAGCACACTGAACCTGCCGGACCCGGCCCAGGTAGCCCTGGCACCAAATACCCATGAGCTGGTGTACCGTTTACTCAGTGCCTTTGATCTGACCCAGCCCCTGTGCATCCTCACCACCGATGGCGAATTCTACAGTTTTGCCCGCCAGCTATTGCGCCTGGAAGAGCTGCCCACTGTCGAGGTGGTACGCATCCCCACGGAGCCTTTCTCCACCCTGCCACAGCGCTTTGAGCAGGAATTGCACAGTGGCGAGTATCAACTCGCCTACGCAAGCCAGGTTTTCTTCGATTCCGGCGTGGCCTTCCCGGAGCTGCTGGAACTGGCCGCGCGCAAGCCAGACCAAACCGAGATGGTAATCGACGGCTACCACGCATTTTTTGCGCGCCCGACGGATCTTGGCGCCATCGCCGACAAGGTGTTCTACACCGCTGGGTCATACAAATACCTGGGCGCCGGTGAAGGCATGTGCTTTATGACCATCCCCCGAGGCTGCCAGCTGCGTCCACTGAACACTGGCTGGTTTGCGGAGATGGCAGAATTGGAAAACCGCGCCGAGGGCGTCGGCTTTGGTAACGACTGGCTACGCTTTGCCGGCGCCACCATGGACTACTCGCCACTGTACAAAGCCCTGGCGGTGCTGGACCTGTATACACAGGAAGGTATTACGGTCGACACCATCCACGCCTATGTACAGCATAACCAACGGCGCTTCCTCGCCGCCATGGATGCCGCGGACCACCCACTGCTCAACCGCAGCAACCTGATTGCCCACGACCTGGAGCGGGGCCACGGGCATTTCTTCACCTTCCGCTGTGGCAGTTCTGAGAATGCCGAAAAGCTACAGGCAGAACTCCGTGAGAAAAATGTACTGTGCGACCGCCGCCAGCAACTGCTGCGGTTAGGGTTCGCTATTTACCATCCGCAAGATGAAAGCTTCGATCGGTTGTTCCGATAGCTATTTGCTTTACCATCAGAGTTTCTCATTAAAGTTTCGCGCGCAGCCATTCATCGGATATTCATCTTCACGGCATCACAATGAACACCGTAATCATGAAGCACTTCATCATGAATAACTTCTGGCAATATTAAGGATTCGCCATGCAAAGAACCCTGAGACTGTTTTCCGCCACCCTGCTGGCCGGGCTGGTCGCATTCACTGCGGGCTGCGGCAGCGATAATAACCGCCCCGCGGGCACACTGATCTCCATCTCCGCACAGGGGGAAGCGAGCCAGGCACCGGACACCGCCAACCTGTCCACCGGGGTCGTTACCGAAGCTGAAAGCAGCAAGGAGGCCATGCGGGCCAACGCAGAACAGATGGACAAACTGATGAAGGCGATTGAGAAAGCCGGCATTGATGCCAAGGATGTTCAGACCAGCGGTATCAGCCTGAACCCGCGCTACGATTACCAGCCCAACCGGGAGCGCAATATCGTGGGCTATCAGGCGCGCAACACCGTGAGCATCACCGTGCGCAAGCTGGACGAGCTGAGCAAGGTGATTGATGCACTGACATCCGAAGGCGCAAACCAATTGCACGGCCCCAGTTTCTCCATTGCGGAACCGGAGCCGCTGTTGGCCGAGGCGCGCGAAAAAGCGCTGGAGCAGGCCCAGGCGCGCGCAGAGTCCTACGCAAAATCACTGGGCACCAAGGTTCGCAGAATCGTGAGCATTTCCGAAGGCAGCCATGGCGGCATACCGCGGCCGATGATGCGGGCAGAGATGGCGGCGGCCAAAGACAGTGCCAGCACGCCGATTGCTCCGGGAGAAAGCAGCGTTTCCGTCCACATGGAGCTGGTGTTCGAGCTGGAAAACTGATTCCTCCTAACTACTTACTCCCAGCTACAGGCTCATCAACAAAAATCCCGGCAACTGCCGGGATTTTTGTTTGTGGAAACGGTTATTCGGGCTGCTTGTAGACCACCCCACCCTTCATCACAAATCGCACCCGCTCAAGGGTCGTAATGTCTTCCAGCGGATTACCAATCACCGCGACCATATCGGCGTGCTTGCCGGGTGCGATACTCCCCAGCTCATCCTGCGCATTGAGCAGCTGCGCCGCATTCCAAGTCGCCGAGCGGATGGCATCCGCAGGACGCATTCCGCCCTGCACCATCAGCGCAAATTCTTTTGCATTATCGCCATGGCGACTGACACCGGTGTCGGTGCCGAACGCGATCTTCACCCCCTTTTTGTGGGCGCGCTGGAACGTATCTTGGATCAGCGGGCCTATCTGTGCCGCCTTGGTGCGCACCATTTCCGGGAAAAAGCCCTCTACCGCCGATTTCCGAGTAACCCAGTCACCCGCTAGCAGCGTCGGCACATACCAGGTTCCGTGGTCGACCATCATCGCCATGGTTTCATCATCCATATAAGTACCATGCTCGATAGAGTCGACACCCGCGCGGATGGCCCTTTCCATTCCTTCTTTACCGTGCGCGTGCACCGCGACGGTAAAACCGTAATCCTTTGCGGTCGCCATGATGGCGCTTAGCTCATCTTCCATAAACTGCGGATTCTGACCGCTCTTCGCCACGCTCAAAACACCGCCGGTCGCGGTGATCTTGATCAGGTCGGCACCATCTTTGTAGCGCTGACGCACCGCTTCCCGGGCACTGGCCTCGCCGTTCACCACACCCTCTGCCGGGCCCGGGCTGCCCATCAGGTCGTGACGGTGGCCATTGGTGGGATCGGCGTGCCCGCCGGTGGTCGCTATCGACTTGCCCGCAGTAAACACGCGGGGACCGGCGATATCACCACGATTAATGGCATTACGCAGGCTGATGGTGACGTTACCGCTATCCCCAAGATCCCGTACGGTGGTGAACCCGGCCATCAATGTACGCTCTGCGGTGTTGACCGCACGCAGTGTGTAATCTGCGGGATTCCACGTGAATGCCTCAGAGTAAGTGCGCGGCCCAAACTCATAGGACAGGTGGGTATGCATATCCATCAAGCCGGGCAGGACGCTGAATGCGCGAAGGTCAATCACCCGCTCCCCTTCGCGCTGGGTAAAGCCGCGCTCAACCGACTCTACCTTGCCATCCACAATATGCACCGTGCGCTTCTGCAGCAGGCGTCCCTTTTCGCTGTCAAACAACCAGCCCGCCTGCACCGCAACATTTTCGGCCTGGGCGAGCACGGCAAAGACATACAGGGCCAGGCCCAGCAGGTTGCGGCAGGCACGCTTTCGGTCCCGGAGCAATTTTTGGAGTGTGATCATGATATATCCAGTTTGTTATGACTGAGGCTGTGCAGGCCCCTGATTTTATGTATGGCTGACGATATCTGTGGGCAGCTAAAAGAGTAGCGCTGCGCCAAAACGCTCCAATTTACCGTATTCGGGGGCTATAAAAAAAGCCCGGTCCGCGATAGGCAGCTCAAAACGCCTATCCCGGACCAGGCTTGTGCCAGATGAAAACTTCTGGTTATTGCTTAGACGGCAGCACCTCCACCGGACCAATATCCAAAGCCTCTATCTCCTTCTGAATCTTGCTCAGGTCGCCCACCACTATCCAGGTGAACTGCTCAGGGGCGAGAAATTCTTTTGCGGCCGCCTCAACCTGTTCCTTGGTCAAAGCACTGACGCGCTGCGGATACTCAGCGATATACTCGGGCGGCAGCCCCTTCTCCAGTTGCCAGGCAATACTGGACAGCAGCTGCACTTTGGTCTGGAAACGCGCACTCTGCTTCAGCACTTCGTCATCCTGGTAGTCCTGGAGTTCGCTGTCTTTAATCGGCCGCTTGCCGAGATACTCGTTGAACTCTTTCAGCAGCTCACGCATTGCCGGTGCAGTTTTGTCGGTCTGCACCGGAGCAAAAACAATATAGGGACGCTGCGCTTCCGAATCCATGGATACCGCGCGTGCGCCGTAGGACCAGTGCTTGTCTTCGCGCAGGTTCATATTGATACGCGAGGTAAACTTGCCAGCGATAGCAGAAGCCATCGCATCAAAAGCCTCGGCACCTTCCGGCTTCCATGGCGGCATCACCAACCCCGCCATGATGTAACTCTGCTGTGCGCCTGGGCGATCCAACAGGAAAATACGCGCTTTCTCGGGACGCGCCACCGTGGGGATATCCAGTTCCGGCAGCGGTTCATCCGGTGCACGCCAGCCGCCCAGGGTATCGTTAAGCAGCTTTTGGATTTCCTTTTTGGTCACGTCCCCGACCACGGTCAACTGTGCATTGTCCGGGCGCAGCCAGGTCTTGTGAAAATTGATCAGGTCATCACGCGTGATCGACTGGATGGCTTCGGGTGTGCCGGAACCGGTCAACGGTGCGCCGTAGGGGTGATCCTTGCCGAACAGCAGGGGGGGCAACTTGCGCATGGCCAGCCCCTGGGGCTGCGCCTCTTCCTGGCGGATAGAGTCCAGCCAGTTGGATTTCACCCGCGCCAGATCCTCTTCTTCAAACCGCGGGTTGGAAATCACATCCCGGAACAGCTCCAGGGATGGCTTCAGCTGGTTCTTAAGCGCACTGAAACTCAGGGTGTTGTAATCGAGCCCACTACCAGCAGCGATGCTCGCACCCAGTTCCTCCTGGCGGGCACTGAATGCAAGGCTGTCGTAGTCCCCCGCCCCCTCACTCAACATCCGCGCGACCACCGATGCCAACCCAGGCTGGTCGCCGTCCGCCGAGGCCCCACTGCGGTACTGCAGGCTCATGAATACCGCCGGGGTATCGTGACGCTCGGCCAAGACTACCTTCAGGCCGTTATCCAGGGTGAACGCCTGTTGCTCCGGCAGATCCAGCTCGACGGTTTTATCCACCGCAGGCGGCGCACTGCGATCAACATCCTCGCCAGTCACCGCATACTTATCCTTTGGCAGGATGATCATGGTGAAGTGTTCCGACTTCAGCCACTTGTGCGCCACATCCTGCACCTCATCGGCGGACACTTTCGCATAGTCGTTGAGGCCGTCGATCAACGCACCCGGGTCGCCGTAGTAAAACTCTGATCGCGCGAGAATGTCCGTCTTGCCACCGAAGCCACCGATTTTCTCCAGCCCCTTCACCAAACTGGCAAACTCGCTCTGTTTGATACGGCGCAGTTCCTCGACACTGACGCCGGAACGGGCGAACTCCCGCAACTCCTGGTCCAGCAGCTGTTCCACTTTTTCTACCGACTGCCCAGGCTTTACATCCACCATCACAATGACCTGCCCGGCAAGCTGACGTCCGTAGTAAAACGCACTCACACTGGTCGCCACCTGCTCATCCCTCACCAGGCGCCGATACAGCAGAGAGTTTTTGCGATTGGCCAAAAGTGATGTCAGTAAATCCAGGGCGTTCTCTTCCTCGCTGCCGACAGCTGGCACGCTCCAGACTTTGTAGATACGCGCCTGCGGCACCTGGTCTGTGGTCACCAGCCGCTTGTTGACCTGGACGGGTAGCTCCCACCCCTTCAACTCGGTGGGCACCGAAGTGCTCGGAATATCGCCAAAGTATTCCCGCGCCTTTTTCATAGCCTCATCGACGGAAATATCCCCGGCAATAACCAGAATCGCATTCGCCGGCTGGTAGTAGTCGCTAAACCACTGCTTGACGTCTTCCAGACTGGCTTGGTCAAGGTCTTCCATCGAGCCGATGGTCGTCCACGAGTAGGGATGATCGGAGGGAAAGGTATTGCCAGCAATCAATTCAAATGCCTGACCGTAAGGGGCATTTTCTCCCTGCCGTTTTTCGTTTTTTACCACCCCACGCTGCTCATCCAGTTTCTCCTGACTGATGGCACCCTTGAAGTGGCCCATACGGTCGGATTCCATCCACAGCGCCATATCCAGTGCACCGACGGGCACGGTTTCGAAGTAATTGGTGCGATCGTTGTTGGTAGTGCCATTCATGTCTGTGGCACCGGAACGCTGGAAGGGCTCGAAGTATTCGCCCGGATAATTTTCCGAGCCATTGAACATCAAGTGCTCAAACAGGTGGGCAAATCCGGTTTTGCCGCGGGTCTCATCTTTGGAGCCCACCTTGTACCAGATATTGATAGCGACGACGGGCGCCTTACGATCCTCGTGCACGATCACGGTAAGGCCGTTTTTGAGTTTTTCCTTGTGAAATGGCAGCTCAATTTTTGGCGCCGGGACATACGCCTCATTGCCACTGGCGGCAGCCTTGCTGCTGGCAGCGGCTTCCCTGTCGACTGTCAGAGCCTTGTGTACATTTTCGGATCTCTGCGACGAATCCTGATCCCGGTCACACCCGACCAGCCCCCCTGCTGCGCCCCCGAACATCAACATGATGACCAGGCCGGCAGGCCTCCAGGCAGTTCGCATATCCATCGTCATTTATCCTGTGTCGCCTAACCGGATTATTGGCCCCATACAATGCAGCAAAGTGTAGGCAAAAAAAACGGGCGCCGTGGCGCCCGAAAATTACTTCACAGAGAGACGATGACTTCGTCAGAGGAAAACTAAACGATCAGAAAACGAACCGATCAAATATATGGAAGCTAAACAGCTCCTTTGGGCGGGCAGCCTTCTCAGGCCGCCGCAGAATCAGAATTATTCAGCGCGTCTTTGTGGCCGAAACGCTCTTCAGCGATACGGTCCGCGACATGGGCGGTGGTTTCACCAGTCTCGTCCGCGCGCTGGAAAACTTCCTGCATGGTGGTGCCAATGGTTTCGATATGGGCTTTCACCTGCTCGGCGTTGTATTCGCCCTGCTCCTGGCCCAGCTGCTGGTAGTACACATCAATAATGCCGCCGGCGTTGATCACATAGTCCGGCGCATACAGGATACCTTTGTCTTTCAGCACCTGCGCGTGGCGCGCCTCGGCCAACTGGTTGTTGGAAGCACCGGCGATGGCACCCACCTTCAGGCGGTCAATGGTGTTGTCGTTGAGGATGGCGCCCAGCGCACAGGGGGCAAACAGATCCACATCCAGGTCGAAAATTTCTTCCGCGCCTACCGCCGTCGCGCCCAGCTCACTTACTGCGCGATCCACGTTGTCCTGGAAGATATCGGTTACGAATAACTCGGCACCGGCTTCCTTCAGCAGTTTGCCCAGACGGAAGCCCACATTGCCCACGCCCTGAATGGAAACCCTCAGGCCATTGAGGTCGGTGCGGCCCCAGCGGTGCGCAACGGCCGCCTGCAGGCCAACAAATACGCCATAAGCGGTGGAGGGAGATGGGTCACCGCCGTGCTCCTGGCCAGAAATCACGCCGGATACAAACTTGCTGCGCTCGGCAATGACTTTCATATCCGCAACACTGGTGCCGGAGTCTTCTGCGGTGATATAGCGGCCGCCCAGGGTGTTCAGGAAGTCGCCCATGGCACGCAGCAGCTCAGGAGTCTTCTGCTTGCGGGGGTCGCCGATAATGACGGATTTGCCACCGCCGAGCTTGAGGCCGGCCATGGCAGATTTGTAGGTCATACCACGGGAGAGGCGCAGTACGTCGTTGAGCGCTTCTGAGTCATCCGCGTAAGGCCACATACGGCAGCCACCCAGTGCAGGTCCCAGGTTGGTGTTGTGCACCGCGATAATCGCCTTCAAGCCGCTTTTGGCGTCGTGATAGAAGGCCACTTCTTCGTGGTTATCGTAGGCGGGATGGGAAAAAACACTCATAACAATCCTCTCCGGAGGCCGGTTTTACGGCGGCGCCAGACTTGGCTGACTTTGTCAGCTCTGTCCGCAACCGTGCTTTATTGTAGGCCCCTAAGAATAAAGGGACTTACGACTTAGGGACATTGCATTCTTTGCAGCATTAGACCAAAAACCACACCTTACATCCCATAATATCCAAATATTTAGGATGGACAATTCCCCAAAAACCGAATCGGCGCATTGGTCACTTTTTGTGCGACCGCAGCTGCTACAACAGGTCGGCGCCAACCCGAACAGGGTGTTTCCGCTTCACCCGGACTCCCGCTGGCCTGTCACCGTCCGTCTGGTAGAATCCGCGCCCTAACAGACCTCCCTCGAGTTACAGAGAACCTTCCATGCTCAATGCCGACGCCCTCAAACAGCTGAACCAGCTGAAGACCGATATCCGTTCTACTAAGGAATTCGCCGAAGGGCGCGTACGTGGCAGCAGTGGCAAATTCGGATTTGTGGTGCTGGACGACGGGCGCGAAGTGTTCCTTCCGCCCGCGGAAATGGAGCGCGTGTTCCCCGGCGACCGGGTACGCGTAAGCCTGACGGAAGAAGAGAAAGGCAAACTCTCCGCGGAGCTGGATCAGCTGATCGAATCGGACCTGAAATACCTGGTGGGCCAGTACGTCCAGCGCGGCCAGGGGCACTTTATCCAGCCCAGCGAGCACGGCCTGTCCCGCTGGATCTTCCTGCCTCCGCGTGCACGTGGCAAGGCACAGCCCGGCGAGTTCATCGCCTGCAGCGTGACCCGCCACCCCTTCAAGGACGGCAAATCCCAGGCGAAGGTAGAAAGCGTCATCGGCAAGCCGGACATGGCCGGCATCGAACACGCCTTTATAGTGGCCCAGTACCGACTGCCGAATCAGTTCGGCAAGGCTGCACTGGAACAGGCGGAAGCCATTCCCGCTCAATTGGAGGCACTCTGTGCCGAGCGTAATGACCTGACCCAGTTGGGCTTTGTGACCATCGATGCGGAAACCACCCGGGATATGGATGACGCACTGGCGGTTACCGAGTCTGAAAGCGGTTGGACCCTGCATATCGCCGTGGCCGACCCCTCCAGCCTTATCGAAGCCGGCTCAGCACTCGACAAGGAAGCCCAGGCCCGGGCCAACAGTGTTTACCTGGCCGGTGAAACCCTGCCCATGCTGCCTGCGAATCTTTGTGAAAACAGCTTCTCGCTGATCGCCGGGGCACTGCGTCCGGTACTGGTGATGCATATCAATGTAGGTAGTGACGGCGCCCTGAAGGGTTTTGAATACGAGTTCGCCGCTATCCGCTCCCAGCACAAACTCAGCTACACCCAGGTTGCACAATTTATCGAAGGCGATGACAGCGCCGTGCCTGCCGACCAGCACGACAGCCTGCGCCGCCTGGATGCCCTGAGCAAAGCGCGTGCCGAATACCGCGCGGGCCACTCTCTGGTGATGGAAGACCGTCCGGACTACGATCTGATCCTTAACGAGCAGCGCAAGATCGAGCGTATCGAAAAGCAGCAGCGCACCCCGGCACAGCGCATGGTGGAAGAAGCCATGCTTGCGGCCAACATCAGCGCCGGTAAAAAGCTCGCCGAACTCGGTGGAGGCTGTTTCTCCGTTCACCTCGGCTTCCGCGACGAGCGCATGGCGGAAATCCGGACTCTGTTGAAAGAGGCACTGCCCGAATACGCGGAACAGGACCTGCACCAACTGGACGTTTACCTGAAGCTGGTCAAAGAACTGGAAGCCCACACCGATGCAGAGATGCACAATGTCCTGGCGGTGCTAAAGCGCATGTTGCGCCCCGGCGAATTGAGTACCAAAGCCGCTCCGCACCTGGGACTCGGTCTCGACCACTACGCCACCGTCACCTCCCCGATCCGCAAGTTCAACGACCTGCACAACCACCGGGTGCTGCGTGCCGCACTGCAGGGTGAAGCGGTTCCAGTCCTGGACGATGAGCAAGGTGAGGCTATGCAGCAGAATGTCGGCACCGGCCGTCAGGCAGACCGCGCACTGCAACAATGGCTGTTCTGTCAGTTCCTGGAAGACAAGACCGGCGAAACCTTTACCGGCACCATCACTTTGGTAAACGGTGCGGGTATCGGGGTACGCCTGGATGACTTCGGCATCAACGGTTTCGTGCGCTTCAACAGTAAGAAGAACCCGTTTGAATTTGATGGCAAGCGCCTGCGTATTACCCGCGGTGAAGAAAACTTCCAGCTGGATCAGCAGGTAACCGTGAAAATCGCCGCGGTCGATACCGACAAGCGCCGTATCGCGTTTGAGCTAATTACCGAAGCACCAACCACCGAAGCACATGCTGCCGAAGCGCCTTCCGCCGAGTAATAAGCAACACGCGCCCTCACTCCTTTTCCAAAGACTAAACTTCCAGCCGCGGGCCAAAAGCCCGCGGCCGCCACCGGCCTCCAACACACGGCCCAGCAACAAGGAAAATCCATGTCGACCATTGCAGAACTGAACCCGGCACCACTGTGGAAGCACTTCGCAAAGTTGTGTGAAATCCCGCGCCCGTCAAAACACGAGGACCAGGTGGTAGCCTACATCGTCGACTTCGCCAAGAACCGAGGTCTCGACGTCAAGCTGGATCAGATCGGCAATATCATTCTCAAAAAGCCCGCAACGGCTGGTATGGAGGATCGCAAGATTCTGGCCATGCAAAGCCATGTGGACATGGTGCCGCAGAAAAATGCCGACACCGACCACGATTTTCTGACCGACTCCATCAAGCCATACGTGGATGGCGAATGGATAACAGCGGAAGGTACTACCCTGGGTGCCGACAACGGCATCGGTGTCGCCGCCATCCTGGCACTGTTCGAATCCACCGATATTCCGCACCCAGCTTTGGAAGCGCTGCTCACCATCGACGAAGAAGCGGGCATGACCGGAGCCAAAAATCTGCAACCGGGCCACTTTGAAGCAGACCTGCTTCTGAACCTGGATACAGAAGACGAGGGCGAACTGTATGTGGGCTGTGCCGGCGGCGTCGACGTAAACGTTGCCCTGCCCTACACCGCAGAACCGGTTCCCGCCGGACACAAGGCGTTCAAATTGAGCGTGCGCGGCCTGCGCGGCGGCCACTCAGGCCTGGATATCGACAAGGGGCGTGGCAATGCCAACAAGATTGCCAACCGGGTGATCGACGTCGCACAGACAGAAATTCCTGAACTGCGCATTGCCAGTCTCGACGGTGGCAGCCTGCGCAACGCCATTCCGCGGGAATCGTTCAGCACAATTACCGTGCCCGCAGAAGAGTCCGCGCGGCTCCAGGAAATTGCTCTGCAGACTATTACAGTCATCAAGGCAGAGCTCGACAATGAAGCCAAGCTGGATATCACTCTCGAGGAATGCGACGCGCCAGACAGCGTTCTGGATAAAGAATCCCAGCGCAAACTGGTTCTTGCCCTGCGCGCTTGCCCGAACGGTGTGGAACGCATGAGTACCGCACTGGAGGGTATTGCGGACACCTCCAACAACCTCGCCCGTGTGGTGACCGAAGCCACCGAAAGCGGCAATAGCCAGGTGCGCATTCAGTGCCTGGTGCGCAGCCTCTCCGACAGCGCCCGCGACCAGCACGGTCTGAACGTCGCCGCCGCCTTCGCACTCGCTGGGGCGGACACCTCTCTGGACAATGCCTACCCCGGCTGGACGCCCAATATGCAGTCGCCACTGCTGGCACTGATGAAAGACGTATACAAGGATATGGAAGGCAAAGAGCCGGAAGTGAAAGTCATCCACGCAGGCCTGGAGTGCGGACTGCTCGCCAAGCCCTACCCCAACTGGGACATGGTCTCCTTCGGCCCCACCATCCGCCGTGCGCACTCCCCGGAGGAGCGGGTACATATCGAAAGCGTGGGCAATTTTTGGGATTACTTCCTGAAGGTCGTGGCTGCGATTCCCCAGCAGTAATTCGCTTCCCCCTTAACTGTCTATTACCAAGCCCGGCCTCAGCGCCGGGCTTTTGTATTATTCTCCCAATCAAGACAGAATGGCGGCAACATAACCTACCGGCAGAGCCATGACCCCCGCAATCAATCAAGCGAAAAAGACCGGGATTCACTATCGAATTCACGAGTACAGCCACGATCCCTCAGCGGAATCCTACGGTCTGGAGGCCGCAGAGAAGTTAAAGCTGGACCCTGCACGGGTATTCAAGACTCTGGTAGTCCGACTCGACAACAGGCAGCTCGCGGTGGCTATCATTCCGGTGGAACCCCAGCTCAACATGAAGCGTGTTGCCAGCGCAGCGAGGGCAAAAAAGGCCGAGATGGCCGACAAAAAGGATGTGGAACGGTCTTCGGGATATGTCCTGGGCGGGGTCAGTCCGCTGGGGCAAAAAAAGCTGTTGCCCACTTTTCTACACAATTCTGCAAGCGGATTGGAAACGCTGTTCGTCAGCGCCGGCCGTCGTGGCCTGGAAATTGAACTTTCTCCCAATGATCTGCTCTCACTGACCAAGGGAATAATGGCCGAACTTTGTCAGTAATGGCCAGTAACCAAAAGGATGCCTATGCCCAAGTTTGAATGGCTGCTGTTCGACCTCGACGGAACCCTGAGTGATCCCGCCGATGGCTTTGTGAACTCCATGAACCATGCGTTGGTCGCGCACGATTACGAGCCTCGCCCGGCAGCAGAACTCACCCCACATATAGGCCCGCCTCTGGAAGTGACTCTGGGCCAGCTCACCGATTCGAAAGACAGTGCGCACATCCGCGCCCTGGTGGACAAATACCGGGAGTACTACGGGGAAACTGGCTATGCGGAAAACAGGCTTTATCCCGGCATTGCCGACACCCTCGCAAGCCTCCGTAATATCAAAGGAATCCGCCTTGGGGTATGCACCTCCAAGCGCGCCGATTTCGCGGAGCGTATCCTCGAGCGCTTCGAGCTGCTCCACTATTTCGAATTTGTCAGCGGTGGCGATGTGGGAATCGCCAAGTGGCAACAATTACAAGGTTTGCTGGAGAGCAATAGAATATCGTCGCAAGCACTGATGATCGGAGACCGGCATTTCGACCTGTCCGCCGCCGCAAAAAACAACCTGCCCAGTGCTGGCGTGTTGTGGGGGTACGGCTCCAGGGAAGAACTGGATGAACATTCCCCGACCTACCTGTTTTCGCAGCCGACGGAAATCCTGAATATTTTTGGGGCAAGGTGACCCGCACATAGACACTCGCCTCAGTTTTCAAAGAAAAATCAATAAGCGGAAACTTTCATGAAAAAGATCATACCCCTACTCTCATTGAGCCTGTTGTCCGGCTGCGGCACCTTTACCACGTTGACCAACTCCGATGCGGAGATCGCCAGCAACCTTAAAAAACAGAATTCCGGCTGTGTCAGCGTGCCGAGAGTGTACAGCGGTGTTGCCTACAATATGTGCAAACTCAATTCCAATGGGAACTCCGTGTACTTCCTCCCAATGGTCGGTATCTATCTGATGGACAGTGTGTTTTCAGCAGCAACAGACACCGTCGCATTGCCCTACACCGTATATGCGCAAAGTCAGGAAGGCAGCCTGGACCTGTAGAATTTTCAAACAATTAATGCGCGGCCGCGTGAAACT
The DNA here is from genome assembly GCF_020524885.1 of Microbulbifer elongatus. GTDB lineage: Bacteria > Pseudomonadota > Gammaproteobacteria > Pseudomonadales > Cellvibrionaceae > Microbulbifer > Microbulbifer elongatus_A. The sequence goes on along the minus strand of NZ_JAIVKJ010000001.1, from coordinate 1,058,885 downwards.
GATCCCGGACCATCAGTCCCGACTTTGACTGGTTCCCTCAGTACATACATCGCATAATGCGCGGCCAAATTTTCAACCCGACGATTGGCCTGCTGTATGTGGTTTAAAAACCTTCGCGTCTACCGCCTCACCCGAGAATTCACTCTCTCTGCTGAAAAACTGAACGAACTCCTGGAGCCGGACACTTTTGTTCCCTGCGGCAGCCAGGATATGGCGCGCTATGGCTGGGTACCCCCGCTGGGGCGCCACGGCAGCGAGCTGGTACACGCCGCCAACGGTTACCTGATGGTATGCGCCAAGAAGCAGGAAAAGGTCATCCCTGCCGCGGTGGTCAACGAAAAGGTCGAGGAAATGGCTCTCGCCATCGCCGAGAAGGAAGCCCGCAGCGTGGGTCGCAAGGAGCGGCAAAACCTGAAAGATGAGGTGCTGCTGGAAATGCGCCCCAAGGCTTTCGCCCGCTCGCGCCTGCAGTTTGCCTATATTGACCCCAAAGACGGCTGGATTGTGGTCAACGCCTCATCCGCCAAGGCGGCGGAGGAACTGCTGGAAAATCTGCGCGAAGCAATCAGCAGTCTCTCGGTAGTACCGCTGGCGGCAAAGAATATTCCCCAACAGTCCATGACCCACTGGCTGACCGCCCCGGAAGCCCCGGCCAATTTCGAGTTCGGCCACGAGTGTGAACTGCGCGACCCGCAGGAGTCCGGCAGTGTGATCCGATGCAAGAATCAGGATCTGTGTGCAGAAGAGATTCACAACCACCTGCTGGCGGGTATGCAGGTACACAAACTCGGGCTGGTATGGCGCGATGGCGTGGAGCTAATGGTGGACGACCAGCTGTCTATCAAGCGCCTGAAATTCAGCGATGAGGTGACCGAGAAAGCCGACAATGTCGATGCCGATAACGCCGCCCAGCGCTTTGATATCGAATTTTCGGTCATGACCCTGGAGATTTCCGCCTTGCTCAAAGACCTGCTGGCGGCCTTCGGCGGACTCAACATGGATACTGCCAGTGTCGATGAGATCGTCGCCCGCGCTTCCCGCGCCGACAGCGAGCAGCAGCTGGCATCGGAAGTGGCAGAAGTAGAATAAGACCGGAATAGACAACCCCAAGCCCGATTTGACCCGCGGGTTCCAGCCATGTTTTTACGCCATCCCGAAACTAAGCTGGTGTCGGTAATCACTACCGACGTTTCGGGGTTGGCTTATGAAACACTGGAAACCCTTTACTGCCTCTGCGCTACTGGCGCTGTCCGTGGCCGGCTCTCTCGCGGTCTCAGTCACGATCACGGGTTGCACCGGCCCGGCAACAGATAGCGCTGCAGCAACCACACTCAGCCAGTACCGGACCTTCGGCTTCGCACCGGTTACCGGCAGCAATGGCCGCGCGGTGTCACTGGCGCAGAATGAAGTTTCCCAACAGCTGATGTCCCGAGGCCTGATGCCAAGCAGCAACCCCGACCTGCTCGTGAACGTGCAGGTACGCGCAAATCCCGCGGCTTTTCAAATGCCGGCAAGGGCCCCTCACGCCCGCGTCAGTCAGTCCTCTACGGAAGGACACCTGTTTATTGACCTTGTGGATGCGCGACAGAAGAGTCTGGTGTGGCAAGGCTACGTAAACACACCAATCACCCGCCAGATGCTGAACAATCCGGAACGAACCATGGACCGCGCGGTGATTGAGGCATTTCGCAGTTTCCCAATGCGTGCGCGGTAATCCGCAGCATCGCTCCGCCAAGAAATCAGGGCAAAAAAATGGCCGCAAACTGCGGCCATTTTTTCAGATTTTTTTCATCGGTCGCCCGGCTTCACTCCAGTGCACATGGAATTTTTGCTGCTCCGGTTTATCGATACGGGAGAAAGTGTGCGCCCCAAAGAAATCCCGCTGCGCCTGCAGCAGATTTGCCGGCAGTGACTCACGACGGAAAGCATCGTAGTAGCTGAGTGCCGACGACAGTGCAGGTACCGGGATACCGCCAATCGTCGCATCGGCCACTGCCCGACGCCAGTTGCCCTGGTGGCTGGCAATCTGCTCGATAAAGAAATCATCCAGTAACAGGTTTGAAAGCTTGGTGTCCCGCTCGTAAGCATCACTAATTGACTGCAGGAACACCGCGCGGATGATACAGCCAGCACGCCAGATACGGGCGATTTCGGCAAAATTCAGCTCCCACCCCTGCTCTCGGGCTGCGAGCTTCATCAGGTCAAAACCCTGCGCGTATACACAGATCTTGGCGCAGTAGAGCGCATCGTGCAGCTGCGCAATAACTTCTTCACGCTTGTCCTCAGGAACCGGCGCCACTTCCGGACCCACCAGCTTTTTCGCGGCGCGGGTGCGCAGTACCTTTCGGGTAGAAAGGGAGCGGGCAAACACGGCTTCGGCAATACTTGGTGTCGGGCACCCGACCTGCAATGCACCCACCGCTGTCCACAGGCCGGTGCCCTTCTGGCCCGCGCGGTCGAGAATCACATCCACCAGCGGCTCACCGGTTTCAGAATCTGTGGTATCCAGTACCTCGGCGCTGATATCGATCAAATAGCTGTTCAGTACACCCTTGTTCCACTCGCGGAACACGTCGGCAATCTCCTGCGGCGTCATTTCCAGCGCGCTGCGCATAACGTCATACACTTCGCAGATCATCTGCATATCGGCGTATTCGATACCGTTATGCACCATCTTCACAAAGTGGCCGGAGCCGATGGGGCCAATGTAGGCGGCGCAGGGCTCTCCCTCTTTTACCGGATTGCCGGGCTCAAATCGCTCGATAGGCTGGCCGCTCGCGGGGTCCACCTTGGCGGCAATGGCATGCCAGACCGGCTCGATCCGCGCCCAGGCGTAACGGTCACCGCTTGGCATCAATGACGGCCCGAAACGCGCCCCCACCTCACCACCGGAAACCGCGGTGGTGAAGAAAATCAACTTGCCCTCGTAGCGCTTGCAGCGCTCGACAGAGTCCGTCCAAAGACTGTTGCCGGTATCGACCACTATGTCGTCTGCCTGCAGGCCTGCGTCCAACAGCTTGTTGCACACGTCATCCACGGGCGCGCCAGCGGGCACGGAAAGAATCACCAGGTGCGGCGCTTTTACCCTTGCCAGCAATTCGGTGTAGGAATTGCACACTTCCACTCGCGGTGGTTGATCGCCACGTTCTTTGGCGTCCTGCGCCAACAGAGCGTCCAAGCGACCGTGGTCCAGGTCAAAGGCGCACACGCGGTATCCGTTGTCGACGAGGTTGAGAATCAGGTTTTTCCCCATGACACCCGCGCCAATAAAACCGATATCGCAAAGTGCATCTGACATGGAATCTGACATTAAAGTCTCCAGAAAATTAGTACAGCTTGAAGCGCGCGGAGTATATCAATCCGGCGGCCCCGCCGGGAGGCGGAATGCCCTGTATTTCTCACACTGCCGCCAGAGTTTACAATCCGGGTTTCACGATCAACCCCTCGGACCTGCTCTATGGCCGCCCAGCAAGCTACACATCACAAATTTTCCGCTCCCTGGGGACGCCAGCTTGTGCTGATTACCGCCCTTTGCGGCGTCATTCTGTTCGGCATCAGCGGAGTCCTTTTAGCGAGGGCACCCGAACACCCGCCACTGACCTACCAGATCGGGATCTGGCTGCCTCCCGCCCTGTTCCTGCTGTGCGCGCTGTTCTCTGTGCGCGGCTATGCGCTGGAAAAAAATGGCCTTGTCGTTTTCCGGCCGGGCTGGCGTACTCGGCTGCCGCTGACGGATGTCCAGTCTGTGCTCCACCAACCGGATGCAACCCAGGGCTCAATCCGGATATTCGGCAATGGCGGCCTGTTCGGATTCATTGGACTCTTCCGAAACCAGAAGCTTGGCCGTTACCGGGCGTTCGCCACAGACTTCTCACACACCGTCGTCATCCGCATGCCGGCAAAGACTCTGGTGGTGACCCCTGACGACCCAAGGGGATTTGTGGAGCAAGTTACCAGGACCTGCCGTCCCGCAGGCGCCGAGAAAGCGTCAGCTCAGGGATAACCCCCCCTTCCCACGGGCTTGCCCTGTACTGTCGTGGCGCTGAACTACACTCAGTTTTACTGTAGACCTTTTTCCGCGCAACGCTGTTTATTCGGGGCACACTATTCGTCGCAACCCATGGGAGGGCAGATGAGACACATCACTATTGGGAACCTGCTGGGCTGTACTATTTTCGCCTTGATGAGCGCCCTCGCCTGGGGCGATGAATCCCGCACCGAAACCCTGCGGTTCGCCAAGGGCGCGACGGGTACCGCGGTGACCAGTAGTATCACCGGCTACAACACGGTCAATTACAAGGTGACCGCCAAGGCTGGCCAGCATATGAAGGTGAAGCTCTCCACGAGCCATTCCGCCACCTATTTCAATGTGTACGCGCCAGGTAGCGGGCCCGGCGACGCGGCGATCTTTATCGGCTCCACCAGCGGAAGCCAATTCGCCACCACCTTGCCGGACAGCGGTACCTACACGATTCAGGTCTATATGATGCGCAGTGCTGCGCGGCGCAACGAGTCGGCCAATTTCAAGCTCAGTGTCGATATCGACAACGATTAAAGCGGTTACAATCGGGGCTTTGCTTTAGACAAGGATCGATACCCATCATGATGGATAGGACAGATACTCTGCGCACCCTGCGGTTTTCTTCAATGCCCGGGATAATCGGCTCACTCGTTATTGCAGTCTTTACAACACTTGCCACACCGGCGCAGGCTGCAGATTGCGTGATCTTGTTGCACGGCCTCGCCAAGTCCGACGGGTCCATGAAAAAGCTTGAGAAAGCGGTCGCTAAAGCCGGGTTTGTTACGGTCAATGTCGACTATCCGTCGACAGACTTCCCCATCGAGCGCCTGGCAGGCCCGGCAATTGCGCCCGCGCTGGACAACTGCGCCCGCAACAGCCCCGGCACTGCTGAGATACCGGATCGGGTGCACTTTGTAACCCATTCCATGGGCGGCATCCTGGTGCGCCAGTACCTTAGCCAGGTAACCGTGGAAAATCTCGGTCGCGTAGTCATGCTCGGCCCGCCTAACCAGGGCAGCGAGGTCGTGGACAAGCTGGGCAGTTTTCCGGGTTTTCATTTTCTATACGGCGATGCCGGCCTGCAGCTCGGCAGCGGAAAAATGAGTGTGCCCAACAAGCTGGGCGCCGCCCACTTTGACCTGGGTATTATCGCAGGTACCAGAAGCATCAACCCGATCCTCTCCCAAATGCTCCCTGGCACCGATGACGGCAAGGTCACCGTGGAGCGCACCCGCCTTGAGGGAATGCGGGATCACCTGGAAATGCCGGTGACCCATGTTTTCATGATGAAAGACCAGAAGGTCATCGCACAAGTCATTCACTATCTGCAGCACGGCCGCTTCAAGCGGAATATGGAAGCAACTGCCGGCGACTGATCCGCGCGCTGCGAAACTACACTGGTGGCCCGGCTTCGCTGTCTCCAGGGCTACCAGTGCAGAGATCCAATTGGCTTTTCATTCCCCTTCTCCTTTCGCTGTTAATTTCGCTGCTATTAAGCGGGCCTGTCGCCGCGCGGGAACATACCCAGACCCAGCAGCAAAAGATTGAACTCCACAGAGATGCCCCAGCACCCGGAGGTCACAAGGTACAGCACAGTCAAAGCGCACGTGTCACCGCCACCATCAATGGTCACCAGGCCATCGAGTACCTGATCGACGCGAGAACCGGGCAATCCCTACAGCTGGATCTTCACAGCAGCAACACCCAGGCGGGATACCGCATAACCGCACCCGCGGCCCCCCGGGCCCTGCATCGCGGTCACGGCCAGCACGCGCGTTTTTCCATTACCTTGCCGCGAGATGGCACCTACCGGGTGCTGGTCTACCTGTTAAAAGGCGCGGCCAAAAATGGGGAAAGTGCAGACTTTGCGCTGGACATCCGGCTGAGTGATCCGGGCTGACCCCTGCTTGAAGCAGAGCGCACTGAATGTGGCGGACATGATGCAAGGCAACGATTCCCAAAGTAACCAGACCGATAAGGCCAGCGAAATCTCGGCGGACTATAGTGCCGCAATCGATCAGGTGGACAGCTGGGTAGATAGCGCCATCCGACTGATCCCGAACTTCACTGTCGCCCTTGTCGTGCTGTTGGTGGCGTTTATTCTGGGCAGTGTTGCTCGCTTTCTGGTGCGCAGGCACCTGCAGCGCAGAAACAGGCCAAATCTGGGAGAAGTGCTCGGAAGTCTGGTCAAGTGGTGCGTGGTGCTCGTAGGCTTTCTGCTCGCCGCCACAATCGTGATGCCAAGCCTGAAACCTGGCGATCTGATCGCCGGTCTCGGCGTCAGTTCTGTGGCGATCGGTTTTGCCTTCAAGGATATTCTACAGAACTGGTTGGCGGGTTTACTGATCCTCGTTCGCCAGCCCTTTGAGATTGGCGACCAGATCAAGGTCGCCGATTTCGAGGGTACGGTGCATCGCATCGAGACCCGCGCAACATTGATCGACACCTACGACGGCCAGCGCGTGGTCATGCCCAACAGTGACATCTATACCAACGCGGTACTGGTAAAAACGGCCCACACCAGTCGCCGCAGCGACTATGAAATTGGCATCGGCTACAGCGATAACATCGATCAGGCGTGTGACGTTATCCGAGAAGCGGTCACGCGCGTGGAAGGCGTTATGACGGACCCCGCCCCTGAGGCCCTGCCCTGGGACCTGGCCGCCAGCTGGGTAAGTATTCGCGCACGCTGGTGGACCAGCAGTGAACAGACAGAGGCGACCCATGTGCGCGCCAAAGTGATTCAGTCTGTGAAAGAAGCGCTGGATGACGCGGGTATCGATATGCCATTTGAAACCCAGGTGCACCTGTTCCACGACCAGACGGATGGATCTGATCAGAAACAGGATGCGCAGCGAGAAGGCTCGCCAGCAGGGCCGAGAAAGCCGAAGGGTAAAAACGACTGAGCCCACCAGATGGCGGGCTCAGAACGCTGGCTCACTGATTAGTGCGGGCAATCAACCGATCTTGCGAATACCAACCGCCTCGCGCAGTTTCGCCAGGAAAGGCCGGGAATAGGTTCGCGCCTTTTCGGCACCCTTCTCCAGCTCCACTTCGATTTGCGCCGGGTTTGCCAGCAGCGCTTCATAGCGCTCCCGCGCCTCACCGATCTGGCCATTGATCAGTTCAAACAGCTGCTTCTTGGCTTCACCCCAGGCGATTCCCTCTTCAAACGCCTTGCGCATCTCGGCGGTCTGCTCAGGGGTGGAGAATGCCTGCCAGATCTGGAATACGGTGGAGGTATCCGGGTCTTTCGGCTCGCCCGGCTCCAGCAGGTTGGTCTTGATCTTGTTGATGTGCTTCTTCAGTTTCTTTTCCGGCAGGAACAGCGGAATGGTATTGCCGTAGCTCTTACTCATCTTGCGCCCGTCCAGGCCCTGCAAGACCGATACGTGCTCATCCACCACCGCTTCCGGCAGGGCAAAGTGCTCACCGTAGTGGTGATTGAAACGCGCGGCGATATCCCGGGCCATTTCAATATGCTGGATCTGGTCTTTGCCCACCGGCACCTTGTTGGCATTGAACATCAATATGTCCGCGGCCATCAGAATCGGATAGCTGTAGAGGCCCATGTTGATACCAAAATCGGAATCCTGGCCATCGTCGCGGTTGGCGTCCACCGCCGCCTTATAAGCGTGGGCACGATTCATCAGACCCTTGGCGGTCTGGCAGGTAAGCAGCCAGGTCAACTCGGGAATCTCGACAATATCCGACTGGCGGTAGAAGACTACATTGTCGGTGTTCAGGCCCAGGGCTAGCCAGGTGGCAGCAATCTCGAGGGTGGACTGGTGTACCTGCTCCGGATCCTGGCACTTGATCAGCGCGTGGTAATCCGCCAGAAAATAGAAAGACTGGTTGTTTTCTTCCTGACTGGCGGCGATGGCCGGGCGAATGGCGCCCACATAGTTGCCCAGGTGAGGAGTACCGGTGGTCGTGATACCGGTAAGTACGCGCTGCTTGCTCATAAATCCTAGAATTTCCGTTCTTGCTAATCGTCAATCGGCGAATTGAGGCCGAATGATACCCGTTTCCCGCTGGGGGGTGTACGCTCAGGCCAAATTCCCGCCACGACCGGCACAATCGGTCAACAGCTGCCGGTAGTCTCCCGCCATCACCTCCCAGCTCATATTCGAGATATCGGGCACAGTCAAAGGCTCCCCGGATTCTACGCGCCGGGCACAGCGCACCATGGCGTTGCACAAGTGGGCCGCACAGGACTCCACGTCATCGGAATATCGCCATCCGCCGCGACCAAACCATTCCGGATAAGCGAGGCTGTCCGGTACCAGTGGCTGGCAACCGGCAGCGACGGCTTCAAGTACCGAGAGGCCTTGAAAGTCGTGCCGTGCGGTAGAAATGACCCCGTGGCTTTGGGCCAGCAGCTGACGGTACTCCGCAAGGCTCTCGCGGTAACCCCAGGCACCCAACGCCCCCTGCTTGTCGAGCAACTTGCGGATATGTGCAAATTCCGCAGGTTGACGGCGGAACTGTTGCCCTACCACATGCAGGGTGAACGGAATCTGCTGGCGACCGAAACGACGTAGAGCGGCAAGCAGGATGTCGGGGCCCTTGTCGTGTTCCCAGCGGTGGTTCCACACAAAGGTCACTCGAGCATCTTTCTCGCCGACAATTTTCTTAACGGCAGCCTTCTCCTCACCAGCACCGAGAAATGCCGCCGGCTCCAGGGGAACCGGTAGCACCCGGGATTTATCCGCAATCTCCTGACAAATACCTCTCGGCACCTGATCCGGCAGCTTGTGCAACAGCAGCTCCGCCCCTTCCAGTAACGTGCTGCGGTTGTATTCTGAGTTGAACAGCAACAGGTCACCGCAGAGCGCGGTATAGATATTCAACAGCTGAGGCTCGACCGAGGGCACCGCATCTTCGGTACACGGATAATCAAACTGATTTTCGTGGAAATACACCGCGGTGGGCACGCGGCACAGCTCGGGCACAAACCCGCGCAGTGAGGCGAGGTCTGTCATCGACGTGGTGACAATCAAATCCCATGGCTGACGCAGGGTGGCGAGCGCCTCTCCCCTACCCCAGCTGAGACTGTTGCCGCGCACCCTCCAGCTGAAATATCTGGGTGGCAGACTGAGCACCGTCCACTGCCAATCGGGAATGGCGGCCACCAGCCCACGCCGCCAGCGCTTGTGGCTGTCGGCATCGTAGGCGGAAAGCAGAAGCACTTTCACAAAATTACCTGAATAGTTACCTGAGGAGTTATTTGAAATATTTTTGAAGAAATAGCTGAGCAGCTGGACAGGCTGGGTAGGGTTTCCCCGACCGGTCGGCCGGGAAACCGGGTGTAATTGTGGTCAGTTAAAATCCCGCAGGTTTGTCAGCCGCGCAAACAGGCTGGAAGTATCCCAGCGACCGCCGCCCAGCGCCTGCACTTCACTGTAAAACTGATCCACCAGCGCAGTAACAGGCAACAAGGCGCCGTTGCGCTGGGCCTCATCCAATACAATACCCAGGTCCTTGCGCATCCAGTCCACCGCAAAGCCGTGCTCATACTCACCGGCCAGCATGGTTTTATAGCGGTTTTCCATCTGCCAGCTCTGTGCGGCGCCTTTGGAAATAACCTCCACCACCTGCTCCGGGTCCAGCCCCGCGGCTCGGGCAAAATGGAGACCCTCAGAAAGTCCCTGTACCAGCCCGGCAATGCACACCTGATTAACCATCTTGCACAGCTGCCCGCTGCCCACTGGCCCGAGCAGATTGAGCGCCCGTGCGTAGCATTCCAGCAGTGGGCGCGCGCGCTCAAAGTCTGACTCTTCGCCACCCACCATGATGGTCAAAGCCCCGTTTTCCGCGCCCGCCTGGCCGCCGGACACCGGCGCATCCAGAAATCCGATGCCCTTTTCCTTCGCTGCGCCAGCCAGCTCCCGCGCCACGTTTGCCGATGCGGTGGTGTGGTCGACAAACAGGGTGCCAGAAGTCATTCCGTGAAAGGCACCATCAGGGCCAATAGTGACCTGACGCAAGTCATCGTCATTGCCAACACAGGCAAATACCATATCCGCACCACTGGCAGCTTTTGCGGGGGTCGCGAAGTCTTTACCATCGTATGAAGAAAGCCACTCGCTGGCACGACTGCCAGTGCGGTTGTACACCTGCACACGATACCCGGCTTTGGAAAGATACCCGGCCATTGGGAACCCCATTACGCCGAGTCCGATAAATGCCACTGTGGTTGTCATAACAAACCTCGTTCAGGCCACACGACCAGTCTCAAAAAGCAAATACGCTGCACCACTCAGTTGGCGAGCAGCAAGCCAATCAATATACCGCCTAGCAAAAAGCGGTAGATGGCGAAGGGCGCCATGCCGATACGGCTGATGAATTGCAGGAAAAAGTGAATACACAGGTAGGCGCTTATTCCCGAAAGCACGACGCCAAGAAAAATGCTGCCCCATGGCGCCGAATCGGTGCCCAGTAGCTCATAGGTCTTGAGCAAGGCACTCAGGGTAATCACCGGGATCGACATCAGAAAGGAAAAGCGCGCGGCCGCCTCCCGTTTCAGGCCAAGCATCAGGCCGGCGGTCATGGTAATACCGGAGCGAGACGTGCCCGGAATCAGCGCAATGGCCTGGGCCGCACCGATCATCAGCGCCTTCTTCCAGTCAAGCTTGCCAATATCATCGCGGCGCTCGCCGCGCACATCGGCCCACCAGAGCAAAGCGCCAAACAGAATGGTGGTAGCGGCAATCACTGCAGAAGACCGCAGGTGCGTTTCGATGAAATCTTTAAACGCCAGCGCCACCAACCCGGCAGGGATGGTAGCCAGCACAATCAACCAGGCAAGACGCCCCTCATCACTGAATTGCCCGGTCTTGAAACCGCCCAGGCCATCGCAGATCAGGTGCCAGACGTCCTTGCGGAAGTACACCAACACCGCGATCAGGGAACCAAAGTGCACCGCCACATCAAAAGCGAGCCCCTGATCCGGCCAACCCAGTACCTGACTTGGCAAAATAAGGTGTGCTGAGCTGGATATCGGCAGAAATTCGGTAATCCCCTGAATAAGGGAAAGAAAGATGATCTGAAAAGTTTCCATACTTGCTACTACGTTTGCCGCCAGCGAAAAACCTGCGCCGCAGTTAGTTTGTTATTGAAGAGACCACTGGTTAACCGCGATTGCGGATGCGCTCGCGTTTCTTCCAGGTTACCTCATTGCGCAGATAGGCTGGCTCCAGGTCCTGGGCCGCCAGATACTCCCCTTTCTGCCAAAGTCCGGCGGCCAATACGGCGATGTCCTGGGCATGAATCGCCGCGTCCTGCCAGACGCCCAGCGGAGCCAGTGCTTCCAATTCAGGGTATTGCCAACCCGGGCCGGCAGCAACAAATGGACACGGGTTATCGACCGCTGAATCAAGGTAGCCCGATGCTTCCAGGGCCGAAACCACCTGCTCCGGGCTCGAAACTGCATCCGCCAACAACGCTTCACCCGGGTTCTCGGAGGAATACAGCCCCCAGTAGACCTCCTGCATCCGCGCGTCCAGCGCTGGTAATACCGCGGCGCCCTGCCAATCGGGGTTAGTACGAATAGCACCGGTCGCCATAGCTGCCAGACTGGACACCGGCACCACCGGCTTATCTGCGGCAAATGCCAGCCCCTGGACGCAGCTGATGGCAATACGCAGACCGGTGAATGACCCCGGCCCCTGGCTCACGGCGAGGGCATCGACGTCCGCCAGACGCAACCCACCCTCCATCAACACCGCCTCGACCATCGGTAACAGGCGGCGAGTGTGATCCCGTTCAGCACGCACGAACTGTTCAATAACCGCGCCATCCTGATACAGGGCTACAGAGCAGGCTCCGGAGGTGGTATCAACAGCCAGTAATTTCAATGCGAGAACCCGTTGTGAAGTAAGTGTGGAGAAACGGTGTGGGTATTCAGGATGGCAGCCCCCCGAACGGGCGCAGATACCTGACAGGGGCGAATTGTGGCATGCCCAGCGACAAACGCAACCAGCCCCAGAATTAGCCTTTAAAAAACCGCTCCCGAAAAGCAAAAACCCCGGCTATTAGGCCGGGGCTCGTGTGCTCTGCCAGAAAGCAGAATCTTCAGTAGACCGACTTGACCGTCGATCAGGACTTCTTGGGCGGCCGTCCGCGGCGGGCACCGGCCTTCTTGGCCGCAGCCTTCGGTGGACGTCCGCGACGGGCAGACTTCTTGGGTGCCGACTTCTTCGCTTTGGTGGCCGCCTTCTTGGCAGCCGCCTTCTTCACCGTGGACTTTTTCGGCCGCCCGGGAGACTTCTTGGGTGCCTTCTTGGCGGTTGTCTTTTTCGCGGCAGACTTTTTGACGGCTTTTTTCTTGGAGGCTGCCTTGGCCGCTTTTTTGGCTTCCGCCTTGGCTTTGACCGCCGCCTTTTTCTCTAGCGCTTTGGCCTTCGCCGCAGCCTTCTTCGCCGCAGCCTTCACTTTGGCGGTTGCTTTCTTCTCTGCAGCCTTTACCTTCTTGGCATCGGCCTTTGCCCGGGATTTCTTCCAGCGACTCTCAAAGGCCTTTACTGCCTTTTCCCGCTCTTTCTCGGCCTTGGCAGAGAGCTTTTCAGCCATGTCTGCAACCGCCTTCTTCGCAGACTCCTCAGCCTGGCGCACGGAATCCATGGCACTGGCCTTGGCCAAACCCAATTTTGCTTCCGCCACTTTCAAACGCTGCTCCCGCAACTTGGCATTTGCCGAAGCCAGGGACTGTTTGGCAGTGGCAGATCCGCTTTTCTGAACCCTTGCTCTCGCCTTTCCTACCCGATCCAGCTGAGCATCCAGTGCTTTCGCAGCAGAATCTACTGCCTTTTGTGCCTTGGCAACCACCGGCGAAGTGCCTGTGTTCGCCTTGGCGGCCGGTTTGGCCTTGGCTACACGTTTTGCCTTGGCCTTTTTCTTTGCGACTCGTGCCATCCCTTGTCTCCTCTTTCTCTATAGAAGAAGTCACTTTGAACACAGAAGTGTGTGCCGACCAGCAACCCGGTTTTCGCTGCCGCCGGAAATGCAACAGCTCCCGATTTCCCATCCGGTGAACCCAAGCCAGTAAACACCGGAAAGAATCCTTACCAGACAAAACTCAGAAACCGCAGAATCGAGAGCAGCCCAGCCATTCGAAATGACACGGCTGTATCAAAGTTAATAAAAAAAGTAGGGTTTGCAAGAAAATGGGCCAAAAAAAACCGAATTTTCCAAAAAAATTCGGTTTTTCTGTGAGCTCGGGGGATTTTTAAAGAAAATTCGCCGGATAAAGGAGGAAACTCATCGCAATAATTACGCCGGCATTCGTCCGGGAACTCTCTCCCGGACAATTGCTTCGATCATCTCGATGTGATCTTTGCGCGCGTTCAGCGCCGGGATGTATCGATATTCGCGGCCGCCAGCATCGATAAAGTTAGCGCGATTCTCTACCGCAATTTCCTCCAGGGTTTCCAGACAATCCGCGGAAAATGCCGGACAAATCACATCGACACTGGAAATACCGCTCTGGCCCCACTCGGCCAGGGTTTTATCCGTGTAAGGCTGCAACCACTCGGCCTTGCCGAAACGAGATTGAAAAGTGATTTCCCACTTCTCCCGGGGCAGGTCAAGGGCAGCGGCAACCCGCTCGGCAGTGCCGCAACAGTGGAGGTAATAGGGGTCGCCCTTTTTCGTATTGGCCTTGGGAATCCCATGGAAAGACATCAACAACTTCTCCGCAGCACCATTTTTCTGCCAGTGCTCACGTACAGAGTTCGCCAGCGCCTCGATATAGCGCGGGTGTTGCCAGTAATCGTGTACAACAGAAATATCCGGCACATTGCGAGACTTGCGGATAATTGTGGCCACCTGATCGTAAATCGCGCCAGTCGTCGTGGCAGAATACTGTGGGTACAGCGGCAGCACAGTAAACCCGGTGCAGCCTTCTCCCTGGAGCTTTTCGATCGTTTCCGACAGGCTCGGGCCGCCATAAGTCATGGCATAGGTTACCCGCACCTCACCGTGCCCCTCGCCCTCTTCCTCGGGGCCTTGAGCTTGCAAACGCTCCTGTAACAATTCCACCTGGCGCTGGGTGTAAAACACAATCGGGGAGCCGGACACCGCCTCTCCATCCAGCCCCTGATTCCAGATTTCTTCGTACGCGGGCGCTATCCGCTTCGGTCGCAAGGGTAATACAAACAGGTTGAGAATAAGCTGCCAGACAGGCTTCGGGATTTCCACCACTCTGGGATCGGACAGAAACTCGCGGAGAAACGCCCGTACAGCACCTGGCGTCGGTTCTGCAGGGGTTCCCAGATTCATCAGAATGATCGCGTGAGCCGCACTCGTTCGAACCATATTTGCTCGCACTCCACTGGATAGGGGTATTGGATATTGCCGGCGGATACCTTGAAGAGATATCCCTGATCTGTGGGACGGAAGTATTTCAGAAACCGGCGCAAATGTATTCAGGCGGGTTTCTATAGCACCGATAGCCGGCGAAAAACACGGAACATGAGGCGGGCCTGGGGAACGGGGTCAGGGTAATAGCGAGTCCATCAAATCAACGATGACGCGAGACAAATAACAAAAAAGGCTCCCGCGGGAGCCTTTTCAGTACTACATCAGCAAAGCGTGTGAACGAATCACCCCAATGCCTCGAGCACCTTCGCACGGATGTCGTCCATGGAGCCGACGCCTTCGACCTTGCTGTACTTGGGCGCAGCTTCCGGCTCACGCTGCTCCAGCTCACGGTAGAAGCCTACCAGGGGCTCGGTCTGCTCGTGATAAACAGAAAGGCGGTTGCGCACAGTCTCTTCGCTGTCGTCGGCGCGCTGAACCAGCGCCTCACCGGTAACATCGTCCACGCCTTCGGACTTGGGCGGGTTGTAGACCAGGTGGTAAACACGACCAGAACCCTCATGCACCCGGCGACCGGACAGGCGCTTAACGATCTCTTCGTCGTCTACAGCAATCTCCAGTACGTGGTCGATAGACACTTCCGCATCCAGCATGGCCTGAGCCTGGGGAATAGTGCGGGGAAAGCCATCAAACAGGAAACCATTGGCGCAGTCCGGCTCGGCGATACGCTCTTTGACCAGGGCGATGATCAGGTCATCGGAAACCAGCTTTCCAGCCGCCATGATGTCCTTGGCCTGAAGACCGAGCGGCGTGCCGGCCTTTACCGCAGCGCGGAGCATATCTCCGGTGGAAATCTGAGGAATTCCAAACTTCTCGGTGATGAACTGGGCCTGGGTGCCCTTGCCTGCGCCCGGGGCGCCCAGAAGTATGATTCGCATAAACAGATAATCTCCAGATCATGCCGAGACGCAGCGCAGCCATTGCGGCGGGTCCCCGTAAAAAAGAGCGCTACCTTACACTCTGCCCCAAGACAGAACAAGTGCGCATGTGGTCTGACCGGATTCGGTAATTTTTTTACAAAATTCTACGAATTTCCGGCCAATTAAAGATTTTCGCTTCAGTTCTAACTCAATCGCCGATGCAACAACGGTGGTATGGGCGCAGTTCACTGCTGCTTTGCCTGCTCCCACAGCCTATCCAGCTCCTCGAGTGAGACGTCGGAGGGCTGCTGATCCCGGGATTTGAGCGCGGATTCCACCATTCCAAACCGCTGCTCGAACTTTCGGTTACATTGTCGAAGTGCGGCCTCCGGATCGACTTTCAAATGCCGCGCCACGTTGACACAGGAAAACAGCAAATCACCCAGCTCCTCCCGCGAGTGATCCTGGTTTCCGGAGGCAATGGCCTCACGCAGTTCGCGCACTTCCTCTTCCACCTTGGCCAAAACCCCGTCTATTTCTGGCCAGTCAAAACCCACCTGCGAAGCGCGCTTTTGCAGCTTGGCGGCACGCGTCAATGCCGGGAGACCAACGGCCACTCCGTCGAGAGTCCCCTTCTCACCCTTGGCCTGACGTTCTTCCGCCTTGATCGCTTCCCAGTTGGCTTTTACCTGTTCCTCGTCGATCGCACTCCCCTGCATCCCATCTGGACTACCGTATAGCTCACCGCTGGGGAACACATGTGGATGGCGCCTGACCAGCTTGCGCACAAGAGTGTCGACAATAACGGAAAAGTCGAAGTGCCCGTCTTCCCGCCCCAACTGGGCATAAAAAATGACCTGAAACAGAAGGTCACCGAGCTCTTCCTGCAGATGCGCGAAGTCTTCCCGCTCGATGGCCTCGGCAACCTCGTACGCCTCCTCAATCGTAGACGGAACGATGGAGGCAAATGTCTGCTTGAGATCCCAGGGGCAACCGCCATCGGGGTTGCGTAACTGGGACATCAGATATTGCAGATCTTCTACGCTGAAATGCTCTTTCATCTTGACTGCCCTTTCTGGGGAGCGCCGCTCAGTGAAGGATACGCCGCTTTGCGGACGCCACATTCGGCAGCTGATTTATTCGATGCAACACGTGGCTGAGCTCCTCGAAATTATGAATCTCTGCGGTAATGACCATATCCACCGTGTGCTTGTGCTTGTTGGAGTGGGTCTGCATCGCCGTAATGTTGATACGCTGGCTGTCGAGCATAGTGGTCACATCCCGCAACAGGCCATGGCGGTCATAGGCCTCCACCATGATCTCCACCGCGTACACTTCGGTGGGCTTATCGGCCCACTCCACCTGCAAAATCCGCTCGGGCTCTTCCGACTGCATGCGCAGCATATTGGCGCAATCTTTCCGATGAATGGAAACACCGCGCCCCTGGGTGATATACCCCATGATTTCATCCCCCGGTACCGGATTACAGCAACGGGCGATCTGGGTAAGCAGGTTACCGACACCATCGATATACACATCCGCCTGGCCATCGCGGGCAACCGGCGCGGTAAGGGAAAGAACCGGCTCCCCCCGCTCTACTTTCACCATGCGCTGGGCGGCGTTCAACACCTGGCCGACGCCAATATCTCCAGCCCCTACCGCCGCATACAGGTCATCGAGGGAGTGCATATTGAGCTTTTTAGCGAGCTTTTCGAAGTCGAAATCCGCCAGCGCCAACTGCTTGAACTCGCCATCGAGAATGGTGCGCCCTTCCGCCACATTCTGGTCACGCGCCTGCTGCTTGAACCAGTGGATGACCTTTGCCCTGGCACGAGAAGTGGTGATGTATCCCATGCTACGGGAAATCCAGTCGCGGCTGGGCGCTTCACGCTTGCCAGTGAGAATTTCTATCTGATTGGCGGTCTGCAGTTCGTGGTTCAGGGGAACGATGCGGCCATCCACTTTGGCGCCGCGACAGCGGTGGCCAATTTCGGTGTGAATTTTGTAGGCAAAGTCCAGCGGCGTTGCGCCGCGGGGCAAATCGACCACATGGCCGTCCGGGGTGAACACATAGATACGTGTGTCCACGTCACTTGCCTGCAAATCTTCCTGCAGCGGGTTGCCACCCACTTCCTCGTGCCAGTCAAGCACCTGCCGCAGCCAGGAAATTTTCTGTTCGTAGCCATCCTGGCCATCCAACTGGCCGGATTTTTTATCCGTGCCCTTGTATCTCCAGTGGGCACATACGCCGTACTCAGCCTCTTCGTGCATGGCGAAAGTGCGGATTTGCACCTCCAGTACCTTGCGGTCCGGGCCGATCACGGCAGTGTGCAGGGAGCGGTATCCATTGTCTTTCGGCGAGGCGATGTAATCGTCAAATTCGTTGGGAATATTGCGCCAGAGGTTGTGCACGATACCCAGTACCGCATAACAATCCCGCACCGTAGGGACCAGAATACGCACAGCACGGATGTCATAGACCTGGGAAAAGCCGATATTCTTGCGGCGCATCTTTCGCCAGATGCTGTAGATGTGCTTCGCGCGGCCGAATACTTCCCCTTCAATTTCCGCCTTGGACAGTTCGTTGCGCAACAGGCTCAGGACATCATCGATATAGTCCTGACGCGCCAGGCGCTTTTCATCCAGCAACCGTGCTATCTGCATGTAATCATCGGGCTCGAGATAGCGGAAAGACAGATCCTCCAGCTCCCATTTGATATGCCCGATACCCAACCGGTGCGCCAGGGGAGCGTAGACATCTGCCACCTCCCTGGCGACACGACGGCGCTTGTCCTCGTCGGCTTTTTTCGCAGCGCGAATGGCGCAGGTACGTTCCGCCAGCTTGATCAGCGCTACACGTACGTCATCGACCAGCGCCACCAGCATGCGGCGGATATTTTCCGAGTGCTCTTCAACTGCGCCGCTCCGCCCCTCTTCACCAGTGTCTGCAGTGCGACTGCGGATCACCGCCATCTGCAAAACACCCTGGATCAGTTTGGCGATGGTTTCACCCATCTCCTCGGTAACGACCTTAAGGGATAGACGCTTTTCCCGCACCGCGCGGTACAGCATGGCCGCGCACAGTGCTTCACCATCAATTTGCAGGTCCGCGAGAATTTCCACCATCTCGAGGCCAGTAAGAAAGCTACTGGTACCTTCAACCCAGATATTTTCTGCATCGATGGCTTTCTGTTCCGCTTCCTCACTCAGTTCGACGGCTTTGCGCAGGGTCACCAGCGTGCCCCCGTCCAGCTTTGCCATCGCCTGGATGTGGCGCAGCCAGGCTTCCCGGTCGAGGGTGCCGTCAGCCAATCGCGGATAGTTTTTTCTGACTTGTACCAATGTATTAACTCGCGGTCAGAATGATAGAAATACGTTTTATTCGATAGCGCCTTGCGCTTTACGCCGGTGCGTCAGCATCAAACAGACCCGATGACAGGTAGCGGTCACCGCGGTCACAAATAATCGCGACGATAGTGGCGTTTTCTACCTGTTCGGCAACCTTTAACGCCCCGGCTACAGCGCCCCCAGAAGACACCCCGCAAAAGATGCCCTCCTCCCGCGCCAGGCGGCGAGTCATTTCCTCAGCCTCCCGCTGACTGATATCCATTACCCGATCCACTTCTTCCGGCACGAAGATTTTCGGCAGGTACGCCTGGGGCCAGCGGCGGATACCGGGGATTGCGGAGCCCTCAGTTGGTTGCAGGCCGATTATCTGGATAGCCGGATTCTGCTGCTTGAGGTACCGACCACAGCCCATGATGGTGCCCGTCGTCCCCATGGAAGACACAAAGTGCGTAATCTGACCACCCGTCTGCCGCCAGATTTCCGGTCCGGTCGTCTCGATATGGGCTGCAGGGTTATCCAGGTTCGAGAACTGATCCAGAACCAGCCCCTTGCCTTCACTCTGCATTTGCAGTGCCAGATCCCGCGCGCCCTCCATTCCCTGTTCTGCGGTCACCAGAATCAGTTGGGCACCGTAGGCAGTCATGGCAGCCTTGCGCTCATCGGTCGCACTTTCCGGCATAATCAGGATAAGCCGGTAACTCTTAATGGCCGCAGCCATGGCCAGCGCGATACCCGTGTTACCACTGGTGGCTTCGATCAGGGTATCTCCCGGACGAATCTGGCCGCGGGCTTCTGCGCGGCTGATCATGGACAGCGCCGGCCGGTCTTTTACCGAGCCCGCGGGGTTGTTCCCCTCCAGCTTGAGCAGGATGGTATTGCTGGTGGCACCACAAGAATCGCCCTGCAGGCGCTGCAAACGCACCAGGGGGGTATTGCCTACACAGTCGGCAATCGTTGGATATTCCATAGTCAACTTCTGACCCATCGGACTTGGCTTTAGGCTATCGGAGGGCGCACATTCTACCCCCGAGCCGCGAATGCTGCGAATGCCTCAACCTGGCCAGCAGCAGAATCACCGCAAAAACCGGTCAATCCGGGGTGGTATCTGTGCCCAGCAGGCGTAGAATCGGACAAAAATAACACAACATTAACTGCGACTATGGCCACTGCACCCCAAACAGATAGAAGCACTCTGGTGGATATGAGCCCGGCAGATCAACGCCAGGGGAAGCGCACGAGATCACAGCGCCGGGTCTCCCTGCGTGCGATTCTGTTCCGCTACACCATGGCGCCTGCGCTGATCCTGTCGATACTGCTTTGCCTGCTGTTCACCCTGCAGCAGATGAGCGACCGTCGTGACTTGTTATTAAGCCACGGTCGCGCCAGTGCCGAACAACTGGTGGAACTGATCCACCTGAGTGATGGCCATCCGTTCGAAGACCGTATCCAGTGGCTCGACAAAAGCCTGATGGCATTGATGCTGGAACGGGACATGATCCGCTCCGTGCAGCTATATCGTGCTGATATCAACACCTCCGGCTTGGAAGAGTTCAAACTGATTTCCAGCGTCGGACCGCGCCCCCGCACCCTGTTTACCGCCGACGAACTCCGCGGCAAACAGGCCCACGTGCACGAAGACCTGCAAAGCCTTCAGGTTCTGCACCCACTGCGCGGAGAGGATGCCAACTGCTGGCTCAGCATTGAACTTCACCGCCCTTATTTTCTGGTGGGAACCTATCAGGTGGCCCTGGTAGGCCTTCTCGGGCTGATCGTCTGCGCAATGATTGCCCTGGTCTGGGCAGTGGCACTCTCCGAGCGCGCCTCCCGCAGCTTGGATCGCTTCAAGGACTCCCTGCGTGCAATCGGGCAGGGGAAGTTCAATGCTCGCACCGCCTATTCCCGCAACCAGGAACTCTCGCAGTTAGCGGAAGAGATCAATCTGATGGCAGACAACTTGTCTGAATATCATCGGGACTATCAGGAGGGGCTGCACCAATCCATGGAGGACCTCCGCCAGTCCCTGGACTCCATGGAAGAACAGAATATTGAACTGGAGCTGGCCCGGAAAAAAGCCGTGGAAAACAGTCGGGTAAAGTCGACTTTCCTGGCCAACACCAGTCACGAAATCCGCACCCCGTTAAATGGCATCATCGGGTTCACCAACCTGCTCCTGAAAACCGAAGTCGACCAGCTGCAACAGGATTACCTGCAGACCATTCTGCGCTCTGCAGAAAGTCTGCTTACCACTATCAGCGATATTCTCGATTTTTCGCGTATCGAGTCTGGCAATCTGGTACTCGACCACAGCCCGATGAACCTAGGGCAGGTGCTGGAGGAAACACTGCAGATCCTGGCTCCCTACGGTTATGAACACAACCTGGAACTGGTGCCCTTTGTGGACCCGCAGCTGCCGCCTTCCCAGATTGGCGACCCGCTGCGTATCAAGCAAATATTCACCAACCTGGTTAGCACCGCCATCCGCTGCTCCGAAAATGGCAGCATCCCGGTGAGAATCACCGTCCAGAGCGGCAAAGAGTCGGAACTGACCGTGCGTATCGGTATCGTCGACAACGGCGCACGCTGCGATGAGCAGGGCCGCCGGGAGCTCAAACAGTTACTCAGCAACAACCCGCCGCAACAGATGAGCAACAACGGCATGGGCCTGGGCATTGCCCGCAGCCTGGTGCAGACCATGAACGGTGAACTGAGCATCGAAGACAATGACCAGGGTGGATGCTCTTACTGGGTACAGTTGCCTTTGACCATCGATCGCAACCGTACCGCGGTGACCCGTGAACAGTTCCCCGGATGTCGTCTACTCCTGATAGACCCCAATCCTATGACCCGCCAGCAGATCGGCCAGCAGTTGACCCACTGGCAGGCGGAGCCACTGGAGCACTGCAGTGGCGACAATCTGGTCCCCGCAATCGAGCAGATGTGGCGACACGATGCCATGCCCGATGCGCTGATTATCGATACCGCTGTCGCAGACGGGGATTTCGGTACGTTCATTCCGGCAGTGCAACAACTGGTAGATACCTATCAGTGCCGCGTGATCATCCAGGGCTCACCGGTAGATCTGCGCCGCTGCTACGATGCACTGCGCACCCGGGTACTCGCCTTCCTGGGTAAGCCGGTAAGCCGCGATGGGCTGCTGCGCGCCTTGAAGAGAGCTCTGCCCCACCAGGCACAGCCCAAGCCGCAGACAGGCAACTTCGACAGCCTGCCGTGGCCGGCCAAGCCACGCGTACTCGCCGTTGACGACTACGAGGCCAATCGCCTGCTGATGAGCGAACTGCTGCGCGCACAAGGTGTGGAAGTGGTAGTGGCAGCCAGTGGCGAGGAGGCCCTCGAGCTGTGGCGGGAACAGCATTTCGATATGGTTTTCATGGATATCCAGATGCCGGGCATGGATGGCATCGCCACCACCGCCAAAATGCGCGAGGAAGAGTCTGGACACCGCACGCCAATTATTGCACTGACGGCCCATGTCGGGACTGAGGAGAAATCCCGGTTGCTTAGCGCGGGGCTGGATGACTACCTCAGTAAACCCGTCAGCGAAGCCCAGCTCAGCCACACGGTGAAGCGTTGGATGGAAATCTACACACCCGCGGAGCCCGAACAGTTAAGGCCCCTGGTGGGGCCCCGCCTTGTGGACATTAGTGAAAGCCTGAACCTCGCCAATCAGGATCCCAGTCTCGCGCGCGACCTGCTGCGCATGCTGCTGAAGGGACTTCACGATGACGAACAGGAGTTGTCCCGAATGTATCAGGAAGGTGACCTGAAAGGCCTGTTCGAACGGATACATCGCCTGCACGGAGGCTGCTGCTACTGCGGTGTCCCCCTTCTGCGCAGCGCCACCGAGCAGCTCCAGGAACTGCTGAGACCGTTGCAGGATCAGGCGGAAGCCAATATCGACGGGGAAGCCCTGGAAGCCGCGTATGAGCTGGCCCGCAAGGAAATTCGCAGCCTGCGCGACTGGGCAGTAGATCAGGACCTGGAAGCGCTGTTTGGCCTCGAGAGGGAAAGCGCTCGGCAATCCTGAGCCAGGCCGAAAAGTAAAGAGTGGTGGAAGAGCCGCCGGGCCTCAACCTTCGCAATACACCTGACGGAAAAGCTCCCGGCTTTTCAGCGGCCGACTGCCCAGCAGCGGCCGCAGCAGTTGCCGGGTAAGGCGTTTGGCCACGGGCAGAGTTTCGGGGGCTAACACTACCAACTGAAGTGTTTCGGTGTCCTCCAACTCACCACTTTCCATGTCCGAGAAACTCGTATCCAGCAGCTGTGCCATTTCGAGCAGCTGCGCGCCGAGAAAATCGCCTGCCCCCATCGACTGCCCAGCGGGTACAGCCACGGGCACGAACCCGTCTTCTGGAGTCAATCGATACACCCCTGCGCCCCGCACCGCCGCGTTTTCAACCGCGCTATAGCCGAGCTCGGGGCAGCTCCCCAGTGACTGCAGCAGGCGTAATTCGAACTGGCGCAGGGGCACTTCGAGCTCTTCACTACTGTCTCCAGAAACCGATGCCAGCATTTGCAGCAGCTGCTGGTACGCAGCAAATACCGCAAGCAGGCTCTCACCTTCCGGAAGCAATCGCACCAGCAATTCGTTGGCATAAAGACCGGCATAAACCGCCCTGCCCTTGAGCCACAGGGGTTGACCTGCATTTTCCAGGGGACCGAGGGTCTTGAGGTCATGGCGCCCGAGCAGGGTCACCAGAAGCGGGGAAAAGGGTTGCAGCGCGCGCTGGCGGCGCTGCTTGTCGCGCCGCGCGCCCTTGGCAATGCAGGCGATGCGCCCATAATCGGGAGTGAGCAGCTCCAGAATCAGGCTGGAGTCACGAAATGGCCGGGAGTGCAGAATATACGCCGGTTGCGGGGGCAGCTGCTGCACGGTTGTCCAAGCCCGGTTAACGCTTGTCGACGTATCCGAGACTGCGCAACGCGCGCTCGTCGTCCGACCAGCCAGATTTCACTTTCACCCAGAGATTGAGCATCACTTTACTGTCAAACAGACGTTCCATATCCTGGCGCGCCTGCTGACCAATCTGTTTGATGCGCTCACCCTTGGTACCGATCAGAATGCGCTTCTGCCCGTTGCGTTCCACCAGAATCGCTGCACTGATATGCAGGATCTTGCCCTCCTGGGAAAACTCCTCCACCTCCACGGTCACTGCGTAGGGAAGTTCAGCACCCAGTTGCCGCATGACCTTTTCGCGCACGATCTCGGCGGCGAGAAAGCGTGAGCTGCGATCGGTAATCTGGTCTTCCTCAAAGAAGTGCATGCCTTCAGGTAGACGCGCGACAATAACGTCTTCCAGGGATTTGAGATTGGCTTCGCGCAGTGCGGATATCGGCACGATTTCCGCGTCCGGAAAGCGTTCCGCCAGCGCCTGGAGCTGTGGTAACAGTGCGTTTTTGTCTTCCAGCTGATCCACCTTGTTGATGGCGATGATCAGCGGGCACTTCAGCCCCCGGAGTTTCTGTGCCACCAGCTCGTCGCCCTCGGTCCAGCGCGCGCGCTCCACCACAAACACCACAACGTCTACATCCCGCGTGGAGCTGATGGCCGCGCGGTTCATATAGCGATTGATGGCTTTTTCTTCACCGGCGTGCAGTCCCGGTGTATCCACAAAAATGATCTGGTTGGCACCCTCGGTCTTGATGCCGAGCATATTGTGGCGGGTAGTCTGGGGCTTGCGGGACGTAATGCAGATTTTCTGCCCCAACATGTGGTTCAACAAGGTGGATTTGCCCACATTGGGCCGGCCGACAATGGCCACGTATCCACAGCGGGTGGGCGAGGTGTCTGAATCGCTCAAGGGAAATCTCCGGGCCTCTTGGGCCTACGCACAGGCCGCCAAATGGCCTGCGTGAAAATGGGCATTAAATACTGGTGCAGATTATAGAGTCAGCCCTGCCCGGTCAGTCGAGCGTAGGCTTCACTGGCGGCGGCCTTTTCCGCCGCCCGACGGTTGCTGGCAGTGCCGCGAACGGGTGAGTTGAGGCCGGCCACCCGACACTCCACCACAAACTGCTGGGAGTGTTCCTCACCGGCAACCTCCACCACCTGGTAGTCCGGTAGCGGCTTCTGGCGCGCCTGCAACCATTCCTGAAGACGGGTTTTGGGGTCTTTGGCGGTTTCCAATGACAGGTTCTGCAGGCGTGGGGCGAACCACGCCAGCACCCGCTCGCGCGCAGCCTCGAGGCCGGCATCCAGGTAAATGGCGCCGATAATGGCCTCTACCGCATCCGCCAGGATCGAGGCGCGGCGGTGGCCGCCACTTTTCATCTCGCCTTCCCCAAGACGCAGACATTCACCGAGCTCCAGCTCGCGCGCCAGTTTGGCGAGGGTTTCGCCACTCACCAGCTGCGCGCGCAAGCGGCTCATCTGGCCTTCGCGACCTTCGGGAAATTTTTCAAACAGTGCGGCACTGATGGTAAACCCGAGGATGGAGTCGCCAAGAAATTCTAGCCGCTCGTTATTCCGGCTGCCGTGGGAGCGGTGGGTCAGTGCCAGGGTAAGTAGGTCCGCCCGGGTGAATTCATAGCCCAGGCGGTTGCCGAGTCGTTGCAGGTGGAGGTCTGTCACCGGTCAGTATTCGTCTCGCTTGCGAAACTGCTCAAGATCCACCAGCGGCTCGCAGCAGAGCTCGGGTTTGGCAGTATTCAGTTGTTTATCAAACTTCATCACCACGTCCACATTGTGGAACAGTGGCTGACGCAATTCATAGTTGATGCTTACCAGGGTGCTGTCGGCACCGCGGATAATCTTTACCGCCTTGGCGGGCTCGCCGCGCACATTATTGATGGTAAAGAACCGGTCAAGCTCGCGCTTGATCTCAGAGTTACTCATGTCGCGCACAGCACTTTGCTTGGACAGGGTCTGCAGCCCCTCTTCCACAAAATGCGCGTCGATATAAGCCGGGCCCATTTTGGACACGATGGTCAGGCCGAAACCGAACACTGCAATCACAAACAGCCAGCCCCAGTAACTCATGCCCCGCTGGGCAGCCAGCGATTTACCTAGTTGAAAAGCCATTGCGTAGTACCGTTTTATCGTTATTAAAACCGGTCCCTGGTTTCAGTCTTTATCGTTTGTTTATGCAGCGAGTCCTACTCGATGCCACCTACCCGATCAAAGCTGGGCAGGCTCATTAGTTTGTCCCAATGCATCCAGATTGCAAAGGCCTTGCCGACAATGTCTTTCTCGGGCACAAAGCCCCACTTGCGGCTGTCCAGGCTGTTGTCTCGGTTGTCGCCCATCATGAAATAGTGCCCTTCAGGCACCACCAGTGTACGCACATTGCCGAAACGACTGGCAACAACCTGCTTCGCCATCAGGTGGCGATGACCGTCAATTTCCTCCCACAGGAATTCTTTCTCCGGGTTGCCGGGAGGCAGCGCCTGGATCAGTTCCTGTGGCGCGGGCTTGCCGTTGATAAACAGCTGGTTGTTGACCACCCGGATCTGGTCCCCCGGCAGGCCGATCACACGCTTGATGTAATAGGTTTCATTGGCGTGGGGCGGGAAGAACACCATCACATCACCGCGCTTGGGCTCGCCAATATCGAATACTTTGGTGCGGGACACCGGCAAGCGCAAACCGTAAGCGTATTTGTTGACCAGGATAAAGTCCCCCACCTGCAGGGTGGGATCCATGGATGCCGAGGGAATCTGGAAAGGCTCAACCAGGAAAGAACGGAGCACGAACACAATCGCCAGCACCGGGAAAAAGGACTTGGCGTACTCCACTACGACCGGCTCCTGCTCCGGCTGCCCTTTGGCCGCCCGGGCCTTGCGGCCGCGCGCCAGGAACAGCAAGTCAAACAGCCAGATAACCCCTGTCACAACCACGAGTAACAGCAAAATAAGGGGGAAATTGATATCCATTCAAACGTCTCTTTCTGACTGGTTCTTATCGATCGTTTCTGCAGCCTCAATCACAAGAGCCCCGACTCAATCGGTGGGGCTTCAATTGTGTTCAGGCAAAAATCAGCTGTCTACCTTCAACACCGCCAGGAAGGCATCCTGGGGCACCTCGACCTTACCCAGCTGCTTCATGCGGCGCTTACCGGCCTTCTGTTTTTCCAGCAGTTTCTTCTTACGGGTGACGTCGCCACCGTAACATTTTGCGGTTACGTTCTTGCGCAAGGCCTTCACCGTGGTGCGGGCAATCACCTGTCCGCCGATGGCAGCCTGGATGGCCACATCAAACATCTGGCGTGGAATCAGCTCTTTCATTTTCTCGGCGAGGGCGCGGCCACGCTGCTGGGCGTTATCCCGGTGCAGGATCACCGCCAGAGCATCCACCCGCTCACCGTTGATCAGGATATCAAGACGCACCAGCTTTGCCGGGTCAAAACGCACAAAGTTGTAATCCAGTGAGGCGAAACCGCGGCTTACCGACTTCAGGCGGTCAAAGAAGTCCATCACCACTTCGCTCATGGGCAGCTCATAGCGCAGGGAAACCTGGCCACCCACGTACTGCATATCTTTCTGGATACCGCGCTTTTCCACACACAGGGTGATCACGTTGCCGAGATAATCCTGGGGCACCAAGATATTGGCTTCCACGATGGGCTCGCGCATCTCCTCGATCACGCCCAGGTCGGGCATGCGAGAGGGGTTGTCCATATTTACGAGGTCGCCGTTGTTCAGCTGCACTTCATACACCACGGTTGGTGCAGTGGTGATCAGGTCCAGGTCGTACTCGCGTTCTAGGCGCTCCTGAATAATCTCCATATGCAGCATACCCAGGAAGCCGCAGCGGAAGCCGAAGCCCAGCGCGTCGGAGGTTTCCGGCTCGTAAAACAGGGATGCGTCGTTCAGCGACAGCTTGTCGAGGGCATCGCGGAAGGCCTCGTAGTCATCGGAGCTGACCGGGAACAGGCCGGCGTAGACCTGCGGCTTCACCCGTTGGAAACCGGGCAGCATGGACACTTCGTCGGCGCCCTTGGCGTGGGTCAGGGTATCGCCCACCGGTGCACCGTGAATGTCCTTGATGCCCGCAACCACAAAGCCCACTTCACCAGCCCTGAGGACACCGGTCTCTTTGCGCTTGGGGGTAAACACGCCCACGCTGTCCACCACATGGGGGCGGCCGAGGGACTTGGTAACAATCTTGTCTTTGGTGCTCAGCGTTCCCTGAACCACCCGCACCAGCGACACTACCCCCAGGTAGCTGTCAAACCAGGAGTCGATGATCAGTGCCTGCAGCGGTGCCTCTACATCGCCTTGCGGCGGCGGTACCAGACGCACCAGATCTTCCAGTACGTCTTCCACACCGAGACCAGATTTGGCGCTACAGCGCGTCGCCTCAGTGGCATCGATACCGATAATGTCTTCAATCTCCTCCGCAACCTTTTCCGGCTCGGCCTGGGGGAGATCCATCTTGTTCAGCACCGGAATCACTTCCAGGCCCTGCTCGATCGCGGTGTAGCAGTTAGCTACCGACTGCGCCTCCACCCCCTGGGCCGCATCTACCACCAGCAGCGCGCCCTCACAGGCGGCCAGCGAGCGGGATACTTCGTAGGAAAAGTCCACGTGTCCGGGGGTATCAATAAAATTGAGCTGATAGGTTTTACCATCGCGTGCCTTGTAATCCAGGGTCACGCTCTGGGCCTTGATGGTAATGCCCCGCTCCCGCTCGATATCCATGCTGTCGAGCACCTGCGCCGCCATTTCACGGTCGCTAAGGCCACCGCAGACCTGGATAAAACGATCGGCGAGGGTGGATTTTCCGTGGTCGATGTGGGCGATGATGGAAAAGTTGCGGATATGGGAGAGATCAGTGGCCACTGCGAGGATAAAACCTTTTAAAAATCAGTGAGTTAATGGGCGGACCGGGCCGCGCTGTGGGCGCAAGTCTAACAGGTTGCAGGAAAAGTGCATCCAATCTCCGCGGAGCCCCGTCAGGTCGGGGGCTCCGGGCACCCAAGCGGGCGCCCGACAGCGTCTAAATCACCACAGTGACCACCGCTGGAGCCCGCCCAATCACTGAGATCAGTCCTCTTCGATCTGGATGGTACGGAAGGTGGGCTGCCCCCCGCGGAAGAAGCGGATGGGCAGCAATTCACCCTTGGGCAACTTCTTGACGATTTTCTGGTAATCGGCGAGGGACTCCACCTGGTCGAACCCGAGCTGGGCGATGATATCGCCGCTACGCAGGCCCGCATTGGCACCGGCCTTTCCGGGCACCACCTGCTTCACTACCACACCGCTTTCAACGCCCAGACGCTGTTTCAGACTGTCGGGGATATCATCTACCGCCAGCCCCAGGCGACCGCCGATATCCGAGCTTTGGGGCGAGACCGATGCCTGCTGGACATCGTCGTCGCCGGGCAGCGCACCGACACGCACTTTCAGTCTCTTTTCGTTGCCCTCACGCATCAGAATCACCGGCACCTCTGCACCCGGGCGGGTCTGGCCGACCACGTGAGGCAGGTCACCGGACATGCTGATCTTCTCGCTGTCGAACCGGGTAATGATGTCGCCAACCTTGATGCCCGCCTTATCTGCAGGGGATCCAGCTTCCAGCTGGCCCACCAGCGCCCCGGAAGGCTTACCCAGGCC
Source organism: Microbulbifer elongatus (assembly GCF_020524885.1). Lineage (GTDB taxonomy): Bacteria > Pseudomonadota > Gammaproteobacteria > Pseudomonadales > Cellvibrionaceae > Microbulbifer > Microbulbifer elongatus_A. Next base: position 1,029,704 of record NZ_JAIVKJ010000001.1, on the reverse strand, counting down.
CATTGCCTTGGCCAGCTTGCGGTCCACATCCTGGATACCGACGCCCAGCCAGCCTCGATCCACACGCCCTTTTTCTCTCAGCTGCGCCACCACGTCCTGGGCCAGGCTCGCCGGAATCGCGAAAGACAGGCCAATGGATCCGCCGCTGCGGGTATAGATCTGGGAATTGATACCGACAACCTCACCATTCAGGTTGAACAACGGGCCGCCGGAGTTGCCCGGGTTAATCGCAACGTCAGTTTGAATGAAAGGCACATAGTTCTCGCGGCTCTCATTGGGGATACTGCGTCCCATGGCGCTGACGATCCCCGCACTGGCCGAGTAATCCAGCCCGAAGGGCGAGCCGATGGCCACTACCCATTCGCCTACCTTGATTCTCTCCGAGTCCCCCCAGCGAATAGAGGGGAGATCATCGGCGTCCACTTTCAGCAGCGCGAGATCCGAGCGCGGGTCGGTGCCCACAACCTTGGCCTCGTACTCTCGGCGGTCCGTAAGAGTGACGAGCACCTCATCCGCGCCATCCACTACGTGGTTATTGGTGACTACATAGCCATCTTTGGAGATGATGAACCCGGAGCCCATACTGGCCACCGGTCGTTGCTGGCGCTGACGGGGCTCCAGCAGATGGCGGAAAATATCCGGGATATCCTGCTGGTACTGGGGTGGTACCCCACCATTGCGTGACGCGCGGCTGCGTTCCACGGTATTGATCTTCACCACCGCCGGCGAATTCTGCTCGATAAGGTCCGTCAACTCCGGCAGGCCGCGGGCACTGGCGGCCGTAGAAGCCACAGAGAAGGAAACCAGAATACAAAGTGCAAGCAAAAACTGCGAAAAGCGTGCAACCATATTTGTTACCCCTGATAAGCGCTTTTACTAATATTCAAAAAAATGTGTTCGGAACTCTGACCTTTATGGCTATCACTCAGTGTTATCCGCCAAGTGTTGCCAGCTCAGGTACCGCTACCGGCCTCGACTCCAGGTCTCGACTCTAGAAAGCCCCAGTCGACCGGTATCACACTGTTAGTTGGACGTTTCGCGGAAAAGTTCTCATAACTCAGTGTAAAACAGTGTTAAGGACGCCTGAACAGAACATGACACAGCCCCGAAACACCGCCCCGCACAACGACTCAATGCCCACATTGCGCCCCCGCAGTGAACGCGGGATATTCCACAGTCAGCGCCTGCAATATGGACAGTCAGTGCTCGGAGCCCCGCTGCTCTACTTTCCCGCCGATATTCGGGATGAACACACCGGCATGGTAATGGCCGGCACCCACGGCGATGAGGTGGCCGCAGTGGTCACCCTTTCCTGCGCCCTGCGGTCTCTGGAGGCTGGGCAGCTGCGGCACCACGTCATCCTCGCGGTCAACCCGGACGGCTGCCAGCTGGGCATTCGCTCGAATGCGCGAGGCGTGGACCTGAACCGGAACTTCGCCACCATCAACTGGCAGGGCGGCGGCACCGTTTACCGGTGGAACAGCGCTGCAGAGGAGCGCGACGTCCACCTGTCCAGTGGCGACCGCGCCGGGTCAGAACCGGAAACCCAGGCGCTTTGTCGCCTGATCAGGGAGCTGGAGCCCGCCTGGCTGGTCTCAATTCATGAGCCGCTGGCCTGCGTGGAAGACCCCCTGCAGAGCCCCCTTGGTCAGTGGCTCGCAGAGCGTATGGAACTGCCTCTGGTCACTGAGCTGGGCTACCAGACACCAGGGTCTTTTGGCACCTGGTGTGCCCAACAGGAATACCATTGTATTACCCTGGAGTACCCACCTATCTCCGCGGACGTCGCCAGTGAAGAGTACCTGGATATCACCACCGAGCTGCTGCGCTACGTTCCCTGAAATGCGGCCAGCGCAATCTTGAGGCCCTCCCTCGCACTGTAAATATTCAGGTCCAGTAAACCCGCCCGTCGGCAAATCGCAGCGGTTTCACATCTTTTGCCAGCCAGGTGGGGCCATCGAGATCCACAAACCGGGCGTGCTCCCCCAGGGGCCAGGCGGCACGTATCGCGCGCGATGTGCACAGCATGCACCCAAGCATTACCTCGAACCCTTGTTTTCTCGCAGTATCCGCCAGCGCCAACGCCTCGCAGATGCCTCCGGCCTTATCCAGTTTGATATTCACCATGTCATACAAGGGTTTCAGTCTCGGCAGGTCGGCGCGGGTGTGGCAGCTTTCATCGGCACAGATGGGCAGCGGGTGTGAAAACTCGCATAGAAATTCATCTTCCCCGGCGGGCAATGGCTGTTCCAGCATCGCGACGCCCTGCTCTGCAAGCGACTCACACAGTGCCGGCAAGCCCTGTGCTGCCCAGGCTTCATTGGCATCAATCACCAACTGGCATTCCGGTGCCGCAGCGCGCACAGCCGCCACCCGCTCCAGCACCCGCGTGTGATCGAGCTTGAGCTTGAGCACCGTCACGCCCGCATCCCTGGCAGCGCAGGCCGCTTGCGCCATGGCCTCAGGCTCATCGATCACCAGCGTTTGTACTGTCGGCAGCCAGGTGGGGCCACCCATCACTTGCCCGGTCTTCTTGCGCTCCCAATCTTCCAGCGCGCAGTCCACCGCATTGCGTGCCGCTCCTGCCGGCATGGCATCCTGCAGTTTCTCCCGGCTCATTCCCTGGCGCAGGGCCGGCAACACCGAATTGATTTCGGCCAGCACCGACTCGACGCTTTCGCCATATCGAGGATAGGGGGTGCACTCTCCAACCCCGCTGATGCCCTCAGAGGACAACTCCACCACGACAACCTGGGCTTCGGATCGCGCTCCGCGGGAAATGACAAAGGTCGTGCGCAGGGGCCAGCTTTCGGCATAACAACGCCCTTCAAACATCCCAACTCTCCTTATTGGAACCAGTCGGTGACAGCGACTACGCCACCGCGTGGATCAGCACTCAGTGTAGAAAGATATTTGAAGGGAATTGGAAAAACCGGAAAACGAACGGGAAATTGTGGCGATTGAAACGACGAAAAACAGCGGACGACCACTACTGGTCAGGGCACCTGGGTAACGGGAATGGAACAGGGCTTACCCTGCTCTACGCGCAGGAATTGCGGCGCCATGGCGGGATTATTCCGGTTGTAAAAACTGTAAAGGCGAATTAATAAGCCTCCCAGTATCAAACCGAACGCAGCACCTGCGATCGCCCCCAGTTCACCGCCCTGCTTTTCAGCCACTTCAGTGATGGCAGTACTCATTATGGCATCCCCCGCCAGCGCACCCAGCACCAACATTACCAGCGGCAACAGATAAACCAGCAGTGCGCTGGATGCGAGGGTATTTTCTGATACACCGATTACGACGGTATCGTGCAGGCGAATGCGCGAGAGGGATTTTGGCGATACAGTGACGCGCACTTGCGACGCTTTGGTCCAGAAGTCACCCAAAAGTCCCGTGCCGCAACCGGATTTCGCGGCACAACCGTGACAACCGCTGCGTTGCACGGTTTCTACCCAAATGCCACTCCGCTCCAGGGCCACCACGCGGCCGCGCTCTTCGATCATCAGGCTGGTACTTTCATTTGGATTCACGTAACGGGCTCACATGCAGCACCGAGACATTTACATGCCATCAGTTTTTGGCTGCTACCGACTTGGCAACCAGTTGTGCGGTGCTGTCGGGTATCTCACCCACTACCGTAATGGTATAGCGAACGTTATTCACTTCAAGATGATCCATGTAGGCAACTGTCGCGCCGCGTGTGGCTCGCCCCTGATAGTTCATGTCGGGCCCCAGCTTTTGCACGAAGACCGTGAAAGCACTAAGTCCGTCACTGAAAACCAGCATCTCCCCGTCTGCGAGCTCCCGCGCTGCAACGGCCTTGAAGCCGTTGGGCGCCCACCCCAACCGCCAGCGGCTGACATGAGCACCACATTGGCCGGAGCCATCGCTCTTGCGCGCTTCATTGGATAGCGGTTGCAGGTCGGCGTCATTAATCGGCGCAAGATCCAGCTCCACAAACTGAAATCGCTCCAGTACCCGGCCAGCGGGCGCAACCAGCATGGACTTCAGTGGCAAACCGGTTTCCCGGTCCACACTGATCACCATGCCGTAACGGTGTGGATCGCGCGGTCGGGCTTCGAGAACTACCGCCTCGCGATCCGCAATACGCTCTTGCCCACGAATGAAGAAATGATAAAGACTCCGCACGTTCTCCAGTCCGGAGCTACTCCACAGACCCGCGCGCGACAATGGGCTGCCATCGCGACGGCACTGGGCGTCGTGACCACTACTGACCAGCTCCCTTGGAGCACCGGTCAGGTAACGGATTCGCTCCACCTGTTCGCCATTACGCACCCCATGCACCACCTCCAGGGTTTCCATAACGCCAACATGCTCAAAGGTTGCGAGCCCGCGGTACTCGAGATTTGTCACGGCTTCCGCCACTTTGGCCAACAGCGCCTGGGCTTCCGCATCGGTCGCTGGCAACACCAGGCCCGGTCGAGCAGCTTCCCTATTTTCGTTGGGCTCTGGCTCCTTCGACACAGGCTCTTCCGCCACAGCCTGGGCACTGATCGACGGAGACTGGAAAATTGCCAACAGTAAAAAAGCCAACAGCGAGCTGTTGGCTTTAGGGGCGGAACAACAGAAAACTTTCGCCATGATCATTCTTTATTTGAGGCTAACATCAGCGGGGAAATTCTTCCGCAGCCGGTGGCAGCCTGGCCACCCGCCGCGCATATTTACTCTGAAGGGCGCTCGCCGTATGTGGCGCGGGCAAAAGGCACCATGCCCTGACTGCCCACACGAGCGGCCTGCTCGGAATGCTCAAGCATAACCCGGTTGAGGTGACGCATCAGCTCTGGCGAGGGTACGACCTGTACCTGTGGCGACGGCACCCCCAAGCGCTGCTCAGGCACCAATTGCGGCGCCGTACTTACCGCACGGGTATTCAAAGTGGGGGTAGGCACCACAAAACTGCTGGGTTGGGGCAGTGATTGCACCGGCTGCTGTGCCGGGCGCTCTACTTCCGCCAACATGTTGCCGCCGGGCTGGGGTGACTGAATCTGCTGCACACCGAGTACCGCAGCGAAGGCTACGGTTGCCGCCACCGCACCGCGGGACAGCGGGCGCCACCAGCGACTGCGACCGGTATCACCAGAATCGTTGGCTGCAGACGGCTGCGCAGAATCCGCCAACGATGGCTCATCGGCAATTGCAGCGGAAATGCTTGCCGCCAGACCGAGATCCACCGGCGCGACTTTGTCGCCCCGCAGCACACTACCCGCCAGCTGATAGCGCGACCAGCGCTCCTGGAGATCGCTGCCGGAGGCATCACTCTCCTTCAGCAGTCGCTGAATCTCCAGTTCGGAGGCCTCGCCATCCATCAGAGCAGATAACGATTCATTAAGACGCTGTTGATGATTCCCGTGGGACATACGGGGCAACCCTCTTTCAGTGCAATTCAGTGGATGCATTTGGCGCATCCTGTTGTGTTGGTTTCTGAGACCGGCCTGCGCCGGAAAAGTTTTACCGGGTGGGCAAAATTTGTGTGAATTCGTCCAAAAAATTGCCTGTCGTCCCGGTCACACTACTGTTTTAGATCAATGAGCTACCAGCCGGACTCGCAACAAAACAAAACTGACTAAATGTTAGACGATTCTGCTTGCCGCTCAGCTTTATGAAGACGGCCCCCTTCAGCCGCGGCCGTCCACCGGCTCTGGCTCCCCCGCCATGGCCGCCTGCACCGCGCGATCGATGGCCTCTCGAGCGCGGAAAATACGCGAGCGCACCGTGCCTACCGGGCAGCCCATCACCTCGGCGATCTCCTCATAGCTGAGGCCCTCCATCTCACGCAGGGTCACCGCCGAACGCAGATCCTCCGGCAGCTCGCGGATGGCGCGGTGCACGGTAGCCTCAAGCTGATCGCGGAACAGCTGATTCTCGGGAGTTTCGTTGTCGCGCAAGAGATCGGCGCCGGAATAGTACTCGGCGTCCTCCAGATCTACATCGGAAGACGGCGGGCGACGACTGCGGGATACCAGATGATTCTTCGCCGTATTGATAGCAATACGGTACATCCAGGTATAGAAGGCACTTTCCCCACGGAAATTGCCCAATGCCCGGTAGGCCTTGATAAAGGCCTCCTGCACCACATCGTTCACCTCGGCATGATCATTGATATAGCGGCTGACCACAGCCATGATTTTGTGCTGATACTTGAGCACCAGCAGGTCAAAGGCACGCTTGTCCCCTTTCTGGACCCGCTCTACCAGCTGGCGGTCACTCGGTGACGCCTGTTGCCCTGTCATCCCCTACTCCCAACCACGCTCCCGGTCCATATTGACCGCAAGCCAAGGATTATTCTGTTGTGTCGAAGACACCCAAATTTGGTCATAAGTTCCTGACAAATCGGTAATTTTTGAAGATGTCGTATACTACGCGCCCCTCAACATGAATAAAACTCTATGAGCAACGAGGCGAACGGATCCTTGAGCACCAGCAAAAACCACTATGACGTCCTGGTAATCGGCAGTGGCGCCGCAGGCCTCACTCTGGCACTGCATCTGGCCGCGAGCCAGCGGGTGGCGCTGCTTTCCAAGCAGCGCCTGCGCGACGGATCCACCTGGTTTGCCCAAGGCGGTATCGCCGGGGTGCTGGACGAAACTGACTCCGTAGACGCGCACATAGCGGATACATTAGATGCAGGAGCCGGACTCTGCCACCCCGATGCCGTGCGCTTTACCGTCGAAAACAGTCGCGATGCGGTGCACTGGCTGATCAATCAGGGCGTAGACTTCACCCGCGAGGAAGACGGTGATTACCACCTCACCAAAGAGGGCGGGCACAGTCATCGACGCATCATCCACAGTGCGGACGCCACCGGCCGCGCGGTGCACAGCACACTGATCGAACGGGTGCGCAACAGCCCCAATATTGACTGCTTCGAGCACCATATTGCCCTCGACCTGATCCGCCAGCCGGATGCGGATACCGGTCGCTTCCGCTGTGCCGGCAGCTACGTCTACAACAAAAATACCGAAGAGGTCGAAGTCTTTCAGGGGCGCGCGGTGGTACTTGCTACCGGTGGCGCCTCCAAGACCTATCTGTACACGAGCAACCCGGACGGCGCCAGTGGCGACGGTATTGCCATGGCCTGGCGCGCTGGCTGCCGGGTGGCGAATATGGAATTCAACCAGTTCCACCCCACCTGTCTGTACCACCCCAAAGCAAAGTCCATGCTGATTACCGAGGCACTGCGCGGGGAAGGCGCACAGCTCAAGCTCCCCAATGGCGAGCGCTTTATGCACCGCTTCGATAAGCGCGGCGAACTGGCGCCGCGGGACATCGTCGCCCGCGCCATCGACCATGAAATGAAGCGCCTGGGGGCAGATTGCCTTTACCTGGACATTTCCCACAAGGACCCGGAGTTTGTGCGCGAGCACTTCCCCACCGTGCATCGCAAGTGCCTCGAATACGGCATCGACATCACCAAAGAACCAATCCCGGTAGTCCCCGCCGCCCACTACACCTGTGGCGGCGTGATGGTGGACCAGCATGGTCGCACGGACCTGGATCAGCTGTACGCCATCGGCGAAACCACGTTTACCGGGCTGCACGGCGCCAATCGTCTGGCCAGCAACTCACTACTTGAGTGCGTGGTCTACGCACGCTCCGCAGCACTCCACATTGCGCAGACACTGGCTGAGGTGACGCCGCCAAAACCGGCACTGGCCTGGGACGCCTCGCGGGTAACAGATTCCGATGAAGACGTTGTGATCTCGCACAACTGGGATGAACTGCGGCGTTTTATGTGGGACTTTGTCGGCATTGTGCGCACACGCAAGCGGCTGTTGCGCGCCGAGCACCGCGTAAAGCTGCTGCAGCAGGAGATTCGCGAGTTCTACGCCAACTACAAGATCACCAGCGACCTGATCGAGCTACGCAACCTGGCGGTGGTCGCCGAGCTCATAATCCGCTCCGCCCTGGACCGCCGCGAAAGCCGTGGGCTGCACTACTCCCTGGACTACCCGGGGCTGCGGGAGCTGGCAATGGACACCATCCTGGTACCGGAAAACTTCGCCAATCAGCGCCAGTTTATCGACCTGTCAGATCCGCACTGACGCTTCCCGCCCCACTTCCCAGCACTCGGAGCGGCTGCCCTGCGGCTATCAAGAGTAACGCAGGGCCACCAGCAGCCGGCGCCAGCTTTCGGCGTCGGCACCATCCCGACACAGCACCAGACGCAGCCGCTTGCCCTCCAGGTCGCGGCCGTTGATCACAATCAGCCAGCGCCAGAGAGTCAGTTCGCCACAAAGCCGGAACTCCCGTTTGGCGCCGCCTTTGGGCTGCCAGTACCAGCGACGTTCAGAGGTAGAAATACGCCCTTCATACCGCCCCGCGCGTCGCCACTCAAAGGCCGCAATTAGCAAAACCAACGGTGTAGCAAGCGCCACCGCGATCCACGGCAGGCGCGACAGGGTCAATAACAATAGGGACAGGGCCGCCATCAGCGGCACCGCCCCACGCAGAATGCGTGAGGGGTGAAGGTCGCAGGCCAGGCGGGCGCAGCGCTCAGGGAGGGAAGAACGGGGGACCGCCATACTGTGCCCATTCCGGGCAGCAGCAGGGTGAGGAGAGGTATCAGTCCTGAAGTCCGGTGTTGTCACGGATGATCTGCACGATTTTTTTCAATTCAGGATCCTCCGGGTCCTCCCGACGCAGGAACCAGGCAAAGAGGTCCTGGTCCTGTTCGTCCAGCAACGTGATATAGCGCTGCTTGTCTTCCTCGGAGAGCGTCTCGTATACATTCTCCAGAAATGGCAGCAGCACCAGATCCAGTTCCAACATGCCGCGACGGCTGGCCCAAAACAGGCGGTTGCGATCCATACTTCTTTCTCATAACCCAGATTGCGAATTGCGCGCAGTATAGCGGTAGTTGAAATCCCGCGGCAAAACCCCAGATACTGCAGACACAAATTCCCGGTGCGTGTCAGCGATAAATTCAGGTCAGCGGTAAATCCAGGCCAGCGGTAAGCCCCGGCAGTTCAACAGCCAGCAGTAGAAATCAGAGAGTCGAGCATGGATCAGCAACAGTGGCAGGAATATCTCAGCAGCCAGGGTGCCCAGTGGGCAGAAGGCGCGGCGGAGTTCGATATCGATTCCGGCAATGGCCTGCAGCTGATCGACCTGTCCCCCATGGGCGCGATTTCCGTCGCCGGCCCGGACAGCCAGAAATTCCTTCAGGGTCAGCTCACCTGCGATCTGGTCAACCTACCCGATGAGCACCTGACTCTCGGTAGTCACTGCAACCCCAAAGGACGCATGATCAGCGCCTTTTACGCGCTGAAAGTCGATCAAAGTGAGTTCGTACTGCTGCTACCGCGCGACCTGGTGGCCACCGCACTGGCGGCATTGAAAAAGTACGCTGTATTCTTCAAAACGGAACTGACCGATATCAGTGACGATCAACGCTGGATAAGCCTGACCGGCCGCGATGCGTGCCCCGCTTCGAGCCAGCTTTTGAATCTGTCCAGTAGTTCCGATGCGGATCTGGTGCCCGGTGAGCTGCGCACCTTCGATCACAACGGTCACCGTGCACTAGCCGCCTCGGTGAACGAACGCGTGGTAGTCATCCAGCTCCCCGCTGGACAGGCGGCAGATTTGTGGCAAAAGCTGAGTGGCTCCCCCGCAATTCCCGCCGGCTATAGTCTGTGGCAAAAACAGCTGATCGAAGCGGGACTCCCGACTTTGCACCAGAGCACCAGCGAGACGTTTATTCCGCAAATGCTCAACCTGCACCTGCTCGGCGGCGTCAGTTTCAAGAAAGGATGCTATACCGGGCAGGAAGTAGTGGCGCGAATGCAGTACCTGGGAGCTGCCAAGCGCCGCATGTACCGCGCACGCATCGACAGCGGTGACCTGCCGGAACCAGGCGCGGAAATCTTCACAGCGGCCGGCGGCTCCAGTGTGGGCAATATTGTCGACGGAAGCAGCGCCGGGAAAGAAACCGACCTGCTTGCGGTACTGACCAAAAGCAAGGTCGCCGATGGGGAGAGCCTGCAACTGGCGGACGGACGTGTGCTGGAACTGCTGGAACTCCCCTACGACGCGGATGCCGACCCACTCGCCTGACAGGCGTTATTCTCAGATTTCTACCGCCACCCGCTGCAGTGCACCGGACGGCGGCAGCGCCCAGTTAATGGGCGCTTCGCCACGGCTCTGCAGGTATGCATTAGCTTGGGAAAACGGACGGGTTCCAAAGAACCCGCGGTGTGCAGACAGCGGTGAAGGATGCGGTCCCTTTAACACCAGGTGTCTGCGGTCGTCGATAAACCCGCCTTTTTTCTGCGCGTAACTGCCCCACAGGATAAACACCAGCCCTTCCCTCTGCTCTGCCAGCGCGTGCACCGCGGCGTCGGTGAAGCGCTCCCAACCGCGGCCCTGATGAGCACCGGCTTTGCTCTCCTCTACCGTCAGGGTCGCATTCAGCAGTAGCACGCCCTGCTCCGCCCAGGGCTGCAGGCAGCCGTGGTCCGGTACCGCTATGCCCAGATCAGTCTCCATTTCCTTGTAAATATTTTTTAGCGATGGCGGCAAGCGCACACCGGGCATTACCGAGAAACACAGGCCGTGGGCCTGCCCTGCACCGTGATAAGGGTCCTGACCGAGTATCACCACCTTTACCTGATCAAACGGTGTCGAGTTAAAGGCGTTAAAGATCTGGGCCGCCGGCGGAAAAATATTTTTCCCGGCCTGTTTTTCCTGTTGCAGAAATTCTCGCAACTCGCGCATGTAGCGCTTTTTGAATTCCGGCGCCAATACCGAATACCAGGACGGGTGAATTTTGAGGCTATCGGGAACTTGCATCGTCAACCTTTAACACTTGATGTACCTGTGTTCGCAACGCCGGCACCACCTCTTCCTCGAACCATGGGCGGCGCCGTAACCACAGCGTATTTCTCGGGCTGGGGTGCGGCAGGGGAAACAGCTTATGCGGCAGTGCATCGGCGTAATGGCGCACATTATCAGTAATGCTGCCATACCAGTGTGGGAGATAGTAGCGCTGGGCATATTGCCCGATTAGCAGTGTCAGCTGGATATTCGGCAGCTGGTCCAGCAGACGCTGGTGCCAGGTTTGTGCACATTCCGGCCGCGGCGGCAGATCACCGCCACTACCCCGCCCCGGATAGCAGAAGCCCATCGGGATAATGGCAATACGGGACGCGTCGTAAAAGGTATCGCGGTCCACTTGCAGCCAGTTGCGCAGACGGTCACCGGATGGATCGTTCCAGGGAACCCCGGTTTCGTGTACCCGAGTGCCCGGTGCCTGGCCCACGATCAGCAGTCGCGCCGACCGCGACGCACTCAGCACCGGCCTTGGGCCCAGTGGCAAGTGCGCCTCACACAGTCGGCACGCGCGCACTTCATGCAACAGGATATCAAGCTTGCTCTGCGTCAAAACACGATCAACACAATTACGTCATTCAGCACTGGGGGACGGGAATGCCAGGTGCATCAACAGTCCGCGGCTGTCTTCCGGTGCTGCCACGCGGGTAACCCCATTATTGTCGAGCACCACGAACATACCCCGCTCATTGACCGCAAGCCCCTCACCTTTACCAAAGATGGTTTTCCGGTACACGTATTCCGGCCCCTCCTCGATATGCCGGTACTGAACACACCACTCGGCAATAAGGGTTTCGAGGGAACGCCGGCATACCGCAAACGCATTGCGCTCCAGGGTAAACAAAGCACCATCGTAAAAGGCCAGCGCGGTGAGATCTGCGGAGCGATCGCGAAAATTCAGCCCCGCCACCGGCGGCACCTCGTAAAAATGGCGCCCTACCTTATCTTCAGGCTCAAGCTTTAATAGACCCCGCGGATCGCGCTCCAGTGCCACCCAGAAATCATCGCCAACCTTGACCAGTCCCTCGCTTTCCGCGTTGAACAGTTGGAGGAACCCCTCATCTCGCGCAGACTCCGACCAGCGCGCTGGCGTCCACTCGCCCTTTCGCTCTGCCTGATTCAGCCTGACGATGCGATTGTGTCTTTCACTGAGCAGGTATACATCCGGGCCATCGCAGGTTATCCCTTCAAAATCCATGCTCAGCGGGGTACTCGCATAATGCAGAGCGCGCGCCTTTACTGAGGTTGGCTGATCGCCCGGCAGTGGTGGTCGCGAGAACTCGGCCTTGGGCTCAAGCGAAACCGATCGCGCTCCCGGCTCGGGCGCAAGCCGATAAATACGCTCCGATACTTTGTCCGCAACCGCCAGCAACTCCCCTTGGCAAAAGCTCAGGCCGGAGATATCCAGGCCTTCGCTGCCGTCGATCCACCAGGCCTGCTGCAATTGAGCTGGCATTACCGGGATAACGGGCTCCGCTCTGAGCCCTGCGGTTACCAGAAAATACAAAAAACCGGCCACGCAGCCCTTCAGCAGCCCCGCCACTCGAAAACTCCTTTTCAAAAAACCTCCCTCAACAAATCCCACCACCACACCGGATTCGCGCTGTTCAGCACCGACTCAATCGCGGAAGTTATTAAACTGCAGCGGCTGCTCCAGCTCCTTGCCCCGCAGCATGGCGATCACCTGTTGCAGGTCGTCGCGCTTTTTACCGGTAACCCTTACCTGGTCCCCCTGGATGGAAGCCTGCACCTTCATCTTTTCATCCTTGATGATCTTAACAATCTTTTTTGACAACTCTTTGTCGAGGCCATTTTTCAGGGTTACACCTACTTTGACCTGCTTGCCGGACTGCTCCTCTTCCCCGACTTCCATCGCCAGCGGGTCGATATTGCACTTGATCAGGGCCGCGCGCAGCATATCCACCATCTGCTGTACCTGCATATCGGACTCGGCGCGTAGCGTCAGGGAGAACTCCGACATTTCCACCTCGGCATCCACCCCTTTGAAGTCAAATCGATTGGTAATGGTGCGGTTTACCTGATCCACGGCGTTGGTCAGCTGATGTTTGTCGACTTCTGAAACGATATCGAATGAAGGCATTATCTGGCTCCGTTTACTGTTGGTCGCCCCGCGGCCGGTCAATGGCCGCCTGTTGGCAGATATAAGAAATTCTATTTCCAGCGTTGCGGCAGTACTTCTATGTTCTCACTGCCACTGGCCACCCACAGGTGGCCATCCTGAATGGTGATACTGAAATCCATATTGCGCTCTGCGAGGGCCGCCAGTTGCGCGCACTCGTCAGCGGCCAGGAAAAACACCTGCAGATTGTCGAAGCGGGCACTGGCGGATTCCATTTTCTCCCACCAAACCGGCGCAGTGCGCTGCCCGTATGCATATACAAGTACCTTGCGGGCACGCCCACAGGCCTTGCGTATCCGATCTTCCGCGGGAACCCCAACCTCTATCCAGGTTTCGATTTCACCGTTAAGGCTGTGCTGCCACAGATCCGCTTCGTCATCACTGGAAAGCCCCCGGGTAAACTCCAGCTGCTCGCTGGCATTGTGGGCAAACGCCAGCAGGCGAATCATCATGCGCTCATCCGTTTCCGATGGGTGGCGCGCCAGGGTCAGCAGGTGTTCTGCGTAATAATCCCGGTCCATGTCCGCAATCTGCAGCCTTGCCTTGAATATGGTCGCTTTTAATGCCATTACTACTCTCTGTAAATGTCGGCAGCACAGACTTGCCGGACTCCGACGGATTGGAGACTATTATTGTCTTGTTCGGAACCAACATGGATGAATGGAATGAACTCTGTACTTACAGGCACACCGAATTCTACACAACGTAGGCTCTGGCAATCCCTGCTTGTTTCACTACTGGTCTTTGGCCTGAGTGGCTGCGGGATAAATAACATCCCCACCTACGATGAAAATGTGAAGGCCGCCTGGGCCCAGGTACAAAACCAGTACCAGCGCCGTGCAGACCTGATTCCCAATCTCGTCAAAACCGTGAAGGCCTATGCCTCCCACGAGCGGGAAACCCTCGAAGCCGTCACCGAGGCGCGCGCCAAGGTGAATTCCATGCAGGTGGACTCCGGGATCATCAATGACCCGGCCAAACTACAGCAGTTCGAGGCCGCACAATCCCAGCTGAGCAGCGCCCTGTCCCGGCTTATGGTGGTGGTTGAACGCTATCCGGACCTCAAGGCCAACCAGAACTTCCTGGCGCTACAGTCGCAGCTGGAAGGCACCGAAAACCGCATCAGCGTAGCCCGTCGGGATTATATCGCTGCGGTAGAGCGCTACAACCGCGAAATCCGCACCTTCCCAGGACGCATCTGGCACAGTGTGCTGTACAGCGATATGCCCCTTCGCGATACCTTCGAGGCGACCAGCGAAGATGCCGAAAAGGCGCCTGAAGTCGACTTCCAGTAAACAGCGGGGCCCTGCATGACGATCCGGCGGATCGCCCTCCTCTTTGTTCTTGTACCGGCTCTATTATGGGCCGGCACTTCTGTTGCTGACGTCTCCTTCCCATCCCTCAGCGGACGGGTGGTGGATAACGCCAACCTGCTGAGCCAGACCACCCGCTACCAGCTGACCGAGATGTTGCAGGCGCAGGAGAAAGAAACCTCCAACCAGATTGTGGTGGTCACCCTGCCTGACCTGCAGGGGCTCACCATCGAGGAATACGGATACCAGCTCGGCCGGCACTGGAAGATTGGCCAGAAAAACAAGGACAACGGTGTACTACTGATTGTCGCCCCCAGTGAGCGCCAGGTACGTATTGAAGTGGGCTATGGACTGGAGGGCGCATTAACGGATGCGCTGTCCGCGAATATCATCCACACAAAGATCTTGCCCAAATTCCAAAGTGGCAATTTTGACGGCGGCGTGACTGCCGGAGTGCAGTCCATTATCGCCGCCATCAAAAATGAATATGTGCCGGAACCGACTGAGGATGATGGCGACCGGCGCCTGGCACTATTGGTAGGCCTTTTCCTGCTGTTTGTCATGCTGCAGATATTCGGCGCCTCGGTCCTCGGCGCACCCGCCGGCGGCAGTAACTATCGTCGCGGGCGCTACGGTGGCTACTATGGCGGCGGCGGTTTTGGTGGTGGCTTCGGCGGAGGCGGCGGTGGTTTTGGCGGCGGCTTCGGCGGTGGCGGAGGTGGCTTTGGTGGCGGTGGCGCCTCTGGTGGCTGGTAACCCACCGGACCAGTTAGGCCGAAAAGTGCAGATGAGAAACACAGGATGCTGAACGCAAGCGAACGACGCAAACTTACCGAGACCATCAAAGAGGTGGAATCCCGCACCGATGCAGAGGTGGTTACGGTGCTGGCGGGCCAGTCGGACAATTACCTGTATATCTCCACCCTGTGGGCGGCATTCCTGGCCCTGCTGATCGCCCCTCTGATGCAGTTTCTCCCCTGGTGGATCGAATACCAGCAGGCGTTTACCCTGCAGTGGATCCTGTTTATCGCCTTGGCCGTGCTGTTCCGCTGGCGCCCACTCACCATGAAACTTGTGCCAAAGAAGGTACGCTTCTGGCGCGCGTCCAATCTCGCGCGGCGCCAGTTTCTCGAAAATGAGCTTCACAGCACCAAGAATCGTCTGGGCCTGCTGATCTTCGTCTCCCAGGCCGAACACTATGTGGAAATTCTTGCGGACCGGGGGCTGGCGGAACACATTACCAATGAACGCTGGCAAGAGATCGTTGAAAACTTTATCCGCGAGGTCAAAAAGGGCAAAACCAGTGAAGCCTTTGTCCATTGCGTAGAAAAATGTGGCGAGTTACTCGAAGAAGCTGCGCCTGTCACTACCATCAAGAATGAACTCCCCAACCACCTGGTGCTTCTATAATTCCCTACATCGCCGAAACAAACGCCGGCAGGTTCTGGAATCAAATGAAGCCGATTGGTGCACCCATGATTTTGCGCAAGTACGCCATCTCGCTGGCAGTCGTCTCCCTCCTCGTCGTGGGCGCCGCTATTGCCCAGTGGACCTCTTCTTCCACTTCTACCCCAGACAAGCAAGGCGCTCTCTTCTCCAGCACCGCCAACGGTTCGGCCAATCTCGGACAGCGGGTTCAGCAGCTGGAGAATACCCTGGAGCAGACACTAAAGATCCAGGGCCAGTTACTGGAGCTGGTCAATGAACTGAGCAACCGGATTGACCCGGACTCTGACAGCCGCGAAAGCCGCATTGTTAGCGCGGCAGAGCTTGAGGGGGTAACAGACCAGGCAACAGAGAGCCACAATCGGAGAGGGCAGCGCAGACACCAGAGTGAAAACCGCTTCGAACGCATGCGAGAGAACCAGATACGCCAATTGACCGATGCCGGTCTCAGCCCCGAACGAGCTGCCTTTATTGTCGACAAGCAAGAGCGCATTCAATACGAACAAATGCAGTTCAGCTACGAGTACCACCACATGCAGGACAAGCGCTCGGAGCGCGCCAGGGAGCTGCAGCAAAAGCTGCAGACCTACAGCAACCCTCGCCGCGTATTCGAGCAGGAATTGAGTAGCGCCGAATTCGAGCAATACCTCGAAGCGTTTGGCGGGCGCACGGAAATGGAAATTGGCGACCTGCTGGAAAGCGCCCCCGCATACGAAGCCGGCCTGCGTCCCGGCGACAAAATCATCCGTTACAACAACCAGCGGGTTTTCCATATGGGAGATCTGCGCACCCAGGTTTATCAGGCAGAACCCGGCTCATCGGTAGCCGTAGAAATTCAGCGCAAGGGCAGCTCCGCCCCGGAGACCATATACCTACCCGCGGGTCCATTGGGAATTCGCGGTTAGCGGTACCAACTATCAATACAAAAAAGGGCGATAACCAATGAGGTTATCGCCCTTTTTTACATTCTACAGCTAAGACAGTCGTTTACTCGGACACTTCCGGACGCATATGCGGGAACAACAGTACGTCACGGATAGACGGTGAGTTGGTCAGCAACATCACCAGACGGTCGATTCCGATACCCTCACCGGCAGTGGGCGGCAAGCCGTATTCCAGTGCGCGGATATAGTCGGCGTCATAGTGCATGGCTTCGTCATCACCGGCATCTTTCTCCGCCACCTGTGCCTTGAAGCGCTCGGCCTGGTCTTCCGCGTCATTCAGCTCGGAGAAGCCGTTGGCGATCTCACGGCCGCCGACGAAGAATTCAAAGCGGTCGGTAACGAAGGGGTTGTCGTCGTTACGGCGCGCCAGCGGCGACACTTCGGTCGGGTACTCGGTAATAAACGTCGGCTGATCCAGGCGGTGCTCGACGGTTTTCTCGAAGATTTCGATCTGGATCTTGCCCAGGCCCCAGATATCCTTGAGCGGAATCTCCAGTCCTTCCGCGACTTTCTTGGCGCTCTCGATATTATCGATATCGGACGCTTTCAGTTCCGGGTTGTACTTCAAAATAGAGTCGAACACGCTGATACGATCGAAGGGCTTGGCGAAATCGTAGCTGCTGTCCTGATACTGGACAGTGGTGCTGCCAAGCACGTCGGTGCAGATGCCGCGGATCATGTTTTCAGTCAGATCCATCAGGTCGTTGTAGTCCGCATACGCCTGGTAGAACTCGAGCATGGTGAACTCGGGGTTGTGGCGGGTGGACAGACCTTCGTTGCGGAAGTTGCGGTTGATTTCGTAAACGCGCTCAAAACCACCTACTACAAGACGCTTGAGGTACAGCTCCGGTGCGATACGCAGGTACATGTCGATGTCGAGTGCGTTGTGATGCGTGACGAACGGACGTGCGGTAGCGCCACCGGGAATAACCTGCAGCATGGGTGTTTCCACTTCCATGAAGTGGTTGTTGTTCAGGTAGCTGCGGATGTAGCTGATCACTTCGGAGCGAATGCGGAATACGTCGCGGGACTCCGGGGTGGCAATCAGGTCTACGTAGCGCTGGCGGTAGCGCATTTCCTGGTCGGCGATGCCGTGGAATTTCTCCGGCAGCGGGCGCAGCGCCTTGGTAAGCAGGCTGTACTCTTCGCAGTTAACGTAGAGGTCGCCTTTGCCGGATTTGTGCAGCTGACCTTTGACGCCGACGATGTCGCCGATGTCCCAGGTGCCCCAGCGCTCTTTAATATCTTTCTGTGCGGTTTTATCCGCATACAGCTGGATGCGGTCAGTTACATCCTGGATGACCATGAAGGGGCCGCGCTTGGCGAGGATACGACCGGCAACGCAGGCGGTATTGCCTTCGGTTTCCAGTTCTTCCTTGCTCTTTTCACCAAACTCTTTTTGCAGGTCGGCGGCGAGGTTTTCGCGGCGAAAGCTGTTCGGGAAGGCATTGCCCTTCTCGCGCATGGCACTCAGTTTGGCGCGGCGCTCGGCGATCAGTTTGTTTTCGTCTTGCTGAGTTGGTGTGTTGCTCATGATCTATCACATGTCTTTTGGGTGTGGTGCGGGCTTCGTAGCTTGTTTTGAGCTCTGTTTGGGCACCGTGGCGGCTGAGCACCGGGTATCCCTTTTCGAAACCGCTGTGAATACGTCCCTGTACGCTGCGTCGGCGACATCCCTGTCGCCGACGCTTTCGAAAAGGGATACCCGGCACTCCACCTTCGATTTGAAGAATATTTACTTCGTGAGCCGAAAGTAGCTAGTGCCGGTTCGCTGGTTGGGCAAAAAATCCTGCCCAACAAACTTCGGCCCTTAAAGGCCTGCCTTCAGGCTCGCCTCAATAAACTGATCCAGGTCTCCGTCCAGCACTGACTGACAGTTGCTGGTCTGGACGTTGGTGCGCAGGTCTTTGATGCGCTGGTCGTCCAGTACGTAGGAGCGGATCTGGCTGCCCCAGCCGATGTCGGATTTGCTTTCTTCCATCGCCTGTTTTTCGGCGTTGCGCTTTTGCATTTCCTGTTCGTAGAGTTTGGCCCGCAGCATTTTCCACGCTTTGTCGCGGTTCTGGTGCTGGGAGCGTTCGCTCTGGCACGCCACGACAATGCCGGATTCAATGTGGGTCAAACGCACGGCGGAGTCGGTTTTGTTGACGTGCTGACCACCGGCGCCGGAGGCGCGGTAGGTGTCTTCACGCACCTGGGATTTGTCCACTTCGATCTCGATGTTGTCGTCAATTTCCGGGGAAACAAAGACGGACGTGAACGAGGTGTGGCGACGGTTGCCGGAGTCGAACGGGCTTTTGCGTACAAGGCGGTGTACGCCGGTTTCGGTGCGCAGCCAACCGAAGGCGTATTCGCCCTGGAAGTGGATGGTGGCACTTTTGATGCCCGCAACTTCGCCAGCGGAGGCTTCTTCCAGCGTGGTTTTGAAGCCGTGGGCTTCGCCCCAGCGCAGGTACATGCGCAGCAGCATTTCCGCCCAGTCCTGGGCTTCGGTGCCGCCGGAGCCGGCCTGGATGTCCAGGTAAGCATTGTTGGGGTCGGTTTCACCGGAGAACATGCGGCGAAATTCGAGGGTTTCCAGTTGCTGCTGGAGGCTCTCAAGCTCACTGGCCACTTCGGCGACGGAATCCTCGTCGTCCTCTTCCACGGCCATGTCGAGCAGCTCGCGGCTGTCGCTGATGCCACTGTCGAGATCTTCGATGGTTTTGACCACAGCCTCGAGGGTGGAGCGCTCACGGCCCAGATCCTGGGCGCGATCGGGGTCGTCCCAGACGCTGGGCTCGGCCAGCTCCAGTTCGACTTCGGTCAGGCGTTCTTTCTTGCCAGCGTAGTCAAAGATACCCCCTGAGAACGTCGGTGCGCTCTTCGAGGTCTTTCAGCTGGTTGAGAAGCGGATTGATTTCCATAGCTAGGTCGGCTTCTGTCGGTTAAATCGGGCGCGCATTCTACCTCAGGCGGCCCGTAGACATAAGGGGGCATGACCTTTCGGAGTGATCCGGGAAATCATGTTGGGAGCAGTGTCTTGAGCTACAGGACGAGCCAGCGCTAAAATGGCCTGACCAATACAAACGATGATCAGGCCAATTTTTGTGCGGAGCTGATGCCATGGCAACGAATACTACTTCCCCCTTTCGCTTACTTAGCGGCGCGCTTGTGGCCCTGGCACTCCCGCTTATCGCTCTTTCCGCCTGTGCGACGCCATCAGCGCTGACCATTGACGCAGTGGTCGGCAAGGTCCAATTCAAATCTGGCAAGGCTTACCCCACGATTGCTGATGCCCTGGCGGCAGCACCGGAAGATGGAACAGATCGCTATGTGATTTACCTACCGGAGGGGCGATATGAAGAAAAAGTGCTGGTAAGCAAGCCCAATATCCACCTTATCGGAGCTGGCCGAGACAAGACCATCATCCGCTACGGAGACTACGCGGGGATGCCCGCTCCCGGAGCCGCACCCGGATCGAGTGAAACAATGGGTACCTTTGCCACCGCAACACTGACGGTGGAAGCGACAGACTTCCGCGCGGAGAACCTCACCATTGAGAACAGCTTTGATTTCCTGGCCCAGGACGCGCTACCAAAGGACCACACGGACAGGGTCAACGGTATGCAGGCGGTGGCACTGGAGACGGGTCTGGGAAGCGACCGCTCGGCCTTCCGAAACGTGCGCCTGCTGGGCTACCAGGACACACTGTTTGTACAGGGTGGCCGCAGCTATTTCCTGGACAGCGTGATCGAGGGCAATGTGGACTTCATTTTCGGGGCCGGGCAGGCGCTGTTTGAGAACAGCGATATTGTTACCCGCCCCCGCGGTACCGAGCGCGCCGATTTAGGTTATGTGGGCTATGTAACGGCGCCGAGCACGGATATTAGTAATGAGTTCGGGCTGGTATTTCTCAACTGCCGACTGCTTAAGGCTGAGGGTGTGCCGGCAAATTCATCGCCGCTGGGGCGCCCCTGGCATCCCACCACCACCTTCGCGGACGGCCGCTACGCGGACCCGGATGCGATAGGTGCGGCGGTTTTTATTCGTTCGTATATGGATGAGCACATCCCGGCTGAGGGCTGGGCTTCCATGCGCGGCACCAGCCGCGATGGCACCAAGTCCACGGTATTTACCCCGGAAAGTGCCCGCTTTTTCGAATACGAGAGCCATGGGCCGGGTGCCGCTGTTAATCCGCAGCGTCGTCAATTGAGCAGTGAGCAAGTGAAGCGGTTTACCCGCGAGCGAATACTGGCGGGCTGGAACCCCGGGTTCTGATTACATTAACTTGATAGCCCCGCACCGAGGGCTCACTCACCACTGGCGAGGTGGTCGAGAATACTGCAATTTGGGGAGTCGTCACCGGCGCAGGCGCCTGCCAGGCTGCGCAGACTGGAGCGCATGGCCTGCAGGCTTTTCAGCTGCTGCTCCACTTGCTTCAGTTTTTCCTCCACCAGCACTTTCGCATCGTGGCTGCGACGGGAGGGGTTGTGGTAAAGCCCCAACAAGTCGCGCACCTCCTCCACAGAAAATCCGCAGGCCCGTGCACGCTGGATGAACTGCAGTGTGGCCACATCAGACTGGCTGAACTCGCGATAGCCATTGGGGCCGCGCTGCGGCGTAAGTAGGTTGATGGATTCGTAATAGCGCAGCGCCTTGGGGGTCAACCCGGCGCTGCGAGCGGCCTGGGAAATATTCACAGTGAGCTCCTCACGGCATTCCTGCCCTATCGCAGTAATTCAGCGGGAATTCTGAAGATTGCCGTAAGGGGAAGGTCAAGTCACCCTCAATTGCACTAACTCAAGGGCTTCTTCGGGCCAAACTGTACCCAGTTCAGCGATCCTGCGGCCCGCCAGCCGGCATTTGCGGGCAATCCACAAGTTTGTATTGCCCCTGCTTGGCCGGATCAAAGCCCAGCTCGAGCGCAGCATCGAGAAAACTCGCAGGAATACGATGCATCAATAGATCGCCGGTTGCACCACCACAGACGCTCGGATACATACGGTCGGTGCGTACGCCACAGCGGGACTCCTGCACCTTGATGCCGTTTTGCGCAAGCTCGGCACCACTGGAAGCCAGGCTTTTACCGCCGCCCTCGCACTGGCGATTGCCGCGGGGCTGCATAACCCACAGGCTACTGCTGCCCTGTTGCTCACCGGAGGCGGCATTAGTATCTGTGGCTTCCTGCTCTGACATATCCGAAGCCTTCTGCTCACTGGTCGCTTCCTGCTGTGGCGACGACTCCGCTGACGGCGATTGGGTCTCCGGTTTTTGCGACGAGTCGCAGCCGCCAATCAATGCCATCAGCACCACTACGAACACCGCTCTAATCCATGCGTGACGCATAAACGCTCTCCTTTTCATCATTTCCCCTCTTCCCGGTTTATGGACGAGTCAAGGGCGGGTCACTATTCCATTCAGCTTAGCGCGAGCCAGCCCCCCACGCCCAGCATCAATGTGCCGGCAATGCGGTTCATCAGGCGCACGTTTTCTCCCTTGTGCAGCAGGCGACTCAGGGTACGGCCGCCACTGGCGTATATCAGCATACAGATAAACTCCAGGCTCAGGATAATACAGAGGAGTACCACCATCTGTGCAAGTAACGGCTTGTCCTGATTGATAAACGGTGGCAACAGGGCGATAAAAAAGGCCCAGCCTTTCGGGTTGGCGACGGCGGTTACAAAACCCTGCGTGATCATTGTGAGTGCGGGCATTACAGGCTGTGCCCCGGGCTCTTTATCCGCTGAGGGCTCTACCAGCACCATACGCCCCCGCGCGCGCCACATCTGAACACCAAGATACGCCAGATAGACAGCACCGCAGTATTTGAATACCTGGAAGGCCGTGGGGTGCTTCAGCATAAACGCGGCAATACCCACCACTGCAGCGATGGCCACCAGCGCCACACCGCACAACTCTCCCAGCATCATCCACAGGGTGCGGCGCACCCCGAAAGCCATTCCCATGGTCAGAGCCAGGGTCATACACATGCCCGGCGTAATGGACACAAAAAAGAAGGTCGGCACAAACAGTGCCAGTACGGAAAAATCAATCACGTCACTATCCCGTTATGTACAGCGAGTCTCGATGAATCAGTGATGGGTACCCGCGTGAGTCCCATAGCGACTGAGCAGCATCCCCGCCAGCATCAGCCCACACCCCAGCAACTCGTGCCCGGTGAAGACCTCACTCAGAATCAGCCAGCCGGCGATCAGCGCGAATACAGATTCCAGGCTCATGATTACCGTAGCGTGAGAGGTCGCCGCGTGGCGCAGCCCCAGCAACTGGAAAGTAAACGCGATGGCGGTGGAGAAAATCATCATATAGGCGATAGGCCAGGCCGCATCAACGGCCCCCTGCAGAGTTGCCTCCTCGATCAAAAGCGAGGCGAGTGCAGAAAAAAGCCCGCAGAAAATAAACTGGATGGCCGCCAGACGCAGTGCGTGATAGCGCTGCACCAGGCGATCCGCAGTCAACACCTGTACTGCAAAGGCAAAAGCCCCACAAAACACCAGCAGGTCCCCGATCATCTGGGACTCCTGGGAAAAATCACCCAGTACATAGAGCCCGACAAGGGCAACACCGATACCCGCCCAGGTCCAGCGGTTGGTGGCCACGCCCAGCGACAGGCCAATAACCGACACCAGCAGCATTTCCATACCGGAAATAAAGCCCGCGCGCCCGGCGCTGGTGTACACCAGCCCCCACTGCTGCAAAGCGGCGCCGAGAAACAACCAGAATCCGAGAATCGCGCCTCCGGGCAGGCACTTGCGCCAACCGGTTTTGACCTCGGTGCCCGCCTCCGGTGTGGCCACCTCGCGTTTTGCCGATAGCCAGTACACCAGGGGAATCAGAATCAGGCCACCCAGCAGAAACCGCCAGGCATTGAAGGCCAGCGGAGGCAGGTGCTCCATGGCCATTTTCTGCGGCACAAAAGCGACACCCCAGAAGAGTGCTGCCAACAGCAGTAGAAGTTCGGCGCGCGCCTGTTTTTGATGCATTTGAGTTCCTGATTCACATATCGTAAGAGCCTGCCCTGCAGGCGAACACCTAAACTCAACAAGTGTTCGCCTGCCAGGCAGGCTCCTACCGAAAAAATAGTTTTCAGAGGGGGCGGATATGGCTGACCATCAACTGCAGCGACTGTCGGCCACGGAATTCATTGATATCCAGTTTGAACGCCAGTTGGACTGTCTCCACCTGAGCGGGCCAGAAATCGGTATCGATATTGAAAGCAATGGCATCGATCGCCTGCTGTGGTGCATTGATTGGTGCCACCGTCATTTTCAGGTGTCGATCACCAACAATACGCTGTTGCAGCAACAGGAATTCGCCATCAAATTCCGGCTCGGGAAAAGCCTGCCCCCAGGGTGCACAAGCCCGCAGCAGCGCGGCCGTTTCCATGGAAAATTCGTGTGGCTGCAGTTCGCCATCGGTTTCGATTATCGCCTGCAATTGCGATTCTTTGAGGCGCCCGCGCACAGCTTGCTCGAAAGCGTCGGTAAACGCCTGCAGGTTTTCCGCAGGCAGGCTCAGGCCGGCAGCCATGGCGTGACCGCCAAATTTGCTGATCAGCTGCGGATGCGTTGCAGCCACATCGCTTAACGCATCGCGAATATGCAGGCCTGGAATGGAGCGCGCCGACCCTTTCACCAGGCCATTGTCCCCATCGGCAAACGCGATTACCGGACGGTGAAACTTTTCCTTGATCCGGCTGGCAAGGATACCGACTACGCCCTGATGCCAGGCGCTGTCGTACAGGCACAGGCTCCATGGCAGCCCTTCCTCCGCGAGCTGCAGTTTTTCCAGTGCTGCCATTGCCTCCCGCTGCATCCCCGCTTCAATCGCCTTGCGATCGCGATTGAGACCGTCCAGCTCGGCCGCCAGCTCACGCGCCTCTTGCGGATCGCGGGTCAGCAGGCAGCGGATACCGGTGCCAATATCATCGAGGCGGCCAGCGGCATTGATACGCGGGCCAAGGATAAACCCAATATCAGTGGTGGAAAGCCGCGCGCGGTCCCTCCCCGCCACGTCCATCAGTGCCTGAATACCCGGGCGGCAGCGGCCGGCGCGGATACGCGCGATCCCCTGGTGCACCAACACCCGGTTGTTCTGGTCCAGCGGCACCAGGTCCGCCACGGTGCCGAGGGCGACCAGATCCAGGTACTCCGCCATGTTGGGGGCCGGGATGCCCACCTCCTCAAACCAGCCCTGCTGTTGCAGCACGCTTTTCAGACGACTCAGCAGATAAAAAATCACGCCCACACCGGCGAGGTTTTTGCTCGGAAATTCACAATCGGGCTGGTTGGGATTGACGATGGCGTCGGCATCCGGCAGTTCACTGCCCGGCAGGTGGTGGTCGGTAACGATGACCTTGAGACCCGCCGCTCGCGCAGCCGCCACGCCGTCGATGCTACTGATGCCATTGTCCACGGTGATCAACAGGTCCGGATTATATTCCTGTGCCACCTCGACGATTTCCGGGGTCAGGCCGTAACCAAACTCAAACCGGTTGGGGACGAGGAAATCCACTGGCCCGGCACCGAGCGCGCCCAGTGCCAGCACCGAGAGAGTACTGCTGGTGGCACCGTCAGCGTCGAAATCGCCGACGATCAGAATTTTTTGCTGGTTGCGCACTGCCTCCACCAACAGATCGACAGCGGCATCGACGCCACGCATCGATGCCGGGCTAAGCAGACGGGTCAGCTGGTGGTCCAGAGCTTCCTCGCTGGCCACGCCGCGGCCCAGCAGGACCCGCTGGAGGATTTCTGGTGTGGAGGACGTAAAACGGCCAGAGGATAAATCCACTGGCCGTCTTTGAATAATCGCGTTCATCGCATCCGGTCGTCGTGTTCGGTGGTCGTATACGGTAGCCGAAGCTTCCTGCGCCTGCCGAGCGCACCCGGCAAAACGTCATTCTACCGCCGACCGGCTGCGGCTCAAACGGGGCTTAGCCCAATTGCCTGGAGATAAAATCGTGTACCGCAGAAAGGTCGTTTTGCAGCACTTGCATCCGCTCTTCCCGCTGCAACAGGTCCTGCATATGGTGCGGCAGAGGCACTTCGGTACCCGGCAGGGCTTTGTCGACCGCCTCGCTGAACTTGGCAGGGTGCGCCGTGGCCAAACACACCATCGGCTCCGCTTTGGATTTGCGCGCACGCCGCGCCGCTTCAACACCGATGGCGGTATGCGGATCCAGCAGATACTCGGTGGACTCGAACACCTCGCGGATCACCTCCACAGTGCGCTCGTCCCCTACACGCTCGGAAGCAAACAGGGTACGGGCATTTTCCAGTACGCCCTCATCCAGCTTCAGCGGCGCGCTGCGATCTGCCAGAAGTTCCGCCACGGCATCGCCATTGCGATCGTACAGATCGAACAACAGACGCTCAAAATTACTGGACACCATAATGTCCATGCTCGGCGACAGACTGTGTACCAGTGGCTTCGGTGAGTGGTCGTTGGCGCTGATACAGCGGTGCAAAATATCGTTGGCGTTGGTGGCGATCACCAGCTGATTGATGGGCAGCCCCATTTTGCTGGCGAGATAACCGGCAAAGATATCGCCGAAATTGCCCGTGGGCACGGAAAAATTCACCGGGCGGTGCGGGCCGCCAAGGCTCAGGGCCGCGTGAAAGTAGTAGACGATCTGAGCCATGATCCGCGCCCAGTTGATAGAGTTTACCGCGACCAATCGACGCCCGTCGGGCAGGAAAGACTGGTCGGCAAAACTGGCCTTGACCATATTCTGGCAATCGTCGAAATTGCCCTCGAGTGCAATGTTGTAGACGTTGTCCGACAGCACGGTGGTCATCTGCTTGCGCTGCACCTCGGAAACCCGGTTGTGCGGATGCAGAATGAAAATATCGATATTTTCGCAGTGGCGACAGCCTTCGATGGCCGCCGAGCCGGTATCGCCGGAGGTCGCACCCAGCACCACGACTTTTTCCCCGCGCTTTTTCAGCAGCAGGTCGAACAGCTGACCGAGGAACTGCAGCGCAAAATCCTTGAACGCCAGAGTCGGCCCCTGGAACAGCTCCATTACCCACTCGTTGTGGTCTGTCTGCACCAGCGGGGCAATGGCGGTGTGGCGGAAATTGGCGTAAGCACGATCGATGATGCCACGCATTTCCTCTTCGCTCAGATCTTCTGAAACGAAAGGCCACATAATGCGGAACGCCAGCTCCTTGTAATCCAGCCCGGCCATTTCGGCAATTTCTTCACGACTGAAGCTGGGCAGTTTTTCGGGAACATACAGGCCGCCATCACTGGCGAGGCCGGTGAGAACGGTATCGGCAAAGCTGAGAGACGGCGCGCGGCCGCGGGTGCTGACAAATTTCACGATGTTGTTACTGACTTGAAGAATTCTAGAAAGAGAAAGGAGGTGAGCGCGGCGCCCTCACCTCAAGGTCACATCCCGGTACTCAGCCGAGAGGCTCAACGCGAATGCGCACCACCGGGCCCTGGATACTGTCCAGCGCTTCGATCTGGTTCACCGCTTCCTGTAATTGCGCTTCGCGCGCGCGACTGGTCAGCAGCACCACCGGCACAAGCTCTTCATCTTCCGCGGGCTCGTGCTGGATCAAGGCCTCGATACTGATGCCCTGATCACTGCAAATGGTTGCCACCTTGGACATGACGCCCGGCTTATCAAAGGCAGAAATGCGCATGTAGTAGCTGGTCTCGGCCTCTGCCATGGGCAGAACGTCGTCCAGGTTACCCTGGCTGGCCTGGGTAACACCGGCCAAAGGCACACGCTGATCCGGGCGCACATTCAGCGTGCGCGCCACGTCTACGATATCCGCGATCACTGCAGAAGCGGTGGCTTCGGCACCGGCGCCGGCGCCGTAATACAGGGTCGGGCCCACTGCATCACCGTGAACCAGAACTGCGTTCATTACGCCATTCACATTGGCAATCAGGCGGCGCTGGGGAATCAGGGTCGGGTGGACCCGAAGCTCCACACCGTCATTGGTGCGACGAGCGATACCCAGGTGCTTGATGCGATAGCCCAGCTCATCGGCGTACTGGATATCTTCCTTGGCAACACCGCTAATGCCCTCGGTAAACACCTTGTCGAATGCCAGCGGCATGCCGAAGGCCAGGGAAGCCATGATCACCAGCTTGTGGGCGGCGTCGATACCTTCGACATCAAATGTAGGGTCAGCCTCTGCGTAACCCAGCGCCTGAGCCTGTGCCAGCGCCTCGTCGAAGCTGCGCCCCTTCTCCCGCATCTCGGTCAGGATGTAGTTGCCAGTGCCGTTGATAATACCCGCAAGCCACTGGATACGGTTACCGACCAGGCCCTCGCGCAGGGACTTGATAATGGGGATACCGCCGGCTACCGCCGCCTCATAAGCAATAGTCACGCCCTTGTCGGCGGCGGCGGCAAACAGCTCATTGCCGTGCTCGGCAATTAGCGCCTTATTCGCGGTCACTACATGCTTGCCATTGGCGATAGCGGTCAATACCAGTTCGCGGGCGACGGTGGTGCCGCCAATCAACTCCACCAGCACATCCACATCGGGATTGTTGGCCACGTCGAAGATTTCACGGGTAACGTTCAGGACCGTCATGTCGCAGTCAGGGTTATCACGGCGGGCGCCAACCTGCACGACCTCTACCGGGCGACCACAGCGCGCGGCAATCTCTTCATTATTGCGCGCCATCACATTGACCGTACCGCTACCTACGGTCCCAAGACCACAAATACCGATACGCACCGCAGGCAAACTGCCCTCGGCTCTGGAATTCTCTGAGACTTCTACGTCTCTACGGGTGGCTTCATCGGCAAATGCGCTCACAACTTCCCTCCGCGCATGGATCTAACGCATGACTCTAAAAACAGAAAACAACGCAATAACTGGCGTATATTTCAAAAAAAGGTCGACAACCATACTGAGACAGGGGGGAAATTGTCAATTAAATTGCGCACCCCGGTCATAAATGCGCCAAACCGATCAGGCATCGCTCAGCGAGCCTGGCACACTCAAGTATCAGCTTGCCAGATGCCAGCAGAAATGAAAAAGGGTCGGCAACTGCCGACCCTTTATTCGTCTTCTTATTGCCCCGGGAATTACCCCGAGACAAAAACCTGGCCTGAACCCGTCTTGATCAGACCGGCTCAGATACCCAGCGCTTTGGCCAGGGTTGCCGGCGGAATGTAACCGGGCACCACGGTGCCATCTTCCATCACGATAGTCGGTGTACCACGTACGTCGATCACCTCATTACCCATTTTGTATTGGGCCGCTACCGGGTTGTTTTTACACACCTCCAGTGACACATTCTTGCGGTTTTTGAGGTCGGTCAGGGTCTTGTTCGGGTCATCCGCGCACCAGGCTGTGGCCAGCTTGCGATAACCAACGGAGTTGATTCCAGCACGGGGGAACGCCAGGTAACGCACTTCGATACCGCGACGATTCAGCTCGGGCACGTCTTCGTGCAGCTTGCGGCAGTAGCCGCAGTCCACATCGGTAAACACGTAGATATGCGCTTTGGCTTTCCCTTTAGGGGAAAACACAATCATATCTTTGGTGTCCTGTTGCCCCATCACTTCCGCGCGATGCAGCCCACGACGCTGCTCAGAGAGGTTCACCACCTGTTGCGGCCCCACTTCGAACATGTCGCCGGCAATAAAGTGACCACCGTCTTTTGAGACGAACAGGACGTTGCCGCCGTTCACATCCACCTCATACAAACCCGGTACCGGGCTTTCGCGTACGTCACCAAAGGTTGCCTGTGGGTTGCCGGCAGTCAGCTTGGCCTTGATCTGCTTGGCAACAGCTTCATCCACATCTGCGAACGCTACCTGCCCCAGCAACAGAGAAGTAGAGAGGGCAGCCAGGACGGAGAGTGGCTTGGCAAGAAATGTCATGGTTCGGTTCGCTCCAGATTATTCGTCTTTATCAGACCGCGCGCGCGGTCGAGGGTTCAGCCCAGTATGGCACTTACCACTCGCGCACGAGAGGCCAAGGCGCGTTTTACTACAGGCAGATCACAATTTCCACGAACGGATCACCCCCGAGGATGATGCTCCCCGTGCAAGGCCTGCAAACGGGCCCGCGCCACTGCGGTGTAAATCTGGGTAGTCGACAGGTCAGAGTGCCCCAGCAGTAGCTGCACAACCCTAAGGTCGGCCCCGTGATTCAACAGATGCGTGGCGAATGCGTGGCGCAGGGTGTGCGGCGACAAGGGTTTCTCAATCCCAGCCACTTTTGCCCAGTGCTTGATCCGGTACCAGAAAGTCTGCCGGGTCATGGCATGACCGGAGCGCCCGGGAAAGCAGGCATCGCTCTCCCCCATCGCCAGCAACTGTGGCCTGGCGCTACGCAGGTAGTTTTCCAGCCAGCGCTCGGCCGCCTGCCCCATGGGCACCAGGCGCTCCTTACTGCCCTTGCCGAAAACCCGCACCACCCCCTGGCGCAGATTGAGTTGGGACATATTGAGCTCCACCAGCTCACTGACCCGCAGACCGCAAGCGTACAGCAGCTCGAACATAGCCCGATCACGCAGACCGATGGGGGTTTCTGTGTCCGGCGCTTGCAGCAGCGCCTCCACATCGCCTTCCGAAAGGGATTTGGGAAGGGACTTGGGCATCTTCGGATTGTCGACCAGTGCGACCGGGTCGTGCTCCATCAACCGCTGGCGCAAGCAGTGGCGATAGAAACTGCGCAACGCCGCAAGCGCCCGGGCACTGGAGCGGGCAGACTGGCCGGCGGCGTGTCGCACGCCCAGATAAGAGAGAATATCCTCTCTTGCGACCTGACCGAGATCCTTGCCAATACCCTCACAATAAGAAACAAACGCCCTCAGATCACGCCCATAGGCAGCACGGGTGTGCTCACTGACACCGCGCTCGGCCCACAGCATATCTAGCCAGGCGGTAATCAATTGCGGTGCATCGGAGAAAACATTCATTGCGGCATTAAATCACAGAGCCCAGAAAAATGGGGATACGGCATCGCGGAAGCGGTTTTTTCAGGCACAAAAAAACCGGAGACAAGCTCCGGTTTTTTTGTACTCAGAAAGAAACTCAGCCGAGTTTTTCCTTGATACGTGCAGCCTTACCAGTCAGGTTGCGCAGGTAGTACAGCTTGGCCTGACGAACGTCACCACGACGCTTCACTGCAATGCTATCTACCAGCGGGCTGTGAGTCTGGAAGGTACGCTCTACACCAACACCGTGGGAGATTTTACGCACGGTGAAAGAAGAGTTCAGGCCGCGGTTACGCTTGCCAATTACCACACCTTCAAACGCCTGCAGACGCTCACGGTTACCTTCTTTTACCTTTACCTGAACGACAATGGTGTCGCCCGGGGCAAATTCAGGCAGTTCTGCTTTGAGCTGCTCAGTTTCCAGCTGCTGGATGATTTTGTTAGTCATTTGGAGTTCTCCAAAAGGGTTTATGTAGCCTCACGGCTAGATCACCGAATTACTCTCGCCTCACGGCGAATCCGATATTAATTCTGTTTCCCGGGGGGCGATTCCTGCAGGAACTCTTCCAACAGTTGCGCCTGTTCCGGGGTCAGCGCCAGCTTTTCCAGAAGGTCCGGCCTGCGCTGCTGCGTGCGCCCCAAGGCCTGTTTGAGGCGCCAGCGGCGTATTTTTTCATGGTTGCCGGAAAGCAGTACTTCCGGAACCCGGCTGCCCTGATAATCCTCAGGGCGAGTGTAATGCGGGCAGTCGAGCAGTCCCTGGGCGAAGGAGTCCTCCACCGCCGACTGATCGTGCCCCAGCGCACCCGGTATCAATCGCGTCACCGCGTCTACCAGCACCATGGCAGCGAGCTCGCCACCACTCAGGACGTAGTCCCCGATCGACCACTCTTCATCGATCAATGACTCCACCACGCGCTCGTCCACACCCTCGTAGCGACCGGCCAACAAAACCAGATTGCCACTTTGGGCGAGACTCTCCACACCGGCCTGATCCAGCTGCCGCCCCTGGGGGGACAGGTAGATTGACCGTGTAGGGCCGAGCTCTTCCGCCCAGGCGCGCGCCTCGCGCAGTGCCTGAGTAAGAGGCTCCGCCAGCATCACCATGCCGGGACCTCCGCCGTAGGGGCGATCGTCCACGGTGCGATGCCTGTCACTGGTGAAATCCCGCGGATTCCAGCAGCGCACTTCCAGCAAGCCGTCTTTCACGGCCCGACCACTGATACCATAGTCGGTCAGTGCGGCAAACATCTCCGGAAAGATACTTACCAAGGCCACGCGCCTGGGTATGGCGACACGCTCATCCGTCATCAGAACTCGGGGTCCCAATCGACGGTAATCTGGCCCGCTTTCAGGTCAACACTGGTGATGTATTCGCCAGGCAGATACGGGATCAGGCGCTCGCGCCCGTCGTCTCCACCGCGCACCACCATGACATCGTTGGCACCGGTTTCCATCAGTCGCACCACTTCACCGAAGCGGAATTCGCGACCTTCAAACTGGCTCACCACCTGCAGGCCCTGCAGCTGATGCCAGTAGTATTCACCTTCGTCCAATTGCGGCATTTCACTGCCGTCAATGGCGATATCTCTCTGGCAGAACTGTGCCGCGAGATCGCGGTCGTCCACTCCCTTGATATGTACGATCAGGCCTTTGCCGTGGCGTTTGCCTTGGTCGATCTCAAGAGGTTGCCAGTTCGCCGTTCCCCCTGCCCCTTGCCCCTGCTCGCTACTCTGGCCGGCAGCGGCAAGCCACCAGCGGGAGAACTGCAGGATATTGTCCATCGGCTCGGTAAAGGAGTGCACCTTCACCCAACCGCGTACTCCGTACACTGTGGTAATACGGCCTACGGTAACCAGATCTTCACCAACTACCGAATGCTCAGCCACAGAGATACCCCGGAATACAGACTAATGGGCAGATAGAAATCAGGCAGATTCTTTCAGCAGCTTGCTGACGCGGTCGGAAACCTGTGCGCCCTGGCCTACCCAGAACTCAACGCGTTCGCGGTCAACACGCAGACGCTCTTCCTGACCACGGGCTACCGGGTTGAAGAAGCCAACACGCTCAATGAAACGACCGTCGCGGGATTTGCGGCTGTCGGTCACAGTCAGGTGATAAAACGGGCGCTTCTTCGCACCGCCACGAGCCAAACGAATGGTTACCATGTAGCTATCCTGTAGTTTCAACACTCACCAGTCACCCTTTGTGACCGGTATATCCCGCCTCACGGCGGTATTTCAGACCCTGCCCGACAAAACAGCCGAAACAAAATCTGCTTTTAAATCAACACTCAGCAGCCATAGGGCTAGCTGAAAGGCGGCGTATTCTAATGCACGGTTTACGGTTTGTATAGCGGCGAATAAATACGCCACAACGCCCGAAAATCCGGGACTGTCCGCCAGGGTTACCGGAACAAGAGAGACCCCAACTTACTTTTTACGAAATCCAGGCGGCAGGCCGCCGGGCATGCCACCCAGGCCACCGGCACCGCCCATACCACCAGCGCCGCCGCCCATACCGGGAAGACCACCCAGGCCGCGCATCATCTTGCCCATGCCGCCGCCCTTGAGCTTTTTCATCATCTTGCCCATTTGCTTGTGCTGCTTGAGCAGGCGGTTCAGATCCTGGATCTGCGTGCCCGACCCCGCCGTGATGCGGCGCTTGCGGGAACCATTCAGCAACTCTGGGTTGCGGCGCTCGTCCGGGGTCATGGAACTGATCAGGGCATCCATACGGCGGAATTCCTTACCCATATCCGCCTGCTGCGCTGCCTGGGCCAACCCACCCATACCGGGCATTTTGTCCATTAGCGCACCGAGGCCGCCCATATTCTGCATTTGCTGCAGCTGATCGCGCAGATCTTCCAGATCGAAGCCCTTGCCCTTCTGCACCTTCTTGACCAGCTTTTCAGCCTTCGACTTGTCGATGGTCTGCTCAGCCTGTTCGATCAGGGAGAGAATGTCGCCCATGCCCAGGATGCGCGACGCGATCCGGTCCGGATGGAAGGTTTCCAGCGCATCGGTCTTTTCACCGACACCGATAAACTTGATCGGCTTACCAGTAACGTGGCGCACAGACAGCGCAGCACCGCCACGGGCATCGCCGTCGGCTTTGGTCAGCACCACACCAGTCAGAGGCAGAGCCTCATTAAACGCACTGGCCGTATTCACCGCATCCTGACCGATCATGGCGTCGATAACGAACAGGGTCTCGGCTGGATCCAGCACTTCATGAAGTTCGCGGATTTCATCCATTAATTGATCATCGATGTGCAGGCGACCGGCGGTATCCACGATCAGCACATCGGCGAACTGCTTGCGCGCAGCTTCCACGGCACCTTTGGCGATATCCACCGGCTTCTGATCGGGCTCAGACGGATGAAACAGTGCACCCACCTCACCCGCCAGGGTTTCCAGCTGCTTGATCGCGGCGGGACGATAGACGTCCGCACTCACCACCATGACCTTCTTCTTTTCGCGCTCCTGCAGATACTTGGAGAGCTTGGCCACGCTGGTGGTCTTACCCGCGCCCTGCAGGCCCGCCATCAGGATGACTGCCGGCGGCTGCACTGCCAGGTTCAGCGGCGTGGCCGCCTCACCCATGACCTTGACCAGCTCATCCTGAACAATCTTGACAAACTGCTGACCGGGGTTGAGCGCCTTGCTAACCTTCTGGCCCACTGCCGCGGTACGTACCTGCTGAACAAATTCCTTAACCACCGGCAGCGCCACATCCGCCTCCAGCAGGGCCTTGCGCACTTCGCGCAAGGTGTCGCGGATATTGTCATCCGTCAGACGCGCTTTACCTGTGACTTTTTTCAGTGCCGACGACAGACGGTCGCTCAGGTTATCGAACATATCACCTTCTCAAATCGTAAGAGCCGTGGTGGGCCGGCAACTACCGGTACCCCAAAAACGCGGCAGTATAGCCCAGGCGGGCTTTCCAGCACAGGCGCGCTGTGACACACTGCCCGCCCGGAACCTATAACCTTTACCTATAAAAACAGCAAGACGGAATCACCCTACATGGCGGCGTTCGCCCACTGGACGGCAATTGCACTTTATCTGGCCACTACAGTAGTAGCGGCTGTCAGCCTGTCTCGCCAATCACAAGCGCGCCTGCAGCCCCTGCTGACGGCACTGTTCGCGTGCGCGGTAGCGGCCCACGCCATCACCCTGAGGTTCGTACTGCTGACGGACAATGGCTTTCGATTCGACCTGTCAGCCATGCTGTCCCTGATCACCTGGGCTGTGGCACTGCTGCTGCTTTTTCTTTCCCTCAAGCACAGGCTCACCCTGCTCGTTTTGGCCCTTGCCCCCCTGGCAGCCCTGTCCGAAATGGCAGCGGTACACGCCTGGGGCGGCGTATCACCACAGGCAGATATATCGCCGGGTATTGCCGCCCACGCCCTGCTTTCGATCTCAGCCTACTCCCTGCTGACCCTGGCAACCCTGCAGGCTATCTACCTTTACTGGCTCAACCAGCAGTTGCACAACCACCGCCCATCCGGCATTAGCCGCCTGCTGCCTCCGCTGCAAACTATGGAGAGCCTGCTGTTTGGCCTGGTAGCGTTTGGCCAGCTGCTGCTCACCGCCTCCCTAGTGACCGGTGCACTGTTCGTGGACGACCTGTTTGCCCAGCATCTGGTGCACAAGACGACGCTGTCGATACTCGCGTGGATCCTTTACAGCATCCTGCTCTGGGGCCACTGGAAAAATGGCTGGCGTGGGAATACGGCCGTACGCTGGACCCTGTCTGCTTTTGCGGTGCTGATGCTGGCATTTTTTGGCAGCAAGCTGGCTCTCGAAGTCATTTTCCCCCGAGGCTGAGACTGCCGACTTGCGGCATTCACAGATCTAATCCAATATCGCCCTGATTCAATAGAAAGAGTTCCCCCTTGAACGACCTGCCTCCCGGCCTGTTATTTGGATTAATAGGCCTGCTGATAGTCATTTCCGCCTTCTTCTCGAGCTCAGAAACCAGCATGATGGCCCTGAACCGCTACCGCCTGCGCCACCAGGCGAAGAGCGGGCACCGCGGTGCCAAGCGTGCCACCGAGCTGCTGGCGCGCCCCGACAAGCTGATTGGCGTGATCCTGATCGGCAACAACATGGTGAATATTCTCGCCTCGGTGATTGCCGGTGCCGTGTTTACCCGCCTCTACGGCGAGGCCGGCGTCTGGTATGCCACTGCAGCGCTGACCGTCATCGTGCTGATCTTTGCCGAGGTCACCCCAAAGACCATTGCCGCACTGCACCCGGAAAAAATTGCCTTCCCCGCCAGCGTGATACTGCGCCCCCTGCTGTGGCTGCTGTCCCCCTTTGTCTGGCTGGTCGGAAGCGTGTCCAACGCACTGGCGCGCCTGGTTGGCGTCGAGGCAGGCAAGGAGTCAGAGGCGGAACATCTGGCCCCGGAAGAGTTGCGTACTGTGGTTTTTGAATCCGGCGCCCTGCTACCGACCAAGCACAAAGGCATGCTGCTGAACGTGCTGGACCTGGACCAGGCGACGGTGGAAGACATCATGATCCCCCGCAACGAGGTGATCGGTGTCGATCTGGACAACTCCGCGGAGGAAATACTGCAGCAACTGGCGGAGAGCAGCTATACCCGCCTGCCGGTATATCGTGGCGACATCAATCAGGTGGTCGGCATACTGCACCTGCGCCGCGCGGCGCAGATTCTGCGCGACGGCCCCAAAGACCTCACCGCCGAGACCCTGAAATCCCACCTCAACGAGCCCTATTTCGTCCCGGAGGCCACCCCCCTGCCCACCCTGCTGATGAATTTTCAGCAGAAAAAACGGCGTATGGGGCTGGTAGTGGATGAATACGGCGAGGTAATGGGGATCGTGACCCTGGAAGACCTACTGGAAGAAATCGTCGGAGACTTTACCGCGAGCCCGGTACCCAGCGACGACGAGGAAATTGTCGAGCAGCAAGATGGCTGGTATCTGGTGGATGGCGGTACATCGATCCGGGAAATCAACCGCACCCTGCACTGGCATCTACCCACTGATGGCCCCAAGACCTTTAACGGCCTGATCATGGAGCACCTGGAAAGTATTCCGGAGGGCAATATCAGCCTGTATATCCAGGACTACCTGATTGAAATTGTGGAAGTGTCCGACAAGATGATCACCAGCGCGCGAGTGAAAAAGGCGAGCTAAGCCAGCTCCAACACCTCAGCTCCCGCGCTATATCAGTTCCAGCTGCCGCCTCACCGGCGCAAAACTTTTGCGGTGGGCCGGCGTCGCACCCAGCCTCTCGAGCGCTTCCATATGAACCTTGGTTGGATACCCCTTGTGTCCAGCCAGGCCGTAGCCCGGGTAGACCTTATCCAGCTCGACCATCTCACGGTCTCGCGTGACCTTGGCCAATATCGAAGCCGCAGCAATCGCCGCAACCCGGTCATCGCCCTTCACTACCGTATCACACTCGTAGTGCCAGCGCGGTTTGCGATTGCCATCCACCAGCACAAACTCCGGCTGTACCGACAACTGCTCTACAGCGCGCTTCATCGCCAGCAGACTCGCGTGCAGGATATTGAGCTGGTCGATTTCATCGACGGTAGCGCGAGCGATCGCAAAACTCAGGGCCTTTTCCCGAATTTCATCAAACAGCTGTTCGCGCTTTTTCTCAGACAGTTTTTTCGAGTCAGCCAGCCCGGGAATGGGGTTCTGCGGATCGAGAATCACCGCGGCCGCTACCACATCCCCAGCGAGGGGCCCGCGCCCCACTTCATCGACCCCCGCCAGAAGATCGCCGGAATAGCTGCACACATAGGGTGGGAGGGGGGATTTGGATTTCATTGGAGTTTTTCGAATCAGAGTTATCGATTGATCAGACTGCAGACAGCATCCGCGGCTTTTTCGGAGGCGTCGCGACGCAATTGCTGGTGTAGTTCGCTGAACTCCCTGCGCAGGCGATCACCCAGCAGCGGATCCTCGAAATAATTCAGCACCGCCGCACCCAACGCTTCCGGCGTTGCATCATCCTGAAGGATCTCCGGCACCAGCTCGCGCTGTGCCAGCAGATTGGGAAGGGAAACCCAAGGCGTGTGCAGCATACGAGAGAAAATGGCGTAGGAAAGACTCGCCATCTTGTAGGCCACCACCATGGGCTTGTTCATTAACATGGTTTCCAGCGTGGCAGTGCCGGAGGCAATCAGCACTGCGTCCGCCGCCGCCAGCGCCTGCTGAGACTGCCCATCGAGAATGGTCAGCGGTAACGCCTCTATACCCGGCATATCCGCAATCTGCTGCTCCAGCTGCACTTTTCGCTCGGAACTAGCTGCCGGCAGAACAAATCGCAGGCTGCGCCGGCGCTGGGAACACCAGAGGGCCGCCTGCAGAAACAGGGGCCCCAGCAAGCGCACTTCTCCGCCACGACTGCCAGGCAGTAATGCAACCACCTCATCTTCCGCCGCAAACCCGAGCGCCGTTTTTGCCGCCGACACA
Organism: Microbulbifer elongatus; assembly: GCF_020524885.1. Taxonomy (GTDB): domain Bacteria; phylum Pseudomonadota; class Gammaproteobacteria; order Pseudomonadales; family Cellvibrionaceae; genus Microbulbifer; species Microbulbifer elongatus_A. The sequence goes on along the minus strand of NZ_JAIVKJ010000001.1, from coordinate 991,631 downwards.
TCAACATCAAGCGGTATGTCATCTGCGAGCGGGTGCCCGACAAACGTCACCGGCACCTTGTGCTCGCGATAGAATTCGGCCTCAAACGGCAGCAGTGTAAGCATGTGATCCACTGCCCGGGCGATCTTCTTGATTCGCCCCTGGCGCCAGGCCCAGACGGATGGACTCACATAATGCATGGTGGGTATACCCGCAGATCGCAACGATTCTTCAAGCCCGAGATTAAAATCCGGTGAATCGATACCGATAAACAGGTCCGGGGGGTTGGCGATAAAGTGCTGCCGCAGGGAACGACGAATCTTTAGCAGTTCTGGCAGACGCTTGAGGGGCTCCACCAGCCCCATGACAGACAAACGCTCCATCGGGAACATGGAATCGGCGCCAAGAGCCTGCATACGAGGCCCCGCAATGCCCGTGACCTCAACCCGATCAAAGCGCTTTTGCAGCGCCGCAATCAGACCGGCCCCAAGGATGTCTCCCGACGCCTCACCGGCCAGCATGCCGATACGCAGTACATCTCGTTCAGCCACGGACATCCTCAGCGAACAATGCCGCGGGTAGAATTTTGCAGAGAGTCAATCCAAGGCTGAATAACCGCGGATTCCTGACGGAGCTGTGCGAGAGACTCGAGCGCCTCATCGGTGGTCAAACCGCGCCGATAGACAATCTTGTAGGCCTTGTTGATCAGAGAGATATCTTCCCGGCTGAATCCCCGACGACGCAATCCCTCGGCATTGATGGTTTTCGCTTCCGCCGGATTTCCAGCCACCATCACATAAGCGGGCACGTCCTTGCCGATACCTGCCCCCATCCCGGTGAACGCATGCTCGCCGATGGTGCAGTACTGGTGAACCAGCGTGTAGCCGCTCAAGATAGCCCAGTCGCGCACAAACACATGGCCCGCCAAGGCAACGTTGTTGACGAGAATGGTGTTATTGCCAATAACACTATCGTGACCGATATGGGCATAGGCCATCAGCAGGTTATCATTGCCGATGGTGGTTTCTCCGCGATCCTGAACGGTGCCACGGTGAATGGTGACGCCTTCACGAATGACGTTGTTATCGCCAATCACCAGAGTCGTATCTTCGCCCTGATACTTCTTGTCCGGCGTGTCCTGCCCAACCGTCGAGAACTGGTAAATACGGTTGTTTTTACCCAACTTGGTCGGTCCGCTCAGGACAGCATGGGAGGCAATTTCACAGCCATCACCAATTTCCACGTCCGGCCCGATCACACTGTAAGGGCCTATCTTCACGCCCTCGCCAATTTTCGCCGAGCCGTCAACGATCGCCGTCGGGTGAATACTGGTCTGCATTCTGTGGTCTTCTCCTCACCAACTCGGGTTCAGATTTTCTTGACTGCGCAGAGAATATCCGCGGACGCTGCCAGTTCTCCGTCCACACTGGCCTTACCGGCAAATTTCCAGATTCCGCGGCGCTCGGATACCACTTCGGACTCCAGCTGCAAACGGTCGCCCGGAACTACCTGTCGCTTGAAACGCACATTGTCGATACCCGCGAACAAATACAAATAACCGTCTTCCGGCTTCTGACCAAGGGTTTTGAAGCCCAGAATTCCGGACACCTGCGCTAGCGCCTCCACGATCATCACACCGGGAAAAATCGGTACTTCCGGAAAGTGACCATTAAATACCTCTTCATTGATCGAGATATTCTTGTAGCCCTTGATCAATTTGCCCTCTTCCAGCTCAACAACCCGGTCTACCAGAAGAAAAGGATAGCGGTGCGGAAGGTATTGACGAATTTCCTGTACGTCCATCATGACGATATGTCCCCAGAAACCACTTCGGGGCGCCTAACGCCCCGAATTTACGAATAAAAATCTGTGTTTGAGAGACCGGCAGTTACCCGGCCTCGATCCCTACCACCTTACGGTGACTTGTCTGGCGCCTCTCTCCCAGTAGGGACATCTGGTGCAACCTGCTGAAATGCCTTTTCCAGGCTGTTCAGGCGTCGCGCCATCTGGTCCAGCTGTCCATAGCGAACCGCATTGCGGCGCCAGGAGCGACTGTCTGAGAAAGGAGTACCACTGGAATAGGAGCCGGCTTCCTCAATGGACTTGGTGACCAGCGTCCTTGCAGTAACGTGACTGCGGTCAGCCACGGTCACGTGACCGACGATGCCCACACCACCGGCGATGGTGCAGTGTTTTCCAATTATGGCGCTGCCCGCCACCGCAGAGCAGGCAGCCATGGCTGAGTAGTCACCAATCTGCACATTGTGAGCGATCTGGACCATATTGTCGATCTTGACCCCGTGCCCGATCACAGTATTGCCAAGTGCGCCACGATCGATGCAGGTATTTGCGCCTACTTCGACTTCATCCGCTATTTCCACTCCTCCCAGCTGATGGATTTTGGTCCACTTGCCGCCACTGGGCGCAAAACCAAAACCATCCGCACCGATAACGGTGTTGCTGTGAATGATACAGTCAGCACCGATGAAGCATCCGTGATACACCACCACATTGGGGAAAAAGCGGCTGCGCGCGCCAACAACACTGCCGGCGCCAACAAAGCTACCCGCGCCGATTACCGCACTTTCGGCGATCTGGGCGCCGCCCTCAATAACGGTGCCCGGGCCAATATAGGCGGTTTCGTGCACATCAGCGCTGGGGTCGACCGTCGCAGAGGGATCAATACCCGCAGCATATTGAGGCGTGCGGTCGTAAACGGACGTCGCCAGTGCAAAGGCCTGATAGGGGTTGGGAATAACCAGCGCAGTAACCGGGCAGGCCTCAGCCTGCTCTTCGGTCACAAGCACTGCACAGGCGCGCGTCGAGGGAAGGAAGCGCTTATAGGCTGCACTGGCCAGAAAGCTGACTTCATTTTCGTTGGCGTCTTGCAGGGTATTGAGCCCCGAGGGCACCAGCGAGTCGCTGGCCCCCGCCGCCAGGCGCAAATCCGCGCCCAGCTTCTCCGCCAACAGCGCCAGTGTTGGCCGCTCGCTCATACTGAGGTTCCGATAACAGTTCGTTGACGATTATTTTGCAGCGTTTAGTCGCTTCACCAGCTCTTCGGTGAGATTTGCATTGGCCCCTGCGTATACTGCAGAAGTGGCATCCAGAACCAGGTCCAGCTTGCGCTCCTTGATCACCTCTTCCAGCGCGGTCTTGGCCTTTGGCAGAAGCTCCTTCTGCAGATCCTGAACCGCCTGGCCTTCCATCGCACGCAGCTTCTTAACCGCAGTCTCAAAGTCGGAACGCTTGAAATTCATTTTGCGCTGCTGCTCAGCCTTCTGCTCATCAGACCAGGTCACGCCATTTTTCTGCGCGTCCTCAGCCAATTTCTGCACTTCTGCGCGAATGCTTTCCGCACTGTTTTGCAGCTGGGAGTACTCAGAGCTGGTTTTCAGGGCATTGATCTTGGAGGTAGCTTTTTCAGTGCTCATGATCGCAGCCTGGATATTGACCACCGCGACCTTGGTCTGTGCTACAGCCGCACCGGTAAACAGCAGGCTCGCCAGTAAAATTGCACTTGCTTTAACAAATTTGAACACGTTTATTCTCCGTATCTCTGTCCGTAATCGGCGCCCTCGGGAGCGCAGGTTTATTATCAATTAGAAGCTGTTGCCCAGTGAGAACTGGAACACTTCAACCTCATCGTCGTCGTTCTCTTCCAGTGCTTTAGAGAGACTGAAAGTGAGCGGGCCAAAACCGGTGATCCACGTCAAACCTATCCCTGCCGAGACATTGAGGTATTTGGCGTCGATATCGTAACAGTTCAGCTGAGATACACCACAGTTGGTGCTGAAAACATTACCCGCGTCGATGAAAAATGCCGACTGCATGGAGCGCTGGTCTTTTACGAAGGGGATCGGGAAGATCACCTCGGCACTACCCTCTACCAGAATATTGCCACCGAAAGGTTGCGGCTCGCGGCTGTTTGGCTGCACCGCCAGCTCACCATCGATTTCACTTTCTATGTAACACCGTTTGGTGACAAGCCCTTCTTCATCCACCGCACAGGGCGCCACTGAAGACGTTGTGCTCACGGACGCCGGCGTCAACAAATAAGGAGTCGCTGGTGTAGAGCGTGGACCTAAAGTATTACGTTCGAATCCACGTACGGAACCAAAGCCACCGCCGTAGAAGTTTTCGAAAAATGGCAGCTGATCGGTATCACCATAGCCCTCAGCGTAACCGACACGCGTGCGCAAACGCAGTGTCAGGTCCTTGGTCAGCGGGCGGAAATACTGAGCCGTGTAAATAAACTTGTAATACTCGAGGTCGCCGCCAGGAAGCGCAATCTCCACCGAGGCTCGCTGAGATGCACCACGGGTTGCAAGAATGCCTCGGTTCAGCGTGGAACGGGCATAGGAGGTGGTCAAAGACCAGGTATCGAACTCATCACCGTACAGGTCTACAAAACCGTTCAAGTCCGTGTTCAGCTGATCGGGCATTACCGGCATGCTCAAATCGAGCGCCTGACCCGCTTCAATTGCATCGGCAATTGCCTGGTTGTTTGCAGCGGAGTTGAGATATACCGAATCGACTCCCTCGATAGGTGTCGGCGACTCACTGATCTCTTTAACCGAATTGAGCTGCGTACTCAATTCCAGGTGATTGAAACCGATATTCAAACCTACCCGCGAAATTTCGGAAATCGGGTAGCCGAAACTGAGGCCCGCACCATAGGTGGTGGTGTTGTAGCTGGAGAGGTTGATCTCGGAGTAATCGCGTTCCTGATAGAACACATTAAAGCCACGACTTACACCATCCGGAGTGAAGTATGGGTCGGTGTAAGAAAAATTCACCACCGACTGGTACCTGGAAGTATTCACCGCAAAACCAACGGACTTACCGGTACCCAGCCAGTTGTTTTCCTGGACGTTGGCACCCAGCACCAGGCCGCTGCCCTGAGCGTAACCCACGGTACCACCGATAGTTCCGGAAGGCTGCTCTTCTACGGTGTACTCCACATCGATCTGGTCGGAAGTGCCGGGCACTTCTGTGGTTTCCACCTGTACTTCTTTGAAGTAACCCAGGCGCTCCAGGCGTACCTTGGACTGCTCAATACGCGCAGAAGATGCAGAAGCAGATTCCATCTGACGCATTTCGCGGCGCAGCACATCGTCAGAAGTACGAGTATTGCCACGGAAGTTAATCCGGCGCACATAAGCGCGCTTGCCCGGGTCAATAAAGAAAGTGACTTTTACGGTCTTATCTTCTTCGTTGGCCTCTGGCATGCCGTTGACTTCGGCAAAGGTATAGCCTTCGTTACCGAGGCGCTTGGTAATGTAATCAGACGTAGTGGTCATCAATACCTGCGAGAACGTCTGTCCCTTACGTACCAGCAACAGGCGGCGGATTTCCTCTTCGGATACCACAGGGTCGCCCGCGAGTTCCACGTCGGAAACCTTGTAAATATCGCCCTCGGTAATATTGACGGTGATAAATACGCTCTGCTTGTCCGGGCTCAGAGACACCTGGGTAGAGTCAATTTTGAACTCGAGATAACCGCGGTCCAGATAGTAGGACTCCAGACGCTCCAGGTCGCCGGTGAGCTTCTCGCGGGAATACTTGTCATCGCTGTTCAGCCACGACAGCCAACCGGTGGTTTGCAGTTCGAAGATTTCGCCCAGTTCTTCATCGGAAAAAGCGCTGTTGCCGACAATATTGATGTGCTTGATGGCGGCGACGGAGCCCTCATCCACTACCACCTTCAGTTCTACCTGGTTGCGGGGCAGCTCCTTGACCTCGGTTTTCACACTGGCACCGTAGCGACCCTGGGCAACATATTGGCGCTGCAGCTCCTGGGCCAGCCCCTCAAGGGTGGCGCGCTTGAAGATCTGCCCTTCAGCAAGGCCGTTATCGTTCATGCCTTTCAGCAGATCTTCGGTCTTGATCGCCTTGTTACCAGTGATCTCGATCTTGGAGATGGCCGGGCGCTCGCGCACGGTGATCACCAGAACACCGTTCTCGCGGCCTATCTGGATATCCTGAAAGTAACCAGTGCGGAACAGCGCGCGGGTGGCACTCTGGATCTCCAGACTCTCAATCTGGTCGCCAACCCGTACCGGCAGAGCGGCAAATACACTGCCAGCAGAAACACGCTGCAAACCTTCAACGCGAATATCGTTGACCACAAACGACTGCGCGTACGCAGCAACAGGCAAAGCCAGGCCGAGCGAAGCCGCTTTCAGGAAATTCTTCATCTACTAATTCCGAGTTGTTATTCGCAATTCCAGCCGGGCCTTTCGCCCGTACATACTTCTCTGGCTCCGACCTGCTCCGATCGGAAGCCAACCTCTAAAGGCGCAAAATGTCGTTGTACAACGCCAGCGCCATGATGCCGAGCACCATAGCCATTCCCACCTGCAATCCAATCATTTGCACCCGTTCCGACACCGGCGAGCCCTTGATGGCTTCAATACCGTAATAGAGCAGGTGTCCACCGTCGAGAACCGGGATAGGCAGCAGGTTCAACACTCCAAGGCTGATACTGAGCAGTGCCAGCAGAGACAGGAATGACTGCCACCCTGCGTCCGCCGAAGTGCCGGCCACTTTAGCAATGGTGATTGGACCGCTCAAGTTGCGAGTGGACAGCTGCCCAAACAACAGTTTTTTCAGACTGTCGAGGGTAAAGACCGTTTTACTCCAGGTTTCCTCAAGGCCCTTGTTGAAGGCCCCCAGTACGCCGTAGTGGTAGCGGCGCACCCGTTCCTCCGGCCATGAAGTCGCCACCGGCAATACACCAATACGACCGATTTCCTCTCCGGTGTCGAGTTTTACCATGTCGGGGGTGACCGACACGCGCTGCTCGACACCACCGCGCAAAACCGTCACTTCGACCACCTGCTCCGGGCGCGCCTTGATATAGCTGGTCCAGGCGTCCCAGCTCTCGAACTGGCGACCGTCACTGCCGACAATCTCATCTCCAGCCTGCAGCCCGCCGCGCTCCGCTGGACTGCCCGGAACTACCTGGGCCAGCTCCATGCTTACCGAAGGGGTCCACAGGGAGATGCCGATTTCCTGCAAGGGGTCAGGCACCTCCTGTCCCGCGAGCCAGCGCTCTACATCCGCGTACATGTGGTATTCAAGGGACGAGTCCGGGTAGCGCACAGAGAACTTGATATGCCCCGTATCGCCCAGTCGATTGGCGAGCTGCCAGTTCAGCGCCTGCCAGGTAGGCGTGGCATGATCGTCTACCGCGATGATTTCCTGACCGGATTCAAGCCCGGCGTATGCTGCCAGACTGCCCGGTTCAACCTTGTCGACGATAGGTACAGCACCGGAGGTTCCGCCAAGGAATACACCCCAGAACAACACAATGGCCAGCAAGAAGTTGGCAACAGGACCCGCTGCGGCGATCGCCATGCGCTGCCAGACGCTTTTGCGGTTGAAGGCCTGATCCAGCTCCGCCGGCGCAACATTCCCCTCGCGCTCGTCGAGCATTTTTACGTAACCACCAAGCGGGATGGCTGAAATAGTGAATTCCGTACCGTGACGGTCATAGCGGGAAAACAGCCGCCTACCGAAGCCCACGGAAAAACGCAGTACCTTGACCCCACACCAGCGCGCCACAATAAAGTGACCAAACTCGTGAAAGCTCACCAGTACACCAAGGGCGATCAAGGCCCAAACTGCAGTTTGTATGAAATCTAACATGGGGTCAGTTTACATTGATCTCGATTGCGGGCACGGCTGCCCCCTGTGGGTGCTATCGGCACTGCAGGAGCCGTACAGATCTTTCAGTATTTCGCTGGCCCGCTCGCGAGCGATCCGGTCAGCGAGTTCGACTGCATCCAGGTCTGTCAGTTCAACCACTTCGCTGGTTTTCATGACCTTTTCGATCACCCGGGCAATCCCGGTGAACGGCAACTGGCCATTGAGGAAGGCTTCAACAGCCACTTCATTGGCGGCGTTCAGGGTCGTGGGCGCACTGCCACCGGCATCTATCGCCTCTCGCGCCAGGCGCAGACAGGGGAAACGGGCCTCATCCGGCGCCTCAAAGTCGAGCCGCCCCTGAAGGATCAGGTCCAGAGCCGCTACCCCGCTGTCGATACGCTGCGGGAAAGACAGGGCGTGCGCAATGGGAGTCCGCATATCCGGGTTGCCCATCTGCGCCAGCAGTGAGCCGTCCCGGTACTGCACCATCGAGTGCACGATACTTTGCGGGTGCACCACCACCTGGATTTCAGCCGGGCTGGCGTGAAAAAGATAGCAGGCCTCGATGAACTCCAGCCCCTTATTCATCATGGTCGCGGAATCCACCGAAATTTTGCGACCCATAGACCAGTTCGGGTGCGCGCAGGCTTCATCGGGCGTCACCGATTCCAGGGCTGCAGGATCCGCAGTGCGGAAAGGCCCACCGGAACCGGTCAACAGAATCCGCTCCACACCAGCGTCCTGCAAGCTCTCGCAGGGGTATGGCAGGCACTGGAAGATGGCGTTGTGCTCACTGTCGATAGGCAACAACTGCGCATCGCTATCCGCCAGGGCGGACATAAATAGCGGGCCCGCCATTACCAGGGATTCCTTGTTGGCCAGCAGCACCTTCTTACCTGCACGCACTGCAGCGAGGGTAGGCTTAAGACCCGCCGCACCAACAATGGCAGCCATGACCACAGCCACCCGAGCGTCGGAGGCCACCTGACACAGGGCATCGACACCGCACATCACTTCCGTCGGCAGATTCTCACCGCTCAGAGCCTGTCGCAGCTGGACGGCCTTCTCCTCTTCCAGCACCACCGCATAGCGCGGAGCGTATTTGCGACACTGCTGCGCCAACTCCTCTACCCGTTCGCGGGCAGTGAGGGCGAAAACCGAATACTTGTCGGGGTGACGGGCCAGCACATCCAGAGTACTGACACCGATGGAGCCCGTGGAACCGAGCACACAGACGGGTTGCGCAGTGGAAGAACGAGTAGAGGAAACCATGAAAACGAACTACCTCAGGGCCCACTGACATATCGGATCAGGCCGATAGCGGGACCAACTTTCGTTGACGGCCCATTTGCAGGGCAAAATTCAGACACGATACACCCCATTAAAGATACTTGGGGAGCTCACTGGCCAGCGCCGCCATGGTGAATACCGGCAGGGCCGCAGTAAGGCTATCCAGGCGGTCAAGTATGCCACCGTGGCCGGGCAGAATTCTGCTGCTGTCTTTGATCCCCCGGTGGCGTTTGAACATACTCTCCACCAGATCCCCGATCACCGATGCCAGCGCGGTCACCAGAACACCGAAGGTAAACAGGATGGTATTTTTGGTGGGCAGGTCAAAGGCAATCGAAACTCCCAGCGCCAGTACGAGGCATGCCGCCAGGCCGCCAAAGAAACCCTCCCAGGATTTCCCCGGACTGACTTCCCGCGCCAGCTTGTGCTTGCCAAACTTGCGCCCCACGAAGTAGGCACCCACATCGGCAGCAACCACCACGGCCACCACAAACAGCACTAGCCAGGCACCATGCTCCAGCCCTTGCAGAATCACAACAGAGAGCCAAGCCGGCACCAGCACCACCAGGCCTATCAGCCCCCGGGCCCAGCGATTGCCCCATAGCATGGCGCTGGCGGGATAGCCCTGCACCCACAGAAACGCCAGTGCCCACCAACCGCAGGCCACCGCCAGTATCTGGCGCGCGCGATCAGTATCAGGGTTGGAAAAATCGAAATCGAAAACATAGCGCGCAGTGCCGACCAGAGCCACACCCAGCGCACCCAGAAATACAAACCGCAGAGCGCGGTTCAGGTTGGAAAGGTTGGCCCACTCCCAGCCGCCCAAAATAATGACACCAGCGATGGCTATCGAAAACCATTGCAGTGGCACCCAGAACAGAAGCCCCAGAAAAAGAGCGACTAACACCAGCGCGGTAATTATTCGTTGTTTTAGCACCGTTTAACCCTTGATCAATTTATTCTGGTGACCGGCTGCCTCGGAGAGCTCAGCCGGGACCGTTTCACCCCGGCCCTCAGGCCTGTGCTTCCAGACCTTCCGGATCGCGCCCGCCATAACGGCGATCACGCCGCCGGTACGCATCCAGCGCCAGGTCTAGTTCTTCCGTGTCGAAGTCCGGCCACAGGGTTTCGGTAAAATAAAACTCACTGTAGGCGGCTTGCCAGAGTATAAAATTGCTGATGCGCTGCTCGCCACTGGAACGAATCACCAGATCCACCGGCGGCAAGTCAGCCAGCTGTACACGTTCACCCAGCGCCACGTCGTCAATTGACTCCACGGAGCGGCTGCCATTGGCCACCTCTTCTGCGAGTGAACGGGCCGCCTGGGCAATATCCCACTGGCCGCCATAGTCGGCCGCAATCACCAGAGTGCCGCTCGTGCCGTCTCTGGTCAGCGTCTCGGCCTCCTCAATTGCGCGCTGCAATCGCTGCGAAAAGCGGTCCCGGCGGCCGATGACACGGAGTTGCACACCCTGCTCTCGCATTTTGCGCGCCTCGCGCCGCAGGTAGGAGTGAAACAGCGTCATTAGCAGCTCCACCTCCTTGGGTGGACGCTGCCAGTTTTCACTGGAGAAAGCGAACAGCGTGAGCACCTCGATGTGGCGCCCCTTGCAGGCCTCGATCAGATCGCGAATCCGCTCAACACCTGCTTTGTGGCCAGCTGAGGGGGACAGGCCGCGCTGGGCTGCCCAGCGGCCATTGCCATCCATAATGATGGCAACATGGCGAGGCCCCGACCGCTCAAACGCTGTCTCACCAGTACCGCCTGTAGACATCAGATTTCCATCAGGTCTTTTTCTTTTACCGACAGCGCTTTTTCAACTTCGCCGACATATTTGTCTGTCAGTTTCTGGATCTCATCCGCGGCACGACGCTCATCGTCCTCGGAGATTTCCTTGTCCTTCACCAGCGCCTTCACTTCCGCCAGCGCGTCGCGGCGGTTGTTACGGATGGATACCCGCGCACTCTCCGCTTCGCCCTTGGCCTGCTTGATGAAATTCTTGCGGGTTTCTTCAGTGAGCATCGGCATGGGAATACGGATCACGGATCCAGCGGTACTCGGGTTCAGACCGAGATCGGACTTCATGATGGCCTTCTCGATATCAGGCACCAAGTTCTTTTCCCATGGGGTTACCGACAGGGTGCGCGCATCTTCCACAGTGACGTTGGCCACCTGGGACAGCGGGGTGTCGGAGCCGTAGTAGGACACCTGAATGCCATCGAGGATGCTCGGGTGTGCACGGCCGGTGCGGATCTTGTTGAAGTTACTGCCCAGCGCTTCCAGAGCCTTCTTCATGCGCCCTTCCGCTTCTTTCTTGATATCGTCAATCACTGATTCACATCCTCTTCAATAAGTGTGCCCTCTTCACCGCCCACAACAATGTTCAGCAGCGCGCCGGTCTTATCCATCCGGAATACTCGCACAGGCATGTTGTGTTCACGGCAGAGGCAGATTGCAGTTAAATCCATAACACCGAGCTTTTTGTCGAGCACCTCGTCATAGGTGAGGCGATCGTATCGGGTGGCATCGGGCACCAGTACCGGGTCGGCGGAGTAAACGCCGTCGACCTTGGTGGCCTTCAGTACCATCTCCGCTTCAATTTCGATACCGCGCAGACAGGCTGCGGAGTCGGTGGTGAAAAACGGGTTGCCGGTACCGGCGGCAAAAATCAGCACTTCTCCCCGCTCCAGGTAGCGGATGGCGGCGCGGCGGTCATAGTGGTCAACAATGCCACTCATCTGGATCGCCGACATGACCCGGGAAGAGATATTGGAGCGCTCCAGCGCATCGCGAAGGGCCAGCGCATTCATGACCGTCGCCAGCATGCCCATATGGTCACCGGTTACCCGGTCGAGACCCGCCGCATTCAGGGCCGCACCGCGGAAGAGGTTGCCACCGCCGACCACCAGGCCGACCTGCACGCCAATCCCTACCAGCTGGCCAATTTCCAGTGCCATTTTGTCCAGCACTTTGGGGCTGATACCAAACCCCTGCTCGCCCATCAGCTCCTCTCCGCTGAGCTTTAACAGGATTCGCTTGTACTTTCGGTCTTTAATACCTGGCATCCCTTGTTCCTCAACTGTCACGGGCTAAATTCTGTGTTGAGACGCAAACCGCATTCCTGTTTGCGCCCGCCGAACATTACAACAAATTCGGCGCTATACCTATGGCCCCACCGCTCAGGGGGTCCATTAACTCTATATTCCACCCTGCCGACAACCCAACCGCCCAATTAATGAACAAAAATTGTCCGCAGGCCAGATACTACAGCGGGGTGCCCCGGCAGTATTCTGATGAACACCCCGGGAGCACCCCGCTGGCGCCGATGGCACAAGGCCACCGGCAATTCAGACATCAAGAGCTGGATTTCACCTGAGCAGCTACTTCTGCTGCGAAATCCACTTCTTCTTTCTCAATACCTTCACCTACTTCGAAACGCACGAAGCCGGAAACATCACCACCGGCATCCTTAACCAGCTTGGCTACGGTAACGTCCGGGTTCTTAACGAAAGGCTGCTCTACCAAGCTGTTCTCTTTCAGGAACTTCTTGATACGGCCGCCCATCATCTTCTCGACGATCTCGGCTGGCTTGCCTTCCATATCCGGCTGCGCCTTGATGATTTCCTTTTCCTTCTCCAGCACTTCTTCGGACATATCTTCCGGCTTTACAACCTGCGGGTTAACCGCGGTTACGTGCATGGCTACATCGCGTGCAGTCTCAACATCGCCACCGCTCAGGGCTACGATTGATGCAATGCGGTTGTTGGAGTGAACGTAGGCACCAACCACCGGCGCTTCAACCAGCTGAATGCGACGCACACCAATGTTTTCGCCGATTTTCTGTACCAGCGCTTCGCGAGCGTTTTCCAGCTCACCTTCCATCAGTGCTGCAACGTCAACCTGACGGTCAGCAAATGCCTTGTCGACAACCTTGCCAACAAACGCCTGGAAGTTGTCATCGCGGGCCACGAAGTCAGTTTCAGAGTTCACTTCTACCAGAACACCGTAGCTGCCATCTTCGGCAACTTTGGCGGCAACAACGCCGTCTGCAGCGGTACGGCCAGCTTTCTTGGCCGCTTTCAGGCCGGAAGCCTTGCGCAGATCTTCAATCGCTTTTTCGATATCACCATCGGCCTCAGTCAGTGCTTTTTTGCACTCCATCATCGGCAGGCCGGTGCGCTCGCGCAGTTCTTTTACCATTGACGCGGTAATCGCCATGATTCAATCCTCGGGTTCAGATTCAAATTCTTTGATGGATTTGAAAAAAAGGGGCCGGATAAGTGGCCCCTTTTCCCTGCAGCGTAACCCAATAATGTTACACCGCCAGTAGCCTGCGGCTATGACTCAACAATTAGGAGTCAGCAGCAGCCTGATCGTCGCTCGCTTCTACGTATTCGCTCTGCGCAGCAGCACCGCCAGCTTCGGCAGCACCCGCCACAACAGCGTCGGCCACCGCAGTGGTGTACAGCTTGATGGCGCGGATGGCGTCATCGTTGCCAGGAATTACGTAGTCAACGCCTTCAGGACTGCTGTTGGTATCAACGATACCGATCACAGGGATACCCAGCTTGTTGGCTTCCTGAATAGCGATGCGCTCGTGCTCAACGTCGATCACGAACAGTGCGTCGGGCAGACCACCCATGTCCTTGATACCACCGATGGAGCGCTCAAGCTTCTCCATGGTACGGGTGCGCATCAGGGCTTCTTTCTTGGTCAGCTTCTCGAAAGTGCCGTCCTGAGACTGGGCTTCGAGATCGCGGAAACGCTTGATGGAAGCGCGGATGGTTTTGTAGTTGGTGAGCATACCACCCAGCCAGCGGTTGCTGACGTAGGGCTGACCTGCACGCTCGGCCTGTTCTTTGATGGACTTCTGCGCAGCGCGCTTGGTGCCAACAAACAGAACCTTCTTCTTCTGCGCAGCCATGCCTTTGATGATTTGCAGAGCTTCGTTGAAGGCCGGAACAGTGTGCTCCAGGTTGATGATGTGAATCTTGTTACGGGCACCAAAGATGAATTGACCCATCTTGGGGTTCCAGTAGCGGGTCTGGTGACCAAAGTGGACACCAGCCTGCAGCATATCGCGCATGCTGACTTGCGGCATAATAAACCTCAGTTTTCACATAGAAGCGGCGGACTTTAAAACTACCGTTCGCTTCTCGGGTTACATCCTCCATATACCCCATTCACCAATCCCCACCTTCAAAACTGACGGTGAAGACACCCAGGAGAATGTGCCGGTATATGTGCGGCGTTTGTTCAGGGCAAAGGAAAATCCCGCCCCGGTTTGATTGTTTTCGCCCGGGCACCGCCCGAAGCGGCGCGCTTTATACCACATTACTCGGGGAGCTGGAAGTATAGGCTCGCAAGGGGTGCGCCTGAGGCCACGCCAAGTGCTTGATGCGGCCAGGGCGGCCTATTACGGCATAGCTGGCCTCGCTCGCTAATGCTGCTGGAATGTAATTCCGCTACAATACCGCGCCGCACGGGCGTCGCCCGACAAAAGGGCCAGCAACAGGCTGTCGCCATCGTGCACTTAAATGTACAGAATTTCCGGGAAAATCCATGACCAATGCCGTAAAGACCCCCGAACAGATCGCCAAAATGCGCACCGCCGGCCGCCTGGCTGCTGAAGTGCTGGAGATGATTGGCGAATATGTTGTTCCCGGCGTCACCACGGAAGAGCTGGACCGCCGCTGTCACGACCATATCGTCAACGTTCAGCAAGCCATTCCCGCTTGCCTCGGCTATCGCGGCTTCCCCAAGTCCATCTGCACCTCCGTGAACGAGGTGATCTGCCACGGTATTCCCTCCGAGTCCAAGGTGCTCAAGAAAGGTGACATCATCAACATCGACGTCACGGTCATCAAGGATGGGTGGTACGGCGACACCTCCAAAATGTACTTCGTAGGCAAACCCGTGCCCCACGCTGAGCGCCTGGTAAAAGTCACCCAGGAGTGCCTGTACAAGGCCATCGAGATCGTGCGCCCCGGCACCACCCTCGGCGATATCGGTCACGTGATCCAGCAGCACGCCGAGAAAAACTACTACTCGGTGGTGAAAGATTTCTGCGGCCACGGTATCGGCGATGTCTTCCACGAGGACCCGCAGATCCTGCACTACGGCAAACCCGGCACAGGCCAGGTGCTGGAAGAAGGCATGACCTTCACCATCGAACCCATGATCAACGCCGGCAAACCCGGCAGCCGGGTACTGCGTGATGGCTGGACCGCGGTCACCGTTGACCGCCGCCTGTCAGCCCAGTGGGAGCACACCATGGCTGTGACTTCTGACGGCGTTGAGATCCTGACCGCGCGCAAGGAAGAGTCGTTTTAAGTCAGTGCCGCGAACAGGCGCTGCCGGAAAACTCGCGTGAAATAGGCCTCCATTTTCACCCTGGCTGGACACCAGAGCTGGATAGAGGCCAGGGAAGGAACAACTGGTCCGGGACCACGTTCAGTGGCAACCCCGGTCCGAATCGAAATCGACACAGATGAATTCCATGCAGCTGGCCAAGATCCCGCACTTCGAAAAGCCCCTGTTCTTCTTTGACCAGTCCCGTTTCCGGCGCGACCTGGAGGCCGGAAAACGTCCAGCCCTGGAGATTTTCAAAGACGCAGTGGGTGCAGCCGATACCCATATGGGTAGGCGCTTCCGCGAGGGCGAGGACGTGCGCACTCTGGTGTACGAGCGCGCTCTGTTCGTGGACTGCCTGCTGCACTACGCCTGGCACCAGTTCCAGTGGCCGGAAGATATCAGCCTGTTGGCGGTCGGCGGCTACGGCCGCGGCGAGCTGCACCCCAAGTCTGATATCGACCTGCTGATCCTCACCCGGGAGAAACCCGACAGCAATACAGTGGACAATATCGAGCGGCTGGTCGCCTTTCTTTGGGACCTCAAACTGGATATCGGCCACGCGGTGCGCACCGTGGATCAGTGCATTGAGATGGCCGAAGACGACATCACTGTCGCCACCAACCTGATGGAGTGCCGCACCGTGGTCGGCAATCCCGCCCTCGGAGAGGCCCTGGCTGAGCGCATGACGCCGGAGCAGATCTGGCCAGCCGACAAATTTTTCAGTGCCAAGTATGCCGAGCAGGAAGCCCGCCACAGTAAACAGCAAGGTGCCGAGTACAACCTCGAACCCAACATCAAGAAGGCGCCTGGCGGGCTGCGGGATATTCAGACCATCAACTGGGTAGCAAAGCGCTACTTCCAGGTCCGTACCCTCAAGCAGCTCCAGGGCAAGGGATTTTTCACCGAGGAAGAGTTCGCCATCCTCCAGTCCGGTGAAGATTTCCTGTGGCGGGTGCGCTACGGCCTGCACCTGCTGGCCGGTCGACCGGAAGAGCGCCTGCTGTTTGACTACCAGCGCGAGCTGGCGCGGGAGTTCGGCTACAAAGACAACGACACCCACCTGGCCGTCGAGCAGTTCATGCACACCTACTACCGCATCGTGATGGCGCTGCGAGAGTTGAATGATGTGATGCTGCAGTTCCTCGACGAGGTCATCCTGCAACGCGGCAAACACCTGCCGGTCACCCCCATTAACGAGCGCTTCCAGCTGCGCGGCAACACCATCGAGGTCGCGGTCACCCGCACCTTCATCGAACACCCCCCCGCGCTGCTCGAAATCTTCGTACTGATGGCCAACAACCCGGAAATTCACGGTGTGCGGGCCTCCACCATCCGCCTGATCCGCGAACATCGCCATCTGATTGACGACCAGTTTCGCGCGGACCCAACCAATACTCGACTGTTCATGCAGCTGCTGCGAAGCCCGCGCGGGCTTTCCACGCAACTAACGCGCATGACTCGCTATGGCATCCTGGGTCGCTACCTGCCGGAATTCGGCCGCGTCACTGGGCAGATGCAGCACGACCTCTTCCACATCTACACCGTGGACGCGCACACCCTTCAGGTCGTGCGCAATATGCGCAGCTTCCGCGGCGAAGATGCCTGGGAAAAATTCCCCCTCGCCGCAGAGATTCTGTCACGCATGCGCAAACCGGAGCTGCTGTATATCTCCGGCCTGTACCACGATATCGCCAAGGGCCGCGGTGGCGATCACTCCAAGCTGGGCGTAGTCGACGCCGACGCCTTCTGTCGCCGCCACGGACTTTCCGCGCGGGACACTCGCCTGGTGTGCTGGCTGGTAGAAAAACACCTGCTCATGAGTGCGGTTTCGCAAAAACAGGATATTTCTGATCCGGAAGTGGTACACGCTTTCGCCGCCGAAGTGGGCGACCGCGAACACCTGGACTACCTCTATGCCCTGACCGTGGCAGACATCAACGCCACCAACCCGGACCTTTGGAACAGCTGGCGCGCCAGCCTGATGCGTCAGCTTTACCAGTACACCCAGCGGGCGCTGCGCCGCGGACTGGAAAACCCGATCGATCGCGACGAAATCTATATAGAAACCCAGGCCCAGGCACGCAACATGCTGCGCGCGATGGGATTGCCCAGCAATGCGGTGGAAGATATCTGGTCGGAGATGGGTGAAGACTACTTCGTGCGGGAAACTGCCGACAACATCACCTGGCACACCGCTGCCATCTACCAACTGCAGAAAGACCCGGAGCGCGACGAAGACAGTGATACCGTTGTGCTGACACGCAATTCCGGCCCTGGCGAACACGACGGTGCCACCGAGGTATTCGTGTACACACCGGACAGGCCGAATGTGTTCGCCGCCGTGGTCACCGGTCTGGACATGCTCAACCTGAACATTCACGACGCGCGTCTGTACAGCTCCGCCGGTGGCTACACCCTGGATACCTTTTATGTCCTCGACGAGTCCGGGCAGCCCCTGCTGGACGAACCGCACCGCCTGGAGCAAATCCGTAACACCCTGCAACAGGAACTGAAGCTGGTAGAGGACTACTCCAAGGTCATCAAGCGCCGCACCCCGCGCCGCCTGAAAATGTTCCACTTGCCGAGCCAGGCCCATATCTCCACCGAACCGGAAGATACCTACAGCACCCTGGAAATTACCAGTGCCGACCGCCCTGGCCTGCTGGCACGGATCGCGCGTATTTTCATTACCCACGATCTGCGCCTGCACAACGCCAAAATCTCCACTCTGGGCGAGCGGGTCGAGGATATTTTCCACATCACCGATGGGGACGATCAGCCACTTACCGACCAGGCCCTGATCGAGACTCTGGAACAGGCCATATGCCAGGAGCTGGACGCACATCAGGCCACGCTGCCACCACAGCCGTAAACGGCAATGTGCTTATTCAATTTGGCCAATAAATTTGTACCGCGAGTAGATCGCCAGCAAGCAGAAAAACGATGAACCCGAACTTGCAACAACTACAGCCCTACCCTTTTGCCAAACTGGCAAAATTGAAAGAGGGCGTGGAACCGCCAGCGGACCTCACCCATATCGCCTTGTCTATTGGCGAGCCCAAGCATACGCCGCCGGCGTTTGTGCGCGACGAGTTGATCGACAACCTGGACAAGCTTGCCTCCTATCCGGTAACCAAGGGCCTCGATCCACTGCGGGAAACCATCGCGCGCTGGCTGTGTGAGCGCTTTCAATTGGATGCGGTAGATGCGGAAACCCAGGTAATTCCGGTCAATGGCACCCGTGAAGCACTGTTTGCCTTTGCCCAGGCCGTGGTCTCGCCGGGCGCCAAAGTGCTGATGCCAAACCCCTTCTACCAGATCTATGAAGGTGCGGCATTTCTGGCCGGAGCAACGCCGCACTTTATCAATTGTGGCGCCGAGACCGGGTTCAAGCCGGACTTCGATTCTGTCCCGGAGGATGTCTGGCACCAGTGCGACCTGCTGTACCTGTGCACACCAGGCAACCCCACCGGTGCCCTGTTGGATATCGACGACCTGAAACAGCTGATCGCGCTGGCGGATCGCTACGATTTCATTATCGCTTCCGACGAATGTTACTCAGAACTCTATTTCGACGAAGCCAGCCCACCGGCAGGGTTACTGCAGGCCTGCGCCGAACTCGGCCGCAACGACTACCACCGCTGCGTGGTATTCCACAGCCTGTCGAAACGTTCCAATCTCCCGGGTCTGCGCTCCGGGTTTGTCGCTGGCGACGCCAACGTTCTGGAGAAATTCCTGCTTTACCGAACCTATCACGGCTGCGCCATGCCGGTACCGACACAGTACGCCTCGATTGCCGCGTGGCAGGACGAGCAGCATGTGCAGGAAAACCGCGCGCTTTACCGGCAAAAATTCGATGCCGTACTGGAAGTCCTCGACGGCTGCCTGAACGTGCAGAAGCCCCAGGCCAGCTTCTATCTTTGGCCCAAAGTGGGTAACGGTGAAGATTTCGCCCGCGAATTGTTCCGTCAGCAGAACATCACGGTACTCCCCGGCGCCTATCTGGCCCGCAAAGCCATGGGAGTAAACCCGGGTTCCGAGTACGTGCGTATGGCACTGGTAGCCACTCTGGACGAGTGCATCGAAGCCGCCAAGCGCATCCGCCAGTTTTGCCAGTAGGAACCCGCCGTAAGCGAACAAGATGACCGCAAAAAATCTGTTGAAAAACGAGCGCGTGGATTTCGTGCTGAATCGGCTTGAGGAGCTCTACCCGGAAACACCGGTGCCCCTCGACCACTTCGATGCCTACTCACTGCTAATAGCGGTGCTGCTCTCTGCACAGTGTACCGACGAGCGGGTAAACCAGATCACACCCGCCCTGTGGGAGCTCGCGGACAACCCCTACGATATGGCCAGGGTGCCGGTAGAGAAAATCCGCGAGGTCATCCGCCCCTGCGGGCTTTCGCCACAGAAATCGAAGGCGATTCAAAAGCTCTCGGAGATCTTGGTCAACGAGTATCACGGACAGGTACCAGAAAACATGGCGGCGCTGGAAACCCTGCCGGGTGTCGGCCATAAGACTGCCAGCGTGGTGATGGCCCAGGCCTTTGGCCATCCGGCCTTCCCGGTGGACACGCATATCCACCGCCTGGCACAGCGCTGGGGACTGACGTCCGGAAAAAATGTGGTGCAGACCGAAAAGGATCTGAAGCGCCTGTTTCCAAAAGACAAATGGAACAAGCTACACCTGCAGATCATTTTCTACGGCCGCGAATACTGTAGCGCACGAGGCTGCGATGGCACAGTCTGTGAGATTTGCACCACCTGCTACCCTGCCCGCAAGCACCCGAAGAAAATCAAGAAAGCCTGAACAATCTCAGGCCTTAAAAACCGTTCACAGGAAAGATCATGATTACCGTTTACGGCATCAAGAATTGCGACACCGTAAAGAAAGCCCGCAAATGGCTTGAGCAAAATAATGTGGAATACACTTTCCACGACTTCCGCGAAGACGGCATGGGTACCGTGCCTCTCGCCGACTGGCTCGCGGAATTTGGCTGGGAGCAGGTGCTGAACCGCCGCTCCACCAGCTGGCGTGCTTTAGATGAAACGCAGAAAAACGCGATGGATAACAGCAGCGCGAAAGCCCTGGCCACCGAAACCCCAACACTGATCAAACGCCCGGTGATGACCAAAGGCAATAACACCCTGTTCGGCTTCAAGGCCGACAGCTACGCCTCTTTTGTCAAATAATCCCGGTTCAATAATTCAAGAAATTCAGACTCACGAAAAGGAAACCATCATGAGCAACCTGTACAGCATTGGCTTTGGCGTAGGTACCTGTAATAGCAAAGGCGAGTGGTTGGAAGTGTACTTTCCCCAGCCATTGCTGAACCCGGAAGAAGCCGTTGCCAGCGCGGTCACCAGCGCACTCAATATCGATGGCGGCAACGTGGCCATTGCCCTTGAAGAAGCACAGCTGCAACCACTGGGTGATCAGTTGGAGAGCGCCGGTGCCAGCGATCAGGCCGCCATACTGCGCCAGTTCGCCAACAGCCAACGTCCGCTGGTAGCAGTTGTCCTGCACAGCGACGAAGCGCCACAGTCCGTGCCCGAGTCCTACCTGAAGTTACACCTGCTGTCCCACCGTCTGGTAAAACCGCACGGCACCAAACTGGACGGTATCTTTGGCCAACTGGCCAATGTGGCCTGGACCAACCAGGGCGCGATCGATCTGGAAGAACTCCCCCAGCGCCAGCTGGAAGCGCGCCTCAAGGGAGAGCTGCTGGAAGTTTCCTGCGTGGACAAGTTCCCCAAAATGACCAACTACGTTGTGCCCAAGGGCGTGCGTATCGCGCACACCGCCCGCGTTCGCCTCGGCGCTTACCTGGGTGAAGGCACCACCATCATGCACGAAGGTTTCGTAAACTTTAATGCGGGCACCGAAGGCCCAGGCATGATCGAAGGACGTATTTCCGCAGGGGTATTCGTGGGTGCCGGTTCCGACTTGGGCGGCGGCAGCTCCACCATGGGCACCCTGTCCGGCGGTGGCAACATCGTGATTTCCCTGGGCGAAGGCTGCCTGTTGGGTGCCAACTCCGGCACCGGTATCCCACTGGGCGACCGCTGCACCGTCGAGTCCGGCCTGTACATCACTTCCGGCACCAAAGTTGCGGTACTCGACGACAAAGGCGAAGTCGCCGAATCGGTAAAAGCCCGCGACCTGGCTGGCAAGTCCGATCTACTGTTCCGTCGCAACTCCGCAACTGGTGCAGTTGAGTGCTTGACCAACAAAAGTGCTGTAGAGCTGAACGCTGAGCTTCACAGCAACTGATTTAACCTCTGAGTGGTTTGCAGTTACCGGGTCCGCACTTTTTGGGTTCCGGTGGCGGCAAATCACTGGGTGGAGACTTTCGGAATCGCTGTATATACATCCCTGTACGCTCCGGCGGTGCCATCCATGGCACCGACGGTTCCGAAAGTCTCCACCCAGCACTTTGCCTTCAGTCGAAGATCATCACTTCGAAAAAGAGAACCGGGCAACTGGGCGGCCCGAATAAAATTTTACGCTTCAACGCGAAGGCCTGCCTGCCCCACAACCGGAACAGTGCTCCAAACACCACGTAGCCAGTAGAAACTCTCATGACCCCAACTGTAAAACTCACCTGCGATCTAATCAGCAAAAAATCTGTAACCCCAGAAGACGCTGGCTGTATGGAGCTAATGCTGGAACGCCTGGAAAAAATCGGATTCAAAACCGAACACCTCCGTTTCGGCGATACCGATAACTTCTGGTCCGTGCGCGGCGAAGAAGGCCCACTGCTTGCCTTCGCCGGACACACCGATGTGGTGCCCACGGGCCCGGAAGAAAACTGGCAGTACCCGCCCTTCGAACCAACAATCGTCGATGGCATGCTCTATGGCCGCGGCGCGGCGGATATGAAGGGCTCGCTGGCAGCAATGGTCGTCGCCTGCGAAGAATTTGTTGCCGCGCATCCGGATCATAAAGGCCGCATCGCCTTCCTGATTACCAGCGACGAAGAAGGCCCGGCCAAACACGGCACAGTAAAAGTGGTTGAATGGCTGGAAGAGCGCGGTGAAAGAATTGACTGGTGCCTGGTGGGCGAACCCTCCAGCACAACTCTCGCCGGCGATGTGATCAAGAATGGACGCCGCGGCTCTCTGGGGCTAGAACTTACCGTATTAGGTATTCAGGGCCACGTAGCCTACCCGCACCTGGCAGAAAACCCCGTGCACAAACTGGCCCCGGCCCTGGCGGAACTCGCCGCAGAGGAATGGGATCAAGGCAATGACTTCTTCCCGGCTACCAGCTTCCAGGTATCCAATATCAACGGCGGCACCGGTGCCACCAATGTGATTCCCGGAGATGTGAAGGTAGTCTGTAACTGGCGTTTCTCTACGGAAACCACTGCGGAAAAACTGGAAAGCCGCGCCCGAGCGATTTTTGACAAACACGGGCTCAAGTACGACGCCAACTTCAATCTGAGTGGCCAGCCGTTCCTCACCGCTGAGGGCCCGCTGGTGGAGTCCGCACAGGCTGCAATCCGCAAAGTCACCGGTCGCGAGACCGAGCTCTCTACCGCTGGCGGCACCTCCGACGGCCGTTTCATCGCACCTACCGGTGCCCAGGTCGTTGAGTTAGGACCGGTAAATGCCACTATCCATAAAGTGGACGAGTGCGTTAAAGCCGACGATCTCGATCTGGTGAAGGATATGTACCGGGAGATTCTCTCAGGATTACTTGCCAAGTAACTTAGTTATCGGCCAATCAACGTAATAAAAAACGAGGCTTACAAGCCTCGTTTTTTATTCTCGTCAGCAACTTCTTCCAGGCCAAATCTTTGGCATCCTGAAGTACCCGGTAGCTTTATACGCCAAATCAGGCCGCTATGCTCAGTTGGTACTATTTTCGTAAGATCGATTCCGCTAGCCTTGATCATCCGACAATAATTCATAAGCATTGCAAGGAAGGCTACATGATCCGGACTCTGTTAGCGGTATCCATGCTCTCTCTCGCGGCTAGCTCCCTGGCCGATTCCCCTGCCCAGAATACAGAAAGAAAACTGGAATTCGCAGACGTTTTCAATCTTGAATTCGCCAGCACCCCACAGTTTAGTGTCGACGGAAGAAAGGTCTATTTTGTCCGCCACTTCATGGACAAGATAGCGGACCGTCAGCGCTCTAACTTGTGGCAGGTTGACGTGGATACCGGAAAGTCGCGCCCCCTTACGTCCGGTGATCACAACGATCGTTCTCTGCAAATATCACCGGATGGTGACGTCATTGCCTTCGTCAGTGACCGCAGCGGCTCCCCACAGATTCATCTGCTCTGGCTGGATACGGGTGACTTCCAGCAGATATCCAGGTTGCCAGAGGCGCCCTCGAACATTGTCTGGTCACCGGATGGCGCACATTTGGCCTTCTCGATGTTTGTCCCTGAGAATAAAAGTGTACCTATCGATCTACCCCAAAAGCCGGAAGGTGCTACCTGGGCTGAGGGGCCCAAATTCATTGACAGCGCCACCTATCGAGTCGACGGCCACGGTTACGTCAAACAGGGAAATGATCAAATATTTGTACTACCGAGGGAGGGAGGCACTCCTAGGCAGGTGACCTCGGGAAGCTACGCGCCAATGAGTCTCGGCACAATGAGCTGGGCGGGCGATAGTGAATCTATCTATTTTTCAGCAAACCGGCATGAAAACCACGAGCAGGAGCCGACCAACTCTGAAATCTACCAAGTCAGCCTTAGTAACCTCAAAATTACCGCGCTGACAGACCGCTATGGCCCCGACAACGACCCCCAGCTCTCACCGGACGGCAGTAAGCTCGCCTACGTCGGTTTCGATGATGAGCACCTCGGCTATGCCAACAACCGTCTTTACGTATTGGACTTACGAAACCAGGAAATCCGCACACTGGAAACCGCTGAAGATCGCAGTGTGAACCAGTTTCACTGGCTCGAGAACAGCCGCGGCATCGCATACTCTTATGATGACCGGGGCAATACTAAAATCGCTACCCATCAGTTGAATGGTCGCGACAAAGTCATAGCCACGGATGCTGGTGGCCTCTCAATAGGACGCCCCTATTCTAATTCTGACTTCGCGGTATCAACAGGTGGGAACATCGCCTATACGCGGACCAATGGCCTGTACCCCGCAGAAATTGCGCTGGTCGGCAGTGGTGAAGTCCGTAACCTGACCGAGCTGAATGCCGATTTCCTGCCCTACAAGAACCTGGCACAACTGGAAGAAATTACCGTGGAGTCCAGTCATGACGGACGGGAAATTCAAGGTTGGATTGCTTACCCCCCCGGGTTTGATCCGGAAAAGAAATACCCACTGTTACTGGAAATTCACGGCGGCCCCTTTGCCAATTACGGCCCCCGCTTCGCGGCAGAAATACAGTTATACGCGGCCGCAGGCTACGTTGTGCTCTATTCGAATCCGCGAGGCTCCACTAGTTACGGTGCAGAGTTTGCGAACCTCATCCATCACAACTATCCCAGCCAGGACTATGACGACCTGATGAGTATTGTCGACGCCACAGTAAATCAGGGGTATATCGACGAGGAGCGTCTCTACGTTACCGGTGGTAGCGGAGGTGGCGTATTAACAGCGTGGATTATCGGCAAGACAGATCGCTTTCGCGCGGCGGTGGTTGCCAAGCCGGTGATCAACTGGGAGAGCTTTGTACTTACCGCGGACTTTTCGCGATTTTTCGTGAAATACTGGTTTTCCGGTATGCCCTGGGAAAAGCCCGAGGAATATCGCAGGCGCTCTCCCCTTACCTATGTTGGCAACGTATCGACGCCGACCATGTTGTTGACCGGGGAGCAAGACTACCGCACCCCCATCTCAGAAAGTGAGCAGTTTTACCAGGCCTTGAAGCTAAGACAGGTGCCGGCTGCGATGGTTCGGATACCGGAGGCTTCCCATGGAATCGCAGCAAGGCCGAGCCAATTGATCAGCAAAGTTTCAGCCGTACTCTACTGGTTCGATAAATACAAACCGGAGCCAGCCCCTACGGACAAGCTTGCAAACGTCAGTGCCGAAAATTAAAACAAAGAAAATTAAAACAAAAGAGGCGCCCGATTAGGGCGCCTCTTTTGTTTCCACTGCTCCAACCTACAATCAGTGCAGGCGACCGTGGCGACTGGTTGCTACATTTGACTCGTTTTCCTCAAAACCATGGGCCATGACAAAGTAATACAGCACCTGCTCCTGGCCATCGGCCTCTGCCATCAGATCAAAAATCACTTCGTCCTTATCACCCGGGTTCATGCGCACTGAGCTGACAAGTTCAGGCTCAATAAAGACTTCGCCAACCAGGCGCTTACCCCTCACCAGCTGTACCAGCAACGTGCGCGGGTTTTCCTGCATGAACCGCCAATGGAAATCATCGTCGTCGTACAGGATGGAATCCGGGGTGCCGGCGCGCAGGATGCAGTTGCTGTGATCGGCGAGCCAAGGCCAGAATTCCTGCAGCGCGATCGTATCATTGGTGGGCATGATGGCTTCAGTCCTCAAGCCGCACGACGCTTTCTGCACCGCCTTCGAGGCCGAATTCTTCGGCAATCTGCTCGCACCAGTCATTGAGACGGCTGCCAGTCAGTTCTTCCTGCTGATCTTCATCGATGGCGAGACCCACAAAAATATTCTGCCCGGGTACCTCCGCCTTGGAGGCCTCGAATTCGTAGCCCGCTGTGGGCCAGTGCCCCACAATCGCAGCGCCGTTGGCCACGATTACGTCATGCAACATACCCATGGCATCCAGGAAATAGTCGCCGTAGCCGAACTGGTCGCCCAGGCCGAACAACGCCACGGTTTTACCGGTAAAGTCGATCTCCTGTACATCCTCCCAGAAATCTTCCCAGTCAGACTGGATCTGGCCGAAGTCCCAGGTCGGGATACCGAGGATCAACTGGTCGTATTCGCCGATTTCCAGCTGGGTCACGTCGGCGATATCGTGGATAGCTACCCGCTCTTCCCCCAGCCGCGCGGCGATACGCTGGGCGATGCCTTCGGTGTTGCCTTCGTCACTACCGTAAAACAGGCCGATCTTGATCACACTCTCTCCTCAACTGCCAGATACTGCCCGCTATTACATACATTTCGGGCAGGTTGCCGAGGCCTTACAGGCCCCGCTTGGGGCGGGCATTTTCCCAACAATGGGCGGCTTCAGCAAGGAGCAGTATGAAGAGGTGTTAGGCCACAGCCGGCAACAAAAAAGCCCCTGCATTTAGCAGGGGCATCAGGGGAAGGGGCTGCCGGCGATTGGGGTGGAGACCGACAGCCCGGAAATGACCGAAGTTGAAGAACTGGCTGGTCTCAGAGAGCGCCCTGGGCCCTGTCAGCTCTCGCCCTCACGCTCTTTCCAACGTTCCATGCGTTTCTCAAAATGCGCCTTACGTTCGGCCTTCATTTCCTCCATTTTTGCCTTCTGCTCGTCTGTGAGGATGGATTCAAACTGGGCACGCCTCTGTTGCATGCGCTGTGCCCTCTGCACTTCCAGCTCGCCAATCTTGGCTCCGAGTGTGTCCAGGGTAGCTTGATCGGCTCCTGACTCAACTGCCTCGCGCAGCTGCTGGCGAGCCTCATGCATCTCTTTCCGCGCTGCCTTGCGGGCTTCTTTGCCCGCTTCCCGGTCGGCTTTCAGCTGCGCCTTTTGACCCTCGGTCAAATCCAGCTTTTCCGCCAGGTGCTCGTACATGCGCTCCTTGTGATGGCCGCCACCGTGATGGCCCTTGTGGCCGCGATGGCCTTCGTCGCCATCAGGAAAGGCCAGAACCATGCCCGAAGTCGCCAGAGTGCCGCCGAGTACCAGGCTACCTGCAAGTGCTTTCCATTTGTTCATACATTTATCCTCAAATGTGGCCGGTGAGTGATACCGGCTGTCGGTATTCGGTGTGTGGGTTAGTCTTTCGTTTGGTGTTTTCCGAGTCGGTAGATGCATACTAGGCTCGTACACTGTAAACAGGGGATAACGGCGGTAAACATTTGTTAAGAACGGTAAAACACGCAAAACCTTTCCCCGACGTGCCCTATTCCTGCGCATATAATCCCCTCATGCACAGGCAACAGCCTTGAACAAACATGCTGAACAGACAGTGAATCTGCGTGTGAAACCGTCAGTTAACCAATCGGACACAAGAGACCCATGAGCCATATCCTGCTGGTCGATGACGACACCGAACTGACAGAACTTCTGAAGGAGTTTCTGGAGGGGGAAGGATTTCACGTAACCGTGGCCAATGATGGCGGGCGCGGCCTGGAACTTGCCCGTAGCCAGCCATTCGATGCTCTGGTACTGGACGTCATGTTGCCGGTACATAACGGTTTTGATGTATTGCGCAAGCTGCGCGAAGACTCCGCCAGTCCCGGGCATTCACTGCCGGTGGTCATGCTCACCGCCAAGGGCGACACCGTAGATAGAATCGTGGGCCTGGAGATGGGCGCCGACGACTATCTGCCCAAGCCCTGCAACCCTCGGGAACTGGCCGCGCGCTTGCGTGCCATCCTGCGGCGCGGGCGCACGGAAGTGGATAGTAGTGAGGATAATCTAACCAGTGGCGCCTTGCGCCTGCTACCCCGCGAGTACCAGTGTTACTGGGGTGACCAGAGCGTGAATCTGACCGGCGCAGAATTCTCGGTGCTCAAGGTGCTGGTGGAAAATACCGGTGAAGTGGTGAGTAAGGAGGTACTTACCGAGCAGGCACTGGGACGCAAACTGATGCCCTATGACCGCTCTATTGACGTCCACGTTAGCAATATTCGCAAGAAACTTGCGGAACAGGGCGCCAGCCGAGAACTGATTATCAATATCCGCGGTGCCGGATATATGCTCACCCGCGGCCAGGCGTGAGATTAGCTCCATGAGCAGCCTCTTCGGACGCATATTTTTCGGTGCCTGGCTTACCGCCATGATCATGGTGCTGGCGGCGGTATATATCACCCATATCCGTGAATTCGGAGACCCGGGGCAGAAAGACCGCTGGGAGGGACCGGAGCTATTCCGGGAAATCACCCACAACTTACGAATGACACGCCGCCACGGCAGTGACCACTTTCGCCACTGGCTGGAGCGGCAACCGGACGACGTCCGCGGCAGAATCTTCGCCATCGATCGTAGCGGCGCGGAAATTCTCGCCCGCCCTATCCCGCAGTCCATGGCCCCTCTGTTTACTGCCCTCAACTACCGCAATCGCGAGGCCCACGGTCTGGTGGACAAAAAGCCCAGTGTCGGCTTTTTTGTGCCGCAAAGGGGTACCGACAACCTGCGAGTAGTGTTTATCGCCGGGAAAAGCAAAGGAGAGCTGCTGTTGCGGTTTATCCTGCGCAGTTTCTGGCCGATCCTGGTGCTCGCTACTCTCGCCTCCGGCCTCGCCTGCTACTGGCTGGCACGCTACCTGAGCAAACCCCTGGATAACCTGCGCACCGCTACCCGCAGGGTGGCCGCAGGGGACCTCAGCTATCGGGTGACTCCGATATTACGCGGCCACGGCCGGGAATTGGGTGAACTGGCCGCGGACTTTGATTCGATGACCGCGCAGCTACAGGAATCCATGGGCGAACAGCGCCGGCTGATCAAGGATGTATCCCACGAACTGCGCTCGCCTCTGGCCAGACTGCAGGTGGCGCTGGGCATTGCCCGCCAGAAGAACATACAGGCTCTGGACCCGGAGCTGGACAAGATCGGCAAGGCTGCGGATTACCTGGAGGACATCATCGCCGACATTCTCTCCCTGCCGGTCAGTGGCAGCGATGAGCGGCCACTCGATGATGTGGTGGAAATCAACAGTCTCTTGCACGCGCTCACCGACGACCTGAAGGATGAGGCGAACAGCAAGGAGTTGCGCTTCGATATTCGCAGTGACGACCTTGAGCTGCTGGTGGCCACCCGTGGCAGCTCGCTCACCGCAGCACTGGAGAACATCCTGCGCAATGCGATCAAGTACAGTGAACGGGGTGGCCGGGTGGATGTAGACATCAAACACACCGATGGCCACTGCAGCGTTCAGGTCACCGACTCGGGCAACGGTGTGCCAGAATCAGAGTTGCAGGCGATTTTTCGCCCCTTCTACCGTACCGATGAAGCGCGCAGCCGTGAAAGTGGCGGCTTCGGCCTCGGGCTGGCCATCGCCCAGCGCACCGTGGCGCAACACAGAGGTACGATAGAAGCATTCAACGTGCCCGCCGCGGGGCTGGGTATCCGTATTACACTGCCACTGCTCGACACCAGTTTTTAGCAGGTGAGCGAAACGCTGTTCCCGAGCCGGGCGCCTCTGGCGAACAATTCCCCCAGCCAGTACACTCCGTGATAACCGTTGTACCTGATAGCCGTCCTCGCCGGGCGGCAACCACGATGCGGGCCGGCCTTTTGGCCCGCTTACAGGAACCTGATCGGGGGAATCCATTGTGCGCTGGATACTGTACATCCTAATTTTTCTCGCCCTGCTGGTACTTGCTGGCTTTCTGTTCCCACGGGTAGCCACTACCGAGCGCAGCGTCTACATCGCTGAACCGCCACAGGTGGTCTTCCCCTACCTGAACAATTTCCGCAACTTCAACAAGTGGTCGCCCTGGTATCAGATAGACCCGGAAACCGAATACACCTACGAGGGGTTCCCGGAGGGCAACGGCGCGGTGATGAAATGGACCAGCGACAACCCCAGCGTTGGCAGCGGCTCCCAAACAATCACTACCAGTGAACCCTACTCCCGGGTGGTCACTGCACTGGATTTCGGCGCCCAGGGTAAAGCCACCGGGGAATTTACCCTGCTTCCCCAAGGCAGCGGTACCAACGTCACCTGGTCTTTCTCATCCGAGATGGGCGGAAGTCCAATCGCACGCTGGATGGGCTTGATGGTGTCGCGCATGGTGGGCCAGTCTTACGAGCAAGGGCTGCAGAAACTCAAGACCATCGTGGAGCAGGAAGCCGGAAGTCGTGGGGATGGCACCCCTGAGACTCCCGTTTCTCCGCCCACCTCTTCCGAGCCTGGAACCCTGGAACCAGAGAACGTCGACCCGGGAATGGAAAACCAGATTATCGAAGGTGATGATATCGAGGAGCCGGATACCGATGGCGATGCACTGGAAGAATTTGATCAGGAAGAGCAACCCTGACGAGTACTGACAGACACCACGAACAAAAAAGGCAGCTTTCGCTGCCTTTTTTGTTCGTCACCTGGTGCGTTGCGCTACCGCTTTAGCCTCGTCGGGATGGCTTGGCGCTGCCTTTCTTGGGCACGCCCTTTCCGCGTCCATCTTTACCTCGGCTATCTTTACCTCGGCTTTCGTTTCCACGGAAGTCTTTCCCCCGCGATTCTTTGCCGTATGCACCTGTACTGGCGCCGCCTTTTCCAGCGGCACCTTTTCCTGCCACACTTTTTCCTGCACCGGCTTTCCCCGCAGCAGGTTTTTCTGCGCTACTTTTTACCGGCGTTCGGCCACCCGCAGGGGCCGGAGATTTACGCAGCTTGCGGCGCTGGCGTTGCAGAGTCTCTTTCTCTGCCTGGGTCAGCGGGCGCTGCCCAAGCTTCGGCAATCCCGCGGTAATACACAGGTCGTCTATCTCTTTTGGCTCCATTTCGACCCACTGGCCGACGCGCACATGAGAGGGAATAAACACGCTGCCATAGCGCACGCGCTTTAGGCGGCTGACACGCACGCCCTGAGATTCCCACAGACGGCGTACTTCGCGGTTGCGGCCTTCCATCACCACACAGTAGAACCAGCGGTTGGTGCCTTCACCACCACTCTCCACAATATCGGTAAAACGCGCCTGCCCGTCATCCAGCAACACGCCCTTGGTCAGGCGCTTTTTCATTTCGTCGTCCACCTGGCCCTGGATCCGAACCAGGTACTCGCGGTCGATGACGGAAGAGGGATGCATTAGCTTGTTCGCCAGCTCACCACTATTGGTAAACAGCAGCAGGCCACTGGTATTGAAGTCCAGGCGACCGACCGAAATCCAGCGGCCGCTTTTCAGGCGCGGCAGACGGTCGTACACCGTGGGTCGGCCTTCCGGGTCGTGGCGGGAACAGATTTCACCAATGGGCTTGTTGTACAGGATGACCCGCAGGCGATTTTCTTCGCTGCCCGGAAGACGCTTGCCGTCGAGCTCTATCTGGTCATCTTCTGTTACCCGCTCGCCAAGGCCCGCCACTTCACCGTTGACGGTAACGCGACCGGCTTCGATTGCGCGCTCCATTTCCCGGCGCGAACCCAGGCCCGCACGGGCCAGAACTTTTTGCAGTTTTTCGCCCATTGGCGCTGCTTCATTACTCATGAATTGAGGTTTTCCGGGGATTTGTTTTCATCTTCATTGACGGCTTCCTGCTCGGTCGATTCCTCGGCCTCGGGCGCTTCATCAGTTTCATTGGTAGCGAACGCAACTTCCGCGGATTCTTCCAGCGGGGTTTCGTCGTCAACAGACACGCCCTGTTCCTGATCGTCGAGATCCACCTCGATTTCCGGGCTTTGCGCTTCTTCAGCGTAGTCTTCTGCTACCGCTTGCCGGGCGTTTTCTTCTTCAGCGTCTGTCGACTCGTCGAGAACTGCGTCTTCAGAGCTCGTTTCAGGCTCTTCAGATACCGCGTTTGCGGTTACTTCTGTTGCGTTTTCTTCATCGGCCGCGTCTTCTGCTACGGATGCTTCAGCACCAGTTTCGGCAGCTTCCGCAACGTTAACTGTGCCATCACCGGCAGCTGCGCCATCTCCCAGGTCAAGCGCGGCATTCAGGCTTTCAATGTCACGAATCTCTGCAAGTGTCGGCAGATCATCCAGGCTCTTGAGATTGAAGTAATCGAGAAACTCTCTGGTTGTGGCATAGAGTGACGGCTTGCCCGGTACATCGCGTTGCCCAACGACCTTGATCCAGCCGCGCTCGGACAGGCTTTTTACAATATGCGAGCTCACCGCCACACCGCGAATCTCTTCGATGTCGCCGCGGGTAATCGGCTGGCGATAGGCAATGATGGCGAGAGTTTCCAGGGTGGCGCGAGAATATTTCTGGGGCTTTTCTTCCCAGAGCTTGTTGACCCAGGGCGCGAGGTCTTCGGGCACCTGGAAACGCCAGCCACTGGCGACCTGCTTGAGCTCGAAACCACGCTCGGCGCAGTTTTCGGCGATCTGTTCCAGCGCTTCTCGCAGAACCGCTTTTTCAGGGCGTTCGCCTTCCTCGATCAGGGACAGCAGGCGATCTTCCGACAGCGGTTGCGCCGCTGCCAGTAAAGCGCCTTCTACAATCCGGCGCAGTAATTCCGGGGCAATAGTCATCTAATTGCGTTCACTTACTATTGACTGAACAGCGACGGAGCCGCCTCAGTTTCGGGTTCTTGTTCGCTTTCGTGCTCTGGTGTTTCACTCGCATCAGCAGCTTCGTCGTCAGCGCTGTAACCTGTGTCCAGCTCCGGGAACTCCCCTGCTTCAGACACAGCATCTGAATCATTTTCTCCAAACACTTCACTGTCGTCGGAAACCGATTCTTCGTTCTCGCCACCCTCTTCCAGCTCATCGGAGGGTTGCTCCACCTCTCCGCGCGCGCGCACGTGGATGGAACCAAAAGCTTCGTTCTGCACCAGTTCCAGCAGGGACTCTTTTACCAGCTCCATCACCGCCAGGAAGGTAACCACTACCCCGAGGCGTCCCTCTTCTGCGCGGAACAGGCTGACGAAAGGCACAAACTGGCGATGGCGGATCTTGTCCAGTACCTGGGTCATACGCTCGCGCGTAGAGAGCTTTTCCTTCTCAACCTGGTGGCTCTCGAACATGTCCGCACGGCGGAGCACGTCGGCCAGGGCAACCAGGACTTCCTTCAGGTCGACTTCCGGTTCGGGGCGGGTGAGCTTGCGGTCCGGGCCGGTGGCGCTCGCCTGGTGGATATCGCGGCCCATACGGGGAAGCTCGTCCACGTCCTCTGCCGCTGTCTTGAAGCGCTCGTACTCCTGCAGGCGGCGAATCAGCGCCGCACGGGGATCCTCCCCCTCCTCTTCTTCCGCTTCCGGCGGGCGCGGCAACAGCATGCGCGACTTGATCTCCGCCAGCATAGCGGCCATTACCAGATACTCCGCGGCCAACTCGAAGCGGATCGCCGTCATCATGTCCACGTAGGTCATGTACTGACGGGTGATATCGGCAACGTTGATCTCGAGGATGTCGAGGTTTTGGCGGCGGATAAGGTACAACAGCAGGTCGAGCGGGCCTTCAAACGCTTCGAGAATGACTTCAAGCGCATCCGGCGGGATATACAGATCGGAGGGAAGGTCAGTAAACGCCTTGCCCTCGACCATAGCAAAGGGCATCTCACCCTGTCGCGGGCCCGAACTGTGAGGCTGGTCAGCAGGCTGCGCATCGTCTTCGGCGCCTTGGGGCTCTTGTGCCTGATCGTCGCCCGCAGCTTCAGCCACGGCCTCTTCCACAGCGGCAGCCGCGGCCTCGACCGGGTCTTGAGCTGGTGATGAGGCCTCTGAAGCGGCATCACCCACGGCGTCGCCGTCTCCGCCGGCTTCAGCGGGGGCGACCGCGATCGCTTCTTCTAATTCTTCACTGGACACACTGCAGTCCTTCGGCAAAACCAAACCGGCGATTATACATCAGTGTCAGCCGAGAATTTCATCAATCGCACCGCAGCCCTGACGCACCAGTACTGCCTCGTCCCCGGTCAGATCCACCACTGTGGTGGCCTCAAGACCGCAGAAACCGCCGTCAATCACCAACTCAACCTGATGCTCCAGGGTCTCACGGATATCGTAGGGGTCGGTGAGTGGCTGCTCGTCGCCGGGCATGATAAGACTGCAGCTCATCAGCGGCTCGCCGAGAACTGAAATCAGACCCTGCACGATGGGATTGTCCGGCACCCTCAGACCAATAGTCTTGCGCTTGGGGTGCAGCAGGCGGCGCGGCACCTCGGAGGTGGCCGGCATGATAAAGGTGTAGGGACCGGGAGTGTGGTTTTTAAGCAGGCGGAACATCTGGTTGTCCACCTTGGCATAGCTGGCCAGTTCGGACAGGTCCCGGCACATCAAGGTGAAGTTGTGGTTCTTGTCCAACTGGCGCACGGCACGAATTCGCTCAACCGCGAGCTTGTCCCCCAGCCGACAGCCGATGGCATAGGCGGAATCTGTGGGAAACACGATCACCCCACCCGCGGAGACGATATCCGCCGCCTGACCAATCAGCCGTGATTGCGGGTTTTCCGGGTGAATCTGAAAGAACTGCGCCACTACTACCCCCTGAACAAAGACAAAAAATGACCAAAAACTATTGCGTCTGACTACTGCGCCGTAATGCCGTCAGTTTGCCACAGATTCCACACTGGCTCGACGCCTGCAGGCAGGCGGACGCAGCCCAGCGCCCGCCACGGCTGGTCCGGCTGGTGGAAATCACTACCGAGAGACGCCAGAAGTGGCGGGCGAGTAATTTCATCGCTGACCTCAGGATCACCACCCAGGGCATTCACGCGTTGTACCAACGCCTGTATCTCCCGAGTCTGCACCGGGTTCTGCTGGCCACAAACCATCTCCACTGCATCACCGCCAGCGCGGTGAAAATCGGCCAGCAACGCCTGCAGCCTCGTGCGCGTCAGGCCGTACTTGAGAGGATGCGCAAGCACCGAGGCACCACCACAGGCACGGATACTGACAAGCGTATCCTCAAGCTCTGGCCAGGACACCGCTACATCGCCGATTTTGCCGGCTCCCAGATAGCGCTTGAAGGCTTTCGCAGTATCGCTTACATGCCCTTCATCCACCATCCAGCGGGCAAAGTGCGGCCGCCCGATTACACCGCCCCCCGCAAGCGCCAGGGCACCCTCGTATGCGCCAACGAACCCGCGTTTCTCCAGACGCTCAGCGATCTGCGCAGCCCGCGCACGGCGCAATCTGTCCCGCTGTTCGATGGCCTCAGTCAACGCAGTGGCTCGACAGTCGACATTCAACCCAACAATGTGAATCACCCGCTTTCCCCACCGCGCTGTCAGCTCGATCCCCGGTAACAGCGCCATCTCCAGACGCTCGGCCTCCGCCTGAGCCTCGGCAATTCCAGCCACGGTATCGTGATCAGTGAGAGCCAACATTGTCACGCCAGCGGATTTCGCTCTCGACACCAGCGCCGCAGGGCTTAAAATACCGTCCGACGCAGTGCTGTGGCAGTGCAGGTCAACCTGACCAGATAGTGCATCTGCAGTCAGCTTGGGCCGGGTAAGCGGTGTATTTTCAGGGTCTGCCGTAGAGGCCATACTCAAACTTCATTGTTGGGTTCTCGCGGATTTTAAAACAGTGTTCTGGAAAGCGCCTACCAAGGAAAACAAAGCTCCTGCCATGCCCGGAAAGCGACCTAAACAGGCGGAACTTTTAACCCGTCCTGTCGTCTCAGCATACTGCGGCCGTGGCTTTAGCACCTGGTTGCCAGCCGAAGACTCAGGACGCACCAGACCGGCTCACCGGTTTAAGGGATAAGGCCCCGCACAGGGGATCCATTTTCGCCACTGACAGCTGTACCGTCAGCCAGCGGGCATTATCACCGGAACAGACCATGACCGATAGCAATCAATCGAATACGAGCCAGCTCGTCGACACCTCGAAGGAGCAGGCACCGGAAACGCGCCAGGAGAGCACTGCAGGAAAAGCGCCAAAGAAAGAGAGCTTTCTCGGCAACCTGCTTCTTAACATCGTTATCCCCACCCTGATCCTGACCAAGCTCTCCGGAGATGACTGGCTGGGCACCAAGTGGGCGATTGTTGTAGCTCTGGCATTTCCGCTCGGTTACGGCCTGCGCGACCTGCTGGGCTCGGGCAAGGTCAACTTCTTTTCGGCACTGGGCATTGTCAGCATCCTGCTGACAGGGAGCATCAGCCTGCTGGAGCTTGATGCGGAGTATATGGCGATCAAAGAGGCTGCCATCCCGGGGCTACTGGGTATCGCCACTATGATCTCCCTCTATACCCGCTGGCCCCTGGTCAAGACGCTGATCTATAACGACCGCATACTCGATACCGCCAAGATTGCCCAGGCACTGAGCCACAAGGGTAATACCGCGGCATTTGATCGCACCCTGCTGCATACCTCCTGGATGATCGCCGGGTCATTTTTTCTTTCTTCCGCGCTCAATTACATTCTGGCGAAAATCATGCTGGTGAGCCCGCCGGGAACTGAGGCCTTCAACGCCGAGCTGGGTAAAATGACCGCGATGAGCTACCCCGTCATTTTTGTCCCAGCCACGATCATCCTGATGTTCGCGCTGTTCTTCCTGTTTCGCCGCATCGGCAAACTGACCGGACTGAAGCTCGAAGAGATCGTGGTTCAGCAGTGAATGGCGGGCCACCTGAATGGCCCGAAGCAAATGCACAAAACCAATTTATAAAAACGGAACTCAGGAAGCAGAATTTATTTATGTGGTACGCCATCATCAGTCAGGACGTGGAAAACAGCCTGCCGTTACGCAAGTCCGCTCGCCCTCAGCATATCGCTCGCCTGAACGCACTCAAGGATCAGGGGCGACTGCTGATCGCCGGGCCGCACCCGGCCATCGATAGCGAAGATCCAGGCGAGGCCGGCTTTACCGGCAGCCTTGTGGTAGCTGAGTTCCCGTCACTGGACGATGCCAAAGCCTGGGCAGACACTGATCCTTATATGGAAGCGGGCGTCTACGCAGCGGTCACCGTCAAACCGTACAAGCTGGTGCTGCCCTGATTTGCGGATCAGCAATAGTCAGCCTGTTTTAATGCCGTTACAACGCACGAAGAATTCCGATTTATTCCAGACCATGAAAAAGCTATTCAATTCCCTCGCCGCCTCCCTGATCGCTCTCGCCGCAAGCCACAGTCAGGCCATTAGCTCTGACCGTTACATTACTGACGAGCTGCACGTTCCAATGCGCTCGGGCCAGGGTAATGAGTTCCGCATCCTGCACCGCGGCCTCCCCAGCGGCACCAAACTCACCCTTTTGCAGGACTCCCCGGACACCGGCTGGGCCCAGGTCCGCACTCCCGGAGGCGAAGAGGGCTGGATACGCCGCCAGTATCTCGAGTCGGAACCGGTCGCCAAATTGAAACTGGCGCAGGCGGAGGCCCGCCTGGAACACATCGAAAGCCTGCAGGGCAACCTGGGCGGCGAGGTGCGTCGTCTGGAAGAAAACAACAGCAAACTGACCACTGCGCTGCAAGCGGAGCAGGAACGCGCCAGTGCACTGGCAAAAGAACTGAAAGAATTGAAGTCCCTCTCCGCCGACGCGGTAGCACTGAACCAGCGCCACCAAAAGCTGCTCAACCAGCACGAGCTACTGAAACAGAAGCAGGCCATGGACCAGGCAGAAATTCAGCGCCTGTCCGGCAGTGAAACACAGAAATGGTATATGTACGGTGCAATCTCTGTACTGATGGGCGCGATTCTCGCGATGGTGGCGCCCCACTTCCGCCCGCGCAAGCGCAACTCTGAATGGGCAAACTGACAGTCGACATTCCCACAACACTGAGCAGCGGTTAGAATTTCAAAACCGGCTCACAAGGCCCGGTCATTGACCGGGCCTTTTTGTTTGCGAAGAAATATAACCAGAGAGATCCGTATGAAGCGCTCCACGACACTCCACACCCTGATTACCGCCTTCATGTTGTGCTTTTCAAGCCTCACCCTGGCAATCACCGATAATCCCCGGGTAGAACTGGAGACCGACCTCGGTACTATCGAGCTCGTGCTTTACGCAGACAAGGCACCGGAAACCGTGAAAAACTTTCTCGCTTACGTCGACAGCGGATTTTACAACGGCACCATATTTCACCGAGTGATCCCCGGATTTATGGCCCAGGGCGGTGGCTTCACCTTCGACTTCCAGGAAAAGCCCACCAATGATCCCGTAGTCAACGAGTCCAGCAACGGCCTCTCCAATGAACGGGGCACCATTGCCATGGCACGCACCAGTGATCCAGACAGCGCTACCGCCCAGTTCTTTATCAATCTGGTGGATAACAGCCGCCTGGACGGCAGTGCCAGCAAACCCGGCTACACGGTATTCGGTAAAGTACTGCTTGGGATGAGTGTGGTGCAGCAGATTGCCGCAGAGCCCCGCGGCCAGCACACAGCCTTCCGCGATGCACCCAACACGCCGGTGCGTATACTGAAAGCGAAACGAAAAGGCGGCGACAACAGCAGCAATTCAGAAACCGGAGGCAATAGTCAGTGATTGCACTTAGCGTCAATCTCAACAAGATCGCACTGATCCGCAACTCCCGCGAAGGCAATTTCCCGGATGTGGTGGCACATGCGCGCACCTGCCTGGACGCCGGAGCCGACGGCATCACCGTCCATCCGCGCCCGGACCAGCGACACATCCGCCCCCACGACGTCCGCGATCTGTCATCCCTGTGTGCAGCGCGCCAAATCGAATTCAACGTGGAAGGCAACCCCTTTGCGGGCCCGATGGGCACCTATCCGGGCCTGCTGCCGCTGGTTCTGGAGACCAGCCCCCAACAGTGCACCCTGGTTCCCGACAGTAACGACCAACTGACCTCCGATCACGGGTTTGACCTGAACAAGGACGGCATCCGCCTGGAGCCGATCATCCAGCAGTTACGTGACGCGGGTATCCGCGTAAGCCTGTTTATGGATCCGGACAAAACGCAGATTGGCCTCGCTAAAGAGGTCGGGGCCGACCGCATCGAACTGTATACGGGCCCTTACGCTGAAGCCGTCGCACAGCAGAGCAAAGACCTGGATGCCATTTTCGCCGCCCATTGCGCAGCCGCAGAGCACGCGCTGCACCTGGGCCTTGGTGTTAACGCGGGGCACGACCTCAACCTGATCAACCTGCCCCGATACCGCACACTGCCGGGACTGCAGGAAGTCTCCATTGGTCACGCGCTGACCGTCGATGCCATCAATATGGGCCTCGCGAATGCTGTGGCCGCTTACGTCAACTGCCTGGCGGGCCAGTAATTGCACACACTGAACATCATCGGTGCGGGCCGCCTCGGGCGCACGCTTGCGCGCTTGTGGTCTGAACGCCAGATTTTCAGCATTGGCAGTGTCTGCAACCGGAGCCTGGCCAGTGCCCGGCAAGCGACCCATTTTATCGGCGCCGGCACCACCGCCGCCGATATTGAGTCCATGCCGCCTGCCGACTTCTGGTTGATCGCCGTAGCCGATGACCATATCGAGGCCGTCGCCAAAGAGCTCGCGCCACAACTCAGGAGCACTAACAGCGGGCAGACGCCCGTGGTGTTTCACTGCAGTGGCGCACTGCCCGCCAGCGCCCTTTGCGCCTGCGCCAACGCACAACTTGCCAGCGCTCACCCCGTACACAGCTTCGCCAACCCCGAGCAATCCGTGGGCGACCTGCCCGGCTCTTTCGTTGCTCTCGAAGGTGACAGCACCGCACGTCAGCAACTTGAAGCTGCGTTCAGCGGAATTGGATGTCACTGTATAACCCTGAGCGCTGAACAGAAGGTGCTCTATCACACCGGCTCGGTGATGGCCTGCAACTACCTGACAGTATTGATGGACCTCAGCCTGCGGACTTTTGCCGCGGCCGGAGTTGACGAAAATACGGCGCGGCAATTATTGGAACCGATCGTTTTGCAAACGGCAAAAAACAATTTTGCCCTCGGCCCGGAAAAAGCGCTCACCGGGCCACTGGTTCGCGGTGATATACAGACGGTAACCCGACAGCTCGATGCACTGTCGCAACTGGCAAATACTACAGGGCAAACTGAGCTGGCCGGGCTCGCGGAAATTTACCGCACACTGGGCAGCGCCGCGTTACCCCTTGCGAAAAAAGCCGGACTGGGCGCAGCCCCCGCGCAACAACTCCAAACCCTTTTTGGTCCAAACCCTTTGCGGTAAATAGTATTGTGAACGACTCTCCTGAATACCTGAAAAAACGGGCCTTTTTTGACAGCCTGCTGACTATTTACGGGCGCAAACCCGTGCTCGAAGCACTGGAAGACAGCAGCCTGCCTGTACACAAGCTGCACCTGGCGGACAGCAACCGTAAGGACCAGCTGATCGCCCGGATCGAACAACTGGCCGCAGAGCGAAATATCGAAATTGCGCACTGGGATAGAAAAGGACTGTCCCGGATTTCGAAAAATGCCAAACAGGATCAGGGCGTGGCACTGGACCTGGCGCTGCCCCGCTACGGTACCGCCGAAGCGTTTCTGGAAGAGCAGCGCGGAACGCATTTCGAACTGCTCGCGCTCGATGGCATTACCAACCCACAGAACCTGGGCATGATCATTCGCTCTGCCTGTGCTGGTGGTATCGACGGTATCATCCTGCCTCGCAAAGGATGTGCACAGATCGACCCACTGGTGATCAAGGCCAGTGTCGGCACCCTGTTTAAAACCCGCATACTGCGCTGTGACCGGCTGGCGCCCGTGCTGGA
Organism: Microbulbifer elongatus; assembly: GCF_020524885.1. Lineage (GTDB taxonomy): Bacteria > Pseudomonadota > Gammaproteobacteria > Pseudomonadales > Cellvibrionaceae > Microbulbifer > Microbulbifer elongatus_A. The sequence goes on along the minus strand of NZ_JAIVKJ010000001.1, from coordinate 951,014 downwards.
AACATTCGCCGGCATTGGTGCCCGTGTCTGCGCACTCTCCTCCCACGCCAATGACACCCTGCGAACGATCGATGACGCCAAGCCGAATGTTTTCGTACTGGGCAATGAAACCCATGGCGTTGGCGCGGCCGTTGAGGAAGCCTGTACGCACCGGCTGCGGATTCCCATGCAAAACGGCGTTGAGAGCCTCAACGTAGCAATCACTGCCGCGCTAATCAGCTTTCGCCACCAGTACTGAGTAGCCTCATCCCAATCAAACACCCCATTCATTCCCGCTAATCAGGCGCCAGGAACGGTCTTCTCCAGGCGCGCCACGGTCATAAAAAACAGTCTCCCGCCAAAAATTGTCATTCTCCACGTCACCCACTGGAAAAGTCGCCAGGGTCAACTAATAAGTAACGGGGACAAACCGGATTCCGCATTCCGGTCATAAATTGAGCGTGCGGCGCAACACCATCTAACGCTTAACACCGCGCGCACCAAACTCGCATTCTGACTTACCGGATAATCAACATAACGCCAAGGAAGACCACTATGTGCTCGACAGACGTGCCTAAAAAAAATAACTCGGGGAAAAAAATCGCGGGGCTCGCACTCATTGCCGCCATGATCGCCAGCACGCAGGCCCTGGCCCAGGAAGAGAAATACATCGATATCATGCCCTTCCTCACGCGAGTCGACGAGGAGCGCAACACAGAGCGCCAGTCCTTAGGTTTGCGCGCCGCTTACGGATGGCATACCGACGGCAACTGGTATACGGAAGTACAGTTGTTTGGCACCCAACTTGATGAGGATGACTTCGACTTCCTCGTTCCCGAGCCACTTGATGAAAACGGACTTTACCCCAGTGGGGACACCGACCTTGCCGGGCTGGGAATGGATGTGGTGTATCACTTCAATGGCCGAAGTGGTTATTCACCCTACCTGCTCGGAGGCGTTGGCGTTTCCAACAACAGCACCAAATTCGATTACGGATATCAGGAAACCAACGCCTTTGTAAACTTAGGCGCGGGCATCACCAGTGGCGCCATCAGCCGCAGCGGCCTGAAAATACGTGCCGAAGTGCGGTACATGAGAGACTTCTTTGCCACCGACATGAACGACTGGCAATTTGGCTTCGGTCTGAGCATTCCACTCAGTTGCCCGCCGGTCGCAACCGCGGTCGCAGCGCCACCGCCTCCCGAGCCCAAACCTGAAATCATCAACCTCGATAGCGATGGCGATGGCGTGCTCGACAGAAACGATCGCTGCCCGAATACGCTCCCCGGCGCAGAAGTGGATCAATATGGCTGCGTAGTGGCCGACCAGACCATCACTCTGGAAAATATCCAGTTTGAGTTCAACTCGGCCAAATTAACACCAAGAGCGGAAGCTTCACTGAACAAGGTGGTCCGCTCCCTGCGCGACCAGCCCAACACCCAGGTCGAGGTGGCAGGACACACAGACAGTCAGGGCAATGACAGCTACAACCTGCGCCTCTCCGGCCTGCGTGCGGAATCCGTTCGCCGGTATCTGGTTCAGAATGGCGTCTATGCCTCTCGCATCACCGCTCGTGGCTATGGCGAAACCCAACCGGTCGCAAGCAATGCCACCGAAGCCGGCCGCGCGCAAAACCGCCGGGTGGAGCTGACTTTCCGCTAATCCGGCATGACAATTTCCCATTAGTGGTGGCTCGACAACCAGGCCGCGCAGACCACTTTCAGCGGGAAAACAGACCCGAGTAGCACAAAAGCCGGCACCTGCCGGCTTTTTTTATTCACAATCCACAGAATCTGTGGATATGTCTGTTAACAACAGTCGGGAAAACCCCGCCAGCCCGCATTATTCCGTTGTAACCACTTTGTGAAGAAAATTTAACCAAATAAATTTTTTCTTATATATCAATAGGTTACAAATACTTCCAAATCCGTATTGACAAAACACAGATGTAACTGAATGAGTGATCTCGTCCACCCCACGCTGTGGAAAGCTTTTTTAAATAGCCCCAAGGAGCTATAGAAAATCGCGCCAGAATGCGTAAAAACCGCCAAAAGTTAGTTTGTGATCGATTAATGGACGCCGTTTGCTCACGATTCTATCGGCCTGCCCCACATTGGCTCCTCAATTGTCAGGGCCGCGAAAAAGTGGCCAGACAGTCACAGCATGTGCCGATTGGACAAACCTGAACTCACCCACGGCTGACCGATTATTCCGTTTCACAGCGGAACTGATGGCGGAACCAGGTAATTGGGGATGTGTAGGCAGGTATAACGAAGCCAGGGATAACGAAGGCAGGGGGGAGACGGCAACATCAAAAGATGTGCAGGTACCGAGACCCGCACAGGCACATCAGGATCGGGCAAATGCCGCCAGAGGGTGCGTGGTAATAATGGCGAGCTGCACTCGATTGCCAGGCTCAGCATGTACTTCGTGGCTGGTCCGCACGCGCACCTGAGCGCCACTGCCAACCGTCACTGCATAAAGTCGCGAGCAACCTTCATAGCGAACCCAGTCAACAACACCGTTACCGTTTGCGGAGGGCACGAGGGAAAGATCGTCCGGTCGCATCAGCAAGTCCACCTCACCGGTGACCCCATCGATAGGAATGCCGGGCGCCATTCCCAGCTCCGTGTCTACCTGTGACTGCAGCAGCTGCCCCGGAAGAAAACTTGCCTCGCCAAGAAACCGCGCCACAAAACGGCTGGCCGGCTCAGAAAAACAGGTTTCCGGTGTATCCAGCTGCTCCAGCTCCCCCCCATTCAAAATACCCACACGATCACCAATGGAGAGTGCCTCTTCCTGATCATGGGTCACCCAAATCGCGGGTATCCCCGCGGCCTTCAGGGCTTCGCGGATCTCCCAGCGAAGGCTGTCCTTGAGGGCGGCGTCGAGATTAGACAGGGGTTCATCGAGCAGGACAAAGGCGGGCTCATGCGCAAGCGTACGCGCCAAAGCCACCCGCTGCTTCTGCCCGCCAGACAGGCTCGCCGGTTTCGCGTGGCGGAAATTTTCCAGGCCCAGCAGCTTCAGCCAGTGGTCCGCAAGCGCGGTGTCATTGAGCCGAAAACAGACATTTTGCTCCACCGTCAGGTGCGGGAATAGCGCAAAGTCCTGAAACACCATTCCCACGTTGCGCTTCTCCGGCGGCACTGACTTTTTTGGCGTGGAGCGCCATGGCCCCAACTGGATCTCCCCCTCGGAAATCGGGATCAATCCCGCCAGCGCCTGCAGAATAGTGGTCTTTCCACAGCCCGTCGGCCCCACAAGCATGAGGACTTCATCGTCCCCAAGGGCAAGGTTCAGGTTCTTCACCACACGGGTTGAACCGTAGTCGACGGACAGATTGCTCACTTTCAGCATGACTGCGCTTATTTCCCAGTAACATCAAATTCGGCGCGGCGCTCACCAGATAGCATCAACGCGAGACCCAGCGCTGACATCAATACCAGCAGCAGGCCGGGAATGGCCGCGCGGCCAAAATAACCCGCCTCATACACCCGCCACAAGTAGGTGGCCAGAGTTTCAAAGCCGGTCGGGCCGAGCATCAAGGTCGCCGGCAGCTCCCGCATAGCCTCAAGGAAAACCAGCGCGGCCCCAGCCACCATGCCGCGAATGGTCAGCGGCAGCGTGATTCGCTGAAATGCCTCCCGCGGGCTGGCGCCAAGCAATCTCGCCGCCTTGACCAGACTCGGGTCCAGCCCTTCCGCAGTGGAACGCACCGACCCCACCGCCAGCGGCAAGAACCGCAACACATAGGCCAGCACCAACAGGCCAAGGGTCTGATACAGAAACGGCAATTGCAGCCCGACGTATACCAGCGCGGTCCCCATCACGATCCCGGGGACACCGAAACCGAAGTAAGTCAGCCGCTCCATAAAGCGCCCGGCACGGCCGGCGATCGCCGCATGGGCCACAGGGATCGCCAGGATCACAGCCACCAGAGCGGCGAGGAAAGACGCATGGGCAGAGTTCCACGCGTAAGAAAAATCGAAACCACCGGTGCCTTCGCGCATCAGCCAGACACCAAATACCACTAGCGGCAACACGATAGAGAGAAGAATCACTGGCGCAAATACCAGCACCATCAGCCACTTCTGTCCCCGCGACGGCCAGAGTGTAAGGTGGCGACCGGGGCGCTCTTTACTGCCACGCACTCGGGATTCCAGAAACAAAACCAACCCGACAATCACCAGCAACTGCAGAGACAACATTGCCGCCTGGCTGAGGCCAAAGGCGTTGTACTCAACGAAAATCACCCGGGTGAAGGTATCCAGGCGCATGATGGCCGGCGTCCCAAAGTCCGACAGGGTATAGAGCGCAACCAACAGCGCACCCGCGGCAATTCCGGTCGCCACGCGGGGTAGCACCACCCGCCACAAACTGACGCCAACGGTCATGCCCAATGTGCGCGCAGCGTTTACCAGACTGGCATCGAGGCTCAGCAGCGAAGCACGGGTTGTAAGCATTACAAAGGGATATGAGTAGAGAGTCATAACCAGTGTTGCACCGGCAAGTCCTTTGACCGAGGGCATCGGCAGTCCCAGCAATTGCTGAATTTCGCCACCGCGACCAAACGCCGCATAAAGGGTAAACGCACCGATGTAACTGGGAATCGCCAGCGGCGCAGCCAACACGATCAGCCAAAGCTTCCGCCAGGGGACCTGCACATACGCCGTGATCAACGCCAGCGGTACGCCGATCACCACAGACCCGAGCACGGTGAAAAACATCAGTAAAAGGGTATTGGTGAGAACCTTGAGATTGTGCGCATCAAACAGCTCTGCGCTGTCAGAAGCCAACCCCATCAGCACGCCGACCGGCACAAGAGCCAGCACAGCAATCACCAGTGCCAGCGGATAAGACGCCGGCCATCGCAATCCGTATCGCGGGTTCATAGAACCCCGACACGGCGCATCAGATTCAGGGTGGGACGTAGATCTGCCAGCTGCGTCAGGTCAACCTTGGGCGGAGATATGGTATCGAGCGCCGGCAGCCCCTGTGGTGGCTTGACGCCATTGGCCAGCGGGATTTCATAGGCTTCGCTGGCAAGGTAAGCCTGCACTTCTTTGGTCAGCAGGTAACGGATAAAATTGATCGGCAGATCACCGTCGGACAATGCCAGGATTCCGGAGGCATTAACCAGGCAGCCTGCATCATTTTTGGTGAAGGCGAGGTCCACTTTTGCATTTGGCTTGCCATTTTTCAGACGCAAGGTGTAGTAGTGGTTGGCAAATCCCAGGTCCACTTCGCCGCGCTCTACGGCCATCACAACACCCAGTTCCCCGGCATAATTGGTAGCCTGCCGGCTGACACCCCGCAGCCATGCTTCCGTCGCCTTCTCGCCCTCCAACAAACGCATCGCCGTAATGAAAGACTGGAAAGACGCGTAGGCCGGAGCCCAGCCGATGGACAGGTCGCTGTCGGCAAGTGCCATAACGCTTTCCGGAATCTGCTCCGGCGTCAGGCGATCGGTATTGTATGGCAGGGTACGGATACGCCCGGTAACCGGCGCCCATTGGGGGTACTGAAAACCCGGTTTGAGCTGGCTGGTAAGATCCGCAGGCAACGGACGCGCCAGCCCAGCATCACTCACCAGGCCAATTGCCCCGGAGTCCACCGCCCAGAACACATCTGCGCGACGCACGCCAGCCTTGGCCTCGGCCACAATACTATTGGCCAGCGCCGCCGTAGCACCGCGGCGGATTTTCAGATTCAGTTTGGGATTGCGCTTGCGGATGGCCTCAAGGACATTTTCGTAGAGCCCGCCCTCCCCTCTTCCAAGGTAGAGCGTGATATCCCCTTCCAGCTTCGGCAACTGGTCCACTGAGACGGCACCACCGTCCGCCGCAAGGCTGCGCTGGATGAATATAGGCATGCAGCTGATAGCACCAACTGCAGCCAGGTTGTGTAAAAAAGCTCTGCGCTGCACGTATTGTCCTTACTGAGGCATTTCAGGGCCGGGTTGCCAAATTACTAGAACACGTCTTTGCGTTTTTTCTCCGCTTCCAAAAGAAGCGACTTGGCTCGATCCAGTTTGGCCTGCATGGCCTCAACCACCTTGCGCACATCATCAACACTGGCTTTTCCGTCCAGCGCCTGCGGCAGGGTCACGTTGAAATCTTTTTCCAGGTCTTCCACCAGTGCCGCGTCCTGCTCGATCAGCGCACCCTCTACCCCTTCAAAGCGGTTCAGATAAGTGTCGTGTACGATGGTGGTAGCAGCTTCCGGCAATTGCTCGGCGTATTTTGCCACAACACGGTCCAGACGGTGTTTGATGTCGTCCAGAGTCTCCGGCATGGTGGTGGGCTCAGATTCGGTGGTCTGGATCTTTGCCAGCAGGCCCTTTTCCTGGAACTGGGAAGCAAGTTTCACTGCACCGAGCGCCTGCCAGAAGGCACTGTTCAGTTTTTCCTGCTCGGCACGCACTTCGTCCACTGGCTTGCCAGCTTCGATGGCCTGCTTGATGCCATAAATACCCTGCCAGATGTTGGCATAAACGGGGACGTAGTTGGTTTCTATAGCGGAGTGAAAGTCCACTTCTTCCCAGAAATCCACCAGCTGCTGAGTTTCAACCGCTTTTTGCCCCTGGGCCTCATAGGTATCGACCACCCCGTCGTACTTGCCAATCAACCAGGTCACTTCCTCGGAGTACTGCCCCAGGTGCCCTTTCAGATCGTTGACGTGGTCACCAATGGCTCCATTGGCGGATACCTGGCCAGCAGCTACCAGAGCAAACAGGCCAAATACCAGGCCCAAACCGCGATTCTTCCGTAAACGTTTTAGAGATTGCATAAACACTCCTGATGTTCAATTCACGAAATGATACTCATTATCAAAAACAAGATAAAGCACTAAACTTCGCGTCTGCTGCCTTGCGCAGAAATAACCAGTCACTTTTATTGGGAAATTGTACTGCGACTAATGGTGGAATCGAGAATCTGTTCGGATTCCTCGTCGCGGCAGAATGCTACCAGCCCCCGGCAGGTATTTCACCTAGTTACGTCACCGTTTTAACGGCCTCAACTGGTCATAAAATCACCCAAAACTGCTATAGTTCGCCCCTGCATTGCCCGAGCACCACTGGCATATAACAAAGAGTTAAAGAAGAGCGCATCCGTTGATAACCAAGTCAAAAGTCATATCGCGGCAAATCGGCCGCGGCCTGAGTGGTTTCCTGAGCCGGTTGCGCCCCAAGCATGTGCCTATTGCCTTCAAATTGGCCGTGGTCATGACGCTCCTGTTGGTGCTGGGTATGACGAGCCTCGGCTTGCTGATCAGTGAGAACCAGAACCGTCTGATGCGGACCCAGCTACACGACTTCGGTACCACTATGGCGCTACAGCTGGCAAAGCAGGCCAGCGAGCCAATCCTGTCGGAGAACAACCTGAACCTGCGCATGCTCACTGCCAATCTGGGGCAGGAGGAGCGTATTCTCGGGTCGGCTATTTACTCCCACGATGGCGTATTGCTCACGGCAAGCGGTGCCCAGCCGAGCCTGACTGTAAAACTGCTGGATTCCGCAAACAGCACCGGTGTCACTTCCCGCGCCTGGTTTCAAGAAACAGTTAATGGCTCACAAGAGCGCTTGATCAGCTTCATCGCCCCCGCCGATTTCCAGGGCGTCCGCGCCGGATCCGTGGTGGTGACACTGTCCGCATCGCTGATGGATCAGGCCGCCACCGAGGCTCGCAACGCGATCATCTACGCGACCCTCGCCATGACACTACTGGCATCCCTATTGGCTTACTGGCTTAGCCGCCGGCTTTCTCAGCCGATTCACCATTTGATGGAGGCTACCGAGGCTATCGGCCGCGGTAATCTCGCAACCCGGATAGACCAGCAGCGCAACGATGAGATCGGTTTCCTGTTCGAAGGCTTCAACAATATGGCCGCGGGCCTGCTGAAAAAATCCCAGGTAGAGCAGGTTTTTTCCCGCTATGTGTCGAAAAATGTTGCCGACAAAGTACTCGCCAACCTGGACGAGGTGCGGCTGGTGGACCGGCCAATCGAGGGGACCGTGCTTTTCGCGGACATTACAGGCTTTACCGCCATGTCGGAAAAGTTACAGCCCAGTCAGGTTTCCGAACTGTTGAACGAGTATTTTTCGTACATTTCTCGCGCTTGTACGCTGTATAGCGGGGTGGTCGACAAGTTTATCGGCGACTGTGCAATGTTGGTATTTGGCGTGACGGAAGATGACAGCGACCATATGTTTAACGCTGTCAGCTGCGCTATATTAATTCAGCAGCTGGCCCAACAACTGAACGAACAACGACGCGCTGACGGTCGCCCCGAAGTGCATTTTCGTATCGGCATCAACAGTGGCGCCATGCTGGCCGGAAATCTGGGCTCGGATGAAAGAATGGAATACACTGTCGTCGGCGATGCCGTCAACCTTGCCTCTCGCCTGTGCAGCGAGGCTGAACCCGGTCAAACCGTAATTCGAAAACAAATGGCGACCATGTTACAGCCACGCATTATCACGCAGTCCGAGCAGCTCCTGCCCATTCGCGGCAAGTCCACTCCAGTCCAGATCTATTCTGTGCAGAATATCCACCGTGACTTCCAAGCACAGCTGCAGGCAAACCTGAAAGAAGTGCTAACCCCCCTGCCCCACCAACAGTACAGGCAGGCTGTCGATCATGCATGATCGCCGGTTAGCGTCATTTTGTTTTTGTACCTTATTCCTACTACTGCCGCTTCTACCGAGCTGCAGTCTGGTCTCGCCCCGCCCTGAGGGACTGGAAGGCTTTTCAACAGAATCCTTGTATCAGATACGTGAAGACTCCGCCGAGCTCGAGCAGCTACATAAGCTGAATACGACTACGCCGGCAGTGCAACAACGCATACGGCGTTTGCATGACAATCTGCAACAATTCGAACGCAGCGCCATCCGCAGCGCTGAGCGCCTGGAGCACCGTGGAGACTGGCTAGGTGCGGAGCAGCTATTAGAGGGTGCGGTACGAATACTCCCGAACAGCCAGCGGCTCAACATCGCACAGCAGCAACTGTCGGAGCGACGCCAGGTACACGCAGAGCGTGTACGGATGGAACTGGCAATACACCAGGGCGAACAACTGCTGAAAGACGCAGAGGCCTACCAGCGCCTACAACAGCTTCAGGGCCCGGGAGTATTGAGCTGGCTGGAGCTGAAAAACTTTAATCGCAAGCGCCGAGCATCTGCGCAATCACTTACTGAGTATGCGCAGCTCGCGATTCAGCGCAGAAATCGGAAAGACTATGTGCTCGCGCACCGGGCGTTGACCGTCGCGCAAGGCCTGTATGGCGACGACCTGCGGAAACCGGAAAATGGAGAACTGAGAGACGCTATTGCCCGGGATCTCGCCCTGACCAACCGTAAGCTTCGCCCTGCAGCGAAACCACAGCCTGCCAAACCGACCGCACAAAAGTCTGAAATGATGCCCGTTACTGACTTGCAGCAGGCACTGCGATCCGGCGATCTATTCAGTGCGCGGAAGCTACTGAACCAAATCCAGCAACAAGCGCCACAGCACCCGCAACTGAAGCCACTGCAGTCTCAATTTGAAACACAGGTAAAAACCCGCATTGATTACGCCATCAGACGGGGGAATGCGCTGTACAGTCAGGGCGAAATCAACCAGGCCCTAAGTGTCTGGCGGGAAGCCCGTATACTGGCCCCAGACAACGTCGAACTACAGGCTAATATCGCGCGGGCGGAAAAGTTGTTGGAAAACCTGAAGGTGTTGTCGAGGCCTATTGGTATTGAGCCGCCCCCCCCCTAAACGCTATCTCAACCCGTAAATAGTCGTGGAGGCTTATTTTTCGCACGTAAAGTGCAGCGATATTAGTGGAACCCACACCTAAACTGATCGAACACGATTACATGCCCCGCTAAGCAATTCAGCGAGCGCCAAGCCCAGGATAAAGTACAATACCTGTCCACAATTTTCTGAGTCTTCTCGGCACGCCTTAATTTCGACTTGCGGGAGGCAGCGTTATGCAGCGACCATTACAAAAATCCGGCAATTCGCCTCCCCTGCACGATGTCAACCGCAAACTAAAATTACTGCGCCTTTGAGTCACTAACCGCTCCTTACCCCTCGAAAGAGATAAGGTGTTATCAGCCATTTCTTCACAGATAGAAGCCTTCTATTCAGTCGCCATGACTCTAAAACTTCGATGATGCATCTGACCTAGAACATAAAACTCAAACTAGACAAGAAGTGGACTCCCTCCTTTACATCCACGGCAGCGATCGAGCAAAAACCTAGTGCAAAAAAGTAATTAAAAGCAGTAAACATTATTGCGGCCAAGACTATATCGAGAATTCGTTGATAGTTTGATGAGAAGCCAAACCCTATTCGCCTGACAAACTCGGATTTCAGGCAAACAACATAAGGGGCGAAAACCAATGAAAAACCAGCCAATCCAGTTGAAGCCAAGCATCAGAAACCTCAAGAACTCGATCCCAACATTGACCGACCTAAAAGTTTAGGAGCCTCGCCCACTGCCAGAACTTCCACCATTGACAAACATGAACAACGAAGGTGACAACCAACGTAAACCCTGCGCCATAATCACTGACACCGCCAAACACAGAGCCGGCAGCGCAAAGAAAAACACTAACATACCAAATTCACTATCGTAGCCAGGCACTTCACGAACTATTTCCCTGATAAACTCCAACGCTGGATAGTGAAATGCGAAGATGAAAAAACTAAATGGCGAGAGATAACGCAATATACGCAAAGCTATATTATCTCGTAGAGTCAGTGAGTTCATCAGTAAAATAAACGCAAGCAGACCTACTGCCCGCAACAAACAAAGATACTTATAAGACGCCAGCAAGCTATGCGCATCCTGAAACATACGACCCACCAATAGAGAGACGAATGCCACACCGATAATCCACCGAAAGGGGCTTAGAATACGTACCACCCAGTCAAAATCGAAGCGCGTAGTAGCCGCAACGGCCCCAACGGAAAAGAAAAATAAAACGTTAGGCGAAAAAAAGGGGGAGAATTCACCGCGAAATCCCCACACCCCCCCCAACACGAGAAGAAAAACTAAAGGCAATCGCGAGGCTAACCAGCCGATCACAGGACACAAAGCAAAAGTCAGAACCAAATCGTGAATAAACCAAAATTGAATAGCATATGGTAAACGGCCAATACCGAGCGCCCCATCAAGGTAAAGTTTAGGGCCCATCTGATTAAAGCTGTAATCAAGCCACCCAAAATGTCCATTACGTGCCCCCCAAATGTAAGCAAGGTAGGCGAGAAAAAACCAGAAGCTCGACCAGGCAATCGAGGGTAAAAGCACGGTCGTTATACGCCGATGTAAAAGCTGAAAATAATTGACCACCTCGCGCCTGAAAAAAAGATAGCCTGAAATTACACTTAGGCAGGGCACCGCTGCCATAGCCATCCAATGAATTAAACTATTGAGATAATCGGCGATGTGCGCGGTACTGGGGTCTATAGCGTGGCGAGGGTAGAATTCACTGCCTGTTAACGTAAACACGTGGTGAAAGACTAACCCTATGATCATTACAATACGAGAAAGTACAATAAAATCACTTTCTTCACGACTGATATGTCGCCTGGTTTCCTGTACAGATTGTGCGTTCGCTCTATTTACAACTGAACCAAAAATACTCATTCGGAAGCACACTCCAGTTTAGCTGCATAAACGTTCTGACTCTGCGACATACTGCTGGCCACCCTCAAAGGAGATTCGCTTTTTTCTAACGTGAGGCGCCCCAAATGCTCCGCAATAGTACACGTAATCAAGTCGCGGTTTTTTGAATCCCACATCTGCATGTGAGATCCAGGGACAGTAACCAAAGAGATAGGCCCTCCGACGTACCGGCGCCAGCCCATTAGAGGGTCATCGACCTTCATCCCAATCCAGTCCACCTGCTCTTCAGCCTGAAATAAGAGCAAAGCAAGATCCTTTGTATTTTCTTGGGGACGGTAAATATCCATAGCTTTTCGCTGGATTTTTCCGATTTTCTTCATGTGAGCCTCAAATTGGTGCTTCGGAGAAAATTTACTCACATCTGTTGAGAGCCCAAGACGTTTAACCAACTTCTGCTTGAAGCGCGCACCGCGATCTCTTATGTACCCAAGCTTTCCTCGCACATCCCGCGAGAGAAATTCTCTCAAATGGGCTAAGAATCGCTCTGGACCAGGCAAGTAATATGGGTACCCTGGCGCAAACCCATCGAATGACACAAATAAAGGCACGGAATACCCTTTCTTTATCAGCCGGCGGGACAACTCGAAGGCTATAAGGGCACCAAAGCTAAACCCTCCCAAGACGATTGGCGAACCACCACACGTCTCAAGGATCTCTCTCTCGTATAGATCGGCCATTCGCTCAACTGTTGCAGGAAAGTCTTCGGCAGCGCCAGCCGCTAGAAGGTCAATTACATAAATTGGCTGCTGAGCCCCCAAAGCATCCGGGAAGGAGCGAAAAGTAAACGCCGTTCCGACAACTCCCGGCACCAATACTAGTGGCGCGCGGGACCCATTCCGATTAAATGCTTGGAGGTGTCGAGTTACCTCCTGCACTCCAGTCATCTTTTCGATGTATGGAGTGAGACCACGGATGGTGGGATTGGCAATCAAAGTTGCCAATGGAAAATCAATACTGAATCGATGTTTTATCCGAGAAATGAGCATCACGGCCAGAAGAGAATTCCCGCCAATGGAAAAAAAGTGATCTTTCACCCCAACCCAGTCTCTTTCGAGGAGGCTATTCCACATCCGAACGAGCTCTTCTTCTACTGCTCCCTCAGGTGGAACGAATTCATTCGAATCGTCTCTCAACTTAGGGTTCGGCAAAGCAGCTCGATCGAGCTTCCCGTTCGAGGTCGTCGGAAGGCTATCCAAGAATATTATTCGCGAAGGCACCATAAAGGATGGCAACTTTTCAACCAAAAGTGACTTAAGGGCTTCCTCCTCATGTTTCGGACCGTCTTCTGAAACCACATAAGCCACGAGAGACTTCTGCCCTGACGCGTCGGTATAGGCAGCACATACCGCAACACGGACCCCCTCCAAACGGGAAACTACCGTCTCAACCTCGCCCATTTCCACCCTAAACCCGCGAATTTTGACCTGAAAGTCTGATCGACCGAGGAACTCGAGGTTGCCATTCTCAAAGTAACGAGCCAGGTCCCCAGTTTTGTAAAGGCGCTCATTTTCCCCTGGCCGGAAAGGATCCGGTAAGAAACGCTCTGCGGTCAGTTGCTCCTGCCCGTGATAGCCAGACGCCAAACATACACCACCGATATACAAATCGCCGGATACCCCCACTGGAACCGGCTGCATCCTCCGGTCGAGAACGTAATAACGAGCATTTTGGATCGGCTTTCCGTAAGGGATGCTGACCCACCGATCCTGAACGTTCCCGACCGGGAACCAATTAGACCAGATGGCAGCCTCGGTGGCTCCACCAAGGCTCATTACTTGAGCTCTTGGAAAGGCATTTCTGATAATGCCGGGTAGGGAAAGCGGTATCCAATCTCCGCTCAACATACATAACCGCAGATCGCTCCCTCCCCGCTCTGAGATGAACTGGGCAAGGCGCTGAAGAGCGACCGGCGCCGAATCCCAAATCGTAATCTTCGCGTCGACGAGAAAATTGGCGAGCGACTTGGGGTCAGAGATAAGATCCTCCGTTGCTACGATGACGGTTCCGCCAGCTCCGAGGGTCCCGAATACGTCGTAAACGGATAGGTCAAAGCAAGGAGAGGTGACAAATAGAAGGCGGTCCGACGGGCACACCCCAAACTCACGATTTACCCACTCAAGGGTATTGATAACAGCTCGATGAGATAGGGTAACGCCCTTGGGGAAACCGGTACTACCCGATGTGAAAATGGTATAGCAATGTGAGTCAGGCGTAGTTCGTCTCGCGAGTCGCTGGGCTGGCGCAAGTTCCCACCTTCCTTTATCAGCGCCGTCAAGAACGACTCGTACGTAGTCAAGACGGTCTTCTAACTTTGCCTCGGTGATAACTAGGGCTGCATCAACGTCGCTGAGCATTAAAGCTAGGCGTTCAGCCGGATACGATGGGTCCAGAGGGACATACGCAGCACCCACTTTTAATATCGCGAGCATCGTGGTAACCAGATCCAGTCCACGACTAAGAAAAACCCCAACATACTGACCTGGCTCGATACCTCGTGAAACAAGAAGGTGAGCGAGCCGGTTGCTCCGATCTTCGAGCTCTCGATAGGTGAGGAACTTACCGCAAGCTTCTACCGCTGGAGCATCAGGCTGAATATCAACTTGAGACTCAAAGAGTTCGTAAACGCAAAGCTGATCAGAAAACGGGCGATCTGTATTATTCCAACCTTGTAAGATCTTATCTCGCTCCGCAGGTGGCAAAACGTCAATCTCGCCAAGCTTTCGACTCAAATCCACACACAGTTCTTTCAGAGTTTGCTCGCACGACTCCAATAAGCGTCTGACCGAAGTCTCACGCAGGCGCTTCCTGTCAAAAAGAGCCCGAAGCTCCAATTCCTTACCATCAATAATAGTTAGAATTAGAGGGAACGGCGGCTGTTCGTACAAACGCACAGACCTGTCTTTCCAACCGTCCCCTCCAATATCGACCAAAAGGTCCTCGAAACTTTTACTCTCGAACCTAAGAAGGGTTTCAAAGAGTGGGGCCTCTGCCTCGATGTCAGACACCTGAGACACAGCGGTCTGCGGAATAGTTTCGTATGGACTAGTTGCGAGAACCTGTTCAGACAACGACCGAATTAAATCGCTTACTCGCCTCTCATCGCCGACATCAACTCGAGTGGCGATGGTATTAATAAACAGCCCCACCATCTCTGAAGCATTTGGGCCAAAAATATTCCGTCCATTGTAAATGTTTCCAAAAACAACATCTTGATCCCCACTAAAGCGAGAAAGAATGAGGCTCCACATTGCCTGCACGACGACATCAACCGAAGTCGTCGTCTTCGCTGCTAGTGCACGGACGTCTGCGCATACATGCTCAGGACAGATCCGCGTAATCTCGCCGTAACCATCATTCTCAAGTGGCCTACCCGCGGGTTCGGCAAGAGGCACTTGCGTCGGCGAGTGCTTGCCCGCCAAGAGTCCCTTAAAGTAATCAACACCTATCTCACGATCTTGCTCTAAACAAAACTGAATAAAATCACGGTACGGGCGCGGCACGGGCCCAAGTTTCGGGCTACGCTCATCTCGATAAGCCTCGATCAACTCGAACAATTCGCAAGTGAACCGAGCACTTGATAGACGGTCCATTAAGATGTGATGAAAGGTCCAAACGAGAGTCATTTTACCCATATCGTCGCTGACTATCGTGGCACGCATCAGAGGTGGTACAGCGAGGTCAAAACCTCGCACCCTATCACGAGCAAGGAACTTCTCCAACTCAATGGTACGAAAAGAGGGGGCTAAGGCCGAAATAGAAACAACTTCAACTAAAACTCGCAAGTTGGAGTGGAAAGTTTGAGATGGCCTTTCTCTGACCGGGCCTAACGTTCGCTCTTCAACGTCAAAATGGAAACTCGCAGAAAGAGCATTGTGGCGATTGAGCAAAACAGTAAAAGCGTTTGCCAAGCACTCTCGCTCGACAGGTTCGAGGAGCTCTAAAACGAGCTGCTCGATATTGGAACCATCCCAGGACTGTTCCGATATGAGGGCATGAAAAAGCATCCCTTCCTGCAAAGGTGATAAAGGGAATGCGGGGGATGAAACACCTAGCTCGTGACTTTTCTCGCCATTTGCCAAGTCATCATTCACTCTCTGAAATTGCAATCCATGCATAAAGTGATTCGTCCATTTCGCTTTGTAGCCGTCTTCAACTCATCTAGCGCCCATTACAATACGGCACGTAGTTAGTAGATATCGATCAAAAAACTTAATCCCGGCAACAATAAAAATTCTTGAACTCTTTACAAGAGGTCTTACTAAAAACCCTTAAACAAACTCGCGACCTAAGTTAAACACCTAACACCGGATAATAACGATTTACAAGATGACGTGGACATCTTTATCCAAGTGAGTCCTCAGGATACCTATTCCAAGATCAAAATTCCCGTAAAACTCTAGCTCGACAACATCCAAAATTGCATTATCACACTATGATTGGTATTGACCTACGATGCGCAAAAAGGAAGGCGATTTTCTAAGGTCGCGAAAATTTAATCTGCCAAATCAATGAACGCTCAGAACAGAGGCTTCCATTGCCTCTTACCTTGGCCTTATACCGAGCCTTTACTAGAGGAAGACAATCAACTGTGTAGCATCGCCCACTAGCCCCAATCTATGAAGCAAACGCAAACAACACTGGACGCCCTACTCCTGCAAATCCGTCGTTCGCACAAAAGTGGAGCTCACCAACGAAGCCTCCTGCAGACGCATCCCAGCACGTCATAAGGCATTGTTTTTACTTAAGAAAAACAACAAATATGTGCCAGCTTTGGAAATCATCATTTCAACCAAACCGAACAATTGGCGCACTTAGCGTTAATCATGTTTAAAAGTGTGACCCATGTCAAGAAAAGCACCCCTCTTCATTAAACGTCCGACAGGAGAGCTTTGAATATAATTTCATCCACTGCGGGAAAAGAGTTCAATACTCCAGCAAATGGGATACCGTAAAGTGCACAAATGAAGAATTATCCGCCAAAATGTAACTGGGGCGACAAAGGAAGGCTCCTCCCAATTGGCCGACGCCAACAGATAGCTGCATACCTCGTCACTGAGCCGGGAGGCATGTGTCACATGACTGGTGATTTGGCCGATAAATTTTCGATTAAACGGTTAGCCCGGCGCTCCCAGCGTGTCTTCACAAAATCCGCAGCCTTATCTGCAGGCAGCGTCAAAACTTATTCGTAACGGTAACCGTCAACTACTACGCCTTCGAATTTTATTGGGAGGTACTCGAAAAATGATAGTCGCGTTGCACAGCTTATCGATAATGACTGCATCCGCTTCGCGTAGCGTATCGGAGAATACCTGTATCAAGTGGTCGTTTGAATTTGCGGCCCGCTCAAAAGACATAGAAATCAGTGCCGACACCAACATTATAGAGATGGCAAAAACAGTTCTTGCCTCACTGACACCAGAGTCTTTACGCTTGTAGCAGATGCAGATGCAGATGCAGATGGTAAGGCTAAAAAAACAGCGCGTTAATCGTGAAAGCAAGCAAATTTTTTTCCAAGCTTAGTAAAGCCTAAAAAATAAGATTGCTCAAAGCCCCCTAAATAAGCCTCTACACGCAGCTCAATGTCACGCAGTTTCTGAATACACAAGATAACGGGATATGCGCTGACCGACTTCAGCACCTTACTCTGGAATGCGTGCAAGGATAAACAATTCAAATGGCGCGGGCTTATAGAAAGGGGGGGGATCGGGCCTCTCGCTGGAGAAACGTTCAAAGGCCGTTTGCATCAGTTACAGAACATACGAGAACACCGCCGGGCCGGACAGAAGTCGCAACGTTTGTCACTAAACACAAACGAGCAACCATCGCTTCAGTTCTCGCAAAGCCCGCAAAGAAAGTTAACTTCCAGCCGGCCATATTTGAGTATTAATTTAAATACCACCTGCACGTGATTTGATCCCTCTCCCTACTTTTCCTTGAGCCCTGGGAGCGCCGAGTAACCCCCTTTGATGATCTGAAAGAGAAAGGCTTGTTCGAGACGCAGGGGCTGATGGCGACCAGCACCCGCATCCTGCCACTCCATCCTGGTCGCGACATGAGGAATCTTCAACCTCCGTACAAATACTATTTTTCTCCACCTATCACTTAGCGAGATATCTTAAATTCTCAAAAAAATCCTGGCCGTTGTCCGCTGGCACTGATTACTCCCACTCAATCGTAGCCGGCGGCTTGCTGGATACGTCGTAAGCCACCCGGGAGATATTCTCGATCTCGTTGATGATGCGATTGGAGACTTTTTCAATCAGTTCGTAAGGCAGGTGCGCCCAGCGCGCGGTCATGAAATCCACAGTTTCTACTGCACGTAGTGCCACTACATATTCATAACGACGACCGTCGCCCACTACGCCTACGGATTTAACCGGCAAGAACACCACGAATGCCTGGCTGGTTTTGTGGTACCAGTCGGCGTTGTGCAGTTCCTCGATAAAGATGGCGTCCGCTTCGCGCAGGATATCGGCGTACTCTTTTTTCACCTCGCCGAGAATACGCACGCCGAGGCCCGGGCCAGGGAACGGGTGGCGGTAGACCATGTCGTAAGGCAAGCCCAGCTCCAGACCGATCTTGCGCACTTCATCCTTGAACAGTTCCCGCAGAGGCTCAACCAGTTCAAACGCCATGTCTTCCGGCAGGCCACCCACGTTGTGGTGGGACTTGATCACGTGGGCCTTGCCGGTTTTGGCGGCAGCGGATTCGATGACGTCCGGATAGATGGTGCCCTGGGCAAGGAACTTAACATCCTTGAGCTTGGTGGCTTCCTTGTCGAAAATTTCGATAAAGGTATTGCCGATAATTTTGCGCTTGGCTTCCGGCTCATCCACACCGGCGAGGCGGGAAAGGAATTCCTCTTCCGCGTCAGAGCGAATCACGCGAACGCCCATGTTGTCGGCGAACATCTGCATCACCTGGTCGCCTTCGTTCTTGCGCAGCAGGCCGTTGTCCACAAATACACAGGTCAGCTGGTCGCCGATCGCCTTGTGCAGCAGCGCCGCCACCACGGAGCTGTCGACACCGCCGGACAAGCCCAGCAGTACTTTTTGGCTGCCGACCTGCTCGCGCACCTTGGCGATAGAGTCTTCGATAATATTCGCCGGCGTCCACAGCTTTTCACATCCGCACAACTCGATCACGAAGTGTTCGTAGATACGAGTACCCTGCAGGGTGTGGGTCACTTCCGGGTGGAACTGCACACCAAAGAAATTCTTGTCGGCATTGTACATACCGGCAATAGGGCAGGACGGCGTGGAGGCCATCAGTTCGAAGCCTTCCGGCATCTGCACTACCTTGTCGCCGTGACTCATCCACACGTCCAGCAGAGAATTACCGGCGTCGTCCAGGTGGTCCTTGATATCGTGCAGCAGCGCGGAGTTACCCTCCACTTTTACCTGCGCGTAACCGAATTCGCGCACGTCACTGCCCTCTACCGCACCACCCAGCTGGTGAGCCATAGTCTGCATGCCGTAGCAGATACCCAGTACCGGTACCCCCAGTTCGAACACCGCTTGCGGCGCTCGCGGGGAACCGGCTTCCGGAACAGATTCCGGGCCACCGGCCAGAATGATGCCCTGGGGGTTGTACTCGCGGATCTCTTCATCGCTCATATCAAACGCGCGGATTTCGGAGAACACACCCAATTCGCGCACGCGACGGGCGATCAGCTGGGTGTACTGGGAACCGAAGTCGAGGATCAGGATTCGGCTGGAGTGGATATCTTGGCTCATGGCTTACTCGTAACGGTTTTATAAACGGCAAACGGACCCTGAGAGGTCCGTTTGCGGTTCACTTTAAAGTGCACTTCTGTTTTTTACGGGACACGACTGCAATTGCAGGAATTAACGACCACCCACGGGGTAGTTCGGCGCTTCCTTGGTAATCTGTACGTCGTGCACGTGGGATTCGCCCATACCGGCGGCGGTTACCCGTACAAACTGCGGACGGCTGCGCATGGTGTCCATATCGACACTGCCGGTATAACCCATCGCAGAGCGCAGGCCACCCATCATCTGATGCACGATGACGGAAATCGGCCCCTTGTAAGGTACGCGACCTTCAATACCTTCTGGCACCAGCTTCTCAGCGCCTTTACTCGCGTCCTGGAAATAGCGGTCGGAGGAACCCTGAGTGCGCGACATGGCACCGAGAGAACCCATTCCGCGATAGGACTTATAGGTACGGCCCTGGTACAGCTCGACTTCGCCCGGGGCTTCTTCGGTACCCGCAAGCATAGAACCCATCATCACCGAGTAGGCACCGGCTACGATGGCTTTGGAAATATCGCCGGAGAAACGGATGCCGCCATCCGCAATCAACGGAACACCGGTACCTTCCAGTGCCTTTGCCACTTCCGCGATGGCGGAAATCTGGGGCACGCCAATACCGGTAACGATGCGGGTGGTACAGATGGACCCCGGGCCAATGCCGACTTTTACCGCGTCTGCGCCAGCTTCCACCAGTGCAGTGGCGGCTTCGCCGGTGGCAATGTTGCCGCCGATCACGTCCACTTGCGGATGCATTTCCTTGATGCGACGCACGCGGTCGATCACGTTCTTGCTGTGGCCGTGGGCAGTATCGACTACCAGTACGTCAACACCTGCCTCGACCAGCGCCGCTACACGGTCGTCAGTATCCGGGCTGGTACCCACCGAGGCGCCGACACGCAGACGGCCGTCGCTATCTTTACAGGAATTTGGGTACTGTTCGGCTTTGTTGTAATCCTTGACGGTGATCAGGCCTTTCAGCTCGAGCTTGTCGTTGACCACCAGCACTTTCTCAATGCGGTGTTTGTGCAGCAGCTCGCGCACCATCTCCGGAGCGGCACCTTCTTTACAGGTCACCAGACGCTCTTTCGAGGTCATGATCTGCGCCACCGGAATATCCAGGTTAGTCTGGAAACGGACGTCGCGGCTGGTAACGATACCCACCAGGTCACCCTTCTCCATAACCGGCACACCGGAAATATTATGGTGGGTAGTGAGGGCAATCAGTTCGCGTACGGTGGCGTCGGATTCGATAGTGATCGGATCCTTTACCACACCGGCTTCAAATTTCTTCACCGCGCGTACCGCCAGAGCCTGTTCCTCAATGGACATGCTCTTGTGAATGATACCGATACCGCCTTCCTGGGCCAGGGCAATGGCCAGGCGCGACTCGGTCACGGTATCCATGGCAGCGGACACCAGCGGAATATTCAGGGTGATGTTACGAGACAGTTTTGTCTTCAGGGACACGTCTTTGGCAGTGACCTCGGAATAACCGGGCACAAGGAGGACGTCATCAAAAGTGAGGGCTTCGCGTGCAATACGCAGAGATTCAGACATGGACACTCAAACCTCTAGGGAGCGGGATTGGGTATCGGCGCGATTATAGCCGCATCACCGCCTGAAACAAAAGACTATTTGTGCAGGAATGGCAAATCTCTTTACCTCGGCGGCCATCCTTGCAATATTGGCCGCCCAACCCAGCCCAGTCGAGACCAAAATGCTAAACACTCCTCCCGGCGCGCCCAATCCACTCCCTACTGACGGACGCCCGGTCATGACCGTGAGCGAGCTCAACCGGGAAGTGAAGCAGCTTCTGGAGGGAAATGTGCCCCTACTCTGGGTGGGCGGCGAGATATCCAACTTCGCCGCGCCCAGCTCCGGGCATTGGTATTTCACTCTCAAGGATGCACGAGCCCAGGTGCGTTGCGCGATGTTCCGCGGGCGCAACCGCAGCGTGCGCTTTCAACCGGGCAATGGCCGCGAGGTACTCGCGCGTGCCCGGGTCAGCCTGTACGAGGGCCGGGGCGAATTCCAGTTGATCATTGAGCATCTCGAGGAAGCCGGCTTTGGCGCCCTGATGCGTCAGCTGGAAATGCTCAAGGCAAAACTGCAGGCCGAAGGGCTGTTCGATCTGGCACGCAAGAAGCCCCTTCCCTACCTGCCCGGCACCATCGGAATCATCACCTCTCCTACCGGCGCTGCGGTGCGCGATATGATCCAGGTGCTCGGGCGCCGCTACCCGGCGGCGAAGATCGAGCTGATCCCCGTGGCCGTCCAGGGCCAGGGCTCTGCCCAGCAAATTGCCCAGGCTATCGCCTGGGCTGGGCGGCTGCAGCGCCACGACCTGTTGATTGTTGGCCGCGGCGGCGGCTCTCTGGAAGACCTTTGGTCCTTTAATGAGGAAATTGTCGCCCGTGCGTTGGCGGCCTGCCCTATTCCCACCATTTCCGCTGTCGGCCACGAAACCGACACGACCATTACCGACATGGTCGCGGACGTGCGCGCACCCACACCATCGGCGGCGGCAGAGATTGCCAGCGCCAATGCTGCTGAGCTGGTGGAGCAGTTCCAGAGCCAACACGCGCGCTTACAGCGTGCGATGCAGCAGCAATTGCGACATATGCAGCAACAGGTCCAGCTGGTAGGAAATCGCATCCGCCACCCGCGGGAACAGTTGCAAAACCGCGCACAGCGCCTCGACCACCTGGAGATACAGCTGCGCTCGACCATCCGTCAGCAGGTTGCTCAGGCTCGCCAACGGCTGCAGCAGAGTGAGCGGGCCTTCTCTCAGGTGCACCCTCAGCAGCGACTCAAGCGTAGCCAGGATACGCTGCAGCTGGTCGCAGACCGCCTGCACAGGGCGGTCAAACGGCAACTCCAGCACAAGCGGGAACTGGTAGCCCATACCGGCCAGCTACTGCACAGTGTGAGTCCACTTGGCGTGCTCGAACGTGGGTACGCTATCGTGCGTGACGACCAGCAGCGGGTCATCCGCGATGCCAGCCAGGTGCGCTCCGGGCAGCGCATTCACGCCAAGCTTGCGCAGGGAGAAGTCACTGCCACTGTCGACTGACTGTTAACTGAATGGAATAACGCGATACGACCAATGGGGGCACAGTCACACTAGAATCCGGGCAATCTTCGACTTGCGGAGAAACCCATGAACCTATGGTGCCCTGCGGCCTCTTGCGACCAGCGCAATGGCGCCAAATCCTGCTATCGCATTGCATATCACGTTAGCGGCGGCATTGCGTCTATTGCAAAGTCGCTCTGCACACTCCTGCTCACCGCGGCGCTAGTGCTCATCGGCTGTGGCCAGGACACGGGCACGTCATTGCGCCAAGCGGGCACTGTGCACCCTGCTGGTGAGTCGAAGCGCCAAGCCAAAACCCACCCCATCAACTACATCGAAACCGGCGATCTCGAAGCAATCAAGAAGCGCGGCATGATCCGCTTCGTCGGGTTAACGGCGATTGAAGACGAAATGCTGCCGCGCAAATCCATCGTTACCCTGAGGCACTATGGACTCGCCCTCGAACTCGCCAACAACTTGGGGCTTGAAGCTCACTGGACCCAGGTAGGCACCCCCGCCAAAGCACTGCAGTTGCTAAAAGAAGGAAAAGCCGATGTCCTCGCCGGCAACCTCACAAGCACCGAGACTCGCCAGCAGCAATTTGGCCTGTCCGAACACATTGCCCGAAGTCGACAGCAGCTCGTCACCGGTGAGCACGGCCCGAAAATCGAAAATATCGAAGACCTTAAGGGGCAGACTTTATCGGTACTCGCGGGCAGCACTTTTGCAGACACGGCCAAGGCATTGCAGGAGAAAGTACCGAATCTGACCATCAAGGAATGGGAGATACAAGAAGCCGACGATATCGACATCCTGATCGACAAGCTCAATGCACAGAAAGATACCATCAGTATTTTTGACAGCGACACGCTGCAAAGAGCTCTCCAGTATCGCCACGACATCACGCCCGGTGCTTATGTCAGCGAAGCAGAAGACATCGTCTGGGCAGTGCGCAAGGACGCATCAAAGCTTCGCCTTAGTATCAATAACTTTTTCACCAAAAAACTGGTCAAACCCCATGAAGACCGGGGTTCAAGCTGGGCTGACATCAAAAAGTCCCGCGTACTCAGACTGCTCACCTATAACGGTCCAACCAGCTATTTCATGTGGAAAGGAACCCTGATGGGTTTTGATTACGACCTGGCGATGAAATTCGCCAAGAAACACGATCTGGAGCTGGAGGTGATCGTCGTACCTTATGACGAAAGCCTGGTTGAATGGCTCGAACAGAACAAGGGCGACATCGCCGGAGCTTCTACAACCATTACTCCTGAGCGTAAAAAAATGGGCATCGCTTTCAGCGCTCCCTACCTTGAAATTCCGGAACAGATTCTCAGCCACAGTAAACACGCAAAAATCGCAAACCTTCAGGATCTCAACGGAAAAACCGTTACTGTGCGGGCATTTTCATCATTTATCGATACTGCGAAGAAACTGCAGCAGGCCGGCATTGATCTGGAGTTAAAAATCGCAGACCCCACAGTGAGCTATGCGCAGCTGGCGAATATGGTTGCCAGCGGAGAAGTCGCAATCACCATCGCCGATGCCAATGCCGTTGAGATCGCGGCGTCGTTACACGACACTCTGGTGCCCGGGGTTATCGTCACCGATCCCCGTGAACAGGGGTGGATGGTAAAAACGGAAAACAGGAAGCTACTCGAAAAGGTCAGTGAGTTTATTCGCGAATACAGAAAGACCGACGACTACGCAAAAACGGTGAAGGCCTATTTCAAGCCTAGCGGACAATTTAACAAGAAGTTAGCGGCGCGGCTAAAGCCGGGAGAAGATCTGTCCCCGTATGACAGCCTCGTCAAAGAAGTCGCGCTCGACTATGAGGTCGACTGGCGCCTGATCACCGCGCAGATGTGGCAGGAGAGCAGTTTTGACCCTCAAGCCGAATCCCCCGTGGGCGCCCAGGGGCTACTGCAGGTAATGCCGAGAACCGCAAAAGACATGGGCTACCCACCGCCTCTGTTCGAGCCCGAAAGAGCCGTCCAGGCGGGCGTCAAATACCTGGACTGGATCCGAAATCGATTCGATTCCGATATCACACTGGAGAACCGCCTGTGGTTCGCATTAGCGGCATATAACGCGGGCATCGGCCATTTGTACGACGCGCAGCGACTAGCCAATGAACTGGGATACGACCCGCATGTATGGTTCGACAATGTAGAAAAGGCCATGCTGAAACTATCCGAGCCCCGCTATTTCAGCAAGGCGCGCTACGGTTATGCACGTGGTGCCGAGCCGGTCCAATATGTGCGCAACATCAGCAAGCTCTATCAGGCTTATACGGATCTCACCAGCGGGGATGTCACTGCACGTGCTCTACAAACCCCATCACCAGTCGCACCAAGCGCCCCCACAGCCCCGCGAACTCCCAAGACCGTGAAGACAGGAAGCTTTGGAAGCTTAATTCCTGAACACGACATTAGTATTGGTTCTTCGACAGCATTAGGCATTGGCAATGGTGAAAGGCATTAATCTAACTAGATTCTCGGCTCGGCGCCTACAAGATCTGCTGCTCCCCCTTATCTGCACGACCCTCCTGGTCTTGTCTGTCACGGCGTGCGACCGCCAAAGTCCAGATTCTGGGTCTTCAAAGCCGCCTATCTCTTCAGCACAGGAGTCTACAAAGGAGCCTGCAAAAGAGAAGGGTGCCGACGTAAAGGCAAATGCCGAGAAAGAAATTCCAAACTATGTGGAACAAGGGGACCTGCAGGCCATTAGGAAACGCGGCGTCATCCGCTTCGTCAGTATGACGGGCGACAACCAACCGATATTGCCGCGAGAAGCCATCGTAAACCAGACGCACCAGCAAATGGCAGAGGACTTTGCCAAGAGGATCGGGCTACAGACACGCTGGTTTATTGCAGAAACCCCTGAACAGGCTCTCAGAATGGTACGCGATGGGGAGGTGGATGTAGTCGCCGAAAATATGAGTATTACGCCGGAGCGAGAGGAAATCGTTGGGTTCAGCGTTCCCATCCTGCAGACTTCCGACGTTCTAATATCCGGTAAAAATGGGCCGGATATCAGTAGCCTCGAAAACCTTGCGGGTACAGAGTTTATTGTGCTCGCGGGCAGCACCTATGCTGATCTGGCCCACGACATTGTCGCCAAGTATCCCGACGCCAATCTTTCAGTTCGCGAGGTTTACCTGACCGGCGATCGAGACACACTGTTTGACATGGTAGCGGAAGTCGACAATGCGGTTACCATCTTGCACAAAAACCTTGCAGAGGAAACCCTGCAGTACCGAAATGACCTCAAAATGGGCTCCGATGTCGGGAATAAAGAAAATATCGGCTGGGCGGTCCGCAAGGATTCCGTCCGCCTTAAAAACCGCATTAATAACTTTCTTACCCGCACTCTGGTAAATGCAGTTCCCGAGCGCACCTCCCACTGGTACGCGATCAAGAAATCGGGGGTACTGCGCTTTGCCACCTATAACGGCCCCACCAGTTACTACCTGTGGAAAGGTGTATTGCGTGGCTTCGATTACAACATGGCGAAGGCATTTGCCGATAAACACAAGCTTCAGCTGCAGATCGTGGTGGTCCCCAACGCGGAGGATCTGGTGGATTGGGTGGTAGATGGCCGTGCCGATATTGCTGGGGCCTCCACCACAATAACCCAGGAGCGTATTGATCGAGGGGTCATATTCAGCACGCCCTTTATCGAAACTTCCGAGAAAATTATCAGCAACCGCAAGCTCCCCAAGATCGAGACGCTTTCCGACTTGCAGGGGCGAACGATTACCCTGCGCGCATACTCCTCATTTATTCAGACCGCCCGTACATTGCGCGAGCATGGCGTCGACGTAAAAATTCAGGTCGCGCCCCCAGAAATGTCCTATGAAGAGGTACTCAATAAAGTGGCCGAAGGCGAGTTTGAGGCAACCATCGAAGACGGTTATATCGCCGATATACAGGCGGCGTTGCGTCCGGAGCTGGTAATCGGTCTCGAGGTCAATGAGGGGCTGCCACAGGGGTGGATGATCAAGCAGGGGCACAAGGCACTGTTGCGTGAGGTCGACCGATTCCTCAAGAAGTTTAGCCGGAGCAAGGAGTTCGATAAATTGCTTGCTGCGTACTTTGAGCCGGATAAACACCTGGTGCAAAAAATATCCGCACGGGTAATCCCTGGCGAAGCCCTCTCACCCTACGACAAGATTGTTCAGACGACCGCACTTGAACACAACTTTGACTGGCGCCTGATCGTGGCGCAAATGTGGCAGGAGAGTAACTTTAACCCCAAGGCAGTGTCTCCTGTGGGTGCGCAGGGTCTGATGCAGGTCATGCCGCGTACTGGTAAAGACATGGGGTACCCGCCACCACTGTTTGACCCGGAAAAGAACGTGAAGGCAGGTATCAAATATATGGAATGGGTGCGCAAACGTTTTAAGGACCCACTCCCTGTCAGCGAACAGCTCTGGTTTACCCTTGCGTCATACAATGCAGGACTCGGTCACTTGCTGGATGCGCAGCGCCTTGCCGAAGAACTTGGTCTCGACCCCAGCAAGTGGTTCGACAATGTCGAGGTGGCCATGCTCAAGCTCTCCGAACCACGCTACTTTGAAAAAGCACGCTATGGCTATGTACGCGGGTCTGAGCCCGTAGCCTACGTGCGCAAGATCAGTAACCTGTATCAGGCCTATACCAATGTCGCCACCGGTGACTTCGTCTCGCTCGATGGATTGCCTGCAGAAAAACTGCTGGCTGCAATCAGAGCGTCAAGACAATTTTGCCAATATGGCTACTCGACTCCATCAGCCGGTGTGCGTCCGCCACGTCTTCCAGCGCAAAAGTGGCAGCGATCAGAGGGCGAACCTTGCCTTCCGCGAGCAAGGGCCAAACCTGCTTTTCCAGGTCACTGGCTATGGCCGCTTTCACCACCGCTGGTTCCGGCCGCAGGGTAGAGCCGGTCAGGACCAGGCGCTTTAGCATCACTGGCAGCATGTTGACCTGAACCTTCGCACCGGCAAGAAAAGCAATATTGACGATACGCCCATCGCGGGCAGCGAGCTCGATATTGCGGCCAACATAGTCACCGCCCACCATATCGAGTATCACATCGGCACCGTGTCCATCGGTGGCCTCTCGAATAACATCGACAAAATCTTCACTGCGGTAGTTGACCGCCCGCTCAGCGCCCAATTGTTCGCAAGCACGACATTTTTCATCGGAGCCAGCCGTCGCGAATACGCGAGCCCCCAGGGATCTAGCGATCTGGATCGCCGCAGTGCCAATACCTGAGGAGCCGCCATGTACCAGTAGAACTTCTCCATTCTTCAGGTGTGCGCGACGAACGAGGTTACTCCAAACGGTAAAAAACGTTTCCGGTAATGCTGCCGCCTCCACCATTGTGAGACCTTCAGGCACCGGCAGGCACTGTCCCTCGGGAGCAGCAACGTACTCCGCATATCCGCCGCCATTGGTCAGCGCACAGACCCTGTCCCCTACTGCACAGCGCTCTACGCCGTCCCCCACTGAAACCACCTCGCCCGCCACTTCCAAGCCCAGGATCGGTGAAGCCCCAGGGGGAGGCGGGTAAAATCCTGCTCGCTGCACGATATCGGGTCTATTGACGCCGGCGGCGGCCACCCGGATCAATACCTCGCCCGCTCCCGGGCTCGGCACTTCACCTTCGGCAACAACAAGCTTTTCCGCACCGCCATATTCTGGCAAATCGATATATCGCATTGATTGGCTCCTTTTCCTGTCCGGTGACTGTAGCGGATTCCCGCAATAAAAAAAGCCCGGCACAAGGCCGGGCAATTGATGAGGCTTGAAGACGTGAGGATTATCAGATTTCGTAGTTAAGCTCTACACCCACGATGCGGCCACGGTTGATCGGTGTAAAGGTTGAGTTGGGTCCCAGAGTGACGGGGCCAAGCATACCCGGCAACTGGGTATCGTTACCTTCGCTGACTTCATCCAGCATGTTCTTGCCAAACAGCGCAAGACGGTAATTGCCGGAATCCGGGGCGAAGCCAATACTGAAGTCCACCATTTCCACTTCGCTCAACATACCAAGGTTGTTGTCCGTGTAGGCAGACGCATCACGGTGGTTGTAGTTGATACGCGAAGTCAGAGCGCCCCAGCTGCCCAACTGCAGGTCGTGCACCATGCCCACACCGTAGGTCCAGGGGGCAAGCCGAGGGATATCCAGTGCGTAATCAGCACCGTCCACTACGCCATCGCCGGTGAGATCCAACCAGATGTCATCATACTCACCATCCACATAACCCAAGTTCATGGTAAGCAGCAGATTGTCGGTAGCAGCCGCCATCAGCTCGAACTCAGCACCACGAATGGTCGCGTTGGCAGTGTTCCGGATCAACTGAGCAACACCCGCCGTTTCACTGGGCAGGTTCACTTCCCGCTGCATATCGTCGATGGTGTTGTGGAATACCGCCATGTTGGTTTTCACGCGGCCATCAAGCCACTGGCTTTTGGCACCGATCTCAAAGCTGTTCTGCTCTTCCTGATCGGTTGGCCCCGGTGATTCGCCGAAGGCGGTATTACGCATATTGTAACCGCCACTGCGGAACCCTTTGGTCCACACGGCATAAGCCTGTGCGGTGTCACTCATCACCCACTGCATGCCCACTTTCGGGGTAAACGCGCTCCACTCCTCGCGATCACTGAAGTCATAGGTAGCACAGCCCTGTCGATCACAATCATTAAGCCCTGGAATAATCGAGGCAATATCCACCGACTTCTCTTCGCTGGAATAGCGACCACCCAGGGTAAGTACCCAGGATTCATTGAGGTCGATATCTGCCTGGGTGAAGACGCCCTTTGCAGTATGATCCTGCACGCCGCCACCAGCCATAACCAGCGCTCCGCCCAGCAGATTGCGCTCTTCGATATATTCCAGATCCTGAGAGAACCAGTAAACGCCGCTCGTCACAGAAGTATTGCCAAAGCGACCGGAGTAACGCAGCTCATTGCTCAACTGATCCTGATCAATCAGGCTGTAGGAGTGGAACAGGTGCACCGGCAAGGAGTCGATATCCCCCTCCCCTGCGGTTTCGTAATCCCGCCAGGCGAGAATATTGGTGATAGTACCGTTACCGAACGCGACATCCTGATTGTATTCTGCGATTGCCTGGCTCCAGTCGGTCTCTGCCCAACCTTCGTTATCAATCGCGACCTCAAAGGAACCTTCACTATTATTCCAGTCGGTAACCCCCACGGAAGAGGCGATTGCCTGAGAAAAATCCCCGCGGTTTTGTCCGATGGGGCCATCCGCATCCACGTGGCCAGATTCCAGGCGCACAATCAGATCAGCAGATTCCCCGATATCCACAGTAAAGCTCGGGCGTACAAACCAGGTAGTGGACGCCCCCAGGTTATCATTGCCGTTAGCCTTGTTTTCAAACCAGCCCTTGTCATCGCTGTAATAGGCAGTCATACGGCCGTTGACGGATTCGCTAATCTGGCCGGAAACAGTAGCTGCCAGGTTGGTTTCTTCCTGTGCGGTGGTGGAAAACCGCACTTTACTCATAAATTCTTCCGTCGGTTTCGCGGTTTTCACCACCACCGCACCACCGGTCACGTTGCGACCGAACAGCAAGCCCTGGGGCCCCCGCAGTACTTCGATGCCCTCCAGATCGAACAGGTCCAGAATGACACCGGCATTGATACCCATATACATGCCGTCGACAAAGACACCCACCGTGGGGTCAATGGAGGGAATCGAGCTGTTCACACCTAGACCACGCACGGTAAAGTTGGCGGTACTTTTGATGGTGCCCGCATCATCCATCTGCACATTTGGCATTTTGAACGCGAGACTTTCCAGGTCGCGTGTCTGTAGCGCTTCCAGCTGGTCACCGGAATACGCTGTGGCCGCAACCGGCACATCCTGCAGACGTTCAGCGTCACCGCGTTTCCGCGCAACAACCTCTACCTCTTCCAGCAGGGTGTTAATGGAGTTCTCCGCCGCGTGGGCGCTGCCTACGCCACAGGCCAGCGACATTGCCGCGAACGAGCAGGCCGAAGCCAGAGCCAGTTTCCTGTTTCTGCCGCTGGCAGTTTTCAGGGTGAGTGATGGTGCATTGAAAGCGTCAGGTTTGCTTCCCATGTTTTCTCTCCATTGCATTGAGTTATTTTTATGTATTTTCCAGCAACAGAACTAACGCGACCGGTACCACTTGCCGCCACCACTGGCGACCCGATCAGCTACCGCGCTGTTTTCTGCTGACGCCAATCCTGATGCCAGCAGTGGAAATGCTACAAGAGGTTTTTCCGTTACAAAAGCTTATTTTGTCGAGAAATTCATTCTATTTATCCCCATTTACCTAAAACACTACTGCGGGAATAACCGGAAAAAAGTGACTCCACCGTCACCCTTATACAGCGACCAGAATTCGTTCCAAAATTTCTCCAATTCGCCACCCGGGTAGCAGTGTCAGTGAATTTGATCCCATAGGTAACACTAGAACGACCGTACCAAATCAGGAAGACGAATATCAGCTATCCGTCTTACCTATACCCAAATACCACGTCTGATACTGACCTGGTGACAGTAGCGAGTGTGTGCCGGGATATATCGGTGCGCCATAACCTCATCGGTAATGTTCGCGCGCCAGTAGATAGCAGTATCGGTGAAGGGGGATAGACCAGCGGCACCCATTTGGGGCACCGCTTTTTAGCGGCTAGCAGAAAAGATTAGGGACTCAGGCGCTCCACCTGCCACTCCCCATCATCGAGCGAGCGATACAAGAAACGGTCGTGCAGGCGCGATGCGCGCCCCTGCCAAAATTCCACTGCGTGCGGCTCCACCCGATAACCACCCCAGAAGTCCGGGCGCGGCACGTCCTGACCATCAAATTTCTGCCGGAATGCCTCAAAGTTCTCCTCCAGCACCTGCCGCGACACAATGGCATCACTCTGGTGGGATGCCCACGCGGCAATCTGGCTGTCGCGCGGACGGCTGCCGAAATACGCATCGGCCTCAGTATCAGTCACCGGCGCCGCCACGCCGCGAACAATTACCTGACGCTCGAGAAAATGCCAGGGAAACAGCAATGAAACCTTGGGGTTGGCGGTAATATCCCAGGCCTTCTGGCTTTTCAGATTGGTGTAAAAAACAAAACCGCGCGCATCAAAGCCTTTTAACAGCACAATGCGCTGTGACGGTTGCCCGCCAGCATCCGCAGTACTCAGACACATCGCACTTGGATCGGAAATATCCGCTTTCACCACTTCCTCAAGCCACAACTCGAACTGGCTTATCGGATTTTCGGCAAGGTCGCTTCGCTCCAGTCCGCCCTGTAGATATTCACGTCGCCACTGATCAATTTCCATCGCTGTCATGTCCTTACTGCTCATTCACGAATATTCTGTCGGCAAGTTTACGCCCTAATATCAAACCCCGGTATGCCAATTCCCAGTATGCCAAATCCCAACTTGCGCAATTTTCCCCGTCACAGCCTGTGACTACACTCAATTATCCAGCGTATTTCCCACCGGAAACGCAGACTCTGCGGACGCTTGCAGGCTGGTTTCACCCCGGCTAGGCTCCGGCACAAATCAGATAATACAACCCACATCGAGGGAGCCGGGTACCGCCAATGCAGACGGCAGACAAACACGAAAATCAGAACCCTTCCTGCGCCCAGGTGCTGATGCACCTGCTGCGCCAGTACGACGTGGATACCGTTTTTGGCATCCCGGGCGTCCACACCATCGAACTCTACCGGGGCCTGCCTGGCAGTGGCTTGACTCATGTCACGCCACGCCACGAACAGGGCGCCGCGTTTATGGCCGATGGCTACGCCCGCGCCAGCGGCAAACCGGGTGTTTGCTTCCTGATCACAGGACCAGGCGTCACTAACGCGGCGACCGCCATGGCCCAGGCGTACTCCGACTCGATTCCCATGCTGGTGATCAGCGCGGTAAACCGACGCGAAGACCTGGGGATGGCACGCGGGCGACTGCACGAGCTGCCCCGCCAGCAGGACGTGAGCCGCGGCTTCTGTAGCTGGCAGCACGCCCTGACCAGCGCCGAACAGCTGCCCGAAACTCTGGCCCGCGCGTTCCAGGTGATGGGTGGCGGCCGCCCCGGGCCGGTACATATTGAAATTCCCATCGACCTGTTCCCCGCTGAAATGCCCGGGAAATTGAGTGACTATCGCGCAGCCCCCGCCCCGAGCTTGCCGGGCGCAGGCACCGATGCCATTGCAACAGCGTCAAAGTGGCTGGGCGAAGCCAGCAACCCGGTGATTCTGCTCGGCGGTGGCGCCCAGCAATGTGAGACCGCTGCGACCGAACTGGCGGAAAAACTCGCGGCACCGGTTTTCGAATCCCTCGCCGCCAAAGGTATTGTGGACGAAAACCACCCGCTTTGCGGGGGCGCCAACCTGAGTTTTGACTGCGTGCGCGAGCGCGTGGAATCTGCCGATGTCGTGCTGGCCGTCGCCACCGAACTGGCGGAAACCGATCGCAATCTGGTGCGCGACAACTATCAGTTCAAGGGCAAACTGATTCGCGTGGATATCGATCCGGCACAGCTCGTTTGCAACGCACAACCGGACCTCGGCATCTGCGCTGACGCGGAAGCGACCCTGACCGCTCTCGCTGCAAATGTGCCCGATGCCGGCGAGGCCCGTCGCCAGGACAGCGCCGCAGAAGTGGAGTCCTTGCTCAATGCCTGTCGCAGTGAATGGTGGCCCGGTTCCGAAGACCGCTTCCCCTGGGTGCAGGCCCTGCGCGATGCCCTGCCCTCAGACGGCATACTGGTTACCGACTCGACCCAACTGGCCTACAACACCAACCATGCCCTGCCGCTGCATCAGGCCCGCAGCCATATCACCTGCACCACCGGCTACGGCACCCTCGGCTTTGCCCTGCCCGCCGCCATTGGTGCGGCACTGGCCAGCCCGCGTCCGGTAATCGGCTTGATCGGCGACGGCGGCATCATGTTCACCCTCGGTGAGCTGGCCGCGGCGGTAGAACAGAAACTGGCTCTGCCTATCCTGGTCTGGAACAACTGTGGCTATGGTGAGATTCGCGATTTTATGGATGCGGCCGCAGTAGAACAGGAGGGTGTGAATCTGCATGCACCGGACTTTGTCGCCCTCGCCCGTGCATTTGGCGCGGAAGGCTGCCGTATCGAAAAGCCGGAGCAGCTCGATGCCGCCGTTACGGAGGCGTTCGCACGTAAAGGTCCGACGCTGATCGAAATTACTGCTCCGTAAAACTACCGCTCCGTGAGGGGCAGGAATAGAAGCTATTTTGTCGGCCGATACCCCAGTGAAGCACTATCAATCGCACTTTATGTAGCGATGTCGGCCCAGCCACGCATTACTACTGAATTACTACCGGAAATGGACGCAATGGATTTAACGCAACTGAAGACCAAGCAGCTCTATATCAATGGCGAATGGCGCGACTCCAAGGGTGGCAGCCTGCACCCGGTGATCAACCCCGCCACCGAAGAAACCCTGTGCGAAGTGATACAGGGGACCATGGAAGATGTGGACGATGCGGTTGCCGCGGCGAAAGCAGCATTCAAAGACTGGCGGCACACCCGCGCCGCCAAGCGCCAGGCGCTGATGCACGCCATCGCCGATGGCATGGAATCTCGCAAGCAGGACCTGATTGATGCCGTATCCCAGGCGCTGGGCTGCCCGCCCCATATCACCGAGTGGTTACATGTGGATGGCCCCATCTACGCCATGCGCTACTACGCTGACCGCGCTGCAGTAATGGAAGAAACGGAAAAAGCTGGCCACTCCGTGGTACTGAAAGAACCTGTGGGTGTATGCGGTTTTATCACCCCGTGGAACTACCCCCTGCACCAATTTGTTGGCAAAGTGGCCCCGGCCCTCGCCGCCGGCTGCACCATGATCCAGAAACCCTCGGAGATCACACCGCTGCAGGACTACGTGATGGCGGAAATCATCGACGCCGCCGGCCTCCCGGCTGGGGTATTCAACCTGCTGCCCGGTGCCGGCCCCATTGTAGGTGCCGCGCTGTCCAGCCACGTGGATATCGACATGGTGTCTTTCACCGGCTCTACCCGCGCCGGCATTGAAGTTGCCAAGTCAGCGGCTCCAACGGTCAAGCGAGTCTGCCAGGAACTGGGTGGCAAATCGCCGTTGATCATCACCCCCGATGCCGATCTGGAAACCGCCGTGCGATGGGGCTGCGAAGACGTATTCATCAACAGCGGACAAACCTGTACCGCGCTCACCCGCATGCTGGTTCCGGCCGAGCGCTACGAGGAAGCGGTCGAAATTGCCAGGAAAGTTGCTGATGAAGTGGCCATGGGCACCGGCAGCAACGACTTTATGGGCCCTCTATCCTCCGCCCGCCAGCGCGACATCGTGCGCGGCTATATCGACAAGGGCGTAGCCGAAGGCGCGCGTCTGGTTGCCGGCGGCAGCGAGATCCCAGAAGGCTTTGCCAAAGGCTTCTATGTCAAGCCGACCGTGTTTGCCGACGTTACCAACGACATGGCCATCGCCCGCGAAGAGATCTTCGGCCCGGTGACCTGCATGATCCCCTACAAGGACATGGACGAAGCCATCGCCATCGCCAACGACACCGAGTACGGCCTCTCCAGCGGCGTCTGGGCCAAGGACGCGGAAGCGGCCATGCCCGTTGTGCGCCGTATCGAAGCCGGCCTCTGTTTCGTCAACGGCGGTGAATTCAATTACGACGCGCCGTTCGGCGGTGTGAAGCGTTCCGGCAACGGCCGCGAATTTGGCGCCGCCGGCCTGGACGAGTTTATTGAACTGAAATCCGTGCAACTTCCCACATAAAACTCTGACGCGCCGCCGCCCGCGGCGGCGCTGTTGACTGCCCGTTCCCCCACCGCTATCTTTGCTCCCGACATCAAGAGAGTGGCTGACGCCAACGCCAACCTGCCTACCGGGGCAAGGTGGTTTCTCGTCACAGAATGTAACTGTTTACAGCCTGTGAAGAGGATGGGGCTCTCGCTGAACCAAATCGGTTACAGCGTTGCAATCCTACCGGGATGCGATTTTTAACTGACGAATCGCCTCTTCCGCCGTCAGCCCTCCAGAATTTTTGGAGGGAACATGTCCGAATTACAGCTATCCAGCACCGACGTTATCGAAATTCAGATCGCACCCCAGCGCAGCCGCACGGCCGTCCGGGCAGTAAAACGCAGCGATCGACAACTGCTGTGGCAACTACTGTTCGACACAACGGAAGACGCGCTGGCCTTTGCTACCCACTGCCGCGCCAGCGACGCACCGGTCACGGCCCACAAGGCCTGTGAACTGGTGGGATAACCGAATTAAACGTGTCGGCTGGGCAATCTCGTTATAAGACAGTGCCCAACCTACACTTACGGCTGAATTTTCAACGTTGGAGAACCAACGTTTTGAGCTTTATGCGCAGGTGTCGGTGCCGGGTGCGCCCTTGTGAGACCGTCTGCGGCCAGGACGGCCGCAGCCGAGCCCCCATGGATGGGTCTACGGCGTGTCTCACAAGGGCGCACCCGGCACCGCCAATGAAGCTGTTCATGCCTGCTCTATTTCTCTACTGCCAAAAGCACTGACAGGAGCCAATAAAAACGCCATGTCCAAGCCCGAGCAATTTTTCCAGCACCTGCGCGACGAGCTGAAACAGATCGAGGCCGATGGCCTCTACAAGCGCGAGCGCATCATCACCTCGCAACAGAGCGCAGAGATCCAGGTCAACAACGAAGACCAGGTTCTCAACTTCTGTGCCAACAACTACCTCGGGCTCGCCAACCACCCCGACCTGATCCAGGCCGCCAAAGACGGTCTCGACCAGTACGGTTTCGGCATGGCCTCCGTACGCTTCATCTGCGGCACCCAGGACATCCACAAAGCTCTGGAATTCCAACTGTCTGAATTCCTGCGCACCGAAGACACCATCCTTTACACCTCCTGTTTCGACGCCAACGGCGGCCTGTTCGAAACACTGCTGGGCCCGGACGATGCCATTATTTCCGACGCCCTCAATCACGCCTCCATTATCGACGGTGTGCGCCTGTGTAAAGCCAAACGCTTCCGCTACGCCAACAACGACCTGGCCGACCTCGAAGCGCAATTGAAAGCCGCCGACGCCGCTGGCGCCAAAACCAAACTGATTGCTACCGACGGCGTCTTCTCCATGGACGGCGTCATCGCCGACCTCAGAGGCATTTGCGACCTGGCGGACAAATACAACGCACTGGTGATGGTCGACGACTCCCACGCAGTAGGCTTCCTCGGCCAGCACGGCCGCGGCACCCACGAGTACTGCGACGTGGTGGAACGTGTGGACATCATCACCGGCACACTCGGCAAAGCGCTCGGTGGCGCCTCCGGCGGCTTCACCTCAGGCCGTAAGGAAATCATTGACCTGCTGCGCCAGCGCTCGCGTCCCTACCTGTTCTCCAACTCCGTTGCCCCGGCCATCGTCACCGCCTCTCTCAAGGTGCTGGATATGCTGGTGGAAGGCGGCGAACTGCGCGATCGCCTGCAGGAAAACTCCCAGTACTTCCGCCAGCGCATGACCGACGCCGGCTTTACTCTCGCCGGTGCCGACCACGCAATTATCCCGGTGATGATTGGCGACGCCGCTCTGGCCCAGAAAATGGCTGACAAAATGCTCGAGAAAGGCATCTACGTTGTTGGCTTCTTCTATCCGGTAGTACCGAAAGGCCAGGCCCGCATTCGCACCCAGATGTCCGCCGCACATACCCGTGAGCAGCTGGACCGCTGTATCGATGCATTTATTGAAGTCGGTAAAGAACTCGAGATTATTTAAGCAGTAGTTATGAAAGCATTATCCAAGCTGAAATCTGAACCCGGCATCTGGATGACCGATGTCGAGGTACCGGAGCCAGGTCACAACGACCTGCTGATCAAGATCCGCAAAACCGCGATCTGCGGCACCGACATGCACATCTACAACTGGGACGAATGGTCGCAGAAGACTATCCCGGTACCCATGGTAGTGGGCCATGAATATGTGGGTGAAGTGGTTGGCATGGGCCAGGAAGTCGCCGGCTTTAAAGTGGGCGATAGAGTGAGTGGCGAAGGCCACATCACCTGCGGTCACTGCCGCAACTGCCGCGCCGGCCGCCGCCACCTGTGCCGCAACACCTACGGTGTGGGCGTGGATCGCCAGGGCGCATTTGCGGAGTACCTGGTAATCCCGGCACTGAATGCGTTCAAGATTCCCGACAATATCTCCGACGAGCTGGCGTCGATTTTCGACCCGTTTGGCAACGCCGTGCACACCGCCCTCTCGTTCGACCTGGTGGGTGAAGACGTGCTGATCACCGGCGCCGGCCCCATCGGTATCATGGCCGCCGCGGTGGCCCGCCACGTCGGTGCGCGTCATGTTGTCATCACCGACATCAACGATTACCGCCTGGAGCTGGCAAAGAAAATGGGCGCGACGCGCACCGTCAATGTCAGCAAAGAAAAGCTACCAGATGTGATGAAAGAAATCGGCATGACCGAAGGCTTCGATGTGGGCCTGGAAATGTCCGGTGTAGCAGCCGCTTTCCGCGATATGCTTTCCGCCATGAACCACGGCGGCAAGATTGCCATGCTGGGTATTCCCCCGGGCGAGATGGCCATCGACTGGAGCCAGGTGATTTTCAAAGGCCTGATTCTCAAGGGAATCTACGGGCGGGAAATGTTCGAGACCTGGTACAAGATGGCCAGCCTGATCCAGTCCGGCCTCGACCTTTCGCCGATCATTACCCACCAGTTCTCTGTTGACGAATTCCAGACCGGTTTTGACACCATGGGCTCGGGTGAGTCTGGCAAAGTAATTCTCAACTGGCAGTAATTTTCGTTAGTAGAATATTCAGCGCACTTTAAAGCCTCGGCAGGTGTCATACCGCCGAGGCTTTCGCGACCCCGCCCCTCGCTGTATTCGAGCATCCGTGCCCGGGTGATTTCCCACACCTCATCTTTCCAAGACTGCAGTAACAAGCCGGCTAGTTGAGTCTCTCAGACTAAACCGGCTGCTAGTAATAACTCATGCACCGCGCGTGCTCGTCCTGGTAGCTGCCCGGCTCGCGCCGGTAGGGGCCAACCTTGGCACGACGCGATTGATCTCTAGCGATGCGACGGCATGTCGACCGAAGCTCCTGGTAAGTTTGACCACCGATGTCGTCGCGAAAACGGTAGCGCCCGTAATAACCCCAGTATTCACTGCGGTAGCGGCCATAGTAGCCACCGCCGCGATACGCAGTCGCAGGGGGTGGGTAGACCTGTCGCAATTCGGGAGGTGGAGGCGCTACCGGCGCAGGAGTCGGAACCGGAGTTGGCGGCGCAAGTGAGGTAATTCTCTGCGGCGCGCTGTAATAATCGCGCCAGCCATAGGGCGGAGTTACGACCGTAAAATCGTCACCGTCAGGTTCGTATACGAAAAAGGTGCCTCTGGAGGATACGTAGTAGCGCTCCCCCCCCATGGTGAAGGTACCGCTGCTACCGGGAACATTCGGCACCCGCGCACCCAGAGGGGATTCCACTCGGATAAAACCACCTTTGGTCGGCCGATAGAAAGATCCCACCCAGTAGTGATACGTCTCGCCGTTTATAAGAATTTTTGAGGCTCCGTTGGGCAGGGATCTCACCCGCTCCTCTGCCCACGCCGGCAGCGCGACGGCAAAGCTGAACAGAAATGCAATGGCATAGCGCATGGCGACCTACCCTCTGTTGCAAAGTACCGGAAGCTTACTGAATGGCTGAGCTCTTTCCCAATCCTCGGGAAATAGAAAGGACATACACCAACAGCACAAAGATGGTGTGCCGCCGGCAAAGGCCGAAGAAAATCTTAACTACTGTCCGGAAACGGTTGACCACTACATTGGTAAGATTTGGAAAATTAGCCTCCACCGCATCACATTACTACCAACCTCGATACATCTATACTAAAACAGACCATCAAACTCAGGGTCTCTGCCTATTCGCAGCCTGCTCTCGATAGCGGCACTTGCACATTGAAGTGAGTGGTCAGGGGTGCACTAAAAGAACAGAAAGAGGTGTAGTAACCATGCTCAGGGTAATCGGCGTACTTATTTTTGCCCTGATCGTTCTCGGCTTGGCTGGCCATCTGTTTTACAAAAACAAAAGCCGTAACGAAACCAGCCAAGTCCAGCCCCAATGGCAGCACCATATAGTCACTCGCGAGATCACAGGCCCAGTTTACGCATCAGCCGAGTGCTCGTAGTGCCCTGCACCAGCAGGGAAAACAACACCACCCCGAAAACCATCGACTGCACCGTCCACCAGTAGGGTAGCTCCGTCGGCAGCGACAGTACCAGCGCTACCGCGATCACCCCACGCAAACCACCCCAGCTCAGAATCAACCGCCAGTTTCTTGGAATTGGTGGTCCTACAAAGCGCGCAAGTGGCGACAGCAGAAACACCGACAAACCGCGTGCACCTATCGCGGCAACAATCGCAATAATCATCGCCAGCCATTGGTCGGTAAACATCTCGAACGTGATCACCAGCCCCATGATCACAAAGATCAACGCATGGAACAGTAAGCTCAACCATTCCCAGGTCGGCGCCGCATGCGCAAGATAGGTCTCCTGTTGCTCGCGCAAACATGCCCTGGCAACAATCGCGCAGATCATGACGGAGAGGATACCCGACACCCCGATCACATGTTCTGCCAAATAGAAGCTGCCAAACGCCGCCAGCACCAGCACCATCAGCGCCGCGCCCGCCGAGCGTAAAAACAGGATGACAATCGCCGTGATTAGCCCGCACAGGGTGCCCACGGCGAGTCCGCCAAAGAACAGCACCACAAAATACAGCGCGAAACTCCCAAACCCTGCGACAGTTTCCCCGGTGGCTACAGCCCCCTCCATCACGCTGTGACTGGCTACGCCGAGAACAAAAGAAAACAGAACGATGGCGACCGCATCGTTAAACAGGCTTTCCCCTTCAACCAGTGTCAGCAACTCTTCATTGGCGTGACTTTGGCGCATGCGAGCAACGATTGAAACAGGGTCAGTCGCGGCGAGAATGGCACCGGTGAGCAACGCGGCAACCCAGGGAAAACCAGTGGGGTGGTGAATACCGTAATAGACCAATGCGGCCGTCATCAGCCAGCAAATAGTCACTCCGAGGGTCGCAAGCAAAAGAATCGGTCCCAACCAACGAAAAAGGATATCCGGATCGATTTTCCAGGCGGACTCAAAAATCAGTACCGGCAGGATGACAAAAAACACCAGCTGGTGAATATTCTCTGCGCGCAGCCCGGTGTCGTAGTCAAATACCGGCAGCAGGACACCGGCGAGCACACCGGCAATAAGGCACCCCAGCGTATTATCCCGCTTCAGCACACGGGCAATACCCATACCGACCACCGCAGCAACCGCCATATACAGGCCTTGCCCTACCAGAGTGGTAACCCCTTCCATGGTATTTTCCCCAAGTCAGTATTAACGGGTAGCAGCTTTCACTTAACACCGCGGTCCGATGCAATCACCGATTTTGGCTGCACCTCTGGAACAACGTCGGACATTGGTACCGGCACACCGCGCTCACCAATTACTTCTACATGGGCACGGCGCAACAGGCGCGGTTCCGGTACACCGCAGGAGTGGGCAATGGTGCCTACTTCGTACGCCATATTGTGCGCGTAGTTATAAACACGTTCGGCTTTGTCCATGGGGTCCAGCCCCTGCTGCAAATCCGGATTGTGCGTGGTAACTCCCGTAGGGCAGGTATTTTTGTTGCACTGCATAGCCTGAATACAGCCCAGGGCAAACATAAATCCCCGCCCGCAGTTTATAAAGTCCGCACCCATCGCCAACGCCCAGGCGACCATCGAAGGAGTGAGCAGTTTGCCCGCGCAAATAATCTTGATCCGCTCACGCAGTCCATATTGGGAAATCAGATCCACCACCAGCGGCAGGCTGCGGTTGAGTGGCAGGCCCATATAATCCATCAGACTCTGTGGCGCCGCGCCACTGCCGCCATCAGCGCTGTCGATGTTGATAAAGTCTGGCGCCGACTCGGGACCGCGCCGCTGAATAGCTGCGCAGAGATCGTGCAACCAGTCACTGCTACCGATCACACACTTGAAGCCGGTAGGTTTTCCGGTCACTTCACGGATACGAATGATCATATCCAGCAGGCCATCCACATCGTTGAATTCCGGGTGGCCATTGGGGCTGATGGAGTCCATTCCTACCGGTATGCCACGCACGTGGGCTATTTCCGGTGTTACCTTGACGCCCGGCAGTATGCCGCCCTTCCCTGGCTTGGCACCCTGGGAGAGCTTCAGTTCGAACATTTTCACCTGATCGTGCGCTGCTACCGCCTTCAGTTTTTCGTCGGATAACAATCCTTCCTCGTCACGCACACCGTATTTGGCGGTGCCGATCTGAAACACGATGTCACAGCCGCCGGACAGGTGATGGGTAGAGAGCCCCCCCTCCCCGGTATTCAGCCAGATTCCGGCCTTGGCAGCGCCGCGAGAGAGTGCGGTCACCGCAGGTACCGACAGCGCACCAAAGCTCATCCCGGAAATATTGAATATGGAACTGGTGGTATAGGGGAGGCGGGCAACTCCCTCGCCGACGGTTACTTCCCGGGGTGGTACCGCATTCTTGGCCAGTGTCGGAAAGGGGTGGTTGAGGAATACGATATCCCCGGGTTGGTTGAGCGGCCTCGTTGAGCCAAACGCGACAGTGGAATCCACGTTTTTCGCCGCCCTGTACACCCAGCTGCGCTGGGCGCGATTGAACGGCATTTCCTCGCGGTCCAGGGCAAAGAAGTACTGGCGGAAAAACTCCCCCAGGTGCTCGAACTGGTAGCGGAAGCGCCCCAGTACCGGGAAGTTGCGCCGCACCGCTTGCTTGGTCTGACTGATATCCGACAAATACAGGTAGACCACATAAAGCACAAGTATCACAAGGGCGAAGGCAAACACGAGGGCAAAAATCTGCAGTACACCTACCGCAAATGCTTTGATGGTCGTGACAGCGTCGAGATCCATTACTTCCCCTTTCTAATCAATGCGATGAAGCCTGATCCATTATTGCGATGAAGTTGCCGACTGTCACTAATGCCTAGCATTTCCAACCCACGATAGCGACTACCCTAAAACCTACATCAACTTGCGGCAACCCGACCGCTTATGTGGAATTTAACGACACTCGCACAAATGGAGACGCCCCATGGATATCTACGAGCGCCTAAAAAAAGACCATGAAAAGCAGCGCCAACTGATCAATCAGGTCGCGGAAACCTCGGGAGACACCTCAGAACGGCAATCACTTTGGAAGGAGCTCAGTAACGAAGCAGAAGCGCACGCAGCGGCAGAAGAGCAGACCTTTTACGCGGCAATGATTGAGAAACCCGACGGACAGGAGAAAGCGCGCCACAGTATCGCCGAACACAAAGAGGCCTCTGACGTCATCAAGGAGCTCGACGAACTGGACATGGGGTCGGGCGGCTGGCTGCAGAAATTCAAGAAACTGCAGGAAATGCTGGAGCACCACATGGATGAGGAAGAGGAGGAGATCTTCAAACGGGCCAGAAAAGTACTGGATGAAAAAGTGGCAGCCGAGCTTGTAGGCCAGTTCGACCAGCGCAAACAGCAGGAGCTTAAAGGCTAGGCCAAAAGGCGAAGCCTACAGTTTCACTGACTTCTTGCCGACCCCAGCGCAGCCCCTTATACTGTACAACCGTACAGTACTATATCAAAAGCGCCATGAACGACTCCCCGCGCTCGCCCTCAGGCAAGGTTATCCGAGGGCGAGGCACTGCCAGCAACCTAGCCGGGCGCTTTGCCCTGACCAGCAGTACCTGTGAAGACGACGGCTGGGACCTTGCAGAGGAGCCCAGCGGGCAACTGCGAACCGAGGCGATTCCCGAACAGGCCAAGAGTATTATCGCCTCCAACAGTTCCCCGGACATTCCTTTCGATCAATCAATCAATCCCTACCGTGGATGCGAGCACGGTTGCATCTACTGCTACGCCCGCCCGGCCCACGCCTATATGGACCTGTCGCCGGGACTCGATTTTGAAACCCGGCTGTTTTACAAGCCGAACGCGGTAGAACTGCTGGAAACTGCACTACGTCAAAAGCGCTATCAGTGCAGCCCTATCGCTATGGGCACCAACACCGACCCCTACCAGCCGCTGGAAAAAGACAAGCAGATCACCCGCCAGATACTGGAAACCCTGCAGCGCTACCGGCATCCGGTCACCATCGTCACCAAGGGGCAGCTGATCCTGCGCGACCTGCCCATTCTGGCGGAAATGGCCCAGGACAACCTGGTGCATGTGGGTATCAGCGTGACCACGCTGAGCAATGATTTGAAGCGCAAACTGGAACCGCGCACTGCGGGGCCAGCGGCGCGGCTGCGCACCATCGAAGCGCTGGCCAATGCCGGGATTCCTACCGCGGTCATGGCCGCGCCGATGATTCCCGCCCTGAATGATTCCGAGCTGGAGGCCATTCTCACCAGCGCGCAGCAAGCCGGAGCTATCCA
This sequence comes from Microbulbifer elongatus, assembly GCF_020524885.1. Classification (GTDB taxonomy): domain Bacteria; phylum Pseudomonadota; class Gammaproteobacteria; order Pseudomonadales; family Cellvibrionaceae; genus Microbulbifer; species Microbulbifer elongatus_A. Next base: position 907,027 of record NZ_JAIVKJ010000001.1, on the reverse strand, counting down.
CGCAGCCTATATTCTGTTGCGATTACCCTTTGAAGTGGCGCCACTGTTCCGACAGTGGCTTTCAGAGCATTACCCGGAACGCGCAGAACATGTGATGAGCATTGTGCAGCAGAGTCGCGGTGGAAAAGACAACCAGAGTGAATTCGGCCAGCGCCAGCGCGGTACCGGTGTATTTGCGCAGTTGCTTCAGCAACGCTTTCGGGTAACCTGCCGCAAGCTTGGTCTAAACGAGCGAAAAATGAACCTGGATTGCGGCCGCTTTTTTCTGCCGCCGCAATCCGGCGATCAGCAAAGTCTTTTTTAGTTGGTGGGATCATTTTGTCTGGTTGGTTTGTCTATCTGATTCGCACTGCGAATGACACCCTCTACACCGGCGTCACCCGCGATGTACAAAGGCGCTTTGAAGAGCACAGCAATGGCGGTCCCAAAGCTGCTAAAGCGCTGCGAGGACGCGGCCCGCTGGAACTGGCATTTCAGTGCGCCATGCGCAGCAAGTCCGACGCGCTAAAACTGGAAGTAGAAATCAAGCGCTGGCCCAAGCGCAGAAAAGAACAGTTGATTGCGCGCGGGCCAGACTTCCTGATGGCGTTTCTTGGGCCGGACTACCAGGGAATGGCAGACCCGTCGTAATTGTGAAAGCGCCCGCTTTGCTCAGCGCTTGCCTCCAGCAGGATTTTTTTCAGCCCCGCCACACTTTCCTTTGTCGATATCAACGCATTGGGACCGCCCATCTCGGTTTTCACCCAACCCGGATGCAGCGCCAATACCTTGATCCCCTCGCCTGCCAGATCAATGGAAAGGCTTTTCACTACCTGGTTGAGCGCGGTCTTGGAGGAGCGATAGATGTAGCCCCCTCCGGAACTGTTGTCCTCGATACTGCCCACTTTGCTGCTCAGAACCCCGATCACCTTGTACTCACTGCCGGCCAGGTTGGGATAAAAAGTCTCCACCAGCTTGTAGGGCGCGATCGTGTTGGCCTCCAGTACCTTGCGCCACTCTTCCACATCCACACTGCCGAGCCCCACACCCTTGGGCCCGTAATACCCGGCATTGCTAATCAGGATATCCAGCCGGCGCCCATCCAGGTCTTTGGCAAGACCCGCCATCTGTTGGTAGTCGGTGATATCCAGGCCGTGAACTTCAATATTGTGGTTGGCCTCGGCCAGCTCACCCAGTTCCCAGGCCGCTGACGGGTTGCGACAGGTGGCGATCACTTGCCAGCCGTCTTCGGCAAATTGCCGGGTCATTTCAAGGCCGATACCGCGATTGCAGCCGGTGATGAGAATCGTGCCGGGCATAGTCCCTCCTGTGGTGGTATTCTTGCGCGTTACGATGATATAGCAATCAAATTACCTATGTATTACTCACTCGGCGACCTTGTATGGATTTTTCTGTTGGGGCTGCCCGCCTGGTATTTCTGGGCCGGCATGGCCGCCAAAGACCGGGTGCGTCGAATTGTAAAAAAACACTGTGCGGACACCGGGGTACAGCTGCTGGATGACACGGTAATGCTCGCGCGCACGCGCCTGAAGCGGGATCGCAATGGGCAGGTGCGCCTGCATCGCCAGTACGAGTTTGAGTTCACCTCCACCGGTGAGCGTCGCTACGGCGGCATTGCGGTACTGCACGGCCAGCGCGTCACCCAGATTCAGCTGTCCCCGTTTCATATGAGCTGATCACACAGGTTGACCACAGCGCCCTGGAATCCACAACGAGAGTTGCACATGCAGAAAGGTATCTATCGCCACTACAAGAACCGCAGGCAATACCATTTGATGGAAATCGCCACCCACAGTGAAACCGGGGAACAATTGGCGATTTACCGCGCTCTGTATGATGACTACGGCGTGTGGGCGCGGCCACTGGCCATGTTTGCGGAATCCGTGGAAAAAGACGGCGAAACCGTGCCGCGCTTTGCCCTGGAAAAGGCCCTGGATTGATTTCTCAGGCTCCAACTATTCCACGCCCCCTAAAAAGAAATTTCACACGATCGAACACAATAAGGACAACCGGTGAATAACAAGCAGATCCTGATTTACGGCGCCTACGGCTATACCGGCGAGCTGATCGCCCGCCAGGCAGTCGCCCAGGGGCTGAAGCCCATTCTGTCCGGCCGCAGCGCAAAAAAACTGCAGCCACTGGCCAACGAGCTGGGGCTGCCCGCCATTGCGGTAAGTCTCGACGATCAGGAGACGCTGGTGCGCACGCTCAAGGGCGTTGCGGTAGTGATTCACTGCGCTGGCCCCTTCTCGGCCACCGCAGAGCCGATGATGCGCGCATGTATCACCAGCGGCACACATTACCAGGACATTACCGGTGAAATGGCCGTTTACCAACAGGCTCATGCCCTGGACGCCGAAGCGAAAGCCGCCGGTGTAGTACTGTGCCCCGGCACCGGCTTTGATGTGATACCCACAGACTGCCTGGCCGCCGCCCTGCACAAGACCATGAACAGCGCCACGCACCTTACGCTGGGATTCGATTCCGATTCAGGATTCAGCCCCGGCACCGCCAAAACATCCATCGAGAGCCTCGGCGTAGGCGGTGCGGTGCGACGCAATGGCAAGATCGAAGTGATCCCCCACGCCGAACTGACCCGCAAAATCGACTTTGGTCGCGGTGAGAAGTTCGCCGTGGCCATTCCCTGGGGGGACGTGGCCACTGCCTACTATTCCACCGAAATTCCCAATATCGAGGTGTACATTCCCATGAGCCCGCGCCGGGCGAAGAAGATGCAGCGTTTGAATGCCTTCCGCTGGCTACTGAAAATGGGCTGGGTGCAGAACTGGCTCAAGGGCAAGATCGAAAAGAGCGTACGTGGCCCAACCGAGAACCAGCGCGCAGAACAGCAGACCTGGGTGTGGGGCGAAGTGCGTAACGACCGCCGCGGCGAGCGTCGTGTGGGCCGCGTAGTCACCGCCAACGGCTACGACGTCACCGTGCACGGATCACTGGCCGTGATGCAGTATCTGCTGGATTACACGGGAGAGGGTGGCTACTTCACCCCATCCCGGCTGTGCGGGCACGAGCTGATTGAGAAACTGCCCGGCTCCGGAGCCATCAAAATCGGCATTGATTGAAACCTCCCCTTAAGAGCCTGCAAGGCAGGCTCTTACAGCCCCTCTAGGAAGGTTTCACAGACCTGACATATTTTGTTCAAGTCTGCGCAACATTCGCTTCGTATTTTTAACCCATGCGAAGCTTACCTATCACTCTGAAAACGGTAGATGTCTCCCTGGTTCTGCGCATGGCAGAACGGGCGACACGGCCAGCCTCCCGCAGGAACTACCTGCTGCTGTCCCGGTCCGCGGACGGCTGGCTCTATCTGCTCTCGCCCCTGCTCATCGCGCTCGTCAACGCCGGTGCCGCCCTGCAGTTCCTCTACACCTGTGGCGCCGCCTACGCGATCGAGCGATCGCTCTACTGGACCATCAAGAATACCACCCGGCGCAACCGCCCCCCTGAAGCCATTCCCGGGCTGCGCTCCATCGTCGTCGCCAATGACCGCTTTAGCCTGCCATCGGGCCACACCTCCGGCGCTTTTCTGTTTGTGACCATGCTGAGCCAGTGTCTCAACCCCTTGTGGGCACTGGGGTACTTCTGGGCCGCAGGTGTGGGCACCTCACGAGTGGGGCTCGGTGTTCACTTTCCCACCGATGTATGCGCCGGCGCACTGCTCGGTATCTGCGTGGGCTTTGCGGTCAGCGGTGCACTGCTGTAAGCGCTTGCATTTACCCCTCTTCCAGACAACGTTCTGCTCAACCGGAGAAGCACTTTGAAAATACTCTACGGCGTTCAGGGTACTGGCAACGGCCACCTTTCTCGCGCCCGGGCCATGGCAGAGGCCTTCCGCCAGTTCCCCGAGTTGCATGTACAGTGGCTGTTCAGCGGCCGCCCGCCGGAAAAATTCTTTGCCATGGAAGCATTTGGTGATTACTGGTGGCGCGAGGGCCTGACCTTCGTACACCAAGGCGGGAAGATTGATCAGTTCGCCACCGCAAGACAACTCAACCTGCCCCAGCTCCTGAAAGATATCCGTGAGCTGCCGGTCAATGATTACGACCTGGTCATCAGTGACTTCGAGCCGGTAACGGCCTGGGCCGCGAAAAAACGCAAGTGCCCAAGCCTCGGCCTGGGGCACCAGTACGCGTTCAACTTTCCCATCCCCACCCCCCCCTTTGGCTGGACTGCACGCGCGATCATGAAGGCGTTCGCCCCGGTTCAAACCAGTCTTGGCATGCACTGGTACCACTTCGGCCATCCTATTCTGCCGCCTATTGCACACGCCCACGATGAACCGGCCACCAAAGACGGTGAAGAGCGGGATCACATTCTGGTTTACCTGCCATTTGAGAACCACGGCCCTCTGTTACACCAGCTGGCACAGCTGCCGCAAAAGTTCGTGGTTTATGGCCTGCCCACGGATCTGCCAAAAGCCGAGCACATCACCCTCAAGGCCCCCTCGGTTGAGGGATTCCGGCGCGATGTATCCACCTCAAAGGCGGTGATCTGCAACAGTGGCTTCGAGCTAATTGCGGAGACCCTTACCCTCGGCAAGCCGATCCTGACACGCCCACTGAAAGGGCAGTTTGAGCAGGAAGCCAACGCGCTGGCACTGAAAGAGCTGCAACTGGCAAAAGTTGTAGATCATATCGATGCCATCACTATCAGTCGCTGGCTGGAAGAAAACCCCAATGGCGTACGTATTAGCTGGCCAGATGTGGCGGGCGCAATCGCCGGCTGGATCGCCGACGGCCGCAGCGATAGCGCCCGCCAGCTTTCCACCCGCTTGTGGGATGGCGTGACGCCCGGATGCTCCGCGGTAGCCGAACAGCCAGCGCAGGCGCCTCATACAATGAAAGAGATCGAGGAGCAGAAGAACGCTCAGGATATCAAGGGCAGTGAGAGCGCCTGACCCCCTCCTCCTGTCCGATTCGGTCGATTTCGAGGCTGCTGACACCGACTATCGCCAGCGGCAATTACCTGAAATGTCATTGCCGCCGCGACTGTCACTCCCTACCCTGACCGGATCGAAAAAATAAAGATGGTGATAGGTCGGGTCATGAGTGAACAGTTCCTGAGAAACCGGGATATCGAATTCCTGCTTTATGAATTTCTGGATACCGAGGCGCTGCTTCAGCGACCCCGCTACCAGGAGCACTCCCGGGAAATCTTCGATGCAACCCTGAATACCGCTAGGACCATTGCCGACAAATATTTTGCCGATCACTACACCAAAGGCGACGCCCAGGAGCCCACCTTCGATGGGGAAGAAGTTACCCTCATCGACGAAACCAAAGCTGCGTGGGATGCATTTGCCGAGGCCGGATTCCTCGCCGCCCACTACGATTTCGAGGAGGGAGGCTTGCAGCTGCCGGAGGTAATCCTGCGCAGCGCCATGGCCTACATCAATGCCGCCAATGTCAGTTCTGCGGCCTACCCTTTCCTCACACTCGGCGCCGCCAACCTGGTGCGCAGCTTTGCCAGTGACACCCTGCGGCAAACCTACTTGCCACCGATGATGGACGGCCGCTACGCCGGTACTATGGCGCTCACGGAACCGGACCAGGGTTCGGCGCTGGCTGACATCCGCACCAGCGCAACGCCTGCCGAAGATGGCAGCTACCGTCTGCGCGGCCAGAAAATGTTTATCTCTGGCGGCGACCAGTCCATTACCGAAAATATCGTGCATATGGTGCTGGCGCGCATAAAAGATGCCCCTCCAGGAGTGAAGGGTATCTCCCTGTTTCTGGTACCAAAGTTTATTCCCGCGAAAAACGGCCAGTCCGCCATCCGCAACGACGTAAAACTCGCTGGACTGCTGCACAAGATGGGTTATCGCAATACCACTTCCACAGTGCTCAACTTTGGAGAGGATGGGGACAAAGACGGGGGCGCTATCGGCTATCTGGTCGGTGAACCTCATAAAGGTCTGCATTACATGTTCCAGCTGATGAACGAAGCGCGCATCGGTGTTGGCACTGGTGCCGCGGTACTCGGGTACCGCGGTTACCAGCACGCGCTACAGTACGCAAAAGACCGCCCACAGGGTCGCCTGCCATCCAATCGCGATCCCCAGTCCCGGCAGCTGCCCATCATCCAGCACGCCGATGTGCGGCGCATGCTGTTGATGCAGAAGAGTTATGTGGAAGGTGGCCTGGCACTGTGCCTGTATGCCTCTTCCCTGTTCGAAGATGCCCATAGTGGCGAAACGGAATCGGAGCGACTGAAGGCCTCGGACCTACTCGACCTGCTCACCCCCATCGTCAAATCCTGGCCATCAAAATACTGCCTCAAGGCCAATGACCTGGCGATTCAGGTGCTGGGTGGCTCCGGGTATATCCGCGAATACCCGCTGGAGCAGCTATATCGCGACAATCGCCTGAACCCGATTCACGAAGGTACCGAAGGTATTCAGGCTCTGGATCTGCTGGGGCGAAAAGTACCCGCCAAAGGTATGGCCGGTTATCAGATTCTGGCAAAAGAGATTCAACAGACGCTGTCCGGCTGCGGCGACAATGAAACCTTGCAACCCTTGGCTGAGGCCCTGCGAGCCGGCCTGAATCAATTGAACGGTGTTTCGGAAAGCCTGCTGCTGCAGATGTCTGCAGACCCGGATCGAGGCCTGGCCAACGCCTCCCTGTACCTGGATGTTTTTGGCCGCGTCGTTGTGAGCTGGATCTGGCTGCAGCAGGCGGCTATCGCATCGAAAAAACTGGACGGCGAAGAAAACCTGCCTGCCGGGGATTCACACTTTTATCGCGGCAAACTGCAGGCGGCCCGTTATTACATTGAATGGGAATTGCCGGAAATTACCCCGCAGATTGCGTTGTTGGAATCCGGCAACAGCGTACCCTTCGAAATGCAGAGTGACTGGTTCTAATCTGAATTTAACAGCTGTTGAGACCGCTTAAGGTGCGCGATGGCTTCACGCATGGTGGCCACCCAGTATCGCTCCGGGTGGGCCGCCAAGTGTTCGAGCAATTGCTGATGGGCCTCGGACGATACCGTGATGTAATCTCCGCCCACGCCGTGAAACATAAAGCCCACAAGGCTATTATTTTTTCGCGCGGCCTCCGCCACGGCGATCAGTTGCTCCGCACTTTTCTCCGCGCCATCAAAAGAAGCCACCCGATAATAATCGTCATTTTCCGGCTGGTGCTGACCATCTTCGGAATACAGGCGCGCGCCACTCACCAGTTTCTTTAACGCCGGAAGCACATCTTCATCACCGGCCTGCATATCGCCACATGGATAGGCGAACGTTCGCTGTTTCTCACCATCGATGGCCTCCAGCATACTGTTAGTGGTTTTCACTTCTTCCACAAACTGGTCCAGGGTGTAATTGTCCAGGTCCTGCCAGGGTTTTACCCAGTCGCGACCGGCCACGGATTTGCGGCAGGGATGATACAGCGTGTGGTTGCCCAGCTCGTGTCCCTGATCTGCCGCCTGGCGCCATTCGTTCAGACGCATTCGGATGGCGGGGCGCGCACCGCTCAGGTAAAAGGTGCCCGGCAACCCCAATTTATTTAACTGGGGAATAGCGGTATCCAGGTGGGAATCAAGGGCGTCGTCGTAAGTGAGCACCACCGCCACTTCGGCACCGTTCGGCCAGGGAGACCCTGTATCAATACCCGTGGCCTGAATGTTGTCTGCGCCGTTTACAGTGGAGTTGGCCGCAACGAAGCCGAGTGCCAGCAGCGCAGAGAAGAAATACACACAGGCAGACAGCCGCTTGCGGAATGGCGTGTTGCGCATTGCAAATCCCTTGTATTGCCAGATTCAGTTTATTGTTTGTACTTATTGCTTGTACTTATTAGTTGTGCGCGCTACTTGCGGACCGAGCAAATGGCCGTCTGGATTAAAGCCTGATGTATAGGCTTAAGCCACCCAGATCATCCTCCCCGCGCGTATCGGCGGGCACTATGCCGATCTCACCGTGGTAACTCTCCACAATATCCACCACCACGGCCAGCCCTATACCCTGCCCCTGTTGCTGCTGGTCCGCACGTACACCGCGCTGGACTACCTTACGCCACTGTGGCTCGGTCAGTCCGGGGCCATTGTCGGAGACCAGAATCTCCAGCCCCCGATGATCCTCAGTATTCGCGGCTTTTATCAGCAACCGGCCACCGCCATATTTGTAACCGTTATCCAGCAGGTTGCCGAGCATCTCCATCAAGTCGCCTTCGTCGCCGTAAAACAGCACCGAGTCATCGCACAGCAGCTCGGCATCCACCGACTTGCCCCGGTACACCTTGTCCAGCGCGGTGAGAATTTTCTCCACCAGCGGTTGCACTTTTACACCGCGAAGAATCGATTTCGGCGAGGTCGCTACTGCACGCTTTAACTGGTAGCTGATGATGCTGTCCATACGCTGCACCTGCTCCACCAGCGCGGCCTGGGCAACCTCCGGGTCCTTGTCGACGTCCAGCCCCTTCAGCACCGCCAGGGGCGTTTTCAGGCTGTGCGCCAGGTCGCCCAAGGTGTGCCGGGTTTTCTCCCGCTGGCGACGCTCGTTCTCTATGAGCAGATTGAGGTTGTCGGTGAGTGGCACCAGTTCCCGGGGGAAGTCTCCCTGCAGGGTATCTGCCCCACCCTGCTGCATCTGCTTCAGCGCACGGGTCACTCCGCGCAACGGCGCCAGCCCCCAGCGCAATACCAGTAACTGCACGGCGATCAGCGCCAGGGCGCCGATACCCAACCAGCGCCAAAGCGTGTCACTGAACTGTTTCACCTGGGCGTACAGAGGCCCAGCATCCTCGAGGATGACAAAGGTGAACTGTCGCGGGTTATCCAGCCCCCAGACAATACCCTGGCGAAAGCTGCTGTACGGCGTTTCCAGGTCTGGCAGGCGTATCTCGGCGTAAACCTCCTGCCCCTGTCGCAGTGGCAGCGGCAATGGCAGAGCAGAAAAGTTCGGAAGGCTCAGGGCCGATTGTGAACGCCAGATGACACGACCACGGGCGTCCATCACCGCGCCAATCAGACCGGAATCCGGCTGGTTAAAACGCTGCTCGCGGAGATTCAGGGGTAGTTGTAGGCCATCACCATCCGGTTCCGCCACCGCCAGCAGCGTGTAGATATGCAGCTGCAACTCGCGCGCCTTGGCTTCATCCAGCGAGGTACGGTAGGCCTTTTCCAGTACCCCGGAGAGCACGGCAAGAAACACCAGCAACACCAGCGTCGCCATCAGCGATAGGCGGCCGGTGAGGGAGTGCCACCACCGCTTGATAGAAAGCCACCAGCGGCTAACGGAAGGCCACCAGCGTTTCACCGGAAGACTCAAGGAAGAGAACCCGCGGGACTGCAAAAGATCAGCCCGCGGCTGCGCTGAACCGATAACCGCGCCCGCGCAGTGTCTCGATAGGCTTTACACCACCAGCGGCATCGAGCTTTTTGCGCAAGCGACCAATAAATACCTCGATCACGTTGCTGTCGCGGTCGCAGTCCTGCTCATAGATGTGTTCGGTCAGGGTCGTCTTGGACACCACCTCATCCGGGTGCAGCATCAGGTATTCGAGTACCTTGTACTCGAAAGACGTAAGTTCCAGTTCATCGCCAGATACCTTTACCCGCTGGGCGCTGGTGTCCAGCTCGATGGGGCCGGCATTGATGGTTGGGGAAGAAAAGCCCGCGGAGCGACGCACCAGTGCATTTAGCCGCGCCAACAGCTCTTCGGTGTGGAAAGGTTTAGTCAGGTAATCATCACCCCCGGCTTCCAGCCCGCGCACCCGCTCCTGCCAGTGGCCGCGCGCAGTGAGGATCAGGATGGGGAAATGCCGGGATTCCTTGCGCAGGGTCTCGATCACCTGGATGCCGTCCACCTTGGGCAGGCCCAGATCCATCACCGCCACATCGTAGGGGAACTCCCGTCCGAGATAGAGCGCCTCCTCGCCGTCCGGGGCCTCGTCTACGGTGTACCCCGCCTTGCGTAGGGCTGCCGCCAGCTGTTCCCGCAGGGCAAGCTCATCTTCTACCAGCAGTGCGCGCATATAAATTCCTCTGCTACTTATCTATCGGTGAGGTTTACCTGGAACCATCAGCGGGAAATGGCCCCGCTCTTTTTGTCCACAAACACCACATAGACCTGACTTTTGTCAGAAAGTCCCTTCACCCGGTACATGGCGCGGCCGTTGCGCTGCACCTCGCTAATCGCCAGGATCTTGCCTCCGTAGCGTTTTTTCACGATGGCCGCCGCCTGATCCCGGGAGACACTCCGGTTCTGCACCCGCATGGTAGCCAATGGTTGCATTTTCAAATATCCGAGCCCCCGCTGGACGGGATCCGAAGTGACCTTCCGCGCCTGCTCCTGATGCCCGGCATAGAGCGGCGTGGCCATCAGCGCGGCACACAGGCCAGTCACCAGTACCATCGCAGGCATTCGGATAGAGGGAAGTTTCACAATACAGCTCCTGTTATTTTTGCGGTTACTTTTGCATTTACTTCGCTGTTACCAGGCACCGCCGCTCAGGCTCCATTAAAGAACCGGCGTGACATCGACACGAACCCGGATTTTATCCCCGGGATGCCGGTCAGTGCGAATCAGATATTCCTGACCGTTATAGCGGTAGTTTACGTCGTATCCTACCAGCTCCCGGCGGGTGCTGACTTCCTCAACCACCTGGCAGCGCTGCTGGGTGCCATATTGCACCGGCGCATTGTGTCGACTGATGGCACTGCCGATGGCCGCCCCCACCGCCGCACCGGCCAGGGTGCCGGCACCTTTGTTGCCGCGGTGATAGTGTCCATAGCGGCCGCGACCGTGGCGATAACCGCGCGCGGCATCGCGGCCAACGGCAGCGCCGATCAGTCCGCCAATGATGGCACCTGCTGGAGAGGGTTGCTGGTAGGTAACGGCCTGATCCCAGCACTGGGTACGGGGCTCAACCACCTGGATGTCGTTATAGATGGGCGTGACGCCGGTGACGATGGCGTAGTCGTAGCCGTCCTGGCCCTGGTAGTAGCCGCTGTCACCAGCGCGAGAATGGGCACTGACGCCCACCAGGCCAGCTGTCAGGCCGGCAAACGCCAGATATTGGAATATGTTTCGTAACTTGACCATGTTCAGTGCTCCCTGAGACCCGGACCAGGGCGTATTCCGGTGACCGCTCCGACACAAAGCGATAGAAATGACGCCTGTTTGCTGACCTGTAACGGCCGATGCAAGCACTTTATATGGCGTTGGCTGAATCCTTCCTGAATTCAGGGGAACTTATCTGAAGTACAACGCTGGATTCAGCTGGCCGCGGCCACCTCGCTCTCCTTACCAGAACCAGAACCAGAATCAGAACCAGCCCCAGAGCCGAGCCAGCGCTGGGTCAGGGTGCCCGCCGTCATGGCCCCGTTCACGTTGAGTGCGGTGCGCGCCATGTCGATCAGTGGCTCTACCGAGATCAGCAGTGCGGCAATCTGCACCGGCAGGCCCATGGTCGGCAGTACCACCAGGGCGGCAAAGGTGGCTCCGCCGCCCACACCGGCGATTCCGAAAGAGCTGATCACGATCACCGCGATCAGGGAAGCGAGCCATACCGGGTCGAAGATATTGATGCCCATGGGCACCGCAACCATTACCGCCAGCATGGCGGGGTAAATGCCCGCACAGCCGTTCTGGCCGATGGTGGCACCGAAGGACGCTGAGAAGTTGGCAATTGCCGGGGAATTTTTCAGCTCGTCGATCTGGGTTTCAACGTTCAGCGGAATGGTCGCCGCGCTGGATCGCGAGCTGAAGGCGAACACCAGCACAGGCCACACCTTGGCGAAATAATGCAGGGGGCTTATGCCATTCACCAGCAACAGCAGCCCGTGCACCACAAACATGATTGCGATGGCAACAAACGACGCGATCACAAAACTGAACAGATTGAAGATATCTACCCAACTGGACTTGGCAATCAATACGGTCACCAGTGCCATTACCCCGTAAGGGGTAAATGCCATGATCAGGCGCACCAGCTTCATCACCCAGGCCTGGGCAACGGAAACAAACCGTTCGATAGCCGCACCCTGTTCCGGGTTTTCCCGTCGTACCGCCAGCGCGGCCAGTCCCAGTAATACCGCAAAAATCACCACCGCAATTACCGAGGTGTCGCGCTGACCGGCGAGATCCGCAAAAATATTGCGAGGGATAAATGAGGTGAGAATCTCGGGAATACTCAGATCACTGACACGCCCAATACGCTCGTTGAGCACCTCGACCCGCGCTGCTTCGCGCGCACCTTCTACCAGCCCTTCCGCCGACAGCCCGAATAGCCAGGCAATCAACACACCGATAAACGCGGCAATAGCAGTGGTACCCAGCAATACAGCCAGCACCGAACCACTGATCTTGCCGAGGGAACGGGTGTCACTAACTTTTACCACTGCACCGAGAATCGAGACCAGTACCAGCGGCATCACCAGCAGGTAAAGCAAGTTGACGTAGCCTTCGCCAATCAAGCCGACCCAATCCAGTACCCAGGGAGTATCCACTCCCCAGCCCTCCGCCAGGTGCATAAAGCCGCCGAACAGCAGCCCCAGCAACAAACCGGCAAAAACCGCCGGTGCCAGGGAGTTGCGGCTGCGGTGCCAGCGCAGCAGAGGCCAGATTAGAAAGAAATAGAACGCCAGAAGTAGAAGTGCACTCAATTGCATGGGTTTTGAGTCCCGAATTACCTATTTTACGGCTAAAAATCCGCACGCATCCTAACAGCTGGCGCGTATCTTCCTTAAAGATACTTTCGTTATAGGGCTAGAAGAAGACGACTATTCGCCGACACCGGGATAGGTAGTACCAGCCAATAGGGGCGATCATTCACCACTATCCACGGTAGCCACAGCAGCCACAGCTTCGGCGAGGGATTCAGCGGTCTGTGGACCCACCAGCGTTCGCCGCCACTGCCCATTGGAATCGATGATAAGAGTAGACGGCAACACCTGGGGCATGGGTTGGCCCCAGCGTCCTTCCGGTGCAGCCGCCAATAGCGGAAATTCGATGCCGAACTTTCCGGCCTGCTGCTTTACCTGCTCCGCCGGCAATTGATCAAAGTTGATCCCGAGTACCAGAACCCGTTCGCGATGCTCGCGATAGAAAGTATTCAGCTCCGGAATTTCTTCCCGACAGGGTGCACACCACTCCGCCCAGTAGTTCACAAGAAGGACTTTGCCTTCAGTGCGCAGGGGCTTTCCTTCCAGGCTCTGCAGGCCGCTTCCATGGTTTTCACAACCACCCGCCAATACGGCGGCAACGAGCAGCGCCAGGAACAGTGCGAATCGTTCAGGAGCTGGCCGTGCGGCTTGAAGATTTACTGCGGGCATTGCGTCGGCGTCCTTTATTGGCCGAAGTGTCGTCGTTACTGCTTTCATCGGGAGCGGGTAATTCACGGGCCTCGGCAACCGGATCTACAGACTTCTCCAACATCTCCTTTGCCATGGACTCACGGAATAGATCCCCCAGGGTCTGGGACAGGTGCTCCCGTGAGAAATCCCTTGCCTCCCGGAAGCGCGCATCTACCTCCCTAAACCAGGGATGCAGTTCCAGCTCCCGGTGACCCTTTTCCGGCACCGGCGCCGGGTGTAACCAGTCGAGTAACTGCTCAAGGGTCACGGAATCCAGATCGCGCACCAGCACATGATCATTGCGATCGGTCTGCGCGATGACCTTGTTATTTTGCAGAATCTCACGGATACGCCGCCACTGGGCCGGGCGGATACCTGCGCGGGAAATATCCTGCTCACTTACCGACTGGCCTTGCTGGTAATTGCTGAAAAACTTCGACATCAACACCAGCGTCGCCACCAGATCGGAATATTTGCGCCCCCCTGCGGCAGCGTGGTAAGCCGACAATGTCCGCACCAGCACACACCCGGCCAGTACGATCATCCACAGGGTGTAGATCCAGATCAGAAACAGCGGCACAAAGGCAAAGGCACCGTAAATGGCCTGCACCGAACTGCGCGAGACAATCGCACCGAACAGGTATTTGGCCGCCTCAAAGGCGATCGCGGTGATCACCCCGCCGGCAAAACCGTGTCGGAGTGGCACCCGGCAATTGGGCACCGCAACAAATAACAGGGTGAACGCGATGGCGGTAAAAATGAAAGGTAGAACCCGCAGCACCACCGGCAGTAGACCGAGGCTGTCACTCTGGGCGAGGACTTTCTGCGAAAACAGGTAGGTAGTGGCAGCCATACCCGCCCCCAGCAGGATTGGCCCGAGGCTCAGAATGGCCCAGTACAGCAAAAAGCTGGAAACGCCCTTGCGCCCCTTAGGAATGTCCCAGATGGCGTTAAACGTGGCCTCGATATTTTTCAGCATAAAGCCCGCGGTGAGCAGCAGTATGGCGATACCGGCACCGGTCAGCCGCTGGGCCTGAACAGAAAAGTTGTTGATGTATTCCTGCACTTCGCGCCCGCTCTCCGGCACGAAATGGGAAAAGATCTGCTGCTGGATTTTGTTTTCGAGACCGGCGAAATCCGGAAATAGAGACAACATGGCGTAGCTCACCGTAACCAGTGGCACTATCGCGAACAGTGTCATGTAGGTCAGCGCGGCCGCGTTCTGGCGGCAGTTCTTCTCGTTAAATACCGCCCACAGGGAGGCAAAAAAGCGACGCCAGCGGTGCACCATTTCAGTCATGGGTCTTCTCAGTTTGTTATATAGCCATGTATGCCGGATTCTTGTGCGAAACCGGTCGACAACGCCGTGCATTCTGTCTGAAAAATACGCCATACCCCAGCGTAGTCCACGATTCAGACAGCTTCATGGACGGCTAACAGTCACCTGTTAGAATACGCCAAACCTTAACAGGATACCCATTCAATGTGGACGATCTATCATAACCCGCGCTGTTCAAAATCCCGCCAGACCCTGCAACTGTTGCAGGACAACAATATTGAGCCAGAAATTGTGCTCTATCTGGAAACCCCACCGGATGGCGCCACACTCAAGGCGCTGCTGAAAAAGCTCGGCATTGCCCCCCGCGACCTGCTGCGCAAGGGAGAAGACGCCTACAAGGAACTGAACCTGAAAGACGCCGCCCATTCAGACGACGCTTTGATTGAGGCCATGGTCTCGCACCCCAAGCTGATCGAGCGCCCCATCGTCGTCAAAGGTGACAGCGCGGTACTCGGCCGCCCGCCGGAAAACGTGCTGGAGCTGCTCTGAATGAACTCCTCGACGGCAAATGAGCCCTATGTGCTCATTCTCTATTACAGCCGCGGCGGTACCACCGCCGCCATGGCAGCAGAACTGGCCCGCGGTGTAGAACAGTCCGGGCTCAGTGCACGCCTGCGCACCGTGCCGCCGGTCTCGCCCGAAACCGAGGCCAGCCTGCCCCCGGTACCCGATAGCGGCGCCCCTTACTGCACCGCCGATGACCTGCGTCACTGCGCGGGCCTGCTACTGGGTAGCCCCACCCGTTTTGGCAATATGGCGGCACCGCTGCGCTATTTTCTCGACCAGACTAGCGACATGTGGCTGGACGGCAGCCTCACGGGTAAACCGGCGGCCGTGTTCACCTCCACGGGCAGCCTGCACGGCGGCCAGGAGAGCACGCTGATCTCCATGATGCTGCCTCTGCTGCACCACGGCATGCTCATCGCCGGCATCCCCTATTCAGAGGCCTCTCTCATGCACACCACCACTGGCGGCACCCCTTACGGCGCTTCCCACTGGTCCGGCAGTAAGGCCGGCGGCCTCAGTGAAGACGAAACCAACCTGTGCCGGGCGCTGGGCAAACGCGTCGGCAAGCTTGCCCTGCAGCTCGCACTGGCGGAGGGAAGCGACCATGGCTAAAAATCCCAAGACACTCGACCCGGCAGCGTTGACCCGCAAGCTGGAAATCGCCCGCAAACTAAACTGGGTCTGCTACGGCGGACTTTTACTGCTGTTCGCGGTATGGAACCTGTTTCTCGATGGCTCCCTGAAATGGTGGCTGCTGCAGACAATTCCTCTGCTGCTGGTGTTGCCCGGCATGCTCAAACAGCGGCAGCGCAGTTATTTGTGGCTGTGCTTTATCCTGCTGCTGTATATCACCGCGGGCATTGTCGACGTAATGATGCCTACACGAGGCTGGCAGCATGGCGTACTCACCGCGCTTAGCCTTATCCTGTTCGCATCCGCAATGATGACCAGCCGCTGGCAGGTGCAGTTGCACAATTCAAAAGCCTAAAGCGACAACACACCGTTCCAACGGACCGACATTGTCACCGAACCAACACAAGGAGTTTCAGGTTTGACCGAAGCAACCCGTCAACGCGGCCCCGTCCGCCGCTTTTTTGGCGCCATCGGCGGCGCCATTACCTGGCTGCGCCGGGTAGTGACCAACCTGCTGTTCCTGTTGATCTTGCTGTTTATCGGCATCGCCATCTTTGGCGGTGAAGAACGCATCACCGTCCCTCAGGGCGGCGCCCTCAAAGTCGCCCCAGCCGGATTTCTGGTGGACGAAGTGAGTCAGCCAAGCGGCCTACCCGGTTTCCTCGGCGGACCATCCACGCCACCGGAAACCCGCGTCAAAGACCTGGTCGATGCGATCGATCGCGCTGCCAATGACAATCGCATTGCCGCGCTGGTACTGGAACTGGACTACCTATCCGGTGCCAGCCTCAGCAAACTCGAAGAAGTCGGCGAAGCCGTACAACGCTTTAAAGCGAGCGAAAAGCCGGTCTACGCCATCGGCGACAACTTCACCCAGGGTCAGTATTTCCTCGCCAGCCACGCGGACAAGGTCTACATGAACCCCATGGGCTCGCTGCTCCTCACCGGCTTTGGCAGCTATCGTAATTACTACAAAAGCGCCCTCGACAAACTGAAAATCAATTTCCACGTATTCCGCGTGGGCGATTACAAAGACTTTATCGAGCCCTATACCCGCGATGACATGTCTCCCGCCTCGCGGGAAAATAATGCGCGCTGGCTGCACCAGCTATGGACCGAATATACCGAGCAGGTCACCGGCTTGCGCAACCTGCCACCGAGCGCTATCGACGCCTATATCGCTGACTTGCCAGAGAACCTGCGCGCTGAAGGTGGCAGCTGGGCCAAGGCAGCACTGAGCAACAAGTTTGTCGACAAGCTGCTTACTCGTCGCGCAGCCGTCGAAGAGGTACAGGAGCTGGTGGGCGTCAACGAGGCGGACAAGTCCCAGTACAAGGCCATCAATGCCCTTGATTATCTCCGCCACATGAAGCTCGCCGACCTGCCCGCACCACCACAGAGTGACAAAATCGGCCTGATCAGCGCCGCTGGTGCCATCATGGATGGCGAGGCCCCGGCGGGACAGATTGGCAGCGCCACCCTTGGAAAACTGATTGCGGAAGCGCGGGAAAAAGAAGTCAAAGCCCTGGTATTGCGTATCGACAGCCCGGGAGGCTCTGCCTTCGCCTCGGAAGCCATCCGCCAGGAATTGCTCGCCACCCGGGAAGCGGGTATTCCCGTGGTGATCTCCATGGGTAGTGTGGCCGCCTCCGGTGGCTACTGGATTGCTGCCGGTGGCGACCGCATCTGGGCGTCCCCCTCCACTATTACCGGCTCCATCGGTGTATTCGGAGCCTTCCCCACCTTCGAGGACTCTCTCGAGCACCTGGGTATTTATAACGATGGTGTGGGCACCACGGAACTGGCCGGCACCATGCGGCTAGATCGCGCTCTGCCGGAAGCGGCCGCAGACATACTGCAGCAGGGTGTGGAGCACACTTATTCCCAGTTCCTGCGTCTTGTCGCCGAAGCCCGCAGCAGCACTCCGCAGGAAATCCACAAGATAGCCCAGGGCCAGGTGTGGACCGGCCGCACCGCACACGAACTTGGATTGGTGGATGAGCTGGGTAACCTCAAGGATGCTATTGCCGACGCCGCGCAGCTTGCCCAACTGGAGAAGTACGATATCGTGGAAATTCAGCGTGAGCTGACCCCGGGCGAGAAACTGATGCGCGCCCTGGCGGATAATGTTGACGCGGGTATCGCGGCCAGCGTCGAGCGGAATCTTCCCCTGGGCGCCTGGTTTAGCAGTCTGCAGCCGGCACTGCAGCCGCTGGCGGAACTCAAAACGTTCAAGGATCCGCGCGCCCTGTATGTGCGCTGCATGCACTGTGTAGCGCCCTGATCACAGAGAGGAAGGCGGCCCCAACACTTCGATGGGGCCCGCCTTCCCTGCCATCCCGCCCCGAAAATTAATTCGTCCGACTTCCCGCTGTTGCGCCCAATTAACAAGGGTTAACTAGCGTTAAATCCTTCTACGCCCCTGTGCTCCTCCCCCTCCTCCCCGGCGCAGTGGGTTACCTCCCCACCCCCCTCACGGTAGCTTGGCTTGCATATCCCCCGCGGGGTATCCCCTGAGATGTTTGCTGTTCAGGCCTCGGCCCGACAACGATGCAGTAATGCCGGGTCGATCACTCAAAAATCAAAATAACGAGGTGATCAGAATGAAAACCA
Organism: Microbulbifer elongatus; assembly: GCF_020524885.1. Lineage (GTDB taxonomy): Bacteria > Pseudomonadota > Gammaproteobacteria > Pseudomonadales > Cellvibrionaceae > Microbulbifer > Microbulbifer elongatus_A. The sequence continues at coordinate 888,618 of NZ_JAIVKJ010000001.1, read as the reverse complement.
TAAAAGCGATGATGGGATCACTGATTCTTGCGTCTTCCTGTAGCGCAGTCAGTGCCGAGACTCCGAGGACGGCCTTCGTCCATCTGTTCGAATGGCAGTGGGACGATGTTGCAGCTGAGTGTGAAAATGTACTTGGCCCCAAGGGCTTTTCCGCTGTACAGGTCTCTCCACCACAAAAATCCATTAATGCCGGGGAATGGTGGGCGCGCTACCAGCCGGTGAGCTACCAGATTGAAGGCCGCTCCGGCAGCCGCGCACAATTTGCCAGTATGGTGAATCGCTGCAAAGCCGCTGGCGTCGATATTTATGTCGATGCGGTGATCAACCATATGGCGGCCTGGGACAGAAACTTTCCGGAAGTACCTTACGGACCCAATGACTTCCACAACTGCACATCGGATATCGACTACGGCAACGCCTGGTCCATTCAGAACTGTGACCTCGTCGGCCTCAATGACCTGAAAACGGAATCTGACTATGTGCAGCAAAAAATTGCTGACTACCTGAACGACCTTACGAGTCTCGGTGTTGCCGGGTTTCGTATCGATGCTGCCAAGCATATGCCGGCGGCTGATATAAACGCGATCAAGAATCGCCTCACCGGAAACCCGTATATCTTCCAGGAAGTTATCGGCGCGGGCGGTGAGCCGGTAAAACCAACGGATTACAACTGGATAGGTGATGTAACAGAATTCAACTTCACCAATACCCTGGGCCACTACTTCAAACTGCGCGGCCCACTGCGGGAAATCAGCAATATCGGCACCTGGTCCGACTGGCTCCCCAGTGAAGACGCCGTTGTCTTCGTAGCCAACCACGATAACCAGCGACAGAACACCGATAACACCATTACCCACAAAGACGGCAACAATGCCAACAACATGGCCCACGTATTTATGCTGGGCTGGCCTTACGGCTACCCCAAGGTCATGTAGAGCTATGAATGGTACGACCACGACCAGGGCCCACCCGCCTCAGGCGCGAGCAGTTGTAGCAATGGCTGGCTGTGCGAGCACCGCAATCGGGAAATTGCCAATATGGTGGGATTCCGCAACCATACCGCAGCGCACTGGGGCGTCACTGACTACTGGGATAATGGCAATCACCAGATGGCCTGGGGCCGCGGTGGCCTGGGCTTTGTAGTCCTCAATATGGAAGGCAATAATCTCAACCGCAGCTTCCAGACCGGTATGCCCGAAGGGCAATACTGCGACATCGTCCAGGGTGACTTTAATGAATTGACCGGCAGCTGTAGTGGCCCCAGTGTCACCGTAGACAGCAACGGAAACGCCGGCTTCAACGTCTACAACCGCAACGCCTCCGCGATACACGTCGGTGCTCGCATCGGTACTTCTAGTAGTAGTTCTTCCAGCAGTTCTTCCGGCGGCGGGTCAGGCAGTGGCTCAGGTAGCGGATCGAGCAGCGGTTCCGGCAGTAGCTCGGGCAGTAGCTCGGGCAGCAGCTCTGGCGGTAGCCGCGTCGACACGCACTTTACCTGCAATAACGGCTACACCTACTGGGGCCAGAGTGTGTATGTGATCGGTAACCTGGATGAACTGGGTAACTGGGATCCGGCCAGGGCACAGAAACTCGACCCGCAGGGCTACCCAACCTGGGATGGCTTGATCAATTTGCCCACAGGTCAGTCCGTCGAGTGGAAATGCCTGAAACGCGAAGAGCAGAATGCCGGCGCCGGTATCGAATGGCAAAATGGCGGCAACAACCAGTTTACTTCCGGGCAGGAGACGTCTCCTTCCGCAGGGTTCTGATTTATTCGCCGCCCGGCTGCAATCTTCAGGCAGGAAACTGACTTTCCCAAAGCCTGTCAGGTTGCAGCCTTTTCGATCAATCGCCGAGTAATAGCTCTTAAACCCTCACGCGCCCCACTCTGGGGCGCAACCGGCGGCACCCTCCTTCATCATCACCAAATTGATGCACCCCCAACAGTTTCCGGGACCTCACATGGACAACTTGAGGATTGCGGCGCCACCCGATTGCTCTGAAGCGGTGCAATGGCTCATTTTTGTATGACTGGCACTATTTTTGGATTACCAACATAGAAACTACGGAATGTAGCGCAAAGAATAAGCCCAATACTGGGAAGCAAATGACCAAAATAGCGAGACAAGACATCCAGTGGCTGATTGCCAGCGACCTCGACGGCACTCTGCTGGACCACTTTAGCTACTCCCACCAGCCCGCTGACGCCACGCTGGAAAAGCTGGAATCCAGCGGCGTTCCTGTGATTCTGAACAGCAGTAAAACCCGCGACGAAATGGTGGCCCTGCGTGGCGCGCTCAACAACCGGCACCCGTTTATCGTCGAGAATGGCTCAGCCATCTTTATTCCCAAAGGGTACTTTCCACACAAGCCAGAGCTGGCGCGGGAAGACGCGGAATACTGGATCCTGGAACCGGGCGCGCGCAGAGCCGATATTCTCGCGTTTCTGCGGCAAGACAGCGAAGCCCACGGCGCCCCCTATCTCAATTTCGCCGCCGCCTCGACCAAAGACATAGTCGACGCCACCGGCCTCACCCGTATCGAGGCGAAGAAGGCCAATCAGCGCAACTATTCAGAGCCCCTGCTGTGGCAGGGAGATGAGTCACAGAAGCAGGCCTTCGTCGCACGCGCCAATGCTGCAGGATTCGCCACTCTGCAGGGTGGGCGATTTCTGCATGTGCTGGGACAGACCGACAAGGGCCGCGCGACACAGCTGCTTAAAAAAACCTATCAGCAATATACCGACCGGGAATACCGCCTGATTGCCAGCGGCGACGGGCCAAATGACCTGGATATGCTGAAAGTCGCAGATGTTGCCGTCATCGTGCGCTCACCCGCGCACCCACCTCCCAGCCTACCCCACCACCCGTCACTTATTGTCACCCGGGAAACCGGCCCAAAAGGCTGGGCGGAAGCCATCAAAGACATTTTCGCTACCGACGCCACGCACTCTTAACAGATTTAACGTTAAACGGACCCTAAAAAAGGAAGTAAACCGTGACCGACTTTTTTCAGAATGGCGACATTACGACCCTGCACAACCTGTCCAACCGCAGCCTGGAAGATATGGAAGCGGACCTGATCCGTTTTTCCAAACACCGCCCGATGTCCCTGCTGCTGCCTTCCCTCTACTCGGAGCTCGAAGGTGAAGCTCTGCCGCGCATTCTCAAGATTCTCGCCGAAGTACCCTACCTCTCTGAAATCGTGATCGGTTTGGATCGCGCCGACGAATCCCAGTATCGGGACGCACTGAAGCAGTTCGCCATTTTGCCTCAACACGTTCGGGTGTTGTGGAACGACGGCCCCCGCCTGCGCGAATTGGACGCGCAACTCAAGCGCGATGGTCTCGCCCCCAAAGAGGCGGGCAAAGGTCGCAATGTCTGGTATTGCCTCGGTTATATTCTTGCATCCGGCCGCGGCGAAGCCATTGCCCTGCACGATTGCGACATCGTCACTTACGACCGCATGATGCTGGCGCGACTTTTTTACCCGGTCGCCAACCCCAACTTCAGTTATGAATTCTGTAAGGGCTACTATTCCCGTGTCGCCAACGGAAAAATCAATGGTCGCGTGTGCCGCCTGCTGGTGACACCACTGATACGCACACTCAAGAAGATCTACGGGCACACACCGTATCTGGAATATATGGATAGCTTCCGCTATTCCCTCGCCGGTGAATTTTCCTTCCGCCGCGATGTGGTCAATGACCTGCGAATTCCCAGTGACTGGGGGCTGGAAATTGGCGTGCTCTCGGAAATGCACCGCAACTATTCCACCAACCGCTTGTGTCAGGTGGATATCGCCCACGCCTATGACCACAAACACCAGGACGTCTCCTTTGACGACGAACATTGTGGCCTGTCAAAAATGTCCATCGATATTGCCAAGTCATTTTTTCGCAAACTCGCCACCCAGGGCACGGTGTTTTCTTCGGAGACTTTCCGCAGTATCAAGGCAACCTACTTTCGGGTGGCGCTGGATTTTGTGGAAACCTACCGTAACGACGCCATCATCAATGGCCTGAAATTTGATATACACAAAGAGGAGCAGACCGTAGAGCTGTTCGCCAGCAATCTGGTGAAAGCCGGCCAGGCCTTCCTCGAAAACCCGATGGAGACACCGTTCATACCCAGCTGGAACCGGATCACCAGTGCAGAGCCCGGATTCCTGACGCAGCTGAAACAAGCGGTAGAAGCGGATTACGAAGAGTACAACGGGTAACTGCTGCTGGTATCGGAGCAAGAGCATAACCCGTGCGCAAGCACCAATCGACCGAGCCAAGATAACTGCATGGAAACCGGGGGGACGCCGTGAGCCATTCCAATACGCAACTGCCGATCAAGGAGGTCCTCCACCAGAAGGTGGTGGATCACCTGGCCTTTATCTATCCAGAATTGGAAGTAGAACCCATTGCCCACGAGCTGGTGCACACCATGCGGCTCGATGACGATTGTCAGAGCCCCTTGGCTCATAAAAACCTGTGGGACCAGACCGACATCGCCGTCATCACCTACGGCAACAGCATTCTCAGCGAGAATCAGCCACCGCTGAAAACCCTGCACCATTTCCTGCAGGCGCACTTCCCGATGCTGATCAACACGGTACATATATTGCCGTTTTTCCCGTACACCAGTGACGACGGTTTTGCGGTCTCTGCCTACAAGCAAGTGGATCCACCTCTGGGAGACTGGAGCGACATACTGCGTATCAGTACAGACTTTCACCTGATGGCGGACCTGGTGATAAACCACTGCTCGTCACGGCACGAGTGGTTCATTAATTATCAGGAAGGACACGACCCCGGTAACGGATTTTTCGTGGAAGCGGACCCGAGGGAAGATCTCAGCAAGGTAGTGCGCCCCCGAGTAACCCCGCTACTGCGCGCCACCAATACACCACAGGGAACCAAACATGTGTGGTGCACTTTTGGCCACGACCAGGTAGACCTGAATTTCGCGAACCCCAAAGTACTGGCGAAAATCGTCGATATCATCCGCCTGTATCTGGATATGGGTGTGCGGGTTTTCCGCCTGGATGCCGTGGCTTTTATCTGGAAAAAGCTCGGCACAAATTGCCTGAATCTGGCGGAAACCCATGAAATTGTGCGCCTGCTGCGCACACTGATCGAACACGCCAACCCCAATGCCGTGATCATTACCGAAACCAATATCCCCAACCAGGAAAACCTGTCCTATTTCGGTAATGCCAACGAAGCCCACTGCATCTACAACTTCTCCCTGCCGCCACTACTGGTCAACACACTGGTGACCGGCAATTGCCGTTACCTGAAAAACTGGCTGATGAGCATGCCACCGGCGCAAAACGGCACCACCTATTTCAACTTCATCGCCTCACACGATGGTATTGGCCTGCGTCCGGTTGAAGGATTGCTGGACGACAGCGAACTGGAAGCCCTGATCCAGACGATGGAAAACTTCGGTGGGCAGATTTCCTGGCGCGCACTGGACGACGGCAGCAACAAACCCTACGAAATCAATATCTCTCTATTTGATGCGCTCAAGGGCACCATCGGCGGAGAGGACGAGTGGCAACTGCGGCGCTTTATCTGCGCCCACGCCATTATGCTCGCACTGGAAGGTATTCCCGGTTTTTACCTGCACAGTCTGATGGGCACCACCAACGACTATGAGCGTATGAAAGAGCACGGTCACAACCGCGCCATCAATCGCCGTCAGTGGCAGGAGCATGAATTGAACGAAGCGTTGGCGGATCCAGACACACACCACCACCATGTCTTCCACCAACTGCGAAAACTGATTCAGCTGCGGCGGGAACAACCAGCCTTCCACCCCAATGCAACCCAGTTCACCCTGCATCTGGGCGATCAGGTGTTTGCCTTCTGGCGTCAGAGCCTGGACCGCCGGCAAAGTATTTTTTGCCTGAACAACATCTCCGACGAGCCGCAGACGGTTCACCTGAACGCGATCAACCTGATTGGTACCGATAAGTGGAAGGACCTGATCAGCGATGCCACCTTTGACGACATGCTGGCAACCCTGACGCTCGATCCTTTTCAGACCTTGTGGATCAGCAATCGCTGGTGATCAGGGAGCAGTGATCATCTCGAGGGGTGATCCCGGGGGATCATCACTGCTCGATGGCGTCTTCGCCCCGGACTGCCAGTTGGCGCAAAGCGCCGCTGTACCAGGCCACAGCAAATGCCACAAAGCTGAATACACCCGCCCACCAGAGGGTAGTGAGCGGTGCGGAGAACTCACTGATCACACCGGCAGCCAGCGCGCCGATGGCGGCGGAGCCGAACAGGGAGAGCTGATAGATGGAAATGACCCGGCTGCGCACCTGTTCGGGGGCGAGAATCTGCACAATGGATTTCCCGAGACCCGCAGAAGCGGCTGCCACCGCTCCCCAGCAGGCACACAGAAACATCAGACCGTAAGGGGTCGGGCCAAAACTGATGGCGATCATCAGTGCCGCACTGTAGAGCAGGCACATCAACACGCCCCGACCGGGGGTATTGCCCTGTCCCCGCCGCAACATGGCCACGGTCGCAATCACGGTACCCGCCACAAACGCGATCTGCAGGGTGGCGTAATAGCTGGCTCCCCGGCCATAACTTTCCGCCATCAGCGGCAGCACCACCAGAAACACACCGATATGCACCAGGCCGTTGAAACCCACCAGTAATACCAGCTCCAGAATCGCACGGCTTTTGCGTACTTCCGCAAACCCTTCCAGTAGTGCCGAGGGCAGCTTTAGCTGCGCTACCCGCGGTACCGGCCCAAGGTGGCGCATGGAAAAGAAAAACACGGCGGCGACCACGAGTACCACCACCTGAATCAACAACAGCAGCTCCGCGCCCCAGCTATCAAAACGACTCGCCAGCAACATTCCGATCGCCTGCCCGCCGTACTGGGCGAGCATCATCCAGGTCACGGTGTGTTGCACGCGCGCTTCACTCAAGCGGGTATTGCCGTCTTTAGGCGTGCGCGCACAGCGCTGGACCAGATTGTCCCGCGCCGGCTGCAGGAAGGCGGTACAGACGCCCAGACTAACGCCGTACAGAATCAGCAGGGCGAGGCTTGGCAATTGATGGAGCAGGTAATAAGCGAGGGCCGCGTGACAAGTACCGAGCCCGAGACAGGACACCGCGGCGACCCGCGCGGAATCAAAACGATCAGCCAGGGCACCGCCAAACAGCAGGAACAGCAGGTTGGGCAATAGCACAGAGGCCTGCACCCAGCCCAGTTGCAGGGCCGGAAGATCTACCAGTGCCACAGCAATCCACGGCAACAACACCACCTGTAAACCAGTAGCCAGTGAGGTACCGCTGTAGCCCAGGAGAAATGTTCGCAGACGTGCCGCCAGTGCGGGATGAGCCATTTACAGAATCCGGAAAACCATTTGCGCTGCTACCGGCCGAGGACGAGGGCCAAGGACAAGGGGATTGGTTCCCCGTAGTTTCCGGTGCAGCCTGCGGAGCAGGCAGTGAGCCCGCCTCCCCAAAAGGGCGCTATTGTCCCATAGCGCCATCGTCCATAGAAAGTTGCGTTTGCATAGCCCCCACTGCCCGCCGAGCTAAACCCGGGCGGAAGCGCGGGCCTGGGCAGAAAGGCGCAGCGGCCAGAAGCCACGTAACAGTCGCCGCAGCTGCTTTTCCGCCTGCGCGTCGCCCGCATAGGCGGCTTTTTCATAAGCGCTCGTAATGCGCACTGCCATGGGGCCCAGGCGCGGCTGCTCCTGCTCAATGCGCCGCGCATAATCGCCGGGCGTCTCTCCCGGGTTGCGCGACAGCCCGGCGCGGGCCATACGGCGACAGAACCGTAGATACAAGCGGCTGGCCACCGGTAGCGCCGGACCACGACTGGACAACTTGAGCCATACCAGCAGCAACAGCAACGCCACCAGCATCGGAGTGCCGATAAACAGTGCCATACGCAGGGACGATACTTCACCCAGCAGACGCCGCAGCAGACCTTCCTGACGCTCGCTATTGAAGCTGACCACCGTCTGGTACCAGCGGTAGTTGATCATGTCCCATTGCAGGCGCAGGCGGGTGACAAAGGCGATTTTGTGCAGGGGCAAAAAGGCGTCCTGCATAAATTCTTCGGCGGCGGCGCTCTGCAACCCATCGCGAATTCGCTCCGGTGCCACCGATGCCGTGGGATCCACCCGCACCCAGCCGCGTCCGGGTAACCAGATTTCAGCCCAGGCGTGGGCGTCGTACTGGCGCACCAACAGGTACTCCTGCTGCTCGACCCACTCCCCGCCCTGGTAACCCGCGACTACGCGCGCCGGTACACCGGCAGCGCGCATGGTAAACACATAGCTGCTGGCAAAATGCTCACAGAAACCCTGGCGAGTAGAGAACAGGAATTCATCCACGGTATCTGCCCCCAGTGCCGGCGGCTTAAGGGTATAGACGAAACTCCGGTTGTAGAGGGATAGCAGCGCCTGGGAAATTTCCTCGGCATCCAACCCCTCTTCAAAGCGGGCCCTGGCCCAGGCGCGCGCACGGGGGTTGCCCGAAGCGGGCAGTTGCAGATTTCGACGCTGCTCTGAGGCGCTCAGGCCCTCACTATCACCCACAAGTTCTCGCGGCCAGGAACGGACTTCGTAAGCAAGCCGGGCACCCACCGGTGTTCGATAGACCAGCGTATCATCGCCGGTCTCGCGCACGCCGCGAGTTTCGGAGTGTGGGCGCGCCAGGGCAAACAGCCAGGGGTTGTGGCTCGCCTCCTGGATAATCTGGTAGCGATAGCGCGGCCCCACTGCAGGCAACTCGCGCTCACTGCCGTCACCGTTACCGCCATTGTAAGCGCGCCGATTACTGCGCCCGCGCCCCCAGCTTGGGTAGCCGTCTGCGGCGCCTGGCTCGCTCCAGCGACGACCATCGAAGTGGGTATATACCAACCCCCGCCAGTAACGTTGCTCTGGTGGAGGCACAGCGCCATCAAAGGAAATTCGCAAGGCGGGCTTGTCGGACTTGGACAGCTCGCTGAAGTCCCCGGGACTCATGGAGTCACTGATTCCCGTTGAGGCCGCCTTGGTATTCTGTGGCACCGCCCACAGAGGACCGAGACGCGGAATCACCACAAACAATATCAGCATCACCGGCACGGCCTGTGCCAACAGCTTGGCAGATACTCCCAGCGCCCTGCCCGGCCGCGCGCTTCTCCGCCCCTGTTGGGCAACCAGTGCGGCAGTAATAATTACCACACACCCAATCCCGTACACGGCATAGGGGATCGTCTGCTCGAATACAAACAGGGTAGCGGCGAGAAAATAGGCCAGCATCAGGCTAAGCAGCGCGTCGCGCCGACTGACCAGCTCAATATTCTTAAGGGTAAAAGAGACCGCCAGCAGCGCCACCATTGGCTCCAACGCAAACCATCGCCGGTAAGTGAGGACCAACCCGGCGACTACCAGGCAGACCGCCACCAGTTTCGCCATCCGCCCGGGCATTTCCCGACGACCGCGAAATACTTCCAATCGCCAGTAAACGGCAATTATCCAGGCCCCGAGCAACCAGACGGGTAAATGCATAGTGTGCGGCAGCAGTACCGCCAGCTGAGCAGCAAAAATCCACAGCAGGCTTTCCCGCGGCAACAGCGACTGTAACTGGCTGACACTGCTACTCACTGGCTGACTCCCTGCACGGGGAAAAGCGCGAGCGCACTCAGCACCTTGTGTTTGTGCGCTGCTCCCAGGTCTGGATCGATGGACTGCCCCGGCAATCTCAGGCCATATGGCACCTGGGCACGCTCGGCTTCCAGCACCCAGGCGCAGAGGTTACTCAGCCGGACCTCCACATCGCGCCCGCCAAGCAGATCCCAGTCCAGCCAAAGGCGTACATCGCTGCCAGAGGCATACTCCTTGCTGTACAGGTCGCGACCGCCGGCATACTGTTTCCAGGCCACGTGGCGCAGAGAATCCCCCGGCTGGTAATTCTTTAACCCGGCAAAATCTTCGCCGCCGGCGGAGAAAGACTTCTGCTGGTCCCCCTCCCCGACACTGGCACCAAATGGCAGCGGGCCCGCGGGCTTGGGCTGCGGGTACACAAGAAATTCCGCGTCCAGGTCCACCCAGCTCCAGCAGCGGAACAGCCCCAGTGGGAAACGGCTCTGCACATGAAGGCGCGGCGCCCGCACCCGCCCCCTTTGCAACAGTGGCAGGTCCAGGCGAATTTCACGCGCGTCGTCTTCCAGGATATCGGCCAACAGCCCCTCTTCCGGTGGCCAGGCCAGCTGTACCCGCTCGTGATGGCGCTTTCCGGTTTTACTGAGTGCAACCCTGGCCTGACCATAATCCCCGGCAAAGGCCGGTGAAGTATCGAGCAGTTGCAGTCTGAGGCCAGAGAGGTTGGCAAAGGTATGCACCGGCAGGATCACCATCAACCCCACCAGCAGGAATGCGAGCGCCAGTACCAGGTTATTTTCGTAGTTGGTGCCGAGAAGCCACAACAGGAAAATTACCAGCAACAGCCCCATGCCGGCGCCGGTAGGGAGCACGAAGAGTTTACGGTGATCCAGGGTTACCATCTGCGTGGGAGGCAGACGGCGATTGAGCCAGCGCAGCCAGCGCGCCCGAAAAAGCGGTTTAACGCCAGTCTGATTTGGGCTGCCCGCTGATGTATGGGAATTGATGGGTTGTACCGACACGTCTGCCTCTGGCCTCAGGCGGCGATAATATCCACCTGGTGCATCATGCGCTCCACCAGCTGAGTGCCATCGGTACCATCACTTTGCAGGCGGTGCCCGGCCACCGAAGGCAGTACTGCCTGCAGGTCTTCGGGCAGAAGATGCCCACGGTTGTGAATTAGTGCCCAGGCGCGGGCGGCATGCAGCAGTGCCAGGGCGCCTCGCGGGGACAAACCGACCGCGCACTCGGGGCTCTGACGGCTGTGCTGCACCAGACGCTCGAGGTAATCCAGCAATGAGTCGGATGCCTTCACCTGCCCCACCAGCGACTGCAACTTGCGCAGCCCTTCGCCATTGATGCGGGGTTTGATCTGCGCCAGTTGTGCGCGCGGGTCTACTCCCTGAAACAGCGCCCGCTCCGCATCGCGGGTCGGGTAGCCAAGGCTAATGCGCATCAGAAAGCGGTCGAGTTGAGATTCCGGTAGCACGAAGGTGCCGGACTGTTGCAGCGGGTTCTGCGTGGCGATAACAAAAAATGGTTCGGGCAGTGGACGAGTTTCGCCATCGATACTGACCTGGCGCTCTTCCATGGCTTCCAGCAATGCGCTCTGGGTTTTTGGGGAGCTGCGATTGATTTCATCTGCGAGCAGCAGCTGACTAAAGACGGGACCTTCGTGGAAGCGAAATTGGCCCGACTCCCGCTCGAAAATACTGACGCCCAGAATATCCGCCGGCAGCATATCGCTGGTGAACTGAACACGCTTGTAACTCAGGCCGAGCACCTGGGCCAACGCATGCGCCAACGTGGTTTTACCCATGCCGGGTAAGTCTTCGATGAGCAAGTGACCTCGGGCCAGCAGGCACGCCAGCGCGAGCTTTACCTGATGTTCTTTGCCAAGAAGTACTTTGCCGATATCGGCGACAATGGCGGAAATAATCTTTTGCACGGCAAGTCCATTACTGCTCGGTTTTTGTTCACTAGCCATTAATGATAGGCCCCGCACTGAGCGGAGCCATTCATCATGTCACATTTCACGCCATTGTGACGGTTTTATACGAGTGACGACAAGCCACGTGCGAGATCGGCCTTCAAATCCTCCACATTCTCCAGGCCCACGGAAACCCGGATCAGGTTTTCGGTAATACCCGCCTTTTCCTTGTCTTCATCACTCAGACGCCCGTGGGTGGTGGTTGCCGGATGGACGATGGTACTTTTCGCATCGCCAAGGTTGGCGGTCACCGAGAAAATTTTGCACGCATCGATCACTTTCCACGCCGCCTCACGCCCACCTTTCACGGTAAAACTGAACACGGCACCGAACGCAGATTGCTGTTCCGCCGCCAGCTGGTGGTTGGGGTGGCTGGGCAAGCCGACGTAATTGACCTTGTCCACCTGTGGCTGCTCCTTCAACCACCAGGCCACATCCAGCGCGCTGGTGCAGTGCGCCTGCATGCGCAGCTTGAGTGTCTCCAGCCCTTTCAGGAAAACCCAGGCGTTAAACGGGCTCATGCTGGGCCCACAGGTGCGCAGGAAGATGACAACTTCATCCATCACTTCCCTTTTCCCGACAACCACACCGCCCAGGCAACGGCCCTGGCCGTCCAGGAACTTGGTGGCAGAGTGCACAACAATATCCGCGCCCAGTTCCAGCGGACGCTGTAGTGCCGGCGTACAAAAGCAGTTGTCGACGACAAGCTGGGCACCGGCACTATGCGCGAGATCTGCCATAGCGCGGATATCCGCGACTTCACACAGGGGGTTGGACGGTGTCTCCATAAACAGCAGTTTGGTATCGCCATCCAGCGCATCTTGCCAGGCCTGGAAATCCGTCAGATCAACGAACGTAACTTTGACACCGAACTTGATCATGTAACGGGTAAACAGTGCGGTGGTGGTGCCGAATACACTGCGCGAGCAAATTACCTTGTCACCGCTTTTCAGCAGCGCCATACACAGGCTCAGAATCGCCGCCATACCACTGGAGGTCGCCACCGCAGCCTCCCCACCTTCCATTGCGGCAATACGCTCTTCAAAGGTGCGCACAGTCGGGTTGGTGTAGCGCGAGTAGACGTTGCCGGGAGAGTCCCCGGAGAAACGCGCGGCGGCCTCAGCCGCGGAGGGAAAGACGTAACTGGAGGTGGCGTAGATGGACTCGGAGTGCTCGCCCTCCGCCGACCGGCTCTGGCCTGCACGTACCGCCAGAGTTTCCAGTGCGTATCCGTCGTCTTCAAACATGGGTTAACCGTCCCGGGTTACAGATAAGTGGAACCGGTAATCTTAACCCATGAAAGCAGCTGGAGCAGAGCGAATAACGAAAGCTACGAAGCAATAAAGCCAGAATTGAAGGCGGAGTGACGGGAATCCATTTTCAGAAGCGTCGGCGACAGGGACGTCGCCGACGCAGCCTACAGGGATGTATTTATGGCGGTTCTGAAAATGGATACCCGGCGCTCCACCGCCCAGAAATGCACTACGTAGCTCAAAACAAGATGGAGCTACGTAGTTAGATTGGTGGCAGCGCCGCTACCAATTGTTGTTTGCGAGACACGCCGTAAACCCATCCATGGGGGCTCGGCTGCGGCCGTCCTGGCCGCAGACGGTCTCGCAAACAACAATTGGTATCAGCGCCTTAGCATCCACCAAAAGCACTACGGCCCACCTATTGGCGGGCCGTAGCGTTTGATAAAAGCAACTAGAGGGAGTAATTACAAGGAACTTTCGTTGCCCTTCCCTTTCGCGCTGTCATTGCGAGCAGCGTGCAGGCTATCCAGATATTCCTGAGTCACATCACCAGTGATGTACTTGCCATCGAATACTGCGCAATCAAATGCCTTGATCTCGCTGTTACCGTCGGCAGAGGAAACAATCAGCTCATCGAGATCCTGATAAATCAGCCAGTCCGCACCGATCTCCTCACACACCTCTTCGGTGGTGCGGTTGTGGGCAACCAGCTCGGTAGCCGATGGCATATCGATACCGTAAACGTTCGGATACTTAACGGCCGGTGCAGCCGAAGCAAAATACACCTTCGCCGCTCCCGCCTCGCGCGCCATCTGGATGATCTGCTTACAGGTAGTACCGCGCACGATGGAGTCGTCCACCAGCAATACATTCTTGCCGCGGAACTCCAGCTCAATCGGGTTCAGCTTCTGGCGAACCGATTTTTTACGTTGTTTCTGACCCGGCATGATGAAGGTACGGCCGATATAACGGTTCTTCACCATACCTTCACGGAATTTTACGCCCAGGCGGTGCGCCACCATCTGACCCGCGGAGCGGGAGGAATCCGGGATTGGAATCACCACATCGATATCGTGGTCCGGGCGCTCGCGCAGGATTTTTTCCGCGAGGTGCTCGCCCTGACGCAGGCGCGCCTTGTGCACGGAAACGCCGTCCATGATGGAGTCCGGACGGGCAAAGTACACGTGTTCGAAAATGCACGGGCGCAGTTGCGGGTCTTCGGCGCACTGTTCGGAGTGCACGGTGCCGTCGAGCTCGATATAGATACACTCACCCGGCGCCACATCGCGCACCAGGGTGTAACCGAGAACGTCGAGAGCAACGGATTCTGAAGCCACCATGTATTCGGTGCCCTTGTCGGTCTCGCGCTTGCCGTAGACCAGCGGGCGAATACCGTTGGGGTCGCGGAAGGCAACCACACCGTAGCCAACAATCATCGCCACACAGGCGTAACCACCGCGCACACGTTTGTGCACCGCGCGCATGGCAGTGAAGATGTCTTCGGCTTTGGGCTGGAGCTTGTGCTGCTTGTGCAACTCGTGGGCAAATACGTTGAGCAGGACTTCGGAATCGGAGTCGGTGTTGATGTGGCGCAGGTCCTGCTGGAAGATCTGTTCTTTCACCTCATCGACATTGGTGAGGTTGCCATTGTGGGCCATGGCAATGCCGTAGGGGGAGTTGACGTAAAACGGTTGGGCCAGTGCGGGGCCGGAGCTGCCGGCGGTGGGATAGCGCACATGGCCGATGCCAAAGTTGCCCGTCAGACGCTGCATATGGCGTGCGCGGAACACGTCACGCACGAGGCCGTTGGCCTTCTGCTGATTCAGGCGATCACCATCACAGGTGACGATGCCGGCAGCGTCCTGGCCCCGGTGCTGTAACAGGGTGAGCGCGTCGTACAACTGCAGATTAACGTCACTCTTACCGACGATTCCAACGATGCCACACATACTTCAGATAACCCCAGTCATTTCGAAATGGTCACGGTGATCCAGCGCCGCTTCCAGCGGCCCAACGATCATTCAATTTGCCCTGCGAAGAAGTCCTTGATCGCGCCAGCCGCTTCGCGCGCGCGATCTTCAAATTCGAGAAAATGCGGTATCAGCGTCGATTCCCGCCACCAGCTATCTTCATTCACCGGCGCCAGCGCCGGGGCGAAGATCAGCAGCGCCATCACAATGATGCAGCCACGAAACAATCCGAACACCATCCCCAGAACACGGTCCGTACCGGAAAGGCCAGTGGCCTCCACGAACGCAGACAGAGTCATATTCAGGCCAGCTCCGGCCAGCAGGGTGAAGATAAACAGGATGGCAAAGGCGGCGATGGCCTGCAGTGAAGGTGTATCGACAAGGTTAGAGAGCAGTGGCGCCAGCTGGTCGCGAAACATCATCGCCACTACGAATGCCGCCACCCAGGTGAGCAGCGACAGGACTTCGCGCACGAAGCCTCGGCTCAAGCCGATCAGCGTGGAAATGGCCACGATAGCCAGAATGGTCCAGTCAGCCCAGTTCATCCAACCCTACCTGCTACGCGGCGGCTGCCGCGAAGAGCGCGCATTCTAACTTACCGACCGGAGCCCGTGAAGCAGTTCACCAAATCCTGTTCAATCCCGGCAAAAGGATCCTATGGTAGGCTGGCTGCAGCGGGCGTGGTATCACGCCCGATAACGCAGGATCAGAGTTTCCGTTTTCAGCAGCCTGTCCAGCTTCTGCTTGTCTGACTGAGCATCCACCCGACTCAGCTTGGGACCGACAAACACCCGAACCAAGCGACCCTTGGAGGTTTCCACCGCGCGAGTATACGCCCGGAAACCCGCATCCATCAGCTTGCTGCGCATACGCTCGGCACTAGCAGGCTCCTTGTAGGCCCCAACCTGCACCACCCAGCCCTCGGGCAGTCCGTTGTCGTCCAGCTGAGTCTCTTCGGCGGGCAGCTGCACCTGCTGGTCCACCTCAGCATTTTGCTTCTGCTGGAGTTCACTACCAGGCTTCGACGCAGCGGCAACCACTTTGGGACTGGCTTCTTTGGGTTTAGCTTCTTCCGGTCTCGGCTGCTCAAGGGACACAGACTCCGGATCCGGCGCGGGAGCCTTCTGCTCCACAAACTCAGGCTGGAACACCTGATCTACCGGTGGTGCGGGTTCTACGTCCTCCACCGGCTGGGGCTCAGCAATAGCGATAGGCTTGATATCCGGAGGGGGCGGGATCTGGCTGGTCACGTCGATATAGCGCGCGCCCTCACGGTCAAACAGGGACGGCAGGAAAATCACCGCCAGAGCAGCCAGTACCAGTGCGCCCACGATACGCTGCTTGACCCCATCGTTCAGCCGGCGCGAGCCGTGCGAATTGTTCTGGGACCGGTTATTAGGGGAGTCACTGTCCCGCCTGGCCATCTTGTTGCTCTCTTGTAAGCTGGAGTACCTCTGCAACGGTAAAGAAAGAACCGAAGACAAGCAACCTGTCTCCGTCTTCTAATTGGCCTACAGCCCGCTCCAGCTGCGCCGTTACCGGCATGCAAGGCTCAGAAATCTGCTCCGCAGACACACCCGCCGCCCTCAACTCTCCCAGAAGCTGCTCCGCCCCCGCCGCACGGGGATTGTCCGGCAGCAGCGCCGGATGCCAGTGATCAATGGAAGATTTCAGCGGGGCCACCAGCCCATCGAGATCCTTGTCCGCCATGACCGCTACCAGTGCCAGCGTGCGCCCCGCCACTGGATGGCTTTCCAACCAGTCCGCCAGATACTTCGCCGCCGCCGGGTTGTGACCAACATCCAGCACCAGATCGCGCCCTTTCCAGACCAGAGGCTGACAGCGCCCAGGCATCTGCAGACTCTCCAGCGTCGCGCAAACCTTATCCGCCCCCGGCAGCTCCCCGGCGAGCGCCAGTGCGGTGATTGCCGCCGCGACACTGGCCGGCGGCAAGTGCAACTCCGGCAACCCGATAACCAGCTCTGGCTCAGCCGCTAGGCGGTACTCGCTATTGCTCTCACCGCTGATAAGAGAAAACTGACGATCAATAAAATAACTGTCACACCCCAGCTTGCCGGACACATCGATTACAGAAGCCGGTGGCCATGGATCCGCACACACAAACGTCTTGCCCGCACGCAAAATCCCCGCCTTCTCACGCCCGATCACCTCCCGGTCACTGCCCAACCAGGCCTCGTGGTCCACCGCCACGCTGGTGATGATCGCAATATCCGGATCGATAATATTGACCGCATCCAGCCGCCCACCAAGGCCGACCTCTAGCAATGCGAACTCCACATCCGCCTGCTTGAACAACCAGAAAGCCGCGAGCGTGGTGAATTCAAAATAGGTCAGGCTTGTCTCACCCCGCGCCTGCTCCACCGCCTCAAACGCCGCAATCAGCTGCGCATCACCCACCTCCTGCCCGTCTATCCGGATACGCTCATTAAAGCGCAGCAAATGAGGAGAACTGTACGCACCCACCGAATGGTCCCCCGCACACAGCAGAGCCTCCATGGTGCGCACACAACTACCTTTGCCGTTGGTCCCCGCCACGGTAATCACCCGTCGCGCGGGGGTCAGCACATCGAGGGCCTCCGCTACCGAAGCGACGCGGTCCAGGCCGAGCTCAATTTCAGTGGGGTGCAGTTGTTCCAGGCGAGAGAGCCAGGATTGGAGGTCGCGCATGAGATCACCGGTATTTATTTGGGTGAAAAGATTTTAGTAGAAAGTGCAGCCAGAATAAGCTGATTCGAAGAAGACGCGTAGAAGCGAAGGGAGCGATACCGGGCGCAGCTTTGCGAGACCTTCCGCGAGAGTGACCTCGCGGAAGAGACCCCATGGATGGGTTCACGTCGTGTCTCGCAAAGCTGTGCCCGGTAGCGGTCCCGCTCCATTATCAGAATCAGGACCACCTTTTTTAATTCAGTTGTTGGTTAGCTTACCCAGCAAGCGGCCAACCGTATTCCGCATATCCTTACGCGGAATGATCATATCGATAGCGCCGTGCTCCAGCAGGAACTCCGCACGCTGGAAGCCCTTCGGCAGCTTCTGGCGAATGGTCTGCTCGATAATATTCGGCCCGGCAAAACCGGCGCGTGCGCCCGGCTCCGCCGCATTGATATCCCCCAGCAACGCCAGGGACGCAGAAACACCGCCGTATACCGGATCCGTCATGATCGAGATGTATGGCACACCTGCCATACGCATCTTCTCCAGCACCGCAGACGTCTTCGCCATCTGCATCAGCGAGATCAGAGCCTCCTGCATCCGCGCGCCACCGGTCGCCGAAAAACATACCAGCGGGATATTCTCTTCCAGTGCACGCTGGGCAGCGCGGGTGAATTTCTCACCCACCACATAACCCATAGAGCCACCGTGGAACGCAAATTCAAAGGCCACGGCCACTACCGGCTTGCCTTCCAGAAGACCCTGCATCGCCACCAGCGCATCTTTCTCGCCAGTCGCCTTCTGAGCCTGGGTCAATCGATCCTTGTACTTCTTCACATCCTTGAACTTCAGGCGATCCACCGGCTCCACATCGGTCGCCAGCTCTTCCCTGTGCTCAGTATCCAGGAACATATCCAGACGGCGACGGGCGCCGATACGGAAATGGTGCTCACACTTGGGGCACACATCCAGGTTGCGCTCCAGCTCCGGCAGGTAAAGGGTGGAATCGCACTTTACACACTTCTTCCACACGCCCTCTGGCACCTTGCTGGCACCCGCGCGACGCTCGGTACGAATCACCGAAGGAACAATTTTTTCTAACCAGCTCATTGTGTTTCCAAAATCCGATAACTTGATGCTTGCTGAATTCGGTAACCGCCTGATGCTCCATCAGCCCAGACAGCTGCGATTTATGGGCCGAGGATAAATGACCGGCAATCCTAAAACCGCGAATTAAACCACTTTCAAAACCATTGCACTTGGCCAGATAAGCCGCACATTCGGGCTTTCTGGCCAATGGGCAATCGCGCCCAAAATATCGATTAGCTATCCAGTACGGTGCGCATTTCAGAGACCAGCGCACCTACCCGATCCTTGGCGGCCGCGCCGTCGGCGGACTCGCCCACAGCGGATACCAGCACACTGCCCACCACGGCGCCATCGCCATCGGCACTCACAGCCTTGGCGGAAGCGCCGTCCTTGATACCGAAGCCCACGCACAGCGGCAGGTCCGTATGGCGGCGAATCCGCGCCAGATTCTCGCGCACGGAATCCAGGTCCAGGTGACCCGCACCGGTTACGCCTTTCAGGGATACATAGTAGACAAAGCCACTGGCCAGCTCGGTAATCTGCGCAATCCGCTGATCACTGGTGGTGGGGGTCAACAGGAAGATATTGCGAAGGTTGCGCGCATTCAGCAGCTCGTTGAGCGGACCAGCCTCTTCCGCCGGCAAATCAACGGTGAGCGCACCATCTGCACCGGCTTCTTTGAGCCCGTCAGCAAACGCCTCTGCACCCATCTTTTCGATGGGATTGGCGTAACCCATCAGGATCACTGGCGTGTCGGCATCTTTGCCGCGAAACTCTTTCACCAGTGCCAGACATTTGCGCAGGGAGGATTTGTGCTCCAGCGCGCGCTCATGCCCCTTCTGGATTACCGGCCCCTCCGCCATAGGGTCAGAAAAAGGCACACCCAGTTCGATCAGGTCGGAGCCACTGGCCACTAGCTGGTGCATCAGGTCCACGGTATTTTCCAAGCCACCGTCTCCGGCGACGATATAAGTCACCAGCGCCTTGCGTCCTTCGCTGCGAAGCTTGGCAAAGCGGCGGTCTATTCTGTTCTGTTCTTCGGTCACCGTGTCACTCCCTACACTTCAATGCCGTCGATGGCGGCCACAGTGAAAATATCCTTGTCGCCGCGACCGGACAGGTTCACCACGATGTTCTGATCCGGCCGCATGGTCGCCGCTAGCTTCAGACCATAGGCCACCGCGTGGCTAGACTCGAGTGCGGGGATAATCCCCTCGGCACGGGTCAGGGTGCGGAAGGCATTCAGCGCCTCATCGTCATTGGCCGCAACGTATTCCACCCGGCCAATATCCCGCAACCAGGCGTGTTCGGGGCCAACGCCCGGGTAATCCAGCCCGGCAGAGACCGAGTGGGTCTCGATGATCTGGCCATCGTCGTCTTCCATCAGGTAGGTACGGTTACCGTGCAGTATCCCGGGCACACCGTCGTTCAGCGGTGCCGCATGGCGGCCGGTTTCCACGCCGTCACCACCGGCTTCCACGCCGTACATTTTGACGGATTCATCACTCAGGAATGGATGGAACAGGCCAATGGCATTGGAACCACCACCCACACAGGCAACCAGTGCATCCGGCAATTGACCGAACTGCTCCAGACTCTGACGGCGCGCTTCACGCCCTATGACAGAGTTGAAATCACGCACCAGTTGCGGATACGGGTGCGGACCGGCAACGGTGCCGATGATGTAGAAAGTATCATCCACATTGGTGACCCAGTCGCGCATGGCTTCATTCATCGCGTCTTTCAGGGTCTTGGAGCCCGACTCCACCGGGATAACTTCCGCTCCCAGTAGCTTCATACGGTACACATTGGGCGACTGGCGCTTAACGTCTTCCGCACCCATGTACACGGCGCATTTCAGGCCAAGGCGTGCGGCCACCGTGGCAGTGGCGACACCGTGCTGACCGGCGCCGGTCTCGGCAATAACCCGGCGCTTGCCACTGTGTTTGGCCAGCAGCGCCTGCCCCACGGTATTGTTCACCTTGTGAGCGCCGGTATGGTTGAGGTCTTCACGCTTGAGCCAGATTTTTGCACCACCCGCCTCGGCGGTCAGACGCTCGGCAAGATACAGGGGCGACGGGCGACCAACATAATGCGCAAGGTCGTAATCAAATGCGGCCTGAAACTCCGGGTCGTTTTTCAGGCGCTGATACATCTCCTGCAGTTCATCCAGAGCGCTGATCAGGGTTTCCGATACAAAGCGCCCACCAAACTCGCCGAAGTGCCCGCGGGCATCGGGATAGGCCCCGTAATCAATGGGGGATGTGGGTTTACTCACAGCTCAAACTCCTTGTGTCAATTCTGTACGGCTGGCACTGCCAGATGCGGCAGCGCGGGCGGCCCGTATAAATTCATGTACTTTTGCCGCATCTTTACGCCCAGGCGCGGCCTCCACACCACCGCTCACATCCACGGCCTGCGGCTGTGCCTCGGCGATCGCCGCAGCAACGTTTTGCGGATTGAGACCGCCGGCGAGAATGATCGGGCGATCGCAATCTTTCGGCACCCGCTGCCAGTCGAAGGTATCGCCGGTACCACCCGGAACCCCCTTGCGATAGGCATCGAGCAGGATGCCGCGGGCGTCAGGGAAAGCGGCCATCGCCTCCACCGGGTCTAACTCCGGTTTCATGCGCAGGGCCTTGATATAGGGGCGCCGGAACTGGCGGCAATAGGGGGCATTCTCACTGCCGTGGAACTGCAGCAAATTCAGCGGCACCTGGTCGAGCACTGCCTCTACCTGCTCCGGGTGCGCGTCCACGAACAAGCCGGTTAATACCGCAAACGGCGAAACCGCGCGGGCAATGTCCGCCGCCTGCGCCGGGGTCACGTTGCGAGGACTTGGGGGGTAAAACACCAGGCCGAGTGCATCCGCACCGGCATCCACCGCCAGGCGAGCATCTTCAACACTGGTAATTCCGCAGATCTTAACGCGCATAATCCATATACCGCCGACGCTGCCAGCCCTACCGCTGGAAAACAGCCCTGATCGCTGGCAGCAGAGAAAATTCGGAGAGCCCGCGATACTAGCAGATCAATGGATTCGGCGAAACGCGACCGCAGCTATCAGGGCGCGGCGCTGCCAATAGCGCCCAACGGCAACGGCACCAGCAACGGGCCCGGAGCCCGTTGCGGCAGAGTAAACTCTTCCGGGTATTGCACATCCACCAGGTACAGGCCGTGGGGCGGTGCGGTCACACCTGCGGCGGTTCTGTCGCGCGCTTCGAGCACCTCCCGGACCCACTCCGGCCTGCGGTCACCGCGCCCAACAGCCATCAGCACCCCGGCAATATTTCGCACCATATGATGCAGAAACGCGGTGGCACTGATCTCCAGCACGATCAATTCGCCCACCCTGCCGATGTCCAGCTTGGTGAGCTTGCGCACGGGCGAGCGCGCCTGGCACTGGGCGGCGCGAAAACTGCTGAAATCATGTTCGCCAATGAGATATCGAGCCCCTTCGCGCATCAACACCATATCCAGGTGCCGCTCGGTCCAGGTCACCTCGCTGGCAGCCTGGGCCGTGCGGGTTGGCGCACTGTGAATCAGGTAGCGATAGGTGCGGTTGCGCGCAGAAAAGCGTGCATGGAACTGTGCCGGCACTTCCTGCGCCCAGTGCACTCTTACATCAAACGGCATCTGGGTGTTTACGCCCTGAACCCAGGCCTTGGTCGGCCGCAGGGCACGGGTATCGAAGTGAATCACCTGCCCGGTGGCGTGTACCCCGGCATCGGTACGACCGGCGCAAACCAGGGTCACCGGCTCCGCCGCGACTTTGGAGATGGCCTTTTCGAGGGTTTCCTGCACCGTGAGCGGGTCGTGCTTCTGCTTTTGAAAACCCCGCAAACGGGTGCCGCAATATTCCACCCCGAGCGCAATCCGCCGCAGTCCATCCGGCAACTGCTCGCCCGGCGGGACTTCACCATTTGGCTTGTACTGGTAAATCTTGTTCATCATGCGCCGGAATTCTACACCCTGCTGAAAAAAGAGCATTCCCTGAAAAGAAAGACCCCGCACTGGGCGGGGTCAAAGTGTTGTCGCTGTAGATAGCGTGAATAAATCGTATCAGCTCATGCGCTCGAGCATATCTTTTGCGCGCTGCTGCTGCTCACCGGCGGCCTCTTCGACGACTTCACCGAGAATTTCGCGGGCGCCGTCTTTATCACCCATATCCAGATAGGCCTGGGCCAGTTCCAACTTGGTGCTGACTTCGTCGCTGCCTTCCAGCAGGTTCAGTTCGGAATCCAGGTCGCTCTCGAGGTTGAAGCTCAGATCTCCCAGGTCTTCGGCTTCCGCCGCAGGCTGAGCTGGCTGTACAGGTGTTTCCTCGGCGACGGCAAGATCCAGGTCGCCATCCAGCTCAAGGTCCGCCGACGCAGTGGCAGCCGGGCTGGATTGAGAGGAGTTCCCTGCAGCAAAATCGCCGCCTTCCAGATCCAGGTCACCGCCGTCAAGATCCAGCTCACCCAGGTCGATGGAATCCAGATCCAGCCCGTCGAGGTCATCGCCGAAGCCGCCCAGATCATCATCGCCCTCCGCCTCAGCGGCCGGGCTGTCTTCCATCGGAGTAAGATCCAAATCGAACTCCAGACCGCCATCTTCCCCGGCCGCATCAGATTCCGCGGAGGAATCATTCACCGGGTCAACTTCGAGACCGGAATCAAGATCCAGGCTGTCGAGCCCATCCAAATCCAGTTCCCCGTCAGCCATCAGGCCGTCGATGTCAAAATTATCTTCTTCCGCAGCAGGTTCCGCGTTCAGCTCGGACTCTGGGGACTCGGAACCGAGATCCAGGTCAAACGAGACTTCATCTTCTTCCTGCTGTGCAGCCGCCGGCTCTGCGGTGACATCGTCCAGCGACAGTTCACCGCCCAGGTCATCACCAAGGTCGAGGTCGAGGGAAAACTCATCTTCAGTCTCACTGGACTCGAAGCCTGCACCATCGTCTTCGTTCAGATCCAGGGACAGGTCATCCAGCAAGCCGAAATCATCGTCCTCGCTTGAAGCCTGCTCGGAATCCGCCGCAACGGGTTCGCTCGTGGAGAATTCATCCAGATCATCAAAGCTCGCTTCGCTACCGAAGTCCGCACCCATGTCGTCCAGCTGCGCTGCTTCCAGGGACTCACTGGAGAAATCATTCTCCGGCGCCACGAAGGCGCCAATGCCAGCTATGGTTTCGCGCAGACGCGCTGCACGGTCCGCGGCGGGGCCATCACTGTACCCGAGGAGCTGACGGTAGTGATCGTCGAACTGTTCGCCGTTTTGCTGGTTTGCGTACACTTCCAGCAGCATCAGACGCGCATCAATATTTTCCGGGGCTGATCTCAGGCCGGCCAGCAGTTTTGCCTCTGCTTCCTGGTACTGATCCAGAGACAGGTGAATTTCCGCCTCTGCAACCGGGTCGTCGGTCTCCACCTCTGCAAACTGGTCGAGATCGAAGGTTTCATTGGCCTCCATCTCTTCCACCGCGGCGAGATTGTCGTCCTCTTCCGACAATGCCGGCGCTTCCGCCAGGGCGCGTTCGGCGGCCATTTCGGCCTCCACCTGACGAATAGCCTCCTCTTCTTCCTTGCGGCGACGCCAGGTAAAGAAGCCAAACAGGCCTACCAGCAAGGCGCCAGCACCAATGCCGATGGGCACGATGTTGTCCATCACGCGCTCAACCAGAGTCGGCTCGGTACGCGTTTGAACCACAACACGGTTGCGCGAGGCGTCCACCTCTTCCGCTTCCGGTTCAGCAGCAACTTCCGGTGCGGTTTCCACCGCCGGCTCTGTGCCTGCCGCTTCTTCTGCGAATACGCCACTCTGGCTGTCGTCGCCAGCCAGTTCACCGGTGTTTTCACCGGCTTCCTCTGTAATAGCGTCGAGGGCTACTTCGTCAGCGAGATCAGCAGTCTCACTCGCAGCTTCAGAGGCATCCACACTCTGCTCCGCCGCGGCCTGTACCGCCTGCAGCTCGTCATTGGACACCTCGACCAGGCGCTCCATGGTATCGATCTGCTCGTTCAGCTCACCGATGCGATCCTGCAGTTCGGTGTTCTCCAGGCGGGACTTGTCGAGCTCCTCCTCGGTCACCGCCAGCTCGCCCTCAAGGGCTTCGCTCTCACCGGTGCCACTCGCGGATCCGGAGAGTACCGATTCGTTATCGCCAGGGGCGGCCAGGGAAACACGCCCTTCCACCACATCGCTCTCAGCGGTTTCTTCTACCACCGCGCGGCCGTCCAGCGGGGCCCCGGTAACGTCAGCTTCTGCCACGCCAACGCGCTCGCGCCAGGCGTCATTCTGGGTGGCAACCTGAGAGACTGCTTCAGTCAGAGTCAGGTTGCGCACTTCTTCTGCGGTCGGCAGGCGCAGCACCGCGCCTTTCTTCAGCAGATTGATATTGTTGTTGATAAACGCCTCTGGGTTGAGGCGCTGGATTGCCAGCATGGTCTGCTGAACAGAGAGATCGCGGGTTTCGCGGCTATCGCGGGCGATTTCCCACAAGGTCTTGTTGGCTTCCACCGGGCCGTACACACGGCTACCACTGTCGGTTGCGGCCTCACGCTGAAGCTCAACCGGCTCTTCCGCGGGCGCTTCGTATACAGGCTGCTGGGGCTCGGAGGCAATGGGTTCAGGCGAAGTCTCGGGAATGGTTTCAACGGCAGTTGCCGGCTCTTCGACAGGCGCCTGCACCGGCTGCTGCGCCGCTTCCGGGGTGCGCTGCACAGTAGGCTGCAGCGGGCGCCTTACCGGCGCGTCGCGACGCACTTGCTGGCGCTCACGCTCTGCGGCGCGCACCGGTTGGGATGCGGTATTGGTGGAGAACGCCGGCAGGTCCATCAGCAGGGTGTATTCCCGCAGCAGACGGCCACTGGGCCACCGGGTCTCTACCAGAAAATTCAGGAAAGGTTCACGGATCGGGTTACGACTGGAAATCCGGACAACGGGCTGGCCGCTGGAGTAGTCCACATCAAAGCGCAGCTCATCCAGCAGATAGGCGCGGTCAACACCGGCGCGTTCGAAGTCCTCAGTGCTGGCCAGACGAACCTTGATTTCACTCTCACCAAGGCCGCGAGTCTGAAGCAGGTTGATTTCCGCATTGAGAGGTTGGTTCAGAGTTGAGTTCAGCTTGATCTCACCCAGACCGAGTGCCAGAGCCCCATTACCACCCAGTGCGCTGACCAGACCTACCGCTAGTGCCAGCTTTTGCACACGCATATCCGATTCCCTTTATTGTTAGAATCACACCGCCAACTGCACAAAAAACACCCAAAGGATTTGCAGATAACGGGTCTGTGCAGCCATCAACCTGCACAATAATTACTCAAAAGAACCAGTGCTCAGACACCAGGCTCCACTCTCCGGCGACACTTTGCATAAAAGCCTCAGTAGAAACTTTCTAGCGCAAGTATCGCCCCCCGAAAAAGACCAGCCCCATCCAGCCACTTCTCACTTTTCCCGGTACTACCCCCCAGGTATTACCGCCGCCCGTGCCGGGCGAAGTTAAGAAGAAACCTTCAGAAAGGCCGCTAAGTATTAAATATCAATGGGTTTTTAGCAACAAGTGGACAATCTGTACACAG
Organism: Microbulbifer elongatus; assembly: GCF_020524885.1. Classification (GTDB taxonomy): domain Bacteria; phylum Pseudomonadota; class Gammaproteobacteria; order Pseudomonadales; family Cellvibrionaceae; genus Microbulbifer; species Microbulbifer elongatus_A. Next base: position 862,466 of record NZ_JAIVKJ010000001.1, on the reverse strand, counting down.
TTAATTGCGACGTCTTTACGCAAATTGTCGGATGCCGCACAAAAAACAACCTGTCGCGGATTGATCAGCCCGGTGCGCAACCGGCCCAGCAGGGTATTTTCACTGCCGACCGCATCTTGCGCCGATGGACGCTCACGCATTTCCAGGCGCGCACCATTGGTGAGCAAGCCGCGCACCGTTGCCAGCTCCTGCTGATCTTTCAACTGCACACTGATATTCGCCAGCTGCCCATGAAAAACCGATGCGGTATTGATACTCGCGTCCAGCGCCACCTCATCACCCAGCAGACGACGCAGCTCCAGCACCAGCGCCAGCTCGCTAAAGTTGTGCCCACTGTCCAGCAGCGCTTCCGCAGAACTCAGAAGGTTGAATGCGAGACGCTGGCCGGTGCCCTCGTCGACATCAGGCTCCTGGCCGTTAAATAACCGTGCAGTTTGCGCAGCTGCGGCATCCACGCTGCTTTTGCCCAGTGCAGATACCGGTTGATTCAGAACAATTTCCACCGACTGCAATTGCGATTTCAGCGGGAACAGAGCCTCCGCCAGCATGGCGGCGCCGGCACCCGGCACGGCGATCACATTGCGATCACTTTCATCGCGCTGATTGAGTTCAGCACTATTCAACAGCGGGTGGATCAGCGCCACGCTCTCGTCGCCACGGGTGATACCCACCGCATCCACCACCCAGGCGCCGGCCTGTTCGGCCTGGGCGAGTACGGCGGTAGCGGTTTCACCGCCGGTGAGCAGCAGCACCACCTGCTCTGGGGTAAACGCGAAATCTTTCAGCGGAGTGACCGGCACACTGCGGTTGGCAAATACCTGCGGATCCGCTTCCGCTTCATCCGCGATTACCAGCTTCAATTGCGCAGGGGTCACGGTTTTGCGTTCTTCCAGGATCTCTAGCAGGGCGTCAAACGGCGCGCTGCCAACACCCAGGATCACCAATTCACGGGTGGATTCGGACATATAAGTACTCATGCAGGGTTTTGGCTGCATCTCCGCCAGTTCGGCGAATAAAGCAACAGGCTAAAAATGCGGGGGATTATACTCGCGGAGAGTCAGGGGGGAAGCCGAACTCATGAAACAGGCGGCTTAATAGGTAAAAGATACGGTAAATGCGAAGGTGCTGATGCCGGGGGCAGCCTTGGGAGACCTTCCGCGAGAGGGACCTCGCGGAAGAGCCCCCAGGGAAGGGTTTACGGCGTGTCTTCCAAGGCTGCCCCCGGCAGCAGTACCGCCACTATGGCGGGAAATACGACTTACAGCTTGCCGAGCAGGATCAGCAATACGCGACGCAGTGGCTCGGCGGCGCCCCACAGCAGCTGGTCGCCGACGGTGAAGGCATTCAGGTATTCACCGCCCATGCTCAGTTTGCGCAGGCGGCCAACCGGGATGTCCAGCTTGCCGGTAACGGCGGTCGGAGTCAGTTCCTTCAGGGTCACCTCGCGGTCGTTGGGAACCACCTTTACCCAATCGTTGGCGGAACCGATGATCTTCTCAATCTCTGCCAGCGGCAGGTCTTTCTTCAGCTTCACAGTGAACGCCTGGCTGTGACAGCGCATCGCACCGATACGTACACAGGTGCCGTCCACGGGCACGGTGCTATTGGTGGCCAGAATCTTGTTGGCCTCTACCTGGGCTTTCCACTCTTCACGGCTCTGGCCAGATTCCAGCTGGGTGTCGATCCACGGCAGCAGGCTGCCGGCGAGAGGCGCGCCAAATTCACTGGTGGGGAAGTCTCCGCTGCGCATGTTCTCCGCTACTTTGCGGTCAATTTCGAGAATCGCGCTGGAGGGATCGGCAAGCTCTTCGGCAACGCCGTCGCGGATACTGCCCATCTGCGAGATCAGCTCACGCATATTCTTGGCACCGGCACCACTGGCCGCCTGATAAGTCTGGGCGGTAACCCATTCCACCAGGCCCTCTTTGAACAGGCCACCGAGGCCCATCAGCATCAGGCTCACGGTGCAGTTGCCGCCGATGTAGTTCTTGACACCGGACTCGATACCGCGATCGATCACGTCGCGGTTGACCGGATCCAGCACAATAATGGCATCGTCATCCATGCGCAGACTGGAAGCGGCGTCGATCCAGTAGCCGTCCCAACCCTTCTCGCGCAGCTTGGAAAAAACTTCTTTGGTGTAGTCACCGCCCTGACAGCTGACAATGGCGTCGAGCTCAACCAGTGCGTCCAGGTCGTAGGCGTCTTTGAGGGGCGCGACTTCCTTGCCAATTTCCGGCGCTTTACCGCCAGCATTGGAGGTGGAGAAAAATACCGGCTCCGCGATATGTGCGAAATCGTTTTCTTCCAGCATACGGCCCATCAATACGGAGCCGACCATACCGCGCCAGCCTACGAATCCTACCTTGTTCATTTCTTTACCCTGTTGAGTTTGTTCATTTCTGGATCCCAGATCTCGCCAAGTGCTTGGCGAGCCGGGACAACGGTTGAGCGGAGGCTTGCCTTATTAGAAAGCGGCCACCACTGCTGCGCCCATTTCCGCGGTGGAGACTTTTTTACAGCCGTCCGTATAAATGTCCGCGGTGCGCAGTCCCTGATCCAGAACTTTGCTCACAGCCGCCTCGATCGCTTCAGCCGCTTCTCCCATATCCAGGGAGTAACGCAACATCATGGCGGCGGAAAGAATAGTCGCCAACGGATTGGCAATGCCCTGCCCGGCAATATCCGGCGCACTGCCGTGACAGGGTTCGTACAGACCGAAACCGGTCTCGTTCATGGACGCTGAAGGCAGCATGCCGATGGAGCCGGTGAGCATGGCGGCAGCGTCGGACAGGATGTCGCCAAACATGTTGCCGGTCACCATCACGTCAAACTGCTTGGGCGCACGCACCAGCTGCATCGCCGCGTTGTCCACGTACATGTGGGACAGCTCTACATCCGGGTACTCCGGTGCCAGGCGGTCCAGCACTTCACGCCACAGCACCGTCACTTCCAGTACGTTGGCCTTGTCCACAGAACACAGTTTACCACCACGTTTCTGCGCCGCTTCGAATGCGGTGCGGGCGATACGCTCGATCTCAGATTCTTTATAGACGTAGGTATTGAAGCCCTGTTTCTCACCGTTTTCCAACGTTTTGATACCACGGGGTTCGCCGAAGTAAATACCGCCGGTGAGCTCACGCACGATCAGGATGTCCAGGCCGGAAACCACTTCAGGCTTCAGTGACGAGGCATCCGCCAGCTGTGGGTAGAGGATTGCCGGGCGCAGATTGGCGTAAAGACCAAGGCCACTACGAATTTTCAGCAGGCCTTTTTCCGGGCGGATGGCGCGATCCAGGGTATCCCATTTCGGACCACCGACTGCACCCAGCAGTACCGCGTCGCACTCACCGGCTTTGGCCAGCTCAGCGTCGGTCAGAGGCTCGCCATGGGCATCGATGGACGCGCCACCAATCAGGCCTTCGGTGAACTCAAGATTCAGGCCGAGCTTTTCATCCGCGGTTTTCAGTACCGCAACCGCCTGCTCGACAATTTCCGGGCCGATTCCATCACCCGGAAGGATCATGATTTTTTTGCTCATTACTCTTCCAATTATTCTGTCTTGTTACTTCACGGCATCGAACAGCCAGGGCGCCTGCTCGCGGCGCTTGGCTTCGTAGGCGCGAATATCGTCCGCATCTTCAAGTGTCAGGCCGATATCATCGAGGCCATTCAGCAGGCAGTGCTTACGGAAGGTGTCCACTTCGAATGCATGAGTTTCGCCGTTGGGCTTGATCACCACCTGCGCATCCAGGTCGATGGTCAGCTCGTAACCCTCTTCCGCATACATTTCCTGGAACAACTGCTCGACAATTTCCTCTTCCAGAACGATCGGCAGAAGCCCGTTCTTGAAGCAGTTATTAAAGAAAATATCCGCGAAGCTCGGCGCAATAATCGCGCGGAAGCCATGGTCATCCAGCGCCCAGGGGGCGTGTTCACGGCTGGAGCCACAACCGAAGTTCTTGCGTGCCAGCAATACAGAAGCACCTTGATAGCGCGGGTGGTTCAGCGGGAAATCCGGATTTACCGGTCGCTTGCTGTGATCCTGCCCCGGCTGTCCTTCATCCAGGTAGCGCAGCTCGTCAAACAGGTTCGGGCCAAATCCTGTGCGCTTGATCGACTTCAGGAACTGCTTTGGAATAATCAGATCCGTATCCACATTGGCGCGGTCCATGGGAGCGGCCACGCCTTTATGTTGGGTAAATGCTTTCATCAGACCGCCTCCTTCTGCATTTCACGCACGTCGACAAAGTGACCGGCAATCGCCGCCGCTGCCGCCATGCTCGGGCTCACCAGGTGAGTGCGACCACCGTAGCCCTGGCGCCCCTCAAAGTTGCGGTTGGAGGTGGATGCACAGTGTTCACCGGCACCCAGCTTGTCCGCGTTCATCGCAAGGCACATGGAACAGGAAGGCTCGCGCCACTCAAATCCCGCTTCGATAAATACTTTGTCCAGGCCTTCTTTTTCCGCCTGCGCTTTCACAGACTGCGAACCCGGCACTACAAGAACCTGCTTCACGCTGTCAGCTTTCTTGTGCCCCTTGGCCACTGCCGCCGCTGCGCGCAGGTCTTCAATACGGGAGTTGGTGCAGGAGCCGATAAAAACCCGGTCCAGATTGATATCGGTAATTTTTTGTCCAGCGGTAAGGCCCATATATTCGAGCGCACGCTCGATACCGGCTTTCTTGGTGGAATCGCTTTCGTCCGCCGGGCTCGGCACTACCGCGCTTACCGGCACCACCATTTCCGGGGAAGTACCCCAGCTCACCTGCGGCTCGATTTCCTCCGCCTTCAGCTCAACAATCGCATCAAAGTGGGCGCCGTCATCGGAGTGCAGGCGGCTCCAGTTTTCTACCGCCATTTCCCACTGCTCACCCTTGGGTGCGTACGGCTTGCCCTTTACGTATTCCAGGGTGATATCGTCCACCGCCACCATGCCCGCGCGGGCACCGGCTTCGATGGCCATGTTGCACACAGTCATGCGACCTTCCATAGACATGGCGCGAATGGCGGAACCGCCAAATTCGATAGCGTATCCGGTGCCACCGGCGGTGCCGATCTTGCCGATAATCGCCAGCACCACGTCTTTCGCGGTTACGCCCGGACCGAGTTCACCGTCCACACGCACCAGCATGTTCTTCATTTTCTTCTGGATCAGACACTGGGTGGCCATCACGTGCTCCACCTCCGAGGTACCGATACCGTGGGCGAGCGCGCCCAGCGCACCGTGGGTAGAAGTGTGGGAATCGCCACACACCACGGTCATACCCGGCAGGGTCGCACCGGTCTCGGGCCCGATCACATGCACAATGCCCTGACCGGGATCGTTGATACCGAACTCGACGATACCGAAATCCTTGCAGTTCTCATCCAGGGTCTGCACCTGAATACGGGACACTTCGTCCTGAATCCCCGCGATACCACCGGCCCGCTCAGCGGCGTCTGACGGCACATTGTGGTCTGGCGTAGCCACCACGGAATCTGTGCGCCAGGGCTTGCGACCAGCCAGGCGTAGACCTTCAAAGGCCTGAGGAGAGGTCACTTCGTGAATCAGGTGACGGTCGATATAGATCAGTGCGGTGCCGTCTTCGCGGCTTTTGACCAGGTGGTCTTGCCAGAGCTTGTCGTAGAGCGTCTGTTTTTTGTTTTCTTTATGTTTCTCAGGGTGGCCCATAGCCCCATCTCCTCTATGGATAACATGCGGGAGTCTAGGGGGGGCATTGAATAACATCAATTTATATTTATTATATGGCGCATTCGTTTTTGGAATACCCGAAAGCGGCGTTTTAGAGAAGCATTATGGAAATCCAGTGGCTCAGGGCCTTTCTCGCCATTTCAGAACAGGGCTCCGTATCGGAAGCCGCCGAACAGCTGCACCTCACCCAGCCTGCGGTCAGCAAGCGCCTGGCCTCTCTCGAGCAACAGCTCGGCACCCCTCTGTTTGACCGTATCGGGCGCAAGTTGCAGCTCACCAACGCCGGACGCGCCCTGTTACCCCGCGCCCGCCACATCCTTAACGAAGTGAGCGATGCCGAACACGAGCTGCGCAGCCTGGGGGAAACCATCGGCGGTAGCCTGCGTATCGCCACCAGCCATCACGTCGGCCTGCACCACCTGCCGCCGGTACTGCGGGAATTCAGCAACCTCTATCCGGACGTTGCCCTGGATATCGACTTCCTCGACTCGGAACAGGCCTACGAGGCGCTGATGGCCGGGGAGTACGAACTCGCCGTGGTTACCCTGGCACTCAAGGACTACCCGAGCCTGAACGCACAGATCATATGGCCCGATCCCTGTGTGGTGGTGGCGGCACCGGATCACCCACTGGCGCAGATGCCCGAGCTGGATCTGCCGGCACTTGCCCGGTACCCGGCGATTCTGCCGGATATGAATACCTATACCGGAAGGCTGATCAAACGCGAGTTCGACGCCCACGGTCTCAAGCTGACCGCCAAACTGGCCACCAACTTTCTGGAAACGATCAAGATGATGGCCGGGGTCGGCCTCGGTTGGAGCGTGCTGCCAAAAACCCTGATTGACGACAGCCTCGCCGAACTGCCGATGCCGCAACTGAGCATCGTGCGAAATCTGGGCATCATCTACCATCGCAATCGCACCCTCAGCAATGCGGCCAATGCTCTGCAACAACTCCTGTTCAAGGAAGCGCGCGGCCTGTAAACCGGGTATCACAGTGTGAAAAGATCGCGATTACACGAATCCAGTCAGGGAAATTTCATCAAAACCCTGTAGAATCTGCCGCGGAATTCAACGGGAGAGACTCCAAATGAAAAAAATAACCCTGGCACTCTGCGCCACACTGGCTTCCGTTTCTGCCAGTGCCGATACCATCCTCGGTTTTGACGCCACCCTGGGCAGCTGGAAGCCTGCCTACACCGGCGCCATCGGTGTTGACGACTTCAACGTGGACGAGTTCACCCTCGCCGAAGACAACGCAACCTTCATCCAGGCCGCACTGGAGCACCCGGTTCCGTTGATCCCGAACATTCTGGTAGCCCACAGCAGCATCGAGACCAATGGCACCGCCATGCTGAGCGAGAACGTCACCTTCGGTGACGAGACTTTCTTTGTCGGCTCCGATGTGACTGCGGATATCAACCTGACCCACACCGATGCCACCCTGTACTACGAAATTCTGGACAACTGGGTGAACCTGGACCTGGGCCTGACCGCGCGCCAGTACAGTGGCGAACTGACTGCCACCAGCGACCTGCAATCCGATAACATCGAACTCTCCGGCGTGCTGCCGATGGTCTATGGCATGGCTCGCTTCGACCTGCCCTTTACCGGCTGGTCCATCATCGCCCAGGGCAATGGCACCGGCTACAAGGGCGACAGCCACACCGACATCACTGCAAAAATTCGCTGGGACTTTGTACCCGCGCTGGATTTCGCCATCGAAGCCGGTTACCGCTCCATGACCCTGGATGTACAGGAACTGGACGCACTGCAGAGCGATCTGGAAATCAAAGGCCCTTACCTCGGCCTGAACCTGCACCTGTAAGCGCTGCGTTACAGCCGCACATAAAAAAGGCGGAGCGCTTTTGGCGCTTCGCCTTTTTTATGTCGCTTAAATGGAACACTCCAAAGCGCAAACATAAACAATAATACGTCTAACCCACCATAAAACCGGCAAACGCAATCAAGAACCCAGAGAGCAGTAACCCACCACCAATTCGACGCGCGATGTACGGCCAATGCACCTCCAGCAAGAAGGAAATGGCGATAACTAGTGGTAATACGCCCATCAAGATCAGCGCGAACCCATCCACGACACTCGGACTCCCACCGTAGCGACCAGGAAAAGCTATGGATCCCTTTCCCACCAGAAAAATGGAAAGCAGCGCGAACATGAAAAAGCCAATGTAGCAGCCTATTTTTTTCAAATCTTGAGACCTACCCGGGGTAGCCAATCGAATAGCCGCTTCTCCAAATATTTCGCACCGTTGTATTCAACCGCCCCTCAAACCCCACAAGAATATGGCGAGAAAGGCGAGAAGGCTCTCCATTACCCAGCGCCTTGAAGATTACCTTCAGATGAGCTTCCGAAATATTTTTTGCCAGGCAAACCTGGCGCAGGCTCAATAGAACGTTGCGAGACGTCTCCTCCCAGACTTTGCTATAACGCTCCCGGCCGGTTGCCCTGAAATCTCCCGACCCTAGATTCACCATAATTCGCGCAGACTGACTTGGTACAGGTTTACCAAATGCCCAGGCCGTCAAGGTATAAGCCACCGCTCGGTAAGAATACATTCGCAGTCCGGTTTCGTTGACATTAACCAAGTTTATAAAGTTCTGAAGCGGCTGTACCACAGCAGCCATAAATGAGGCTGCTGAAAATACGGATGACGAAATTGATCCAGATAAAAACCGACTCAAAGTTGGAACCAATTCTGCTGCAGTCAAACTGTCGTTCAAATACGCCAATCCATCCAGCATCCTGCTAAATACTGGAAAGCGATTTCCAACTACGTGAAAATTATTCCCCAGAATATTTTTTACCAATTCTTTTTTCTCATACTCATTTAATTGGGATATGGACATGAAACCCTCCCTAGTTTCGATAGATTTTAACGAGGGAAAGCCTTAACCTTACTCGACCACTTTATACTCGTCTACCAGAATGCAAGCGACAATTAAGACTAGCCTCTTACTATTTCTCCTTAGCACTTACGGCTGCTCCTCGGGTAAAAAACCAGATGATGCTGATATGCTGTGCAATATATTGACGGAGGCCTCCCGCCTTGATGGCAGCCGTGAAGTACAAAGAGCTTACATTGAAGAGAATTTAAGCCAACGCTTACCCGCCAGCGATCTTGCAGAGGCCTATTACGCCTTAGGGCTAGTCGAAGCCAGGGAGCGAGCGCATGTTCTTAAGGAAGCGATAAACGCGACTACTGTCGATACGTGGGACTGTCCTGCCGCCCAAATCCTATCGATGTGACCAGGGCGAGAATCTCAGTCATCTCTATAGCCTCCCCCCAACATGAATTAGAACTGGACGCCCTGCGAAGCGACCTGGAAATCAAAGGCCCTTACCTCGGCCTGAACCTGCACCTGTAAGCGACACACTACTGTTAGCTCCGGTAAAACGGGCATAAACAGGAAAGCAGGCACAAAAAAGGCGGAGCGTTTTCAGCGCTCCGCCTTTTTTATTGCTCGAATCACATGTGCCTTATACGGGCTCGCCCGCCGGAATTTTCAAACCAAATTCCACGTCGCCATTCTGCGCGCGCTGGCGCATCACATGGTCGATCAACACCAACGCCATCATCGCCTCGGCAATGGGTGTCGCACGAATACCGACACACGGATCGTGACGGCCCTTGGTTACCACCTCGATCGGATTGCCATTGGTATCCAGACTCTTGCCAGGAATACGCAGACTGGACGTGGGCTTGAGTGCAATGTGCGCAATCAACTCCTGGCCACTGGAAATCCCCCCCAGCACGCCACCGGCATTGTTGGACTGGAAGCCTTCCTCGGTAATTTCATCGCGGTGTTCGGTACCCTTCTGCTCTACAGAAGCGAAGCCGGCTCCGATCTCCACGCCTTTTACCGCATTGATACTCATCAGTGCGTGGGCCAGGTCTGCATCCAGACGATCAAAAATTGGCTCACCGAGACCTGCCGGCACACCGCTGGCGTGAACAGAGATACGCGCACCGATGGAGTTGCCCTCCTTAATCAGTGCCTGCATGTACTCTTCCATTTCCGACACTTTTGACGCGTCCGGGCAGAAGAACGGATTCTGATCTACCTGCGACCAGTCCAGGGCTTCCACTTTAATCGGGCCCAGCTGGGACAGGTAGCCGCGCACTTCAATCCCGAACTGCTGCTTCAGCCACTTCTTGGCGATCGCACCGGCGGCAACACGCATCGCAGTTTCCCGCGCAGAAGAGCGACCACCACCGCGGTAATCCCGCAGACCATATTTCGCCCAGTAGGTATAATCAGCGTGGGCGGGGCGGATCTGTTCGGCGATATTGGCGTAGTCTTTGGAACGCTGGTCGGTATTTTCGATCAGCAGCCCGATGGGGGTTCCGGTCGTCTTGCCTTCAAACACACCTGAGAGGATTTTGACCTGGTCTGCTTCGCGGCGCTGGGTCGTATAGCGGGAGGTACCGGGCTTGCGGCGGTCCAGCTCCAGCTGGATTTCCTCAGCGGTGATTTCCAGTCCCGGAGGGCAGCCATCGACAATACAGCCCAGCGCGTGGCCGTGGCTCTCGCCAAATGTGGTGACACAGAACAGCTTGCCAAATGTATTGCCCGACATATCCGGTATTCCCTACCCCAGTGAATTATTCGATGAAAGGCGCGCATTATAGAGGATTCCGTCGCCACCTTCCTGCATAGTTATTCTTTATGGCGCCTCAGGCGCCTGCCTCAAAAAACTCCCGGCACGCCAGCAGGTCTTCCCGGCTCATTACAAACACCCCGTGGCCGCCGTCTTCCAGTTCAGGCCAGAAAAACGGCACCCGCGGATACGCCTGCTCCAGCGCCTCCCAGCTGTTGCCCACCTCGCAGACCAGAATACCTTCCGGTTGCAGATAGTCCGGCGCTTCCAGAAGCAGGCGGCGGGTGAAATCGAGGCCGTCATCTCCGGAGCCCAGCGCCAACCCGGGTTCTGCGTGGTATTCCGCCGGCATTTCCGCGAGGTCACGGGCATCCACATAGGGCGGATTGCTCACGATCAGGTCGTAGCTGCAGCCCTGCAGGCCAGCGAACAGGTCGGACTGCACTGCGCGCACTTCGTCGTTCAGCTGGTGGCGATTGATATTGATCTGCGCCACTTCAATCGCATCTGCGGAAATGTCGCTGAGGTCTACCCGCGCGCCGGGAAAGGTGTCGGCACAGGCGATCCCGATACAGCCACTGCCGCAGCACAGGTCGAGTATCGCCAGCGGCTCCTGAGGCAACCAGGGTTCAAAGCGGTTTCGAATCAGTTCACCAATTGGAGATCTCGGCACCAGTACACGCTCGTCCACATAAAATGGCAGATCGCAGAACCAGGCCTCGTTGGTGAGATAAGGCGCAGGTAAGCGCTCATTCACGCGCTTTTCCAGCAAGGTCATCACATCCCGCCGCTCTTCCATGGTCAGCCGGGCGGAGAGAATCTCCGGCTTACTGTCCACCGGCAGATGCAACGCATGGGTGACCAGCAGGACAGCTTCGTCCCAGGCGTTGTCGGTGCCGTGACCAAACCACAGCTCAGCCTCATTGAAGCGGCTAGCGCCCCAGCGGATGTAGTCCAGCACGGTACACAATTCGTGCAAATTGGACTCCCGTTTCTCTATCATTGGCGATATTCCTCAATTTTTGGCGCTTTACTACCGTGTAACAAAGGCTTAGGGTAGCGCACCCTCTGGTCGCGAGACCGTCCCCACCGGCTCACCGGTGATCGAACGCCCGTTCGTTTGCGTATTGATGGCAGAACAACCCCGCGGGCGAGACGTTGGAAGCATACTGATGAAAGAACACTACGCACACATTATCGAAGCCATTGGTGAAGACCTGGAGCGCCCGGGACTGAAAGACACCCCGCTGCGCGCGGCCAAAGCCATGCAATACCTGACGCGCGGCTACCATCAGACCGTGGAAGAGATTGTTAACGACGCTCTCTTTCCGTCAGACTGCAGTGAAATGGTGCTGGTAAAAGATATCGAGCTCTACTCCATGTGCGAGCATCATATGCTGCCGTTTATCGGCAAGGCCCACGTTGCCTACATCCCCGATGGCAAGGTGCTGGGCCTGTCCAAGGTGGCGCGCATTGTAGACATGTTTGCGCGCCGTTTGCAGATTCAGGAACAATTGACCGTACAGGTGGCGGAAACCATTCAACAGGTTACCGGTGCCGCTGGCGTGGGTGTGATCATCGAAGCCAAGCACATGTGCATGATGATGCGCGGTGTGGAGAAACAGAATTCGGTGATGAAAACCTCTGCCATGCTCGGCTCTTTCCGTAGCCAGCAGGCCACCCGCACCGAGTTCCTGTCACTGATCCGCTAACCCAGGTTAGCGGCTAGCAACCCGAGGAGAGCCCGGACATGCCACACCTGGTGATTGAGTATTCGCAAAAACTGGAAGACAGCATTTCTATTCCGGCACTGGTCAGCAATGGCCAGCAGGCAATGAGCGATACCGGGCTGTTCAATGCCGGCGCAATCAAAACCCGCGCCCTCCCCTATCGGGATTTCGTACTCGGCAAAAGCCACGAAGGTTCCAGCAACCTGTTTATTCACGCTGAAGTACGTATCCTGGAAGGTCGCACGGTGCAGCAGAAAGAAGACCTGAGCGCGGCCATTTTCACTTATCTGTGTGAGGCGGCACCGGAAGTACCGGAAATTTCCGTGGAAGTGCGGGAAATGGAAAAGGCCAGTTATTCGAAACGGATTCCGTTCTAACGCCCTTCTGTAAGCGGCTCAGTGGCCGCTTTCGAGAAATGGCAAAAACCAGCGGGCAATCGTCTCGGCACTCCCTTCCATATGCAGGTGGTGGCCGCCGGCAAACTCCCGCAACTCGATATTGGGATGCAGCTCGGCAATCGGGCGTATGCGCTCTATCATCCCCTGAATACCCACCTTCCCCAGTGCCAACCGAATTGGCATAGTGGCGCGATCCAGAAACGCGAGCACCTGCGCCTCGTTGAGTTTCGCCAGCGAGCTAGCCATCAACTGGGGATCATTGCTCCAGATATAACCGCCCTCACAGGGGCGCACCCCGCGCAACACCAACCGGCGCGCGGCATCATCACTCAGCTTGAACAACCCGTTCTTGCGCGCCACCGTAGCCACTTCCAGGGACTCGAACACTTTCGACTTGCGCGCCCGGTAACGTGCACGCTGCTCGATCCCCTTGCGCAACGTCTCCGGCGCCTCGGCATCGGAACTGGGCGGCGGCACCAGTCCGTCGATCAACGCCAGGCGCTTGATCCGCTCCGGGAAGGTAGCGGCGGCAATGGTGCCAATCACCGCACCGCGGGAGTGTGCAAGTATGGAAAACTCCTCCCAACCCAGCGCGTCGGCCATGCCCAGCACGTCTTCGATTTCCGTCCATACGGTGTAGTTGGCATCCCGGTGGCGGTGATAGCTCTGGCCGTGGCCGGCCATATCCACCGCCACCAGATTCAGGCTTTCGAGAAATGGCGCCATGGCATCAAAGCTGGCGCAGTTATCCAACCAGCCGTGCAGCGCCAGCACCGGCACACCCGACGGGTCGCCCCACTGGCGCGCAGCAATGGTATTGCCCTGGAGATCGAGGGTAATTTCACGGGGGGAGTGATTCATGAATAATGGCTCGCGGAACTCTGTTTTTATCAGAGGTTTTTCTCAGAGGCTTTGTCAGTATTGAGCCAAATGCTGACAGGAGCGCCCCGCGGCCTCAATGTCCGCAGGGGTCAGATTGGGTGGCCTATTTTCGGCTGTCGTGCCAGCTTGCGCCTAGGGCCTGTGCTGCAACCACTCCAGCTCGGCGCAGTCCTTAGCCCAGACATCTGCGCGAAGACAGGCGAGACTGGCCGTGCCCATGGGGTGTTCGTCCCCGCTGCCGCAGAGACCATTCACCAGGCTGCCCACCAAAGGCTGGTGGCTGACCAGCATCAGCGGAAATATCGATTCTCCCGCATCGGCAATGGCATCCAGTAAATCACCTACCGGTGTATCTCCGGTGAGCAACTCCTGCACCTCCACGTCCAGCCCGAACGCTTCAGCCACAATTTTGGCAGTCTGGCGGGTGCGCACAAAAGGGCTGGCCCAAATGGTTTTCACCTGTGCCAGCTCGGATGCGCGCTCGTTGCACACCATTTCCACTTCCAAGCGCCCTTCATCGGTCAGGGCCCGGGTTTCGTCACTTTTACTCAGCGGTTCAGCGTGGCCGTGACGCATGACAAACAACAGCACTACCGTCTCCCGTCAATGAATTGCAGGCAGTCAAACACCAGGTTTTCGATTACTTCTTGTCGTCGGAAGACTTGTCGCCGCTCTCTGCAGTCGTTGCTTCCCCGGCGTCTGCGCTCAATTCAATCACCGTTTCTTCTTCGGCCTTCGGCTTTTTGGCCTTCGCGGAGGTTTTGCGCCTGGACGGCTTTTGCGCTTTTGGCTGCTCTTCTACGGTATCCGCATCCGCTTTAGCCTCAGGTTCAGCAGGCTCGGCGGCGACCTCTTCCGCCTCCGCATTTTCGATCGCCTCTTCAGCACTGATCACTTCACCGTCGATTTCTTCCGCACTCTCATAGGTAGACAGGTCTTCCTCTTCGGATTCCGGCCACTCGGCAAATGGGAAAGGCTTTTCTTCGGTGTTGTAAATCAGGAACTGCAGTGTCTGGTAGATGTAGGAGGCGATCTGGTCGCCGAGGCGGCGCAGGTTGTCGTTGGCATTGCCGGAGACAATAGCGAACAGGAATTGGGCAATGACGACCGCCAGCATTACAAAGCCGGCAATTTCCAGCAATACCGCAAACAGCACCATATAGATCAGGCGCAGCCATTGATTGGTAGAGGTCAGGTTCTGTTTCAGTTCTTCGTTGCTCATTGGGCGATCACCAGTCCGTTGTTGGGCACCACAAAAGGAAAGGCCAGCGAATGCCGGCCTGGCGAATTTCAGGGTTGTGGCCACTCCGCAAACGGAAATGGCTTTTCTTCACTGTTGTAGATCAGGAACTGCAGGACCTGATAAATATAGGATGCAATCTGGTTGCCGAGGTGGCGAAGGTTGTCATTCGGGCTGCCAGAGATGATCGAAAAAAGAAACTGCATCACGATCGTCGCCAGCATGACCACACCGGCCACTTCCAGCAAAATCACAAACAACGCCATAAACAGCAGCCGCAGCCAGTGATCAGCAGAAGTGAGATTGTGCTTTAACTCTTCGTTATTCATGGTACGTCCTACGGAAAATCAGGGTTTGGCCGAATAAGCCACATCAAATGTCTGCTCGCCAGACATCAGCTCGCGAATGACCGTGGGAATCGGGGTACCTTCAAATAATATGGCGTGAATTGCAGAAACCAAGGGCATGTAGACGCCTAATTCATCGGCTTTGGCTTTAATGAGACGAACGGTGTTCACACCTTCCGCCACCTGGCCGATTTCTGTCACCGCATCGTCCAGCTTTTTGCCCTTGCCCACCAGGTAACCCACCCGGTAGTTGCGGCTGAGGTCCGACGAGCAGGTAAGAATCAGGTCACCCACCCCCGCCAGGCCGATAAAGGTCATCGGGTCTGCACCCATGGCTTCGGCAAAGCGCATCATTTCCGCCAGCGCACGGGTAATCAGCAGACTGGTGGTGTTCTGTCCGCGCCCCAGCGCAACCGCCATGCCGGTGACAATCGCATAGATATTCTTCAGGGCACCGGCCAATTCAACGCCAAATACGTCGTTGCTGGAATAAACCCGGAAGGTTTCCGAATGCAGTACCTTCTGAATGGTACTGCACAGGGATTCATCTTCACTGGCGATGACCGTTGCCGTGTAATGCGCGGCGACAATCTCCTTGGCAAAGTTGGGGCCACTCAGCACCCCCACACGCATGCCTTCGGTCTCTTCCCGCAGGATGTCACTCATCAGGTGGAACTGATCGTGCTCGATACCTTTGGTCAGGGATATCAGCATGGTGCCCGGCGCCAGGGACGGCGCGGCGCGGTGTACCACCTCGCGGAAAGATTTACTGGGAATGGCCACAAATACGATCTGGCAGTCACGCACGGCCTGCTCCAGGTCGGCGGTGACATTCAGTTCCGGATGCAGCTCTACCCCCGGCAAATAAAACTGATTTTCGCGGTTGGCCATGCAGGCCGCCGCGCGCTCCGGATCGCGCATCCACTGACGGGTATCGTGGCCGTTGCCGGCAACAATATTGGCAATAGCGGTACCAAAGCTCCCACCGCCCAGGATGGCAATGGAATAACGGGATTCAGGGGCGCTCGAGGAAACGTCTCTCTGGGTCATAACGCTCTGTATTTTTTTGCTGTGCAGCGGGCGATTATACGGAGCCTGACAGCGAGGCCCAACGGCTCATCGAGAATTTGGTTATTTTTGCCAAGTTCGCTAGAGAATACCGTCTGTTGACAGCGAATTCGCGCAAAAAACCGGCAAGAACCTAATATAGCCCAGACCAGAATGCCTGTGAGCGCGATGGGAAATGAAGCAGGAAAAGAACAGGGATTCCGGCAGCTTTTTTGCCGCCGGAACCCTGGCGTGCAGTTGCTCGATTAGCGGTTAAGCTCCAGCAGCAACGCGTTGAGGCGGCGCACATAGTCCGCCGGGTCCGCCAGCTGGTTGCCCGCGGCAAGATTGGCCTGGTCCATCAGGATATTGGTGAGGTCTGCGAAGCGATCCTCATCCTGCTCCTGATCCAGGCGCTGAACCAGCGGGTGGTTCGGGTTCAGCTCAAAAATCGGCTTGGAGTCCGGCAGCGACTGGCCCGCCTGCTCCAGGATACGGCGCATCTGCAAGCCCATGTCGTTGTCGCTGGCCACCAGACATGCGGGGGAATCCACCAGACGGGTAGTGGCGCGCACGTCCTCGACGCGGGATTCCAGTACTTCCTTGACCCGCTCGACCAGTGCTCCGGCCTCTTTCTCGACCTTTTCACGCTCGGCCTTGTCGTCTTCGTTCTCGGCTTCGCCCAGGTCCAGCGCGCCTTTGGCCACGTCCTGGAACTGCTTGCCGTCAAACTCCTGCATATGACCGACAAACCACTCGTCCACCTGGTCGGTGAGCAACAGCACTTCGATGCCTTTCTTGCGGAACACTTCTAGATACGGGGAAGACTTGGCGGTAGCAAAGTTATCCGCACACACGTAGTAAATGTGCTTCTGCCCGTCCTTCATGCGACCCACATAGTCTTCCAGGGACTGGTCCTGCTTGTCGCTGTCGGTATGGGTGGTGGAGAAGCGCAGCAGCTTGGCGATCTTCTCCTTGTTGGAGAAGTCTTCCGCCGGGCCCTCTTTCATTACCGAGCCAAACAGGTCCCAGAACTGCTGGTACTGATCAGCGTCTTTCTTCGCCAGCTTGTCAAGCATGTCCAGTACACGCTTGGTCAGTGCACTCTTGATGGCGTCGGTGTTCTGGTCTTTCTGCAGGATTTCGCGGGAAACGTTCAGCGGCAGATCGTTGGAGTCCAGCACCCCTTTGACGAAACGCAGGTACAGCGGCAGGAACTGCTCGGCGTCATCCATGATGAAGGTGCGCTGTACATACAGCTTGAGGCCGCGGGCAGCATCGCGCTGGTACAGGTCAAAGGGCGCACGCGCAGGAATGTACAACAGGCTGGTGTAGTCCAGCTTGCCCTCCACACGGTTGTGGCTCCAGGTCAGCGGGTCGTCGAAGTCATGGGAGATGTGCTTGTAGAACTCCCTGTACTCCTCGGATTTCACTTCCGAGCGCGGACGGGTCCACAGGGCCTGAGCGGCGTTAACCGCTTCAAATTCCGGAGCCTTGTCTTCCTTGCTCTCTTCATCATCGCCGGCAGGCGCGGACTGCTTCAGCATTTCTACCGGGATCGCGATGTGATCTGAGTACTTCTTAATAATGGAGCGCAGGCGCCAGTCATCGGCGAATTCTTTGGCTTCGTCTTTCAGGTGCAGCACCACGCGGGTGCCGCGATTCGGCCATTCGACGGTTTCCACGGAGTACTCGGCCTCGCCGCTGCATTCCCAATGCACCCCCTGGCTGGCATCGCTGCCGGCGCGGCGGGTGAATACGTCGACCTTGTCGGCAACGATGAATGCGGAGTAGAAACCGACCCCGAACTGGCCGATCAGGTGGGCGTCCTTTTTCTGGTCGCCGGTAAGGTTCTGCATAAAGCTCGCAGTACCGGAGCGGGCGATGGTACCGAGGTTCTCGATCACCTCATCGCGGCTCATGCCGATACCGTTGTCGCTGATGGTGAGCGTGCCAGCGTCTTTGTCGAATTCGATGCGGATACGCAGATCCGGGTCTTCCGCCAGCAGTTCTGGCTTGGAGAGGGCTTCAAAACGCAGCTTGTCGGCGGCGTCGGATGCGTTGGATACCAGCTCGCGCAGGAAAATCTCCTTGTTGGAGTACAGCGAGTGAATCATCAGGTGCAGCAGCTGCTTGGCTTCGGTCTGGAAGCCATGGCTCTCTTTATGGGCCTCAACTGTCATGGATCGGTTCTCCCCTTTTATATCAACTACGGCAGATCAGCAGATCAACTTCAGGAGAGGAGATATTGGGCCGGCCGCCATCAATTCAAGCGCTGATAACAACCCGATTGCTTTGAAGGGTTGGAGGGAGGGCTCGAGGGAGGGGTAACGGGAGAGAGAACCGGGAAATCGCGGCGACTATTTTTTCGCCGCCGCAATCGCCTGCACCAGCTTACCGTGGCCGGTGATATCCGCAATAAAGTTGCCGGTGAGATCCGAGATTACGCGCGACTCGGCGTTCATCAAGATGACGATGCCCACCTTGCGCTTCTCCGAGTAAGCGATGGCGGCGCGGAAGCCCGCCACCCAGCCACCATGGAAAATGATGCGGTCATCCCCCACGGTATAAAGGCGCCAGCCAAGGCCGTAACCAGCATGATCAATATAGTCACGCCAGATGCGGTGGCGCAGATGGCGGCGAGTCTCCACCCGCTCGGTGGTAAGGTCATCGATCACATCGTGGGAAAGCACGTCCGGGAAGTAACCCATCTGCGCCTTCAACCACTGGCCCATATCGCTGATACTGGCGTTCACGCCCGCGGCCGGTGCCGCCAGGTAGTACTCCTTCTCGACCTTGACCGGACGCCAGCCGCGGCCGGTCTGCACATGGGGCGCCGCGCGATTGTTGGCCGCCATAAAGCTCTCCCACCCCAGCGAGGCATCCTCCATTTTCAGGGGAGCAAAGAAGCGGTCCTTGAGCTGGCGGCTGTAAGGCACGCCGGTCGCCTTCTGGATCACATCCTCGATCAGGCTGAACAGCACATTCTGATAGCCGTAGCACTTGCCCGGCTTGCAGTGGGGATCAATGGTGGCAAACATCGGCAGAATCTTGGATAGCGGCCGATTGTCTTCCAGATAGTTGTCGTAAGCGTTGGGCGTCAGCCCGGAGGAATGGCTCAGCAGGTGCTGTACCTGCAGCTGCATGGACAGCGCGGGGGTCTTGAAACTGAGCTGCGGCACGTAGCGCACAACCTTGTCGCCCCAGCTGAATTTATGCTCGTGCTCCAGGACCGCGGCCATACTGGCGGCGAACGTCTTGGAAACCGAGGCAAGGCGAAACACGGTGTGGGTGGTGATTTTTTCGCTCTTACCTTTGACCCGAACACCGTAGGTGTTCATAGCCACCACCTTGTCGTGGTCCACGATCACATAGGCGGCACCGGGAATGCCCTGCTGCTTCAGTAGCTGGTGAAAATAGCGATCAAATTCTTTGGCACTGGCTTCTACGCTCTTGCTGACGGCCTTGGAGCCCTCGCGCGCCGACTTGTCAGGGCGTGCGGCATCAGCAATCACCGGGCTGGCAGTCATCAGCACACCCAGCATCAGAAGTGGCGAGAGCAGAGCCCGCAGGCCTCGGTTACTGTTCGAAATGCCCTGATTCACTGTGAAAACACCATGTGCCGTACTGCAGACTACCTCGGCAGCCACTACCCACAGCGGGCACCGACTCGACCGAATATTTGTTGGGGAACCTGTATTAAGACTAGCAGCCCCGGAAAAAATTCTTGGCGGATCCAACCTTTTCTTTGGTTCGGGAAATGTGACACACCCGCCTCTGCAGTCACGCTATCCGGGCCCAATTTATGGGCTGCCTGAAACTGCGCACGCATTGTAATAAAACTGGCACAAACGCGCACATCAACGAGGCGGGCCTGCCGGGGCTTCGGTGTTTTACCCAAAATACAGCCACAAAAAAACCGCCTCGCGGCGGTTTTTCGGGCGTTGGGGGCAGGTACCGCCCCCAAACAAAGCCAGAAACTCGGGCAAGCCTTACAGCTTGTCGGAGTTCTCGCTCAGGTAAGCAGCAACGCCTTCCGGAGAAGCGTTCATGCCTTTGTCGCCTTCCTGCCAGCCAGCCGGGCAAACTTCGCCGTGCTCCTGGTGGAACGCCAGCGCGTCAACCATGCGCAGCATCTCGTCAACGTTACG
The DNA here is from genome assembly GCF_020524885.1 of Microbulbifer elongatus. Lineage (GTDB taxonomy): Bacteria > Pseudomonadota > Gammaproteobacteria > Pseudomonadales > Cellvibrionaceae > Microbulbifer > Microbulbifer elongatus_A. The sequence continues at coordinate 842,357 of NZ_JAIVKJ010000001.1, read as the reverse complement.
GCCCAGCGGCAGATCGTTGACTACCTGGTGGCGAACGGTGCCTTCTTCGTCGATCAGGAAGGAGCCACGGAACGCAACGCCACCTTCAGACTCAACGTCGTAGGCCTGGCAGATTTCGTGCTTCACGTCGGCAACCAGGGTGTACTTAACCTGGCCGATACCACCATCGTTGATGGAGGTGTTACGCCATGCGTTGTGGGAGAACTGGGAGTCGATGGAAACACCGATTACCTCAACACCGCGCTTTTTGAACTCTTCAAAGCGGTGGTCAAACGCGATCAGCTCGGAAGGACATACAAAGGTGAAGTCCAGCGGGTAGAAGAAGATAACCGCTTTCTTGCCCTTGATGGTTTCCGCGAGGTTGAAAGTGTCAACGATCTCGCCATTTCCCAGTACTGCAGCTGCAGTGAAGTCCGGAGCGGGCTTGCCTACTAATACGGCCATGAAAACCTCCTCAATGAGATAGATGTTTTACTTTTGATGTGTTCAATTTATAACCGCCGGCTATAAATCGATTAAAGCTTGATAGGGGGCCGCTATGATACACAGGCGCCTAAGGCAGTCCCATTAAATTTTTATATAAAGGCGATAGCAGACGCCACGCCGCGTGCACCGGTGAAATTCCACGCGCAACGAGCCTCCAGATCCCTCTCCGCTCTATATCCGCAGCCAAGTCGACCAGGTGGTCATATATACGCCTACCGGATCCCCCGCAGCTAACTAAACTAACTACCAAGCGGTCAAATAATCTTATTGACACTTATTCTCATTACCAATAAGATCTCATCTCCGCTTGAATGAAGAGCTTAATTGCGCCGGGTTTACCACGATGTACGTTTGTATCTGTAAAGGCATCACCGACAGTCAGATCAAAGAAGCTGTGTATGACGGCTCCACTTCCGTGAAAGCCCTGCGACGTCATCTGGGTGTTTCCTCTCAGTGTGGCCGCTGTGCCGAGCTGACCCAGGAAATCATCGACGAAACCATGACCGCCGGTGTGATGGCCAATGCCAACAGCGCCCTCTTCTATTCTGCAGGCTGATAGCCACGACTCAGCTCCGGGAGGCACCACCTGAAACGGTGCCTCACCTTCGCCTCCGCATCTCACCACTACCTCTAGCTACGCACCTCTTCTCCTTTTCTATCCGCGACACCTGATTCTTCACTCGTCTGGCAACTGCGCCCTGCTGTCCTATCTTTAAGTGCCACGGCCTGTCCCCACACGCCATTTAAACCAGGACGCCATGAATCACCAGCTGCTGCATCTTTCTGAGCGACTGCGCGCCAGTTTCTGGGTGGTACCAGCGATCATGATGGCGGCCGCGATTTTGCTGGCACAGGGACTACTGGCCATAGACGCGCACTGGCGCGTCGGGCAATTGCCCGGCTTTGGCTGGCTGAAACTGCGTGATGCGGACAGCGCCCGCGCCCTGCTCACTGCCGTCGCCGGCTCCACGATTACCGTCGCCGGCACCGTGTTCTCGATCACTACGGTCGCCCTCACCCTAGCCTCCAACCAGTTTGGTCCGCGGCTGGTTCGGAATTTTATTCGCGACCGGGGCACCCAGATTTCCCTGGGGATCTTTCTCTCCACTTTCGTCTACGCCCTGCTGGTGATGCGCGGTATTGATGCCTATGGACCGGGGCACCGCCACACGCTGTCGGTCAGTTTTGCGCTGCTACTGGCGCTCGCGTGCATCGCCTACCTGATCTATTTCATCCACAACGTGGCGCAGTCGATTCAGATCGACAACATCACCTTCAAGATCAACCGCGAGTTTCGCCAGGCGCTGGATAACATCTACCCGACGGAAGACTGCCGAGACCCACACCAATCCCGCCAGGACCTGCGCGAAGTTAACCTGGGGGATGATGTGCTCCGCGTTCGGATCAATGAAGAAGGCTACGTCCAGCTTATCGATCACCAGAAGCTGATTCACTGGGCGAGGGAACACGAGTGCTGTATTCGCCTGGAAATCCACCCGGGGGCTTTTCTCTATCACTGGGGTTGTGTAGCCACCGTGTTCGACGCGCCGCGGGATCTCGACAGCCAGGCCATTGCGCAAGCTATAAGAAGCGCCATTACTCTGGGCCCACAGCCCACCGCGGAGCAGGATGTCATTTTCTCGATCCGGCAACTGGCGCAAATCGCCGTTCGCGCACTGTCCCCCGGGGTTAACGATCCCTTTACCGCCTATACCTGCATTGACCGGCTCACGGACGGGATCGGAATTATTCTGCAGCGCCCCCCGCTGCCGAACAGCTTTCACGACGACGACAATGTCTTGCGACTGATCACCAGCGAGCTGGATTTTGCCGATGTGCTGGCGGCGGCGCTGGATGAGATCCGGGAATACGGCCGCGAAAGCGGCGTAGTCATGCGCCACCTGCTGGGAGCCATGGAAGCGCTTGCGGAAATCTGCACCCGACAGGCAGACCGCAACGCGATGAAAACACTGGTGCAGCGCCTGGCGGAAGATTGCGAGAACTGCATCGAAGACCGGTTCGATACCGCGACCATCCAAAAGCAACTCGCCACCATTCGGAACACACTCGGGTAACACAACACTTGTTATGCGGCACCGCCAAAACAATCTAAAAGGGAATCATTCTTGTTGTAGTTTGTGGCCGTTTTCCCGTTAATTTTCCCGCTTTTTTCCCGCACTTTCGCCGACATTCCCAGCTTGACTTGTACATTGCTGCCACGCAAACTCCACACATTCGTGCCCGGCAGACTCTACAATTCCTCTGAGCAGTGAACGCAAATGGCGGTTACTGGAAACTGAGTGGATATTGAATTTTGGCGACACCGGGCACCGTTTATTTAACGAATAATATCCCTCAGAGGCACAGCCACCCGGCTCAAGGAGAACACCATGAAGGGCGATCCCAAGGTCATCGAACATCTTAACAAGGCACTGGGCAACGAGCTGATTGCCATCAATCAGTATTTTCTGCACTCGCGCATGTTTAAAGACTGGGGCCTGAAAGAGCTGGCGGACAAGGAGTACCACGAATCCATCGACGAGATGAAACACGCCGACTGGCTGATCGAGCGGATTCTGTTCTTGGAAGGCATCCCCAACCTGCAGCACCTGGGCAAACTGCTGATCGGTGAAAACACCGAGGAAATGCTGAAGTGCGACCTGAAGCTGGAACAGAAAGCGATTCCGGATCTGCGCGACGGTATTGCCTACTGTGAATCCGTACGCGACTTTGGCAGCCGCGAGCTGCTGCAAAAAATCCTGGATTCTGAAGAAGAGCATGTGGACTGGCTGGAAACCCAGCTCAGCCTGATCGATAAAGTGGGCCTGCAGAACTACCTGCAGACACAAATGGCCAGTGCATCGGAAGGCGAGTAATACTCTCGGCGTTCCAGCCCGTGTTCGGGGCATAAGCCGGACATAAAAAAACCGCGGTCATTGCCGCGGTTTTTTTTGCTTTCGAAACGAGCAGATCACTCGCCTTCAGTAGCGCTTCCGGCAGCTTCGTCGATCAGCGTCTTCAGCTCACCGTTCTCGTACATCTCCATGATGATGTCACAGCCACCCACCAATTCCTGTTTAACCCACAGCTGCGGGAAGGTCGGCCAGTTGGCATATTTCGGCAGCTCGGAACGAATGTCCGGGTTCGCCAGAATATCCACATAAGCAAAGCGCTGGCCACAGGCCATGATTGCCTGGGATGCGCGCATGGAAAAACCGCACTGGGGGGCGTTGGGGCTGCCTTTCATATAAAGCAGGATGTCGTTGTCGGCAATCTGCTTTTTGATGTTTTCCAGAGTATCCATAGTGGAAGCAAACCTCGGGTTGGGGAGTTTCCGGCACCGGCGCCCGGCGCCACACCGTCTTGAAAGCGCGCATTGTACCCGATTCACGGTTCGGCGCACGCCTCCCGACTTTCTACCCGCCTCCAGGGTTCTTCCAGGCCCCACCCTCTCTTCACTAAGCTAAAATCTGCCAGCGCCTCATCCGGCAACCGAGTCAGCAACCCACCCAGCAAGGCTCTGCAGCCAGTGGTGGTGCCGCCACACGGCTGTGCTAAGATTGCCGGCTTTCCGGAGAAATTGCGGGTCAAGTGCGCTAAAGGCGTATTTTCTGCGGTTTCTTCTTTTTCGGCCCACCCATAGAGGAGATAGCGAAGTGGCCAGTCCCGCGTTGATGCAAAACTACGGTAATAGAACCCTGACCCTGGTCAGAGGTGAAGGCAATTACGTGTGGGACGACAGCGACCGACGTTATCTCGACGCACTTTCCGGTATCGCGGTATGCGGCCTTGGCCACTGCCACCCGGCAGTCACCCAGGCTATTCAGGAGCAGGCCAACACCCTGTTGCACGTGTCCAACCTGTACAACATTCCACCCCAGGAACAGTTGGCGGAAAAGCTGGTATCCCTGTCGGGCATGGACAATGTGTTCTTCTCCAACTCCGGCGCCGAAGCGAATGAAGCGGCCATCAAGCTTGCGCGCAAGCTCGGCAACGAGCGCGGCCTCGCCTGCCCCAAAATTATCGTCACCGAAGGTGCATTCCACGGCCGTACCCTTGCCACCCTTACTGCCACCGGTAACCCCAAGGTGCAACTGGGCTTCGCCCCCCTGCCGGAAGGCTTCCTGCGGGTACCCTACAACGACGTCGCGGCCGTCGAAAAACTGATCGGCGCGCACGATGATATCGTCGCAATCCTGGTGGAGCCGGTTCAGGGCGAAGGCGGCATTTGTATTCCAGACGCTGACTATCTGCCGCGCCTGCGCAATCTATGTGACCAGCAAAACTGGCTGTTGATGCTGGATGAGATCCAGACCGCCAACGGCCGCAGTGGCAAGCTGTTCGCCTATCAGCATTGGGACGGCCTGCTACCGGATGTGGTCACCACCGCAAAGGGGCTCGGCAATGGCGTCCCCATTGGGGCCTGCCTGGCGCGCGGCAAAGCCGCCGAGCTGTTTACTGCGGGCGCTCACGGTTCTACCTTTGGCGGCAATCCGCTGGCCTGTCGTGCCGGCCTGGCGGTGCTGGAAACGTTGGAAAACGAATGGTTAATCGAGCGCGCGGAAAAACTTGGCACCCAACTACTTGATCAGCTCAATAGTGAACTGGCAGGCTGTGCCCATGTAAAAGAGATTCGCGGCCTCGGTTTGCTGGTCGGTATCGAGCTGGATCGCCCCTGTGCAGAACTGGTGGACCTGGCCCGCGCCCAGGGCCTGCTGATCAATGTAACCGCCGGCAAGGTGGTGCGCCTGTTGCCGCCACTGACCCTGACCGATGCCGAATGCAGCCAGATCGCCACGACCGTGGCTTCCCTGGTACGCGACTTCGCCCAACAGGCCGCCTGATTTACGGAGGAATTACCCATGGCAGTCAGACATTTTCTTACCCTCCTGGACCTGAGCAAAGACGAGCTGCGCGGCATTATCGAGCGCGCCATCGAGCTCAAGGCCCTGCGCAATCAGGGCGTGGCCAGCGAACCGTTCCGCGACAAGGTGCTGGGGATGATTTTTGAAAAATCCTCCACCCGCACCCGCGTCTCCTTTGAAGCCGGCATGGCGCAGATGGGCGGCAGCGCGCTATTCCTGTCTCCGCGCGACACCCAGCTCGGCCGCGGTGAGCCCATCGAGGACAGCGCGCGGGTGATCTCGCGCATGGTGGACATGGTGATGATCCGCACCTTCGGCCACAACGTGCTGGAGCGCTTCGCCGAGTACAGCAAGGTGCCTGTGATCAATGCCCTGTCCGACAGCTACCACCCCTGCCAGCTGCTCGCGGATCTGCAGACCTATGTGGAGCACCGCGGCAGCCCGGAAGGCAAAGTGGTGACCTGGGTGGGTGACGGCAACAACATGTGCCACTCCTACATCAACGCCGCGCGCCAGTACGATTTCGAACTGCGCATCGCCTGCCCGGAAGGCTACGATCCGGACGAGAGTATTCTCGCCGCCGCCGGCGACCGGGTTTCCGTTTTCCGTAAACCGCAGGACGCGGTACGCGGGTCCGACTGGGTCGCTACCGACGTCTGGGCCTCCATGGGCCAGGAGACCGAACAGCAAATCCGCCTCAAAGCGTTCGAGGGTTACCTGGTGGACCACGAACTGATGAGCCATGCCAACAGCGACGCCGTGTTTATGCACTGCCTGCCCGCGCACCGCGGCGAGGAAGTGAGCGGCGAGCTGCTGGAAGACGACGCCATTTCGGTTGTCTGGGACGAGGCAGAAAACCGCCTGCACGCACAGAAGGCGCTGATGGAATTCCTGCAGGAAAGCAGCAGCTGACCTCGGCAACTGCGCCCTTCAATAAGACGAAGCAAAATAGATACGATAAAGAGGCACCGGGCTGTTACCCGGCGCCTCTTTTTTGATCAATCGGTGCGAAGTTGTCCACAGCGCAGAGCAATCGAAGCTCACTCGAACAGGCCACCGAGCTCCGCCCCGGAATGGCGCATAAATTGACCTGACGGTGTCCGTTTGATCAGCGAATAATCAGGCTTTCATTATTATTGCTCTGCTTAATTTGAGACCTGCTTACTATTAAAAAATATTCTTAAAAACACCTACCCCCAAAAGTGCCTGGTTATTTTTTATACCCAGCCAGTGATCACGGGCGCTAGCGGGAGGAAAAATCCACGTCGTCGCGCCTACCCACAAATTATCCACAAGTAACCCCAAAGTTATCCGGCTTGAATTGCCCCCCCAATCGCATTATCTTGTTGCTCATTCGAGGTCAGACCCCAACATATAGGGTTTGAGTAGCCCGAAAGGACTACATCAAGGGCTGCCAGCACGGCAGATTGCCTGAGGAAAGCGGCGCACAGCGCCCGATTCCGACCACAACATATTGTGTTTGATCTCGACCGTACCAACTAGCTGCAATCTGCCCACAGGCAGGTACCGGGGACACCACCCGAACGCAGAGCGGCACCGACGTTCAGACGCAGTATCAAGCAGTACCCCACAAGAGTTACCCGAGCGGAGCCCAGGCTTCGCCGCCACTGCTTGTGCCTATTGCATAGCTGCCGTCAGCGCGAGGGGAAGCGAAGCTGAGAAGCTAGCTGGAAGCTAGATAGATAGGTACACAGAATTTTCGGCCACAAGCCGGCTATTTACGATTTAACGCAAAAAACCAAAGCAAAAACCAAAGCAAGTCGACCAGACGCGCGTGTAAAACTTACGGAGAATTTCATGCACACAGAGACAGGGCGCTCCCAGTCTGTGCCAAACGGCACTACCAAGGAATCGGTAACAGACCAGGCCAGCAGCAATACTTCACTGTCTGCCACTGCCCCCGGTCAGATCCGCGTGATCAAGCGCAACGGCACCGTGGTGCCTTACGCGGACAGCAAAATCTCCGTGGCCGTCACCAAAGCGTTCCTCGCGGTTGAGGGCGGCACCGCCGCGGCCTCCAGCCGTATCCACGAGCGCGTGGCCGACCTGGTTTCTCATATCAGCGCCACCTTCGCGCGCCGTATGCCCTCCGGCGGTACCATCCATATTGAAGAAATTCAGGACCAGGTAGAGCTGGAACTGATGCGCGCCGGTGAGCACAAGATCGCCCGCGACTACGTACTCTACCGTGAAGAGCACGCCCGCCTGCGTAAAGAGAAAGAGCAGCAGAAAGCCGTTGCCGAGCAAGCCGCAGATACTGACCCCAGCATCCGCGTCCCCTCTATTCAGGTAAAACGGGAAGACGGCTCTCTGGTAGCGCTGGACATGGAGCGCCTGCGCACCATCGTCAACGAAGCCTGTGAAGGCCTGACCGACGTAGACGGCAGCCTGATCCTGAGCGAAGCGCTGAAAAACCTGTACGACGGCGTTTCTGAAAACGACATCAATACCGCACTGGTGATCACCGCGCGTACCCTGGTTGAGCAGGAGCCCAACTACACCTACGCCACCGCTTTCCTGCTGCTGGACAAACTGCGCTCCGAAGCCCTGCGCTTCCTGGACGTCGCGGAGTCCGCCACCCAGAAAGAAATGGAAGGCCTGTACAAGCCGGCACTGGCCGCCTATGTCGAGAAAGGTATCGAGCTGGAACTGCTCGACCCGGCACTGGCTAGCTTCGACCTGGAAAAGCTGGGCGACGCGATCAAGCCCGAGTGCGATCACCAGTTCACCTACCTCGGCCTGCAGACCCTGTACGACCGCTACTTCCTGCACTCCGACGAAATCCGTTTCGAACTGCCGCAGCTGTTCTTCATGCGCGTGGCCATGGGCCTCGCCATCAATGAAGACAAGCCGAACGAGCGCGCCATCGAATTCTACGAGCTGCTGAGTTCCTTCGACTACATGAGCTCCACCCCGACGCTGTTCAACGCCGGTACCCTGCGTCCGCAGCTGTCCTCCTGCTACCTGACCACCGTGCCGGACGACCTGCACGGTATCTACGGTGCCATCCAGGACAACGCCATGCTGTCCAAGTGGGCTGGCGGCCTGGGTAACGACTGGACGCCGGTGCGCTCTCTCGGTTCCTACATTAAAGGCACCAACGGCAAGTCCCAGGGTGTTGTGCCCTTCCTGAAAGTGGCCAACGACACCGCAGTCGCGGTAAACCAGGGCGGCAAGCGCAAGGGCGCCGTATGTGCGTACCTGGAAACCTGGCACCTGGATATTGAGGAATTCCTCGAGCTGCGCAAGAACACCGGTGACGACCGTCGCCGTACCCACGACATGAACACAGCCAACTGGGTGCCGGACCTGTTCATGAAGCGCGTATTCGAAGACAAGGAGTGGACCCTGTTCTCTCCGGCGGATACCCCGGACCTGCACGACCTGTTCGGCGACAAGTTTGAAGAGCGTTACAACCACTACGAGCAACTGGTTGCCGAAGGCAAGCTGAAGCTGCACAAAAAAGTGCGCGCACTGGACCTGTGGCGCAAGATGCTGGGCATGCTGTTTGAAACCGGCCACCCCTGGATCACCTTCAAGGACGCCTGTAACCTGCGCAGCCCGCAGCAGCACGCCGGTGTGGTACACAGCTCCAACCTGTGCACCGAGATCACCCTGAACACCAAGGCGAACGACGAGATCGCGGTATGTAACCTGGGCTCCGTAAACCTGTCCCAGCACATCGGCGAAGACGGCACCCTCGATATGGGCAAGCTGGAAAGCACCGTGAAGACCGCCGTGCGCATGCTCGATAACGTCATCGACATCAACTACTACTCCGTGGAAACCGCGCGTCAGTCCAACATGCGCCACCGTCCGGTGGGCCTGGGCCTGATGGGTTTCCAGGACGCGCTGTACAAGGCCGGCATCTCCTACTCCAGCGATGAAGCCGTCGCCTTCGCCGACACCACCATGGAAGCGATCAGCTACTACGCCATCTCCACCTCCAGTGACCTGGCGGCAGAGCGCGGCAGCTACGGCAGCTACGAAGGTTCCCTTTGGAGCCAGGGCATCCTGCCGATCGACTCCATCGAGATTCTGGCCAAGAACCGCGGCGAGCAGTTCATCGACCAGGACACCAGCAGCACTCTGGATTGGGACGTGGTGCGCAAGAAGGTTTCCAGCCAGGGCATGCGTAACTCCAACGTGATGGCCATCGCCCCGACTGCGACCATCGCCAACATTACCGGCGTATCCCAGTCCATCGAGCCCACGTACCAGAACCTGTACGTGAAATCGAACCTGTCTGGCGAATTCACCGTCGTGAACCCCTACCTGGTACACGACCTGAAGGCCCGCGGCCTGTGGGACAAGGTGATGGTCAACGACCTCAAGTACTACGAAGGTTCCGTACAGAAAATCGACCGCGTACCGGCCGACCTGAAAGCCAAGTACGCCACCGCGTTTGAAGTGGAGCCGCGCTGGATCGTGGACGCCGCCAGCCGCCGCCAGAAGTGGATCGATCAGGCCCAGTCCCTGAACCTCTACATCGCCGGCGCCAACGGCAAGAAGCTGGACCTGACCTACCGCATGGCCTGGTACCGCGGCTTGAAGACCACCTACTACCTGCGTGCACTGGCTGCCACCTCCACGGAAAAATCCACCGTGACCAGTGGCACCCTGAACGCAGTGAGCGCCGGCGGCGCCCCCGCTGCCAGCGCAGCACCGGCACCGCAGGCAGAGCCCGCACCGGCAGCCGTACCCGCGGCTTGCTCCCTGGACGATCCAGACTGCGAAGCCTGCCAGTAAGCCATTTAAAGCCTCTCGGGGGAGAGCAACGCGTGAAGCCACTGACAACAGTGGCCCCCACGCAACCAAGACCATAAGCGCCGCCCCGGCACCGGGCCAAAACTCAGTAAAAGAGTGAAACCCGGGTCGGGCGCAGGCCGCACACGACACACTTTCGATCGCCTGTGCCGTCACAGGGGTCACTGGAAAAATAAGGGGAAGTCATGCTGAGCTGGGACGATATCGATTCCAAATCCGAACCCAAAAAAGCCGAACCGCAACCGGTGCCGGGTGCACTGCAATCCGAGCAGCAGGCAGTCACCGAACCCAGCGCTAACTACGAAGTAGAGAGCGCGAGCAGTGCCCCGGCATCGACCGCGGCCCAGAGCCCATCGAGTGCCGCATCTTCCGCAGTGGAAGCCGCGCGTGCCGCGGTAAGCGACCTGGACCCGGCCCCGGGCCTCGAAGAACTGGAAATGGGCGCTGCCCGTATCCAGGTAGACGAAAAGCGCATCATCAACTGCCGCGCCGACCTGAACCAGCTGGTACCGTTCAAGTACGACTGGGCGTGGCAGAAATACCTGGACGGCTGTGCCAACCACTGGATGCCGCAGGAAGTAAACATGAACAAAGACGTGTCCATGTGGAAAGACCCCAACGGTCTGACCGAGGACGAGCGTCGCATCGTGGAATACTCCCTGGGTTACTTCTCTACCGCCGACTCCCTGGTAGCCAACAACCTGGTGCTGGCCATCTACCGCCACATCACCAACCCGGAATGCCGCCAGTACATCCTGCGTCAGTCGTTTGAAGAAGCTATCCACACCCACGCCTACCAGTACTGTGTAGAGTCCCTGGGCATGGACGAAGGCGAAGTCTTCAACATGTACCGCGAAGTACCGAGCGTCGCCAAGAAAGCCGCCTGGAGCCTCGCGCACACCGGCTCCATCAGCGACCCCAACTTCAAGACCGGCACCGTAGAAACCGATCAGGAACTGCTGCGCAACCTGATCGCCTTCTACGCGGTTACCGAAGGTATCTTCTTCTACTGTGGCTTCACCCAGATCCTGTCCATGGGCCGCCGCAACAAGATGACCGGCGTTGCCGAGCAGTTCCAGTACATCCTGCGCGACGAGTCCATGCACCTGAACTTCGGCATCGACGTCATCAACCAGATCAAACTGGAAAACCCGCACCTGTGGACCGAAAAGTTCCAGCAGGAAGTGACCCAGATGATCCTGGAAGGTATGGAACTGGAAGTGGCCTACGCCCGCGACACCATGCCCCGCGGCGTACTCGGCATGAACGCGGCCATGATGGAGGAATACCTCCACTTCATCGCCAACCGTCGCCTCAGCCAGCTGGGCCTGAAAGAACAGTTCCCCGGCGCCCAGAACCCCTTCCCGTGGATGTCCGAAATCATGGACCTGCGCAAGGAGAAGAACTTCTTCGAAACACGGGTTATCGAATACCAGACCGGCGGTGCGCTGCAGTGGTAAACCACTAAATGCACTGACTGTAGTAAAGGAACAACTACAAGAAGTAGTCGCTCACAGGAAGAGAGGTATTGAAGCGGGCGAAAGCCCGCTTTTTTTGTGAGCGCCCAAAAAGAAAGCATACAAATGATTGAATTAGACGGAAGGGAAAATAAGCAAGTGAAATGTTGATAGAGATGTCGGCTTGGCATTCTTCCCCCACGCATTACTTCTGACGTACCAACACACAGGGAGTTACAGCGATGTATAAGAATATTTATTTCAGTTTCAATGGAAGGATTTCGCGGAAGGAATATTTTTTTCTAAGCATCCTCCCACTATTGGTCGCCGTACCGCTAACCGTGACCTCAATCAGCGCCTACTATGCATTAGGCAAATTGGGCACCGGCTCCCTGCCCCTCACCCTAATCATTTTAGCGATAGCATTAATATTGCTATTAATGACAGCTCCCACAGTTAAAAGACTCCATGATATAGCTACTCCCGGGTGGCTAGTTCTGGCCGTATTTATCCCTTATCTCTACTTACTAATATTATTAGCACTCCTTATTATTCCAGGCTCACCGAATCAGAACAGATACGGGAAACCAGCCCCCAAACAGCATCAAAATAGTGACGGCAATGAATTTAGGAAACCTATTACCCAAAGCCTATGGAGGCCAACCGTCGTCAACCTGCTACTCAGCCTTATCGTGGGTGTCGGCTCCCTCGCTGGCACCATTTACCACATACTGTATGCGGAGCCGATAAAAACCGATGAACTACTGGCTGTATCAGCACCCACAGACTTTCCACAAATAGTGCTGACCAACGCAGCGTCCTTTAAGGGCCATACGTCACTGTATGGTGCGAGCGCTTTTCTAGCTGCAGATCCACAAGGCAAGCCACTACTAATAACAGCCAGGCATTTAATCGGAGATTCTGGGGGAGTTTCCCCGGAGATCGAGCCCGTAGATCTGGATAGTGTTATCGAACACTGGATTGCCCACCCTCGCACCCAACCAGAGAAGTCTATAAGGATTACTGGGAACTTCCTTCCGACAATGGCGAGTACCACGCTAGATGTGCTGGCCTTGAATACGGCCGAAAAACCCGACCCACCTGCACAGGTCCTGAACTTCAGAAAGCACCCTCCCAAACTGGGCGAAATAGTTTACATCGCTGGTTGTGAATATGCCGAATTGGACTGTCTACAGAGAATATGGCCAGCACAAATAGTCGAGATTACCGGCGCAGAACCGTACGCCTCATACGACATGGCACTTAAAAATCCAATCGAACTGGCCGGATTTAGCGGTGCGCCAGTGATAGACACAGAAGGTAATGCACTTGCAGTAGTTACCTCAGGCTGGAAAGAAGATGACCAGGGCAGGTATCACTTTGCTTCTGCTGATTCAATTGAAATGGTCAGGACGGGCGGCACCAAATAATTGGGGTCAGATCAACATTTTGGCACTGAACCACCCAAAACAGACATGCGCCATAAAGTTGATCCGCCCCAGTTATCGCACTCCGGCCGAAAAATAGCGCTTCCTCCGCGAGGCAGTCGACACTGTGCTTTGGCTTCTCCTACTATGGGCGTTAGGTGAAAGACTTACCCACGTTTAGTTTTGGGGGATGACATGTCAGAGAAGACAGTTGATGAAGAGGCTGCGCAAACAGTATCCCCTCGCCAGTGGATCAGATTGGTTGCGGTGTACCTCCTTATCCCGCTGGTTTTACTGATATGCGGTGGGGATCTCGGTTGGTGGCAGGCATGGCTCTATTCCCTGCTGATCTTCGCCGCTGGTATAGGGGGGCGCATGTGGGCGGAACAGCGACACCCCGGATTGATAGCCGAACGGCAAAATATTGAAAATTTCCACAACGCAAAAGTCTGGGACAAATTACTTGCTCCACTGATGGCGATGAGCCTCGTGTTCCCTATGGTTATAGTGGCGGGGCTGGACCACCGCTATCACTGGTCCCCCGAATTCCCGCTATGGCTCATCGTGATCGGCTTCACGTTAATCTTGCTCGGATACGCGTTCGCGGCATGGGCACTGGCAGAGAACCGCTTTTTCTTCAGCGTGGTGTGCATTCGGGCTGATCGAGGGCACGTGGTGTGTGACAGTGGCCCGTACCGGTTTGTGAGGCACCCGGGTTATGCTGGAAATATTTTTCCACTGCTCGGTATTGTTCTTGCGCTGGGCTCGTTGTGGGCACTGATTCCTGCGGCGCTGGCAACAATCATCACGGTGATTAGAACCGCACTTGAAGACCAGACGCTACAGGAAGAATTGCCTGGCTATCGGGACTATGCACGGCGCGTGCGCTATCGGTTGATCCCCGGGATATACTGAGAGATCTGGGTAATGGGGAAATAAATGGGGTCAGATCAACTTTTTGACGTATCGAGCAAACTAATCCAACAGCAATCATGGACGTAAGATGGACGAAATCAAACAGAAGATTGCCCTTTTCATCGACGCAGACAATGCCCCGGCAGCCAAGTTCGAAGATGTCCTGAGCGAAGTCGCCAAATACGGTGTGGTCACCATTCGCAAGGCCTACGGCAACTGGAAATCGCCGACCCTCAGAGGCTGGGAAGAGCTGCTGCACGAACACGCCATCCAGCCGGTGCAGCAGTACGATCTGACCAAGGGCAAGAACGCCTCTGATATCGCGCTGGTCATCGATGCGATGGATGTGATGTACACCAAAGACATCGACGTGATGTGCTTTATCTCGTCGGATTGCGACTTTACCCCGATGGTGACCCGGGCACTGGCCGAGGGCAAGGTGGTCCTCGGGTTTGGCGAGCGCAAGACACCGCCCCCCTTCGTGAATGCCTGTTCCAAGTTTCTCTTCCTCGACCAACAAGAAGCGGTCAAGGAAAAGAACGGTGAAAAGCGCAAGAACATCAAGTCGGATACAAAGCTGATCACCCTGTTACGACAAGCCATTGAGGCCACAGAGGACGATGATGGGTGGGCCGAACTCGGCCCCGTCGGTTCCAACATCTCCAACAGGGCGTCATTCGATTGCCGCAACTACGGATTCAAAAACCTGAGCAGCTTGTTCCGGGCCATCGATCTGTTCGAACTAAAGAGGGGCCAGGGCAAATCCTATCTGGTTAGAGATGCTAGAAAAAGCAAAAAGAGTTGATGAACAGCATCCTTGCAAATCTCCAATTCATTCTAATATTGATGTTCTGCATAGCCGTTATCGGCGGGATTCTGGCCGCCCTATATACACTTATATTCAGACGCAAATACAAATCAAAAACTTCTGATCAGGATATACCGTCACCGTTCCCCAAATTTTCCGGTGACACACCCACAAATACATCTATTGAAAGGCGTAAACAAAAGTCCAGCCCCGTCGATCGTCATATACCTCCATTGTCCCGCAATATTCCTGATAACACCTCCGTAGACGGGCTATTGGCCTATACAAAAGATTGGAACGGCTATCGACGCGAAGAGGCAATTCGCCGGCTCGATTCACTGGATGCCCCCGGAATACTATCCGTTCTGATTGAGCGCCTGAATGACTGGGTTCCTGAAGTACGGCGTGTGGCCAAGGCAGTGTTCCTCCGCCGGCTGGCCCCCGGAAACTGTACGGAACTAGTAAATGTCCTTCCAGATATTTATCGGCTTGCTGAGCGCAACCGGGATAATCACCGACCGGTTATTTGCGCTGTCGAAAACTGCCTGATCAAGTCTGAGTGCAGAGCGGATTTACTCGCTGGACTCCGCTACCCCGACATCAATGTCGCCCGCGCTTGTTACGACTTATTACTAGCTAAGCAGATTCTCCTCCCGCAGGAACTTCTGTCGATCGGACTCCAAAGCTCCGATTGGCATATACGGAGAAGCAGCCTTGATTGCCTGAAGCAACTAGCCGAATCAGAGATACGACCAGCACTCTCCGTTGCTCTGCAAGACAAATTTCCGCCGATACGCAGAATCGCACTGAGGTTACTACTGGAACGCTCCCCGGCTGTTGCTGAAGTTTCACCCTTCCTGTTCGATCGCAATACCAGTGTTCGTGAAATCGCTGTTAGACACCTACTTGAACGCGAGTTTCCAGTTGCCCTTACGTATACAGAGCTATTGCAGGCACCCACTGCGCGACAACAGGTAATCGCACTCTGGGGGGTCAGCAAGCTTCATCACGAGCAAGCAGTGGAAATCGCCACTACGAAGCTGGAGTCGCAATTTGCCAGCGTGCGCCGCGAAGCGCTGGAATGCCTTGCGAGGCTGGATGAAGATAAGGCGCACCCACATATTGTTACCGCATTATTCGATGAATCTCCAGGCATGATGCGCGCCGCAATGGTATTAGCGAAACGACTCTCGATTAGACCTCACGCCGCTGAGCTTGAGACAATTCTCAAGCAGTCGCATTCTCCTAAAACTCTTCAAACCTGCATTCAGCTAATGATGATCATGGACAAATGGGAGGCCCTGACATTTCTATTGCAACAGATCGGAGACGATACGCAAGATTTCCAAAGTCCCATCGAGGATAAAGAGAAAATTTTGGAAAAGGCAGTTTCGATTTGGTCCGAGAAATACGATAACCCCAGCCTTTTTGCCCCATATCCAAGACAAAGGCAGGCACTCGAAGCGGCAATTGGACGAATGCCGGAACGAGCTAAAGCAGTTTGGCGTGAGTGGTTCGAGCAACTGCTCTCGTCGATTTGAGAATGAACGGGGGCAGAGTAAAATTTTTACCTCTGAATCGACTATATCCTGAGCATCTCAAATCCCAAATTCCCTACGCCCATTTCGCCCGTCCACACATGTGAGGATGCTTCGTACTCGGACGTCCCCCAGCAGGCCAGCAGATCAAAAAACGTACAGAAGACGCAAATCGCCTGAACTGAATTGCACGCGCTCAAATTACCGGCAAGCTGCGCGGTTCAGCCCGCATTCAGTTACCACCTGTACGATGGTACCACCCTCAAAACCAAACTCGCCCGCGCCCTCGCCGGACGCTGTTTGCCTTGCTGGCACTGATGTACCCCAATGAAAAGAAGACTGCTGCTACCCTATTCCCTCGCGATCCTCACAATGGCCGGTTGCAGTATGGCCCCCTATCAGAAGTCGTCGGAAGACACCGCCAGCGCCTCACATAGCCCCGCCAAAGAACGCCCACAGCCAGCCAAACTATCCAAGCCCAAGCCCCTACCCTCACCTACTGATTTGCTCAAGGCCAGCCTGTACCAGCAACACCAGGAGTGGAAGGGTATCCCGTATCGGTTGGGCGGTATGAGCAGGCACGGTATTGACTGCTCGGCGCTGGTCTATCTCATCTACCGGGACCATATGGGGATTCAGCTGCCCCGCACTACCCAGTATCAGGCATTGGCGGGTGAGGCCATCAATCAGGGCCAGTTGCGCCCGGGGGACCTGGTGTTTTTCAGAACCGGCCGCCGGGGCCGGCACGTGGGGATCTATATCGAGGATGGCAAGTTTCTCCACGCCTCAGTGTCCAAAGGCGTCACCATCTCGCACATGCAGAATTACTACTGGAAAAGCCGCTACTGGCGGGCGCGCAGGCTCGCACTCGAATCCAATGGTGAATCCTGATTGCGCTGAGAGCCAGCGGCCGCACAATCTCAAGCAGCTCCCTCCGGCACTCTGCCAGTGCGCCGCGTAAGCCTGTTGCATGACGCCGCAGCATGTCACTGTAGGGAACGTTGCTACAATTCTTGCCCGACCTGGACGGAAACTATCGATGAGGGAAAGGCAATGGATGACAAAGAACTGTATCAACAGAAAAAGCAGGCGCAGCTGGACCAGTGGAAGGCGGAGCTTGACAAGCTCAAGGCCGAGGCGGCCGAGGCAAGTGCTGACAGAAAGATGAAGTTGAACAAAGAAGTCGAACATCTGGAAGGCAAGGTTGAAGAGGGCAAAGCCAAACTAGCGGAAATAGAAGATGCCAGCGAAGATGCCTGGGCCTCCATCAAGGAGGGTATGGACTCCGCCTGGGACTCGATGAAGCACGCATTTAGTGATGCGGCATCGAAATTTAAAAAATAGCGGTTCACGCTCAACTCCCTGCACTCAGTGGCTGCTGAATCGATATGCTGCACAGAACGGAATCGTGGGCAGAACCGAAAGCATGAGACATGAAGATGCTTTTAAATAAACAGGCAGCAATAAACGACGCAGCCTTGAGAGCAATCGCTCATATGCCGACGAAAAGTCTGCATGTTTTGATGGGGCCAGAGTTTGCACTGCGGTTGACCGATACTGATCTAATGCGCACTGCGGTATTTCTTGCGGAAAAGAGCTATGACGAAGGCGGCTGCCCAATTGGCGCAGTTATCATGGACAACTCCACAAGAGAAATTCTAGGCAAGGGGCACAATACCCTTGTCCAGGAAAACCATCCATACAACCACGGAGAGACTTCCGCTATCCGGGACGCAGGCCGCATTGATTTCAGCAAGACAACCCTGTTTACCAGCCTGAGCCCATGTGATGTTTGCGCGACGCTAATTTGCATGAGGGGGTTCAGCCAGGTCGTCGTCGGCGATGTAACGAACGCCTCCGGTAATGAAGCGCTGCTGAAGAGCAAAGGCGTCCAAGTAAGAATTCTGGAAGATCGCGTGGGTATAGCGCTGTATGCCCGTTTCCGTGCTGAAAAGCCCGACCAGGAACTGGAAGATTGGCAGGGAGTAAGCGCCTTGAAGAACCACGTCGGCAAATAAATACACTGGGCGAGTCGGTCCACCTGCCCCCAAATATCAAGATATTTACGGGTAATCCCCTGCGCAAAGTCGTTGCATTACGGAATAATGGTTTTGGATACCAGAGCCTGAACCCCAGATTGCTCGATATTGCATGCTTCGTGACCCGTATGGTATTCGTTGAAAATTTGGTGCCGTAGTACTGAATATGTGATGATTTGTGCCAGAATAACGCTTTAGCCCCTAAACTTGCGGTCTCCCAAGCACGCTCCTCCGATGCCTTACGTTCTGATCACCCTGGCCATAGCCGCACTGATCGTCGGCCCACAGTTGTGGGTTCGCTTCGTGCTCTGGCGGCACTCCACCGAAATCGGCGATATGCCTGGGTCCGGCGCAGAACTGGCCCAGCACCTGATCGAGCGCTACGAACTTGATGGGGTAAAGGTGGTAAAGGCTGGCAAGGACCAGAACTATTACTCGCCGTCGGAGAAGATCGTGGCTCTCAGCCCTGACGTGTACCACGGCAAGTCGGTGACCGCCGTGGCGGTGGCGGCCCATGAGGTGGGCCACGCGATACAGTTCTGCCGCGAGGAGCCCATTTCCAAGCTGCGGGACAAGTACCTGGGCCGCGCCGGGCAGATCCAGAAAATCGGCGGTTATATTTTAATCGCCGCGCCGATTCTCACCCTGCTGATCAAATCACCGGTGATCTTCCTGTGGATCGGCGTTGTGGCGGTGATCACCATGCTGGCTTCCGCACTTATGTACGTGGCGATACTGCCGGAAGAGTACGATGCGAGTTTTAACAAGGCCCTGCCGATACTGAGAGAGGGCTATCTACCCGAGCACCTGTTGGGCAAGGCGCACAGTGTGCTGAAGGCCTGTGCCCTCACCTACGTTGCGGGCGCCCTGCTGGATGTGCTGCGGTTATGGCGCTGGATTCGGTTTATTCGATAGGCTCTCTCCGCCAAAGGCACTCCAGCCGCCTCCTTTTTCCCAATAACATATTTATCAAACCCGAATGTCCAGAATTGCTGCTCTCATATTCGCCGCGCTCCTTTCTTTGCCAAGTTACGCCGATCAGGTGGTAGCGAGGAAAAGCCAGCTATACGAAGTCAAGAACACGGAAATATTTACGATCGAATCAAAAGTGCTCGGTCGCAAATATGATATTTACATCAAGGTACCCTCGGGGTATTTCGATGATGAAAACAGAAAAACCTCCTATCCGGTGCTATACCTGAACGATGCACCGCACACGTTCAAGGTAGCCACCGGAGTCACACATTTCCGCAGCATGAACAAGGCTATTGTCGTAGGCATTGACTTTGCCCACGGCGAGAATGGGCAGTTCAGCCGCGTACGCGACCTTACCCCGGAGCGGGATGCAAGCTGGGTCAAATACACCACCGGTGGTGCGCCGGACTACTTACAGTTTATTCAGCAAGAGCTGATCCCTTTTGTAGAAGATAACTACCGCGCGGATCCGGCGCGACGGATCTTGTCCGGCCACTCTCTCGGCGGCTCATTTGGTGCCTGGGTTCTGCTCACTCAGCCCGAGCTTTTCTCCAGCTATATCCTGACCAGCCCTTCTCTCTGGTACAAGGATGACCTCATCTTCGATTTCGAAGAGGAATACGCAAAACAGCATCAGTCATTAAACGCCAACCTCTTCGTGGCGACCGGCAGCCTGGAAACCATGGAGAACGGTATGCGTAACGATATGGTCGATGACCACCGGCGGTTCCTCAAGCGCCTGCGTTCACGCAACTACCAGGGGCTCAATATTCAAGAAGAAGTCGTCATTGGTACCGATCACGAATCCACATTTCCAGTGGGGCTGACTAAAGGTCTGCGATGGATTTATCAGGATTTATGGTAGGTCCGAGTATTCTTACCCGCATACCACACGTAGATGGACTTTAATAACAGCCCTAGCATGAGTACAACCACCGAAATCAAAACCGCCATTATCGGCTACGGCTTTTCTGCCACGACTTTTCACCTGCCGTTCGTCCTGAACTTGCCGCCCTTCCGCTTTAGTGCGGTCAGCACTTCCAAGGGAAAGCAGGTGCAGCAACAGCACCCAGAGGTGGAGGTTTATGCGGAGGCAGAAGCCCTGCTGACCCAGAGCGACGCCGACCTGGTGATTATCACCGCGCCCAACGAAGCGCACTTCGCCTTGGCCAAACTCGCCCTACAGCAGGGCAAGCACGTGGTGCTGGAAAAGCCTTTTGTGACCCGCATTGAACAGGGCGAAGAGTTGATCGCGCTGGCCAAAAAGCAGCAGCGGGTGCTGAGCGTCTACCACAACCGCCGCTGGGACGGTGACTTCCTCACGGTACAGAAACTGATTGCCGATGGCCGACTTGGCAGAGTGCGCTATTTTGAAAGCCATTTCGACCGCTTCCGCCCCGAGGTGCGCAAGCGCTGGCGAGAGTCCGCGGTAGAAGGCGGCGGCATCCTGTTCGACCTTGGGCCACATATGCTCGACCAGGCGCTGCAACTGTTTGGCCCGCCGACGGCAATCACCGCCCAAGTCAAGGCGCTGCGCCCACAGGCGGAAGTCGATGACTTTTTCCACCTCACCTTGCACTACCCGGAGCACTTGGCCGTGCTGCGTAGCAGCCCCTTCTGCGCCTCACCAAACCTTCGCTTTGAGGTACAGGGCGAGACCGGCAGCTTTATAAAGCACGGCCTGGACCCGCAGGAAGATCGCCTGAAATCCAGTGTGCGGCCGGTAACCGCGGACTGGGCGCAGGAAAATCCCGAACAGTACGGCCAACTGTACACCGCGAACGTAGCGCAATTCGTCACTACCGAGACCGGAGGCTACCAGCATTACTATCGCCAGCTGGCGCGCGCCATTCTGGATGGTGGCGACGTTCCGGTGAGCGCCGAGCAGGCCCTGTGGAATATCCGCTTGATCCACCTGGCGCAGCAGAGCGCTGCCAGTGGCGAAACCATTCCGCTCAGTAGAAAGAAGTAAATTCGGCTTTGCCCCCACCTCACAAACAGCCACCCAAACAAGCGACATCTATGCAGCCTTTTAAGACACAGTTCACCCTATCTCGGGAATACCTTGCCGAGTGTTTCGATCAGTCTCTACCCCACGGAAAAAATGCCAAACCCAACTACCTGTTTCCGGTATTGCTACTTGCCGCGGGTTCCGGATCACTGATTTTTACTGAACAGCCCAAAGTGCTGGGCTACCTGCTGGTCGCCCTGGGTATTCTCGAGTTGCTGCATATCCGGTTTCGGCGGGCGTGGTGGCTGGCACGGCAGATGTTGGGAAAAAGTGCCAATACCGAGGTGGCATTGACTGTTGATGAAGCCGGGATAACCACTAAGAGCGACTACACACAAACAACGCTCTTGTGGGAGGATATCGAGCGCGTCATTGAAACCGACCTTGGGCTGATTTTGGTCACCAAATCCGGGGGGCAGCAGTATTTGTCCAAATCACTATTTACTGCGGATTTGGTAAACGAGATCGTTGCAAAAAATCAGTAAGCACAGGCTGTCAATCAGGATGTTAACTTTCCCGCCACAATGCGCACTTCGCTAAGCGATTGGTAGAGACTTACTGGACCATGTGCTAGAACTGCTCGCAGAATAATAACGAGCGGATCTAAAACCATGGATGAATTGAATAATAAACACTGCCGCCCTAGCCTCACGCTGTTAGTCATGTTTTTTGCCGTGCTGCTCACTGCCTGTAGCGCGGACACGCGGGACGAACGCAGTACAAAAGCCGGCGAAGATCACGAAGATCACGAAGATCACGAAGGTCACCAACAGGAAGGCCAACGTATCGTCGCGCGCATCGGCGACAGCACCATCACCCTGCAGGAGGTGGATCAAAAAATCCGCCTCGAACGACACGACCTGGCACTGGCCGAATACCAGCTGCGCTTCAACACACTCAAATCCATGGTCGATGCCATGGCCGACGCAAAGCGCCCATTGCCGACTTCCACCGCAGAAGCACCCGTCGTGGACTGGCTGCTGCCCTACCCGCAGCCTCCCAGACTGAGCATCGATACCAGCGGCCGCCCCCTGCGCGGCAATCCCGAGGCACCGGTGACCCTTGCGGTGTTCTGTTCATACCAGTCCGTGCACTGTGCGGCCACCAATCTGGTGTTGCGTGAATTACTTGAACGCTATGCCGGCTGGATTGCCGTGATGCCCTTCGACTTCCCTATGCACTACCACCGGCAGGGTACACAGGCTGCTGTTGCTGCGCAGTGCGCTAGCCAACAAGACGCCCCGTGGACCTATGCAGATGGCCTCTACGCACAGGCAAAAACACTGGAGGTAAAAACATTCGGCCAACTGGCATCACAGCTTGGGTTGGCAAAGGACTCGTTCAATCAGTGCCTCGATAAACCCGAGCGCGGTGATCGCGTTGCAGCGGATACCGCCCTGGCCCGATCCCTCGGCCTGCAGAGCGTACCGGTGGTGTTTGTGAACGGGCTGTATACCAAAGGCCCGCGAAGCCAGGCGCACTACGCCATGTGGATTGACCAGGAGCTGCAGCGCCTGGGGCACGATCCCGCGAGTGCCCATGTGGATGCCGCCCGCTGGCGGCAGTCGGGCGAGCGGATTGCCGAGACTGATTTACCGCTGCAACTGAGTGGCACCAGTGTTTCCTCCCAGCCCGAACAGTCGACGGCCCTCATTCGTGTCCGCGATACCTCCGCCGGGCGATTCTCTACGGGTGCCCCCGTGATGCCCGGTGTCACTCTCAAGCGGGTACACGAACGCCATGTCATCCTGCAGGTCAACGACCATCTGGAGCGGTTAACCCTGCGCGGAGAGGACGGCAATTACGTGCGCGTACCCATGACCACCAGCACCCAGCGGGACGACGCCACCATGCGACGTATCGAGCAGCCGGACGGCGAATCTCGCAAGCTGATACCCCCTTCCGGCGTATTGCCGCTGGGACAGGAGTGGCTGGAAAAACAGCTGCAGAATCGCGCCGAACTGGAGAGGAAGTTTGTCGCCGCCGATCACGTGGTAGATGGACACAACCTCCTGCGACTAGAAGGAATTGAGAACAGCGAGTTTTTCACTGCACTGGGCTTTGAAGAGGGCGATGTTGTTGTGCGGGTAAACGATACCTGGGTGCACAGCGGCCAGAACCAGCTCTGGGATGCGCTGACCAGTGGCGAAGTGGTCGATGTCACTTATATGCGCAATGGGCTCCCGGAGCGGGTGCAATACGTGGTGCAGGAGGAAGGCTATTTCGAGCAGCAAGACAGAGGCAATGAGAGCGGCAATCAGAGCAACAGCGACGGCGACGGCGACGGCGACGAAGACAGTGATAAGGACAGCAGCGACGACAACGCCGACGATGATAAAGAATCCGACTAGAGTGTTTGGAGCCAGGCGCTAAGAAACTAAGGGCTCCGCGAGGAGCCCTGTTCACCGCCTGTGATTTACTTGTCCGGGTTACCGTTCCACATCAGGTTCGCCACCGTATTCTGGCCGCGAACACTGGGGTGGAAGCAGTCCCCACCGTCAATATCGTTCTTGCCGAAGGTGAATGTACCGACGTTGGTCTGGTTTTCCCCGGAGTATTCCGCAACCACTTCCACACCATTGGTGCCGTTGTAGGCGGCGGCCTCCTGTTGCAGCACTTCGTTGTACAGGCGCTGCGCGGACTCGATACCGGCGTAGCGCGTTGCAAACGATTCACCGTTCATGGTGCCGCCATTGGTGGCGATGCGGCAGATACCGAAGGTGGACCAGACACTTTCGCAATTAACCCGCCAGTTACCGGATTGTTTGGCGATTCCCGCTGCGCGCAGATCCTGCACCCGCGGCACCGAACCCAGTACCACGGTGGAACCGCTGGGCAGGCCATTCACCAGCTTGTTGAGCCCGGCTTGCACCGCGCCACGCCATTGGCCCTCGGTCAGCAGCGGGTCCGAGCAGTTGGCGGGGTCAACGCAGTCCCGGTTGCAAATGTCATTGCCGCCAAGCACCACCTCGACGTGATCCGCAACCAGGGTTTGGCTGAGAATCCGGTCCGCCTGCACGCCGAAGTTATCGCCGCCGCCGCGCATTTCGGAACCGGAACGGGCGGCATTTTTGTTGGCCGCTACGTTCGGGTCTATGGCTTTGTATTTGTCGTGGACACTGTTGACGCTACTGTCCCAGCCATCGAACCAGCTGTGCTCTGGCTGGTCGCCACCCAGCAGGCAGAAAAATCCGCCAGTAAAAAACGTATTGCCGGTACAGTCGGCGGCGAAGCCCATGGTGATACTGTCACCCGCGGCCGTACCTTTGGCTGGCGCAGCCAGGGTATTCACGGACAACAGTGCAGAGGTAATGGCGAGGGAAACAAAAAGACTGGCTTTATGCATTGTGTTATCTCCGATCATCCTATTTATGCTTATTTTTAAATGCGGTGAACGGAGATAGGTTAGTTGGTCACGCTATTGCGCGCGGTTGGGTTATATGCCGACATACCCAGTCTGCGATTTACATCTCAGTCCTGTCGCCGAAAGCGTTTGCTCAAGGCCGCGTACAGGACACGTTTAGGATATGCCGTAATCTGTTTTACGAAGCAAACAGCCTTCGCAAGCCAAACCAGCCAGCGCGTTTGCTCTTCGCCCTGTCGCCAGTGTTGGCGTGTTTGCCGTCATAGTGGTGAAACAGCTCGATCAGCGCCTCGGCTTCGGCCTCTTCAAACTTCAGTGGTTCGAAGCGCTGGTAATTGCGGCTGCGGATAAACTGCTTTACCGCCTCCTCTGCCGGAACATACTTCATCGACCAATCCGCGAAAAAACGCTCAGACACGGTTTTCAGTGACAGAATCGTTACCTCCCGGTGCCGTGTGTCTGCAGCAATACGCTGGTAGGCCCGGTTGACCGCCTGTCGCTCGCCTTCCAGCGCCTGAAAGAAATAGCCATCACCGAAATACAGCACGCCCCCAATGCTCGCATGCGCATTGTTTCTGCGGCTTTGCATCAGGATCCGCCCCACGGAAGGCTCAACGCCCTGCTTTACCGGCACAGGTTCAAAGACGGCACGACTGGCGTATACCAGCCGGATCAATTCGCTCATAGTATCGGCCCAATATTCGAGTTGTATTCGCCGTTACTACGCCACCAGCCTGGCTCCGGATCAGCTTTTAACACTATCGCGCTTAGAGCCGCGCCTTGGCTGTTACCCTTCAAACTCATCCCAGTACGGCGGATCACCAAAGTAGCTGCTGATGAAATCGATAAACACCCGGAGTTTGTTGGCCAGCAGTTTCCTGTGGGGATATACCGCATACAGTGCCAGGGGCTCGGGCTCAAATTCCTGCAGAATGATTTGCAGCTTGCCCGTTTTGATCGCTTCGCCGGCAATAAAGCTGGGCTGCAATACATACCCCTGCCCGGCTACGGCAGCCTGCATCAGGATCTCACCGTTGTTGCATACAATGCCTGCCGTTCCCATGGGCTGGTTTCTCTTCAGTGCGGTCATCAATCGGGAATCCCCCGGGCTCGATTCCATATAGCTGTAGCGAAGGTAGTGTTCCGGCTTCAGGTCTTCGGGCGTCTCGGGCACACCCTCCCGCTTTAGGTATTCAGGGGATGCGCACACCACCAGACGTACTGGTGCCAGTCGCCGGGCAATCAGCGAAGAGCTTTTCAACTTTCCGATACGCAGGGCCAAATCGAACCCCTCTTCCACGACATCCACTTTGCGGTCGTTGAGCTGTAGTTCGATACCCACCAATGGGTTCTCTT
Source organism: Microbulbifer elongatus (assembly GCF_020524885.1). Classification (GTDB taxonomy): domain Bacteria; phylum Pseudomonadota; class Gammaproteobacteria; order Pseudomonadales; family Cellvibrionaceae; genus Microbulbifer; species Microbulbifer elongatus_A. Next base: position 816,328 of record NZ_JAIVKJ010000001.1, on the reverse strand, counting down.
GTTTAAAGTCCCCGATCAGCGGTGCCAGATGGCGTGTGGCAAATGTGACCGGGGCGCTGATACGCAGCAATCCCTGGGCTTCGCTCTGCATCTGCCCCAGCTGGCTCTCCATATCCGTGAAGCTTTCCAGAATCTGTGCCGCAAACTGGTAGCACTGTTCGCCCTCCTGTGTCAGATGCACGCGCCGCGTGGTGCGGTTGAACAGGCGTACCTTGAGATGCTCTTCCAGTTGCGACACGTATTTGCTGACCAGCTGATTCGACAGCTCCAGCTTGTCCGCGGCCTTTTTGAAGCCCCCCTCATCGGCAACTGCGACAAAGGCACTCAACGCATTAATCCGGTCCATGAGAATCCCCAGCCAGTTACCAACAATATGTTGACAATAGATCAACAAAACGGGCATTTATAGCAAAATTTATTGCTATTAAACTGATTTCCAAGCTGGTGAGGTTTGAACACCAAGCCCAACCCCCAACAACTCGGAGAACGGTTATGAACAAGCAAATGATCATCAAGGTTTTGAACTCTAACGCCGGACTGGGCGCGCTGACCCTGCGGGTGCCGGTGGGCATCATCCTCGCCGCCCACGGTGCACAAAAGCTATTTGGCTGGTTTGGCGGCTACGGGCTGGAAGGCACCGGCCAGTGGATGGCGAGCATTGGCCTGGAGCCCGGCTATTTAATGGCCCTGCTGGCGGGAAGCGCGGAATTCTTTGGCGGCCTCGCCCTGGTGTTCGGCCTGCTGACCCGCCCCGCGGCTGCGGTGAGTGCCGTGACAATGCTGGTAGCAATTTTCAGCGCCCACATTAGCAACGGCTTCTTCCTGAGCAACAACGGCTATGAATACGCGCTGGCCCTGTTCGGGGCGACCTTGGCCCTGGCCATCCAGGGTGGCGGCGCCTTCGCCGTGGACAACGGTCTGAGCAATCTCCTGGCAGACGATCACGATCTGCAAACGGCGCAACCCGCAGGCCGCACCGCCTGAAAAGCCGGCTTTGGCAACCCCCTCTTGCGCCCCCGTCGGGGGCGCACGCATATCGAGAAGTGGTGACAGCATGTTAGTAAATGGCGTCTGGCAGGAAAATTGGCAACCAGTGCAACAGGAAGATGAAGATGGCCGCTTTATTCGGCAGACATCATCTTTCCGTAACTGGGTTACCGTGGACGGCTCCGCCGGTGTTACGGGCCGAGGAGGCTTCAAGGCAGAGGCCGGTCGCTACCACCTGTACGTTGCGTATATCTGCCCTTGGGCGAGTCGTGCATTGATGGCACGCCAGTTGAAGGGGCTCACCGGAGTGATCAGTGTTTCCGTGGTCAACCCGGTTCTTACCGATCAGGGCTGGGCATTCGGTGGTTTTAGCGGCAGCGACGAGGACACTCTAAACGGCGCGTACTATATGCATGAGCTCTACACCCGCGCCGATCCCTACTTTACCGGCCGCGCCACCGTACCAGTGCTGTGGGACAAGCACACCGGGACCATCGTCAATAATGAGTCCGCAGACATAGTGCGTATGCTTAACAGCGCCTTCCGTCACCTTGGAAACCAGGGGCCCGACCTGTACCCCGCGGCACAGGCCACGGATATCGACGCGTTAAACACTTACCTGTACGACAACCTGAACAACGGCGTTTACCAGGCGGGCTTTGCCACCACACAGTTTGCTTATCAGGAAGCCTATGCCCGTGTATTTGCCGCGCTGGATGCAATGGAATCCAGGCTCGATGACGGCCGGCAATTCTTATTCGGAGATGCGTTAACCGAGTCTGACATCCGCCTGTTTGTCACGCTGGTGCGCTTTGACGCCGCCTATTTCGGCCTGTTCAAGTGCAATCGCAACGCCATCCGGGAGATGCCGAATCTGAATCGCTATATGCAGCGTATTCTCTCCTTAGATGACGTTAGCGAAACGGTAAAACTCGACCATATCAAAGCGGGCTACTATTCGATTAAAGCACTCAACCCTACGGGTATCGTTCCGCAGGGACAGGGAACTCTGTAATGCAGCAACGGATTGAGGCAGTAAATGGCACGAGGTGTTCTGGGACTATTATTGGCGCTACTGGCAGGGTGTGCGATGGCAATTGAGGAACCCGCGTACACCGTAACGGAACAGGCGGCGCCATTTGAACTGCGCAGCTACCAACCGAAGATCGTGGCAGAAGTTGTGGTGAGCGGCTCGATGGATGAGGCGTCCAGCAAGGGCTTTCGCCTGCTGGCCAACTATATCTTTGGCAACAACAGCGCGCCCACGGGGGGCAGCGAGAAAATCGAGATGACCGCACCGGTGGGGATGGAGCCGCGCTCGGAAAAGATCAGCATGACGTCCCCTGTGAGCATGCAGGAGAGCGAGGGTCGCTGGCGCGTATCCTTTGTCATGCCCAGCAGCTACACCATGGAATCCCTGCCGCGACCGAATAATGCGGCGGTGACCATCCGCCAGATTCCCGAAACCCGCTACGCGGTCATCCGCTTCTCCGGGCTTACGGGCGCAAAAAGGGTCGCGCAGAAGACTGAAGACCTACGGGCGTGGATGGAAGGGAAAGGCTTGAAGGCCCGCGACCAGCCGGAACTGGCGCGCTACAACCCGCCTTGGACCCTGCCTTTCCTGCGCAGGAATGAAATTTTGCTAGAGGTTCAGTAAACCAGCGCTTCTTCCTCTTCGTCCTCAATAGACTCAAGGGATAGCGAAAGCCCACCACCCGTTTTTTCGGCGCCGCCCTGCTCTTCTTCGCTTTCCACAGCCGCTACTTTCGGCTTCTTGCCTTCTTCGTACATCTTGATACGCAAGCGCAGGTTGTTAGCGGAGTCCGCATTTTTGATCGCCTCGTCGTGGCTGATACGGCCTTCCACGTAGAGTTTGAATAGTGCACCGTCAAACGTCTGCATACCCAGGTTTTCGGACTTCTCCATCATCTCTTTGATGTTGTGGAATTCGCCTTTGAGGATCAGCTCGTTGATGGTCTGGGTGCCCAGTAGGATTTCCACCGCCGCACAGCGCTTGCCATCCATGGTGGGCACCAGGCGCTGGGACACGAACGCACGGATATTCTGCGATAGCGACATCAACAGCTGCGGGCGGCGCTCCTCGGGGAAGAAGTTCACGATGCGGTCGAGGGCCTGGTTGGCATTATTGGCGTGCAGGGTGGAGATCGCCAGGTGGCCGGTCTCGGCAAAGGCAATGGCGTGCTCCATGGTCTCGCGATCGCGAATCTCACCGATCAGGATCACATCCGGTGCCTGGCGCAGGGTATTTTTCAGGGCCGCGTGGAAGCTACGGGTATCCACCCCCACCTCACGCTGGTTAATCACGCTCTTCTTGTGCCGGTGCACATACTCCACCGGATCCTCGATGGTGATGATGTGGCCACCGCTGTTGGTATTGCGGTGGTCAATCAGCGCCGCCAGGGAGGTAGATTTGCCGGAGCCCGTACCGCCAACAAACAACACCAGGCCACGCTTGGCCATGACCACATCTTTGAGGATGGGCGGCAGCTTCAGGTCGTCGAACTTGGGAATCTCGGTGACGATATTTCGCGCAACAATCGACACCTGATTGCGCTGCCAGAAAATATTGATACGGAAGCGCCCCACGTTGGGGATGGTCATGGCCAGGTTCATTTCCAGCTCGCGCTTGAACTCTTCCCGCTGCTCCTCGTCCATGATCTCCAGAGCGATCTTCTCGATTTCCCCGGGGCCAAGGGGCTCTTTGCCCAGGGGCTTCAGCACTCCCTGAAATTTGGCGCAGGGCGGTGCGCCGGTGCTGAGATAGAGGTCGGAGCCATCGTTTTTGGCGAGAACACGGAGGTAGCCGGTAAAATCCATTGATACAGTTCCTGCTGGCGCGAAAATCATCAGCGGAAAAGCCTAAACAAAACCGTGACGCGCAGCAAATAAAAACTGCCAACAATTTCAATAAGAATCAAAGGTTTGCGACAGCGTTAGCTCGCAGACACTGCGCTATCCGGTGGCAACCCCTTATTTGAAGACGGTTCCAGGGTTTTTTCCGGCGCGATCAGGCTGACAATCTGCCAGTCCTCCTTGGGCTCAGACGCATCTGAGATGGTGTGTATATAAATTTTCCCCTGGGGGTCTACTGCGTATAAGCGAGTGGCGCGATTACCGTAGGTCTCCCGGTAATCGTCCAGCGTAAATTCGTCAGTCAATCTTGTGGTGCGGATGGTGGCACCTTGCGCTACCAGGCTGGCGAGGCGGCTGTAGCTGGCATTTTCCGAGAATAACTCCAGTTTCCTGGCATAGTCTTCCGACACCCGATGCCTTGCCCTACCCTCCTGCGCAGCGTCGCTCAAGCCGAGAACCGCTCCATCGCCCAGTTCGTGCTCAAAGTGATAGGTCACTATCGGGTTGAGCTGTCGATAGGGAGAGAGTACCAGTACCTTGCCGGTGGTGGACAAATCCATGGTCAGGCTGGCGTGTTCCGAAATCGGGTTGCCATAGTAGGTTGGAATATTCTCCATTCGCGCTTCGCGGATGGCATTCCAGTTGGTATCGGCGATACGCACCGGCACATCTTTATCCATCAGATCCTTGGCCAGCATGCGTGCAAATCTGGAACCGCCAAAAATGAGGAAGCCATTCGGATAGGGGGCGCGCACGTCCAGTAGTTTGGCAACGGTTTTGGAGGTGAGACTCTGGATGACGACCGTGGCAATAATTACCAGGAAGACCATTGGCACCAGCAGTTCGGATTTTGGCAGCCCGAAGGATTCCATTTTCAGGGCAAACAGTGCCGACACTGCGGCGGCCACGATACCACGCGGTGCAATCCAGCTCAGCATCGCCAACTCGCGCCAGTTCAACCCGGATCCCGGCGCAGACAGGAACACAGACAGTGGCCGAGCAATATACATAATCGCACCCAGTACCAGGATCGCGCCCCAGCCCAGCTGGCCCAGGGTAAACAGCTCCACCCGGGCAGCGAGCAGAATGAACAAGGCAGAAATCAGCAGGACACTGAGGGTCTCCTTGAACTCGAGAATGTCGTCAACATCCAGCCCCTTCATATTTGCCATCCATATCCCCATCACGGTGACCGTGAGCAGACCGGATTCATGCTCCATCAGATCAGAAGCGGCGTAGGCACCTAGCATCAGGGTGAGCACGGCGGTGTTGCGCAGGTAATGCGGCACCCAGTTGTTTCGCAGCAGTCGCCCAACGAAATAGCCCATAAAGGCGCCAAGGCCAAAGCCGATAACCACGACCTTGAGTAATATAATCAGCGAATGCTCAAACGGATTTTGTGCCGCGACGATGTACTCATACACGAGTACAGCGAGCAACGCACCGATAGGATCAATGACGATGCCCTCCCAACGCAGAATGTTGGAGATGCGGGAATTCGGACGCACGGTGCGCAACATGGGTACGATCACCGTAGGGCCGGTAACCGTGACAATGGCGCCAAACAGTGCGGCCAGCTGCATGGGCATCCCGAGTAAATAGTGCGCCGCCGGGGTAGCAATGGCCCATGTCACCAGAGCGCCCAATGTGCACAAGTTGCGCACCATGGTGCCGTGGCCGGCCAGGTCCGTTAACTTCAGGGTTAACGCGCCTTCAAACAGGATGATCGCGACCGCGAGGGAAACGAGGGGAAACAGCAGGTCGCCAAACAGGGCATCAGGGTCAAGAACCCCGGTCACAGGCCCAAGCGTCAAACCGGCGAGAAGGAGCGGCAGGATCGCCGGCAGCTTGAGAATATAGGCCAGATACTGGCAAGCAATCGAGACGATCCCAACCGCCACCAGCATTGCCATTGGGTTCGAGACGAACTGTTCCATAGATACGATCTGCCGATTAACCAAACTGGTTGGGGAAAGGCACCAGATTAGCGTAAAGTTGCCCAATCATGCACGGTAAACAGCGAGCCATACAATGAGTAGTGATGAATTGAACGCAATTCTGGAATTGGACTGCGAAGCCCGCTTTGAGATTTTTCTGGATCTGGTCGGCGAGGAACGCGAGGTGTGGATCCTGATTAATAGTGACGACCACTTCCTAAAACTGCACTCGGAGGATCAGGGCGGCTTCGAATATCTTCCCGTTTGGCCCAGCACCGAATTCGCGGAAGCCTATGCCTCTGGCGAAAGTGGCCTTCAGCCCAAGAGCATTCCGCTGCCCCAGTTCCTGAACCGCTGGCTGCCTGGACTGAAAAAAGACGGTATTGAAGTGGGCGTGTTTCCAGGATCAGACGACAGCGTTTGGATTACCGAGCCGGCGGACCTGGAAAAAGATTTGCGAGACGAGCTCGCTCGCTTCTGAGCCGACGACACCCCGGCAATCTGGAAATCAGATAGGCATCAGATCGATACGGAGAATATAAATGGAATTCCTGATAACCCTCATCATCATTCTAGTGATACTGGTACTACCGCTAAAAATGGCTGCGGCCATGATGGGGGCGCGTAATACCGGAGTATTCGCCTGCCTGTTCGCTCTGTTGCTGGCGATCATCATCCAGCACTTTGTTGGCGGCTTGATTCCCGGGGTTACCGAAGAGTGGGGGCTACTGATCACCATTCCGCTGGCCGCCGTCGCCTATATGCTGATTCTGGGAACAGGCTTCCTCAAGGCGATTGTAATCGCTCTGGTACAGGGGCTGCTGACCATTGGCCTTACGCTGTTGCTCGGTGGTGTAATCGCCAACCTGTAATCCTCCGCTACCTGCCAGAAGAAAACCGGCGCTACGCGCTTGTCAAAGCTAAAGGGGTTACCGCTGCCAGCTGCCCTGAGCGCCGGCAATAAAAATAATACTGATTGCGTCCGTGGTTCTTGGCCATATACAAAGCGGTATCGGCATTCTCGATCACGCATTCCGGCGTAGCTGGGTAGTCCCCTTTCACCGTGGTTCCGCCGATACTCACGGTGATCAATGCCTGCTCATCCGGCCGGCCATCGTGGGGAATGGCACTCTCGCTGACCGCGTCTTGCAGTCGCTCAACCATTTCCGCAAGCTCTTCCTTATCGATGTTCGGCAGTAATAGTGCGAACTCCTCCCCGCCGTAGCGCGCCAGCAGCTCCCCGCTGCGCCGAACGCAACCGGCGATCGCATCGCTCACCAGGCGCAGGCAGTGATCCCCCGAGACATGCCCGTAGTGGTCGTTGTAGGCCTTGAAATGATCGATATCCAACAGAAGCAGCGACAGCGGAGTCTCAGCGCGCGCTGCCCGATTCAGCTCTTTTTGCAGGGTCTCATCAAAGTGTCGCCGATTCGCCAGCCCGGTCAATCCATCCTGCTCAGAGAGCTCCCGCAAGCGGAGATTGAGCTCTATCGACTGGACAATGGATCGGTATACCGGTGCCGATGCCAGAAGAATGACGACGCCGTACACAAACAGTGCGGCGGCCAGGATTTGCATGCGCTCACTACCATCCATAAGCAACAGCACAGTACCCGGGACAACAACCGGAATGAAGAAGGAAAGCAATGTCTTGGGGTGTGCCGCATAGCCTACCACCGCACAAGCACTTAGCCCCATCACCCACAGGCAGACAACGGACAGGAAAAACGGATCGCCCACAGGAACAAACGCGAACCAGGCCACCCCGTACAAACTCCCCTGCAGCGCTGCCATCACCGCAAAGTAAAGCCCCCAGCGCTCGCACTGCGCGATCTCTTTCTCGTGCCGTAGATATTGGAAATACAGAGGTACTCTCGCCGCAGACACCAGAATCAATGCCGCGAACCAGCTCAGCAGCTGTATATGAGAGGCAACATCCCAGAAATTGGCGACCAACAGTGCACCGGCGATCGGATGGCTTACCGCAAGCGTCCAGGTGTGCTTGTACACACTGGCGATTTTTTGTGCTCGAACCTGTTGGCGAAGGCTGGGAGTTTGCGCGGTCATCGTTGATTGCATTTGTGGGGTTCGGCGCGAATTGTGTTGGTGTTGGGGAGGGAGATCAAGTTTGGAGGGAGATCAAGTTTGGAGGGGGGCAGGGGTGATGGCATGGCTGCTGTGCGCTCTTTGCTGCCGCTGAACGAAAAAGCCCGGCTTATAGCTACTATTGAGCGTAATCTTGAGCCCGGTCGGGATGGACTTGAAACACGCTAAGGCGTGTTTCAATCCTGCGGGCTCGGCTGCGCCTCGGTCTTAACTCGCTGGCACGAGTTAATCGAACCTGAGGGTTCTCACCCGACCTCGCAGTCGTTTAACGAAAAAGCCCGGCTTATAGCCGGGCTTTTTCGTTAAATGGCGGTGAGGGAGGGATTCGAACCCTCGATGCCTTTCGACATACACACTTTCCAGGCGTGCTCCTTCGACCACTCGGACACCTCACCAAATTGTCTTGCTAATCAGTAACATAGCTCCCCGATCAGCGAGCGCGCACTTTACAGAAAGGCGACGGTGGGTGCAAGTGTATTTCGGAAATTTTCCCTGCCGCAGCCTGAATTGATGCGCATTACTCCCCGGTCCAGTCGGCGAAAAAATCGTCGACTGACAGCTCCGGTGCGGGTCTCGGGGGCTTTTGCGGGGTTCCCATATAGATAAAGCCGCTGATTTCTTCATTTTCAGCAAGGCCGAGCGCTTTCGCGACTGTCCGGTTCTCTGCCAGTGCACCGGTACGCCAGTATGCGCCGACACCTTGGGCAAAGGCGGCGGTGAGCATGGCCTGTACAGCGCCGGCGGTGGACATGCGCTGCTCTTCAAACGGCACTTTCGGGTGTTCCTGTAAACGGGTGATGGCCACCACGATCAGCGGAGCCCGCAAGGGCATCGCCAATGTGCGCTCGCGCTGGGCTTCGCTCAGGGGTTCGCTGGCCTCACTGGCGTTCAGGTAAATCTCTCCCATACGGTTGCGAGCCTCACCCTCCACCACCAGAAAACGCCAAGGACGCAGGTTTCCGTGATCGGCGGCGCGCAATGCAGCGCGGAAAATGGCATTCCGCTGTTGACTGTCCGGGGCGGGCTCAGTCAATCCACCTATCGATACTCGCTTGTGCAGTGCCTCCAGCGCGTCCATTTAATGCCTCCAGACTCTCTCGCTACTTGTTCAATTCGCTCCCTTCGCGGGATGACGGATTCTACCGCAAAACCTGAGATCAGCATTGTGGTACGACCGTACTTTTTAGGAATGCATCCTCATTAGCCGTCGCATTTGGTGCAACATGAGGGTAAACTTTGCGCCTGTCAGTGATGCAGGCCTCGTTATAATCAAAAACCTAAGAGCCTTCGGTTGTACGCCCGTACACCACTCACTGACGGGGACGAGAAAAGAACAAAATGCTCCCGGATCAGTACCGTTACCGATAAGACCCAGCGTCCATGCAGAACCAACCAGAAGAAAAAAGCAGCCGCCCGCAAGACACCAGGTATCCGCTCTATTTTCGCGCCCTGATTTGTTTTGCCGCATGCGGCACGTTGCTCAATAGCATCAGCTGGTCGGCACTTTTTACGCAAGACACCCTGCTGCAGCTCGCGATGGCCACCCTTTTGCTGGCGTACATTCCGGTTGCCTATCAAATTGCTCGCCGCAGCGTTCCGGAAAATGCCGGGCAGGTTCGCCGGTGGCTCTCCTTCACCGATGCCCTGTTGATTGGCATGGCAATGGCCATGTCGAATTTCAGCCTGCTGCCGAGCCTGCTGTTTCTTACCATGGTGCAGTTCAATGCCCTGACCCAGGGAGGCGGGCGCCGCTGGTTTGAGCACAATACGGCGATGCTGCTCGGGGTTGGTATCGGCTACCTGATACACCGCCCTGCCCTTGTGGTCAACGCCGACCTCAATATCAGTGCGGCGAGCCTGATTGGTGTATTCACTTATTTCTGCTGCTACGCCTTCTACACACACAAGCAGATTGCCCGCCTGAAGGAGGACAATCAGCAACTGCAAAAAGAGCAGCGCATTGCCAATCTCGCCAGCTACAAGCTCTCGCGCTACCTTCCCAAGCGCCTGTGGCGCGCGGTGACTACCGGTAAAGAGAAAGAGATTGTTACCGAGCGCAAACTGCTGACGGTTTTCTTTTCCGATATCAAGGACTTCAGTCAGCTGACTGAAGAGATGGAGGCAGAGACACTCACCCGCCTGCTGAATAATTACCTGACGGAAATGTCCCGTATCGTCGCCCACTACGGTGGCACCATCGACAAGTTCATCGGCGACGCGGTGATGGTGGTGTTTGGGGATGACCAAAGCAAAGGCCCCAAGTCAGACGCCCTGCGCTGTGTGGCCATGGCACTGGCAATGCGCAAACGGGTGAGCGAGATGATGCAGGAATGGTACGACCAGGGCATCTCCCACCCGTTGCAGATCCGTATGGGAATCAACACCGGCTACTGTACCGTGGGCGTATTCGGCACTGCCGACCACCAGACGTACACAGTGATGGGTACCCATGTAAACCTGGCCGCGCGGCTGGAAAGCGCGGCAGAACCCGGTGAGGTACTGATCAGCCACGAAACCTGGGCGATGATCAAACAGACGGTCATGTGCCGCGACAAGGGTCACGTCACGGTGAAGGGTTTCAGTACTCCAGTGAAAGTTTACTCGGTTACTGACCTGCGTAAAAACCTGGGCGGACAGCAGAGCTACCTGGAAGAGCATGCCCCCGGTTTTGCGATGCACCTGGACCTGGACAAGGTGCGCAATTACGACAAGGATAAAGTGCTGCAGGCTCTTCAGACGGCGCAGGCGCGTCTGAAAAGTAAAGTAATTCTATAAACATCGGCCTGATTTACTTCCGGGTGAGCGCTCGCTGAACGTCTCATAAAGGTAGCAGCAACCTGATTGTTCCCCACGGCACCAATGAACGGAAACCAACCGATACCCGGACTGACGGACCAGCTTTATCAAGAGCTTCGGCACTGTGCGCGACGTATTCTCGCCAGCCAGAACGGCAACCTGACTCTTCAGACCACCGACATAGTGCACGAAGCCTGTATCCGGCTTATCGAATCGCCCTCTGAATATCAATCCAAGGCACACCTCTATCGCTGCGCCGCCAAGGCCATGCGCCACCTGTTGATTGACCACGCCCGAGCAAAATCGGCCCAAAAACGGAATGGGCAGCATTTGCGGACCATCTGGGTCGACGACCTGCTGGGAGATATCGATATCAATTTCGGTCTGCTCACCATCGACAAGACGCTGACCGAACTGGCCACCATCAGTGACCGCCTGGAAAGTATCGCTGAGCTCCACTACATGGCGGGCTTTACCCAGAAGAAAATTGCCGAATTCATGTCATTGAGCGTGGCCACTGTCGAGCGGGAACTAAAGTTCGTGCGTACATTTCTGACTGATCGCCTGCAACACAGCCATGCGTGACGCCACCGATCTGAAAAAAATCAAGCAGCTGTTCGACACCTGCGAGCCACTCAGCCAATCTGAGCGAGAAACAGTCTTCGCTGAGTCTCACCTCGACCGCCAACTGATAGACGAAGTGAAACGGCTCTTGGCTATTTCCGACGATGAACAGCCTGAAGAGCAGCAAGCAAACATCATTGGCCTCCAATTACAGGACCTCACCCAGAACCTCGAAACTAACCATCGACTCGGCATTTACCGGGTAGAGCGGGAAATCGGCCGCGGTGGTATGGGCATTGTTTTTCTGGCCCACCGTGACGATGGCAGCTATCAACAGCAGGTAGCGATCAAGATTGCTCCGAGTTTCGCCAGCGAAGAAGAACTGAAGCATTTTCACCGCGAGCGACAGATCCTCGCGCAACTGCAACATCCGAATATTGCCATGCTGCTTGATGGCGGCACCACACCGGAACAACGTCCGTACCTGGTCATGGAGTACGTTCAGGGCGTGCCAATTACTGACTATTGCGATCAGCACCAACTGGATTTGCGACGCCGCCTGAAGCTTTTTCTCGCCGTTTGTGACGCGGTGAGTTTTGCTCACAACCATCTGGTGATTCACCGGGATATCAAACCAGAAAATGTACTGGTTACCGCCGAAGGCAAAGTAAAGCTTCTGGATTTTGGTGTCAGCAAGATAATGAACACCGGGCAGAGCCCACAGCACACCACTCGACTCTCAGGGCTCACCCCAGCCTATGCCAGCCCGGAACAGCTCGCGGGCAAAGCAACGTCTATGGCAACCGACGTTTACGGCCTTGGTACGCTACTCTACCGGATGCTTTCCGGCACCACGCCCCACCAGAATGAAAACGCCTCCACAGAACAACTGATCCGTGCAATCTGCGAAAAAGAACCGGCCGCGGTCAGCAAAGCGGCAGCCAGAAGTGGATCAGCTATCAAGCAGAAGTCTCTCAAGGGGGATATCGACAACATTACGGCCACCGCGCTGCGCAAAGAACCGCAGAACCGATTTGCCAGTGTCGGTGAACTGCAATCCGATGTAGGCCGATTCCTTCGCGGTGATCCCGTCATGGCCACCCCTCCGGGTTTCCTATATCGGAGCAGTAAGCTTATCCGCCGATATCCTTTTGCGTCGGCACTGGCGCTGACGGTCTTCGTCACCGTCAGCGGAGGACTCGGCGCCAGCGCCTACCTCGCCAACAAGCTGAGACTTGAACGAGACAATCTATTGGTTGCAAAAGCGGAGACAGAGCGCCAAGCGGAAATCGCGCAAAGGGTCACAAAACTGCTGACAGAAATGTTCGACGCTGCGTCTCCGGCGCAGGCACAAGGGCATACGATCGATGTAGGGGAGCTACTACAAGGCGCTGCGCGCAAGACCAGATCATCGTTGAATGAAGAACCGGCTGTCAAAGCACAGCTACTCAACACGCTCGCGCAAGTGAGTTACAACTCCGGTAAATACCGGCAAGCGGTGGAGCTTCAACTGGAGGCCCTGGCACTAATACCGGAACCCGCTTCAACCAAAAAGTCTGATCGGGCAATAGCTTACGCTCACGCCCAGGCCGACTCTCTAATCCGGCTCGGGCGCTATTACCGCGAAATCGGTGAAATGGACTCTGCAGGACAGAAGCTGTCCCAGGCTTTTGACCTGCTAAATCAGTACCCCGATGTAAGGCTCAAGGCCCGAGCCCTACACAGGAAAGGCCAGCTGGTATCCAGAGTCGGGACTCCCGATCAAGCCATTGAAATTCTGAAGCAGGCTCAGGATCTCTGGGGTGAGCTTCCCGATAAGGGTGCGGAGCTCGGCTTCGCAGCCCGCCACAGCCTATCCAACGCGTATTTCAACAAGGCCGATTTCAGTATGGCAGCCAGAACGGAAGAAGCCGTACTGGCCGATCGAATCGCTCACCTCGGAGATACTCACCCGGACACTCTGAATAGCTATCGATTCGTTGCCAGAAGCTATATGCGCGTCGGCCGCTGGAACGAGGCACAAAAGCTGCTGGAGCATGCTTACCACACCAGCAAAAATATCTTTTCCCGCGATAGCAAGATTTATCGTCATACAGCCATCGCCTATGCACGACTCAAACGCAGACTGGGTTACCACCAGTTGGCGCTTGAGACATTAAGCGACTTGCTGTCAGAGCAAAGGGAGCAATTGGAAACCACGGCAGAGCTGCTCAACCACCGCGGTTACACGTATTTCCTGATGGGAATGTATACAGAGTCCAGGCGTGATCTGGAAAAATCAAATGCGATTCTGAGCAATTTATATCCGAGCTCTGCTGACTCCACACTACTCCCTCGCGCAAATCTGGGGTACGTAATGACGGCTACCGGTAATTTAGATGCGGGCGTAGCCCTGATTAATGCCGTAATGGAAGATAATATCGCCATGTTCGGCCAGGACGACTATGGTGTCGCAGCCTGGAACCTGATGCTTGCCCGAGTCGCACTGCGAGAGAATGACCTCGAGAAAGCCCGGGACCTTACCGAGCTATCGCGGACGATTTTTCTGAAAACCTACGGCCGCGGCCAACCACAGGTGCTCGAAACGGATGAGGTAGACGTGGCAATTTCCATGGCGCAGGGTGACGTTTATCAGGCGACTGCGCAGTGTCATGCGCTGCTCAACCGTTTCAAAAAAATATTTCCCGCCGATGCGCCAATTATTGCCAAATACGAAGCATTGCTGAACGACCTGCGCGAGCAAAATGAAAACCCTACCCGGAAGGCAATCGCAAATGCCACGCCCAGCGCCCCCAAATATGCCTCAAAAAATCGCTAACCCACCAGGTATTTCTGCGTTTCCGGATAATCCGACTGAAAGCGAACCAGCTGACCATCTGCCCGAATTTTCACCATGACCTGACTAACATCACCGGTCGAAACCCAGATTTTGTTGCGATCGGCCGACTCTATCGTTTTGATAGCGCCAGTATCGCGGTCATATTCCCCAGCCCTGACCGGGAAATTATTTTCTTGCGCGCGGGCATTGATCACTTTCGCGAGGGCGGCAGGCCAGCGCCAACTTTTGCCGTGATACTCACTGGGAACCTGGTAGCGGAAGCGCATTTGCTGGACGTTAGCGCCGGAGTTCAAAACAAGGACATCAACAATCTGGCCTGCCGCCAGTGAGCGGCCACCGATCGTAGTCATCTGCACAGGATCTAAGCGATCGATACGAGCGACATAATTGCCTTCCGGACCCCATATCCAATTCAGGCACGAAGAGCCGCTAGCACGCAATGAGCCGTCGGCCTGACGCACCCCCGCGGATATAGGAATATCTTTCTGCACGTTAATCGCACTGGCGAGATCCAGTGCGTACTCGTACTGATTCTGGTACCCCACTGACACCACATGGTCTACGGAGCCGAATCCTATCCCCCCTTCTGCAGCGCCATCCCCACTCAAGGTAACGCGCAACAGGGTACCTTCTTTTAGCGCAGCGCCTCCGCTGATTGCGCGGGTTTTGATTTGCACAAGTTTATTGCGGTGCAAGCGGGCCTTTATCCGCTTACCGCCTCGGCACCCCTCTACGTGCAAGCTCGCCAGGCTGCGACCAAAGCCCACATCCACAGTGTTTGCGTTTTCCATTCCGTACCATTCCACATTGTACTTACTCGCGGAAACATCGACGCCCACTGAATATGCTGCGTCAACGTTTCTCGGTCCAATGAAGTTAGTTACGGGATACGGGTACAAATCCCCTCATAGAGGGATGACTTTTTGAACGTCGAGTTTGGGTTGTGCGGGTGTTTACTGCCGGGCAAACCGCCCCGGGAACTCGATTTCACCCGAGGAGCTTCTCAGGGGGTTGATATCCAACCCACCGCGACGGGTATAACGCGCGCAAACGGTAAGCTTTTCAAATTCAGCAAGTCGCTGCAGATCACAGTAAATTCGCTCCACGCAGTGCTCGTGAAAGTCCTGGTGCTCGCGGAAGGAGATAATGTAGGCAAGCAATGATGCCCGATCGAGCGCCGGGCCACGGTACTCAATCGATACGGTAGCCCAGTCGGGCTGACCAGTTACCGGGCAATTACTGCGTAAAAGATGGCTGTAGAGAGTTTCCTGGACGATAGCCCCACCATCTTCCAACTTAAGAAGCCCCGCATCCGGCTGATAGATCCGGGCCTGAATATCCAGCTTGTCCACACAGATTCCGGACGGTGTGTGTACCGCCAGTACCGGATCTTCAACGTCGAACAGGGTCACGGCCACGTCGCTACCGGCGGCCGCACTCAGATCCTTCTCCAGTGTCTCGCGCACCGCATCAACAGAGGTGAACTCGGTCTGATTAAGGGAGTTCAGGTATAACTTGAACGATTTAGACTCGATCATCGACGGGCTGGAAGCGGCGAAACAGAAGCGGGCTACCGCTACCTGCGGTACCCCCTTCGGGTTCAGCCAGGACAACTCGAAGCCCCACCACTCATCCGCGCCGCTGAACGGCAGCGCCTGCCCTTCCAGCCCGAGGTGCGCGCGGGATACCGAGCGCGGAATCGGGTGCAATAGCTGCGGGTTGTAGTTGGATTCGTATTGGGTTTCTTGTCCCAGAGGCAGGTTTTGCCAGTCTTCTCGGTTCATGTTTTGACTCAAGCTTATTTTTCGCCTGCGGGGCAGGCTCCTACAAGGCACCCTGTAGGAGCCTGCCTTGCAGGCGAACCATTAATTTCTGATCAATGTCGCAGCCGCTTGCCGTGGCTCATCAGGTGCAGCGCCCAGGCCGACAGCAAGGCAATAAACACCAACACACCGGCAAAGGCCCAGCCCACATTGATATCGGAAACCCCGAGCACGCCGTAGCGGAAGGCATTGACCATGTAAAGCACAGGATTGAGTTTGGAGAGCCCCTGCCAGAACGGCGACAACAACTCGATGGAGTAGAACACCCCACCGAGATACGTAAGCGGTGTCAGCACAAAGGTGGGAATGATCGAGATATCGTCGAAACTGTTAGCGAAGATTGCGTTGATAAACCCGGCCAGGGAGAACAGCACCGAGGTCAGGAATACAATCAGTACCGTCAGTCCGATATGCTGGATGCTCAGGGAGGTGAACACGAGCGCGATCAGGGTAACGATAAACCCCACGATCAGGCCCCGCGCCACGCCGCCGAGAACGTAACCAGCCATCACCACCCAGTTGGGCGTGGGTGACACGAGAAGCTCCTCAACACTGCGCTGAAATTTGGCACTGTAGAAGGACGAGACCACATTGCCATAGGAGTTAGTAATCACTGCCATCATGATCAGGCCCGGAACCACAAACTCCATATAGGAATAGCCGCCCATCTCACCGATACGGCTGCCAATCAGGGAACCGAAAATCACAAAGTACAGGGACATGGTGATCACCGGCGGCACCAGGGTCTGTGGCCAGATACGGGTAAAGCGGCGCACTTCCCGGCGAAAGATTGTGGAGAAAGCGGTCCAGATTAGTTGCGGGCTCACGACTGCGCCTCCTGGCCTTCACCGGCATCATCAGATTTTTGCTGCTTATTTTCAGCCAACAGGGAAACGAAAAGCTCCTCCAGGCGGTTGGCGCGATTGCGCATACTGGTTACGGAAATACCTTGCGGGGTCAGAAGGGCGAATAGGTCACTGAGGGACTGGCCCTTTTCCACGGTGATCTCCAAGCTGTGCTCATCCAGCAGGCGACCTTCAAAGTCTCCGAAATCCGGTGCATCTCTCAGTGCTTCCCGGGTATCGAGAATAAACACTTCCCGGCTCAGGGTCTTGATCAGGGACTTGATCGAGGTGTTCTCGACGATATCGCCCTTGTCGATAATGGCGATATTGCGACACAGGCTCTCCGCCTCTTCCAGGTAGTGCGTGGTCAGGATGATGGTGGTGCCCTGGGCGTTGATCTCTTGCAGGAACTCCCACATGGAGCGACGCAACTCAATATCCACACCGGCGGTGGGCTCATCCAGAATCAGCAGCCTGGGCTCGTGAATCAGCGCGCGGGCAATCATCAGCCGCCGCTTCATGCCACCGGACAGCATGCGTGCCTGGGTACTGCGCTTGTCCCACAGGCCCAGTTTGCGCAGATACTTTTCTGTGCGCTCTTCCGCGAGTTTGCGCGGCATTCCGTAGAAGCCGCCCTGGGTGCAAACGATATCGAACACCTTTTCAAACTGGCTGAAATTGAACTCCTGCGGCACCACGCCGAGCTGCTGCTTGGCCTTTGGGAAGTCCTTGTCGATATCGATACCGAAGATCGAAACGCTGCCGCCCGTCTTGCGGACCAGGGAGCAGAGGATACCAATGGTGGTGGACTTGCCGGCGCCATTAGGACCGAGCAGGGCGAAGAAGTCGCCGGGTTGAACCTCAAAGCTAATGCCTTTGAGGGCCTGAAAACCGTTGTCGTAGGTCTTTTGCAGATCGCGTATGGAGAGTGCGGCTGTCATGCGTTCAACTGTATTCGCTAAAGGAAGGCGCTATTCAACGCTTATAGGGAGCACAATTCAACCGGGACCGGCTATAGCGACTTCAGCGCCGATCAGACTGAATCTGTGCTGTGCGGAACTCGCTGCCCGATTAACGGGCAAAAAAAAGCCGCTCATTGAGCGGCTTTTATTTTGGAGCGGGAAACCGGGTTCGAACCGGCGACCTCAACCTTGGCAAGGTTGCGCTCTACCAACTGAGCTATTCCCGCAAATTTGACCGAGCTGAAAGTAAATCTTCCTGCCCGGTAATGCAAGATCGTCGTTACGTTGCGACCTTGCGGTATTGGCATCCCCAAGGGGAGTCGAACCCCTGTTACCGCCGTGAAAGGGCGGTGTCCTAGGCCTCTAGACGATGGGGACATAGGAACTGGAGCGGGAAACCGGGTTCGAACCGGCGACCTCAACCTTGGCAAGGTTGCGCTCTACCAACTGAGCTATTCCCGCAGTGGCATCCCCAAGGGGAGTCGAACCCCTGTTACCGCCGTGAAAGGGCGGTGTCCTAGGCCTCTAGACGATGGGGACCCAGAATCCTTCATCGGCGGCGCTGAGTGCTTGGTGACAGTTCAGCTCTGCGTCAGAAGTGGGGCGCATTCTATGGACAGGCCGGGGGGCTGTCAACACCCGATTTAAAACTTTTCTGTAAATTTTTCCTTTCCATACAGGCACTTACAAAACCGCCGGCAAAATGCCGCGCTGCTCCAGTCGATTTCGTCAGCATCTCGGTCCACTGCCCAGTTGGCAATTGAGGCGCCACGTATACATCCGCCGATATCAGCTACTGCACCCGCTCCTCAAGCCTGCGCATGAACTCCCTGATTCTGTCTGCATTGCTACCGAAATCCCGCTCCCCGGTACGGGATGCCGAGCGCATATCCACCAGGGTGTTCCCCACGCCTTTCCCGGCACCTTTCCCGGCACCTTTCTCCGTACCCTTCGCCGTCTCGGCAGGCTGCGGCTTATCGGGGGTGCCTTTCTCTCCCTTGGCGTCGCTTTTCTCGCTCTTGGCGCCGGAGGTGTCGTTTTCAGGCCGGATTCTTACCACCACATCCTGGGTGATAGCCAGTACAGGGGTCCGCGCCACGGCCTCCAGACGCCCCTGCCCTGCCCGTACCGCAATGACCCGCCATCCGAGATCGCGTGCCACGGCTTCCGCGGCGGTCATCACCTTATCCGCGGGCACAGGTAGAACCAGGGTCTGGATATCCCGATACATGGTGGCGTCCTTCTGTACCGCTGCCGCAGCGGCCCCGGGATAATCGGCACTGTGGTCGCTGCTGTCGCGCAGGGAGAGCAGCAGGTCAAACTGGGGAGGGTCCGACAGGTCGGTGGTGATATCGTACAGGGCGGGTGCATTCAGGTGCTGCTGCCCGACGGTGAAAAGGGGAAGCGCTACCGGGATAACCCCCAGCACCATGGCCCACAGGGCCGCGGTGCGCGCTTCGCTGTGGCGGCGAATGAGCCCCCACAGAAACACCAGCATAGAGAAGAGTGCCACGGCCACCATTGCCAGCCCCAGCCCACCGAACAGAGAGAAAGCAGAGTCCAGCCCCAAAACGCCGGTGCGCACAGCTACGACGCCCAGACCTATTGCGGCGAGCAGCAGCCATTGGACTCGGTACAGCCAGCGCCCCCAGTGGCGAGGGCGGCCCGATCGAATCATGTCCATTCTCCTGGGTATCACGGTACCGGCGCTGGCCACCAATGGCACAGACGCGAGAGCGCAGAACGCAGCGCTCCGATACCGTGACTGAAGACGGCCCGGTCAGTCCGCGTTCTTATCCGGGTCATCCGGGTCGTGTTTTACTGACAGTGAATTAACACAATAGCGCAAGCCGGTAACCGTGGGTCCGTCCGGAAAAACGTGGCCCAGGTGGGAGCCACAGCTGGCACACAGGATCTCCGTGCGTTGCATCCCCAGGCTATTGTCCACCCGCTCCTCGACAACCCCCTGCTCCGCTTCGGCATCGAAGCTCGGCCAGCCACAGCCGGCATCGAACTTGGACTCCGCATGGAACAGCACCTCCCCGCAACAGCGGCAGCGGTACCTGCCATCCTCGAAGGTATCCCAGTACTCGCCGGTGAACGGCCGCTCGGTTCCCGCCTCGCGACAAACGCGAAATTCTTCCTCGGTCAGGCGCTCACGCCAGTAGTTATCGTCTTTTTCTTTTGACATACTGTTACTCCTTTTTTTTGCCTGATAAGTCAGTATCCAGCGGCACTACCCTGCCCGGCTCAACGCTTAGCGGCAGCACCTTCGCTACCCACGGTGTATATCCCATCGCGCCCGGTTCACCCAACCCCGTCCGGTGGAAAGCCCCGATTCCAAGACCGGCAGCAAAGCCTACTAAAAAACAGGCCCCGGTTAGAAGAATTTGCCAACTGGGCAGTCGTTGCAAGACTGACCGGTTTACTGTTCACAAGCCTATTTAAAGAACACAGCAATGAAGGATATTCACAAGTCGGAAAAACTCCACGGCGTCTGTTACGAGATTCGCGGCCCTGTCATGGAGCAAGCATCGCGCCTTGAAGAAGAGGGCCACCGGATCATGAAACTGAACATCGGCAATCCGGCACCCTTCGGTTTCGATGCCCCGGATGAAATTCTTCAGGACGTAATCTACAACCTGTCTCAGGCGCAGGGATACGTGGAATCCAAAGGCCTGTTCGCCGCGCGCAAGGCGATCATGCACGAGTGCCAGAACCTCGGAGTCCCCAACGTCGATATCGACGATATCTACCTGGGTAACGGCGTTTCCGAGCTCATCTCCATGTCCACCCAGGCGCTGCTGAACACCGGCGACGAAATGCTGTTGCCGATGCCGAATTATCCGCTGTGGATGGCCGCCACCAACCTCACCGGTGCCAAACCGGTACTCTACCGCTGTGACGAACAGGCCGGCTGGCTGCCAGATATCGACGACATCAAGTCCAAGATTACCCCGCGCACCCGCGGCATCGTGGTCATCAACCCGAACAACCCCACCGGCGCGGTTTATCCGAAAGAACTGCTGGAACAGATCGTCGAAGTCGCACGCCAGCACAACCTGGTGATCTTTGCCGACGAGATCTACAGCAAGATTCTGTACGACGATGCGGTGTTTACCCCCATGGGTACTCTCGCCGAGGATGTGTTGTGTTTGAGTTTCAACGGCCTGTCCAAGTCCTACCGACTGGCCGGGTTCCGCTCTGGCTGGATGGTGATTAGTGGAGCCAAGCACCGCGCGCGAGGATTTATTGAGGGCATGGACATCCTTTCGTCCATGCGCCTATGCGGCAATGTGCCGGCGATGTTTGCCGTGCAGACCGCCCTCGGTGGATACCAGAGCATCAAGGATCTGGTGCTGCCCGGCGGCCGCCTGCGCCAGCAGCGCGACCTGGCGTTGCGGATGCTGAATGACATTCCCGGTGTCAGTTGCGTGAAACCCGAGGGAGCCATCTACCTGTTCCCGCGGATCGACCTGAACAAACACAAGATCGAAAACGATGAGAAGTTCGTGCTCGAGTTCTTGCGCCAGGAAAAAATCCTGCTGGTACAGGGCAGCGCCTTCCACTGGGATGCACCGGACCACCTGCGCATCGTGTTCCTGCCCCGCGCCGATGACCTGACGCACGCCATCGATCGCCTGGGCAATTTCCTCGAGCGCTATTCCAAATAACAAAAGAGCGGCAAGCAGTAACGAGAGCGACCGATGCTGGACGATTTACATATCCACGATTTCTACCGCGATGCCGGGCGGATTCTACTGGCCCTGTTCCAGCAGTTTCCGGCACCGACCACGATTTACGTGGAAGATATTGCCGGCCCCGACACACCAGATGAATTCGGCCTGCACTCCCCCCGCCACCTCGCCTGCCTGGGGGCCATGACCTGGCTGAAAGAGTGCGGATATATCAATTTTTCGCAACTGGTGCGGCAAGAAGCTGTGGAAGAGGCGTCTTTGACCCATCACAGCTTTTTGCTTTTAGTGAGTCGTGGGGACGATGGCATCAGCAACGCGGAAAAGTTGAATAGCGCGGTACACGAAGGGTCCTCTCCCGAGCTGGCGAATCTGATGGTGGGTCTCATGAATAAACTTGGCCACTGATTGTCAAAACCGGGAAAAATATTTTGGCACGGGAGTCAGCGTGAGCGTGTTGACTCAGAGAAAGTCAAGCGTATGATTCTCACCACTTTCGAAACCGAACAAAGCAAAGACGAACAAATTGAAGATGAACTTAGCAAAGACGAACAAACACCTGGCAGCCGATGACGCGAGCTTAGCAAGGCAGCAGCCCTGCACGTTTATCTCGCTGTGGCGAGCTTATAGTGCTATGTGGTAGAACACCTTTTTTCGGGAGGGTGTGGGCCCTTCCGGAATTTCAAGTTCGTCAAGAATCTGAAAGCCCGGAAAGAAATTTCCGGGCTTTTTTCATGCCCTGAAAAAACCAAATATCAGGACCAGAGAAATGTATAGAAACACGGATAGATTAAGCAAGCGCCTTTGGGCGCGGTTACCGTTAAAACAATGGCGGAAGCCTGTATTTAGCAGGCCTAAAACCATCAGTACTAATGGAAATCAGTGCTTTATAGCCCCAATTTAACTTGCCGGCATGCCGGCATTCGAATGCCGGCTGCGTGGAATATCAAAACCCCGCGTGGCACAACACGCGGGTTTTTTTAGTTTTGGCCTTTTGATTTTCTCTGATGCAAAGCATTTGAGGGGTGATCAGGAGGTCGACACCGAGTTTATCGTTGACGAAGCGGACTGCGGCCCTGGTTCCGAAGACCAGGCTGGCGCGGTGGCCAGTGGCTTACCGTGTACCGACCGTTGTACGGGCGATAGGCATTGCTATTTAGCTCAATTGGTAGAGCAACGAACTTTGACTTCGTGTGTCGTGGGTTCAAATCCCGCAATAGCCATTAACATTCGACTGTAAATCGAAATTGTTTTTGCAAGGGGCCTTCGGGCCGGGGTGCAACTCCCCTCATGCCTTCGGAGCATGTAACAACGGGGGATCCACTGTGCCAGCTTTGGTGCACCGTGGGTCAGCCGCCGGCAGTATGCCTGTGTGCTGTGCCGGGCAGATCGGTAGAGGAGGGGCTGGGTGCAGTATTGCCTAGTAGACTATTCGTCTTTCCGTCTTCACCCATGTCTGTCTTCCATCTATACGCGTACCGCGCGTACAGGTGGATTGGCCCAACACCCAGCTGCTGTCGGCCGCAGACTCTGCGGGTGGACTCCCCCACTTTTTTAGCATGCGCTTGCGCATGCGTTTGTGAAAGATGCCATATGACAAGGAGGTGTCATGCTTTTTTGGAGAACAATCGAAATCCCGGAGAATGTGCGCGCACTGGTATTTCAGCGCGGGGGCTTTGTATCCCTGCTGGAGGCGGGAACCCATCGCTTTGGTCCGCACGTCTATTCCATGACGGTCGAGCATTATGAGGTTACAGATCTGACCATCCCGCGACCGAAGATGAAGTACCTGCTGCGCAATCACCCGGAGCTCGAGCAGTATATCGATTGTGTAGAGACTGGAGATGATGAGGTCGCGCTGCTGTACCGGGACGGGCGGTTGGACGATATCGTGCTGCCCGCCCGTGAATTGGCCATCTGGAAAGGAGTCGATCAGGTTACCGTAGACAAGATCAACCTTCACGATGCCTTTGCGCTATCTCCTGAGCTGGCGACAGCACTGCGCTTCAGTCTGCCTGCGTCACTAGAAACCAAGGTGCGTAACCTGGTGTATCTGACCGAGGTCCCGGATAGCCATCGCGGTATGCTGCTGGTCAACGGGCAGCTTGTCGACTGGCTGGAACCGGGTTATTACGCCTACTGGAGACCTGGACGAAGCATTCAGGTGAAGCTGATTGATTTGCGCATGCAACTGGCGGAGGTGAGCGGCCAGGAAATCCTGACCCGCGATCGGGTATCACTGCGAATCAACCTGTCTGCGAGCTATCGGGTAGTGGACGCAGAAAAAACCAACACCACCGCAGGCGACTACAGCAGTCACACGTATCGTGCACTTCAGCTTGCCCTGCGCGAAGCCGTTGGCACGCGTAAGCTAGATGAGCTACTCGAGAACAAGCGCGCCCTCAATGGGGATATCAAGGAAATCCTCGGCGAAGGCCTCAGCGGCATCGGTGTGGAGGTCTGCGATATCGGCGTCAAGGACATTGTCCTGCCGGGTGAGATGAAAGCCATTCTCAACCGTGTGGTCGAAGCGCAGAAGGAAGCCGAAGCCAACCTGATTCGTCGTCGTGAAGAGACGCAAGCGGTCCGCGCGCTGCATAACACGGCGAAGATGATGGAAAGCAACGGCACATTGATGCGTTTGAAAGAGCTGGAGGCACTTGAGCGTGTTACCGGCAAGATCGAGCGAATTTCTGTCTACGGAGGGCTCGATGGCCTGATGACAGAGCTCGTAAAGCTACGCAGCCCGGTGGATGCTGCGCGTTAACAGGGTGCCGCTAAATTTTGCGGCACCCTTTTTTGTTTCGTTTCTAGTTTCGCTTCTATATGTACCCAGTCGCCTACCGCCTAAACGCCACATGCAACATCTTCAGCGCTGCATCCGGGTCGCTATCGGGAAAGTCCGGGTTCTGCGGCAACCGCTCTACCACGGAATAACCGGGATTGGCGGCACGAATCAACTCGCGAAAATACGCCTCACTGTGCGCCGGTGAGTTCAGTACGAACAACAAGTCCGCCTGATCAGCGAGACATGCCGGCAATTTTTCAAGCAGCTTTGCATAATTGATCTCCACTTCAAACGCTCCTCTCTGCCGCGTCGGCGGATCCACCACGGCGAGCTGGAAGGGACCGCTGCGGTCATAGCGCTTGAAGTCTCGCACGGCATCCCGGGCAACAAAGCGAATGCCTTTCATGGGAAGGTCGTTGAACTGGTGATTCGCCTGCCCGCGTTTTAACACGCCCTTGTTCAGGTCGATATTGAGTATCTCCAGATCGCCGGCCGCCCGCGCCACCACCGAAAAGGCACAGGTAAACGAAAACAGATTGAGCAGCTTGAGGTTTTCCACCTTGCCCGCTTTTTCCCGCACCTGCTGCTCCAGCCACTGGCGGCCGGGCTCGATATCCAGAAAGAAGCCTACGTTTTGCCGATCAAAGGTCAGTGGGAATTCCAGCGCACCGCGGCGTGCAACCGGCGCTTCGACAGGCTCGCCGCACTCCCACAGGATCGGCGCGCGAGGCTGGTAACGGCGCTGCACGGCGATACCGGTATAACCGAAGGGCTGCACCAGTGACCACAGTTGCTGCGCAAGCGCGTCCTCACCCTCGTACTCTTCAAACAGGGTCACCAGAATCGCGGGGTGATAGCTGTCTACACAAACTCGCTCAAATCCGGGATACACGTTGCCGCGGCCGTGAAACAGGCGGCGGCTGTCCAAGGCGCTTTCTGCCGGGCGTGACTGCTCAAGTTTACTGCGCACAATCTGCAGCAGGGATTCCCAGTTCAATGTAGTACTCGCTGTTTTGTTACTGATAAAAGTAAGGCTGATAGTAATAAGAAAGGCTCACTGAGCCTGGCCGCTGCCGTCCCCGGACAGCGGATAAAGAATTTCGTCGCGGTACCCGGTAACTACGGGAATAAAGCCGCTCCAGGCTTCATCCAGTGACGAATCGCCACTGTCGATCAACAGCGGCCGCCCACCCAGCTCGGTGATTTTGGTTTTGGTGGCCACAACCATCAGGTGTTCGCGCCCAACCGCCCTCAGCACCGTCGGCGACAGCTGCTGGTTGCCACGACCTATGAGGTGCCCCTGGCCACCGATAGCCGTTAGTATGATTTTTACCGGCTTTTCCGCATTATCTTCGCGGTGACGCTGGATGGCGGCTTCTATCTCTAGCGCATTGACGTCTGCCGCCAACAGGGAACCGTCCTTCCACAGATCCACCCCCAGCAGGGTACCTTCCTCGCCCAACTCTGAGAGTACGGCGAGGGTGGTGGAGCCTGGACCGAAGATATACAGGGTCTGAGGATCCTGTTCGTCGATTTCCTCGATTATTTCCGCGGCAATATCGGCCACCGCCAACTCTTCCACTTCGCGGCCGGCATTTTTTACCGCCTGCAGGAAATGTCCCTCTTCCGGCACCAACAACTCCCCGTAATAGCGGGTGCTGACACGACCCTCGCGGAAGGACTTCTCGTCGATATCGCGCACTTCGTGCTGGTGCAGATCCACCAGTTCACCGGCCATCAGGCGGCGCAACACTTCCCCGCCCGCTTTCGGTGAAATGGCGAAGCAGGCGGAGTGCATTTTTACCCCGGCGGGAATACCCAGCACCGGAAAGTTGTCGCCCAGAGCATTCACCATATTGCGCGCGGTGCCGTCGCCGCCGGCAAATACGATCAGGTCGGCACCGGCAGAGCGAATGGCTTTTGCCGCCGCCTCGGAATCCTCTGGGGTTGAGCGGCCGGAGGTTGCGGCGCCGACCACCTGTACCGTGAACCCCAGCTCGCGTGCCAGGTCTTCACCCATGTCACCGGCAAAGGTGACAATTTCCAGCGCGTCGGCGAACGGCTGCAACGCCTGCAGTGCAATTGCCGCACGCTTGTGAGACTGCGGTTCGATGCCCGCCGCCAGTGCCTGCGCAACCGTCTCCGCACCATCACTGCCTTTAAGGCCTGCGGGGCCGCCGATACCCGCCCAGGGGTTGATGATCAGTCCGAGTTTCTTGAGTTTCACTTGAGCCCCAGGATTTCCAATTGCTTGCGCGTCTCAGCGTCCAGTTGCGGCGCCTCAAGTCGGAAGTGAGAAAATTCCAGGCGCCTGGGGTACTGCTTGCGCAGCTGATCGAAGGCGATCGCCATGGACTGCGCTCCGGCACGGGCTTGCTGTGCAGCGGCGCGCAGGCGTTGGTCGTCGGCGCGGGGATCGTACATTTGCAGCAAAAGGTCGCGAATCGCAGCAAAGCCCTTTTCTTTGGTGGTAACCGACTGCCACTCCCCTGTGGACTCACCATCGATCTCTACCGGCGGCAAAGACAGGGCACGATTTAACGCCTCACGCACCAGCCGGGTACCAGCCAGCTTCCCGTCGTGGCTATAACCTGCGATATGAGGGCTGCCGAGATCGGCTTTCTCCAGCAGATCGAGGCCGATATCCGGCTCGTTTTCCCACACGTCCAGTACACAGGTAAACGGTGCCGATTGCTGCAAAAGCGACAGCAGCGCGGCGCTATCAACCACGGCGCCGCGTCCAGCACTGATCAGCACTGCTCCGGGCTTGATGGCCGACAGCGCTTTCCCATCGATCATATGGTGGCTGGGATGTTCGCCACCTTTTACCAGGGGTGCGTGCAGGCAGATCACATCCTGCTGTAGCAAGGTCGATAGGTCTGCCGCGTCGGGATTGTCAGGGAGCCAGGGGTCGTAAACCTTGCAGGGGATACCCAGCGCACGGAGTTTGCGCTGCAGACTCCCGCCAACATTGCCGCAGCCAACGATGCCAAAACTGCGATTGCGCCAGTCCACATTCAGTGCAGCCAATACACAAAATACATACTCCACGACCGAATTGGCGTTGCAGCCCGGCGCAGCACTCCAGGAGATTCCCTGCTGCTCCAGCCACAGCGTATCCAGATGGTCGGTACCGATGGTACAGCTGCCCACAAAACGGACCGGGGTGCCTTCAAGCAGCTCTTTATCCACCTGGGTAACCGAGCGCACCAGCAATATGTCGGCCGCTGCCAGCTGCGCGCGGGTCATAGTGCGCCCGGGTACGCGGGTGATGTTCCCCAGGTCCGCAAACCAGGTATCCAGCCCGGGAATGTTTTCGTCGGCAACGATATTCATTGTCATTGGGTTGCTGTACTCATCAGGTTTTCGCGGTTTTGCAGACTTTCGAGTGTGCGGCGAATCTTTCCGGCAAGTCCGCCAATGCCAAACTCTTCCGCCAGCGCAATGGCCAGATCCGGTTCCCGTGGCGCACAGGCAATGCCTTCTATCCCGGCCTTACCGACCGCCAGCGGCACCTGATATTCCAGTTGTGCCAGCTGCAGTGCCATACGCATCTGATCCGCATGCTCGGTAATTTTTCTG
This sequence comes from Microbulbifer elongatus, assembly GCF_020524885.1. Lineage (GTDB taxonomy): Bacteria > Pseudomonadota > Gammaproteobacteria > Pseudomonadales > Cellvibrionaceae > Microbulbifer > Microbulbifer elongatus_A. The sequence goes on along the minus strand of NZ_JAIVKJ010000001.1, from coordinate 788,530 downwards.
GCAATGCCCGCAGCCCCGCGGATTTTCAGGGTGGCAACCTGATCCACTTTAACAATCAAAGACTCGACATCGTCAAACTCCGCCAGCAATCGCGCCGCGGTTTTGGCACCGATACCGGGGACTCCGGGGATATCGTCGATGGCGTCGCCGACCAGGGCCAGATAGTCGGCTATCTGGCCGGGGCGCACACCAAACTTGAGCCCTATCTCCGCACAGCCCAGATGCTGGTCGGCAGCGAAATCCCACAGGCTGGCGGCACCGCGCTCCAACAGCTGGCCAAGATCCTTGTCCCGGGTCACGATCACCGGCGCAGCGCCATTTTCCACGCACCGTCGCGTCAGGGTTGCCAGAATATCGTCCGCCTCGTAGCGGTCGCTGGCATAACTGGCAATACCCAGTGCTTCGGCCATTTCCCGGCAGGCTGCCAGCTGGTAGGCCAGTGCCTCATCTGGCAGCGCGCGGCTGCATTTGTAGTCCGGATAAATGTCGTTGCGGAAGCAATTACCCAGGGATTCGTCAAAAGCACAGGCGATATATGCGGGTTTGCGAGCCAACAGGTCGAGCAGAAAGTTGCTGAAGCCGTAGACCGCTTCTGTGGAGTAACCGCTGCGGCTCTCCCAGTTGGGCGGCAGCGCAAAGTAGTAGCGGAAAATATAGACCGAAGCGTCGACCAGGAAAGTCTGGCTCATCCGAGATCCTCCAGGCGGTAAGCACCCGGGTTGAACGGATCGCTGGTACCAAAAGCCGCCGCCAGTGCCCGAGCAAGCTGGCGGGCACGGGCGTTCATGTCGGTGTCAGTGCCTTTAACACAGTAAAGCTGCACCTGCTGCCAGATATCCCTCTTGAACTGGTCACTGGGCCCGAGGCCCGCATCCAGGTTGTCGGCGCTCACTCGAAATTTCATGCCGCAGGCAACGGAAAAGATCCACTCCAACGCCTGGGGTTTTACCTCCACCCGCTCGAACTCCGCCTGCTGCTCGGCGCTGCGGCCATCGGGCGCGTACCAGTAGCCGTAATCCGGCTGCAGGCGGCGCTCGGCTCCCGCCACACACCAGTGTGCGGCTTCATGCAGTGCACTGGCGGCGTAATCGTGGGTGAACTCCACCTGGTGCCAGTCACCATCACTCTCCGCTGGTCGGTAATAGGGCTCGGGATTGTCGCCCACCAAGCGCGTATTGAGCCCGGAAGGATCAGAAAAGCAGCCACCGAAGACGGTGACTATGCGTTCAGTCACAGATTGTTGTAGCTCAGAGTGCCGCGCAGGGGGTTGCGCGCCCCGAGAAGTATCGAAGTGGTATGGAACTTGCTCATCCAATAGTGCGTTCGGCAAAACGGTTGACTGCTCTGGTATCTGTACTGGGTACTGTTTTCATCAGGGATCAGGTCTATCCGCACGGACGGACACCCAATTGGCGCGGACTATATCAGGGGGCGGGCGGGGATCAAGGCTGGCCGGTTTTCAGCCGGGCTATATGCGGAATGCCGGGTCCGCCCCCACTTCGAATCCATTCAAGCAAAAAGGAGGCATTTAGAGGCAAAGAACCCCACTCCGCTGGTTGTATTTCTGCGGATCAGAATATACCTTTGAACATAGGGATACCGGAAACCAACTACCGCTCAACGCAGTCGCCCCATGGGCACAGAGTGGTTGTTTTCGGTTGCGGTACCGGCTTCCCAGGGAGGCAAAAAAAGCGCTCCCGGAGTCTGGATTCGGCGATTGGCCGCCCGGCCCTCGCTCGATATCCCTGCGCCGGTTGCACTTCATAAGTAGTACAAGACCTTCCCGCCCTACTACCGGCCCTGCAAGGAGGTGCTCTATGACCGACCACAGAACGAACAACGTGGTTGACCTCTTCACCGGCAAGCCAATCGAGACTTCAGAGAACCTGCGGTTTATTCGCCTGTCTCCGGAGCTGGACGGCTTGGAAATGCTCTACTCCAACAATTCCAGCGGAACTGACCTCTACAGCCTGAAAATCCTTTGCTGGGGCCTGCGTGCCAACGGCGAGATTGTCGGACTGGTTCCCTGGTTAAACGCCATTGTGGCCTGCCCGGATATCCAGGACCCTCTGGATGGACGGTTTGAAGGTTACTATGACCCGGGCATCGAGGAAATTTTCCACGAGCCTCCGATCCATAAAATCGTCGAGCTGGAGACTGCGGCGGAATACTTCGAGTACGAAAGCAATCAGGCGGACGAGGTTGTCCAGGAGATCCCCGACACCATTGGTACCCATGCGGTATTCATGGATGTCGACAAGGAGAACCTGACCCTGACCGAGGTGGTGAGCTGGCGCCTTTTCGCCAGCGGTGAGATCCACGGCATGCTGATTGATCACAACAGTGTGGAAACCACACCGGTTCTTCCCGGGGACGATTGCCTGTACCCGGCACAGGAGTCGGAATGTTTCCGTTACTTCTTCCAACACCACATCGCCAACAAGATCAAATCCGAGGACCCGGAGGCCCTAGCTGCGATCGCGGCGCTTGTCACTTCGCCCTAACTTATTTCCCTCACATTTACACAAAATAAGGGCGACCAGTGGTCGCCCTTATTACGTTTGAACAATTGTTGTGGCGGTCGATTCTGACTTCTGGGGTTCAATCCGCCTTCTTGATCCAGTAAACAAACTCATCATTCTCTTCCGCGTGCTTCACCAGCTCGTAACCAAGAAACTGACAGAACTTGGGTACATCGCGCTGAGTAGATGGGTCTGTGGCGAACATCTGCAATACTTCACCCTCCGCGACCTTGCGTACCGCGGCGTGGAGCATCATGACGGGTTCCGGGCACAGCAGGCCGCGGGCATCGAGGGTATGGTGTGATTTCATGGGGCTATTGTCAGGGATTTACGCCAGCGCGTCATCTGCAAACCGTGCCAGCCCGACCAGAACACCTGGTCATTTTGTGAAACCGGTTCGCCGAATGGCACCGGAAAAGACTAAACTGCACGCACCCTGTTCACCAGAACAGCTTATAACAAGTCACCAGAACAGTCGTTTCAGTAAGGATGAGAAAGCAGTCATGATTTATGTATTGATCGAGCGGGAAGTTGCCGAGGACCTGGAGACCACCTACGAGGATGCCGCCCGCCGACTGTTGACCAACGCCTACCAGACCACCGGCTTTGTGGACGGCCATACCTACACCGAACTGGACAACCCGCGCCGCCGCTTCACCCTGTCAAAATGGAAGTCGGTACTGCACTGGCAGCAGTGGTATGACAGCGAAGAGCGTCGGGAGCAGATGGCACAACTTGCACCGATGCTACTTCACGAAGAGCGGATTACAATTCTCGAGCGCGCATAAACTCCGCAGCCCTGTCAGCGGCAGCCTGCCAGTGTTGCTGCTGACTGAACCCACTGGCTTTGCGCGGCTTGAAGTCATGATCACCGTCCTCTAGCCAGCAGAGCTCGATGGCAGACGCCAGCGGATAACCCGCCACCTCTTCACGATTCCCCAGTTTGTCCCGTGTACCCTGCACAATCAATGTCGGACAGGTGAGCGGCACCAGATGTTCGGTGCGAAGCTTTTCTGGCTTGCCCGGTGGATGGAACGGATAGCCCAGGCACACAGCCCCGGCCACCCTCCCTTGTTCAAAATTCTCTTGCGCCAGCATACTCGCCACGCGCCCGCCCATGGACTTGCCACCGATAAACAACGGCGCCGCGGACAGCTCCTCGCCGGCGCGTTCAATCTGCGCCTGAAACGACGCCAGCAGCACCTCCATCTTGTTGGGTGGGCGGCGCTTGCCAGACTCCCTGCGCTCTTCCATATAGGGGAATTCAAAACGCACCACCCCAACGCCCTGAGCGGCGAGCAATTCTGCCTGCGCCTGCATAAAGTCACTGTCCATGGGCGCGCCGGCGCCGTGGGCAAAAAGGAACCAGGCTGAGGGCTCCTCTTGCGGCCTTCTGAGCAGCCAGTTGTCTGACATCAGTAATCTCCGCTTCCCGGGCCATCCTTCGGAATGTCTTCTGCAAGAATGAGGTTCACGGACTCTTCACCGGGCTCGAACCAGATCACCACTGTCTTGTTTTCCAGCTGCCGCCGCAGGTTCGCCACCTTGTCCAACAGGCTCACCTCCCGTTCACCGTAATCGGTGCCGTCGCGGGTGGCGTATTCTTCCAGCAGGTTTTGCAGGGTTTCTGGGTCCAGTTGTTGGTGCGGGATGATCATTATGTACCTGTAAAAAAAATGCCCCGGGAGTTCCGGGGCATTTTAACTTCGATCGAAGAGGAATATCAGGACTTGGGCTTGCGGAATCGCAGAGTCATGCGATCGCTTTCACCGATGGCCAGATACTTGTCCTTGTCTTCGTCACCAAGGCGCAGAGAAGGCGGCAGGGTCCAGACGCCTTTCGGATGATCCGCAGTGTCTTTGGGGTTTGCATTGATCTCGCTGGTTTCTTCCAGTTCGAATCCCGCCTTTTTCGCCAGGTCAATGACGTATTCCTGGGTCATGTAGCCGCTTTTCATCATATCTTCACGGCTGGTACCCGGCTTCGCGCGGTGCTCAACCACCCCCAGAACACCACCCGGCTTCAGCGCCTTGTAAAAGGTCTTGAACGCTGCCTGTTCGTCATTACCGCGCATCCAGTTGTGCACATTGCGGAAGGTCAATACTGCGTCTGCAGAACCTGCCGGCGCAATTTCGCTGTCGCCACCAGGTGCAAACTCGGTCAGTTTTACCGCACCGTAAGTGTCCTTCTCCTTCTTCAGCAGCTTTTCAAACCCTTCCCGCGAACGCTTGAAGTAACCGACCTCGGTATCTTTCGGGAAGTGTGCTGCGTAGAAGGTACCCTCTTCTTTCAGTGCAGGCGCGAGGATCTCGGTGTACCAACCGCCGCCCGGCCAGATCTCCACCACGGTCATTTCCGGCTTCACCTGGAAGAACGCCAGGGTCTCCGCCGGGTGACGGTACTTGTCCCGCGCGGCGTATTCAGGTGTGCGCTGCTCTCCTTCAATCGCCTTTTTCAAGGTGTCGGCCTGGGCAGCCCCCGCTGCCAGTGATACCGCACAGGCGGCGCCTGCCAGCCAATGAACCAGTTTCATCCTAATACCCTCTTGTTGATTTTCGTTCCTACGACCGGTGATTCAACACCGCCGCATGTTGCTTGTAAAGACTTCGACCATCGCGTCAAAGTTCCCTGGCTTCGTTGGGGAGATCTTTGCCCTGCGGGCACCACACTGGCTACAATTCAGCAATTAAACCGATTTAATAGCGCCAGTAAGTAAGGATGCCCTCATGCAACAGCACCTCGTGATCTCCATCATCAGTGACGACAAACCCGGTGTGGTGGAGATGCTCTCGGCCGCGGTGGCGGAAAATGGTGGTAACTGGGAAGACAGCCGGATGGCCCATTTTGCTGGCAAGTTTGCCGGTATTCTGCGGGTCAGTGTGGCCGCGGAGGACAGCGCGACGCTGAAAGACGCCCTGCAGAATCTTGCCGGGGATGACTTCAAGCTGCAGATTGAAGATGCGCTGGCAGTGGCTGCGGACAGTCGCCAGACGTTGCAGCTGAAGCTGGTGGGCAATGACCGCCCGGGTATCGTGAAGGAGATCTCCCGCGCGCTTGCGGCGCGCAAGATCAATATGGAGACCCTGGACACCCGCTACAGCAGCACTCCCTGGAGCGGCGAACCCCTGTTTTCCGCCGAGTGCACCATCAGTGTTGCGGAAGATGTCAGTATCGATGGCCTGCACGACGAGCTGGATGAAATCGCCGACGAGCTGGGAGTAGAGATCGACTGCGAAGAAACCTCCTCCGCGCTATAATCCCCGCCTTTTCAGCTTTGCCGCACTGGTCTCGTTCAGTGGCGGTGCCGCTAACGGGTATAGCCTTGTGAGACACGCCGTAAACCCATCCATGGGGGCTCTTCTGCGAGGTCCCTCTCGCAGAAGGTCTCACAAGGCTATACCCGCTACCGACACCTTCGCGTAAAGTTCCGTCGCCGATACGTTCGGCTTTAAGCGATTGACGTTGCAGCCATCATGTTCAAAATCGTGCTCTACCAGCCGGAAATTGCCCCCAATACCGGCAATATCATCCGCCTGTGTGCCAATACCGGTGCCGAGCTGCACCTGATCGAACCCCTGGGGTTCGCCATGGACGACAAGCGCCTGCGCCGGGCGGGGCTGGACTATGCGGAATACAGCCGCGTGGTGCGCCATCGGGACTGGGATGCATTCGTGGAGGCGGAGCAGCCAAAGCGGGTGCTGGCGCTTTCGACCAAGGGCAGCCGCCCGCACTCGGAAATCGAGTTCCGCGCGGACGACGCGATTGTGTTTGGCCCCGAGAGCCGCGGTCTGCCCGCGGAGTTTCTTGCCCAAACCGGCCCTGACCACACCCTGCGCATTCCCATGTGTGCAAACAGCCGTAGTATCAATCTTTCGAATGCTGCGGCCATTGTCATTTACGAAGCCTGGCGGCAGCTGGGCTATATCAATGCCCAAAGCTGAGTTAACCGCTCAAGGCTGAATCAACGCTAGTTAGTTTATGCGCGCACCTATCGGACTTTTTTACGGCTCCAGTACCTGCTACACCGAAATGGCGGCGGAGAAAATCCGCGATCGCCTCGGCGAGGAGTGGATCGATCTGCACAATGTGGCGGACGAGGATATCGCCCAGATGCAGGACTACGATTTTCTGATCCTAGGCATCCCTACCTGGGATTACGGCGAACTGCAGGAAGACTGGGAGAACTGCTGGGATCAGCTGGGACAACTGGACCTGAGTGGTAAAACCGTTGCCCTGTACGGGATGGGCGACCAGGAAGGCTACCCGCAATGGTATCAGGATGCCCTGGGCTACCTGCACGCGCAGGTGGTGGCGGTCGGCGCGAAGGCCGTTGGCTACTGGCCGGCGGAGGGTTACCAGTTTGAAGAGTCCAAAGGGTTAACGCCAGATGGCAGCCACTTTGTGGGTCTGGCGCTAGACGAGGAAAGCGAGTTCGACAAGAGTGACGAACGCCTCGACCAGTGGTGCGCACAGTTCATGCGCGAGTTCGGTCTCAAGTGAACAGCCTCTATGCCTGAGAAGAACTCACCCCCGGTTCACCACGCCAAACTGGAGTGGCGGGAAAATGGCCAGCCGGTATCCAGTGCGTTCGACGATATCTATTTTTCGACGGCTTCCGGGCTCGAGGAAACCCGCCACGTGTTTCTCGCCGAGAACCACTTGCCAGAACGCTGGGCAAATCTGGAACAAGGTACGCGTTTTACCATCGGTGAGACCGGCTTTGGCACGGGGCTCAATTTTCTTGCTGCGTGGCAGCTCTGGCTGCAGGTAGCGCCGGCGAAGTCGCAACTGCATTTTGTCAGTGTGGAGAAATTTCCACTGCACCCCCGGGATCTTGCGCGCGCACTGGGCATGTGGCCAGAGCTGGACGATCTCAGCCGGCAACTGATCGAACAGTATCCACAGCAACTTGCCCCGGGAGTACACCGGCTGAAATTTTCCGGTGGGGTTTACCTGACGCTGGTGATTGATGAGGCGAGTAGCGGTTTCGAGCGACTACTGCTGGACGACCCGGAGCGTGACAGCGCAATCGATGCCTGGTTTCTGGACGGGTTTGCCCCGTCTAAGAATCCGGAGATGTGGAGCGAGGAGCTGTTTCAGGCCATCGCCCGACTGAGCGCACCACAGGCTACTTTTGCCACCTTTACCTGCGCAGGTATCGTAAAGCGTGGGTTAAAGTCCGTCGGCTTTGAATTGCAGAAGGTGCCGGGGTTTGGCCGCAAGCGAGAAATGCTGCGCGGTGACTTTACTCGGGCATCGACCGACACTCCCCACGGGCACAAGACAACGCCCTGGCACTTGCCACCGTCGCAATGCCCAGAACAGAAACAGTCAATAAAATCTGTCGCCGTTGTCGGTGCTGGCATTGCCGGCGCGACCACTGCGCGGGCGCTGGCGGAACGCAACCTCAAGGTAACCGTATTCGAAAAGGGCGACGCCCCGGGAAGTGGCGCCTCGGGTAACGACCAGGGGATTCTTTACGCAAAGCTCTCACCGAAGCCCGGCCCCAACGGCGACTTCAACCTGCTGGCACTTCAGTACGCCCAGCGCTTTTACCCGGCAATCTGCCCGCAGGCGGTGCATTTCGATGGCCTGCTGCAACTGGCACAGACGGAAAAAGAACAGCAGCTGCAGCAGCAGATCGTCGAGCAACTGACACTGGACGGCGACTCCGCGCTCGCACAGCCCGTCACTGCCTCTGAGGCCAGTGCGCTCGCCGGTGTCCACCTTACAACTCCGGGACTACACTTCCCCCACGCCGGCTGGCTGCGTCCTCGTCAGGTATGCGCGAGCCTGCTGGATCACCCGAATATCGAAACGCGCTTTGACACCACTGTTAGCAGCGCCCATCTGATTGAAAAACGCTGGCAGCTGGACATTGCCGGCACCGCCGAGCCACTGGACTTTGATGCACTGATTCTCTGCACGGCCAACTTCAACCGTCAGTTTCCGCAAACCGCACCCCTGCCCCTGCAACCGATTCGTGGCCAGGTTTCATTTGCAGAAACCACGGCCGAATCGGAAAAACTGAAAATCGCCCTCTGTGCCGAAGGCTATATCGCCCCAGCCGATGGCAACAACGAGTCATCGAGCCACAGCTTCGGCGCCACGTTCAAGCTCAAACAGACAGACACCGAGATCCGCGGCGAGGAACACGAGGAAAACCTGCATACGCTGTCCTCACTACTCCCGGGTATCGCCGACTCCTTCTGCAACCAGCCACTCAAAGGGCGGGCAGCCCTGCGCGCCGCCACGCCGGACTACCTTCCCATGGCCGGCCCGGTGGCGGAGTGGACTCAACTGGAAAGCACCTACCACCCGCTGCGCAAAAACCGCAAGCAACTGATCGATCAACGGACCCCCTACCAGCCAGGCCTGTATGTGCTGGCCGGGCTCGGGTCGCGGGGATTCACCTACGCGCCGCTGGCGGCGGAGGTGCTGGCAGGATGGGTTACGGGAGAGGTAATGCCGGTGTCGGAGGAGCTGGTGAAGGCACTACACCCAATGCGCTTTGCGATTCGCGCACTGGGTAAGAACAGAGATCTTTAGCTTTTTATTTAGCTTCTTCGAGTACGGGTGGCACCAGTAGCGGTCCGCTGCCAGAACCGCAGGCAACGATGGATTTCATTGCCGCTTCCACGGTCACATGCGGCAGGATCTCTACGCACTCGGGCGGCAGGTGATAGACAAATCCGGACGTTGGTACCGGCGCCGTGGGCACATAGACGGTGTAATCCCCATTCGCATGCTGCGATGTCACAATCGCCGTCACCGACAGCGGATTACCGGCGCCATGAATACGTGCCCGCGCCACCGGCCCCGACAGCACCCCTTCACTGCCAGCACCGCCAATAAACTGCAGCACAAGATCCTTGATCGTGTTGTAGCCGGGCGCCAGTTTGCCCAGCCAGTGATCCAGGTGCTTGTGCGCCCAGCGACCCACACTGGTTTTCACCAGCAGGCCAATCACAAAGCACAGGCCGAGAATCAGCGCTATCACCACAAGTCGCGCGAAGTTATCCTTGAACTGGGTATGCGCCTGCATCCACTGGGTCGCCGGTGCCACCATTTCGCTGATCTGGCCAAACAGCCACTGGAACAACATCACGAAGATAGCGATGGGCAACACCACCGCCAGGCCACCGAGCAGGGTCAGGGTGACAAAGGTTTTTATTCTGGTCATAACTTACTGAACTGGAAACCGTTGAACAGGGAAAATTAACTATTATGGGCGCCGTACTGAAACCCCCACGCCGGCCGGCAACCGTTTTCATGGCAACGCTGCTGTTATGGTTCTGCAGCCACAGCCACGCCGTGGAGAAGGTGGAATACGAGCTGCTGGAGAGCAAAACCCGGCCAGCGGACCACTTTACCCAGGGGCTCTACTTTGACGGCGAGCGCTGGCTGGAAAGCAGCGGACGCTATGGCCACTCCTGGCTTGCGGAGTATACCGACCCGAGCAGCAATCCCGTAAGACGAAAATGGCTTGCGGGCAACCGCTTTGCGGAGGGGCTCGCGGTTCTCGAGGATAAACTGTACCTGTTGACCTACCGCGCCGGTGAAGTGCAGATCTACAACCGAGCAGATTTTACCCTGGACAAGGTGCTGCGTTACCGCGGGGAAGGCTGGGGGCTGACGACGGACGGCAAGCAGCTGATCATGAGCAATGGCAGTAACACTCTAACGTTCCGCGATCCTCAAACCTTCGAAGTTGTGCGCCAGGTCACCGTCAATGGCGGAGGGCAGAACTGGTCGCAGCTCAACGAGCTGGAATATGTGCACGGCCTGGTCTGGGCAAATATCTGGCAGGACTCCCGGATTATCGCCATCGATCCCGCGAGCGGAGAGGTACTAGGAGTCGTGGACGTAGAAAAGCTGCAGCGGGACAGCCTGCAAGGCCGCCGCCATATCGATGCCGTGGCCAATGGCATTGCCTGGGATCAAGCGCGCAATGGGCTCTGGGTAACAGGAAAGTTCTGGCCAAATCTCTATCTGATCCGACCGAAGGGGCTGGGCTTCGAGAAAGCGCACTAGCAGGTGCTACGCCGGCCCTTTGGCTATCACCCCTGCTCGGGCAAGATCAGTTCCGGTAATAATCGATCACCGTCAGGTAACCGCCGGTGCGAATGGACTCTAGCGCCGGTCCACGCACCTGTAACAGGTACCCCCGGTGCCGTCGCTCGACCGTCACTCCATCCATTTCCTCAGCACCATCGAACAGCATGGCGTGATCACCGCCCACACCGCGCCACTGGATGCCCTCGATATTGCGCATACCGGGCAGTTCAATGGTCACTGCCTGCAGATCGATCGGGAGTGCGCGCATTTCCATACGGGCGATACCGCTGGAGGTAGCGAGCGAATAGTTGAGCTGATTGGCGGGTGCCGGTTTCCAACCCAGATGAGTATCCGCGACCGCGGACTGGGCAAGATAGCGTGGATTGATCGGCTCGGGAGCCTGGGAGATACACCCGGCAAGCGATAAGAGCACTGCGGAGAGCGTACTCAGAAACAACACAGACCTCATTTCAGACTTCATTGTCATTGCGCGCATAGCTTTTCCCTGTCTATGTCTGCGGTGGGTGGATTATAGATCATTGTCACGAAAATAAGAGGCAAGATACGCCAAGAATTGGACCGTGGATCGTCGGTACCAGTTCGCCGCCACCACTCTCCCAAGGGTATACTCGCGCCCATGACAGACACACCCGCCCCCCAGAGTCCCCACTACATCCTCGAACACACGTTCGGCTACACCGGCTTCCGCGGTGACCAACAGGCCATTATCGACACACTGGTGGCGGGAGAAGACGCACTGGTACTGATGCCCACCGGTGGCGGTAAATCCCTGTGCTACCAGATCCCCGCCCTCGCCCGCTCGGGCTGCGGCATCGTGATTTCCCCGCTTATCGCCCTGATGCAGGACCAGGTGGAGGCGCTGCGCGCCGCGGGTGTCTCCGCGGCCTTTCTGAATTCCTCACTGGATTTCCGCACTGCGCAGGAAATTGAAGAACAGCTGCTGCGCGGAGATCTGGAGCTGCTGTACCTGGCCCCTGAGCGCCTGTTGCAGCCGCGCACCCTGGACCTGCTTATGCAGGCACCTATATCCCTGTTTGCCATCGACGAGGCCCACTGCGTGAGTCAGTGGGGCCACGACTTCCGCGCGGACTACCTGCAGCTCTCCTGCCTGCACCAGCGCTTCCCCGATGTGCCACGGGTCGCCCTCACCGCCACTGCGGACCAGCGCACCCGACAGGAAATTGCCCAGCGCCTGGACCTGGGCGAAGCCAGACACTTTATCAGCAGTTTTGACCGCCCGAACATTCAGTACCGCATTGCCCCCAAGAACAACCCCAAACACCAGCTGCTCCAGTTCCTGACCACGGAACAGCAGGGCCATGCCGGGGTTATCTACTGTCTGTCGCGCAACAAGGTGGAATCCACCGCGCTGTGGCTACAGCAACAGGGCTTCAACGCGCTGCCTTACCACGCCGGCCTCTCCGCAGAAGTGCGCGCCGAGCACCAGCGCCGCTTCCTGCGCGAAGAAGGCGTGGTCATGGTGGCCACCATCGCTTTCGGCATGGGGATCGACAAGCCGGATGTGCGCTTTGTCGCCCATCTGGACCTGCCCAAAAGTATCGAGGCGTACTATCAGGAGACCGGCCGCGCCGGTCGCGATGGCGAGCCGGCGACTGCACTGCTGCTCTACGGGCTGGAAGATGTGGTCAAGCTCAGCCAGATGGCCGCCACCTCCGAGGGCAGCGATGAACACAAACGCCAGGAGCGACAGCGGCTCGACGCCATGCTGGGGCTGTGCGAGATCACCAGTTGTCGCCGCCGTGCACTGTTGCGGTACTTCAATGAAGAGCTGGGAGCGGACTGCGGCAATTGCGACACCTGCCTGGAACCACCCGCCACCTGGGATGCCAGCGAGGCCTCGCGCAAGCTGATGTCATGCATCTACCGCACAGGCCAGCGCTTTGGTGCCGCCCACGTGATCGATGTGTTGCGCGGTGGGGATACGGAAAAAATCCGCCAGTTCAACCACAACCAGCTCTCTACCTATGGTATCGGCACCGACTTCAGCAGCAACGAATGGCGCGCAGTTGTCCGACAACTGGTGGTGCGCGGCTACCTGCGAGTAAATACCGAGGCTTTCAATGCCCTGCAACTTACCGAGCAGTGCCGACCCGTGCTGCGCGGCGAGGAGAGCCTGCAGCTGCGCACCCTGCCCAAAGCTCCGGCGAAGTCGGCCAAGGGCGGGGGCGAGTCCCGCTCCCGAACGCCGGTGGAGATCGTCGATGCCGACCTTCCCCTGTGGGACGCTCTGCGCGCACTGCGCAAGACCCTGGCCGAAGAGCGCGGGGTGCCGCCCTATGTGGTATTCCACGACGCGACCCTGCGGGAAATGCTCACGGCGCGCCCGCGCAACGAATCGGAGATGCTGGCGATCTCCGGAATTGGCGACAGCAAGCTGGCCCGTTTCGGGGCGCCGTTTCTGGATCTGCTGCGGGGATTCGATGGAGAGACCGCGTGACCGCCATTCAGAGTCTTACATAGCCACAACGAGCGTGCAGAATGACGAGCTCAAGGAAGGCAACGGCATGGACAATAACAACAACGATATCGGCCCAGTGGTCACCCGCGCACAGCTAGAGGAAATCGAGGGTCATATCGCCAAAGCAATGGCTAAATAAATTAAACGGAACCGGCTAACCACCCGTCGGCTTTGTTGCTATAGGGCCCCGTTTTTGACCTTTGAGTTTTGACCTCTGATAACCTGCCCGCTGTGCAAGGCCCGTTGCTAGAATCGCTGACAATCGAATTTCCCGATTTTTCCGCGGCTGACCACTGATACATATCCCGGTCTCCTCGGCCGTGATCTCATCACCAAGTGCCATTTTAAATACCAATGAAAAAAATAATTCTGACCACCCTAGCCTCCCTTGTCGGCCTGCTACTGGTACTTGCACTGCTCGCACCGATGCTGCTCGGGTTTTCCGTCACCCAACTGAACAGCGCGGTGCGCGTTGCCACCGGTATGGGGGCCAAGCTTGCCTGTTCCGGACACTATGTTTCGGGGTTCGATGCAGCGCGCAACCTGGACGACCTGGCATCCTACTCCCCCGCAAACCGACTGCTGGACCTCGAGTATGGCAACCAACGCGTCACCGCCAGCCTGCTGGGCATGGGGGAGCGCAGCGCGACCTTCCGCCCGGGACTCGGTTGCACCCTGGATATCGGCGACACCACAGCGCTCGATAAAGTCACCGCGGCTCGTGCGGAAGACATGGCTGAAGAGCAGGCAAAAGATTGGCCTGCGGGCTCAGCTGCACCGGATATCGATGCACAACTGCAGCGAACCCTCGACGAGATGCTGACGAAAGACAATCAGGCCGGGCTCAATACCCGTGCCCTACTGGTGGTAAGAGATGGAAAGCTGGTCGCGGAGTCCTACAGCGACGGCGTTACCGCAAACACCCAGCTACTCGGCTGGTCCATGGGCAAAAGCCTGACGGCAATGATGGTGGGCCGGCTACAAGCATTGCAACCACAACTGGAAGTCGCCACGCCACTGTTTCCCCAGTGGTCTGACGAGCGCAACCTTCTCACCCTGGAGCACCTGCTGCAGATGTCTTCCGGGCTCGACTTCGACGAGACTTACGCACCGGGCAGCGACGCTACCCGCATGCTGTTCAATGCCCACAGCGCATCGGACATAGCCCTGCAAAGCCCACTGGCGCACACGCCCGGTGAGCACTTTTCCTACTCCTCGGGCACTACCAACCTGTTGGCGCGCTGGCTCTACGAGCAACTGGGAGCAACGCCGCAGGCCAATGTGGACTTTTTCCAGCAGCAGATTCTCGCCCCCCTCGGAATGCATCACACCACGTTCGAGATGGACGCCAGCGGCGTTTTCGTGGGTAGCTCCTACATCTACGCCTCCGCCCGCGACTGGGCCCGTCTCGGCCTACTGATGCTGAACGATGGCCAGTGGAATGGCGAACGCCTGCTGCCGGAAGGCTGGGTTAGCGCGGCGAGCAGCCCCAACCAGAGTGAAAACGACCCCGCCTACGGCTACCAGTTCTGGCTAAACCACGGTGGTGAAACTGCGCGTTTCCCAGAGTTACCAGAGGACAGCTACTTTATGCTGGGCAACCGCAAACAGGTGGTAATGATCTCGCCTTCAACAAACACGGTGGTTGTTCGCCTGGGATGGAGCGCGGGAGACTACCCAACCGGCGAGAATTTCGCGCAGCTGCTGCCAAAGAGCTGACATTTGAAAATAGCCCGGCAGCGGTGCCGCTGCCGGGCTATCTCATTGATCTCACTGTTAATCTCACTACCTCGGCAGCTGCTGCTCAATCACCTGCACCGCCTGCTCAGAAATACCCAGCTTCTCGGCCAGAGTCTCCAGATACTGCTTTTCCTGGGCATTATCGGGATTGATGGTCATTGCCGACACTAGATACAGGTTGAATGCGGTCGCCGGGTCGTCCGCGGCCGATACGACCTCATCCATGCTCACCGGCTGCGTCAGAAAGGCTCGGAATTCATCCAGTGTGGCGGACTCCAATTGCCCCTCCAGTGCCTGCAGGATATTGCGCTGCTCCGCCTCATCGATTTTTCCATCTGCCTGTGCCGCGGCCACCATCGCCTTGAGCATGGCATCCGCCTGCCCCTCATCCCCCTCGGTATCGCCGTCCACGGTGTTCACAAAGCCGAATAGACCGCCCTTCCCACGGGCCGATGGGTTCTGCCAGTTCCCGGGGCTGCTCTGCGGCCCTTGTGGCCCCTGCTGCCCGAACTTACCGCCCGCGCGACCAAAGATCTGCCCGAGAATATCCCCCAGGCCACCACCGGCACCAGCACCCAGGCCACCGCCCCCGCCGGTTGCACCGCCAGGGGACTGCTGCATCTGCGAGAAAATCCGGCGGGCGATTTCCATTAGCACTGCTGCACCCCCAGCACCCGCACCGGCGGGAACTGCGCCGCCAAAAACGTCGCCGCCGGGAGCCTGACCTCCAGCATTGCCGCCAGGGCTCAGGCCACCGGGTTGGCCGGCGCGCGCGAGAATATCATCCAGGCTGGGACCGCCGGCACCGCCCTGCTGCTCCGGAGGCGGTACCTTGCTGAAATCTGGCCGCTGAAAATCCGGTGGCGGCGTACCGGGAGACGGGGCCGGCTGTTGGCGGATTTTCTTGTTGAGCATCGACATGCCCGCACCAATCAGGGCACCCAGGAGCAGCTTCTTGTTCATAGATTCACGGCCTCTGCCAGATTCAGAATCAGAGCAAACTGTAGAGTCCCGAATCTGCCCCCACCAGCAGGGAACTTACCAATCATCACTGCAAGGCAGCGCTATAGTCGTTACAATCGCCACCAAATTCACACCGCTCGCGGCGGACTGAACCGTACCGAATTTGAAGGAAGCCCATGATTCTTGCCTTTCTCGCGATACTTGCCGGATTTGTCCTGCTTATGTGGAGCGCCGACCGCTTCGTCGACGGCGCCGCTGCCACCGCCAAACATGCCGGCATGCCTTCGCTGCTGATCGGCATGGTGATCGTCGGTTTCGGCACGTCTGCGCCGGAAATGGTGGTATCCGCCATGGCGGCACTGGATGGGAGCCCCGGGCTGGCGTTGGGTAATGCCTACGGTTCCAACATTGCCAATACGGGCCTGATTCTCGGCGCCACGGCCATCGTTATCCCGCTCACCGTTAACAGTAAGATCATCCGCAAAGAGCTTCCGCTACTGCTCGCCCTCACCTGCGTAACTGCCGCCTTTTTCTGGAACGGTGGCCTCAGTCGCCTGGAGTCCGTCATCCTGCTAGCGGGCTTCTTTGGCCTGATTGGCTGGTCGATTTACTCCGCGTTGCGCGGCAAGGGCGATGTCATCGAGGGAGAATTCGACAGCGAACTGGAAGAGCACGCGATGCCCCTTGGCAAGGCGCTGTTCTGGGTTGTGGCGGGCCTGATCCTGCTGGTTGTGAGTTCACGCATACTGGTATGGGGCGCCGTCACCATTGCCCATCAATTGGGGGTCAGTGACCTGATTATTGGTCTCACCATTGTTGCACTCGGCACCTCACTGCCTGAACTGGCCGCCACCGTGGCCGCCGCGCGCAAAGGCGAACACGATATTGCCATTGGCAATGTGGTTGGCTCAAACATGTTCAACCTGCTGGCGGTAGTGGGGATCGCAGGTGCCATCGCGCCCATGCCTTCGGTACCACCAGAGCTCATCAGCCGCGACTGGCCGATGGTAATGGGACTGACGATCGCCCTGTTTATCTTCGGTTACGGATTCCGCAAACCTCACGGGCGCATCAACCGTTTTGAAGGCGCCGCTTTACTGGCCGCCTACCTGGCGTATACCGGTTACCTGATTTACGAAATCACCGATGCGGCACTGTAGGCATCGCGTCC
Organism: Microbulbifer elongatus; assembly: GCF_020524885.1. Lineage (GTDB taxonomy): Bacteria > Pseudomonadota > Gammaproteobacteria > Pseudomonadales > Cellvibrionaceae > Microbulbifer > Microbulbifer elongatus_A. The sequence continues at coordinate 771,576 of NZ_JAIVKJ010000001.1, read as the reverse complement.
TTACGTCAAAACTAGCGACATTCCGTCAAGGTTAGCGCCGTTCCAAGCGGCGGACGCGAGCACGGAGCTGCTCGATCTCTTCCAGTAGCTCCAGTGCCAGCGCCGCTCCGGCGTGATTCACTCCCAGGTCCCGCTCCAGGCGCACCACGCGCCTGACGCGCCGTACACAGATTCCGCTGAACATCATCGGACCAGCAGCGCGATACGGCTCAATCACGCCCTCTTCCATCAGCGCCATCACCTGCTCCGCGGAAAGAGAGCAGGCGATGCACAGTTCGCGCAATGTAAGCTGGCTGCTCTCATCCAGCACCACCGCAGGTTGCTCATTTTCAGGCGACATCTTGCTCTCCGTTTCGCACTCCGTTTCGCTCTCAGTTTCTCTCTGCGTACCACGTTTCCGCTTTACGCATGGCCGGAATCGGCGCGCGGGTCAAATGTGAAGGCATCGCGGAAGGCTGTATAAGCGGCCCGCTCTGCATCGGTATTTGCCGGCGGCGTCACCACATCCACCACCACGTAGAGATCGCCGGGCACTTTCGCCGGCAAGCCGCGGCCCTTGAGTCGCAGCTTGCTGCCACTTTTACTGTTGGCCGGCAGTGTCAGGTTGACCAGGCCATCCGGCGTTCGCACCGGCACCTTGCCACCCAGAGCTGCCTCCCAGGGTGCAACAGGAAGATCCAGATAGACGGTTTTCCCCTCGGTGCTAAATCGTGTGTGTCGGTTAAAGACAATTTCCAGGAAAAGGTCCCCGGGCTTACCTTCCCCCATCCCCGGCTCACCCTGGCCGGCCAGGCGAATCTGCTGCCCCTCGGTGACGCCTTTTGGAATAGTCACATTCAATTTGCGCTCTTTCACTACCGGGCGGCCGTCTGCCCCCAGCTCAGAGTGCTTGAGCGTAATTTGACGTTTCCTGCCGGTATAACTGTCTTCAATATCAATGGCGATCCGCGCATAGGTGTTTTGTCCATGCGCATGGAATTGTCGACGGCCCCGATGGAAACCACCTTGGGTAAATCCACCACGCCCGAACAGGCTCTCAAAAAAATCACTGAAGGCTTCCGGATCTGCCTCGGTATAACCGCCACCGTGAAACTCAAAGCCCTGATCCCAATCCGGCGGTGGCTTGAAGTCCTGACCACTATTCCAATTGCTGCCAAGCTGATCATAGGCGGCACGCTTCTCCGGATCCTTCAAAACCTCATAGGCTTCATTCACCTCTTTGAAGCGGTCTTCAGCATTGTCTTCCTTGCTTACATCGGGGTGATATTTGCGCGCGAGCTTGCGATAGGCTCGCTTGATTTCATCCTGCGGAGCACTGCGCTCCACGCCGAGGATCTGGTAATAATCGCGGTATTCCATGGAAACCAATTACGCCTTGAAACGCCTGTCCGCTATTAATGAAAAAGGCACCCGAGGGTGCCTTTCCGTTCATCCTTGAACGCTACTTTTCAATCTCACAAGTCGATTAGAAAGAGTAGCCAACGCCCAGGTTGAACACCCATGGGCTGAAGTCCACATCATTTACTGTCGCGCGGCGGGTAAGCGATGGGTCGCTAGAGCGCGCATCCTTGTAGTACACATTGAAGTCGGTGTCTGTATCGATATACAGAACCGCAGCGTTTACCAGGAACGCGCTTTCACGACCAAAGCGGAAATCCACACCGATCTGACCGGTGAAGCCCCAGGAATGTCCAAGGCCAAAGTGTGCGTCGGTAGCGAGCACATCATTGTCGATCAGCAAGTCGTTGTAGCGACGTGAGAAGCCTTCATCGCTAAAGTCGGTATAGTTCACCCCGATACCAACATAAGGCTGACCCAGGCAGTCGCGGCTCAGGGGATACCAGTTCAGGTACGCATTGGAGTACGACGCCTCGAAGCTGCCAATATCGTAACCATCGATGTCATAGATAACGTCATCAACGCGAACCCGATCCAGCTCCATATCATGATCGGTCGCACCGATATACATCAGTTCCACACCCCAGTGCTCTACTGGCAGCCAGGCACCGGAGATATTCCAGGTAGTATCGCTGTCGATATCGAAATCTTCTTTGATCCAACCATCATTAAGACGCAGGTTATCATCACTGTCATCCGGGTCCACCCAGCTGGCGCCCACACGGACAACAAAATCACCATCACTCAGCCAGTCGGCAGATGCTTGTTGAGCACCAACCATTGCGGCAAAAGCGATTGCAAGCGGTGTCAGAACGCGTGTCTTTTTCATTGAGAACTCCATCGTATTCGGCAAATTAAACAGCAATTAACCCAATCACTGTCAGTTTAGACACGGACACAACCAGCTGTAGAAAAAACAACCAAAAAAAATCTTTAACCGTGGAACTTTTGCACAATATTGACGCCACACACTTCCATTAAAGTAATTTTCGCGCCAGACGTAAAAATCAGCGTCAGTTATGCGCACTGGAAAAATGAAAATATAAGCGCCAAAAAGGTGCCTTCAAACGCCAAACTTTTCCACAGAAGATAATTTCAGTGCCACGTCTGTGGAAAACTCTTCGCGAGAAAATTCAAATAGGATAATTTCCGTCAGTCATTCAGACGACATTCAGGTCAGAAAAGAAGGGTCAGGAAGGAAGAAGGAAAGAAGGGAACGAAACGTAAAGAAAAGTTAGGGCGAGAAATTCACTCGCCCTAATCTCTGGCATCACCAGTTCAGTGACGAGGGAAGTCGTGGAGAAGAGAGCAATCTGGAGAACTTCTGCCAGCGTGCATCGCTCGTCTCGGCACCGTTTTCCACATATTGTTTCACCAAGGCTTTGCCCCAGTTGTAATTGATCACGTAGGCGCCGTAGGTATCCACAAAGCGCACCCGCTGCGCGGCCTTCTCCGGGCTCATGGCAGTGTACTTCTGGAATCGGGCGACAGCCTCGTCACGATCGATTTTGCCATCGATATATTCCCTCGCGACGATGTTTTCTGCGAACTTCAGCTGTGCCAGTAGTGACAGCACACGCTGATACTTCTCCGCCGTTGACGAATCGAGACCAGCGAGGGGATACAGCGTCTCCTGCTCGAAGCGGGTTTTCTCTCCCCCGGGAAAAGCGAGCTCGATGCCGTAGTTGGCACTGCCCTCTGCAATCAGTGACTGGGGGCTGAACAGAGGGTAAACGCTGTACTCAGGCCACCCCTGATCCTTCACCAGCTTCTGCTCGAGCAGCGCGTTGTAGGTGTGGTGCCCCGGATAGCCCTCGTGACAGCCAAGGTCTACCGCGCGATCAATATAAATGGGTAACTCGGAATTGATCTGGATCAGGCTGTGGGCATTGCCCTGATACCAGTTGTAGCCACTCCAGGGCTTGTCCTGCACGTACTCAAGTTCAAAGCTCTCGTTCGCCGGTAACGCCATATGCGCCAGAGTACGCTTCTTGCATTCTTCGATGGCCGCATTGAATACGGGTGCCAGCTTGTCTTCCGGTATCCGGTACTGCTGCTGGAATTTTTGTACCCGAAGGTGCAGCGGCTCGTTGCCAGGTAGTTCCTGCTCCAGCTGGGCCAGCACCGGGTCAAACTCGGCGTATTCCTGCACAGGTGGCTCGGTATCGTACAGAGCCTTGGCCTCCCGCTGGAAATCGCGAAAACTGGCATCGGCGATATGATGGGCGTGGGCGGCCACCGCTTTCAGCTGGGTTTTAAGGTAATGCTGGCGCAGGGTGTGCAGGTCGCTCGCCGGCTCAATATCCTGTGGCAACTTACTCAGTAACATTTCTGCCCGGCTGGCGAGCTCTGCCGGAGAGGCGGCATCCGCTTCGGCTTCTGTCTTCCACTCCGCTGGGCCGTAGTAGGCATCCACGTAACTTTTATCGTGGTTACCCAGCGTCAGCACTAGACGGACGTATTCCTGAGCGACCTGGTCCAGTGCCGGGTCGACATCGGCTTTTTGCGCTTCCGACGCAGAGGGCGTATCCGTCCCGGATTGCTGCTCTTTAGACTCCTCCTCAGGTGATTTACGCCCGTCACACCCGGTCAGCGTCGACACGATCAATGCAGCAAGCAGAACAATGCCTGGAACTTTTGATAATTTATTATTCATATGATTCCCTGAAGGTTCTATCAAGATTCCTTAATAGCTCCCGATAGCGGCTAAGTAATGGCTAAGTAATGGCTAAGTAATGGCCAAGTAGTGGCCAAGTAGCAGCTAAGTAATCGCTGCCGGCGGACTAGCTCTTTTCAAGCTCCTTCTGCCAGAAGCGCTGCATTTTCAAAAACAGGAAGGAGGCGGTCCAGGTGATCAGTACCAGCCCGGTGAGCGCCTCCAGTCCCACGGTGAAACGCAGGTCACCGTGGGGCTCGATATCTCCGAGCCCGAGAGAGGTATAGGTCGTAAATGAAAAGTAGACACAATCCTGCAGAGTTCCCGTGAAGTTCCCCTCGAGCGTACCGAAGTACGGCGAGTGATACATATAAAAGTACCCTATCGCGAACAACCAGATCTCCGCGTTGTGCGCAACCAGCGCGCCGAATACACCGATCAGCACACCTACATTGCGCCGTACGTTGAGCTTCCGCCCTAACCAGAATAGAAAATTCAGCGCTTCGTGATGAATCACTACCGCCACAGCAACCAGCAGCGAATTGATCAGAATTGCCAAGAGCATATCTAGCGCCGTTTCTTGAAAAAGTCCCGGACCAGGGCGCCGGCGTCTTCTGCCAGTACGCCCCCCTCCACTTCGATCTTGTGATTGAAGAATGTTTTCTCCGCCAGCTGAAGCTGGCTAACCACTACGCCCGCGCGGGGTTCAGCAGCACCGTATACGAGGCGTGCTATGCGCGCGTGTATCAGGGTTCCAAAACACATGGTACAGGGTTCAATGGTCACGTACAGGGTAGCACCGGGCAAACGGTAGTTCCCCTGGTGCGCTGCCGCCGCACGCAGCGCCTTTACTTCTGCATGGGCACTTGGATCAGATGCAGAAATTGGCTGATTAAAACCCTCGCCGATCACTTCGCCATCAAGCACCACCAGTGCACCCACTGGCACTTCACCGAGCTCGGCCCCTTTGGCAGCCAGCGCCAGTGCCTGCTGCATAAACATGTAGTCACGCGGCGTTGCCACTTGTTAATCCTGCCCTTCGTTCTTTTGGTATACACGCAACAGAAAATCCGCTTCCAGCGTCAACGTTTCCTGTTGTTCCAGCGCCTCGCGGGCTTCCGCGCGCCCTTTCCAGGCGAACGGTGTCATAGCCAGAAAGTCTCGTACCTGAGCATTGGATTTTATGCTCAGGGGAAACTCGCAACGCAATTCGCTCACCGGAGCCAAACCTTGCACCGCTTCGGGTGACTCGTGCCGCTGCGGATGATCGTACAGACGGCTTTTAAGACTCCAGAGATGTTCTGGCCCAGGGGAAACGTCCACCAGGACACCACCGGGCTTCAGTACCCGCCGGAGTTCTTCGGCCGGTCCTGGCGCAAACACGCGCAACACGGCGTTCACACTACTGGCGGCCACCGGGAGGTGGTAATTGCTCGCCACGGCAAAATGCGCTTGTGGTTGTTTTTTTGCCGCCAGCCGCACGCCGGCCTTGGCAATATCCACTCCAAATACATGCGCTGGAGGCCAGCCATGCTCTACTAGCCTTCGCGCATACCAGCCTTCTCCGCAGCCTACGTCGAGTACAGGTGCTGGTCCTGCAGAAAGACTCTGTAGCTGCGCGCCAATCGCATCCGCCAGCGGGCCGTAGTGCCCCGCTTCGAGAAAACGCCGGCGAGCGTTGAGCATTTCAGCAGAATCCCCCGGCTCACGGCTGCGTTTTTGATTAACCGGCAGAAGATTGACGTACCCCTCTTTGGCACAATCAAAACTATGGCCATTGGCGCAGCGCCAGGTTCGCTCCGCTAACTCAAGAGACTCTCTGCAATGGGGGCACTGCCAGATCATGCGCTTTCGCTGATTTCCTGATGTTTGTGTAGCGCGGGTTTGGCGAGAATCATTTCAGCCGCTTTTTCCGCAATGGCGATCACCGGCGCATTGGTATTGCCGCTGATCAGGGTGGGCATTATGGAGGCATCCACCACACGCAGTCCATCCACACCGCGCACACGCAGTTCGCTGTCGACCACGGCCATGTCATCCCGCCCCATTTTGCAGGTACCAACAGGGTGATAGATAGACTCTGCTTTTTGCTGAATAAAATTAGTAATGGCTTCCTTACTGGTCAGCGATTGCTCGGGTAGCCACCAGCGTTTTTGCAATTTTTTCAGTTCAGGCTGCTCGATAATTTCTCTCGCCATTTCAAATCCCTCCACCAGCACCTGGAGATCCTCTGGATCGGAAAGATAATTTGGCTGAATTGCGGGCAGCGCCTTGGGATCCCGAGACACCAGGGAAATACTGCCGCGACTTTTTGGCCGCAGTGCGCAGGCGTGCAGCGAATAGCCGTTACCCGGTTTTTTATTGAACCCGTGATCGAATAGAGGCACCGCGCTCAGGTGAAATTGAATATCCGGGTACTCCCCGGCCAGACTGGAACTGGCAAACCCTCCTGCCTCCGCCACATTGTTGGTCAGCATGCCCCGATTCAAGAACAGGTATTCTGGAAGTCGCAGCGCTGCCTTGAACTTCGGCCATAGGGCATCGTTAAACCCGACCGCCCGGTTGGTTTCTACTACTTGGGTAATATCCAGGTGGTCCTGAAGATTCTGTCCCACGCCGGGCAAGTGGCACTGGGGAACAATCCCCAGTTTCTTCAACTCACCCTCGGGCCCCACCCCCGACAGCATCAACAACTGTGGGGACTGGATCGCGCCCGCGCACAAAATCACTTCTTTGTTGGCAACAATGCGATGACCATTGCGCAGAGTTACGGCGCACACACGGTCGCCTTTAAATTCGAGCTGTGCGGCGGGCGCACTGGTAAAAATGCTTAGGTTGGGGCGGTTTTTGACCGGGTGGAGATAGGCAGTAGCCGCCGAGCAACGCCGGCCAAATTTCTGCGTAACCTGGTAAAAGCCGACGCCATTCTGGTGGTGCCCGTTAAAATCGTGATTGGCGCGATGGCCCGCCTGCCGTGCGGCACTCACAAATGCCTCACCGGCAGCAGACTTCCATTTGAGATCGGAAACTGCCAGCGGGCCGTAACCACTGTGATAGGCATCACTGCCACGCTGATTGCCTTCGGCGAGCAGAAAATACGGCAGCATGCCAGCCCACCCCCAGCCTGGGTTTCCCGCGCTCTCCCAGGCGTCATAATCACCCGGATTTCCGCGCGTGTAGATCATGGCATTGATGGCGCTACTGCCACCCAACACACGGCCGCGCGGCCAGAAAAGGCGCCGGTTCTCAAGATTCGGCTGGGGCTCGGTATAGTGATGCAGATTGAAACGTTTGCCCGGTACCAGATATCCGATTCCCACGGGCATCTGGATCAGCAGGTTGTGATCGGAGGGGCCAGACTCCAGAAGGCAGACCCGATTCTGCTCGTCCGCACTCAAGCGATTGGCGAGTACGCACCCAGCGGACCCCCCGCCGATAATCACGTAGTCGTATACCTTGCTTCTCGCCATGGCCCTCTCCCTTGTAAAAATTATGTTTTTTCGAAAATGGCAACACCGGTACCGGGTATGCAATGCTCAATCTAACACCGAATCCCGGCGATAGAGCGCGAACAGCGCGGTAATACACTGGTAATTCCGAAATCCGTGAGAGATTCGCACACACTTGCCGGTAACTGCTCCAGCAATTGTAGACATGCGCGGCGAGGTACTTGCGGCGGGCGGTCGACCGTGCGAGCCCGGATAGCAAGAAATAGAAAGTACAAAGAGGAAAGCGAGGGAGATAGTGACCAAAAGGTCAAGATGAGGGGGACGAGTCGGCACCCAAAATCGGGCGCCCGATAGACGGGCACCCGGTACTCTGGATTTAACTTAGAGGGTTTAACTTAGAGGGGTTAACTTAGAGGGCTACCCTTGCGTCCAGTGCTACCGGTCGCCCGGCGCGCTCGCCATCAGCACTACGTGCGCGGATAGACTGTACCGCTTCCGGCGCCACGGCTTCGCCGAGTGGCTGCCAGATTTCTCCATTGAAATACTCAACAGTCAGCCCGGGGTACGGCAGTGCCGCTTTTATATGGTCGCCCTCAATCACTGCACCGGGAACCGGCACCCGATAACCGATACCCGCACGATCCAGCTTGAGCAGCTCTTTCTGCCCCAGTGCTGCGGAGAAGCCCACCCAGTCTTTCGCCAGGGCCTGCTTGTCGACAAAAGTGGTTTCGCCAGAGAACGTCTGCCCTTCTTTAATCGGAAGTTCCCACGAGGCCTGATGCCAGGCGCGCTCCGCCAGGGCCAGTAGGCGTGGGAACACCTGATACTCCACCGCTTCGTCGGTGCGCACCACTTCACTCCACAGCTGCCCCTGGATACCACGCACACTGTCGGCAAACTCCGCGGACGGAGAGGTCGCGTCCCAGCTGTGGCCATCGCGGTTGGGGTACAGCTCCGCTAACTGCGCTGTATTCAGCGGTGCGTAGCTGAAGGTTTTACGGGTATCGGTATAGCGAGACGCCCAGTAGTAACCGCGCTCTTTCGGATCTACCTCCTGAGGCATATCGAAGTAGAGATAATCGGAGTGCGATTGCACCAGGTCAAAACCTGTCTCGGCGAAATGCGTGCTTTCATTACCACCACCCCAGAACAAAGGCGCCCAGGAATTGACATAATTGTGCTCGGTGGCCAGCTCATCACCGGCGTTACTGATTTTCTTCACACCGTCGTTCCAGGCAGCCATGGTGGGAATGCCAGCATCGGCCACCAACTTGCTCACTCGCTTGGCGTAGAGTTCGCCCAGCTCATCAATGGCCTCTACTTCACCGCTGGCGATCAGCGCTTTGCACTGGGGAGACTTGCTCCACGGCTTATCGCGTTTTTCGGCACCGACGTCACCCTTATCGGGATTTTCACCGGGGCCCACTTCAAATGCGTCCGAGGCGAGAATATTTACGGCTTCATCGCCACCGAAGTGCCAGCTTTTCAGCGGGTGTCCAGCGGTGTGATGCATGGTTTTGACTTCGCTGATCAGCTTGCCCACGAAGTTATAGGTGGAGTCCATACAGGGGTTGATATAACTGTCGTTATAGAACTGCACCGACAGGTACTGGGTATCATCCTGCGGGTCGATCAGGCGATAGGCCTCAGCGGCCGCCAGATCTGAGTCCTTCAGCTTACGATAGCGAGCCTCCATCGCTACCACCGCGGCGCGCGCATGCGCGGGCATATCAAACTCCGGCACCACTTCAATCTGGCGGTCGGCGGCGTAACGCAGGATTTCTACATAGTCATCAACGCTGTAATAACCGCTGCCGAAATTGTTCGCATGTGGCCCTGAACCCAGCTGGGGCAGCAGGCAACGATTTTCATCCAGATCAAAACAGCGCTGGCTGCCGATTTCCGTCAGTTCCGGCAGGCCCGGTATTTCCAGCCGCCATCCCTCATCGTCCGACAGGTGGAAGTGAAAGCGGTTGAGCTTGTACGCAGCCATCTGGTCCAAAAGCTTCAGCACCACCTCCTTGCTGTGGAAGTTGCGCCCCACATCCAGGAAAAAGCCGCGGTGCGGAAAGCGCGGGGCATCCTCAACCACAGCCTGCGGCAGGCTGTTACTCTGCAGATCTACCAGCGCCAGCAGTGACTGAACGCCATAAAAAGCGCCACTCTGGTCCGCGCCGCTTACTTCTGCACCTTTCCGACCAACGGAAAGGCGATAGGCACCCTCGGGCTGCCCCGGAAAGGCAGCGGCATTTACAGTGACGGATACCGCGTAAGCTTCAGAGCCGGTGGCCGCCAGCCCCAGCGTTTCGATCCGCTGCTGCAGAGCAGTCACACTGCCCTCCGCCAGGTCTTCCGCCTGAATAGTCACGCCCTGTGCCAGTTTCACCGGCATACCCTTGGTGAGCTTCATCGAAGCGGGCTTGGGGATAATCCGGCTACGCCAGTCGCTACCCTCATCGGCAACCAGCTCCGCGTCTGCAGTAAATTGCGTGAACCGGCTCGCAGCCGTAGCCAGGGTGTTGGCGTCATCGGCCGCCCGTTTCCAGTTGTCTGGGTCGTTCTTGGTAATCGGCAACACGATATCGCTCAGATCATCCGTATCCGTAGACTGGATGACATGTGCCTCTCCCTCAGCGTCCACAACAAACAGACGCGGCTGGAAATCGGACTCAAACTGCATCCAGCTCTCTGCCAGGAAGTCCAGCGGCAGCGTCTCGCCAGCGGCGATACCGGCAAACTTTTCCGTCGGGACCAGGCGGTGCAAGTCCCCATTTACCCGCTCCAGGGTGAAGGCGTCACTGTTCAGCAGTGCCAGCGAGCGGCGCACACTGTGGAAGTAGAGCGTCCAGTCGCGCTCGTCAGCACCAATGGCAGGGCCGTTATTGATCAGGCTGATCCGGTAAGTGGAACACGTCGCCCCGCTGCCGCCAGCGTTCTTGCACTGGGCCCGCAGATCCGCATTTGCGCCCTGAAAATTGATCAGCACTTCCTGGGTTACATCAAAATTGGCGGCAATACGCGCCGGCGCTGCCCCGGCGCCCGCAGCAGATTGGGCAGGGCTGGCAGACTCCGGATCTGCACAGGATGCAATAAAGGCGGATAGCGCCAGGCTGGCAAAGAGGGGGAGTCGTTTCATCGATCTTCTCTTTATAAGTGGAAGCACCGTGTACTGATGCCAATAGTGTTCTTATGTGTCACTCCGGAAATTCACAATCCGGTCGGTGATCCACCATAGCGAAAAAGACAGCGCTGTCAACAAGCGGGAGGATAATCTCTGTTTCCGTCAACTTGATCGATGATTCGGGCGACCATTTGTGCGCCACCAGTCATATGACTGCTGAACCAGTTTTCCCGTTAACGATCCAATACCGGAACGACTAGACAAAGTTTTTATAAGGCGGATTGCGACTCAATGGTTTTGGTCTTAAAAAACATTGGCGGGTTCCGCCCTGCAGGCCCCGCAGACTGGGCAAAACTCTAGATATCCAGTAACTGCGGGCCCCACAGAAACATGACTACAAGCAACAATGAAGTCAGACATGTCGTTGGAAAAACACCGGAAATTGTGAGATACAACAGTTTATAAAGGGTGAGCCATAATAAATTCAGACGCTGTTCATCAGCTTTCTGAGCCAGTAAAACGCCCGGGGTGGAAAAATGGAAACTTGCAGTACTCGGTTTCGTTCCAACAAGCGCCTAGTATCCAGCCTGCCGGCTGCGATCGTGTTCGTGCTATTGCCTGCTTCCGCCCCCCTGCTTGCCGACGACATCTTCATTCCCGACTCCACCAGCGCCCTGAATCTTCAGGCTGACAACGCCTTTTTCATTGATAGCGCCTTTGGCATGGACAACCAGGCCCTGTTCGAATCAGCCGAAAACCTGCGCAACAACTCTATGGGCATGGTGCACCGTCGCCTGAACCACCAGTGGCTGGAGCAACACACCCGCCCGGAAGAGACCCAGAACGTGACCGGTGGCCGCGCAGTGAATGAGATCCTGAAGATGGGCTTCAAGACCTATATGGAACAGCACAAGCGCAGTAAACAACATCCGCTGTTGCGCTACACCAATAGCGGTGGCCGCCTGAACAATGCGCTCGACTATGACTTCCGTCTGTCGGATGACAAGTTCAAGATTTCTATACAGTACGAGTTCTGATCCACTCCAGCGAAATATCGGATCACCGTCCTGAAGAACCGCAAGGGGGCTATGGCCCCCTTTTTACCACCTTTAGCCCCCTACTCACTCTCCCCGGCCCCTGCACCTTTTTGCTAGAATCGCCGCCAGTTCTTACCGGCGGAGATACCCGTGCCCGAAACAGTCAAGACTCCCACCCAATTCAACCAGCTTCCCCACGCCCGTGTGTTGCCTCGGCTGATGGCCCTGGTCTATGACATTCTGATCGTCGCTGGACTGTGGATGGTGTACGGATTTTTCGCCTTGCTCGTCGCCACCACCTTCGGCGGCCTGCACTGCCAGCCGGAGCATATCGACTACACCCCCTGCGTGGGCGGCCCCCTCTATCAGCTCGGTCTGCTTCTGGTTACTGCGGGCTATTTTTTCTGGTCCTGGCGCGCAGCCGGCCAGACCATTGGCATGCGCGCCTGGCGGCTGATGGTGGCGAACAACAATGGCGTACAGCTGAGCTGGTACCAGTGTTTTATCCGCGCCCTTGTAGGACCAATTTCTGTGGGTTGTTTCTTTCTGGGGTTTGTGTGGGGTTACTTCCGCACGGATGGCGCCAGCTGGCACGATCTGGCATCGGACTCGGAAGTGCGACGACTGCCGAAGAAAAAGAAAGAGAAGAAGCTCTGATTCCGGGCGAATGCAGATGCGCGCCCGATAACGCTGCGACGGAGCCGCTACCACGCAGCAGCTCCTTCACAGAATATTGTTGTGTTTGATGGCTAGCGCGCCCGCTTCAGCAACAACCAGCCAAGCAGGAAGCTGGCCAAAATGGGGACCAGTACCGCGATAAACGGCGGGAATCCGAACACCACCGACGATGGCCCCAGCATATCCTGCACCGTCTGGAACACGATCCCCACGATCACCCCGGTAAACACCCGCAGACCAGTAGTCACTTCCCGCAGCGGCCCGAAAATAAACGAGATCGCCATCATCACCAGGCCGGCAATGGTCAATGGCTGCAGTACTTTCTTCCAGAACGCCAGCCAATAGCGGGCAGACTCTTCACCCTTGCGGTCAAGAAACTTGCCGTAGGACCAGAGGTTGCGCGGCGACAGATCGGACGGCAGAGGTATTACCAGGGAGAACAGATCCGGCGAGATATCCGAATCCCAGTAGGAGCGGGCCTCCACGCTACTGGATGCGTGCTCGGGTGTCAGGCTGGTCTGGCGACTGTTCTGCAACGTCCAGCGCCCGCCTTCATAGAGCCCGCGCTCGGAAAACACGACGCGCTCCAGCTGCCGATCTTCATCAAACCGGTAGCGGGTGATGCCAAACAGGGTGCCGCCAGGCAATGCGGCATTGAAATGAACAAATTCGTCTCGGTCGTGCAGCCACAACCCCTGCTCCAGACCGGAGTTTTCCAGTTCCCCCTGGGCTATAGCCCTGCGGCTCTCGGCAGTCTGGTTTGTTACAGGGATTACCAGCTCTGCGAGAAAAAGCCCCAGTACAATCAATATCAGTACCGGTTTCATCACCGCCCAGGCAATCCGCCCAATGGATATCCCGGCAGCGCGCATAACCGTAAGTTCACTGGTGCCTGCCAGTGTGCCCAGCCCCACCATACACCCCACCAGGGCGGAAAATCCCAGCTGACTGTATATGCGCTCTGGCAGAGTCCACAGCACGTATTCGAGTATATTGGTGAATTGGTAATCGCCACCGAGGTCCTCGAGCTGGTCAACAATGGCCGAAATCACGTCCAGTCCAAGGATGACAAGCAGTACCGCGAGGATTGCCAGGGTTATGGTGCGGGCGATATACGCATCAAGCCGGGACATTAGCGCCTCCATTGTCGTCACCCGCCGGTGGATCCAGTCTGCGTTTGCGTGGCTTGCGATTGCGCCCGCCCAGCAGTAACAGCCCCAGGATGAGGAACGGCGGATGCACCAACCAGATGGCCCAGGCCTGTTCTATCTTGCCGTCTTCGATTGCACCTCGAACGCCCTGCAGGGCCACCAGATAGACGATGTACAGAAGAACCGCGGGGATCATTTTGGCGTAGCGCCCCTGTCGGGGATTGGTGCGACTCAGTGGGACCGCGAGAATCGCCACCACAAGAACCAGCACCGGCAGACTAAAGCGCCAGTGCAGGTTGACTCGTTCCCGCGGGTTCTCGCTTTTCCACAGTGCCGCCGTCGACATGGACTGCAACTTCTCACTGGCTTTGGAGCGCAGTCGGGGAATATCCAGCAGTACTTCGTAACTGTCGAACGCCATCTGCCGGTAATCGCTCTGTCCGGGCACACCTTCGTAGCGATAACCATCACGGAGCACCAGGTATCGCAAACCAGTTTCCGAGTCTATTTGCTGCACACCTTCACGGGCCACGGTAACAATCTGATGATCCGTGTCCATGTTTCCCCGCGAGTTACCCAACTCGGCGAGAAATACATCATGCATGGTGGAGCGGTCTTCGCTCAGCCCATCCGCGTAGTACACCGCACGGCCACCGCCGGTGGCGACAAATTTCTTCGGCACCAGGTGATCAAACTCATTGCGGGTTTTATCGGCAGTCAACAGGTGAGAGGTACGTTCAATACCGGTGGGAGTCAGGTAGAGGCTCATCGCCGTAACCAGTGCTGCCACTAATAACGCGGGTACCAGGGTGTAACGCAGCAGCTGGCGCTCGCTGAAGCCGCAGGCGTGCAGCACCGTCATTTCACTCTCGATATAGAGGCGTCCATAGGCCAGCAGAATACCGACGAAAAAGCCCAGTGGAACTACCAGCTCCAGAAAGCCTGGCAGGCGGTAGCCCATTAGTGAAAACAGTATGCCCGCGGACATGTCGCCCGCCGCCGCTTCCGCCAGATACTTCACAAAACGGCCGCTCATCACCATCAACAGCAGCACGGCACTGACTGCCAGCGTCGCACCAAGCAGTTCGCGACAAAGGTAGCGGAAAATAATCACTGAGTGTCCAGCGTCCCTGGTTGCGGTTCGAAAACAGAAGCGAGTGGAATCAAAGTTCCAGTTTAGATACCAATTGGAATCCCCCGGCGTCAGCATAGGACACCGGATAAAGCAATCCGATCCTTATCGGGTTAAACTTGTGCGGCGCATTATCACCAAAAAGCCCGACAATGTCTCGGCCCGGAAGCTTGCCGAGCGACGAGATCCCGCTACCGTTGAATGCCAAACGTAGCCTGGGAAAGCTTCGGGCCATCTAGTAGAACATCAAGGAACCGTCTACATGCAGTTTACCGCCAAGGTCACCGACATCAGCAAACAGCGCACTGCCTGCGCCATTATCGCCGTCGACAACAAAAACCGCTTCACCGACAGCGGCAGCACCCTCGACAAGGCAAATGGCGGCAGCCTCGCCAAGTTGCTCAAGCGCGGCGACCTCGGCAGTGCCGCTGGCAGCACCTTGCTGGTGCCCGCTGTAGAAGGCAGTGCGGAGCGTATTTTGCTGGTTCGCACCAGTAAAGCACCAATCTCTACCGCCGAGTTCCGCAAACTGGCCAGCGCCAGTGCAAACGCAGTCAAGTCCCAGAAAGACGCGACCAGCTACCTCACCGAGGTTGCTGTTAAAGACGTCGATGTGGCCTGGCAGGGACAACAGCTGGCACTGGCCGCGGGCCTTGCCGGTTACAAATTCACCCGCTGCCTCAGCGACGCCAAGCCCTACCCTCTGGCGAAATTTGCGGTACATGCACCGGACAAGAAGCAACTGAAAGCCATTCAGCAAGGTGTTGAGTTCGGCGGCGGCCAGGCGAGCGGCAGCAATATCGCACGCGAGCTGGGCAACTTGCCCGGCAATATCTGCACCCCCAGCTACCTGGCTTCGGAAGCCAAGGCGCTGGCGAAAAAACACGCAAAACTGACCACCACCGTTCTCGACAACAAAAAAATGGAATCCCTCGGCATGGGCGCCTTTATGAGCGTTGCCAAGGGTAGTGACGAGCCGGCGGCGATGATCGCGATGAACTACAAGGGCGGTAAAGCCGGCCAGAAACCCATCGTTCTCGTGGGTAAGGGCATCACCTTCGACACCGGCGGTATCAGCCTGAAGCCCGGCGCCATGATGGACGAAATGAAGTTCGACATGTGTGGTGCGGCCAGTGTCTTCGGTGTAATGAACGCACTGGTTGAGATGAATGCGCCGGTCAACGTGGTGGGCGTTGTCGCCGCTGCGGAAAACATGCCGAGCGGCCGCGCCAGCAAACCCGGCGACATCGTTACCTCCATGAGCGGCAAGACCATCGAGATTCTCAACACCGATGCCGAAGGCCGTCTGGTGCTCTGCGACGCCCTGACTTGGGCGGGCAAGTTCAAGCCCAGCGTGGTCATTGACGTCGCCACCCTCACCGGAGCCTGTGTAATCGCCCTCGGTAACCACGCCACCGGCCTCTACGCCAACCAGGACAAGCTCGCGGAAGAACTGATTGCCGCAGGCGAAACCACCGGCGACCGCGCCTGGCGCATGCCCCTGTGGGACGAGTACCAGCCCATGCTGAACTCCAACTTCGCAGACATGCAAAACATCGGTGGCCGTGAAGCCGGCTCCGTCACCGCGGCCTGCTTCCTGGCCCGGTTCGCCGAGGACTACAACTGGGCACACCTGGATATCGCAGGCAGTGCCTGGAAATCCGGAGCGGCGAAAGGTGCAACCGGACGTCCGGTGCCTTTGTTGCTGCAATACATCCTGAACAAAAAACAAACGACCGTTTAAACCGAAGCACAATTGCTGATGAGAAGGTGCAGGTGCTGGGGACGATTTGCGAGACCGTCTGCGGCCAGGACGGCCGCAGCCGAGCCCCCATGGATGGGTTTACGGCGTGTCTCGCAAATCGTCACCAGCACCTGTACCGCCACCACGCTAGATTCTGAAGCACAGAACAAGTGAAATGGCGGCGCCGCTACCCGGTACCACTTTGTGAAACGCGCCGTAAACCCATCCATGGGGGCTCTTCCGCGAGGTCCCTCTCGCGGAAGGTTTCACAAAGTGGTACCGGGCATCGGCGCCTTCGCATCGACCATTTTGTGCATTGAAAGCAGCATCTGATGACTCGAATAGACTTTTACGTCCTACCGTCTGAAAACCCGGAAGAAATCCAGGTTTTTGCCTGCCGTCTCGCTGAAAAAGCCTTCCGCAATGGCCTGCGCGTGCTCATCGCCGTTGATGGCGAACAGCAGGCCAAGCAACTGGACGAGACGCTGTGGACCTTTCGGGAGGATAGCTTCCTGCCCCACGCGCCCCAGAACCTGGACCAGCAGGCGGCCATCGAAATTAATAGTGGCGAAGATCCCGGCCAACACCACGGCCTGTTGATCAATCTTTGTGCCGAGATTCCCACCTGGTTCAGCCAGTTTGATCGCCTTGCGGAGATCGTTTGCCAGCACCCCGACTCCCTCGCACGCTCCAGAACGCGATACAGCCACTTCCGTGATCGGGGATATCCGTTACAATCGCACAAGATACCCAACTGATCTGAAGCGGAAACGAAAACCAGCTCCATGTCCGGTCGCAAGAAAAACAGAAAACATCGCCACGGCCAGCCACCCCATGAGCTGCTCAATGAGCTGAACTCCCTGCGGGACCTGCTTGGAAGCGATATGGAAGCGGATATTCCCCTGCTGAATCAGGTAGCAGCGCCTGGTGCCAGCCCCAGCAAAGGCGAAAACTCCGAGGCTTCCAAAGCAACAGCTCCACCGCGCCCCCCGATCGCACCCCAGCGTCCGCTCCAGGAAGCCGACCTGCCGATCCTGTTCAGCCCGGTGGACGAAGAGCCCGCTGAGGAATACACCCCGTTGCTAAGCGAAGCCGACCGGGCCCTGCTGCGCCCATTGCAGGATCTGCCACGTAAAGAGCAAGATCTGCCGCCAACTCAGCAGATTCCCGCGGATGAAATGCGCACTATAAGCCAAAGCGAGCCACCACCGGCGACAGAGCCCATGACCGAGCAACAGCGTCAGCGGGAGGAATTTCAGCCCAGCCTGTTCGATGCGCCGTCTGAAAAAAAGGCGCTGTCCGGCGACGGCAAAGCGACTTCTGTCGAAACAGAAGTCGAAAGCAAAAAAGAGACAGAAAGCCGACCAATACCCGCCCAAGAGCCGGCAGCGGGAGCAAAGCAATCGGGAAAAGCCGCGGCAAAGGTACAAAAGCCCCTGCCGGCAGCACTTACCGAAAACCCGTTTTTGCCACCACATATCAGGGCCCGCCTCACCGGCGGCAAGATTCCGCGCCCACAAGATGATTCCCAAGGCAAAGTCGAGCGGGCTGAGCAAACACCAGCACCCGAAACGGCAGCAGTCGAAGACGTCGTTGTATCTGGTAGCGAGGCAGAAGCCCCCGAAACCTCCAGTGCGCGTGAGCGCCTGATCGAGCAGCTGATGGCAGAGCAGCTGCCCGAGCTCGAGCGCCAGCTGCGCGCCAACATTACCCTGATGGTCGACGAAATCTATCCGGACGAAGACTGACCCAGTGCTTGTCGTTGCCCTACACTTTTACGCTATCTAATTGCCTGATCCTTTTGCCCTGAACGACCCAGCGGTATAATTCCGCCCCTTTTTATTTATTCATCGCCCCCGGCAAGATTGTGACCGGGCGGCCAGCCCATACAACGCAAGGCATTCCCCCGCGCATGGACAAGACATATCAGCCCAACGCCATCGAACAGCAGTGGTACAAAACCTGGGAAGACAACGGCTATTTCAAGCCCTCCGGTGATACCGAGGCCACCCCCTACTCCATCATGATTCCCCCGCCCAATGTTACCGGCAGCCTGCATATGGGCCACGGTTTCCAGGAATCCATCATGGATGCACTGATCCGCTATCACCGCATGAAGGGTGATAACACCCTATGGCAGGTGGGCACGGACCACGCCGGTATTGCCACCCAGATGGTGGTTGAGCGCCTGCTGGCCGCGGAGGGTAAAGATCGCCACGAGCTGGGCCGCGACAAATTCATCGAAAAAGTGTGGGAGTGGAAGGAAGAGTCCGGCGGCAATATCACCCGCCAGCTGCGTCGCCTTGGCGCAAGCCCGGACTGGTCCCGTGAGCGCTTCACCATGGATGACGGCTTTTACAAAGCCGTACAGGAAGTCTTCATTCGCCTGTATGAAGACGACCTGATCTACCGCGGCAAGCGCCTGGTGAACTGGGACCCGAAACTGCACACTGCCATTTCCGACCTGGAAGTACTGAACGAGGAAGAACAGGGCCACCTGTGGCACTTCCGCTACCCGCTCACCGATGGTAGTGGCCATCTGGTCGTTGCAACAACACGTCCGGAAACCATGCTCGGCGATACCGCCGTGGCCGTGCACCCGGAAGACGAGCGCTACAAGCACCTGATCGGCAAGACCATCAAACTGCCGCTGGCGGACCGTGAGATCCCGATTATTGCGGACGATTACGTGGACCTCGAGTTCGGCACCGGCTGTGTGAAGATCACCCCGGCGCACGACTTCAACGACTACGAAATGGGCCAGCGCCACGATCTGGAAATGATCAACATTCTGGACCAGGACGCCAACCTGAACGAAAACGTGCCGGAGAAATACCGCGGCATGGAGCGCTTCGCCGCGCGCCAGCAGGTCGTGGACGATCTGGACGCCCTGGGCCTGCTGGAAAAAATTGAACCGCACACCCTGAAGGTTCCCCGTGGCGACCGCAGCGGCGTGGTGATCGAGCCCTGGCTGACGGATCAGTGGTATGTAAAAACCCAGCCGCTGGCAGACGAAGCCATCAAGGTGGTGGAAGACGGCCGCGTTGAATTCGTACCGAAAAATTACGAGAACATGTACTTCTCCTGGATGCGCGATATCCAGGACTGGTGTATCTCTCGCCAGCTGTGGTGGGGCCACCGAATCCCCGCCTGGTACGACAACGATGGCAACGTCTACGTTGGTCGCTCCGAAGAGGAAGTTCGCAAGAAGCACAACCTCGGTGATATCGAGCTGCGCCAGGATGACGACGTACTCGACACCTGGTTCTCCTCCGGCCTGTGGACTTTCGGTACCCTGGGCTGGCCGGAAGAAACCCCGGAGCTGGCGGCCTTCCACCCCACTTCCGTACTGGTAACCGGCTTCGATATCATTTTCTTCTGGGTCGCGCGCATGATGATGCTGACTCTCTACTTCAGGAAGGAAGTACCGTTCAAAACCGTATACGTGCACGGACTGGTGCGCGACGGCCAGGGCCAGAAGATGTCCAAGTCCAAGGGCAACGTACTGGACCCCATCGACCTGATCGATGGCATCGACCTGGAAAGCCTCGTGGCCAAACGCACCGCGGGCATGATGGTGCCGCGCCTGCGTGAAAAAATTGAAAAGCAGACCCGCAAGGAATTCCCGGAAGGCCTCGCCGCCTACGGTACAGATGCGCTG
Organism: Microbulbifer elongatus; assembly: GCF_020524885.1. GTDB lineage: Bacteria > Pseudomonadota > Gammaproteobacteria > Pseudomonadales > Cellvibrionaceae > Microbulbifer > Microbulbifer elongatus_A. The sequence goes on along the minus strand of NZ_JAIVKJ010000001.1, from coordinate 751,549 downwards.
CGTTACACCTATTACTCACTCGCCTCCACCGGCCGCGATATCAAGTTCGACGTCGGTCGTATTGAAGGTTTCCGCAATTTCTGCAACAAGATCTGGAACGCCTCCCGCTATGTGCTGCAGAACTGCGACGGTCACGACTGCGGACAAGACGGCAGCGATGATTTCGAGCTGTCTATCGCCGACCGCTGGATCATCTCGCAGTTGCAGCGCACCGAAATTACCGTCAAAGAGGCTATAGAGAGCTACCGCTTCGACCTTGCATCCCAGGCCCTTTACGACTTTGTCTGGAGCGAATACTGCAGCTGGTATCTGGAGCTGTCGAAGCCGGTACTGTGGGATGACAACGCCAGTGACGCGGTAAAAAAAGGCACTCGCCGTACCCTGATCCGGGTGCTGGAGACGATCCTGCGTCTTGCCCATCCTCTGATGCCTTACATCACCGAGGAAATCTGGCAGCGGGTAAAGGAGCTGGCAGGCAAGGCCGGCGACACCATCATGTTGCAGCCCTATCCGGAAGCCAACGAAAATCGCATCGACGAGAATGCCGAAGCGGCGATTGCCTGGCTGAAGGACGTGATCGAAGGCGTGCGCAATATCCGCGGCGAAATGAATATTTCCCCGGCGAAAAAGATCCCGCTGATCCTGCGCAACGGTTCCGAACACGAAGCAGACCTGCTTAATCAAACCCGCAGCCTGCTGACCAAGCTGGCCAGCCTGGAGTCTATCCAGTGGCTGGATTCGGGAGCGGAAGCGCCGGCTTCCTCTACCGCGCTCGTGGGTGACCTTGAACTGCTGGTACCCATGGCTGGGTTGATCGATGTAGCGGCGGAAACCGCCCGCCTGCAGAAAGAGATCGACAAACTGGACAAGGACCTGAAACAGGTAGAGGGCAAGCTGAACAACCCCAACTTCGTGGACAAGGCGCCGGAAGCGGTGGTCAACAAAGAAAGGGACAGACTTGCAGACATGAAGAGCGCGCGTACCCGACTGCACCAGCAGCAGGAAAAAATCCGCCAGCTATAATGTCGCTCGCATAATACTGTGAACAACAAACGGGGGCTTCGGCCCCCGTTTGTTGTTAATAACGCCCTTGATCGCCCCTGAAGAAAATCGGGGCTCCCATTCTGCCTGAGCGCACGTACAACTCCCGATGGGGCGCCCGCCTCATCCTGTAGGCGCTTCCAACGACCATGCTTCTACTATCCTGAGGGCAGCTCTTTACCTTGGGCTTACTCAGTTAAAATGAGCATCGTCTATGTATAACCCGAACGCTTCGGAAGACTCATCCAAAGCCTCCCCCGAGGAAGCCAAACTCAAACCCCTTGTGTTTTACAGCGCGGTTGTTGGCATCACTCTGTTTTCCCTGTGGGCAATGTTCTTCACCGAGCAGGCGAGCAATGTAATTTACGGCGCCCTGGCATGGATATCCGGCAGTTTTGGCTGGTTTTACTTCCTCGCCATCGTGGCCTACCTGGTGTTTGTTATTGTGGTCGCTGTCTCAAAGTATGGTGACATCAAACTCGGCCCGGACCACGCCGAGCCGGAATTTAACGTGGTTACCTGGGCCGCCATGCTATTCGCCGCTGGCATCGGTATCGACCTGATTTTTTATTGCATTGTAGAGCCCCTCACTCAATTCATGGCGCCGCCAGTGGGCGAAGGGGGCACCGTGGAAGCGGCCCGCCAGGCCATGGCACTGACGTTTCTACACTGGGGCCTTTCCGGCTGGGGCGTCTATACACTGGTAGGCATGTCACTGGCTTTTTTCAGCTATCGGCACGGTCTACCCCTGACGATACGCTCTGCGCTCTACCCATTGTTCGGCAAACGCATCTACGGCCCCATTGGCAACTCGGTAGATATTGCGGCGGTTTTGGGTACTGTATTCGGCGTCGCGACCAGCCTGGGAATCGGCATCATCCAGCTCAACTTCGGGCTGAAGTACATGTTCGGCGTTCCAGAGAGCACGGCCACCCAGGCTGTTCTCGCAATACTTATCGTCGTGTTCGCGGCAATTTCTGCAGCGACAGGTGTTGAAAGGGGGATTCGCCGACTGTCGGAGTTCAATATGCTGCTCGCGATAGCGCTGATGCTGTTTGTCCTTTTCAGCGGCAAGACGCGCTTTCTCCTGGATGCCTTCGTCACTAACCTGGGTGACTATATCCAAAACTTTATCGAATTGTCCTTCAACACCTTTGCTTTCGACCCACCACAAGACTGGCTCAATGCCTGGACTATTTTCTTCTGGGCCTGGTGGATCGCCTGGGGGCCGTTTGTCGGATTGTTTCTTGCCCGTATTTCACGAGGCCGCACCATCCGCTCCTTCGTCGCCGGCACCCTGATACTACCGTTTATGTTTATGGCCGCCTGGATGGGAATCATGGGCAATGCTGCCATCGATATGGTGTTAGGCGGGGCTGCAGAATTTGGTGCTCGAGCAACGGAGAACCCCGGGTCGGCAATTTACCTGTTCCTGGAGCAGATGCCCTGGACCACACTGACCACCATCGTGGTTACCATTCTTTCCATCGTGTTTTTCGTGACGTCGGGTGATTCAGGCTCACTCGTTCTTTCCAACCTCACCTGCCGCCTCAAGGACCCCAACCACGATGCGCCGCCCTGGATGCGGGTGCTGTGGGCCGCAATCATCGGCATTGTGACCCTGGCACTGCTGATGACCGGTGGACTGTCAGCCCTGCAGAGCGCCGTAGTGATTACGGGGCTACCATTTGCCGTGGTTCTGATCCTGATGATGTTGGGGCTGGCAAAGGCCTTGCGTTTGGAGGGGTTGAAGTCCGCAAGTATGCAAGATGCACTTTCCGGGCACCTTTCCGGGCGCACCTTCTCTCGTGAGGGGCACAGCAACTGGAGTCAACGCCTTACCCGCGCCATCAGTTTTCCCACCTTCAAGCAAGTGGAAGATTTCATTACGCGGACTGTAAGGCCCGCCTTCGAGTCGGTAAAAACCGAGCTGGAAGAAAAAGGGTATCCGGTATCTATATCCGGGGGCGGCGACGATGATCAACATCTGGCTCTGGACGTAACTTTGGGTGAAGAGGTCGACTTCACTTATCAGGTGTGGCCCCGGGAATGCACTATGCCGGCGTTCACACTGCGTGCCGAGAAACCTCGCTCCAGCTATTTCCGGCTGGAACCCCACCTGCGTGAGGGCGGCCTCACCTACGACCTGATGGGGTACACCCGTGAACAGTTGATCGGCGATATCGTGGATCACTTTGAGGCACACCTTCAATACCTGCATATGCGGCGTGAACTTGGCTCCCGTTCGCCCGGAGATGAAGGTGAGCCAGGCCCTACCTGAGAACAACTATGACGAAGACCGATTTCGACGAAACTTTCGACTACATCGTTGTCGGCGCCGGATCTGCCGGTGCCGTCGTCGCCAGCCGGCTGAGTGAAAAAAGCAAGCACAGGGTGTTGCTGTTGGAGTATGGCGGCAAAGACAATTCCATTTTCATCCGCATGCCAACCGCCCTGTCGATTCCGCTCAATATGCCCAAGTACGACTGGGAGTTTTACACCGAGCCGGAACCTGGCCTGAACGGACGGCGTATTCACCAGGCGCGCGGCAAAGTTATTGGCGGCTCGTCATCCATTAACGGTATGGCGTTTGTGCGCGGTTGCAAAGGAGACTATGAAGAATGGGCCCAGCTCGGTGCAAACGGATGGACCTATGCCGACGTACTGCCCTATTTCCGCCGTATGGAAAATTGTGTGTACGGCAGCGATGACTACCGTGGGGGCCAGGGGCCAATTTCCGTCTGCAACGGCAACAATATGCAGAACCCGCTCTACCGAGCCTTTATTGAAGCCGGTAATCAGGCGGGCTACGGCTATACCGAAGATTACAATGGCTATCGCCAGGAGGGCTTTGGGCGTATGGACATGTCCGTGCGCGATGGCGTGCGTTGTTCAACCGCACTCGCGTATCTCAAGCCGGCTCTCAGCCGCAACAACCTGGAACTCAAAATGCATGCGCTCACCACGCGCGTGATCATGGACGGCAAGAAAGCCATTGGTGTCGAGTACGAGCGACACGGGAAGCGTTTCAGGGCGCGCGCCAGCAAAGAAGTTATTCTTTCAGCGAGTAGCTTCAACTCGCCCAAGTTGCTAATGCTCTCAGGTATCGGCCCCGCGGGGCATCTACAGGAGCACGGCATTGACGTAGTCCACGACTTACCTGGAGTCGGGCAAAATCTCCACGATCACCTGGAAGTCTGGGTCCAGCAACGATGCACGCAGGACATCACTTTGAATGGCAAACTTGGGCCAATCTCGAAGGCGTGGATCGGCCTACAGTGGCTGCTGTTCAAGCGCGGGCTCGGCGCCTCCAACCAATTCGAGTCCAACGGCTATATCCGCAGTCACAAAGGACTACAGTGGCCCGATATCCAGTACCATTTCCTGGCGGGAGCGATTGCCTATGATGGTTCCAGCGCGGTCAAGGGTCACGGGTTTCAAGCGCACCTCGGTTGTAACAAACCACTCAGTCGCGGCTGGGTAAAACTAAAGTCCGCTGACCCGCGACAGGCGCCGGCCATGTTCTTCAATTACCTGAACCGGGAAGAGGACAAACAGGCATTTCGAGCAGGCCTGCACTTTACCCGGGAGATCTTTGCCCAACCGGCGATGGCGCCCTATCGCGGGCCGGAAGTGTCACCGGGTGATGGCGTACAGACCGACGATGAGATCGACAACTGGTTGGCGGAGTCTGCGGAAACCGCGTACCACCCGGCTGGCAGCTGCCGGATGGGAACAGACGATATGGCGGTCGTAGACCCGGAATGTCGGGTGCGGGGGGTGGAAAACCTGCGCGTGGTGGACTCATCCATTATGCCCACCGTAACCAATGGCAATCTGAATGCGCCTACCATCATGATCGGTGAAAAGGGAGCGGATCATATTCTCGGTAAGGGGATGCTCCCCCCCTCTGATGCCGAGAGTTATACCGCAAAAAACTGGGAAGAAAGCCAGAGGGAGTCCAGCCCGCAAACCGCCCTGAACAACTCCTGAAACGCCGATCTCCCGAAAAAGACGTATCGGCATGAGCTTGCGGGCATTGATACAGAAAGGGAAGCGCGGGCACAGGCCCGCGCAATCGAATAGACGCTAGTAAGGAGCTTCTACATCCCCTTCGGCCACATACACGGTCTTCATCCGAGTGTAGTGCTCGAACGCCCGGCGGCTGTTTTCCTTGCCGATCCCCGACTGCTTGAATCCACCGAAAGGCATTTCCACCGGGGTCAGGTTGTACTGATTGATCCAGACAATACCGGCATCCAGCCGATCCGCCACCCGGTGACCACGCTGTATATCCCGGGTGAATACTCCGCCAGCTAGTCCGAACTCGGTGTTGTTGGCGCGCTCCAGCACCTCCTCCTCGCTGGAGAAGTCGAGGAGGGACAATACCGGCCCAAAAATCTCTTCGCGCACTATGGTCATCTTGTCATTCAGCCCATCAAAAATCGTCGGCTCAACAAAATTTCCATTTTCAAAGCCGGGAACCTTCGCGCGCCCGCCACCTACAAGTACCGAGCCACCTTCCTTCTTTCCGATTTCTATGTATTCCAGCACCCCGGCCATATGATCGGCACTCACCATAGGCCCCAAATCCGTATCCGGATCCAGCGGGTCGCCCAGTCTGAGTTTTTGCGTACGCGCAACAAGCTTTTCGATAAACGCATCGCGAATGGATTGATGAACAAAAACCCGAGTGCTGTTGGTGCAAATCTGCCCCTGGGTATAGAAGTTACCGAGCATGGCTGCGCCCACCGCATTATCCAGGTCGGCATCTTCAAATACGATCAAAGGTGACTTGCCACCGAGCTCCAAAGTAACGCTTTTCAACGAGTCCGCTGCGGCCCGCATCACCGCCTTGCCGGTACCCACTTCACCGGTCAGCGAAACTTTCGCAACGCCAGAATGGGCAGTGAGCATTTTTCCGGTGTCCGCCATCCCCTGAACAACATTGAAAACACCATCGGGTAAGCCCGCCTGCTTATACAGTTCAGCTAGTTTCAGAGCAGATAGTGGAGTGAGCTCCGCCGGTTTGAAGATCATTGCATTGCCCGCCGCCAGCGCGGGAGCGGACTTCCAGGCGGCGATCTGAATTGGATAATTCCACGCGCCAATACCGACGCAAACCCCCAGGGGTTCTGGTCGCGTATAGAAAAAACCACCGGGAACCGCCTGATATTCCCCCTGTAGTGAGGCCGCCTGCCCACCGAAATACTCGAGACAATCGGCTGCAGACCCTACATCCGCCTCAGGGGTTTCGGCGAGGGGCTTACCACCATCCAAAGACTCCAGCCGCGCCAGCGCATCACAGTGTTCCCGCAGTAACTGCGCAGTTTTTACCAGAACCCGGCCGCGCTCTGCACCGCTCATCGCACGCCAGACCGCCTGGCCTTTCTGTGCCGATACCACCGCTTTGTCTACATCCGCCTGCCCTGCCTCCGCTACACGGCAGATAGCCTCACCTGTTGCGGGATTTAGCGTCTCAAAGAAACGCCCGGTTTCTGGGGCCACATAATCCCCGTGAATCCAAAGCAATCGGTCTTCCATGTCAGACATCCATTTCTCCATTCCGGGAATCCCGGTTTCACTCACCGTACACCTGACTGCGTCCGGTCACGGTCAAAAGCTACGGGTAACCCCAAACACCATTTCCCCATCCGCCAGCTTGGGGTTGGCCAGGAAAGGACTTACGCCATCTGTGTCATGCCAGCGCAAACCTATACTCCAGTCTCCCAGCGTGTAATCCACACCAATGTCCCAGTAGGTAAAATCCAGGTCGTCGTTTCCAGAGCCAAACGTCTGCTCACCAACGCGCACCGAAGACGCGAGTCCTTCGCAGAACTCATAGCCAAGGGTCACCTCATAGGCCAGTGCTGAGACATCGTCGAGAAAATCTTCACCAAAATAATTATCCGTCCACCACACACTGGGACTTGCCGAGAACTTGCCGCTCTCGTAGTTCAAATAGGTGTAAACCTCTGCATAGTCGAGGCGCAACTCCGAGCCCGGGTAGTTATAACTCCAGTAGCCGATATCAAAGTTGAAATTACTCTCACCAATATCTCGCGAGAACCCGATATACGGATCGATTTCCATGCTGTTGCCATCGCCACCGAAATCGGTGTTCGATGCCCAGACGCCCGCGTAGAGCCCCCCCTCATGTGACCAGTTGAAATCCCCCTGAACTTGGGGCCTTAAATTGGAGTTGGAGATTCCCCGAAACATATAGTCACTGGCCATCAAAAGACTTCCGCCGAAGGTCCCGAAATTTTTCTTTTCCGAGTCTGTCTCTGCAGCCAGGGGCGGAAAGCTTATGGTGAGCAGCGCGATGAGCATAGACAGTTGGGAACGTGTTATTCGACGATAGAGTTCTTCCATGCCCAGCGGTCCTTGTCTGTATTAGGGGAGCCTACTCACTGTAGAAGATGGGCACGACAGTTCAAGGAATCAGGAAGGTAACGATGGGGAGATACAAGGTAGAGCGCGCCCGATGGGGCAATATGTCCGAAAATTCCTCCTCACCCGCTGTTCATTTACCTGGGCACTAGTCACCCGGCAAAAAAAAAGCGAGCCATCAGGCTCGCCATTTGGACCTGTGCGACACACAGTAGGTTTGAGGAAAACACAATAGCCCTATATACGCAGCCCTCTTTCACGCCATAGGCCGCCTTTTAGGCTACCCCTCTGTCACGCCAAAGGCTTGGCCGCGAAATAATCCATGGAGTATGCCACCCGCTCGTCCACGTTTTTTTCCAGCTGCTCCAGGTCCATCTCCTCGATATGCTCCAGGCGCGTGCGCAGCCCAACGCCGTTGGCAATCTGGATAGCGAGGCCCGGGCGGGCGTTGGCTTCGAGCAATAAGGGGCCGCGCTTGCGGTCCAGTACGATATCGCACCCCAGGTACCCAAGCCCGGTCATTTCGTAGCAGCTCGCCGCCAGACGCACCAGGTCGCCCCAGTCCGGCACCAGCAGGTCCGCAAATGGCATTTCCGTATCCGGGTGCTTTTCGATACGAATGCCGCGCTGCACCGCGTGACAGGATTTACCGGTTGCCAGATCAACCCCGACGCCCACAGCGCCCTGGTGCAGATTGGCCTTGCCGTCAGAGTCGTGGGTAGAGCAACGCAACATGGCCATTACCGGGAAACCGCGAAACACGATCACACGGATATCCGGTACACCCTCAAACGAGTATTTGTCGAACACCGGATCAAAATCCACCAGTGCCTCGATCATCACCCGGTCCGGCTTACCGCCGAGGCTATAAAGACCACTGTGGATGTTGCTCACGTGGCGCTGAATATCCAGAGCGGTGACTTTGTTGCCGGAGGGCTTTACGTATTCATCACCGTCGCGACCCACGATCACAAGAATGCCCTTGCCACCGGAGCCACGGGCCGGCTTGATCACAAACTTTTCCAGCGGCTCGATGACTTCCATTACCCGTTTGCGACTGGGCTGGGTCTCGAAGGCGGCGATCAGTTCAGGAACGGGAATACGGTAACGCTTGGCCTGACGCTTGGTATTGAGCTTATCGTCAACAATGGGGTATTTGTCGCGGTCATTGTAGCGCGCAATGTAATGTACGTTGCGCGCATTCATGCCGAGTACGCCGAGCTTTCTCAGCGTAAAGGGCGAGACAAGACTACCGCGTAAAAAGGACGGCAGCTGCATCAGCGCACCAGCTGGCGGAAGCGCGACAGTTCACCCAACCGGAAACCGGTGTAGTTGCCGACAATCATGATAAAGCCCAGGAGTACCAGCAGCAGCTCGGGGAAGTTGAAGGTCCAGTGCTCGATGTAACGGTTGGTCATCACCCACCAGGCGATCACCGCAACCAGCAGGCTGCCGCCGGCCTGTACCACCACTTCGTAAGGACCATCCTCCTCCCAGACGATCGACATACGCTCAATGGTCCAGGCCAGAATAATCATCGGGAAGAAGGTCACTGTCAGCGCCTGCTCGATACCGAGCTTGTAGCTCACCACGCTGATCGCGCCCATCAATATCACCACCGTGACCACCACGGCGGCGATCCTCGCCACAAGGAGCAGGTTGAGCCTGCTTAAATAGAACCGTATCCACAGGCCGAGGATCAGGATCAGGACGAAAATGGCGAGACCGGTAAACAACTGGGTCTCGATAAAGGCGATCGCCAGCAGCACCGGCATAAAAGTACCGGAGGTACGGAGCCCAACAAACACCCGCAGCAGTACAACTACCAGGGCGCCCACAGGCACCAGCAGGATCAGTTTAAAAATACTCTGTTGCTCGATAGGCAGGCTGTAAATGGAGAAGTCCACCAGGGCTTCTTTCTCCTGGCTGGTACTCAGCATGGCCACGTCCCGGGCCGGTACATCGTTGGAAATGACCGAGAAGGTAACGCCGGAATTGCGTCCGCCTTCCACGTCCAACAGACTTTTACCGCCGCGCTGCCAGATAAAGAAATTCTTGGGCACTCCCGGAGAGCCGCTCAGGGGCTCGAACACTACCCAGCGTTTGCCATCGTAGATTTCCAGGAGGTCCTCCGGATCCAGTCGACGGCGATCGTCCTCTAGATACAGGCCTCGGATGCGGTGTGCGGGGATGTCTGCCGCTGCCAACACCAGCAGCGCGGTGTCTACAAAAGAACGCCCCTTGTAGTAGCCGAAAATCAGGTTGCGATCCTGATTGCGATTATCCGCCAGAGCAGTCAGCAGTTCAGAAGTAAAGGTGCGGGTGTCCGACGAGCGTTCACGCGCCGTTTCTACCAGTGAATAAATCGCCTGGCGCACTGCTTCCTGCTCGCGGGCACCGAGCATGGGCTTTACCACCTCGGTACTGAGATCCAGCGGCTGTTCCAGTGCCGCGCCGGGAGTCTGGTGCACATCCAGCTGATAAAACAGCGACTGCAATCCGCTGGCTTGGCGCTTGGCCCAGACCGCGCGATATTCATCGTCTTCGCTGATGATATTGAAACCGTAGCCGGAGGAGCTGAAGGTTTCCCCCAGCACTTCCATATTGCGCTGTTCCCGCGGCAGGGTAAGCGCAGCTTTTGCGGGACCGCCGTCTGCAGTGAAACGCACCTTGGCCTCAATAGTCCACACGGTGCGGTATTCCCCGGGCAGCAGGGGGAAGCCCAGTTCGACGTTTTTATAGATGGTGAGGCCGGCGCCCATGAGAGTGAGTAGCGCGGCGAGAATATAGACCTGAGCCCGTGGCGACATTCGCCATTCCCCAATTAGTGATTGTTTACAGCTTTTGACCGCTTATTTTTGCCGTTTACTGACAAATTCGCCAGTGACCGGAACACATTTTCAGGTATTCAGAGGAACTATTTACTAAAGGAAGGAAGCTTGGGCTTACCCTGCACCTGCTTGCGGCTGACATCCACCACAGCAGCGTCTTTCAGGAAGTTGCGCCCCACCAGGAGAGGAAACTCGAACTCGCCGCGCTCGACCAGGTTCACCTCCACCATATGGGTTACTTCACCCACGGTCAGGCTCATATCGACAATCGGGCGCCGCTGGCGATCGAACCCGGGGCGCGCCACTCGAACATGGCGCTTGATGGGCAATTCGATTTTCACCGGCTCGGCATCGCTGCCATCGCTGAGGCTGAAGCGTACCCAGTCGCTGCCATCCCGCTCGAAAGGCGTCAGCGCAACAACGCTGAGCGAGCTGGTTGCGGCACCGGTATCGACCAGCGCCAGCAGCCGCAGGCCGCCCGGCTCTATGGTAAAGAACTCTTCCGAGCCCAGTACCAGTTTGTCTTTGGCCACAGGCACTTCCACAACTTTCTCAAAGTTGCGCTCGATCACCCGCTCTACCACTTTCACTTCCGGTTCTGCACACACCACAGTCTCCACAGGCGGGCACTGGGCGGCCCCCAGGGGCGTCTCCGCAGGTGGAAGAGCAGGTTCGATGACCGGCTGCTGATTTTCATCAGACATCAGGCTTTCACAGCCGGTTAGTAGCTGCAGAACCAGCAATAGAGAAATTGAAGGCAAAAACCGCATCTGTTTTATTAATACCTTAGGGGCGGGAAGCCGGCCCTTTGTGCGCTGTTTTTAAGTAATCCTGGCGGTATGAGACTCGGGCTGTCCCTGTTGCCCGATTTTTGCAAAGCCCGGATAGTACCTTATCCGCCATGCAACTGCACCGGGGCCAAGGTAGCGGATCCCCGGGCAATTGCGTAGAAAAGCATAGTGTCGAACCGTTCTCCGAACCGCATGGTACCAACTAGTCACAACGAATCAAGCGACAGTGCTGCACCGCGCTATCCATAAGGATCTCTTCGGCGCCAGCCAACGCCTCCAGCTCAAGGCCTAGCCCTTCTCCAGACGCTCGTCTATTTCGACCAACTTGCGAGTCAATCCGCTGGCGAGCAGCGCGCTTCCGCTGAAATACTCTTCCGCCATCGGCGCGATCCCGCACTTCTGCGGCAAAGGTTGCTCCATCTCCACCAGGCGGCTCATCCGCGGTAGAAAGATAAACTGCAGCCACTGGGGAAATGTCAGGGTATCCACACAAAACGGCTGGGTACTGGCCAGGGCTTCCGGTGCCGGTGGCTCCATGTCCCACAGGCTCAGTGCGCGCATTTCGGCTTCCAGCTCCAGCAACAGGGTGGCGATATCGGGGTAAATCGACTTCATAGGCTCCAGAATTACAATTGATCAGCGTTTCAATTGACCAGAATTCAATTGATCAGGCGACGAAACGGCGGCAGAGAATCCAACATGGCGCGCCCGTAGCGCTTGGTGACTATCCGCCGGTCCAGCAGGGTGATGATGCCGCTGTCTTTTTCCGTACGCAGCAGGCGCCCGCAAGCCTGTACCAGTTTCAGCGCCGTGTCCGGCACGGTGATCTGCATAAACGGGTTGCCGCCCTTGGCCTCAATCCACTCCGCCAGCGCCGCCTCGATGGGGTCGTCCGGTACAGCAAAGGGTAATTTCGCAATAATCACATGGCGACAGTAATCGCCGGGCAGATCGAGTCCCTCGGCGAAGCTGGCGAGGCCGAACAGCACGCTGTGGCCACCACTGTCGACGCTCTTTTTATGACTATCGAGCAGCTGCTGGCGGGACTGCTGCCCCTGCATGAGGATGCGGTTGCGCCAGGTCCCGGGCAGGGATTCGTAGACGGTCTCCATTTGTCGACGGGAGGCAAACAGCACCAGCGCACCGCCACTGCCGCCATCCGAACCCCCGTCACTGAGGAGCCCCGGCAAGGCCTCGATCACCGCATCCGTGTGCAGGTCCGCGTTGTTGGCCTCTACCGCATCTTTCGGCACGCGCAGTTCCGCGCGGGAAAAATCAAACGGACTGGGGACAATTTCATAGCTGGCATTGTCCGGGGTACCGGCGCGCATTTTCAGGCGATCGAAGCGCCCCAGCGCCGTCAGCGTGGCCGAGGTAAGCACCGCGCCGTAACAGCGCCGCCACAGGCTGTATTCAAGGGTCTTGCCGGCGAGAATCGGTGAACTGCACACTTCAAAATCAAACGAGCCGCCCCAGTCCACCAGGGTCACCCAGCGCGCCTGCGGTACCGAGCCCTGATCCTCTCGGGAATAGTTTGCCCAGAGTTCCAGGTTGGCCTCGGCGCGGCCGTGCCAGCCACCGAGTACCGGGTACCAGCGCTCCAGATCAACAATGGGTACCGGACTGTGGGCATCCTCCATCATGCGCTGGACTACCTGCACCATCTTGCCTAGCAGCGCTTCCATCTCATCGAAGTCTTCGCGCAGCTGATCCGCCAGCTGCATCAGGGATTCCGGCACCACGCCACCCTCAAACCGGTGGCGTGCACTGCGCCCCGGGCTCCCGCCAGAGCCACCACGGCGGTCTTCGTCAAATTCGCACAGGTCTTCCAACAAAGGCCAGGCCATCTCCATCTTCTGCTTCGCCGAAGTAAACAGCGCGGGAAGCTCCTCGCCGGCACGATCCAGCTCTGCGCCATCACCAATCTCGCCCAGCAGCTGGCTCAGATTTTTATTGGCTTGATCCAGCCAGCCAGTGGTGGCGCCCACACGGCTGTGGTGCGCAAAGTGGTTCAGTGCCTTATCCGGCAGGTGGTGGGCTTCGTCCAGCACATAAATGGAATCTTCTGGCGCGGGCAGGATGGCACCACCACCCAAGGCCAGATCTGCCAGCAGCAGATCGTGGTTAGCGACGATCACCCGGCTTTTGCCCAGGCTCTCGCGGGCGCGGAAGAAGCTGCAGCTGCTCACGTGCGGGCAGCGGCGGCCACTGCACTGACGGTGGTCGGTGGTCACCCGGCTCCAGTCTTCGCCTTCGATGGTGTCTTTCCAATTGTCACGATCGCCATCCCAGCTGCCAGTGGCCAGCTGATCGGCCATTTCCCGGTACAGCTTGATACCAACTTCGTCCACCTGGGGCTTTTCGTCTTCGTACAGTGCCATGGAGGCACCGATACCACTGGATGTAAGTTCCGTGAGGAGCTGATCGAGCTTGGACAGGCACATATAGCGGCCGCGCCCTTTGGCGAGGGACACCTCGAACTTCAGGCCGGAGTGGCGAACCAGCTCGGGCAGGTCCTTGTTGATGATCTGCTCCTGCAGGGCCACGGTTGCGGTAGAGACGACGAGGGTCTTGTCGTGGGCAATCGCCATGGGTATGGCTGCCAGCAGGTAGGAGACCGTTTTGCCGGTACCGGTACCTGCCTCCACCACGCAGATGTGCTGGCCGTCGGTCTTACCGTGGTCCCGTTCACCGGCGCCATTGCGCTCGATACCGCCCAACGCGCGGGCAATGGCTGCAATCATCAGCTTCTGGCCGTAGCGGGCTTTCAGTTCGCGGCCATTGAGAAACTGACGGTAGGCGTTCTGGATGGATTCTTTGTCTTTATCGCTGAGCACTGGGGACCGGCTGGGTATGCATTGAAGTTAAATCAGCCGGGCATTATCCACGCTTGTTCAGGGTTTAGCCAACTGGGTTTCGTATGCGCTGATTTGTCGAGCAGTCCGATGACGGCTATCTGAAAGTAGGGAAGCGACCAAGCACTGGGTATCCGTGTTTTCTAACGGAGAACAGAGGGTAAGCGAAGGCGAAGTGCTGGGCGGGGGTTTTCAGGATCGTCGCAAACAAGGATGTTTGCGACGAAGCGTAGAGGGACGTATTGAAGGGGGGCGCCTAGCCCGGCCCTGCCCCCCATCCAGTGCTTCGCCGCCACAATTCCAGCTTTAGAGCCCCGAAAAAACTACGACTCGTACGCCAGTCTAGATACCACCGGATTCGCGTACCCCTGGATGGCCTTGTCCCGCCAGCGCTCGTCGATCTTGGCCATGCGCGCTTCGAACTGCTCGCGGATTTCCTGGTGCTCATCCGGGTGCCAGGGCTTGGGCGGGTAGCCTACCGGCAGATCCGGGGCCTCGCCGTAGATCATCTGGTAGGCAATCAGATTGGTGGGGTGCAGTACGTAGTTGCCAATGATCTGTCGATCAATCTCGTCCGCCAGCGCACCCACATCATTGAAATCTTTCTCGATCGGCGTACCGAAAGCGGCATGGATATGCCCCTTCTGGCCCACCACGCCCTTGGCAATACTGCCCAGGTCCTCGTGGGCTTTCTTCTGGTATTCGTCCTGGTGTTCCTTGATATACAGCTCGCGCGCCTTGTGGCGGTCGCAGGGATCCCACTCGTAGGAAATCGCCAGAGGCACTATGTGCAGTTCCTTCCAGAACTCCGCAAACGGCTGCTCCTTGGGCTTGGCCATGGCAAACATGGCCGCCAGCGCCGGATTGGTACGGTCACGGCCGTCTTTGGCGCGGCCAGCGCGCTGGGCGATCCACACATGCTCATTTTCATTAACAATGGAGTGGTGGATATATTGGGAAAGCGTGGTTGCCGCCATCAGCTTCTCGCGGCGGCTACCGGAGCTGCGCTTCACCACAAAGCACTTATTCAGCTTCATGATGTCGGTAGCGAACTGCTTGGACAGCAGGTTGTCGCCAATGGCGATGCGGGACGTCTCGTGCCCTTCCTTGAACATCGCGAGAATGGCAAGAGCCGGGTCCATGGCGATGTCGCGGTGATTACTGACAAACAGGCAGGCACGATCACGCGGCAATGTGTCCAGGCCGGAGATACTGAGGCCACAGCTGGTGCGGTTAACCGCCTTTTCCAGGTACTTGGCGATTACTTCCTGCACACCGCGTACATTGTTGGCCTTGCGGAACTCAAAGCGCACAAACTGGCGCACCAGCCACGCAAGCGGGCGCTCCAGCTTGCTCGCGGCGCCGGGAAGCAGGAAATGCGCCACCACCCGGGACATTTCCGGGTCGTCTACCAGACGTCGAAGTGCCGGGCGCACCTCATCGTCCCGATAGGGGCGGATTTCATCGAATTGACTAGGGTCCGGGTTTCTCGCATTCATGGAATTCAACTACCTGCCAACTTCAGCGCACCATCTCTTTTGCGGACGCTGCGCTCTGGCGCTTTCTTATTGTGGCCCAGACAGTTGCCAATGAAGGCACTGTGGGCAAAACCGGCGCAGAACATACCGGATGCGCGGGAGAACTACCAGCACCACGGTCGACTCAGCGGTTACCCCGGGGGTATCCCACCTCAAACTGCTCGCTATAGACATATAAAGCGCCCGCCCCGAGAATACGCGCTTCATAACAAGAAACTGACCTGGCAGCCCGGTCACAAGCGGGGCAGCCGCGACTTGCTTGCCACTATTTGCCTGCATTAGGAGACCATCTTTTGACCGACACCAGTTCCAGCAACCCGCAGCACGACCACCGCAGTCCCAGCCTGCTGGATGCCCTGATTCCTCTCCTGATCCTGATCGCACTGCTTTCTCTCTCGGTATTCTTCTACGGCGCGGACTCCTCCTACGGCCCCAACCAGATCGCCCTTTTACTGTGCGCCGGCGTCGCCGCACTGGTGGGCATGAAAAATGGCTTTACCTGGAAGGAAATGGAAGGCGGCATGCTCCACGGTATTAGCCTGGTGTTCGGCGCCATTCTCATTCTACTGGCGGTGGGCGCGCTGATAGGCAGCTGGATTCTCGCCGGCACCGTCCCCTCGATGATCTATTACGGGGTGCAGATGCTTTCGCCCCAGTGGTTCTACGCCGCGAGCTGCGTCATTTGCGCGATCGTCGGCCTCAGTATTGGTTCCAGCTGGACCACCGCAGGCACTCTCGGTGTGGCATTGATGGGTATTGCCGCCGCGCTGAACCTGAACCCGGCGATTACCGCCGGCGCGGTGATTTCCGGCGCCTACTTTGGCGACAAAATGTCGCCCCTCTCCGACACCACCAACGTGGCCGCCGCGGTCACTTCCAATGACCTGTTCCTGCATATACGCCATATGCTGTGGACCACCATGCCTGCGTTCGTGATCGCACTGGTGATCTTCGCGTTCATCGGCCTCAGCTCCGACACTGCCCACGCCTCAGCAGAAGACATCCAGAAACTGCTGGGCGCTCTGCAGGAAGAGTTCCGTATTTCCATCGTAAGCCTGTTGCCCCTGGTGCTGCTGCTGGCGATGGCCTGGAAGAAGGTGCCAGCCTACCCCACGCTGATCATCGGCTCCCTGGTAGGCTGCGTGATCGCTATGATCTTCGAACCCAATGCCACCCGCCAGCTAGCTGGTGGCGAAGGCCCATTGAGCCTGCTGAAGGGCGCCTGGCACAGCCTGTTCGATGGCTATAAATCCACCTCCAGCAATGAAGCGGTCGCCTCGCTGCTGTCCAAAGGCGGTATGAGCAGCATGCTCAATACGATCTGGCTAATTATTTCTGCCATGGCCTTTGGCGGCGTGATGGAGCGCGCCGGCTTCCTTGAGCGCATCGTCAACTGGGCTCTGTCAGGCGTAAAAACTGTGGGCGGCCTGATCACTTCCACTGTACTCACCTGTTTCGGTATGAATGCCGCCGCTGGCGACCAGTACATGGCCATCATCATTCCCGGCCGCATGTTCCGCGAAGCCTTCGAAGGCAAAGGGTTGCACGGGCTGAACCTGTCGCGCACCCTGGAGGACTCCGGCACCATTACCTCCGTACTGATTCCGTGGAATACCTGTGGCGCTTATATGAGCGCGACCCTGGGTATCGCCACCTTCACCTACGCCCCCTTTGCCCTGTTCAACATCATCTGCCCACTGCTGGCGATTGCCTACGGGTGGCTGCACTTCAAGCAGATGCCGTTGGGCAAGCAACAACCCCTGGCGGACGCAGCAAAGGCCTGAGCGCCCCCTGAGAGCATCTCTGAGAGCACTGATGTCGAAGACACTGACCGACCTGATCACCACCGCCCGCTTCAATGTGCGGTGGTTTGACCTGGGCCGCCGCGTCCAGCCAATCAGTAAAAAAACCGCTGAGGCCTTTGAGGAAGGAGCTGCGCCCTGGCCAAGCCCCTACCTTCGCCAGGCCTGGTGCGGTTTACTGCTTTGGCCCGCGGACGACAGTACCGAAGGAGCCCCGGTGGTGTGGTTTCTGCAGTTGCCCCTGGACGAGCAGGGTAAACTGCTGCTCCCCATTCGCGACCGCTTCCTCAAACAATTGCACCAGGCGCTCTATCCGCAGGGCAACGGCAGTAAGGATCCCGGCAAATATTTACAGCAGGCGCTGGAAGACAGCGGTCTGGTGTTTACACCAGCGGCAGAAAAGCGCGCGGTGTTTCACGCCAAGGCCGCTCGTGTGCTGAAGCAGCCAGCCAGCGATCACTACCCTGCAGCCAAAGCCTACGCCAAAGACCCTGCCTCTTTCCCCTGGGACCAACTGGCTCTGCAGGGCATGGCGGACCTGGCGGTGCGCTGGGAGGAGGAGAGGGATGCGCTGGCCGCGAGCCTGCCACGCTTTGCGGCACCGGCCCTGATCCCGCTGTGCCAGTGCCTGGAAAGCGAAGCAATTGACCACTACCTGGCCGAGCCACTGATTCGCCGGGCGGAAAAGACCCTCGCGGAGGATGAGCCCGACCTGAATCTGGTAACCGCCATTATTCGAGGTGTGTCCCACAGTATTGCGACGGGTATGCGTCAGCAGTTTTTACTGGATGTATTACAGGGCGTTGCAGGAACACATGGCGAAGTACTGGCCGCCATCGGCAGCCGCTGTCATGCAGACCTTGAAGTACCTGAGATCGCGCAACTCTGGTTGGAAAACCTGAGCGCCAGCCAGCCTCAACAGACGTTTAATCTGTTACTGACCGACCTGCTTTTTCTTCCGCAACAACGCAATGTCCTGCTCGGCGTTTTAAGAAATCCGCAACGCAAAGAATCTGTAGCGCGCGCATTCGGCGAATTTTTGTCACCCAACGGAAGCTGAAAGAAAGACAGTCGCGCGCCAGAGTCAGCCTTCCCCTACCCTGTGTTCATCGCGCGCATGAAAATATGCGCGCAATTCATCGACTTTATTTCGATCATTCCAGTTATTTTTTCGGCATTCTGGCGTAGTTTTTTGCAAAAACACCGAGAGAAAAAGGAAAAACAATCCTTTTTTACGCCGATGAAAAAATTCTTTCCCACCCCGCAATGGGCAAAACCATAATTTGGCGGGAAACCCTTTGAATTCAGGCCTATCGCGACGACAAACTGGCAGCGGTTTTATCCTGAATTCACCTCTGGCGGCTATTTTAACCGCGCGCCTATTACACTCCATTGGGCGGTATGTTTGTAGAAAAGATTTTTACAAAGCACACCAAACAGGTGACGTTTTATTGTCTATGCTATTGACTAACATCAACGGAAAGGAGTTAGGGGATGAATTTCACTCCAGCCAAGTACTTAACCGGAATTATTTGTGCACTGGTCCTCGCAGGTTGTTGTGCACCGGCTCCGATGCCGGCCGCCTGCCCTCCGGGGTCAGAACAGATTCCAACTTCCATGGCCTGTCCTGCGGACGCGGATTGCTGGATGGCATCCGATAATGTTCGCTGCATGAAAGTGGTTAAATAACCACTCTCATACAGGTTCATGCAAATGCCGCTTTTCGAAGCGGCATTTTGCATTTCTGGACCTTTGATTTTCAACCAAGACCGATACTCAATCATCGTCGGCACCGTCCCCTACAACTTGTGCCATTTATCAGCTTCTCTTAATCGTCCCAATTCCCACTTTGTTACAGCCCGCTTTTGACGCTTAATACCTTAATAATTCTTCGCCAGCTTTTTCCAGCTTTGCCCTGCGCACACAACTTCCACGCATGACGGAAGAATTTTACGAAGCTATTGCACCCTGTTTGGCTTTTCCCAGCTTCAACGGCCACTACTGGCCGCACGCCGCATTTGTCGCTAATATCAGCGGTTTCCTTTCTGAACAATCACCTCTTAGCGAATAAATATTGACCATGGATGCTCTCCCCCTGTCCGCCGCCATTTCCAAATTACAACAGCACAAAGACCACCAGCGCTGGTCGCTGCGGGAACTGTTCGCTTCCGATCCGAACCGCGCTCAGGCTTTCAGCGCAGAGGCCGCGGGTATTTACCTCGATTACAGCAAAAACCTGCTCAGTGCGGACACGCTGCAACAGCTGCTGGATTACACGGAAATCGCACAACTCAAGGCCAGCATCGAGGCGTTGCTGTCCGGTGCCTGTATCAATAACACCGAGCACCGTCCCGCTCTGCACACCGCTCTGCGCTTCCAGGGAGAGCCGAAGACCGAACACGAACAGGCGGTAGCCGACTGTCGAGTGCAAATGGCCCGATTCGTGGAGCAAGTCCATTCCGGCGCCTGGACCGGGTATAGCGGCAAGCGAATCCGCCACGTGGTCAATATTGGTATCGGTGGCTCAGATCTCGGGCCGCGTATGGTGTGTGAGGCCCTGCGCCCCTGGCACAAAGACGACCTCACCGTGCACTTTGTGGCGAATATCGACGGAGCGGACCTGAGCGATACCATCGCTCCCCTGTCCGCTGACGAGACTTTATTTATCGTTGCATCCAAGTCCTTCTCCACCCTGGAAACCCGCCAGAACGCGCTCTCCGCGCGCCAGTGGGTGCTCGATGCCGGCTGCGCCGAGTCAGACCTGGAAAAACACTTTGTGGCAGTGAGCAGTAACCTGACCGCCGCGCAGGATTTTGGTATCGCTGCGCAGAATATTTTCCCGATGTGGGACTGGGTAGGCGGCCGCTATTCACTCTGGTCCGCCATTGGCCTACCCATCGCACTGGCCTGTGGTTTTGACGTTTACAGCGACCTGCTGAAAGGCGCCAATGCCATGGATACACATTTCGCGGAAGCGGATTTTGCAGAGAATCTACCGGTGCTGATGGCGCTGATTCACTTCTGGTATCGCCAGTGCTGGAAAGCAGGCAGCCTCGCAGTACTCCCCTATGCACAGCGCCTAGCCAAGTTCCCGGCATGGCTACAACAACTGGATATGGAGAGCCTGGGCAAAAGCGTCACCCGCGATGCACAGCCCCTGCCCTACCCCAGCGGCAGTGTGATCTGGGGGGCCGAAGGCAGCAACGGCCAGCATTCCTTCCACCAGCTTCTGCACCAGGGCACAGACATGATTCCGGCGGATTTTGTCGCGATCAAGACGCCAACCTCAGAGCTGAAAGAACAACATCAGTGGCTGCTGGCCTGCTGCCTGAGCCAAAGCCAAGCATTGCTCAAGGGCAAGTCACTGGCGGAAGCGCGCAAGGAACTGGAAGCTTCCGGCCACACTCACAAAGACGTCCACCAGTTGGCTCCCCACAAGGTAATCCCCGGCAACCGCCCGAGTAACACCCTGATTCTGGAAAAACTCGACCCGTTCCATCTGGGCAGCCTGCTGGCTCTCTACGAACACAAGGTATTTACCTTTGGCTGCCTGCTGGATATCAATCCGTTTGATCAGTGGGGCGTGGAGCTTGGCAAGGTACTTGGCAATGCGGTACACGATGCGATTGAGGGGGAAATTCCGGACGATTGGGATGGCTCTACTTCCCACCTTCTAAAGCTTCTCCTCAAGTGATTGCGGGTTTTGTGGTATTCACTAAGGTATCCCGGTGGCGGCAAATCACTGGGTATCTGTTTTCAAAACCGCTGTGAATACATCCCTGTACGCTGCGTCGGCAACATCCCTGTTGCCGACGCTTTTGAAAACAGATACCCAGCACTTTGCCTACGCTTCACGCCCAAAGCACTGCCCCAAAAGACGTTACTCTTCAGCTTGGATACCGGAAACCACTTCAACTTGAAGGTAGAGTGCCGGGAGCGGGTTTTCAGGAGCGTCGCAAACAGTATGTTTGCGCCGCAACGCCCAGGGATGGGTTCACAGTGGTCCTGAAAACCCGCACCCGGTGCTCTACCGCCACTTAATTAACTAGTGGAGCCACTGCTCTTTACCCCCTGATCCAATAGTGGCTTAATCAAATCCATCGGCAACGGGAATACAATCGTAGAGTTCTGCTCTCCGGCAATGTCAATCAGCGTCTGCATATAGCGCAGCGTAATCGCATTTGAATTCTTGGAAAGCTGATCCGCAGCCTCGGTCAGTTTGACCGCCGCCTGCGCTTCACCCTCAGCATGAATCACCTTCGCCCGACGCGAACGTTCTGCCTCTGCCTGACGGGCAATCGCGCGGATCATGCTTTCGTCCAGATCAATATGCTTAATCTCCACATTGGTGACTTTCACACCCCAGGCATCGGTCTGCTCATCGAGGATTTTCTGGATATCTACATTGAGCTTATCTCGCTCGGAAAGCATTTCGTCCAGCTCATGTTTACCCAATACCGAACGCAGCGTGGTCTGGGAAAGCTGGCTGACTGCCTCGTGGTAGTTTTCCACATTGATGATCGCGGACTGCGGATCGATTACCCGGTAATACACCACCGCATTTACTTTCACTGAAACGTTGTCACGGCTGATTACGTCCTGGGTGGGGACATCCATCACCACCACCCGCAGGTCCACCCGCTCCATCGTCTGAATCATCGGAATGATGATAATCAGGCCCGGGCCCTTTACCGACTGGAAGCGCCCCAGAAAAAATACCACTGCGCGCTCATACTCGCGCAGAATCCGGATCGCATACATCACCAGAAATACGACCGCCAGTATCAAAAGACTCGCAAAATAGCTGACCATAAACTTGCTCCAGTTAATCCCTATTCTGGTTGTACCTGTAACGTTAACCCCTGCTCCCCGGTAACCTGCACCAACTGCCCCTCGGTCAGCAGGTTGTCGCATTCAGCGCGCCAGATTTCTCCGTCGACTTTCACCAGCAGCACAGGTTCCACTTCGGAAACTACCGCGGTGCGACCAACCATCGCCTGGTTGGCCGCCACTTTCGGCTTGCGTAATACGTGCCCCACCGCATACAAAAACCCCAGCAAGGCCAAACCATTGACACCGGCAATGCCGCCAATCAATCCCCTCGACACCCGCATTCCGGGCACATCGCTGTCAATCAGCATCACCGAGCCGATGACCAGCGCGACAACGCCACCAATACCGAGGGCACCGAAACTCGGCACAAACAGTTCCGCCGCAATCAACAGCGCACCGACAATAATCAAGGCCAACCCGGCGTAGTTGATCGGCATTACCTGCAGCGCGTAGAACGCGAGCAGCAGACAGATGATACCCACCACACCGGGGACTATGGCACCGGGGCTGTAACCCTCGAAGATCAGGCCATAGATACCAACAAGCAGGAGGATGTACGCGACCTGGGGGTTGGTAATCAAGGAGAGCAGTTCATTGCGCCAGTCTGGCGCATAGGTCTCGACCGGTAGTTCGGCAATTTCTGCTGTAATTTTCTTGGCACCACCCGCCAGCAATACTTCGCGCCCCGGCAACTGCGCGAGCAATTGCCCGCGATCATCCGCCACCAGGTCGATCACGTTTTCTTCCAGCGCCTCCCGGGCGGTGAGCGTCGCCGCATCACGCACCGCTTTTTCTGCCCAGTCCGCATTGCGTCCATGCCGTTTCGCCAGGCCACGGATATAGGCGACGGAATCGTTAATCACCTTGCGCTCCATCGCCGACCCGGATTTTCCGGCAGGCTCCGCCGATGCATCTTTATCATTTCCGTCCTTTTCATCACCGTGCTGCTTTTCTTCGGCATCGTTGCGCGGCGCCGGCTTCTCGGACCCAGGTGGTTCCTGCTGTCCGGGCATACCACCGATCTGAACCGGCGTAGCCGCACCGAGCGTAGTCGACGGTGTCATCGCGGCCACATGACTGGCGTAAAGAATATAGGTGCCGGCACTTGCAGCACGCGCGCCGGCGGGTGTGACGTAGGTTACGTAGGGGATCTCGGAGGCAAGAATATGCTGGATGATGTCGCGGGTCGCGGCGTCAAGGCCGCCGGGCGTATCCATGTTGATTATGAACAGACGTGCACCCCGCTCACGCGCGGTTTTGCTGGTGCGAATCAGGTAATCGGTGGTGGCGGGACCTATGGGGCCATCAATCGACAGCTCGGCAATATGCGGGCGCGGTTTACCATCGCCCTCCTTTGCTTCAGGTTCTTCGACCGCTTGTGCCAAACAGAAAACAGAAAAAACCTGCGCCACCACCAGCAACAGGCCTGCGAGTACTCCCTTCGACAACCGCTTGTCCATATCCGTTATCCTGGGTGCGAAAGAGGGAAAGGAAATACAAGCGTAACAGAATGAACAGGCGGCAAAGGGAATCTGGCGCCGGATCAACCGGCGACATCACCTGTGAGCCAAATACCGCCTGGCAAACTTCGGATCCATTTTCTCCAGATCCACCACAACCAGCCCGTCAACCGAATCACAGAAGTCCGGGTCGATATTGAAGGCGTGAAAGCTGGTACCGCCGGGTACGGTGACGGCGGCGTATTTTTTGAAAAGTGGTGGCAGTACCACCCCCTCTTCTTTCAAAAGCTGTTTCAACTGCAGCATATCCTGATAGGCATCGCCACTGAGATCTGGCAAATCAGCCCGGGTTTCCTCGAAGGGAAGGCGCGCATTGCCCATGGGCTTTTCGGTGGCAAAGTGGTGCAGGAAATAACGCACGATGGCGGACTTGGCGCGACGGGAGAAATTGCCGGGCATAGACACCGGGCCAAACAAAAAACGACGCTCGTTGCGCTGGATCCACTGGCCGATACCACACCACAGCAAGTCCAGGCCACGACTGCGCCAGTAGTCCGGCATCAGGAAGCTTCGGCCCAGTTCCGCGGAGCGCGGCAGGCACTCCTCCGGCGAGCCGGAATAGTTGAACAGGGTCGTACTGTAAATTTTGTCTGCGGCCAGACCATCGGTGTTCACAAGGCGATAGGCGCCGGCGATTCGCCGTTGCTCGGTATCCCACAGTAACAGGTGATCGTAATAGGCATCGAAGGCATCCCAGTCACGACTGTTGCCGGTGCCTTCACCCACTGCTCGGAAGGCGATCTCGCGCAGGCGGGACAATTCACGCATCGCCGGGCAGTCGGCGCGCTGGCGGTAGAGCTTCACTTCAAACTCGCCCTGGACAACCAGAGTTTCACAATCGCCCAGCACCTTCGCCACATCGGCGCTGGCTTCCGCTCCGGCAATGGGTTCCGGTGCAAGGCTCTGGGGGTTCTTATGCAGGCGGTACACCTGCTTTTTCCACAGCTTCGCCTGCGCCCGCGGAGCCATCGGCCAGTCGCGGTAGTGCTCCGGGGGCACCGGAGAACCAATGCGGATATCGATCCCCTTGCGCACCTGCTTGAACATCTCGCGCACCAGCCACAGGGTAGAGAGCGGCTTGTTGACCATGGACAATCCATACCACCACAGGGAATTTCTGCCGCGAACTTGCATTGGCAGAATCGGCGCATTGGTCTTGTCGGCGAAGCGGATAAAGCCCGGATTCCAGCGACCATCGCGCACCCCTTGCGGTGTCAGGCGAGAAACCTCGCCCGCTGGAAATACGATAATGGCTCCTCCGGCATGCAGATGGCTGTAGATCCCTTCCACATCCTCGCGTCGGGTGTGGCCTTTGAAATTATCGACCGGCAACAGATAACTGCGCAGCGGCTCGATATTCCACAACAACTGGCTGGCCACTGCCCGCACATCCTTGCGCACACGCGCTACCAGGTCGATCAGTGCCAGACCATCGAGACTGCCCAGTGGGTGATTGGAAACGATCACCAGCGGCCCCTGGGCTGGGATACGCTCCAGCTCCGCGGGGGTCACGTCGTAGCGGAAGTCAAAAGAGCGGAATACCTGGCGAATAAAGTCGATGCCGCCCAGGTGGGGGAATTCACGACCAAACTGCTGCAGTTGTTGCTCGCAGCAGATTTTCTTTACGGTGGCAGACACCAGCCGGCGCGCGGGACTTGTCGGCGCGGCACTGTACCAGGGATATTTTTGCAGCAGGTTTTCAAGCTGAATCATGCGGCGACGGCCTCAGTCATTATGCGAGCGATCCGGGGTGTACGGTGCCAGTGCAAAACATCCAAGGCGCCATTCCTCCCCTCGACGATGGCGGTCATGGAATCCACCCAGTCACCACAGTTGGCGTAGGTAACCGCACTCTTTTTGTCCGTACCTTTGCCGGTAACTCCAACCTCGACGGCACTATGACGAATACCCGCGCGGTGAATATGCCCACAGATCACACCATCAAAACCGCGACGACCGGTCTCACGGATGGCCACTTCCTCAAACTTGTTCATCATTTTGCGCGCGGCGTTTACACGGTTTTTGACGTGGTTGGCCAGGGACCACCAGGGCTTGTCAAAGCGGCTGCGCCAATAGTTGATCCAGCGATTAAAGCGCAACATCAGGTAGTAACTGTGATCGCCAATGTGATAGCTGACGGGATTGATATCGATATGGTGTTCGAACTGGTCGCCGTGGGTCACCCAGTAGCGTTTGCCATCGACCGCAGTGTGGATCCATTCGCGCTCCACGCGGATGTTGCCCAGGCGTTTGCCCGCCCAGCTGCGCATAGGCGCATCGTGATTACCTGGCACATAGATGATTTCCGGTACCCGAGTGCTCAGGTCGGAGAGCATTTCCAAAAGCAGGCTGGAAGCGTGGCACCAGCTGCCCTTGCCTTGGGACATGGCCTTCATATCGAAGATATCGCCCACCAGATACACCGTGTCCGCCGTATTCTGTGCGAGGAAATCCGCAAGCCGTTGCGGCTCGCTGTCCCGACTGCCCAGGTGAACATCGGAAACCCACAGTGCGCGATATCGATTACTCATTGGCAAGTCCCATCTTTGGTTAGGAACACATCAGATGGAATGCAACTTTGCTCGAGTTTTCTTACAAACCGACGGCTGTTTTTTGAAGCTTCTGTTGCAAGTGGGCAAAGAGAGGGACTTCAGTAACAAAAAGAGGGATTTTGAGGAATCGGTTTCTAATCTCTGACCCGCTGTATCTCTTCAAGTCGGGAAACGCTCCCCAGATAGTCCTGCCAGCTGGCCTCCAGCTCCGCTGTCTGGTAGCGCTGGTACTTCGCGCGGTCCAGCCAGTAGACCCGGGTTCTCGCCCGGCGCAAATCGATCAGCGGCAACTGGTCGATCGCCGCGGAACCGCGCTTGAATACCGAGCCGGCGCGAGAGTTCTGGATCATGTCACTAACGATGGTGAGGTACACATTCTCCGCCGCCGGATCCAGGTGATTGAGCGCCACCACGTCAGATAGCGCTTCATAAATGGGAGACACCGGCTGCTCACCACCCGATACCGCGCGACCGATGGCGTGGTCCAGGGGCTGCTCGAAGCGCTGCCTGTACAACGCCTGCACAAACTGCTGGTTTGCGGTGAGAGCGCTGACATCTTCGCCGGAGTGGGGTTTGCACAGATTGATCACGGGCTCAGAAAGCCCGTTGTAGTGATCGTCCAATACGAAAATGGAGAACCGGTCATTTACCGCGGCGGACTCCAACAGTCCTGACAAGTGTGTTTTAAGAAATCGGATCTGGTAAGCCGAAAGGGTATCGGAGGCATCGATGACCACCAGATGCTGCGCGAAACGGGGTAAATGTGGATTGCACAGAGTTACCTTGTCGAAGTCCCGCGCCGGAGAGCGCACCACTTGCAGAGCCGACACCACCAGCGCGATCAGGATCATCGCACCCAGGGCGAAGATCAGGGTGCCCCGCTTGTCCTCCCGGGATAAGCGCCTCCAGGAACGCGCACGTCGAGGTAATCGCCGGGGGCGGCGACGAAGGATCCCGCCCATCACGCTCTCCGCAGGCCGTGCTCTAGCTCCAGCCTGTCCACCAGTTCAGCCAGGGAGGCCTGGATCGATTCACAGCGCTGATTCACGATGCCTACAGCATCGCTGTAGGTCTGGTCCAACTCTTCCATCACTGTTTCAAAGGTGTCGAGGTCACGTTTGTGCTGCTCCAGCCCGGTAGTATTCAGGCACGGCAGTTTGTCCAGTTCGAACCGCAGCAGCTCACCAAAATATGCCGAGCGTCGATTCATCATGCGCGCGGAATACGACTGGTAGTAGCGCACCAGTTCATCCAGTAAACCCTGCGCCTTGATAATATCCTCGTGATAATGGCGATGGATTTCCTCACTGCGCTCGATACTTGCCTTGAACTGGATAAACTGGGCACGGATAGTTTTCTCTGTATCAGAAATGGTTTCCTGAAGATCTTCCGCCAGTTCGCTGACACTTTCGATGGCGTCCTCGTGGGCCTCTCGCCACGCCTTGTGATACTGCTTCACCCGCCGAGTGATCGCGGTGTATCCGGGGTAGCGGTCATCCACCACAAAAAATTTGGCCGCAAGCAGGATCAGCGCAATACCGCTGACAACTACCATAATCCAGGAATTGAAGTCCTGAATCCCAAGCGGCTGCGCCTGCAAGGTGGTCATCGCCATTTGCGATGCAGTAAAGGGATTGGCTTCCAGGGCTTCGCGGTAGTGACCGACGCCGAGCACAAATACCACGGCGGTTGCCAGCAACATCAGGAAAAGAGTCCCTGACAGTATCTTCCTGAAAATATTCTGATGGAAACTTTGCCGTAGAGAAAATGCCAGAAACGCCGCAAATCCCAAATTGATCATCGAGATAATAAAGGCTTGGAAAAATCCGCCTACCAGCCCCAGGTCACTGCCTTTCGACAGAAAAAAGGCGTTCAACACGGTTTCCACAATCACGATAAAAAAGATCACGGAAAAGTGCAGTAGCTTCGACTCGCGGTACACCGCCTCGCGGGTAAGTCCGTTGCGCTGGCGGAACATTTCCAGGTCCATACGCAGGGCGGAATATTCCTGTGCCCGCTGCTTCAAGCCGCCCACCAGGTTGGCAAGACGCCCGGCAATGGATTTCTCCACCAGCGATTCGGTATTTTTCATTTCCTGATGCAGCTGGCGGATATCCACGTCACTGCGATCCGCCAGTTCTTTGTCCAGTTCGTTCTGGCGGTTTTCATGTACCCGGCCGATGATTTCCCGCACCACGTAAGAGCGCATGCTCTCTTCGCTTTCGGTATGGTTGCGGCGATCGACCTCGGGGATGCCCGCTTTCACATCGCGCTCGACGCGCTGCTCGATCTTGAGGGCAGAGATGGCGGCTTTGGTGGCCGGTATTGATGTCATGCTGTCACCTAAAAACTTCCACTACATTTTAGGTTTGGCGTTTCTCTCACTCTCTGGCGCGCAAGTTGCCAGATAGAGTTCAGTCCAGTATTTGAGAAACCCTTTCTTGAGAATAGCCGGCCGCCAGCCCGTGTGTTGTCGATGCGACGAAGCGTTATCCTCGCGTGAAAGCTGACGCCAGAATTTCACCCGCTCCTGCCAAAACGTGATTTTCAGTAACTTTCTCCGCCAATCCTTGAAGTAATTCACGCCAAACCCACCAAAAATACATTGCACTCAAAGTAATACTAGACCTAAGATTTAAATGCCTTGGTACGCAATAACAAACAAGGCACTAAACTCGCGCCACTACCGGCCCTTCCAGCGAATAAACGATAACAATAGGAAAACGACCATGCCCCACTCTCGAAGGATCCTCCTGACTGCATTTTGTGCACTCACGCTCGCCACCTCTGCACAAGTTTCCGCTGCCGATATCGACCAGGTATTGCCGACCCAGCACAGCTGTAGCAGCACCCTTAAAATCCGCGCCCAGGATATGACCGACAGCCAGCTGAACGCCTCCTGCGCGGATCTGGCAGCGGAAGAAGCGCTCTTCCACCAGCGACTGCAGACCAATCAGACCCCTGTACCGGATGATTACAACGCCGACTTGCGGGTGGTGGTATTTGACGATTACAGCCAGTACGACACCTACGGGTACGACCTTTTTGGCATCAACACCAACAATGGCGGTATTTATATTGAGGGCTCGCCATCCATTCCCGGCAACCAGGCCAGCTTCTATGCCCACGAAGCCTCCTGGCTGCGCCCTGAGTTTTCAATCTGGAACCTGGAGCACGAATATGTGCACTATCTGGACGGGCGCTTTGTGGCGTACGGTGGCTTCAATCACTACCCGGGCAATATGGTCTGGTGGTCCGAGGGACTCGCCGAATACCTGTCCCTCGGCAATGACAACCCGGAGGCAATACAGGTAGCGCGGGACCACAAGCCACGGCACCGCAAGCCCAGCCTGGCGTCCGTGTTCGACACAACATACCGCGACAAAACCGACCAGGTGTATCGATGGAGCTACCTCGCCATCCGCTTCCTGTTCGAGCGCCACTACGATGAAGTCATCGCGATGACCAATACGCTCAAGAGCAACGACTTTGCGAGCTATACCGCCTATCTGAACAACTGGGAAAATAATTATGAAGCAGAGTACCAGAACTGGTTGGACGGCCTGATTAATAGCGGGGCAAGGGGCAAGCCCAAAGACAGTAAGAAGGAGCAAATGCTGCAGCGGCATTCCATGGCAGAAGAGAAGAAACGCGGGAAAGGAAGGGATAAGTAGCAGTACTGGGTTCTGGATCCCGTTACAGTCCAGGACAAACAAAAAAGGGCCCCGCGGGGCCCTTTTTTAATACTTCAGCCAATTGCGCCAACAGTCAATCGCTGTCGCCCGGGTGGCGCATGGGTGCGGGGAAGGGAAACTGTGCAATCTTGTCGCCCTTCACCTCATGCACCTTGCCTACGCCTTCTTTTTCCACTTCATCGATGCGCACGATGCTGTGCATGGGAATATAGGAGCGCTTGACCGAAGAGAACTCGGTTTTCAGCTTTTCCTCACTGGGGTCCACCACCAGCTGGGACTTCTCGCCGAACACAAACTCTTCCACTTCGATAAAGCCATACATCTCGCTCTGGTAGATGGCCCGCGCGTAGAGCTCGAACACCTGGTTCTGGTTGTGGAAAATGACTTTGTAGATTGGGTTTGCCATAGATCGCTCAATGAAGGGACTGAATGCGGATGCCCCATGAATTCTAGTGTGCAGGCGGGCCGGGCCCGACCGAGCCAAAAAAGGCGCGGAAGATTAACACTCTCCCATCCCCCCGTCTATGCAGCCCCAAATGCGGCCGGTATAATGCCCCACCTTTTGAATTGACCAGTTTTTAACCAGGCCCATCATGTCTACTGAGATGTCCCCCGAGAAGCCCGCTGAACCGACCGAAAAACCGGTGAAGAAGCTCTTTATCAAGACCCACGGCTGCCAGATGAATGAGTACGATTCTGCGCGCATGCGGGACCTGCTGGGCGAATCCCACCAGATGGTGCCCACGGACGACCCGGAAGACGCGGACGTGCTGCTGGTGAACACCTGTTCTATCCGCGAGAAAGCACAGGAAAAATTGTTCCACCAGCTGGGCCGCTGGAAGCACCTGAAAGAAAAGAATCCCGAGCTGGTTATCGGCGTCGGTGGCTGCGTGGCCAGTCAGGAAGGCGAGGCCATCGCCAAGCGTGCGCCCTATGTGGACCTGGTATTTGGTCCCCAGACCCTGCACCGCCTGCCGGAAATGATGGAGACCAAAAAGCAGAAGAGTGGTGCCATTGTTGTAGACGTGTCCTTCCCGGAGATCGAGAAGTTCGACCGCCTGCCACAGCCGGAAGCGGACGGTGTGAGCGCGTTCGTGTCCATCATGGAAGGCTGCTCAAAATACTGCACCTTCTGTGTAGTGCCCTACACTCGCGGTGAAGAGGTGAGCCGCCCGGTGGCGGATGTGCTGGAAGAAGTCGCACACCTGGCAGACCAGGGAGTCCGCGAGGTGAATCTGCTGGGACAGAACGTGAACGCTTACCGCGCGCCCGGTGAAGACGGTCAGATCGTGGATTTCGCCGAGCTGATCACCTACGTGGCGGCCATCGACGGCATCGACCGCATCCGCTACACCACCTCGCATCCGGTGGAGTTCTCCGATGCGCTGATCGACGTATATGCAGAAGTCCCGGAACTGGTCAATCACCTGCACCTGCCGGTACAGAGCGGGTCCGACCGCATTCTGATGGCAATGAAGCGCGGTCACACCGCGCTGGAATACAAGTCCAAGATCCGCCGCCTGAAGGCGATCCGCCCGGATATCTGCCTGTCGTCCGACTTTATTATTGGCTTCCCGGGTGAGACCGAGCGCGACTTCGAGGCCACCATGAAGCTTATCCAGGATGTGGGTTTCGACATTTCCTTCAGCTTCATCTATTCCTCCCGCCCGGGCACCCCGGCGGCTGACCTGCCGGACGACACCCCGGAAGAAGTGAAGAAACACCGCCTGCAGCTGCTGCAACACCGCATCAACCAGCAGGCCGCGGAAATCGCACGCAAAATGGTTGGCAACGTGGAGCGCGTTCTGGTCAGCGGTGTCTCCAAAAAAGACCCGGGCCAGCTGCAGGGCCGTACTGAAAACAACCGAGTGGTCAACTTCCGCTGTGACCAGCTGGAACTCATCGGTAAGTTTGCCGATGTGCTGATTGAGGAAGCACTGCCGAACTCTCTGCGCGGTACTCTCGTAGCCTCCGAGCTAGACGGGCCTCTGAGCTGAATCGACTTTCCGGGCAGCCAATTAGCTAGATATGGGCGGCCCTGCTACCGGGATTCGTTTCCGGGACCGTGCGCGGCCATGGATGGCCGCGCCCGAGCGCACAGGGATGTGCTCGTAGCGTGTCCCGGAAACGAATACCGGCAGCAGGGCCGCCACAAAACCAACTACGAAGCCCTCACAAGCCGCTACGGAGCAACAACCCCGGAGCGACCTCAAACCTTCATACTCCCCTGTTATAAGCCCCAAGACCGTTTAGAACCCATTCGTCACAAACCAACCTTTCCCCTACAAGGTAAATGGGTATAACCTACAGACTGAACCATCAGACAAAAGGTGCATGGAAACCAATTTGGAAACACAAGCCCTCGCTCACAGCATCATCCTTGAGCCAAACGACGCTCGCCGCCTGGCCAACCTCTGTGGCCAATTCGATCAACACCTGCGCCAGATAGAACAGCGACTGGATATCGAGATCCGCAATCGCGGCAACCAGTTTGCCTTCTATGGCGACGCCAAGTCCGCCCGCGCAGCTGGCGAGATCATCAGCAACCTGTATAAGGAAACCGGGGACAAAGACGACCTGACTCCGGACGAGATTCATCTCGCCCTGCAGGAATCCGGGGTCGAGGAGCTGGTGAGCGGCAAGCAGAAGATGGAAGACGGTGAAGGCGACCAGGTAGTGCTGATCCGCACCAAGAAGTGCTCCGTACGCCCTCGCGGTATCAACCAGCGCAAATACGTGCGCGCGGTGCAAAGTAACGATATCAACTTCGGCATCGGCCCCGCCGGTACCGGTAAGACCTACCTGGCGGTGGCCTGTGCGGTAGAGGCCCTGCTCAAAGACTCCGTGGAGCGAATCCTGCTGGTGCGCCCAGCGGTGGAGGCCGGTGAGAAGCTCGGCTTCCTGCCCGGTGACCTCAGCCAGAAGGTCGACCCTTACCTGCGCCCGCTGTATGACGCCCTGTATGAAATGCTCGGCTTCGAAACCGTTGGCAAGCTGATCGAGCGCAATGTGATCGAAGTGGCACCGCTGGCCTACATGCGCGGTCGTACCCTGAACAACGCATTTGTGATTCTCGATGAGAGCCAGAACACCACCCGCGAGCAGATGAAGATGTTCCTGACCCGGATCGGCTTCGGCTCCACCGCAGTGATTACCGGTGACCCGAGCCAGATTGACCTCCCCCGCGGCCAGGCTTCCGGCCTCAAGCATGCAATCGAGGTACTGAGCAACGTCAACGGCATCAGCTTCACCCATTTTGGCGCCAAAGACGTGGTGCGCCACCCCCTGGTACAGCGCATCGTAGAAGCCTACGGCGTGCATGAGGCGGAAGTGGAAGCGGAGCGCGAAGCGCGCAAAGCGGCCGCTATCGAAGCTGCCGGCAAGCCCGCTGGAGAAAATGCGGCCTGACGCCGCGCCCATGAACGCCAATTTGTCCGAGAGCCAATCGCGCTCGCCCGCTGACGTCCATTTGGATGTGCAGCGGGCCACCTCCTGCACTCAGCTTCCCTCCGATGCCGACCTTGCCCTCTGGGCATCCGCGGCCGTGGGCGAGCACCGCGCTGAGGCCGAGATCTCCCTGCGTATCGTCGATGAGGACGAAAGCCAGGCGCTCAACAGCCAGTACCGCGGCAAAGACAAACCCACCAATGTGCTCTCCTTTCCGGCAGACATTCCGCCCGAACTGGGCCTGCCGCTGCTGGGCGACCTGGTAATCTGCGCGCAAGTGGTCGCGCGGGAAGCGGAACAGCAGCACAAAGCCCTGTCCGCGCACTGGGCACACATGGTGGTCCATGGCACACTGCATCTTTTGGGTTACGACCATATCGAGGACGATGAAGCCGAGATCATGGAAAGTCTCGAAACCCGCATACTGGCTGGGCTGGGTATCGATGACCCATACCGGCCTCTTGAAGAGCCTGCGCAAACCGCACAGGCCGAAAAAACGACAAACGGAACCGACGAGTAACGCGGAGTATGGCCACATCCATGACCACCGACGAACCCCCAAGTAGCTCCTCTTCCAACCGCCCCCGATCGGGGGAGAAAAACTGGTTGGAGAAAATACTGGGTGCCTTCTCACAAGAGCCCAAATCCCGCGATGAACTGCTGGACATCATCAAGGACGCCGCCGAAAACAAGGTGGTAGATGCCGAAGCCCTGTCCATCATCGAGGGTGCGCTGGATGTATCCAGCCAACAGGTGCGGGAGATCATGATTCCGCGCTCACAGATGGTCGTGGTCAGCATTGAAGACCACCCCAAAGAATTCCTGCCCAAGATCATCGAATCCGGCCACTCCCGCTTCCCGGTGGTGGGTGAGAGCATCGACGATATTCGCGGCATACTCCTCGCCAAGGACCTGCTGCCACTGGTGCTGAAAGGTGTGGATGATTTCCGCCTGGAAGACCATATCCGCCCTGCGAATATCATTCCCGAGAGCAAGCGCCTCAACATCCTGCTGCGTGAATTCCGCGAGAACCGCTATCACATGGCGGTCGTAATCGACGAGTATGGCGGCGTTTCTGGCGTGGTGACAATTGAAGACATTCTCGAGGAGATCGTCGGCGAGATCGAAGACGAGACCGACGAGGAAGAAGCGGATAGCTTTATCCGCAAAGTGAGTGACAACGACTTTGTAGTCAAAGCGCTCACCCCTATCGAGGATTTCAACGAGTACTTCGAGTGCGAATTCAGCGACGAAGAGTTCGACACCATCGGCGGTCTGATCATGCAGTCCTTTGGCCACCTGCCAGGGCGCGATGAGATGACCAAGCTTGGAGAGTTCAAGTTCCGCGTCCTCTACGCCGACAACCGGCAGATTCACCTGCTGCGCGTCAGTCGTTTTGACCGGCCTGCCGAAGAAGATGGCTAATGCGTAAGTCCTTGTTGCTATCGCGGGCCCTGCCCTCGCTGGCCGCCCTGTTCGCGGGCGGCCTGCTGACCCTCTCTTTTGCCCCCTACAACCTCTGGTGGTGCAGCCTGCTCTCCCTGGGGTTGTTTGCGTGGCTGTTGGCGCCCGGGCGCGATGCCGCATCCGGTATCGCCAGCAGCGCTTTGCCCCGAAATTCGCTTAACGGAAAACAGATCTTCTGGCTCGCACTGAGCTTCGGCACCGGCCTGTTCGCCACCGGTGGCTCCTGGGTTTACGTATCCATTACCGACTTCGGCAATTCCTCACCCGTGCTCGGGGTAATACTGACCGCAGCCTTCGTGGGCATTCTGGCACTGGTGTTCGCCCTGCCATTTCCGCTTCTCGCGCGCCTGCGCGCCAACCCGATTTCATTTGCCCTCGCCTTCGCCGCCCTCTGGTTTGTGAGCGAGTGGTGCCGCACCTGGATGTTTACTGGCTTCCCCTGGCTGTTTGCAGGCTACGGACACATCCACACCTGGCTTGCGGGTTGGGCGCCCATTCTGAGCGTATACGGTATCGGCATGGTGCTGGCCTTCACCGCCGCCGTGGCCGCCCTGTTTATCCGCCGCAGCTTCGTATCCTGGAAATCCACGCAAGCGCTTTCGCTCCTGGCGGCTGCGCTGCTGACCTGGCCGGCCGGTCTCTTGCTGCAAAACCTGGAGTGGACGGAGCGCACCGGCGATACCAAAACCATCGGGCTGGTGCAGGCCAATATTCCCCAGGACAAAAAGTGGCGACCGGAATTTCGCGGCGAGACCATTCGGCGCTATCAAAGCGCCACCGAAGAGCTGCACCGTAAGAACGTGGATCTGGTGATATGGCCGGAGGCGGCCTTGCCGTTGCTGTACCACCACGCACCCAACCTGATGGAAGCACTACAGAACAGCGCCCAGGAAACGAAAACCGACCTCATCACCGGCATCCTTTACGATACCGAGCAGGATTATCGGCGCGTGGTGCACAATTCCGCCGCGGTGTTCGGCCAGGAACAGCAGGTCTATCACAAACGCCATCTGGTTCCCTTTGGCGAATACGTACCGCTGGAAGACTGGATTCGCGGAACCATTGAGTTCTTCAACCTGCCAACGTCGTTCATCCGCCCCGGACCGGAAGGTCAGAAGCCACTGCGGGCCTCCGGCCTTAGCTGGGCGCCGCTGATCTGTTATGAAATTGTCTATCCGCAACTGGTCGCCCAGAGCAGTGGCGACGCCGGGGTCCTGCTCACCCTGAGCAATGACGCCTGGTTTGGACGCTCCATCGGCCCGCTGCAGCATATGCAGATGGCACAGATGCGCGCCCTGGAAACCCAGCGCTACCTGGTGCGCGGAACCAATACCGGAGTCACCGCCATCGTCGCGCCGAACGGCACCATTACCGAGCAGCTTCCGCAGTTTGTACAGGCCACCATGATTGGCCAGGTGGAATCCCGCAGCGGGTATACCCCGTTTATGCTGATCGGTGTGTGGGGAATTGTTGCACTGGCGGCACTGATGCTGGTATCTGCGGTATTACTACAACGCCGCCCGGCGATGGACGAAGAATCGATTTTCGCCGGCGAAGCCACAGACTGAAGTCACCGCAGTCCGAACCGACCGGGGCGTTCGTTGCCCCGGTATCACACCTGCACTTTCATCCCTTTCTACCCGCCTTTCCACTATTCCTGTTTTATTGTCGCCAATGCGTCGCAATCACCAAAGTGACTGCTATTATCCTGAGATATTCATCCGGCAGGGATGCCTGATTTATGCATTGCCTAATCACTGGCGGCACTGGATTAATAGGCCGTCTTTTTTGTGCGAAGTGGCTGGCGCGAGGCCATCGACTTACGGTACTCAGCCGATCTCCCGCTAAGGTGCACAAACTCTGTGGCGAGTCCGCTGTGGGCGTGCGCGACCTACAGCAGGCCGAGGGCCCGGTGGACGTTGTTGTCAATCTGGCGGGAGAAACCATTTCAAAGCGTTGGAGCGACGCGCGCAAACAGGAAATACGCCGCTCGCGCCTGGACACCACATCGCAGCTGGTGCAATGGATCCTTTCCCAGGATCAACACCCCCAATACGTGCTTTCCGGTTCCGCTGTTGGTTATTACGGAGACCGCGGAGGCGACTTACTGAAAGAAAACAGCGGGCCCGGTGGTGGGTTTGCCGCGGAGCTGTGTAAGGAATGGGAGGCCGCCACCTTGCCACTGCAGCAGGCGGGCATTTGCGTCGGGATCATGCGTACCGCGATTGTGCTTTCCACCCGGGGCGGCGCCCTCCCCCAGATGCTGCCCCCTTTCCGGCTGGGACTGGGCGGCCCCATGAGTAGCGGAGAGCACTGGATGAGCTGGATTCACGAGGAAGATATTGTCGGTCTGATGCTGCACGCCATCGACCGGCGCCTCTGTGAGCCGTTCAACGCCAGCGCCCCGGAGCCCGTTACCAATAACAGCTTTTCAAGGCTTCTTGCCAAGCAGCTCCACCGCCCCTGCCTGATGCGCACACCCGCATGGATGTTGCGTCTGATGTTTGGTGAGATGGCGGACGAGCTTCTGCTCGCCAGCCAGAGAATGGAGCCGCGCGCAGCTATGGATAGTGGTTACAGTTTCCAGTACCCCACGCTGGAAAAGGCCCTCGCCGAACTCCTCGGTCCCGCGCACGAAAATGGCGGTGCCCACCCCTCTTCCCGGACTCGCTAGGCTCGCCAGCAGCCCACCACGGAAAAACCCCGCGCCGCCAGAACGCAAAGAGCCCGCAAAAGCGGGCTCAGGGCATCGACAACAGGGATTAAGGTCAGGCCGCAGCAGTATTGCGCGTCAGCGCCTGTTCCAGGTAGTTGCGTGCCGCGTCCGAAGTTACCGGATCCGCCTTGCACTCCATTGGTGCAGAACCTACCCAGTGTGCATGCCAGCGATACCAATTGTGGGCCTCGGCTTCGCTTTTAGGCTTTTCCTGGCGCAGTTCCACGAAGTCGGTCTGTTCCGGATCCAGCTTGAACTCGCGAACGATCTGCCCAACAAACGTTTCAAAGTTTTTGCTCAATCTGGCCGCAGTGTCGTCACCGGCGGTGAGCAGTACCAGCTGGCGCTTGCCACGCTGGGTCAGCTTGAAACCGATCCATACCGGACGGTTCAGACGGTTGTGGAGCTGAATGGGGGAGAAGGACGCAGGGATACCCGTCATCTGGACATTACCTCAATTTTTTTATGTTGTTATGGGCGATTCGGTCGAAAATTTCGCCAAAACTGCAGAGCCAAGAACATGAGATCCTTTCACCGGGGTCCAATGGGCCCTCGCCAGTTCTCAAAAGTATGGTTTCAGCAGTAACTGTCCTTGAGGGCGCCCATACTAGTTATTCGTGCCGGAAGCATCAAGCTCGCATCCGGAACCGATCGGGGTGATCAGTCAAACAATGCTGCTCAACACTTCACTCACTACGCCAACAGCCGCATTAACAGCTGCGCCGGGTGGGCAGTGGCCGCCAGCGATACCATTGATCCGCCACCAGTTCCCGCCAGTACATTTGGCTGCGTAACAGGGCCGCCGCGCTGGGCAGCCAGCGCAACAGGCCAATCTCCGCCCGGGGCACCAGTTCGCCGGCACTCCCGACAGGCAGTGGCCGCACCTGGATACCGGCCCGGGCAAAACTCTCGGCCGCTCGTGGCATGTGCCACCAGTGGGTTACCAACAGCACGCTTTCGACTCCGGAATCGTGCAGAAGTGCCGCCGAATTCGTAGCATTTTCTGCCGTGCTACGACTGCAATTCTCGCGCCAAGTCACCGGGCGCTGGAAAAGTTTTTCCAGCGCGTCCGCCATCAGGTCCGATTCTGGCACTTTCTCACCGGAGTAGACCCGCCCGCCGGTCACCAGGATTGGCAACTGTTCCGGGGCATTTGCCACCGCCCAGGCCACGCGCTCCAGGCTAGCCGCCGACAACCGCTCGGATCCTGACTCGGGGTCCCTATAGCGGCCACCGCCCAGCACGACAACTGCCGCCGGCTCCACATCAGGCGCCGGTGGCTGGAGGCCGACCAGACGCTGCCCCAGCCAGCCAGAAAAGGCAGGAGTCGCGCAAATCCACAAAGTAAGGAAACACAGGATAGCGAGCGGCAGTGACAGTTTGGCGACGGGCGTCGATGAGGGGAAAAACCAGAAAACAAACGCCAGCAGTAGCCCCACCAGCGGGGCAAATGGCGGCATGATCAGTGTGGCCAGGGCGGTTTGCAGTTCCATCTTGCGATGCGGTGTCCCGTTGCAATGCGATTGTTTTAGTAAGTACTGTCTGGCAGCGTGGATTCAGCCCGCATCGAGACCACCAGAAATCTGGCGGAAGCACCCGTAGCCACAACGGTGACAGGGGGTAATCTGGCTGCCCGCATCCGGCAGTGCGCGATAACCACAGCCCAGACACTGCAGCTCCTCGCCCTCACCTGCGGTTTCCCCGGCCAGTGCCCAGGGCTCTCCGCGGCGAATACAGTGCATCAGCGCCGGCCAGGCAGCCTTGGTGGGGTCGGCGGCCTCCAGCATCCAGTCGCCGTAACGCTCCTCCAGGGTCTTCAGCTCGCCGCCCAGGTCTTCAAGGTAACCCGCAGCCCGGTGCCGGTCGTCTTTCAGCCAGGCGTTGAGGAACGCGGCCTTGCTGGCGGTGAGCTTTTCCACCGCAAGTTCGTCCTTCACCAGCTGCTCCAGCTCCTGACGCAGCCCCGCAGACAGCTTTTCATCTTCCAGCAGCAGATCGGGATTATCCACCTGCCGTGCCCCTTTCGTACCGGCTTTAGGTTCCTTACTCACCCTATCCCTCCTATAATTCGCCGTTTTCCGGCAGAACCGCAATGGCGGTTGCCAGTCGGAATACCCCAATAGATCGAGTCACTGAGTATAGGTTCCCCACAGATGGAAGAGCAGTACAACCCCTCCGCAGTCGAAGCCGCCGCCCAGGAGCATTGGGCCGAGCAGAAAAGCTTCGAGGTAAAGGAAGACCCCAGCCGCGACAAGTTCTATTGCCTATCCATGTTCCCCTACCCCAGCGGCAAGCTGCATATGGGGCACGTACGCAACTACACGATTACCGATGTGATCTCCCGCTACCAGCGCATGCAGGGCAAGAACGTGCTGCATCCCATGGGCTGGGACGCCTTCGGCCTGCCGGCGGAAAACGCCGCCATCCAGAACAAGACCGCGCCGGCCAAGTGGACCTACTCCAACATCGATTACATGAAGGGCCAGCTGAAAGCCCTCGGTTTCGGCTTTGACTGGTCCCGCGAACTCGCTACCTGCCAGCCCTCCTACTACCGCTGGGAGCAGTGGTTCTTCACCCGCCTGTACAAGAAAGGCCTGGTGTACAAGAAGAACTCCGCGGTGAACTGGTGCCCACACGACGCCACCGTACTCGCCAACGAACAGGTCGAAGACGGTGCCTGCTGGCGCTGTGGCACCACCGTTGAGCGCCGCGAGCTGGCACAGTGGTTTATCAAGATCACCGACTACGCCGAAGAGTTGCTGAACGACCTGGACCAGCTCCCGGACTGGCCGGAGCAGGTGCGCACCATGCAGCGCAACTGGATCGGCAAATCCAAGGGTGTCGAGCTGGCCTTCGCGCTGCCGAAAACCATTGCCGGCGTCGACCACTTCGACGTCTACACCACCCGCCCGGACACGCTCATGGGGGTTACCTACGTGTCCCTGGCCGCGGAGCACCCGATTGCGCTGGAACTGGCCGAGGGCAACCCGGAACTGAAAGCCTTTATTGCCGAGTGCAAAAAGCAATCCATGTCCGAAGCCGATATGGCCACCATGGACAAGAAAGGCATGGACACCGGACTCAAGGCCATCCACCCGCTCACCGGCGAAGAAGTTCCTGTGTGGGTCGCCAACTACGTACTGATGGATTACGGCTCCGGCGCCGTAATGGCGGTCCCGGCCCACGACCAGCGCGACTGGGAGTTTGCCAAGAAGTACGACCTGCCCATCGAACAGGTGATCGCCCCTGAAAGTGGCGAAACCATCGACCTGGAAAAAGAAGCCTTCACCGAAAAAGGTGTGCTGGTGAACTCTGGCGGCTTCGACGGCCTCGACTTCGATGCCGCCTTCAACGCCATCGCCGACGGCCTGGAAGCTGCCGGCAAAGGCCGCGTCACCACCAACTACCGCCTGCGCGACTGGGGTGTATCCCGCCAGCGCTACTGGGGTGCGCCAATTCCCATGTTCAACCTCGCCGACGGCAGCGAGATCCCAGTACCAGCGGAAAAACTGCCGATCTTGCTGCCGGAAGACGTGGAACTGGACGGTGTTACGTCCCCGATCAAAGCGGATCCAGAGTGGTGCAAAGACGAATACAACGGCGAAGCAGTCGAACGTGAAACCGACACCTTCGACACCTTTATGGAGTCCAGCTGGTACTACGCCCGCTACACCTGCCCGGATTTCGAAGAAGGCATGCTCGACCCCGACCGCGCCAACTACTGGCTGCCGGTAGACCAGTATGTGGGCGGTATCGAACACGCCATCCTGCACCTGCTGTACGCGCGCTTCTTCCACAAGCTGATGCGCGACGAAGGCCTGGTCAGTAGCGACGAGCCCTTCAAGCGCCTGCTGTGCCAGGGCATGGTTCTCGCCGAGTCCTTCTACAAAGAAGAAAATGGCCACAAAACCTGGATCGCCCCGACTGCCGTCGACGTTGAGCGCGACGACAAAGGCAAGCCGATCAAAGCCGTAGAGCGTGCCACCGGTGAAGAAGTCGTCGCTGGCGGCGTAGTGAAAATGTCCAAGTCCAAGAACAACGGCATCGACCCCCACGCCGCAGTACAGGAATACGGTGCCGACACCGTGCGCCTGTTCACCATGTTCGCCGCCCCCCCCGAGCAGACTCTCGAGTGGCACGACTCCGGTGTGGAAGGCGCCAGCCGCTTCCTGCGCAAGCTGTGGAAAACCGTGCACGGCCACATTCAGGCCGGCGACGGCAGCGCCGCGATCGATGCAGACAAGCTGAGCGACAAGCAACAACAGCTGCGCCGCAAAACCCACGAAACCATCCAGAAAGTCAGCGACGACTATGGCCGTCGCCAGACCTTCAACACCGCCGTCGCCGCGGTGATGGAACTGCTGAACGAAGTGAGCAAGGTTGCCGAACGCGACTCCGCCAACGGCCTCGCGGTAGAACGCGAAGCCCTGCAAGCCGCCGTCATGCTGCTCGCCCCGGTCACCCCGCACATCAGCCACGAACTGTGGAACGCGCTGGGCAATTCCGGCGAGCTGGTCGACGCCCAGTGGCCGCAGGTAGACGAAAAAGCCCTGGTGCGCTCCAGCATCACTCTGGTTGTGCAGGTGAACGGCAAACTGCGCGCGAAGCTGGAAGTCCCGGCAGACACCGACAAGAAAACCCTAGAGCTGAAAGCTCTGGCGGACGAGAACGTGGTGAAATTTACCGAAGGTAAAACCGTGCGCAAGGTGATCGTTGTACCGGGCAAACTGGTCAACATCGTAGCCAATTAAATTGCTCGAATATGGTGGATACACTGCGTCTATCCACCTTTGCTTACGAAGCTCAAGACTTTACGCAAAGGCCGAGTGCCGGGGGATTGTTTTCAGGAGCGTCGGCGACATGGACGTCGCCGACGCAGCGTACAGGGATGTATTCACAGCGGTCCTGAAAACAATCTCCCGGTACTCGGCCGCCACAGCTTTAGAAAAAGAACCCAGCGGACCTCGATGAAAACAACACTGTTGCGCACAATCACATTAATCCTGGCCGTCACAATCTCAGCCTGTGGCTGGCACCTCCGCGGCGCACCCAAAAACTTCCCCCCGGGAAGTAAGCTTTACATCACCACCGAAGACCCCAGAAGCGAACTGGCCGAGAGCATCACCAGCCTGCTGCAAACCAGCGGCCTGCCCTTGGCGGAAAATCCGCTCGAAGCCGACTTCACCCTCACCATCCACAAAGAGACCGAGAAAAAACGCACCGTCTCCGTGGACGCCAAAGGCCGCGCCTCCGAATACGAACTCATTACCAGCGCTGAATACAGCGTGCAGGACAGAAATGGTCGCGACCTGCTTACCGAGGCCCAGGCCG
Organism: Microbulbifer elongatus; assembly: GCF_020524885.1. Classification (GTDB taxonomy): domain Bacteria; phylum Pseudomonadota; class Gammaproteobacteria; order Pseudomonadales; family Cellvibrionaceae; genus Microbulbifer; species Microbulbifer elongatus_A. Next base: position 708,737 of record NZ_JAIVKJ010000001.1, on the reverse strand, counting down.
ACGTCTACCGCACACTGGAATGGGACGACAACGAAGTGGTCAGTAAAGGGGAAGAAGAGCGCCTGCAGCGAGAAGAAATGCGCCGCGAACTGATTAGCCGAATCATTGACCGCCTGCGCCGCATAGAAATCAGCGCCCCGGTTACAGACAACCCGGCAGCGCCCTGATATGCCCCGCATCAACCCCCGCCAACTGGCACAGAACCTTCGCCAGGGCCTCGCCCCCATCTATGTTGTCACCGGCGACGAACCCCTGCTGGTACAGGAGTGCTGCGACAGCATCCGCGAAGCCGCGCGTAATCAAGGTTTTAACGAGCGGGATCTGCTGCACGGCGAACACAATTTTGACTGGGGGCAACTGCTCTCGGCCGCCGGCAGCCTGTCTTTATTCGCGGACAAAAAAATCATCGAACTGCGACTCCCCGGCGGCAAGCCCGGAGACAAAGGCAGCAAAGCCCTGCAGGAATTCGCCAGTATGGCGAATGAAGAAACTCTGCTGTTACTGGTACTGCCGCGCCTCGATCGCTCGCAGCTGAACAGCAAATGGGTCAAAGCACTGGAAGCCAAGGGTGTCCTGATCCAGATCTGGCCTGTCGACGCTTCCGAAATGCCCCGCTGGATTCACCAGCGGCTGCGTGCCAATGGCCTCGACGCCGAGCCGGAGGCCATCCAGATTCTGGCCGAGCGGGTCGAAGGCAACCTGCTCGCCGCCAGCCAGGAAATTGAAAAACTGAAACTGCTGGCCAACGACAGCGTCATTACCGCCGACACCATGAACAATGCCGTGGCGAGCTCCGCCCGCTACGACGTATTCGGTCTCATCGACAAAGCGCTGGCCGCAGACGCCGCTGGTGCCGTACGCACACTGCAAGGGCTGCGCGCCGAAGGCGTGGAAGCTCCGGTGGTACTGTGGGCTATCGCCCGCGAAATCCGTACCCTGCTGGAAACCCAGCAGAAGCTCGACCAGGGCCAACCCATCAACCGCCTGGTGCGTATCCAGAAGCGCCAACCGCTGGTGCAGGCCGCCTGCCAACGCCTGCGTCCCCGCCACCTGCAAAACTTCCTGCTACGCGCCCGCGCGGTGGATAACGCAATCAAGGGTGGCAAGGAAATGGATCCCTGGGCCGGCCTGTTGGAGCTCACTCTGAACCTCTCCGGCAAACGGAGTATCTGAACCCAGCGCAATTTGGCGCATGAGAGCAGTTTTCCCGGCAGTAAAGGGTAAGTACTAACCTTTCAAGTTGGTTAGGATTAACTCTAGGAAGATCTTTAGAGAGACGACCATGAGTAATGCTCAGGCACCATCCGAGGTGGCGGCTACCCACACCGTTGTAAACCAGCCAAGGCCCCTGCAGGGCCACAATCTCTACGCCGGAGATACCGCACTCAGGGAAGCGGTGACGCGTAATGGCGGTCACGGGGGTGAGGATGACCTGCAGCGCTATGGCGAGGTGTGTGGGCGCCCGGAGTGGATCGAGCGCGGCTTTCAGGCTAACCACTACAAACCGGAATTCGAGCCCCACGACCGCGTCGGCAACCGCATCGACCAGGTCAATTATCACCCCGCCTATCACCAACTGATGCAGTTGGCGAAGAGCGAAGGGCTGCACTCATCCCCCTGGACAGACCCGAAGCCTGGCGCCCACGTAGTGCGCGCCGCCAAATACTACCTGCATAGCCAGGTAGAGTCCGGCCACTGCTGCCCGATCACCATGACCTTCGCCGCAGTTCCCTCCATCAACCTGACCCCGGCGCTGGCGAAGGAGTGGCTGCCAAAAATCACCGATCGTGGCTACGATCCCAGCAACCGTCCGCACACTGAAAAAGCCGCGCTCACCATCGGCATGGGCATGACCGAAAAGCAGGGCGGTTCAGATGTGCGCGCCAACAGCACCACCGCGACGCCCCTTGGCGACGGTAGCTACGAGCTGGTAGGCCACAAATGGTTTACCTCTGCGCCCATGTGTGACGCTTTCTTGATGCTGGCACAGACTGACGCGGGCCTGAGCTGCTTCCTGGTGCCCCGCTGGCGCCCGGACGGCAGCAAAAATCCCATTCAGGTACAGCGGCTGAAAGACAAGGCCGGCAACGTCTCCAACGCCTCTTCCGAAATAGAACTGCGCGGCGCCCTCGGCTGGCTGGTGGGTGAAGAGGGGCGCGGTGTACCGGCGATCATCGAGATGGTCGCAGCCACCCGCTTCGACTGTATGATCGGCTCATCCGCAGGCCAGCGGCAGGCGACTCTGCAGGCGATCTACCACGCCAGCCAGCGCAGTGCCTTCGGCAAAACCCTGATCGACCAGCCACTGATGCAGAACGTGCTCGCGGATTTACAGCTCGAGCTGGAAGGCTCCGTAGCTATGACCATGCGGATAGCCCAGGCCATGGACCACCTGGATGATGAAAGGCAAAAGCTGCTGATGCGCCTGGGAACCGCAGTGGGCAAATACTGGATCTGCAAACGCACCCCGCACCACGCCTACGAGGCCATGGAGTGCCTGGGTGGCAATGGCGTGATCGAAAACTTTATTACCGCGCGCCTATACCGCGACGCGCCAATCAATGCGATCTGGGAAGGCTCCGGCAACATCCAGGCACTCGACGTGCTGCGTGCGCTGACGAAAACACCGGCGGTAATCACCAACTGGTATGACGAACTGGAGGGTAGTACAGGTAGCCACCCGCTCTACGATAAAGCGGTAACCAATCTCAAAGACGAATTAAGCAAGTTTGAGAACATCGAATACCGCGCCCGATACGTGGTCGATCAGATGGCGCTCACCATGCAATCACACCTGTTGATCCAGGGCGGCAACAGTGCCGTGGCGGAAGGGTTTATTACATCGCGCCTGGGTACTCAGGGCATCAGCAATACCGGGACTTTACCCGCAAGTATCGATGTAAAATCAATTATCGGGCGGGGCAACCCACTGCTGATTTGAGCTGGCTCCCCTGCAAGGACATTCTCTTTGCGACGCGAGACACTCAGGTAATCAGGTCGCGCACCGGCTCCAGATCCGGATGATCTTTCGGCACTACAAGTTTGCGTGCACGCACTTCCTGGGAGAGCTCGGTGCCGACTTTATGCAGCGCAGGGGCTGCAAATTGGGAGTGAACACCCTCTTCCTGGCTAAGCTGCTCAAGATGTCGCAATAACTTACCATAAGCCGTGAGTGCTTCATCACAGCGCCCCTGGCGAAAGTACAGGTCGGCAAGATTCTGGTTGCTCACCGACAACATGGCTACCGCTGCCTCGCGGTCTTCACATTGGGTAAGCAAAAAGGTGGCGCGCTGACACGCGGCTTTATAGAGTTCCTCTGCCTCAACTTCCTGGCCACCCTCATAGGCGCGATTGGCGGAGGTCATGATTTCTTTCCACTGCTCCATTGGCTTCCCTTGGAGTTTCATTGGTATGGATTGGCGCAAAAATCCTTAATTGCGAATGGGAACCTCTGACAACTATCCACTATCGACACATCAGCAGTGGCTGTCAAGGGAGAGCAAGGGCTTCAATGTACTGCACTAGCGGGCCTCTTCACCACGGAATAGGAGATCCATCCCAGAATAATAGTTTTCCGTTATCCCCGGACTGCAATTGCGCGAGCACGCTCACTATCCGCTGTGCACTCAGCGCTGGGGAATAGAGTTTTCCATCCGGGATATTGCTCTGGAACGGCTTGGACAAGGGGGTGTCGGTCGTTCCCGGATGTATCGCCACAACACAGCAATTCTCGACCCTTCTGCTCCATTCAATCGAGAGGTTTCGCACCAGCATGTTCAGCGCGGCCTTGCTCATCCGATAGCTGTACCAGCCGCCCAGCTGGTTGTCTTCGATACTGCCAACTTTTGCCGATAGCGATGCCCACACCAGTGGCGACCGTTTCAGCAGTAGTGGCGCTAGCGCCTGCGCGAGATGAAGATGCGTCAGAACATTGACAGAAATACTTTGCAACAGCGCTTCGTCGCTACATTGCTGCAGATTTTTTTCCGGGCTGTGATCCCGCCAGTGCAGGATACCGCAACAGTCGATAACCCAGTTTGGTATTGGCTGTTCGCGCAACCAGTCGCGGACCGTTTTCACGGCCCCCTCATCTTCGAGGGAGGCACACAGATGTTGGTGAGTTACAGAAAGACGGTCCAGACCGGAGCGGCTGATGGTGAGTAAAACGGCATCTGGAAAACGCTTTACCAGTTCACCGCATAACGCCGTGCCGAGTCCACCACGGGCCCCAGCCAGCAAGATGCACTCGGGGCTGTTGATAACAGTTTGCTGCATCGGCTTCCCTGCCCTGCAGACAGCGGCGGAATCAGTGCTCCGCGCTACTGTCTTTTCCTGAAGGTTTCTTTGGCTCGCACACCACCCGCAGCATCGGCTCATCGGAGCGGAAAATCAGACCGTGGATTTCGGTGGTGTTCTGCCCCTGCAATAACTGCTGCAGGAATTGCACAATCTGCGCGGAGATTTCCTGCCCCGGCACCAGCACCGGAATCCCCGGTGGATAGGGCACGATTTCGTCGGCACAGGTGCGGCCCACCAATTTTTTCTCCGCCGCCACCCCGTTATCCATCAGGGGCAGCTCTTCGGTCTCGGCGAAATAGGCGTCCGCAGGCAGGCTGTTGAGATGCGTAAATTCCGGTAGCTGGCGGGCGGTGCCCACGTGACTGCGCCTGCGTGGCTGCTTGGCCAATTGTTTAAGCGCGTGCACCAGACGCAACAGTTTGCTCTCGGTACTACCCAGGGTAACCAGCACAGACACGGTGTTATAGGTGGTTTTTTCCACCTGGATACCGAACTGATCAAACAGTTTCACCTGGATCTCATTGCCCGAATATCCACTCTTGGTGACGTCGATAGTCACTTTGGTGGGGTCCAGGCGAATATTGTCGTTGGCCAGTGGCGCGGGAATAAGGTCTTCGCGGGTCAGCGCGCGGAATACACCAGTAGCGTCCACTTCCCGGCGCAGAGTCTCCACCATCTTCAGGCAGTGTCGCAGGCGGCCGTAACCTTCCATCACCATCTGTTTACGCGCCACGTCCAGACTCGCGATCATGGAATATTGCGGGCTGGTGGAGGCGTACATATTGAGGTTTTCGCGAAAGCGGAATTCGTCGAAGTCCGGATCCTGCACGTGAATCATGCTGGCCTGGGAAAAGGCAGACAGCATCTTGTGGGTGCTCTGGGTAACGTAGTCTGCACCGCACTCCAGCGCCGTGGGCCGCAGCTCGGTGTGGAAGTAACCGTGGGCGTACCAGGCTTCATCAATCAGCACCTTTACGCCGCGTTCATGGGCGTAGTCGATGATCGGCTTGAGATCGTAGCGCAGACCATCGTAGGTGCAGGAGGTAATCACTAACAATCCTGCATCCGGGTGCTCGTCCAACGCCTTTTCAATATCCGCGCGACACACCGGGCCGTAGATACCGAACTCCGGATGCAGGGTGGATTTCAGGTACACCGGCTCTATCCGGTTCATCACAACAGCGTGATGCACGGACTTATGGCACGCCTGGTCAACGATGATCTTGCCGCCGCCGCCGAGAATCTGCTGGATGACCACCTTGTTGGCGGTGGAGGTGCCATTGGTGAGGAAGAAGGTCTTTTCGGCGCCGAAGGCCTGAGCCGCCAGATCCTGCGCTTCCTGGATCACCGAATGGGGTTCCAGCAGGCTATCCAGCACCTGCACGGACACAGACAGGTCTGTGTTGAAAACGTGCTCACCCATAAACCGGTAGAAATCCCCTACCCAGGGGCTGTTGCGCAGGCTGTCGCCACCGGAGTGTCCCGGCGTGTGCCAGGCATCCCGGGCGCTGAACACGTATTCCTTGAGGGTATCGGCAAAGGGAGTGGAGGCGCGGCGGGAAATGAATGCCTGCACCAGGCGGAACATATGATTGAAATTGCACTCGCGGCGGTCGAACAGCTCGTCGAAACGCTTGCGCACCGAGGCCGGCGCACCGCCCTGGTCGCTTAAAAATGAGTCTTGCGCCACCAGAAATACATTCAACTGGGCGCGCAGATTGTGCATCCGATCGGCAAGCTGTTCCGCGGCTTGCAACTCGTCGGGGCTGCAACCACCGTCGATGATCAGGGCCTGCAGCTGGTCTACTTCCCGCAGACACTTCTCCAGCGCACCGGTGGCCACCGCCTCAAAGCGCAGTCCATAAGGATTCTCGTGCTGAGCCGCCGTAGCATTGAGGGCATTGACCCAGACACTACTCAAATCGCGGTCATTACTGACCAGTGCCACTCGGCACTCTAGTGGCTGACGCTGCTCACACCGGTTGCCCAGGTCAGGCATCTTCAGTTCTACACCCATAACACTTCTTCTTATCTTTCAGCATAGAAGGCAGATACTAAAGGAGGCAGGCGACGAATACGGGGCAACAAGAGGATTTGGCGATAACCGCCAGCAAAATGGTGTTCGGCAGGATCAATGATCAAAAAATGTGATCACATTAGAATTTTGCGCTCTGAACTTCGCCGTTGAACTGTAAACAGTGCTCGACCCTGACGCGCTGTACCGGGGACAGGTCATTGAGCGGAAAGTAGTCAAAGGCGGAATGCTCGGATGACAGGGTAATACCACCATCGCCGTTGGAGCTGGCGCCATTGGCCTTCAAGTGCGCGCGGAATATGAAAACGTGGGAGTTATACACCCTGTGGTAGTAAACGCCACTGAGGTAATCGATGACCACATCCCGGCCGAGTTCTTCACGGCACTCCCGGTGCAGGGCTTCGTGAATAGTCTCCCCGAGATCCAGCGCACCGCCGGGCAGCCCCCAGGTCTTGTCGGCATAGGTGGCGCGGAGCTGCAGCACTTCCCCCTCCTCGTTGGTAATAACGGCGTGAGCGCTCAGTTTGTAGGTGTCGTCAAATCCCATCCGTGGACCTTATGCCCTTTAGCTTCCGGTACCCCGGGCAAGTTCGAAACCAATCCCCAGGGTCTGTACCGATTCATCGTAGTCGATCAGGCTCTCGCCGTAACCATTGAAATACTTGACGTATCCGCGCACCCGGTTGCCCATGGGGAAGCTCCAGCGCAGCTCTCCGGCCCCCTTGTTGTCGGAGCGCAGGTTATTGCGCACCATGATGGAAATATTGTGGTCACCGCGCTCGACGCCGCCGACAAATTCGAAGTGCCCCAGATAGAACTCGAGGTCTGGATTGTCATCGTCCTCCCGGTCTTCCGGTATCCGGTACCAGGGCTTCAGGGTGAAATAGACATCGTCTTTTTCAAAGGCAAAATTTGCGTAGATGCGGTTCCAGCTGCGGGATAGAGGCTCGCTGCGGCCGTTGGACTGGTGATTAAACGCAATCTGGTTGGCCACGTTCTGAAAACCGAAAATGGTCCAGTCATTGAGCCAGGTCATGATCAATTCCGGCTCGTGGTTGGTCTCGCGGAAAGGCGCAGAATCATCTGAATTGTATGCCTGCCAGAAGGAGCGGTTGGTGTAGGCGAAGCTCATGAAGGACGCCTTGCCGAGAAAACCGCGCCACACCGGCACCTGCACCGATAGCTGGAATTGCGCCTCGATGGAATCCAGGTCCAGCTCATCCGCGATTTCGTAATCTTCCAGCCCGCCTTTATTGGGCTTGGGGTTGTAAGTGAGGGGCAATAGATAGTTGGTTTTGTGAGACGCCAAAGTAAATGGGTTCTGCGAGGCATCGCGAATGGCCTGGGCGCGCTTGCTCACCAGTGCCCCACCCGCACTATCCGACTCCGCTTCTGGTACGGTGGCAAATATCGGCGTCTCCTCTACCCGTCGCCCCTCTCTGATCACCGAAAGCTGGCAGCGAATCCGCATCTCTTCCAGAGTGATATTGGCGGGCGCTGTTAATAGTTGCTCGCGCAAGCAGTTTTCCTGACGCTTTTGCTCACTCAGTAACGAGTCGTCGGTCTGCAGCAGCTCTATTTCTTCGTAGGAGGAAACTGAGGGCTCGGTATCTTCTGCCGCCAGCTCGGCGGAGAATACCGTGGCGATCGCGGTCACCAGACCAAAAATCCGTAAATTCCGGGAAAAGTGGTGGGGGAAAAACAAAACTGGCGCTCCTGGATCAATTCAGGGCGCCAGTTTACACGGTTTACGGACTTATAACGTGCTTAGGGTCAGGCTGTCATCGCCCTACCCACATTCGATACAGGTCCTCTGACTCAGCTTCTCTAAACCTACTCTCCTAACACAAAGCCTTGAGCTCCGGCGCCCACTCCAGGTCCCGCAGACGCACCTGCCACAGGCGTCCGGTGCTACTGGGCCAGTCGTAGCCCACCAGCAGGCCGCGGGGGTCCACATAGCAGTGGGTATCCCGTTCGGCTTCATCGCCTTGATAGGAGAACACGGTGATATCCGGCCCCAGGTCGTGTACACCCTGGATATTGGCATCACCGGCCACAATGGACGCGCGTCGGTGGCTCACCCGCGGCGCAAGCAACTTGCCACGCTGAGAGGGGTCAACGATATCCGGCGCCACCACTTCGCACCCGAACTCCATATCGCGCAGGCGCATTAACAGTGGGCCCATGAAAATCCGCATCAGCGGGAACAACAACCGGTTCTGCCCTTCGAGCACGCTTTGCTGCAGGCCGTTGGGCCCGGTCCACTCCGCCTCAATGGCATCCCCCATATGTGGAACCCTTGCGCCTTGGGGGGCGAGACGATAGTGGGCATTAACTTCGTCCACCTCATCTTTCCACGTAACACGGCACTCAGTGACCAAGCCGGCATCCATTCGGGCGCGAACCTCAATACCGTGGCCCTGCTCACCCACCAGTCGACGGCTGATAAGTAGCTGCTGCCCGTCCTCGTCACGACCCAGCTGCCAGTCATCCTGTACCGGCATTGCTCTGCCGTCGCAGATGTATTCGTAGCGACCCTGAGCCAGGTTAGCAGTCAATCGCATAAGATTTTCGTCCATGATTTCTCTTGATGCTGAGGGGGAGTTTGCTGGATTAAACGCACAAAATTGATGCATGGTTTCGCGCTCTAGCCTGCAAAAAGTATTGCACAAGCCCACGCGTTTGCTGCGGAATTGTGACGTTTACCAGAAATATTTATGAGCCTGGCTGGCCGCCGCGGCCGGGTTTCTTCCACTCCGTTACCGCAGTATTTCAACCACAAATGTTCGCTGCGCGTTAGTAACCACTTTGGTGCATAATCGACGGGTTTATTACTCAAGGTTTTAAGAAGGAGAAGGCCATCATGCTCGAGTGGCTCAACGCACACATCGCTTACTGGCACTGGCTGGTGCTGGGCTTACTACTGGTTACCGCAGAGATATTTGTCTCCGGCTTTATTCTGTTCTGGTTTGGCCTTGCGGCACTTTTTATGGGGGTACTATTGCTAGCGGTAGGTATGCCCATTACCGCACAACTGCTGCTGTGGGCCGGCCTCTCTGTTGCCCTGGTCTTCCTGTGGCTCAAGTTCATCAAGCCCAACTGGAAAGACCGCACCACCTCCGGCATGGCAATGGAGGCACTCACCGGCCAGGTGGGGTCGGTCATCGAGTCCAATATCGGCAAGCCTCGTGGGCGGCTGCGTTTTCCTGCTCCCATTCTTGGTGAAGACGAATGGCAATTTATGAGTACCAGCGAAATTGCCATCGGTGAACGGGTAACGGTCGTCAATATTTCCGGTAATACACTGGTGGTCAGCCCGAACTGATCGCTGTAACCAAACAACAAATCCAAGTTTCAGATCCACATTCTTAAGGGGAAAATATGGAAGGATTATCCGTAGTACTGGCACTAGTGGTGCTGGTTATCATCACCATCGGCATGGGTGTACGTATTGTGCCGCAGGGGTCCAAGCACATTGTGCAGCGACTGGGTAAGTACCACAGCACACTGAACCCGGGCATGAACGTGATCATCCCCTACGTGGACCAGGTGCCCTACAAGGTGACCACCAAAGATATCGTGCTGGATATCCCTTCCCAGGAAGTCATCACCCAGGATAACGCCACCATCATTGCCAACGCAGTAGCCTACATCAATATCGTCTCGCCGGAGAAAGCGGTGTACGGGGTAGAGGATTACGAAATTGCTATCCAGAACCTGGTACAGACAGCCCTGCGCTCCATTGTGGGCGAAATGTCCCTCGACGCCGCGCTGTCGTCACGGGACCTGATCAAAGCGAAACTGAAAGAAGCCATCTCTGATGATATCGCCGACTGGGGTATCAACCTCAAAACCGTCGAGATTCAGGACATCAACCCCTCTGCCACCATGCAGAAGGCGATGGAAGAACAGGCCGCCGCCGAACGTCAGCGTCGCGCCACCGTCACCCGCGCCGAGGGTGAAAAGCAGGCCGCCATTCTCGAGGCCGACGGCCGACTGGAAGCGTCCAAGCGGGACGCCAAGGCCCAGGTAGTACTGGCCGATGCCAGCCGCGAAGCCATTGAGAGGGTGACTCAGGCCATCGGCGATAAGGAGATGCCGGTTATGTACCTGCTGGGCGAGCGCTATATCAATGCGCTGGAAGAAGTGTCTACCTCAAGCAACGCCAAAAACGTTATTTTCCCGGCAGACCTGCCCAATGCAATCAAGGGCCTGCTGAGCCGCTAAGCCCCAGGCCCTGAACTGGTGGCGCTTCCGCTACAGGTAGCGCTGCCAGAACTCCGCTTTGCCGTACTCCTCATCCAGGGCATAGGGCTTGAACCCACTCTTGAGATAAGCCCCACGCGCGGGGTGGTTTTTTTCCAGCACTTCCAGGGTGATCTTGCAGCAGCCGCGCTCGCGGGCAACCTCCGCCACTTTTTCCATCATCCGGGAACATACCCCCAGGCCGCGCGCCGACTCCATCACCACCACATCGTGAATGTTCACCAGCGGTTTGCACAGAAAGGTAGAGAACCCCATAAAACAGTTCACCAGCCCGAGTGCCTCGCCGTCTCGATAGGCGAGCACCGAAAACGCACCGGGAAACTCCGCCAGCCGCTCGAGCAGCTCTCGATGACAGACCTCGTCGAGCGGCTCACCACCACCATAGGGGTCCCGCGAATAGTGATCCATCAGGGTGAGCAGGTCCGCCCCGTGTTTTTCATCCCGGTAGTCAGCAATCACAATATCCAGGGACGCGGTAGGCGACTTAGCCGCAGAACTGATTTGTATTTTTTCCATACCGATTGACCTCATCAAACTTCCATACCAGTGGCGCTGATTTAGCGCTCCGCCTGAGCATTCTTGCGCGACGCTTCCGCCTGGGACGTCAATGCACTCTGGGCAAGAAAAAAACGCCGGTAGTTGCGTACCCGAGCGCGCTGAGCCAAAAGCCAACGCACTTTTTTGCGTCGGCGCGCCAGCGCGGCATTGTGCTTATTGAATCGACGCGGGCGGCGAATTGCCGAATTTCTGAGCCCCATCAGGCTGCCCCTATGTAGTGTTCTCTTGTGGTTACCCATAACGGTAACCTTTGACGATAGAAAGACGCCCCTAAAACAAGCGGCAAATACGCCGCCGCAGAGTAGCAGAACATTGCCCCGTTTTCAGGGCCGGCAAGCGTGTTATTCGTTCAATATCCACCCGAAGCAGCGGCGTAGATTGGCGCGCTCGGGCAAAAGCGCTATCCTGCTCGGCTAATATAAACAGCCACGCAAACCGCGGGGATGAGTGCCTTGTCAAAGCTGAACGATCTGATCGAAAAAAACCGCGCCTGGTCCGAGTCCACTCGTCGGGAAAAGCCGGATTTCTTCCTCAAGCTGTCTGAGCAACAGTCCCCGGAATACCTGTGGATTGGCTGCGCTGACAGTCGGGTACCCGCCAACCAGATCGTCGACCTGCTGCCCGGTGAGCTGTTCGTACACCGCAACGTCGCCAACGTGGTGGTGCACTCTGACCTCAACTGCCTGTCGGTCATCCAGTTCGCGGTGGAAGCCCTCAAGGTGAAACACATCATGGTAGTCGGCCATTACGGCTGCGGCGGCGTAAAAGCGGCACTGGAGGATCAGCGCCTCGGCCTGATCGAGAGCTGGCTACGCCATATCAAGGATGTGCGCGACAAGCACCACACCCTGATCGAGCTCTTCCCGCAGGAAGAACGCGTGGACTTACTGTGCGAACTCAATGTACTGGAACAGGTCATTCACGTATGCCAGACCACCCCGGTACGCGACGCTTGGGAAAGTGGCCAAGAGCTGACCGTACACGGCTGGGTCTACGGGCTTTCCAACGGTTTGGTCAACGACCTGCAGATCACGGTGGAAAACACCGCACAGATCAATGAGGTTTACCATCGCGCGCTGACCAGCATCGCCCAGCGCACCAAGGGCTGAGTCACCAGCAGGCACCAGCCAAAGCAAGATAATTACGTTTTTCAATTTAAAAGAACCAGTAGTATTCAGGGGTCTTCATGTCCGATTTTCGCGTTTGGGAATGCCAGATTTGTGGCTGGATTTACGATGAAGCCAAGGGCTCACCGGACGACGGCATTCCCCCCGGCACCCGCTGGGACGACATCCCCGATGATTGGGTCTGCCCAGAATGCGGCGCCACCAAGGACGAGTTCGAGATGCTCGCGGTGGTCGCGAGCAAAGAGTCAAAGGTAGCTCAGGGCGAAAGCATTACTCGGGAGGCCGCCGTGAGCACCTCTGCCACCGCGCCAAACGCAACGCAATCTGCCAGCAGCCGCATCTGGGAATGCATGGTGTGTGGCTGGGTCTACGACGAAGCCAAGGGTGCCCCTGAAGAAGGAATCGCCCCCGGCACCCGCTGGGAAGATATTCCCGAAGACTGGACCTGCCCGGAGTGCGGCGTCGGCAAAGAAGATTTTGATATGGTGCTGGTAAGCCAGCCCAAAGACATACCACAGGAGCAGACGGAGGCTACAGAGCCCGCTCCGCTGGACGACACCGATCCCCTGGTGATTATTGGCACCGGGCTCGCGGGCTATCATCTGGCGAAAGAATTCCGCAAGCTGGATCAGCGCACCCCGCTGCTGCTGATCAGCGGCGATGACGGTACGTTTTATTCCAAGCCCCTGCTGTCCGCGTCCCTCGCCCACGGCAAAACCCCACAGCAACTGGCTACCGCCAGTGCGGAGGCCATGGCAAAAGAACTCAATGCCGAGATACTCGTGCACACCCACGTTACCGACGTGGACCGCGAAGCCCGCACCCTGACACTGGTATCCGACGGCAGCGGCGTCAGCGCCAAACTGTGTTATAGCCGCCTGGTATTTGCCACCGGTGCCAACTGCGCGCCACTCCCCCCCATGGAAGGCGACGGCCTTGCGCGCCTGTTCCGGGTCAACAGCCTGGGGGACTACCACCGCTTCCGCACCGCACTGACCAACCGCAAACGCGTATTGCTCATCGGTGCCGGCCTGATCGGCTGTGAGTTTGCCAACGACCTGGCGCAAGCGGGCTACGAGGTAGATGTAGTCGATATTCAGCCCTGGCCACTGGCTAACCTGCTGCCGGAAGCCGCCGGCCGCGATATTCAGAAAACCCTTGAACAGACTGGTGTTCGCTTCCACCTCGGTGCGGGAGTCTCAAGACTCGAGCGCACCGCAACTGGTGTCCGCGCTCAGCTCGCCAATGAAACGAAGGTAGAGGCCGACCTCGCCCTCGCCGCCCTCGGCCTGCGACCCAATACCGGCCTCGCCGAGACGGCCGGCATCGAGGTAAACCGCGGTATCGTCACCAATCGGCAGCTGCAAACCAGCGACGCCAACACATACGCCCTGGGGGACTGCGCAGAAGTGGACGGCCACAGCCTCTACTATGTGGCACCGCTCACCCAAAGCGCCCGCGCCCTCGCCAAGACCCTCACCGGTACACCCACCCCGGTACAATACGGCTGTCTGCCGGTCGCGGTAAAAACTACCTTGCGCCCCACAGTAGTCTGCCCGCCCCGTCCGGGCAGCGCGGGGGAATGGCAGGTTGCCGCAACGGCCGATGGCGTAAAAGCCGAATTCCAGGACAGTGCCGGCAACCTCCTCGGTTTCGCCCTGACCGGCAACGCGATTGCCGAACGCGACGCCCTCAGCCGCCGCTGTGCGCCATTAATGGAGTGACACCGGGAACGACACACCCCGGTAACAAAAGAAAACCACGCAAAACGGCCATTTTTCCCGTAGAATGGCCGCCAGCACAAAAATTGAACAGATTTTAATCGAAGTATGACGGCATCCAGTAACCCAGCAGCCCAAACTGAAACCGCCCAGTCAGCGGAGGAGCGCAGCCGCGCCCTGCGCGACACTCTCGGGCATTTCGCCACCGGTGTCACTGTGGTTACCACCCTGGACGCGAGTGGACAGCCCGTGGGAATGACCGTCAACAGCTTCAACTCCGTCTCACTCGACCCGGCGCTCACTCTCTGGAGCATCGACCGCAGTGCACTCAGCTACGCAGCCTTTACCCAGTGCGAGCGCTTCGCAATCCACGTGCTAAAGGGCGACCAGCAACACGTCTCCAACCTGTTTGCCGGCCGCGGCGCCGACAAGTTCGGCCAGGTCAAATGGCACCAGGGGCCGGGCAATATCCCGCATTTGGACGACTGCGCCGCCCTCTTCCACTGCCGCCGCGCCCAGAACATCGAAGGCGGTGACCACACCATCCTGCTGGGTGAAGTGCTGGAATTCAGCGCCAGCGGTGGCGAGCCCCTCGTTTTCCACCGCGGCCGCTACCGTGCCCTCGCCGGGGAATAAGGCGTCCATACATAAATCCGCGTTATAAATCTGCCTGCGATACGCACCAATCGGTATAAAAATTCCGGCGGAATCTGCCTCGATGCATTGTGACGCTGTCACCTGCCGGTCATACTTTTGGTACACCCTTGGGAGACCTCCGCCACTGTGGACGTCGAGATGCGCACAACCGACACCCTCTTCTGTTTTGCTCACCGCGGCTACCCCAAGCGCGCCACGGAAAACACCCTGCAGGCCATTACCCACGCCCTCGAATTCGATATCGACGGGGTGGAAATTGACGTGTGGAATGTGGGCGGCGAACTGATCGTAAAACACGATCGCCGCCTGGGAAGATTACTGGCGGGGCAGGAACTACTGACCGAAATGGCCCCCGCCGCCCTCCGACAAATGCTGCTACCCGGCGGCGAGCATGTGCCCACGCTGCGGGAAGTGCTGGAACTGGTGGGCAACCACGTACAGCTGAATATCGAGCTTAAAGGCCCCAACTGCGCCGCCCTCGCCGCGCAGGAGCTGGAATCCTACATCCGCGACAACGGCGCCACCTACGAGCAGTACCTGATCTCTTCCTTCGATCACCGCCAGGTGTATGAATGCCTGAAGCTGATCCCGGAGGTACGCCGGGGTGTGCTCATCGACGGCGTACCCCTGGATCTCGCCGCGTGCGGGGAACCGCTCGAGGCCTACTCCATCCACCACAGCCTCGATTTCGTCTGCCCGGAAATCATCGCCGACGGCCACCAGCGCGGCTTCAAAAGTTACGTATTCACCGTCAACCACCCGCACGACCTGGCACTGGTGGCCGCGATGAACGTAGACGGGGTGTTTACCGATGAACCGCAGCTGATCATGGACTACAACTGCGAGAAAACGGGAGAGATGATGGCTCAGCAGATTGAGCCGGTGGGGAAGTTCAACGAGGCAGGGTAACCTAAATTAGTGTTAGCCCCGCCTGGATAACAGGTTGTTAGTTACGCGCGTCCAGCATGCCAAGCAACTGTTCCACACTCGGACGGGTTTTGTAGTCCTGGGACACATGGGCCCACTCTATGCTGCCGTCAGCACCCACCAGGAAAATACCCGGCGCGGCAATCTTGTGGTGATCCTTACCGGACCAGTCTTCCAGCACGATGCCGTAGGTCTTGTACTTCTCCGCAGTGGCATCATCAATCTCCACCACTACATCGAACGCCTCGTGGGCTGTCAGCTCCGGATCCGACAACACCGGGAAGGGAATCTCGTACGTTGCCTTGGCCATGGCACTGGCATCGGGCTTGTCCACACTAATCAGCACCGGGGTCACCCCGCGCTTTTCAAACTCCGGCCAAGCTTCGGCCAGCTGGCGAATCTGCACGTTGCAGTAGGGGCACCAGCCACCGCGGTAGAACACCACCAATATCGGCGCATTGGACTTTAGCAGGCCCTCGAGGGAAGCCTCTTTGCCCTTGTGGGTCAGCACTGAGAAATTCGCGGGCTTGTCACCCAACTTCAGGCCAGATTCAACCTTGCCGAGATCGGTGCTTTTGGTCTCGCCGAGTTCGGGGAGCTTTTCAGGGAGGGCGATATCCTGGGCCATTGCACTCAGACTGAATACGCTGAGTAGTGCGGCCAGTAAGGGGGCTTTCATCGATGGTGATCCTTGTGATTTTATAACTATCAGTACTTTACGTTCAGGGCACCTCCTCGGACCATTCGACCGAAGTAAAGTGCCCAAATCGGATACTCCAACACCACCAGGACCTACAGCAGGCGTCCTATATCAAATAACCCCGCTGAATTTAGCGCACAGCTGCGACCTACTTTGCGAGTTACAAACCGCTAATGGGAGTCGTGATTCTTAGCCTGTGTGTATAACTGATCCTTGAGTCGGGCGCGCTGGGTTTTCAGCTCCCTGAAGTGGTGGTCATCCGTCGCAACACCCCGCTCTTCCAAACCGCGGATTTCCTTGTCCAGCTTGTGGTAAACGTCGCGGTCAGTTTTGTACTGAATACTGTCCTGAACCAGATGGCGGATGCTGTCGGCGAGATCGGGGAACTCGGTTTCAAGGGTGCGGGAGGGAATAGACATTGACTGCGGCTCCTCGTGCTTGATGGTTTACATAAATATTGTAGTCTCCAAGTGTTCCACGCCCACCAACTGACCAGGCCTCGATTACGGTATTAGCCCGCTCTTGCAGTCCTTGATCCGGCGGCACCCTAGCCCTGACAAAACGCATCGCCTGGACGGCCATCTTGCCCCCTTATAGACCAAAAGAACTCTAAATAGACCAAAAGAACTCTAAGGCCGAAAGAGCTGGCCAAGCAAAATAGACCGGAAAGTCAAGATCATTAAACCCATCTCCAAAACTACGAGTTTATGCCTGTCGCACCATAGTTCCTCAGAAAAGAGTCGAGTAGAATGTCAGTTATTCCGGGCAACTCCCGGCGACCGATATTCATAAAAATGATGTGCAATCAAGATGTATGCATCTTCTAAATTATCCCACAGTCACTTCATAGACAGCTGCCAATACTCTACACCGCACTCGCTAGCCTGTAGGCGAGTAACGTCTCATGTATATGGCAAGAGAGCTCGGTCAAAAGCCATATAGATGGCTTGGGCTCCCGCTGTTCTGCTAAGAAAACTTAACATCCACCTGGGGCCTTAGAAACCAACACAAAGCAAGCGTCAATAACACTAATATTGCACAGGTCCACGTTACTCATGGTCTATCAAGAAGAGCTTATCAAGAAGCTCAAAAATCATACAGCACGCATAGGAGTGATTGGCCTAGGTTATGTAGGGCTTCCACTTGCGCTCACTTATAGCAAAGCGGGATTCAGAGTCCTAGGTTTCGATACAGATGACCAGAAAGTTCAAACGTTGAACGCTGGTGGCACCTATATTGAGCGAATAGCAAAGGAAGAAATTGGGCTGGCGAGAGAATTTGGCTTTGAGGCAACATCAAATTTTGAAGAAGCGTCACTATGTGACGCACTCATTATTTGCGTACCCACGCCACTCACTCAACATAGAGAACCCGACATCAGTTTCATAGTGAATACGATGGATAGTATTTGCCCTTATCTACGAGCAGGGCAAGTCATATCATTAGAAAGCACCACTTACCCTGGCACCACAGAAGAAGAGCTTCTACCCAAAATTGAATCTAGTAGTTTGATTGTAGGGCAAGATACCTTCCTTGTTTATTCGCCTGAGCGTGAAGACCCAGGCAATCCAAAATATGAAACTCGTAACATCCCGAAAGTTGTTGGCGGGCTTACCAAGGCATGCCTAAAGGTCGGAACTGAGCTTTACGAACAAGCTATCGAAACAGTTGTTCCCGTGACAAGCACCAAGACCGCCGAGATGACAAAACTCCTAGAAAACATTCACAGAGCAGTCAATATTGGGCTAGTCAACGAAATGAAACTCGTTGCGGACCGCATGGGGATCGACATCTTTGAAGTCATTGACGCAGCTGCAACCAAGCCATTTGGATTTACCCCATATTACCCCGGCCCGGGCCTGGGAGGACACTGCATACCGATTGATCCCTATTACCTTACATGGAAGGCGCGTGCCTATGGGATAAATACACGCTTTATCGAGCTATCAGGCGAGATAAACAGAGCTATGCCAGAATTTGTTCTAAAGAAACTCATTGATGGGTTAAACCAGCAGGGGAAGGCGCTAAATGGAAGCAAAATTTTAATTATAGGGATTTCATACAAAAAAAATGTAGACGATATGCGAGAGTCTCCATCTGTCGAAATTATGGAGCTAATCCAAAAGAAAGGTGGAGTATTATCCTATAGTGACCCCCATGTACCTGTATTCCCCAAAATGAGACAGCACCACTTTAACCTAGAAAGTATACCTTTAACCGAAAGCAATCTATCGATGCATGATGCAGTGATAATAGCCACGGACCATGAAAAAATTGACTATGTCAAGATCAAAGAAAACAGTCAGCTCATAATTGATACCCGCGGAAAATACAGAGATCCCGCTGCGCACATAGTTAGTGCGTAGTTTTGTAACCCGATGTTGGCGCCCTTAGTTAATAATGGGCAATTCAAAGAGCCGCTAAATCCCCCCAAATTGAATAAATTATTACAGAATGTGAAATAGACACCATGTCGGACAAAATTTGAAACTGAACGCGACACCCGGTAAAAAGCAAGATTTAAAATTCTTAACATCTATACACATGACATAACAATGAATTTAAGCCAAAGACAAGCACCATGTAAGGGACCGACACGGGAAATAGCTAAGTGACCCGCCCCAAATACGTATATGCTACAGGGGCACTGGCTCGCAATACGATCTGGCTAATGACAAGCCAGGCAATTAGAATTTTTGTACAGGCAGCGTACTTCTTGTTAATAACAAGAACACTGGGAGCGCAAGGTTACGGTATATTCGCGGGCGTTGTATCGCTAACTACAATTTTGGCAGCATTCGCGGGAATGGGCAGTGGACACATATTGATAAAGAATGTGGCGAGAGCTCCCGACTCTTTTTCACATTACTGGGGCATCACGCTAACACTGCTGTTAGCAACATCGATCCCACTCACTAGTCTACTACTCCTTCTCGGAATCTTATTTTTGCCGCCGGAAGTCCCGGCTGAAATAGTCGTAACAATTGCGATAGCCGACCTTATATTTGCACCACTCGTATTAATTTGCAGTCAAAGCTTCCAAGGTTTTCAACGGATTCGAGAAGCAGCAACAATACTACTCATTCTTGCGCTCAGCCGCCTAATGACTGCACTAGCAATGGGGCTAAAAGAAAGTTCACCGACGCCGGAGGATTGGGCCAATTTTTACCTCGCAGGCACCATAATTGCCACAGTGATTTCTTTTTATTTCGTACGGAATAGGCTCTCAGCACACTTTAAACCTCAGCTGATAACGCTCAAGGAATTACGTGAAGGGTTTA
Organism: Microbulbifer elongatus; assembly: GCF_020524885.1. Taxonomy (GTDB): domain Bacteria; phylum Pseudomonadota; class Gammaproteobacteria; order Pseudomonadales; family Cellvibrionaceae; genus Microbulbifer; species Microbulbifer elongatus_A. The sequence continues at coordinate 689,166 of NZ_JAIVKJ010000001.1, read as the reverse complement.
GTTTTTCACTTAGCAACAGTGGACAACGAGGTAATAATGACATAGACAAGACTATGTTATTACGCCTCGATACTGCACAATCTGCTGGTCTATATTCAGCTGCCTATCGCATAGTTGAAGTGGCATTTATGCCGGTGACGGCTCTACTTTCTGCGGCGTACTCCCGTTTTTTTCAACAAGGTGCTAACGGCCTCTCAGGGAGCCGTAATTACGCGCTAAAGCTCCTTGCGCCTGCTACAGGTTATGCAGCATTAAGTACCATAATTATCTATTTTTTTGCCCCATATCTACCAATGTTACTAGGAGATGGATTTGAAAGCACTGAGAGTGTAGCCCGCTGGCTTGCAATAATGCCCTTATTGTTAACGTTATACACAACATCTGCACTGGCATTAACTGGAGCAGGACATCAAAACCTAAGAACTGGCATTGAGATCAGCACACTGGGCATCAACCTAGTGCTAAATCTTTGGTGGATTCCGATATATTCATATTATGGTGCTGTTTGGGCGACGCTTTCTTCAAGATTATTAGCTACCGCAGCCACAATGTATTTTCTGTATAAGATTTCACCACAACAGCAAAGTAACGCAAACGCAATTTAAGCCCACAGATAACACCCAAAAACATGTGGCTTTGAATGGAAAGAACATACACGAGAGCAGACAGATGAACGAAAAAATTATGAAGCGCTCCAAAAAAATTATTGAATCAATAAAATCTGAGGGACTACTGGGTTACCTTAAGCGCTTACACGATCTCGGCATGTATCGTCATGCAATGAAAAAAATAGCTTATGCGAACCGACTTAATAGCTCTGAAGCACTAGTTCATGGGCATATACTGAGCTTACCAGAGCGTACTGCGGGTATAAAAGAGGAGCTATTGCTGTATGGAGTTCATGAGCCATTATCTACCAAGCTATATCAACAACATCTTCAGGAAGGCGACATCATTTTCGATGTAGGCACAAACTTGGGCTACTACATCACTGTAGCAAACACAGCACTAAGCGGGAATTGTAAAATTTTTGGCTTCGAACCAGATCCCGAGCTTTACGAGTTAGCGAAACAAAATGGCGCTAAACTAGCTTCACCGGTAACAATGACGCATGCCGCGGCAAGCGATAGCGATAAAGCACTGCAGTTCTACCGTTCGGAAGTATCCAACTGGGGCACCATCGTGCCAAGAGAGTGCCTGCAACTCTCAGAGAAGGTTAATGTAAGTGGAGTTCGAGTCGATAGCTTTGCAAAGAAAACCGGCATTGAACCAACTGTACTGAGAATGGACATTGAGGGAGGAGAACTCTTAGCTCTACGTGGATCTAAAGAGATACTAAAATCAGTAAGGCTCATTTTTATCGAACTCCACTGTGTTTTTCTCGAACGCCATGAACTGGAAGAGATTTTTAGCATTCTCGCTGAAGCCGGATTTGAGAGCGCAAACTGGGTCGATCGCTATTACGACTGGCCGTGGAGTACTACAGAAGCGCAAGATCGCTCTCGCAAAGAAGGAACCCTGAAAGACCTAAAAGAATTTTCAATAGCTAAAGAATACGGTGTGCTCGGAGCATTTATATTTAATAAAAAAGCATCATGACAAAGAACCTCAATATTTGGCTGCCAGCTGTTCGCGCCGGAAGTGGCGCAGACATATATACAATTCGACTCAGCCAAGCACTTAATCGCCGTGGGGCGAACGCGAGTATAACCTGGTTCAATCACTTATATGAATTGGCCCCGTTCCTAATCAAGAAAAATATCCCCAAAAACACAAACTTGATAATTGCCAATAGCTGGAATGCCTTTCATTTTAAGCACCCATCAATCCCACTAATTTGCGTGGCCCATCATTGTGTCTTTGACAAAATACTTGCCCCATACAAGTCGGTCGGACAGAGAATGTATCACAACACGCTATTACATAAATACGAAAAAGAGTCACTTATTAAGAGCGACAAAATAGTTGCGGTTAGCCACTATACTGCGGATTCGTATCGGGAAAATTTTGGCACAAAGGATATTTCCGTCATCCACAACTGGATTGACACAAACCTTTTTCGTCCTCAACCAAGAAAACCGTCATCAAAAGTAACGTTAGCGTTTACGGGAAACTGGTCCACACGAAAAGGGGCTGACTTACTTCCAGAAATCATGCAATCCCTGGGGGATCGTTTCTTACTTTTAACGACAGCAGGCAAAAGAAATGGCAAGCTTGCCGCCAGTCTACCTACAAATATACGCTCAGTTGGACACCTGAAATCAGAAGTTGAATTGGTAAATTTTTATAACCAATCAGACATTTTAATATATCCAAGCCGACTAGAAGGTTTTGGATACTCTGCGCTAGAAGCCCATGCCTGCGGAAAGCCGGTTGTTGCAACTAACGGTAGCGCGCTTCCGGAAGTTATATCCCACAACCATTCAGGAGTGCTTTGCGAAAAAGATGATGTGCAAGAATTCGTTGCCGCCATATCCGATCTCGGCAGAAACCATGAGCTGCGCGAAGAAATGGGGCTAAACGCAAGAAAAATCGCAAAAAGCGTGTTTTCTGAAGATACCATTCTTGACAGCTACCTTCAGCTACTCAACTCACTCATCTAAGTTACCGCATGAAATTTCCAAACCCTGTAGTCGGATTGATAATAAATTACAGAGATGCTTCACTCACGGCACGATGTATCGAATCACTCTTGAGTCAAGATGTTGATTGGATTCTTGTTTTAGACAACTCAGAGGACAATGGCGCTTCAACTAAAGAGCTGGATGCGCTATTGCGCCATAATCCCAAAGTCCAGATACACATAAGCCGTGCAAATCTGGGCTTTGCTATTGGTGTAAATCATGGACTAAGGTTAATTGCGGAAACCTCACCTGAAGCCTGGGTATTGCTCATCAACAATGACGCATATTTGCTACCTAAAGCAATCTCTTTGCTTGCGGAAGAACTATATAAAAGACCTAAGTGCTTTATTGCCTACCCCAGCATTGATCACGGCGGCTCCATAACTGGGACAATGTACTACCAGAGAATTAGCGGACTGATAACGACAGCGCCATTATTTGGGAGCTTCCCGTACCCAAGCGGCTGCTGTTTGCTTATCGCGCAAAACCGAGTATCGCCTCCTCTTTTTGATGAAGACTTCTTCATGTATGGAGAAGATACGGCACTTGCTTTCAAGCTCGGAGAAAACGCGTTTGCACATATTCCTAAGAAACTCGTGATTCACGATGGGTCTTCGGCTAGCAAAGTGGGATCCATATTTTACGAGTCGCGAATTGTTGTCGCGCATCTTCGACTATCAGGAAAACTTGCAAAAAACAAAGCGGATCAATTCTCGCTGCTACTGTTCCGTGGCATACATCTCTTTGTACGCTCTGTATTAAGATCCGTGCGTTTCAAATCATTAACACCGATATCCGCGCTACTAAGGGGTGGCAAGCTCGCAGTTATTGATGATCCCCAGCTAAAAAAAGCTCGCGACATTAAAATAAAATCAACACCATATCCACATAACTAAAGATTTTCGCCCACTTCAGCCGAGTTCAAGAATGAACGACAACCACAAGTGCAACATTCTGGTAATGACATCAACGCTACCAAGATGGAAAGATGATCCAACACCGTCCTTCGTATTGGACTTCTGTAAGCATCTGAAAAGCGCCAATCTTTCCATCAAAATTCTAGCACCGCATTATATTAACTCGAGAATTCGTGAAAGAGTGGATGGCGTAGATATTCAACGCTTCAGGTATTGGCCAGTAGAATCCGGCCAGAATATCACCTATGTAAAATCGGCCACTCAACTTATCAGATTGAGGCCTCTATATGCGGCTAAACTACTGGCTTTTTTAGCTAGCCTATTCATACACACCCTGACTATCGCAAAGCGTCAAAAACCTATACTAATCAATGCTCATTGGATTATCCCGCAAGGATTCATAGCAGTTTTAGTTGGAAAACTCCTCAAAATTCCGGTAGTTGTTACCGTTCACGGGGGGGATATATTTGGCTTGCAAGGGAAACTGTTTAAAGCCATTAAGCGCTGGACGTTGGAAAATGCAACTAGTGTCGTTGTAAACAGTAGCGCAACGGAAAGGTCAGTTCAGCAGATATCAGAGCGCATAAGTACGGAAAAAATTCCAATGGGTATCGCGGTATACACCGTTTCCGAAGATGAAGCGCAAAGTGAAACCGGAAATCAGGATCAGTTTACGGTACTTTTTGCAGGCCGCGTCAGCGATGAAAAGGGGGTGATTTTTTTATGCGAGGCATTCTTGCTACTTAAGCGAAGAACGACCAATACAACCCGAAAAATCAAGCTGATCATTGCCGGGTCTGGCCCTGCGGAGGAAGAAGTCAGAAAATTCATCACTGAAAACGATCTTGAAGACAGTATCGAACTAAAGGGGTGGTTATCGCATCCTGAGCTTCATACGCTGTACCGCTACGCAGATGTACTCGTTGGCCCATCTATCACACTTGAAAACGGATGGCAGGAAGCGTTCGGACTCGTTTTTGCCGAATGTCTAAGCACTGGAACGCCTGTAATTGCGACAAGAACTGGGGGGATTTCAGATATAGTAGAAGATTCCGTATCTGGGTTTCTAGTTCCAGAACGCGATCCGGCAGCTATCTGTGAAAAACTGCTTTACCTTTTATCCAATCCCCAGAAGGCTTCAGAAATGGGGAAGCGCGGCAAAGAACATGTAGAAAAAAATTTTCTCTGGAATGGAATTGTGAGCAAGTATAAAAACGTATTCTCACGCGCCATTAACTGATCACTGAACCCCAGGACGTTGAGTTGAACCCTCCCGAAACGTCACATCCGTCAGCAAGCGCATATACGAATGACTCAGAAGTCGATCGTGGGCGCTTTAGCGAAATCAATGTTTGCTGCCTGACTGCAACGACCAATTATTTTTTGACTACTGCAACAGGCATACCCCTCTAATTACTTCACACCTTTATACATTAGTGCGGTAATCTGCTCGGAAACCAGCCCCATTAGAAACACTTGAACACTCGTCACCATTAACAGGGCGGACATATTCGTAAACGTACCCATATCGATATATGTGTAAATATAGCGAACAACCCCAAGAAGGAAAAAAACTACGGATACTGGCAAAAATACTTTCAACGGGGAAAAGAGTGTCGCCACCTTGAAAATAATCACCAAAAAGCGTAACCCATCTTTAATCGGACGAATATGACTTTTACCTCCACGCTTTTCTACATTCACCGGCACGAAATCAACCTGATACCCACTGCGTAAGAACGCCATCGTGCTGGTCGTAGGGTAAGAAAATCCGTTTGGGAGCAGTGAAAGAAATTGACGGAACTTTTCTGCCCGGACCACCCGAAAACCGGAGGTAAGGTCGACGATTTTCTGCCCCGAAATCAGGCTTGCAAACCAGTTATAAAATGAGTTCGCCAACCACCGCCCCCTATTCGCCTGCCCACCTGCATTACGTGAGCCAACGACCATATCAAACCCACCCGTATTTACTTTATCCAGTAGCTTGGGAATATCTTCCGGCCGATGCTGTCCATCCGCATCCATAAATAGAACCCAGTCGCTTTTTGCTTCACGGAATCCACGTTTAATCGAGGCGCCATTGCCGAGACTGGTCTGGTGCCTGACCACCTTTGCACCAAAAGAATTAGCGACGGCACCCGTTTCGTCATCCGAGCCATCATCCACCAGAATCAGCTCATCAAACTTACCCCATTCAGCCAGCTTCGGCAGCCACTCTTTGAGATTGTCCGCTTCATTTTTTGCCGGAATAACGATACTCAGAGAAATCTTGTTTTCCATTACTGAATGTCCAACTTGCAACTATCTTGTATTTTAGCCGTGAGTATTTTTAGCTCACTTTGATAGTAATCTTTATTGAAATTATTCCCGCTGTGAATTAGCGGATCTTCGAGCTCCGAAATCAAATTAAGCGCTGAGCGACAGTTTCCGTCCGTAGCTAACACCGCTGCGGACTGCAGAAACACGCCAACTCTTGGCCGTAACTTGATAGCGTGAACAAAGTCAGATTTCGCCCCATCCCCATCCTTCTCATAAGATCTTATGACACCACGGAAGAAGTAGAGTTGGTGCCGAAACCCTCCAGAGGAGCGAGCCACTGGATTAGTCATCAACGCAGAAATCCACTCTTTTGAGTATTCGGGGTTCAGAGACTGGCATCCATTTCCTTTCGAGGCGGAAAGAAAAACGTCGATCATATTGGTTAATTTAGGGTTAAAAGGTGCGTGTCGTGAGATTTCTAAGAGCAACACTTTATCCTGAGCTATGTTCTGCCCCAAAGAACACTTCAGCAGCATCCTATGCATCAAAATAGAATGCTCCTCGGCGTGCTTTTCAAATGCTTGATTCAACACATCGAGCGCTGACTCAACGCGCCCCGCCTGTGTAAGTGCTATCGCGGCGGAACGCTGAGCCCGTACAGAATGGGGAGCCTCCTTTGCCCAGGATGAGGCCAAAGAAACGCTATCGCTCCATAAATTTACCCGATTCAGCAGAAGAAATGTGACCGTCAGTAATACCAAACCAGTGGTCACGGGCTTTATCCAACCGGTGAGCCACTGTAATCCTGCCGCTACCGGTAAAAACAGGAATATCGCGGGCAGATAGTTTCTGTGCTCAAAGTACAACTCAAGACTGACTGTGGTTGACTCAATGAGGTGACCGACAAAATAGAAACTTAACGCCAGAGAAAGCAGCGGCCATCTTTTTCTTTGGATTACACAAAGATATCCCAATAGAAGAATACCAATTATTGCCGGCAAGGTTACCAGAGGGTCAACCAGTGAGCGAGAAACGGCGTAGTTGTCGTGAAATAGACCGCTACCTTCCACTCTGAAGGCGTACAGCCGGAAAAAGTAGTCCCAAAGTATGCGACTCTCGGTAATCAAGCGCTCGAATGGAGAGAAACCCCGGGAGGGCCATTCCACAAAAAAGCCCTGCTTGAGCGGAATACTAAGTAGATACCCCAGGATGATAATCGTTGGCACAACGAGAAAACTGATAATCCATGCTCGCGACAGCTTGTCATTCGCTCGAAAACCGGAGCACTCTAGCACCAGGATAAGGGCCGGGAGTAAAACGCCGTTTTCTTTGCTCAAAACTGAAAGGGCGCCCCAGAATCCGAGGCTAATCGTCATCCCAGCGTATGCCGCCTTTGGGCGAGACTCAATCAGAGAGCGGAACAGGATATGAGATAATAATCCCGCTAGCACAAAGGTAGCCGACAGCATTGCCATCCGCTGGACCACATACAGGACGGTCGACGTAAACAGCGGGTGGAGCAGCCAGAGCAACGAAGCCACCAAGGCTATATAGAAATGTTTTTCTCGGAAATTTTGCCGCGGACTTTGCTGCAATAGCAATAATTGCAGCCAGAACACCAAACAACCGTTCAGTGCATGAATCAGAATATTCGTATACTTAAAACTTTCCGGGCTGGAAGGCCATGAATTATCGTCAATTAAAAAGCTAAGAAGCGATACAGGCCTGCCCGTAGGACCGGCATCTCCTTGCGAGAGATAAAGCCATAGACTTTGCCAGTCATTTACACCACCGTGGGCACCCAGCGCATCGAGATTGGCGAAATCATCAAATAGAAACGGGCCATTAACACCGTGTAGGTAAATAGCAACAACGACAAGAATCGCGACCGGCCACATCAATGCGGGGAATAATGAATTACTTACAACTTTCATTTTTTACAATAAAAAAGCCGCTCTAGGGTTTCCCAGAGCGGCCTCTCGCTTACAACTATCTACAAGTTAGATGCTGCGGCATTCTGAAGGCAGGTACTTGTTGTCAATGGTGCCAGGCTTACATACCCAGTCAATAGAACCAGCATTGGTAACCGGGCTCATTGAAAGAGTCGCGCCACGGATGGCTTCGGCAACGCCGGTAGACTGCATAGTAGCAGTGATAACACCGCCAGCAACTTCAACATTGTCTACTTTGTCGCCAGTAACGTCGGCTGCAGCAGGAATACCCAAATCACCGCTGTTGGCGTCAGTGAACTCACCTTCAGTGGTGTAAATTTCAGTTACGGTGCTCTTCAGCCCACCCATCAGGTTTACCGCTTCGGTAACCTGCGCGCGCGCTGTGTAATCCTGATAAGCCGGCAGTGCTACTGCGGCCAGAATGCCGATAATCGCAACCACGATCATCAGTTCGATAAGTGTAAAGCCCTGTTGCTTTTTCATTATAACCGTCTCCATACAGACTGTTGTTGTAAGGTGAAATCCCGTGAGGAAGTCGGCGTTTACGATACCCGTAATGTGGCAAAACGCGCAAGCGTAGAAATTACCCTTGCGACGCAGTCTGGGAGGAAAGTCATACTTCTGCAGAGCGATAAATGAGCAGATCGTTCAATTTTTAAATAAACAACGGGATGTAGTGACGTAAATTGTCACGGCTCGCGAGAATGGCGAGCACCTGAAGCTGAAACTCTGTTGTTCGATTTTCCTGTTACTGGGTAGCGCATACTGAATCCAAAGTGATACCGGCGATAGCGTTTGGCAGCGCGGTAAATGAATAGGAAGTTATCCAGTTCACAGCTTGCGGGAATGGCTCTACAGGATCATTGGCTGGCGGATGCTTATTCGCTATATTGGAGCGCCTGCCAATAGCAAATTCTCTTTGCTGACCGGCATTTAAGAACACAATTTAAACAAAGATAACAAATTCAGCACTCATTCTAACGGTCCCCCATGAGCAGCACTCCACTGAGCGGCCTAGCCAAGCGGCTGGTTTCTGACAATGCCATAGACGAGGCGACGGCCCAGTCTGCCATAAAGGCCGCCAAACGCGAGGGGCAAACCTTTGCCCAGCACGCGGTGGAGGCCAAGCTGGTTAAAAGCCGGGAGCTCGCCAATATTGCATCAATGGCTTTCGGCAGCCCATTATTTGATCTTTCCAGCTACAACTTTGATCTTCTCCCCAAAGACATAGTTGACGAAAAATTAATCAGCAAGCACTTTGCCCTCCCGCTTTACAAACGCGGTAACCGACTGTTCGTGGCGGTTGCGGACCCTACCAATTTGGCCGGGCTGGACGAAATCAACTTCAACACCGGCCTAAACACCGATGCTGTTCTGGTTGAAGCGGACAAGCTCAGCAAGGCGATCGAAAGCTTCTTGTCCAACAGTGACATTGGTGGTGGCCTCGAAGGGTTGGATGACGATGACCTCGACGGACTGGATGTAGAGGGTGGAGAACAGAGCCGTGACGATGAAAGTGACCCCGGTGGCGATGAGGCCCCGGTCGTACGCTTTGTGAACAAAGTGCTGCTGGATGCGATCCGTACCGGCGCATCGGACATTCATTTCGAACCCTATGAAAAGTCCTACCGTGTAAGACTGCGCACTGATGGCGTGCTGCACGAGGTGGCCCGCCCGCCAATTCAGCTAGCCTCGAGGATATCTGCCCGCTTGAAGGTGATGTCCAAAATGGATATTTCCGAGCGCCGCGTACCCCAGGATGGCCGCATCAAGATGAAGCTGTCGAAGACCAAGGCCATTGACTTTCGGGTTAACAGCCTCCCGACCCTGTGGGGCGAGAAAATCGTACTGCGGATTCTGGACCCGTCTTCAGCCAAGCTGGGTATTGACGCCTTGGGCTATGAAGAGGAACAGAAAAAGATCTACCTGGATGCCCTGGCGCAACCGCAGGGTATGATTCTGGTTACCGGCCCCACTGGATCGGGTAAAACGGTATCGCTCTATACCGGCCTGAATATCCTGAACACCCCGGAGCGGAATATCTCAACCGCAGAAGACCCGGTGGAGATCAACTTGGAGGGGATCAACCAGGTCAACGTCTCTGCCAAGGTGGGCCTGAACTTCGCCGAAGCGCTTCGATCCTTCCTCCGCCAGGACCCAGACATCGTCATGGTGGGGGAAATCCGAGATCTGGAAACGGCGGAAATTGCCATCAAAGCAGCACAAACGGGACACCTGGTGCTGTCGACCTTGCATACAAACTCGGCGCCAGAGACTCTAACCCGTCTGATGAATATGGGCGTCCCAACTTTCAATATCGCAACCTCTGTCAGCGTCATTATCGCGCAACGGCTAGCGCGCAGACTATGCGGCGAGTGCAAAAAGCCCGCACAACTACCAGACGAAGTACTGAAAGCGGAAGGTTTTGACGCGGTCACCATCCCCCAAAGCGATTGGCAAATTTTCCAGCCAGTAGGGTGTGAGCACTGCTCAAAAGGCTACAAGGGACGGGTCGGTGTGTATGAAGTGGTTCGCATTACCGATGGAATTTCGCGCATTATAATGGAAGGTGGAAACTCTATTCAGATTGCCGACCAGGCCCGCAAAGAAGGCTTTAATAACCTGCGGACATCGGCTTTGCGCAAAGTGGTGATGGGGGTTACGAGCCTGGAAGAAGCAAACCGGGTGACTAAAGATTAAATTTGAGCGAGTATCCAGCTCCAGAGTAAGACAACTGCATTCCGGAGAGATTCCGGAAGGCTAGACGACGAACAGACGAATAATTAAATTTTGTGGAGTCGACCAGACTCCAATAGAAAGATCAACGGGAAGAGCACCATGGCCAAAGCCGCCACTGCAGTCGCTTATGTTTATAAAGGCGTGGATGTCAAAGGCAATAAGGTTCAAGGGGAGATAAGTAGTACTAGCCCTGCTCTTATCAAAGCCCAATTGCGCCGCCAGGGGATCATTGCAAATAAGGTCCAAAAAAAGCCCAAGCCACTGTTCGGAGGTAAAAAAAAGGTGAGTCCGGGTGATATCGCTATTTTTACTCGACAGATGGCGACCATGATGAAAGCCGGTGTGCCCTTGGTGCAGAGTTTCGAGATCGTAGCCGATGGCCTGGATAATGACGGCCTGAAGGAGTTGATCTTTAAAATCCGTGACGATGTGGCCTCAGGTACCGCGTTTGCTGAAGCACTGAGAAAGCACCCTCTCTATTTTGATGATTTATTTTGCAATCTTGTAGCCTCTGGAGAGCAGTCCGGTGCTTTGGAGACCATGCTTGACAGAATTGCCACTTATAAAGAAAAAACAGAAACCCTCAAGAAGAAAATCAAGAAAGCAATGACTTACCCCATTGCTGTCGTGGTTGTTGCCATCGTAGTAACCGCAATCTTGCTGGTTAAGGTGGTACCACAGTTTGCTGAGACTTTTTCCAGTTTTGGTGCAGACCTCCCTGCATTCACCCTTTTTGTCCTCAATATATCCGAATGGATGCAGGCAAATTGGCTTTTGGCATTTGTATCGATAATTGTCGGCGTTGGCGGCACTTTGGAGGTCAAAAAGCGCAACACCAAAGTGGCTAACTTCTTCGACAAACTGATGCTGAAGCTACCTATTCTGGGCTTAATCACTTACAACTCTATCGCTGCCCGCTTTGCCAGGACATTGTCGACTACCTTTGCCGCGGGTGTGCCGCTTATCGACGCGCTAAAGTCCGTTGCCGGGGCAACCGGTAACGTGGTTTACGAAGAAGCTACCCTAAAAATTCGTGACTCCGTTGCCACAGGTATTCCCTTAAATGGCGCTATGCGTGCATCCGGCCTATACCCATCCATGCTGGTCCAAATGGCTGCGATCGGTGAAGAATCGGGCTCACTGGATGAAATGCTAGCGAAGGCGGCGGATTTCTATGAAGAGGCCGTGGACAATCTGGTAGACAACCTCACGACGCTACTCGAGCCAATGATCATGGCGGTTCTGGGCATATTGGTGGGCGGACTGCTGATCGCCATGTACCTACCTATTTTCCAACTGGGCCAGGTTATCTAACAAGTCTACTTATGCTCGAGCAATCCTTTATCCACCCAGCGCTGCTTATTAGCAGCGCTTTTATTTTAGGCCTGCTGATCGGCAGCTTCCTCAACGTGGTCATTCACCGCCTACCCATCATGATGGAACGGGAATACCAGCAGGACTTTTACAGCTACTTTGAAAAGACGCCTTCGGCTGACGACCAGAAAGAGCTGGAACAAACCTACAACCTGGTACTGCCCCACTCCCACTGCCCCAAGTGTGAGACGGTGATCAAGCCCTGGCAGAATATTCCCATCGTCAGCTACCTGCTGCTGCGCGGTAAGTGCGGCAACTGCGAGACCCCCATCTCCAAGCGCTACCCGCTGGTGGAGCTGGCCACGGGCATTCTTACCGCCATTGTGGTCTGGCAACTGGGCTTTACCTGGCAGGCGCTGGCCGGGGTGTTTTTTACCTGGGCGCTGATCGCCTTGACGGGGATCGATTTCGACAAGCAGTTGTTGCCCGACAACATCACCCTGCCGCTGTTGTGGGCCGGTCTGCTGATCAATATCTGGGGCGTTTTCGCACCGCTACAGGATGCGGTGATCGGGGCCATCGCTGGCTATCTGGCGCTCTGGAGTGTGTTTCACATATTCAAGCTGATTACTGGCAAGGAAGGCATGGGTGCGGGAGACTTCAAGATTCTTGCGGCCATCGGTGCCTGGTTTGGCTGGCAAATATTGCCGTTAGTAATTCTCCTATCTGCTGCAGTTGGTGCCCTCGTAGGCATTCTGTGGACGCTGATTTCCGGTCGCGACAAGAACCTGCCTATCGCCTTCGGCCCCTATCTCGCCGGCGCGGCCTGGATTGCCATGTTGTGGGGTGAGCAGATTATGGGCTGGTATTTCCGCATCTCCGGGCTGAGTAGCTAACACCGTGTTTACCGTAGGCCTGACTGGTGGCATCGGCAGTGGCAAGTCCGCTGCGGCAGCGCGGTTTCGGCACCATGGGGTGAATGTGGTGGACGCGGACCAGGCTGCACGTATTGTCGTGGAGCCCGGGCGGCCGGCACTAGCTGCGATTGAGGAGCACTTTGGCGGTGCTGTGATTCAGGCGGACGGCTCACTGGACAGGACGGCTCTGCGCAAGCTGGTGTTTGATAACCCTGCGGAGCGGCGCTGGCTCGAACGGCTGACGCACCCCTTGATTCGCGAGGAGATCATTTCATCCCTCGCCGCCAGCCCGAGCACCCACCCCGCACCTTACGCTATTCTGGAATCTCCCCTGCTAATAGAGACCAGCCAGTCTGAACTGGTACAGCGTATTTGCGTGGTGGACATCCCCGAGGAACTTCAGCTCCAGCGTGCCAGTGCGCGTGATGCCAACTCCGCAGAGCAGATCCGCAAGATCATGGCGGCACAGCTACCGCGAGCGGAGCGGTGTGCAAAGGCGGACGATATTCTGGATAATAGCGGCTCGCTCGACTCACTCAATGCGCAGGTGGACGCGCTTCACCAGAAGTACATTCAACTGGCCGCCTGCTCTCAATAACTACCGCAATAATTGTCGCAATAGCTGTTTTTATGTCTGACCGCACCACTACTGACACTCCTAGCGTCGCCTGTCCTACCTGCAAGAAGCCGATGGAATGGAGTTCCAAGAACCCCTACCGTCCGTTTTGTTGCGAGCGCTGCAAGCTGATTGACCTGGGCGAGTGGGCCAGCGAGGGGCACAAGATTCCGGGGCAGCCGGTGTTTGATGATGTGATGAGTGAGGACCTGGATCCTACCAAGACGCGCCACTGAGCCTCAGCGATCAGCCAGCCAAAGTCTGGCTTTCAATCCCCATTTGGATGTCATTCCCGACGTCACTGCGTTCACCCCGCCTTCCCTGTCCACAATCGCGATTGTTGGGGTTACCTGTAACCCCCAGCTGGCGCTGAGCGCGCCCGACGGGTCGTTGATGGTACGGAAGTTGAGGTTGTGCTTCTGCTGGTAAGTGGCCACCTCTTCCGGCGTGCCGGATTGCAGGGCGATGGAAATAACCTGGTGATCTTCTGCCAGCTCGGAAACCGCCGGGGAAACCACACGGCAGTATCCGCACCAGGTGGCCCAGAAGTAAATGAGTACCGGGCCCTTTGCTGCCATGTTCTGCAAGCTGACAGGTAGGCCATTGATATCCGGGGCCAACAGGTCCGGAGCCTCGCCTTTAGGCATATTGCGGCTGTGGTACCAGGAAACCGCACTCACGACGATAGCCGCCAAAACCACGAACTTTGTCAGGGACCAAAGGGTGCGGCGGACATTCACGATTCTTTTCCTTGTTCGAGCGGGCTAAGCCCCACCACCTGAATTTCATCTTCCCGGTAGCGCCACTGCAGATTGAATCCACAGAGCTCCATGCCGTAAAGCCGCTCGGGATCCGGTTGCTGGTAGGCAGGCTTGGGGTCCTGCGCAAGCACCTGATGGATCAACGCCAGGAGGTCTGTGCCCCAGCTGTCCCGATATTCCTGCGCAATGCGTGCGATTTGATCCGGAATATAAACGCTTGCAGCCTGCGGCGCAGACTCGGCAAAGTCGCTGATGGCAACTGGGACGCTGTCGGCATAGGGGATATAGGGTTTGATATCCAGGATGGGTGTGCCGTCCAGCAGGTCAGCGCCGGCTACGATCAATTCCACCCCGGGCTGCGTGCGCACTTCAATCAGGCGGACCACTGACAGGCCAATATTATTGGGGCGGAAGGGAGAGCGGGTCGCAAATACACCGAGCTTTTTGTTTCCACCCAGGCGCGGGGGGCGGACCTTGGGAGACCACTGGCCGGCCACCTCATGAAACTGCCAGGTAAGCCACAAGTGGCTGTGTTGCTCCAGGCCGGCGACGGCACCCGGGTTATTGAACGGCGGCAACAGTTCGATGGACGCGCGGCTGGCGTCCGCCAGCAGAGGCTGGCGGGGGATACCGAACTTTTCAGTGAAGCACGAGTGGGTGGTGGCGATAGGGACGATGTTTAACGGCGCGTTCAAATGCCACCCATACTAAATTCCACCCATACACAGGTATTTGATTTCCAGGTAATCGTCGATGCCGTACTTGGAGCCTTCACGGCCGGTGCCGGATTCCTTGATACCGCCGAAGGGAGCCATCTCATTGGAGATAATGCCTTCGTTGATACCCACCATGCCGTACTCCAGCCCTTCTGCGACACGCCAGATACGGCCGATATCGCGGGAATAAAAATAGGAGGCAAGCCCGAACTCGGTGTCATTGGCCATTTGAATGGCCTCTTCTTCGCTGGAAAACTTATACAGCGGCGCTACGGGGCCGAAGATCTCTTCCTTGAACAGTTTCATGGTGTCGTCCACGCCGGACAGTACCGTAGGGGTGTAGAAGCACTCACCCATGTCGCTGGGGCCGCCTTCATTGAGGTTTTTCGCCCCTTTGCTGACTGCGTCTTCGACCAGGGCTTTCACATCTTTTACCGCACCCGCATTGATCATCGGGCCGACTTCCACGCCCTCTTCCACCCCGTTACCCATTTTCAGGTCATTGACCGCGGCGGTGAATTTCTTGGCAAATTCTTCGTACACACCTTCCTGTACAAAAATGCGGTTGGCGCAGACACAGGTCTGCCCGGCGTTGCGGTACTTGCACACAATTGCGCCTTTGACCGCTTCATCCAGGTCGGCATCATCGAACACGATAAACGGCGCATTGCCGCCGAGTTCCATGGAGGTCTTCTTGATGGTTTCGGCACACTGGGCCTGCAGTTTTTTACCCACGGCGGTGGAGCCGGTGAAGGTAAATTTGCGTACCAGCGGGTTGCCGGTCATCTCGGCACCAATTTCCCGCGAGCTTTTGCCAATCACAACATTGAACACGCCTTTGGGCACACCCGCTTTTTCAGCCAGTACCGCCAGAGCCAGGGCGGACAGTGGGGTCTCAGAGGCCGGCTTGGCGACGAAGGTACAGCCGGCAGCCAGGGCCGGGGCGACCTTGCGCGCGATCATGGCACTGGGGAAATTCCACGGGGTGATGGAGGCGGTGACGCCCACCGGTTGTTTTACGACGACGATACGTTTGTCTTTGCTGGGAGGGGCGATGACGTCGCCGTATGCGCGCTTCGCCTCTTCCGAGAACCATTCCAGATAATTGGCGCCGTAGGTAATTTCGGTTTTGGCTTCGGCCAGGGGCTTGCCTTGCTCTACGGTGAGGATGCTGGCGAGGTCGTCGACGTTGTCGATAATCAGGTTGTACCAGTCGCGCAGGATTTTGGCGCGCTCTTTGACGGTGAGACCGCGCCAGGCTGGCCAGGCTTCGTTGGCCGCTTCGATGGCGCGGCGGGTCTCAGTGGCACCGCAGGAGGCGATGGTGGCGACGTGTTCGCCGTTGGCGGGATTGGTGACGTCGAAGGTATCGCCGGAGTCGGCGTCGACCCATTGGCCGTTGATGTAGGACTGCTTGCGCAGCAGGTCGGGGTTATTTAGTTTAAGCATGGTCAGTCTGTCCTTATGGTTGCCAGCAGTTGCTGTGGTGGCACAGCTGGCTGGTGCAGGTTTGCCAGACACGCCGTGAACCCATCCATGGGGGCTCTTCTAAAACATCCCTGTTTTAGAAGGTCTGGCAAACCTGCACCAGCCATCTGCGCCTTAGCATCGAACTATCGTTGTTCGCAATTCTAGCCTTACGCAGTTTTTCTGCCCTTACCTAGAGGGTATTGCGGCGCCCCAGCAACGATTCAACCCTATTCAACCGCGCTTTATTTTTTCTTCTTCACAAACTTCATCAAGCGGCGCTTCTTGGCCTTCTGGCGATCGCTGAGTTTGTTTTTCTTGCCCGCGTAAGGGTTGTCACCTGTGCGGAATTCGATTTTTACCGGGGTGCCGTGGAGATCCAGGGCTTTGCGGTAAGTTTTTTCCAGGTAGCGCACATAGTGATTCGGTACCTGTGAGGTCTGATTGCCGTGAATCACGATTACCGGTGGGTTCTGGCCGCCGGCGTGGGCGTAGCGCAGTTTGATACGGTGACCGTTAACCAATGGTGGTTGGTGCTCACTGACTGCCCACTGCAGAATCCGCGTGAGGTGGTTGGTAGACAGTTTGTCGGTCGCAGACTGGTAGGCATCCTCGATGGACTTGTACAGGTTGCCGACGCCAGTGCCGTGCAGTGCGGAGATAAAGTGGATATCCGCAAAGTCTACAAAGCGCAGGCGGCGCTCCAGTTCGGTTTTGACGAAGTCGCGGTGGTCGGGGTCGAGGCCATCCCATTTGTTGAGGGCGACAACCAGAGCGCGGCCAGCCTGGATAACGCTGCCCATGAGGTGCATGTCCTGGTCTACCAGGCCTTCGCTGGCGTCGATCACCAGTACCACGACGTTAGCGTCTTCTACTGCCTGCAGGGTTTTGACAATGGAGAATTTCTCCACCGATTCCTTGACGTTTTTGCGGCGACGGATGCCGGCGGTGTCGATGATGGTGTAGGGCTTATCATCGCGGGTGTAGTTGATGTACACGCTGTCGCGGGTGGTGCCGGGCTGATCAAAGACCACTACACGGTCCTCGCCCAGCAGGCGATTGACCAGGGTGGATTTTCCTACGTTAGGGCGACCGACGATGCCGATCTTGATACCGGTGGCTTCTTCCTGCGCGTCTTCTTCCGCGGGTTCCGGCAGGCCTTCTACCAGCCGTTCCATCAGCGCGCGCACGCCGCGACCGTGGGTGGCGGTGGTGGGGAAAAGTTCGCCGATGCCGAGTTCGTAGAAAGGTGCAAGGGCGATGTCCGGGTTTACGCCGTCAACCTTGTTGGCCACCAGGATGGTGGGCTTGGAGCGAGTGCGCAGGCGCTCGGCGATCATGTCGTCTGCCGGAGTGAGGCCGGCGCGACAGTCAACCAGGAACAGGACGAAATCAGCCTCTTCGATGGCCTGCATGGACTGCTGGGCCATGGCGGCGTCGATGCCCTCTTCGTCACCGCTGATACCCCCGGTATCCACCAGGATCATTTTGCGGCCGTCAAACTCCGCTTCACCGTATTTGCGGTCACGGGTCAGACCGGCGTAGTTGGCCACGAGGGCATCACGGCTTTTGGTGAGCCGGTTGAACAGGGTGGATTTACCGACATTGGGGCGCCCTACGAGGGCGATTACAGGCAACATATTCAGAAATACTCAAAAGCTGGCCCAATACTTGAGCCAGACCAGAAATACGAACGCCCGCAGGAGTGCGGGCGGTTCGGTTCGCCTGCAAGCAGGCTCCTACGGATTAGCGGGTTTTGCTTCCGTCATACCGGCCTGCGCCGGTATGTCGCAGTTAGCGCTCCAGGCGCAGTGCCACCAGCTCACCGTCATCGGACAGGGCAAACAGCAGGTCGCCATCGGCCAACAGCGGGATACGCACCGGATCGCGGTCGATACGGGTGCGGCCCACAAAGCGGCCGTTGGCGGGATCCAGCGCATGCAGGTAACCGTCCAGGTCCCCTACTACCACTACATCACCGAAGTAAGCCGGCCCGCTCAACTGGCGACGCAGCAGTTCGCTGTTGGTCCACTGGATTTGTCCATTACCCACATTGTAGGCGTGGACACTGCCATCGGCGCCGCTCAGGAACACCTGACCGGCACCAACCGTCACACCGTGGTTGGTTGAGGCGTCACGCGCCCACAAACCGCGGCCGTCTTCGCGGGAAAGCGCCACGGCACGGCCCTGATAACTGGCGGCAAATACCAGCTCACCACGAACCAGTGGGGTGCCGTCCACATCGACTACGCGATCCAGCTCGGCAGTACCCTGGGGAATGGCCACACGCTGTTCCCAGCGGGTGAGGCCATCGGCAGCACTCAATGCGATCAGCTTGCCGTTATCCAGGCCGGCGAACACCACACCGGCAGAAATGACCGGGCTGGCGGTACCGCGCAGGGTGAGTACCGGCAGGACTGTATTGTGGCGCCAGCGCTGTTCACCGGTATTGGCGTCCAGGCCCAGCAGTTTGCCGTCCACGGTCTGCACCACCACCATGCCGGAGCCCACCGCCGGCGTGGAAACAACTTCGCCACCCAACTGGGTAGCCCAGCGCTGGCTGCCATCGTTCAGGTTCAGGGCCACAATGCGGCCGCGATAATCCGCAACTACCGCCATGCCCAGGCCAACACCGACACCGCCGCCGATGGACTGCTCGATATCGACCTTCCACAGACGCTTGCCACTGGCACGATCAAAGGCGTAAACGTCGCCGTCGCTATTGGCGGCGACCACTTTGCCGTCGATGATGCCCGGCTTGAGCATCGCATAGCGCAGTGCGTCGATGTCGCCGATATTCTGCGACCAGACCTCGCGCAGCTGGACGCTCTCAGTGATCTCCGTCAGTTCGACGGGATCTGTGTCTTCCTTTTCCTCGTTGGAGGCACAGGCGCTGATCACCGCGGCGAGGGCCACAGCGGCGATCCGGTTAAACGTCTTGCCGGCAATCGTGCGAAAACCGGTGTGCGTCGCTTTTATTGCGATCATTGCGCGTCCTTATTGGTTTCTGCTTGGTCAGCTTCCACTGCCGGCTCGTCTTGAGACTGATCTTCTGAGGCACTGTCGCTCTCAACCTGCGGCGCTTCACCCAGGTTTTCAATTTTCAGGTCCAGCAGGCGAGAGCCAGCCGCCTGCTCGGGCAGCAACTGGGCACGAGCCTGCTGGTAGGCGGCGCGGGCGCCCTCTTTATCGCCCTGCTGTACCAGGATGTCGCCGCGGGTTTCCGCAAACAGCGCAGCGAATGCCGGCGGCACATCGCCTTGCACCAGTTCCAGTGCTTCTTTGGTCTCGCCGCGAGCGGCCTTGACCGCGGCCAGACGGCGCTTGGCGACCAGCTGAAGCGCCTCGTCATCGCTGTTTTCCAGCACCCACTGCAGCTCTTTGGCCGCAGTTTCCAGATCGTTTTTCTGTGCAGCCAGGCCCGCAAGTTGCAGGGAAGCCTGTGCCGCATAGATACGTCCGGCGAAATCGTCTTTGAGCTCGCGCGCCAGGGACTGCGCGGTGGTCAGCTGTTTGTTGTCCGGCTGGCCCTCGTTCGCAGAGATCGCTTCAACAAAACCCTGATACACGTTGGAGGCGGCTTCTGCGTCGCTGCGCTCTTTGCCCTGCCACCACTGCCAGCCGAAGTAACCGGCCAACGCCAGAGCAACACCAGTGACGATGCCGGTACCGTTTTCTTTCCACCAGCGTTTGAGCGACTCAATCTGTTCTTCTTCGGTCAAATGGTCAGCCATTTCTTATTCGCCTTATCTTTTAAATCCAATTCTTTATTCGGTCTTGAAGCTTGTGGTTACACGCCTGCGGTAACTTACGTCTTCAGTAACTTACCCCTGCAGAACGTTGGCCAGCTCGCCGAGCGCAACGGTTTGCTGTTCCACGTCTGCGCGCAGGGATTTTACGGTCACCTGCCCCGCCGCCGCTTCATCTTCGCCAATGATCAATGCGTAATCCGCATTGCTCTTGTCAGCCTTTTTCATCTGGCTCTTGAAGCTGCCGCCCCCACAGTGGGTCTGCAGTCGCAACCACGGCAGATCGCTACGCAGTTGCTCCGCCGCCTTCAGGGCCGCGGATTGTACATCACCCACCGCCACCAGATAGGCGTCTACCTGCTGATCCAGGGCATCTGGCAATACTTCCAGAGTCTCCAGCAGCAGCACCAGGCGCTCAACGCCCAAGCCGAAGCCAACCGCCGGGGTTGGCTTCCCGCCCATCTGCTCGACCAGACCATCGTAACGGCCGCCGGCACACACGGTGCCCTGGGCACCGAGGCTGTCGGTCACCCACTCAAAAACCGTCTTGCCATAGTAGTCGAGGCCGCGCACCAGGCGCGGATTTACCTCGTACGCCACACCGGCGGCATCCAGGAAGGCACGCAGCTGGTCGAAGTGCACTTTGGATTCCTCATCGAGGAAGTCCAGTAGACAAGGGGCGTCCGCCAGCAGTTCCTGAGTCTGTGCATTTTTGCTGTCGAGGATCCGCAGGGGGTTCTTGTCCAGTCGACGCTGGCTGTCTTCGTCCAGCTGGTCCTTGCGCGCGGACAGGTATTCCACCAGCGCGTCACGGAAGGCGGCGCGGCTCTCGCTGTTGCCGAGGGAGTTGAGCTGCAGGGTGACATGCTCGGAAACACCCAGCTGTTTCCACAGGCGCGCGGTCATCATCAGGATTTCGGCGTCGATATCGGGGCCTTCGATACCGAAGACTTCCACACCGAACTGGTGGAACTGGCGCAGGCGGCCCTTCTGTGGGCGCTCATAGCGGAACATGGGACCGAAGTACCACAGCCGCTGGGGCTGGATCAGCAGGTTATTCTGGATGGCCGCGCGAACAGTACCGGCAGTACCTTCCGGGCGCAGGGTTACGCTGTCTCCGCTTTTGTCATCGAAGGTGTACATTTCCTTTTCGACGATGTCGGTGGCTTCACCGACGGCGCGGGCAAACAGTTGCGTCGCCTCCAGCAGCGGCGTGCGGATTTCACTGTAGCCGTAGCGAGCAAAGAGTTCGCTGAGGGTGCTTTCCACGTACTGCCACACCGGTGATTGCGAGGGCAGCAGATCGTTCATGCCACGGATGGCGCGAAGTTGTTTCAACGGTAATCCTTAACTTCTATTCAATGGGTGGATGCGCTGCGCGGATCCACCGGGGTCCGATTCAGTCAATAGTTTCCTTGGCAATGATGCTCGCTTCCTGCGCGGCCTTGGCATCGGCCTTTTCGCGGATCAGCTTTTCCAGATCATCCACCAGATTGTCATTCTTGAATTTGCGGTCGGGCTGGCCGTCCACGTAAATGGCGTGGCTGGGCGTGCCGCCAGCAAGGCCGATATCCGCCTCTTTTGCCTCACCCGGGCCGTTGACGATACAACCAATCACCGCCACGTCCAGCGGCGTGGTGATGTCTTCCAGGCGGGTCTCCAGTTCGTTCATGGTTTTCACCACGTCGAAGTTCTGGCGCGAGCAGCTGGGGCAGGCGATAAAGTTGATACCCTTGGTGCGCAGACGCAGGCTCTTGAGCAGATCCCAGCCGACTTTCACTTCTTCCACCGGGTCAGCCGCAAGGGAGACCCGCAGGGTATCGCCGATACCGTCCAGCAGCAGCGCACCGAGACCGATGGCAGACTTCACGGTACCGGCGCGCAGGCCGCCGGCTTCGGTGATGCCCAGGTGCAGGGGCTGCTCAATCTGGGTCGCCAACTTGCGGTAGGCGGCGGTGGCCATAAAGATGTCCGACGCCTTTACGCTCACTTTGAAGTCCTGGAAATTCAGGCTGTCCAGAATATCCACGTGACGCAGGGCGGATTCCACCAGTGCATCCGGGGTGGGCTCGCCGTACTTTTTCTGCAGGTCTTTTTCCAGGGAACCCGCATTTACGCCAATACGGATCGGGATATTCAGGTCCCGCGCTTTGTCCACCACCGCGCGAATACGCTTCTCGCGGCCGATATTGCCGGGGTTAATCCGCAGGCAATCCACACCCAGGTCCGCCACACGCAGGGCGATGCGGTAGTCGAAGTGGATGTCTGCTACCAGCGGCACATTGACCTGTTTTTTGATCTCGCCGAAGGCTTCTGCGGCCTCCATGGAGGGCACTGATACCCGCACGATATCCGCCCCCGCTTTCTCCAGGCGCTGGATCTGGTCCACGGTGGCGGCCACATCGCAGGTCTCGGTGTTGGTCATGCTCTGAACGGAGATGGGCGCACCACCGCCGACCGGCACATTGCCCACCATTATCTGGCGTGACACGCGGCGAACTATGGGTGACTCGAACTGCATAACAGAACCTGCGTTGGCTTTAAGCGGGTATGGGTGACGGTAAAAAAACGGGGAGATTATAGATAGATTGGGCGCAAACCTACAGGGTTTGCGCCCTTTCCGGGGGATTAGACGACCGGGGGAACGAAATCAGCCGCCCACGGTGAGCTTGCGGGTCCGGCGATTGCCCAACGGGGCGCTGTCCACGACCTCACCGGCATAGCTGACGGTGGTGGCGGCGGCATTACCCAGCATCAGGCTGAACGGGGCCTGACCATTGAGCTCTACGGTAGAGCCGGCGGGCTGCAACCGGGCGATCAGCTTGTTGCCAGTGGCATCAGTGACTTCTACCCAGGACTCCTCAGCGAATGACAGCGCCAAAGCGACACCGGATGCGGCCATCGGAGCCTCGGGCTCCACTTGCTGCTCTGAGGCAACCTCAACTGGCTCCCGCACCGACTCCTGTACAGATTCCTCTGCCGTTTCAGCGGTCTCGATAACTGGCTGGCTAGCCAGTTCGCTAGCTGGCTCCACGACCGCTTCGGGCTCGGATTCTTCAGCTTCCACACTAGCAATCGCAACATCCGCCAGCTGCACATCCGTTTCCGGCTCGAAATCTTCGGCCATTTCAGCAACCGATGCTTCCGGAGACGACACGGAATAGGCTTGTGCAGGTTCAGGGTCGCTCTCCAGGCCCGATTCGCCCTGCAGATCCGAATCGCTCTCAAGATCAGAAGCCGTTGTAGCCCCGACCCTCACCTCGGGCACATCCGCCACCTGAGCCTGCGGTACCGCCGGCTCTCCCTGCTGCCCCATCCACCAGTAGCCAGCCACGGCGGCCACCGCAACAAGAAGCAGCAACGGGCTGAATGCCGAGCTGCCACCAGCGGTATTACTACCGGACATGACAGGACCTTTTGGAACCTGTGCAGCGCGCGGCGCTTCCGCCGGCGCCTGCTTGGCGTAAGCGGCCAGGACCTGAGCCTCATCGGCGCCGAGCTCTTTACAGATATTGCGGATATACCCGCGCACGTAAGTAGCACCGGGGAAACTGTCAAACCCGTCCCGCTCAAGCGCTTCGAGTTTGGAGGGCGTCATACACAGGCGACGGGCAAGTTCGTCACTGGTCAGGCCCGCGCGTTCCCGGGCCTCGCTCAGTAACGCCCCCACGGATGCGGCGACCTGCGCCTCCGCTGCCAAAACTTCTGCCTGATCGAAATTTAGGTTACTGCTGCTCATTTTCGGCCATCATCTGTTGGTACTTCAGCGTTTCTGCTGAATAGGGAAAGAGGTTTTTCAGCGCAAGGGCATAACTCCTTTCCTTGTCCCGATTGCCAAAGATTTTCTCGATGCGAACCCCCAACCATAGGGATTGCGGCACTTGCCGGTTTCTATCGCTATAGCGGTCCAGGTAGTGTTTCGCCTGGGTGTAGTCCTGCTTCTCAAACTTGAGCTCCGCCAACTCTAACAGTGCGACCGGCAAATCTGCACTGAGTGCCAGCGCCTTTTTGAAAGCGCGTTCGGCGCCCTCCAGCTCGTGCAATCTCAGCTCTGCACGGCCGAGGTTTGCCAGGGCATAAGAGCGGCGGTTATAGGAAAGATCCTCAGAAGCCACAAGAAACTGCTCTTTGGCCTCCTGATAACGTTCCTGCTGGTACAGGAAAACCCCATAGTTCACCCGCGCCATGGAAAAGTCGCGGTCATAACGCAGGGCTTTTTTGAAATGGGATTCAGCCACCTGCAACTCGCCATCAACCTGATACAGCAGCGCGAGACCGTGATGAGCCTGAGGGTCTTTCTTGCCCAGCTTCAACGCTTCCTGGAAGTGATGGCGAGCCATCTCGCGGTTGTCACTGCCACTTTGCAAGTAGCGTAAGCCGAGCTGCACATGGGTTTCACGCGCCTTGTCGAGATCGATCTGTTTACCGCCGGGACCTGTGGTTACACAGCCACCCAGAAGCAGGGACAGGAGTAACCCGGCAAGGACTGCCGGATTGAAAATTTTTGCTAACACGAGCCTCACCTTGTTGTTATCGGGTGCGTACTACCTGCGCACGCCGGATCCCTTCGGCGATGCAAGAATTAAGCCTGGCTAACGATCTTCACCGGGCGCTCGGCGTTGCGGTAGCGCTCCGAGCGGCGGGTGCGGTCGTTTACCTGACCGGCCAGCTGACCACAAGCTGCAGCGATATCGTCGCCCCGGGTGGTACGCACGGTTACGGTATAGCCTTTGTCCAACAAAATCTGTTGAAAACGTCGCAATGCGTTGTTGCTGACCCGTTGATAATCGGACAGCTCGAACGGATTGAAGGGTATCAGATTTATCTTTACCGGCACATCACGCAGTAGTTCCGCCAATTGTTCGGCGTGTTCCGGGCGATCATTCACCTCCCGGATCATGGTGTACTCGATAGTCATCTTGCGATGATTGTCCGGCATGTTCTCGATATAACGCTTGGCGCTGTCGAGAAGCATCGCAATGGGGTACTTCTTGTTGATGGGCACCAGCTCGTTGCGCAGCTCATCGTTGGGCGCGTGCAGGGAGATGGCCAGGCTCACATCGGTCACCTGCGCGAGGCGGTCAAGGGCCGGCACCACACCCGAGGTGCTCAGGGTTACCCGGCGCTTGGAGATACCGTAGGCGTTGTCTTCCATCATCAGGTTCATGGAATCGACCACATTGTCGAAATTGAGCAGGGGCTCGCCCATGCCCATCATTACCACGTTGGTCACTTTACGCGGACCATTGGGCTGCAACTGCCCGAAAGACTTACACGCAATCCACACCTGGCCAATGATCTCGGCAGCGGTCAGGTCGCGGTTAAAACCCTGCTTACCCGTCGCACAAAAGCTGCAATCGAGGGAACAGCCTACCTGGGAGGACACACACAGGGTGCCGCGGTCGCCATCGGGGATGTAGACGGTCTCAATCACATTACCGCCGCTGACTTCGATCAGCCATTTGCGGGTGCCATCGGCGGAGTCCATCTGCTTCAGGACTTTGGGGGCGCGAACTTCGGCAATCTCGGCCAGCTTAGCGCGCATGGCCTTGCTGACGTTGGTCATCTGCTCAAAGTCGTCGACGCCGTTCTGGTGGATCCACTTGAGCACCTGCACCGCGCGAAAGCGCTTCTCGCCCAAACCGGCAAAGAACTCGGTGAGCTTGTCTACAGACAGGCCCAGCAGGTTAACTTTTTCAGTCTGTACGGCAGTTTGTACATCAGTCATGGATTCACCTTGCACCGGATTCGATGCGGAAAAGAGTACGTTGCAGGAGCCCGCACGCAGGCTCCTGCAAGAGTGCTTAGTAGCGGACTACTTAGCGCGCGCAGATTTCTTCAGCGGAGAAGAAGTAGCTCACTTCGCGCTCGGCGGAAGCCGCAGAGTCGGAACCGTGTACCGCGTTGGCATCGATGCTGTCAGCGAAGTCTGCACGGATGGTGCCAGCGTCGGCTTCTTTCGGGTTGGTCGCGCCCATCAGGTCGCGGTTGACCAGGATGGCGTTCTCGCCTTCCAGAACCTGTACAACTACCGGACCGGAAGTCATGAATTCAACCAGGTCTTTGAAGAAAGGACGCTCTTTGTGCTCGGCGTAGAAACCTTCGGCTTTTTCCTGAGACAGCTGAACCATCTTCATGGCAACAATGCGCAGGCCCGCTTTCTCGAAGCGGCTCTCGATTTCACCGATAACATTCTTGGCTACGGCGTCCGGCTTGATGATGGACAGGGTACGTTCCACGGCCATGATTTCCTCCATTTCTAGGTTTTTACAAAAAATTGTCTTAAGACAGATACGAAAAAAGCAACTTACGTTGCTCTTCCCTGAATTCTCTCGCCTCGCAAACTGTCGATTTAATAACCAACCAGGTTCGCGGAGCGCGGATTATACGCGCTGTGCGATGAAGTTTGTACTATTCGTTTTCTTCTATCCACGCCGCCTGAATCGCTTCAAGGATCTTCTCCCCACAGCGGTCAGGATCGTCGTCAAAGCCCGGCAAATCCATCACCCACTGGCGCAGGTCGACGAAGTTGACCCGCAGCGGGTCTACATCCGGATGAGCGTCACTAAGCTCGATGGCAATATCGTGAATATCCGTCCATTTCATCTTTATGCCCTCTTCTCTGTGGCTGCTTAAGCCGCCCGGTAATCCACTCAGTGGCGCTCGGAAACCTGGTTGATGGTGTACTTGGGAATCTCGACCACCAGGTCTTCATCTTCCACGATTGCCTGACAGGATAGGCGGGATTCGGGCTCCAGGCCCCAAGCCTTGTCCAGCAAATCTTCTTCCAGCTCATCCGGCTCTCCCAGGGAGTCGAAACCTTCACGCACGATGACATGACAAGTGGTGCAGGCGCAGGACTTCTCGCACGCGTGCTCTATCTCAACCCCGTTCTGCAGCGCCGCATCGCAGACACTGACGCCGGGCTCCACCTCAATGACCTTGCCTTCCGGGCACAGCTCTTCGTGGGGCAGGAAAACTATTTTCGGCATACTCTCAACTCTCTGTATTGACTGCCCCTCGGGGCATGTCGAATGGCCCCTCAGGGCTTGTCGAATGGCCCCTCAGGGCTTGTCGAATTCATCCAGGCTGTGGCCCTGCATGGCGCGCTTGATGGACTTGTCCATGCGGCGCGCGGCAAAGGGCTCGGACAGCGCATTCAGCTCTTCGATGCGGCTGCGAATCTCTTCTGCGGTGCCGCCATTGTGGGCCAGACGCAGGGCCTGCATGGCGCGCTCCAGCTGGTCCAGCTCATTCTCGTCCAGCAACTCGGCGCCATTTTCCTGCAACGCCACCAGCATTGCCTCCAGGGTGCGCTCGGCTTCTACCTGAGCCTCGCGCAGGGCGCGGGCAGCAATGTCTTCTTCCGCCTTGGCGTAGGAGTCCTGCAGCATGCGGGTAATATCGGAATCCCCCAAACCATAGGAAGGCTTGACGGTGATCTCCGCCTGAACCCCGCT
Source organism: Microbulbifer elongatus (assembly GCF_020524885.1). Taxonomy (GTDB): domain Bacteria; phylum Pseudomonadota; class Gammaproteobacteria; order Pseudomonadales; family Cellvibrionaceae; genus Microbulbifer; species Microbulbifer elongatus_A. The sequence goes on along the minus strand of NZ_JAIVKJ010000001.1, from coordinate 661,675 downwards.
GCTCTTCTCCATCGCGGTTACCGACAGCAGACCATCGGCGTCCACCTGGAAGGTCACACGGATATGCGCCGCGCCTGCCACCATGGGCGGGATACCGCGCAACTCAAACCGGGCCAGGGAACGACAATCCTGCACAAGCTCGCGCTCGCCCTGTACCACATGAATCGCCATCGCGGTCTGGCCATCCTTGAACGTGGTGAATTCCTGGGCCTTGGCCACAGGGATAGTGGTGTTGCGGTGAATCAGCTTCTCGGTGAGGCCACCCATGGTCTCAATACCCAGAGACAGCGGAATCACATCCAACAGCAGCAGGTCTTCACGGGACTTGTTACCCACCAGCACATCGGCCTGCAGAGCCGCGCCGATGGCAACAACCTGATCCGGGTCGATATCCGCGTGGGGGTCACGACCAAAAAATTCCTGCACTTTCTCGCGCACACGCAGGGTACGGGTGGAGCCTCCGACCAGTACCACCTCTGCGACCTCTTCCGCAGACAGGCCCGCGTCACGCAGGGCGCGCTTGCAAGCGCGCAGAGTCTTGGCAATCAGGGGGTCCAGCAGCTCGGCAAGTTTGTCCCGATTCAGCTCCGCAGACCAGCTGCCATAGCTAACCGGCACTGCGGATTCACTGGCGAGCGCCTCTTTGGCGGCACAGGCGGTGTTGAGCAGTTTGCGCTGGGTTGCGGCATCGTGGTCGGTGCCGAGCCCCGCCTCCGCAGCGATCCACTCCGCTACCGCGCGGTCGAAGTCATCGCCCCCGAGGGCGCTGTCACCGCCGGTGGAGAGCACCTCGAATACGCCTTTGGACAGGCGCAGAATTGAGATATCAAAAGTACCACCGCCAAGGTCGTAAACGGCGATGGTCTTGTCGGCTACATCCCCCCCCTGCTCCGGCTTATCCAGCCCGTAGGCAACGGCCGCGGCAGTGGGCTCATTCAGCAGGCGCAGTACTTTCAGGCCCGCCAGCTTGGCGGCGTCCTTGGTCGCCTGACGCTGGGCTTCATCAAAATAGGCGGGCACGGTAATGACCGCGCCATCCAACGGGCCGCCGAGGGAGTCGGCGCCGCGCTTGGCCAGCGCTTTCAGGATTTCGGCGGAAACCTGTACGGGGTTTACCGCACCACTCACGGTTTCGATCACCGGCATACCAGCACCACTCTCCGAAGACTGGTCGGCGAAATGGTATGGGAGCTGGTCACCAAAATTTTTGATATCCGCCAGGCCGCGCCCCATAAAACGCTTGATGGAAATCAGGGTGTTGTAGGGGTCATCGCCAGCAGCAGCGCGCGCAGCGTAACCAACCTCGATACCGGCTTCGGTATAGCGCACCGCGGAGGGAAGGATCACACGGCCATCTTCCGCCGGCAGCGACTCTGCAGTGCCGCTACGCACGGTTGCCACCAGTGAGTTAGTGGTACCGAGGTCGATACCCACCGCGCGCTTGCGCGCATGGGGTTCTGGGGTCTGGCCGGGTTCGGAAATCTGCAGTAACGCCATAGTGGTCTTTAAAAATAGTGTTCTGTAAAAGTAGTGACTTAAAAAATAGCGACTTGGAAAATAGTGACTTGAAAAATAGCGGCCCGTAAAAGCCCTGTTCTAACAGTCAGCCCGGATCAGTCCAGCAAGTCTTCTTCAAGCTCTTCAATCTGCCGCTGCAGTTTGGCGAGAAACTGAAGCTTGAGTAGCGCACTCCTGGCATCTTCCAGCGCGCGATTATCCAGCGCCGCGGAGAAAGCGGACTCCTGCGTCTTGAACAGGCTGGAGGCCTCGCTACCAAGATCTTCCAACTCTGATTCCGGGTCGGCGGCAGCGCGCACGTCCTCGAGACGCTCGCGCAGGATCATCTGCTGCATCAGGAACTCGCCATCGGCGGTGGTCTGCTCCGGGTTGATCTCAACCCCGGCCAGCTTCAGCAGGTAGGCAGCGCGGGCGACCGGATCCTTGAGGGTGTTGTTGGCCTCATTGATCTGCGCGGCGTACTGCATGGACAGCATCTGCTCGCGCTCGGATTTTGCTGCAAACCTGTCAGGGTGAAATTCTTGCTGCAACTCGCGGTAGCGCTTGGCCAGCGCCGGGCGATCCACCTGATAGGAAACCGGCAAGCCGAATATTTCAAAATGATTCTGTTGCAGTTCCATGCTTAATCCCATAACAAAAAGGCCGGCATGCACCAGGCATCCGGCCTCCTGCTGCCTGAAAGCTCCGACTTAAACGTGGAAACTCTCGCCGCAGCCGCACTCGTTCTTTACATTCGGGTTTTTAAAGGCAAAGCCTTCATTCAGCCCTTCCTTGACGAAATCCAGTTCGGTGCCGTCGAGGTAAGCGAGACTCTTTGGATCAACAATCAGTTTGACCCCACCCGCTTCAAAAACCGCATCTTCCGCCTCGGCCTCGTCAACAAATTCGAGAACGTAGGCCATCCCGGAGCAGCCAGCGGTTTTCACGCCGACACGAATACCAATGCCCTTACCCCGGCTGGCCAACTGCTTGGCCACGTGGGCTTGGGCCGCTTCGGTCATGGTGATTGCCATCTGCTACTCCTTACCGCTCGCTATCACTGTTCACTAAAACTGAGCCCAGGACTCAGCCAGCCGCTTCTTCGGTTTTCTCTCCGCGCTTTTCGCGGATGTTTTTCACCGCAGCCTTGATCGCATCTTCAGCGAGAACGGAGCAGTGAATCTTCACCGGCGGCAGCGCCAGCTCTTCGGCGATTTCGGTGTTCTTGATTTGCGCCGCTTCGTCCAGGCTCTTGCCTTTTACCCATTCGGTGAGCAGGGAGCTTGAAGCAATCGCGGAACCGCAGCCGTAGGTTTTGAACTTGGCGTCTTCAATGATGCCGCTGTCATTCACCTGAATCTGCAGACGCATCACGTCGCCACAGGCCGGCGCACCGACCATACCGGTACCCACGTTCTCCGCCTTGTCGTCCAGGCGACCGACGTTACGGGGGTGCTCATAGTGGTCAATTACTTTATCGCTATAGGCCATGACTATACCCTCTTAATTCGTTTCCATTGCCGCCTGTCAGCAGCAAATCAGTGTGCTGCCCATTCAATAGTACTGAGATCCACGCCGTCCTTGTACATATCCCAGAGCGGCGACAGTTCGCGCAGTTTCTCTACCGCCTGCCTTACTTCTTTGGCCGCAGTATCCACGTCCTGTTCCGTGGTAAAGCGACCAAAACTGAAGCGCAGGGAACTGTGTGCCAGCTCGTCGTTCACGCCCAATGCGCGCAGTACATAGCTCGGCTCCAGGCTCGCTGACGTACACGCAGAGCCAGAGGAAATTGCCAGATCCTTGAGGGACATAATCAGGCTCTCGCCCTCAACAAAGGCAAAGCTGACATTCAGGTTGCCCGGCACACGCTGCTCTGCGGAGCCATTGATGTGTACCTCTTCCATATCAGAAATCTGGCTCCAGAAGCGCTCGCGCAGAGCGACCAGGCGCTTGGCCTCATCCGCCATCTCTTCTTTGGCGATACGGAAGGCCTCTCCCATACCCACGATCTGGTGGGTTGGCAGGGTGCCGGAGCGCATACCGCGCTCGTGACCGCCACCGTGCATCTGGGCTTCGAGACGCACGCGCGGCTTACGGCGCACATACAGCGCACCGATACCTTTGGGGCCATAAATTTTGTGTGCGGAGAAGGACATCAGGTCCACTTTCATTTCCGCCAGATCGATATCGATCTTGCCGGCGCTCTGCGCAGCATCCACGTGGAAGATCACTTTGCGCTCGCGGCACAGTTCGCCGATTGCGGCGATATCGTTGATCACACCAATCTCGTTATTGACGTGCATCAGGCTCACCAGGATGGTGTCTTCACGCATGGCTTCCGCCACCTGTTCCGGGTAGACGATACCGTCTTCTTTCGGGTTCAGGTAGGTAACTTCAAAGCCCTCACGCTCCAGCTGGCGACAGGTATCGAGCACGGCTTTGTGCTCAATCTTGGAGGTAATGATGTGCTTGCCGCGCCCTTGATAGAAGTGCGCAGCACCCTTGATGGCGAGGTTATCGGACTCGGTGGCACCGCTGGTCCAGACAATTTCACGGGGATCGGCATTGATCAGTTCCGCCACCTGACGGCGGGCGTCTTCCACCGCTTCTTCCGCTTTCCAACCGAACAGGTGAGAGCGGGAGGCCGGGTTGCCGAAGTTGCCTTCCATAGTGAGCTGCTCCGCCATTTTACTGGCGACGCGCGGGTCTACCGGGCAAGTTGCCGAATAATCCAAGTAAATGGGAAGCTTCATAATCTTCTATCTCCAATCGCCGGTATGTCACCGACGCCATACTGCTGCTAATTAAGCTCAAAGTTCCTTTGGCCAAAGCCTTCGCGGCTGACCGGGCGGCGGCACCTTACTGCAAGCCGCCGATAATCGCCACTTTCTGTTCTGCCACGCGATCCAGCGCATCCTCGGCGGCGCGCCCGTCTTGCCGGCGGGCCACTTCCTGCACATCAGCACGTGCGACCATATCGGCCAGGCTGATACCGTTCAGGAAACCGTGAATCTGGCGACTGAGATCTGTCCATAGGTAATGCGTGAGGCACTGCTCACCGGCAGAACAGTCGCTATTGCCGCCACAACTGGTAGCGTCGACAGACTCGTTGACGGCATCAATGATTTCCGCCACACAGATTTCTGCTGTGTCTCGCGCCAAACGATAGCCACCGCCCGGACCACGCACGCTGGACACAAGTCCCGACTGCCGCAGACGGGAGAACAGCTGCTCAAGGTAAGACAGGGAAATGTCCTGACGCTTGGATATATCTGCCAGGCTGATGGGACCGCGTTCGGCGTGCAATGCGAGGTCCAGCATGGCTGTGACCGCATACCGCCCTTTGGTTGTTAAACGCATACGCTCTCCTGACGATATCGACCTTCCACTGAAAGGCCATCCTGTCGCCCGGTTTACGGGCCCTGCAGCCCTGAACCAGCGCCACTGAATTGGGGCGCGAGTATGTAATAACCTACTACTTCAGTCAAGTATATAGCCGAGTATTCAGGTCGGGTATTTGGCGGATGGTTTTGCCCGCCGGTCACCCCGGAGCAATTCCGGGGTTAAACCAGGGATATAACGGGTGAATCGTGACCCGACCACTCAGTCGGGCCGTCCCTTGCCGCCAGCGCGGTGGATATGATTCTGGATCGCGGTCAGCATGCCGCGGAGAATACCCAATTCCATATCGTCAGGACGAACCCGACTGAACAGTCGGCGCAGGCGGGTCATAGTCTGGCGGGGATTGTCCGGATCGATAAACCCGAGCTCGCCAAGTGCCAGCTGCAGATGATCGTAGTAAAGCTCCATATCGCCCGCTTTTGCCGGCGGCCTATCCCAGTCGGAATAGCTGATGGGCTGGCCCTTCTCTGCCTCCAGCGCCGCCATACGCGCCTCATAGACCAGAACCTGCACGGCCGTAGCCAGGTTCAGGGAGCTGTACTCGGGGTTGGCGGGAATGTGCACATGGAAGTTACATGCCTGCAGCTCTTCATTCGTCAGCCCCCGGTCTTCACGACCAAACACCAACGCCACCGGATGCGTCTTGGCTTCGACGACCGCGCGCTGGCCACATTCCCGGGGAGTAAGCAGCGGCCAGGGGATACGTCGCTCGCGGGCGCTGGTGGCGACTACCAGTCCACAGTCGGCTACCGCTTCTTCGAGCGTCTCCACCACGACTGCGCTGTCGAGTAGCTCTGCAGCCCCAGCGGCGCGCCATACCGCATTGGCAGCCGGAAACTCCCGCGGCTGCACCAGGTAGAGCTGGCTCAACCCCATGTTCTTGAGCGCGCGGGCCGCGCCTCCGATATTGCCCGGATGGGCACTGTTCACCAGTACCACGCGGATGTTGTCCAGCGCAGCCAGAGCACTTTTTGATGCCGCTTGAGATGCAGATTCGGAAGGGGAAGTCGCCATAGGGGTGTATCCGGTTGGGGTTGGCCTGTCTGAAAGAGTGACTACAATTGGGCCTGTTACAAATCGGGCGCGGAGTGTAGCAAAATTGCACAGGAATCCCTACAATCGCGCCGCCGGCACGCCCGGCACTGCTTTTTACCAACGATATCCACAACTGACCGCGGAATTCCTATGGAACCCATGCTGAATATTGCCCTGCGCGCGGCGCGCAAGGCCGGTGAACTGATCGAACGCGCCTGGGAGCGCGGCGACCTGATGAAGTTTGAAGAAAAGGGCCGCAACGATTTCGTGACGGAAGTGGACAAGGCCAGTGAGCAGGAGATTATCTATCACCTGCGCAAGGCATACCCCAAGCACAGCATCATCGCCGAGGAAAGCGGCCTGCAGGAAGGCGCTGAGCCGGAATACGAGTGGATCATCGATCCGCTGGACGGCACCACCAACTTTATCCACGGCTGCCCGCACTTTGCCATCTCTATCGCCTGCCGCTACCGCGGCCAGATCGAGCACGCCGTTGTTCTCGACCCGATCAAACGTGAAGAATTCACCGCCAGCCGTGGTCGCGGTGCGGCGCTGAATGGCCGTCGCATTCGGGTTTCCAACCGCCAGGGTATGAATGGCGCACTGATCGGCACCGGCATCCCTTTCAATGGTGAGCCGCTGGATAATATCGACGCCTACCTGGCGGTGATGAAAGAAGTTGCCGGACAGACCGCTGGCATCCGCCGCCCGGGCGCCGCAGCGCTGGACCTCGCCTATGTGGCGGCCGGCCGCTTCGATGGTTTCTGGGAGATGTACCTGAACACCTGGGACGTTGCAGCGGGCTCTCTTCTGGTGAAAGAGGCTGGCGGCCTGATCAGTGATTTCCGCGGCGGCAATAGCTACCTTGAATCCGGCAACCTGGTTTGCGCCACGCCGAAAACCTTCAAGCCGCTACTGCAGATTGTCGGCAAGCATCTGGGAAAAATTCCCCAGTAATCTTTTCCAGATCTCTGCTGCCCCCAACAAAGCCTGAAGCGGTGCGACGCCGCTTCAGGTTTCTGTTTCCAGCGCTCTGCTACCGCCCGCCTCTGCGCACTCTTCACCACTGCCCCGGCGTTTTCTAAACTTGGCGATTACCCGCTCAGGAATGGCCGCCAGCACTTCGCCCAGAGGCTGCGGGCGACCAATATGGTAGCCCTGCAACAGATCGACCCCGATTTCCTGCAGCCGCTCTGCGGTACTCACATCCTCGACAAACTCGGCAATGGTGCGCGCGTTCAAGCGATGGGCCACCTGATTGATCGACTCAACAATCATCAGGTCGACAAAGTTGGACTCCACCTGCCGCACAAAGCTGCCGTCAATTTTGATGTAATCGATCGAGAAGGCCTTGAGATAATTGAATGAACTGAGGCCATTGCCGAAATCATCCAGTGCCACCTTGCAACCCATTTCCCGCAAGGTGGCGACAAACTCACTGGCATTTTCCATCTGATTGATCATGGCCGTTTCGGTAATTTCGATCCCCAAGCGGTTCGATGGTAGCTCTGCATCGTTCAAAAGTTTGATAAATTTTCTCTGGAAATCGCGATCCCCAATCGCTTCCGCAGACAAATTCATGGCAAAGCTCAAGCCACTTGCCACTGCCAGGCTTGCCTTGTTGCATAGAAACTCGTTCATTACCCATTCGTCGATCTGCAACATCAGACCGTAGCGTTCGGCGGCAGGAATAAATGCCCCCGGGAGGATCAGAGTTCCATCTGCATCCACCATCCGCACGAGCAATTCATAGTGACTTGTCTGGTTAACATCTTTGGCGCTTGCAATCGGTTGTGCATGGAGCTGCAACCGGTTTTCATCCAGCGCCTCGCGAATACGCGACGCCATATGAATTTCCCGGTGCTGCTCAGCCGCAGCACTACTGTCTGCCTCATACAGCATCACGACACCGCGCCCGGCATGTTTCGCAGAATAGCAAGCCACGTCGGCCTGGCTCATCAAGTCCGCCACTTGGCTGTTATCGCGACGGATCTCCGTCACCCCCACGCTGGCACCGACATCGAACACACGCCCGGCCCAAGGGAAGCGCAAGGCAATGATTTTTCTTACCAGTTGCTCACAGCGCAGGCGTCCTTGCACCTTATTGCAGTCGCGCAACAAAATGCCGAACTCATCGCCACCGAGGCGGGCTACGCAATCCGTTTCGCGAAGTTGCCCCCTCAGAAAACGGGCCACGTTGCGCAAAAGAGCATCCCCCGCCTGGTGGCCCGCGCTATCATTGATCACCTTGAAGCGATCGAGGTCCATATACGCGAGAGTATGTACCTGTTCGTTATTTCTGACCGAAGCAACAGCCTCCAATAGTTCACGCTTGAAAGCCTCACGATTGGGCAGATGGGTAAGATCATCGTGATGTGCCTTGTAGCGGAGCTGTCGGATCAATTGCCGGGTTTCTGTTACATCCTGGAATACCAGTACCGCACCCAGAACCTGACCACTTCCTGTGCGCAACGGGGAGGCCGAACACTTCACGTCGTAACTGTTGCCACTGCGATTGTGAAGTACAGAACCCTCCACCGAAACAAACGGCATCACGTGATGCAGGCAATCTTTCACAGGACTGCTCACCGGCTTGCCATCGCGGCCGCTCGACAGATGCAATACGCTGTCGATATCCCGCCCCTGCACTTCACTTAATGACCAGCCGGTTATTTGCTCTGCTACTGGATTCATAAAGGTGATGCGCTGGCGCCGATCGGTGGCAATAACCGCGTCCGCAATCGCGTTCAATGTCACCTGCAGGTGCTCTTTTTCCTCCTCCAGTGAACGCGCCATCTCCTTGTTTTCGGTAATGTCGCGGAGAATGCCGATCAGGCGCATCGGCTGCCCTTCCTCACCCGATTCCATAACGTGGGCGGTTTCATGAATCCAACGAACCTCACCAAAGTCCGTCCGCACCCGGTACTGACAATCGATATCCTTTGCCTGGCCATTAAAGTGCGCGAGTTGCGCTCGAAGCAGGGAGTCGCGGTCTTCGTCGTTCACCCGCGCCAACCAGTCGTGACGACTGGCGAGGTTCTCCGCATCGATACCGACGCCACTATTCAGCCATTCGGAATAAAACGTCTTTCCCGTAGCAAGATCCCAGTCGTACACCACCTGTCCGGTAACGGTGAGTGAAAACTTCCAGCGCTCCTCGGCTTTCGCCAGCTGGGTTTCGCTGCGCTTTCGCCAGTCGATGTCCTCTACCTGAACCACAGCATAGAGAGGTTCGTTATTAGCACCGCGGGCCAGGCTGCAAGACCAGTGCCCCCACACTTGCTCTCCGCTTTTGCGTATAAACCGCCACTCCGCGTCCTGCACATAGCCCAATTCAAAATCGAACAGCAGATTCGCACGGCTAGATTTGTCACCCCCAGTTGAAGCTGAGCGGCCCATGTTCTGCTCTTCCACACCAATCACTTCGCGGATATTCAGCCCGCGCAACTCGACTTCCGAGTAACCGATAAAACGGCAAAAGCTCGGGTTCGCCTGAATAATCCTGTTATCGAGAGACACCAACAACATACCAATTCGGGACGACCCCATCGCCACACGAAAGCTGCTCTCCATTTCAACAATTCGCTGGCTGCGCTTGCGCTCCACACTTGTCGTCACAGCCATTACGTACGCGGGGATCATCGCTGTATAAAGTGGAAGTAAATCGAGCGGAGTATCAAGGTCCCGCATATCCTGAGGTAGCCAGCTGCCGCTGCTAACGAAAACCAGAAGCAGCACCATGACCGTGCAGAACACCAGCATCAGAGTCTGTGGTAATTCAAGTCGGGACGCCGCCCAAATCAATGGAAGCGCAACAAAAACAAATGGATGTGAAAGAAACTGGAGTATGACAAAGATGCTGATCAACGAAACCAGTGAAATACTCAAGAAGTGGAGGAGTTGTCGAACTTCCGGCAACCGATTCCACACCTGCAAATTCACCATATGAAGAAACGGCAGGAATACTGCAATACCGACGGTATCTGCCAGATACCAGAGTACAAACACATCACTAAATGGCAGGCTGCGGAGCAGAGAGGCAAACCCCGCACCTACTCCCGCACCAACCAGAGTAGAAAGTAGCGCGCCGAATAAGAGAAATCGCAGCCAGCGCCAAACGCTGCCAAAAAAATCGCCATCCGCACAGAAGAATCGCAACAGCGATGTGGCGACAAATACTTCAGCCATACCGGCCAGAGAGTACATCGCAGATATAAAAAGCGGCAGCCCGCTTAACGCCGATGCGGCCAAATTGCCAATGAAAGAAGCCGGCAGTAACAGCGCCCAACGTGCGACGGGAAACCGGTATAAAACTGCGATTGCCAATGCATCAGCTAGCCAGATGGTCGCGATACCATCGCTGAAAGAGAGAAAATGCTTGCAAAAATAGGCTAGGCAAAAGCTCCCCATCGCCAGCAAAAAGACTGCTGACAGTGGACTGATTGGCGCAGCGCTATGCGCCGCACAATTCTCACCAGTAAATAGGGGAAACTTGCTCCCACCGGGAAAGTGAACGGACATCAACCACTACTTCCTTTTAGGTTGGTATTTATTATTTTGTGCAGCCGACACTATCGGCTGCTTATAAACATCCTGTAAACAACTCTACCGTCAGAGTGACCCGCCACCCTGCGCGATAACGTCATTTTTTAACCCCAGGCAGTAGCGTAACGCTTCTGCCAGCACCGGGAGGTCGTAACTACTAGGGACACAAGCATCGAGACAATCGGTAGATTGGTCGATAATACCCAGCAGAGGAATACTCGCCGTCGCAACATCCCCGCGCACTATGGCTGCAAAGTCTCTTAACGAGATTCCCGGCAATTCAGCGTCAACAATCATGAGATCGGCACTGCCGGTGCGCGCACTGAAAATCCCCTTCATGGCATCACTGACAATCTGTAACTCTACCTGCTGTACCGACGCCAACACCCCTTTCATTCGGTTTGCCCAAGCCGACCTTCCGGTAATATACATTACGCGGCAGGCCGGGAGCATACTCGTGTAATCCGGTCGGGCAGCCATCTGCAACACTTCACTGGGTGCGTCGTTCATCATGAACTCCACCCAGAACACGGAGCCCTGCCCCTCCTCACTGTCAAAACCTATGCGCCCACCCATGGCCTCGGTAAGCTGCCGGGCAATGGCGAGCCCTACGCCGGTGCCCTCAATTTTACCCTGCTCCATACCCAGTCGATTAAAGGGTTCAAAGACTTGCGACTGTTTTCTGGTAGCGATCCCACTACCGGTATCGAGTACGCTGAGGCGCAGCCAACCCTCTGCCTGGGGCGCAAAGGAAATCACTACCCGCCCATTTTCCCGATTGTATTTGATGGCATTGCCCACCAAATTCAGCACCACTTGTTTGAACCGGGTCGGGTCCGCCAGCACGTATGCACGCTCCCAGCCCAGCGGTTCGAAGGTAAGGCTGACCTTGCGGGTTTCTGCCAGAGGCTCCAGTAACTGACGACAATCGGCTACCAGGGGAGCGGGCTGTACCGCCTCAATAGACGGCGCCAGCCGATTACTATCAATACGCGCCAGATCCAGCACGTCGCTCACCAAGTGCAACAGGTGTTGCCCGGCTTTGCGTATCTCTGCCAGGCGCAAACGCTGATCCGGGTTCAGGCTCTGGTCCAGCTCCACCATCTGGCTGTAACCCAGAATGGCATTCAGCGGTGTTCGAAGTTCATGACTCAGGCTGGAGATCAATTCCGTTCTGCTCGAACTTTCCTGCTTAAGCCGCTGCAGCTCTTCATCCTGCTTGAGTTGTTTTTTCTTGACCGCAGTGATGTCCTGCAAAGTGCCCAGCACGCGAATAGGCTGCCCGGCGCTGCTGCGCTGAACGTTACCGCGGCAACGCACCCACACAATCCCCCTTTCCCGATGCCGAAGACGGAATTCGACATCCAACGGCAGCTGCTCGCGGACATTGTCCTCCATTGCCTGTTTTACTTCGGGATAGTCGTCCGCAACCATATGCGTCTTCCAGCGCGCAAGCGCAGCGCGAGCATCTGACTCACTCTGGCCCCGAGAATACCCGAGCATACGCCAGCACGCATCGTCCAGAACAACTTCATCCACGCGCAGATCCCACTCCCACAGGCCATCGCCCACCATATCCATCGCGGAATGGAAGCGTTCACCAGAAAAATAGGAAAGAGACCGGGGAGAGAGGGACTCACTGTAATCGGTACAGCCACCCAGGAAAAAGCGCTCACCAGAGGGTGCGGTAAACGCACGCGCCCACAGACGCAACCACACTGGCTGGCCGTCGCGGGCGTAGGCACGGATAGTCGCGTCGACAAAAGTACCCTGCTGGCAGAGCCGCGAGCGCAGGTTCAGCAGTCCGTCGCGGTCATCGGAGTGCACGAGAGCGAGATCACCACTCCACACACCAGACAGTGCCGCCTCTGGATCGCGGTGCAATTGCAGCCAGAGGTTGCCGGTGGCGCGCTGGGTGCCGCTATCCGGGTGCCATTCCCAAACTCCCCGATTGGCGCTCAATAGCAAGCTGTGCAGATAGCGCACCTGTGTCAGCGCCTGCTGTGGCTTCAGGTCTTCGAGCTCGCCGGGCGTGGCGAGGTTCAGATCCACCGCTTGGGTTTGAGAGAGATCAGAGTTCGACACTATCTTGGCTCTTCACTAGCTTGGCTAGATACTAAATTGGCGTACCTTGGCTTGGCGTACCTGGATTTGGTTTACCCTGGCCTACCCTGGCTAGCCCCATCCCGACGTCACGGCACCAGCACCGCGGCGAACGCCGCAAAATTCCGGATATATTGAGAGCTAGTGAATCACTTATCTGCAGATAAAAAAAGGCCCCGCAATGCGGGGCCCAAAATAGCGATGATGAGAGAAAACGGGAAGTCACGCATTATTTCGTATGCCATAACCCGTGATGGATTCCCGGAGCGTGGACCTCGCGGCCCACGCCTAAGGTATTGCAACCCTTGTGCCAACTTTGAGAAATAACTCAAAAATAATCAAAAAAGCGATTTCTGGCGGAAAACCGATCATTTGGCAACCAGCAAGAACGGCGCGCCAGCGTGATAATTGTGCTAATTATGTTCCTGATACTGGAAAATGACAGCGCTTGACCCAAGAATGAACGCAAAAATCCACTATTGCACCATAACAAAGCATTTTTTCGACCATTCCGATGCAATGTGACTTTCTTGCCCTTGCCTACTCCTTTCCCATCACCTGCGCGGCACTATCGGTCACTTGAGATGTCTCAAATTGGTCAAGCTGCCCTCGAATAACGTGTCCCGGCAGCACATCTGCGGTAGGATTTCTTTTTCGACCCGCGCGCACTCCGCCGGAATCGAGATCGGCAGGCTCAAACAAGGTTGTAAATATATGAAAGCAGTTCCCGAAGCCCCCCGTATCTGGCTCACGACCATACTTTTTGCCAGTACCGCACTGGTGGCCGTGACCCTGGTACCGCTGTACGGCTTCCTGGTTGGATACCATTGGTACCAGTGGCTGGCATTCGCCGTGCTGGGTGCCTTTTGTGGTTTTTCCATTACCGCGGGCTATCACCGCCTGTGGTCCCACCGCACTTACGAGGCACACTGGTCTCTACGTCTCTTTTACGCACTATTTGGCGCCGCCGCGCTACAGAACAGTGCACTAATCTGGTGTTCCGGTCACCGCCGCCATCATCGGCACTGTGACGACAACGATCACGATCCCTATTCCGCCAAGCGCGGCTTCTGGTTCTCCCATATCGGCTGGATGCTGCGGGAGTACCCTAGCGGGGAAGTAGATTTCGACAATGCCAAGGATCTGCAGCGGGACAAGATCGTGATGTGGCAGCACAATCACTATGTCCCCATTACTGTGGCGATGAATGTGGGCGTACCCCTGGTACTCGGCCTGCTTACCGGCGACGTGATCGGTATGCTGCTGCTCGCCGGTGTACTGCGCATCGTGGTCAATCACCACACCACTTTCTTCATCAACTCCCTGGCTCACATCTGGGGCCGCCGCCCTTACACCGATGAGAACACCGCGCGGGACAACGACCTGCTGGCGTTTTTCACCTTCGGCGAGGGCTACCACAACTACCACCATATTTTTCAGACCGACTACCGCAACGGCATCCGCTGGTACCAGTGGGATCCCACCAAATGGTTGATCAAGACCGCCAGCTGGCTGGGCCTGGCGAGCAATCTGAAAACCGTGCCGGCAATGCGCATTCAGCGCGCCATGCTGACCATGCAGTTTAAACGCGCGGAGAAAAAGCTAGAGAACTCCAAGCACCGCGAAAGCTGGAAGCAACTGTTGGAGCGCGAGGCGCAGGACTTTTCCGAGGCGCTCGCCGAGTGGAAAGAGTTGCAGCAACAGCGCTATGAAAATGCCCGCGAGCGCCTGATGAGTACCTGGGAAGGTGCCACCATACGCACCCGGGTAAAAGAGCTGGAGTACAGCCTGAAGATGCAGCGCAAGCGCCTGCAGATCATGATGGAGCAATTCCACTTGGCCCCAGCGGCAGCGTGAGATTGAACAAGGCGACCCTTCCGGTCGCCTTTTTTGTATCTGGCTCCAAGCCGGTATCGCTGAAAAGAGGACTTGAACGCCCGTGGATATGCACTATAACCATAAGAGAGACATTGCAGTTCGCCAACCGACGGCCCCTCTGAGAAAACTATAATTGACTCAACCACTGAGAAGGCGCAGAGATGAAGACGTTCAAACAGGCCCACGAAGTTCTCAAGAACGCCCAAAAATTCCACCTGGACATGGCCGGTGTCTACCAGCAACTCTTGGAAAGTGCGCAAGATAACCGCACTCAGCTATTGCTCAAGCACTTGCACGAGCACGAGTTACGCATGGCCAACAACCTCAAGAATTACGGTGCCGTTGCAGAACAGAAAGTGATGCAAACCTGGCTCCAGTACACCCACGAAGAGAGCGCCGGTGACCTGGTCAAGAACCTTTACCTGAGCGACAAGCCCAGCATTGAGGAAATCAATCAGCTCGGGCAGGAAGTCGATCGCTATTTCTCCGATCTGTACCACTCCGTGTATGGATCCATCGAGTCTGCGGAAGTCAAAGAAGTCTTCGAGAACCTGAAACATATTCAGGACAAAGAGCGAATTACGCTCTCCATGGCCACCAATTCTCTCTGGGATATGTAGCGGGCACTACTGCCAGATAACCCTCACCGCTCCCAGCGTCACCCGACAGAAACCACATTTCCGCGCCATTCTCCGGCGCGGAGGCTGTGACAGAATTCCCAAAGACAAAGCAAATTCGGCGAAATTGGCGCAAAAAATCACAAATGTGACGGTTTGATGAATCCGCCTTGTTGCCACGCCGTACCCCGATTGCTATTTTGACAGCGATGTCATTTAGCGGCGTCGAGGTTCTGGCGTCGAATTCCTATAAAAATAATCTGCCGCAAGGTGAACAATTTATGATCAATAACAAGCTCCGGTTCGGTCTGGTGACCGCTGCCATGCTCTCCGCGGGACACGGCTACGCCGCTGTGGACTGCAGCTCCCTCCCGGTCTGGGAAGCGGGGCCCTCCTACTCCGGTGGTGCCCAGGTTCAGTACAACGACAACGCCTATGAGGCGAAGTGGTGGACGCAAAACCAGAACCCCGAACAGTATTCCGGCCAATATCAGGAATGGAAACTGCTCGGCGCCTGTGACGACGGCAACCCGCCGCTGACGCCACCCCAAGGCTCGATTACCGCACCGACCGCGGGGATTACCGTCAGCGAAAATGACAGCGTTGTCGTCTCCGTGTCCGCATCCGATGCAGATGGCCAGGTCACCACGGTCGAGTTCTTCGTCGACGGTACGCTGATCGACACGGATACCGCTGCCCCTTGGGAAACCACCTGGACCGCGACCACCGGCCAGCCCAGCCTGACCGCGCGTATCACCGATAACGACAGTCTGAGCACCACCACTGCGCCGGTTTCCATTACGGTTGAAGAGGTCGTCGTCGGTCCCTTCGCACCAGAGGTAAGCATTACCGCCCCGGCAAATGGCTCCAGCCACACCACCGGCGACAGCCTGACCATCACCGCCAGTGCCACTGACAGCGATGGCACCGTCAGCCAGGTCGCCTTCTATGTCGACGGCAGCCTGATCAGTACCGATACCAGTGCGCCCTACAGCACCCAGTGGACTGCTACGCTGGGCAATCACAACATTTCCACGGTAGCCACCGATAACGACGGCCTTGAAGCTTCTGCGGAAGCAAGCATCTCCGTGGAAGACGAGCAGGTAGTCATTGGCGACTTCCCCTGCCGCCCGGACGGCCTTTACACCACCCCAGGCACCGCCCCCAATTACTGCGATATCTACGACGCAGAAGGTCGTGAAGACATGGGTGCCGACCACCCTCGCCGCATCATTGGCTACTTCACCAGCTGGCGTAATGGCGCCAACGGCCAGCCCAGCTATCTGGTGAAAGATATTCCCTGGGGCAAGATTACTCATATCAACTACGCCTTCGCGCACGTAGGCAGCGACTACTCCGTTTCTGTGGGCAACACCAGTGACCCCGCCAACCCGGCCACCGGTATGGAGTGGCCCGGTATTGCCGGCGCGGAAACCGACCCGAACTACCCCTATAAGGGCCACTTCAACCAGCTGTCCAAGTTCAAGGAACAGCACCCGGAGGTGAAAACCCTGGTATCCGTGGGTGGCTGGGCCGAAACTGGCGGCCACTTCAATGAAAACGGCGACCGCGTGGCCGATGGTGGTTTCTACACCATGACCACCAACGCCGATGGCAGTATCAACCACCAGGGTATCGAGGCCTTCGCCAACTCCTCCGTGGACTTTATCCGCCAGTACGGCTTCGACGGTGTGGATATCGATTACGAATACCCGACCAGTATGAACGACGCCGGCAATCCGCTGGACTTCGGCATTGCCAACTCCCTGCGCGGCTCGCTGATGGACTCCTATGTGGAGCTGATGCGAGTACTGCGCGAGAAGCTGGACCAGGCCGGTGAAGAAGATGGCACCCACTATATGCTGACCATCGCCTCGCCCTCCTCCGGCTACCTGCTGCGCGGCATGGAAACCATGCAGATCACCCAGTACCTGGATTACGTCAACATCATGACCTACGACCTGCACGGGGCGTGGAATGAATACGTTGGCCACAACTCGGCACTGTTCGACAACGGCAACGATCCGGAGCTGGCGGCGGCAAGCGTGTACAGCACCTCCCAGTACGGTGGCATCGGCTACCTGAATATCGACTGGGCAGTGAAGTACTTCCGTGGCTCCATGCCCGCGGGACGTATCAACGTGGGTATTCCCTATTACACCCGAGGCTGGCAAGGCGTCTCTGGTGGTGACAACGGCCTGGGCGGCTCTGCGGCATTGCCGGCACAGTCCGAGTGTCCCGAGGGCACCGGCGGTGCTTCCGATTGCGGCCACGGTGCGGTCGGTATCGACAACATGTGGCACGACCTGGACGAAGGCGGCAACGAAATGGGCGCGGGCTCCAACCCCATGTGGCACGCCAAGAACCTGGAAAACGGCATCCTCGGCAGCTACGTAACCGACTACGGCCTGGACCCGGCCAACGACCCGGATGACGCGCTGACAGGCACCTATGTGCGCAACTACGACAGCGTGTCCGAAGCGCCGTGGCTGTGGAACGCCCAGAAGAACGTGTTCATCTCCACCGAAGATGAAGAGTCCATGGACGCCAAGGTGCAGTACGTCATCGACCAGGGCGTGGGCGGCATCATGTTCTGGGAACTGGCCGGCGACTACGATTTCGACGCAGCAAAGGGCGAGTACTACATGGGTGACACCCTCACCACCCTCGCTTACGACAAATTCGCCAATGCCAGCGATTACCGCCACCTGCGCACCGATCGCGTAGTACCAGACGAAGCACTGAATATCGGTATCGAAATCACCGAGTTCAAACTGGGCGATCAGAACTACCCGCTGAATCCGAAGCTGTATATCACCAACAACACCGGCGGCACCCTCCCCGGCGGCACCGTGTTTGAGTTCGATATGCCGACCTCCACTTCCAACATCATCACCGACCAGAGCGGTGCGGGACTGGAAGTGATTGAGGACGGCGCCAATGCTGGCGGCGGCAATGTGGGCGGCCTGGAAAATGAATTCCACCGCGTGCGCTTCAGCCTCCCCGGCTGGCAGGATCTGGCGGATGGTGAATCTTGGGATATGACCCTGAACTACTACCTCCCGGTATCCGGCCCACAGGCCTATACCGCCACCGTTAACGGTACTACCTACGCACTGGCATTCGAATATCCAGACCTGCCGGTTGCTGAACTCAGCAGCGGCGGCTCCTCTTCAGGTGGCAGTTCCTCGGGTGGCGGCAGTGAAACCTGTGCCGCTGCAGGTGTCAGCACCAGTGGCCTGGTGACCTACCCCGAGTGGCCGCGCAGCAATCACGCCGCTGGCGGTGACCGGATCATTCACGACGGCAGTGTATTCGAAGCCAAGTGGTGGACCCAGTCGGTACCGGGCACTGCAGATGGCAGCTGGCAGTTTGTCTGCTCGATCTGATCGGGCACTGAAACGGAGTTACCCGGCCGGCGACGCAGCGCTGGCCAAATCTCACAGGATGGAATGTAGTTAACGATAGCTTTTGAAAATTCTCTCTGCGTTGTAACTGATAGGGATCTCCTGTACAGGAAATGCTCCTATGTTCGCCCCGACTTCGGTCGGGGCTTTTTTGGTTTCTGGCACCATGATTTCGGCTCTGTACATGCCCTATCATGGGAGCCAATGATGTTTCGACTCACTACAACAATTGATTAGCAGTAACAATCATGATCAATAAAAAACAACGACTCGCTTCGGTGGATGCCCTGCGCGGCTTCGACATGTTCTGGATCATCGGTGGCGAGGCTTTATTCCTGCCGCTATTTGCGCTCACCGGCTGGTCCATTTTCCAGTTCGGCAACGGGCAGATGCAGCACACCGAGTGGCATGGATTCAGCTTTTATGACCTTATTTTTCCGCTGTTTATTTTCTTGTCCGGCGTCACCCTGGGGCTTGCCAACAAGTCGCTGCGTGGACTGCCGTTTAGCCAAAGGACGCCGGTGTACCGCAAAGCATTAAAGCGGCTATTCCTTCTCATTTTGCTGGGCATTCTTTACAACCACGGCTGGGGAACCGGTATTCCGGCGGATCTGAGCGAGATCCGCTACGCCAGTGTATTGGCCCGCATCGGTTTCGCCTGGTTTTTTGCGGCAATGATCGTGTGGCACTTTGGTATTCGCACACAGTACGCGATTACCGCGGGTATTTTGTTTGGGTACTGGCTGATTCAGGCCGTTGCTGGTGACTTTACGCCAAACGGTTCGGTAAATGCGTGGGTAGACCAGCATTTACTGCCTGGCATTACTTATCAAAACCGTGCCTACGACCCTGAAGGTGTTCTCTCCACCATTCCGGCGATTGTCAATGCGATGTTTGGCGTATTCGCGGGTCGTTGGCTCAGCAAGAATGCGGGTAATCACGGGGCCATCCTGAAAGGCCTGTTTATCGGCGCCGCGGCCTGCCTGCTGGCGGGTGTCCTTTGGCACTGGATTTATCCGGTGAACAAGGAGCTTTGGACCAGCTCTTTTGTGTTGATCACCTGCGGCTGCTGCCTATTGCTGCTGGGGATCTTTTACCTACTCGTGGATATGTGGCACTGGAAAACCTTCACGTACTTTTTCTCGGTGATTGGTTGCAATGCCATTCTGGTGTATCTCGGAACCAGTTTGGTGAACTGGCAGTACACGAGTAAAAGTGTGTTTGGCGGGATTGCTTCAGCCTTGCCCGAAGCGGCAGGGATTTTAGTGATTGCCTGTGGTGTGATTTTGCTGCAGTGGTTGGTGCTGCGATTCTTGTTCAAGCGCGGGATTTTTATTAGTCCCTGAGTTTCGGGGCCCGGCGTTATTGAACCGGTGGCGGCAGAGCAGCGGAATGGGTTCACAGCGATCCTGAAAACCCACACCCAGTGCTTCTCCGCCACCTAACTCACAAAAGAACTTAGCGAGGCCCGGACTTAACCAATGCGCACAATCAAAGCTTCAACAATAGGCTGATTAGCATCCGGAAAGTGAAAATCAGATAACTCTGAAACAGAAACCCAGGCCAACTCCTGCCCCTCGACACCGCGTTCTTTACCACTGAATTCGGTAACGAACCAGGTATCCAGAAACACCTGCTTGTCCCCGTAGTCATGGCGAACTTCGATTAATGGTTCCATGGCTTTCACTTCAATATCGAGCTCTTCTTTCAACTCGCGTGTCATCGCCTGCTGAATGGACTCATTGCCCTCGACCTTGCCGCCCGGAAACTCCCATCGTCCACCCATGTGGAGGTGATCCGGGCGTTTGGCTAGAAGAATGCGGCCATCAGCACCGAGGATTACTCCAACCGCAACGTGAATATGCTTGATCCCCGAGCCCCCCATCAGGTCCGGTACTCCGCATTGATGGTGACGTATTCGTGTGAAAAATCGCAGGTCCAGATATGCTCGCAGGCATCACCCCGCTGCAGGTCGACGGTGATGGTGAACTCAGGCTGTTCAAAAATCTTCTGGCCCGCTTCCTCGGTATAACTGTCCGCGCGACCACCGGCATCGACGATCTGTACATCATCGAGAAAAACACTGATCTTGCTGGTATCCAGATTTTCTGCACCGGCGTTACCGATCGCCATTACCAAGCGGCCCCAATTGGGGTCGGAGGCGTACATGGCTGTTTTCACCAGCGGCGACTCACCAATCTCAAACGCCATGCGCAGCGCTTCTTTTGAACTGGCTGCATTGTTTACCTGCACGGTGACAAACTTGGTCGCCCCCTCGCCGTCTCTCACGATGGCCTGCGCCAGCTCGATGTGCACATCGACAATTGCCGCTTTCAATTGCGCATAGGCATCGCTGTCAGGGCCAATTTCCTCACCGGTCGTACCACTGGCAATCAATACACAGGCGTCGTTGGTGGAAGTGTCACCATCCACACTGATACGGTTGAAGGACGCACCTACCGCTTCTTTCACCAGTTCGTCGAGTAACGGCTGCCCAATACGGGCATCAGTAGCCACATAAGCCAGCATGGTCGCCATATTTGGCTGGATCATGCCCGCGCCCTTGGCGATACCCGCGATGGTGATCGTTACTCCCGCAACCTCTACCGTGCGACTCGCAGTCTTCGGGCGCGTATCGGTGGTCATGATGGCTTTGGCGGCACTGTCCCAAGCATCCGCCTGCAGTTTCTCCACTGCGGCGGGGAGCGCATCGAGGATTTTTTCTACCGGCAGATGCTCGCCGATGACACCTGTGCTGAACGGAAGCACCTGCCGTGCGCTGATACCCAGTGCCTTGGCGACACCCTCACAGCTCTGCTCGGCGGTTCTCACACCGCGTTCGCCGGTGGCCGCATTGGCATTACCGGCATTGATCAGCAACGCGCGGATGTTGCCCTGGCGGATGTGATCTTTTGCCACCAGTACCGGCGCCGCACAAAAGGCATTCTGGGTAAAAGTGGCAGAGACGCTCGCCCCTTCGGCGATTTCGATCAGAAGCAGGTCGTCGCGCTGCCAGTTCTTAATTTTGGCGGGAACGGCCGAGAGACGGACACCGGGGATCTGGGGAAGTGGCTGCGCCATGAGGTTACGTCCTTGAGCAAGATACATTTAGCAAAAGCGTTGAAGGGCGAATTATAAATAAAAAGGCCCGCTGGTAAGAGCGGGCCTTTTCATTTGCTACTCCGCAATCAGGTGGGAGTAGAAGAAGTCAGCTTACCGTGGCACTGCTTGTATTTCTTGCCGGAACCACATGGGCAGGGATCGTTGCGGCCGACGCGGGGACCCCGGCGCACCGGCTCCGGGGCAACCTCAGCCTGTGCGGCTTCTGCTTCCGGCATGGCGGATGCCTGCGCGTGTTGCAGTTCGAGCTGCTGGCGACGCTGCGCTTCCAGACGACGCTGCTCCATCTCTTCCATCTGCTCGCGGGTCATTGGCTCCACATGCGCCAGCACACGAATCACCTCGTGCTTGAGGTTGTCCAGCAGGCTCTGGAACAGGTGGAAGGATTCGCGCTTGAACTCCTGCTTGGGGTTCTTGTTGGCGTAGGCACGCAAGCCAATGCCGGCACGCAGGTGATCCATGCTGGAAAGGTGCTCTTTCCACAGCTGGTCCAGCACTTGCAACATGACCTGACGCTCAATGGTCGGCATCAGGTTTTCGTCACCGGTGCTCTCAGCAATGCGAGCAAGCTTGTTCTGGTAGGCCTGTTGCGACTCTTCCACGATTTTTGCGCGCAGGCTCTCTTCGTGCAGAGTGCGATCCTCATCCAGCCACTGCTGTACCGGCAGTTGCAGGCCGAGTTCGGAGGCCAGCTGCTGCTCCAGCGCAGGGATATCCCACTGCTCTTCCACACTCTGTGGCGGCACATAGCTGGAGATCAGTTCGTTGACCACATCTTCGCGGATGGCATTGATGGTATCGCTAATGCTATCCGCCTCCAGCAGCTCGTTGCGCTGGGAGTAGATGACCTGGCGCTGGTCATTGGCCACGTCATCATATTCCAGCAACTGTTTGCGGATGTCGAAGTTGCGGCCTTCCACACGGCGCTGAGCCTTTTCGATGGCGTTGGACACCATGCGGTGTTCGATGGCTTCACCGCGCTCCATGCCCAGCATCTGCATAAAGTTCTTCACCCGGTCGGAGGCGAAGATACGCATCAGGTTATCTTCCAGGGAAAGGTAGAAACGGGTTACACCCGGATCGCCCTGGCGCCCGGCGCGGCCGCGCAACTGGTTGTCGATCCGGCGGGACTCGTGACGCTCGGTGCCGATGATGTGCAGACCGCCGGCCTCGATCACCGTGTTGTGACGCTCTTTCCACTCCGCCTTGATCTTTTCGACTTCCTCGGCGGTGGCTTCGCGACCTTCGCGCTCTTGAAGTTCCTCGACTTCCGCTTCCCAGTTACCGCCGAGCACAATGTCAGTACCGCGGCCCGCCATGTTAGTGGCGATGGTCACGGTTCCCGGGCGGCCGGCCTGGGCGATGATCTGGGCTTCTTTTTCGTGGAATTTGGCGTTCAGCACCTGGTGATCAATCTTGGCTTTCTGCAGCATGCGAGACATCTCTTCAGAGGTCTCGATGGACGCGGTACCCACAAGAATCGGCGCTTTCTTGTCGCGACAGTACTTGATGTCTTCGATGATGGCTTCGAGCTTCTCGTCCTTGGTCAGATACACCAGGTCGTTCAGGTCTTCGCGCTGCTTTTCTCTATTGGTGGGAATCACCACTACGTCCAGACCATAGATCTGGCGGAACTCGAAGGCTTCGGTATCCGCAGTACCGGTCATACCGGCCAGCTTGGGGTAGAAACGGAACAGGTTCTGGAAAGTGGTGGAGGCCAAGGTCTGGCTCTCGCTCTGGATCTGCACGTTTTCCTTTGCTTCCAGCGCCTGGTGCAGGCCCTCGGAGAGGCGGCGGCCGGGCATGGTGCGGCCGGTGTGCTCGTCGATCAGTACCACCTGACCATTCTGCACAATGTAGTCCACATCTTTGTGGAACAGCACGTGCGCGCGCAGCGCGGCATTCACGTGGTGCAGCAAGCCCAGGTTGCCGGGCGCGTACAGGGATTCGTCTTCTTTCAGCAGGCCGCCGCGGGTCAGCAGGTCTTCAATCAGCTGGTGACCGTCTTCGGTCATTTCCACCTGACGGGTCTTCTCGTCCACGGTGTAGTGGCCTTCCCCACCCTCTTCACCGCGCTCCAGCTGCGGTACCAGCTTGTTCATCGCCATATACAGCTGTGAGGAATCTTCTGCAGCACCGGAGATGATCAGGGGGGTACGCGCTTCGTCGATCAGGATGGAGTCCACCTCATCAACAATGGCAAAGTTCTGTGGGCGCTGGGTGCGGTCTTCCTTACGCAGAACCATGTTGTCGCGCAGGTAGTCGAAGCCGAATTCGTTGTTGGTACCGTAGGTGATATCGGCCTGATAGGCGGCCTTTTTGTCTTCCGGGTGCTGTTGGGAAACCACAATGCCCACAGTCAGCCCAAGGAATTCATACACCGGGCGCATCCAGTTGGCATCGCGGCTCGCCAGGTAATCATTCACGGTTACGATATGAACGCCCTTGCCCTCCAGCGCGTTCAGGTAGGCCGGAAGGGTTGCCACCAGGGTTTTACCTTCACCGGTGCGCATCTCAGCGATATGGCCCTCATGCAGGGTCATACCACCAATCATCTGCACATCAAAATGACGCATTCCGAGGGTGCGGTCACCAGCCTCTCGCACAGCGGCAAAAGCTTCTGGCAGGATCTGATCCAGGGTCTCGCCATCGGCCAGTCGCTGCTTGAACTCTTCGGTTTTGGCTTTCAGCGCATCGTTGTCCAGCGCCTTGTACTCTTCTTCCAGCGCATTGATCTTGGCGACCACTTTACGCATGCGCTTGAGTTCGCGGTCATTTTTTGAACCGAAGACCGTTTTTATCAGTTTGCCAATCATTATTCAGAAACCACATTAAAGCTGAGTGTGCCCGCGGGCCCGGGTCTCGGGGCCTCTGCGCGGAAAAGGTGCAAGTAAACAGGAAGGCGCCAGGCGCCGCAACTGTGTATGAAGTTGCGGGCGCCACTACAGGATTACAAGTGTCCTGCCGCGCAATGATAGAGGATAGTTGTTATCTGCCGGTGCGGCGGATGTACGTAGCGGGGTCTACCGGGCGATTGTTCTTGTAGACTTCAAAGTGCACGTGCGGGCCAGTGGACCGGCCACTGGAGCCCATCAGGGCAATAACCTGCCCTTTCTTTACAATGTCGCCCAGCTTGACCTTGAGCTCACTGTTGTGCCCGTAGCGGGTTTTGTAACCATTTCCGTGGTTGATCTCAACCAGCTGGCCATAGCCGTAACGATCTTCGGCCCAGGTAACCACGCCAGCGGCAACGGAAACCACGTCAGAACCATTTTTCCCTGCGAAGTCCACACCCTTGTGCCAGGAGCGGCGGCCACTGAAAGGATCGGTGCGGTAGCCATAGCGGGAGGACATCCAACCGCGGGAAATCGGGCGCCCGGCGATAAACTGCTCGTCCTGCAGCTGACGTCGAGCCATCAGATCATCAAGAGTGGAGAGTTGCATCTGGCGGTCTTCGATCTGATCAGATAGATCGCCGATGACGTCGAGGAATTCGGGGGGCTGGTAGGGAAGTTCACTGGCGCCGCTGATACCCGGGTCTTCCGGGCCGCCTACCGCCGGCACACTGCCGAACTGGAATTCCCCTTCATCAAGCTTGGCAATGGTGGTGAGGCGCTCGCCGAGGGCGTCGAGGCGGGTCAGTCGAGCCTGCATTTCCGCCAGTTTGACCGTTAACGCGGTGAGCTGCTCGCGGGCCTGCTGATCGGCTTCCTGAATATCTTCCTGCTGCTTGCGCAGGGCCTTGTTCCAGGCCTTGACCGCGCGGGCATCGAAAATGTCGGATTCTGCGGTGGGGAGGTTGCTGCCCAGCCAAAGCGCACCTACCGGCAACCCCAACAGGCAAAGGCCGAGCAGTGCTTTGCTCAGCCCACCAAAGTTGAAGCTGCGGGAAACACCCCCACGCTCGTTGACGAGAATAATTTTCATATCAGGCGTGCAAGAATTGCGACAATTTGTTGTTTTAATGATTTATTCACCGTCCCGCGCTCGTGGCGCTCGCACGGTGATGGGACTGTCGCTTCCTGCTATGCCCCCCGACCACTCCCCTGGTCGGTGGCAACCTGCCGAACTCGCGCTCCTCAGGCTGCCTGAATTACAACGTACCAGTTTAAGGCACGTAAAAAAGCCGGCAATTTCTGTGCCGGCTTTGCTGTCTGCGCTTCTTACACCGCCAGAATCGGTTTGACGTAAGAGATTGGCGCTTCCTGTTCGCCCTCGAAGGTCACCATTTCCCAGGCGTCTTCCTGCGCCATAAGAGTGCGCAGAGACTTGTTGTTCAATGCGTGGCCAGACTTAAAGGCCTTAAATTCACCGATCACACTGGTACCCAGCAGGTACAGATCGCCGATGGCGTCGAGAATCTTGTGTTTTACGAATTCGTCTTCATAGCGAAGGCCGCCTTCGTTCAGAATACGGTACTGGTCGATAACGATAGCGTTATCCACGCTGCCACCCTGCACCAAGCCTTTGGAACGCAGGTACTCAATTTCGTGCATGAAACCGAAGGTACGCGCACGGCTCACTTCTTTTACGAAAGAGGTGCTGGAGAAATCCACGGAGGAGCTGAGATTGCGCCCCTGGAATACCGGGTGGTCAAAGTCGATGGTGAAAGACACCTTGAAACCGTTGAACGGCAGGAAGCTGGCAACCTTGTCGCCCTCTTCTACGGTAACCGGCTTCTTGATACGCAGGAACTTCTTGGCCGCGGACTGCTCCTGGATTCCTGCGGACTGAATCAGGAACACAAACGGACCGGCACTGCCGTCCATGATCGGCACTTCCTGAGCGGAGAGTTCGACAATCGCATTGTCGATACCCAGCCCAGCCATGGCGGACAGCAGGTGCTCAACTGTGGCAATGCGCACGTCTCCTTTCACCAGAGTGGTAGAAAGCAGGGTGTCGCCTACGTTTTCAGCACGCGCTTCAATCTCAACCACCGGATCCAGATCAACCCGACGGAATACGATACCGCTGTTTACCGGCGCCGGTTTCAGGGTCAAAACAACCTTTTTACCGGTATGCAGGCCGACACCAGTGGCTCGGATAGCATTTTTGAGAGTGCGCTGTTTGATCATCTATGTCTTGGTTCCCATTCGGTGAGCTGCGCACGAACCGCAGCGAGCCGGCGATAGTAACAGAAAATATACGCCAAAACTACAAGTAACGCATTGGTCACCCTCTGCTATCACTTGATCACGTAACGAGCTTCGGGCGGAGCTTTTCGGCTCTGATCCCTGTAAGCATAGCGCAGTGCGAAGACTGTAACGCCAAACTAGCGCACAGTAAGGCCTCTAATTAACTGTAGCGCCAGTTCCTAATTGTACTGCGATATCGGCTGACCGTAGGGCAAACATTTGATCAATAAATGTTAACTCTGAAGCCAAAACCTGGCGGCCACAACGGAGTGACCCCGAATTCCACCTTGAGAGTGATAAATTCCTGACCTCGCAGGCCCCGAACACCGGGTCAACGGTGTCCGAAACCCACACCGGAGCGGGCGGGGCCCGGCCAAACCGGCCGGGCAATGACATGAGCAGATGTTTTCCGCCCCACACTCCGGTGAGAGCGGGACGGAGTCAGTCTGCCTGGCGGCGCAGGAACGCCGGGATATCCAGATATTCCATGTCCTGATCAGCCGGGTTCAGAGCCGGCATAGCGCGCTTGGGACGCTCGCTCTCGGCACGACTGCCTCGCACATCCTGAGGCTCGCGTGCGGATTCCGCCGCTGCAGCCGGACGTGTTGATTCACGCGGCTCTGGTCGACGGGTGTTATCCACAACCTTGGTTGGACGTGCAACCTGAGCACCTGCCTCTCCCAGGCCAGCAGCAACAACGGTCACGCGCATCTCATCACCCAGCTTGTCGTCTACCGCAGTGCCGATTACCACGGTGGCATCATCAGAGGCGATTTCCTGAACGATCTGGCCAACTTCAGAGTATTCACCCAGGGTAAGTTCCTGACAGCCGGCCTCTTCGCTACCGGTGATGATATTCACCAGGATACCGCGTGCTCCCTGCAGGTTTACATTGTCCAACAGCGGGCTGCGAACGGCTTTCTCCGCCGCTTCTCGGGCGCGATTTTCACCAACTGCGGCGCCAGAGCCCATCATTGCCATTCCCATCTCGGACATGACGGTGCGCACATCGGCGAAGTCCACGTTCATGATACCGGGGCGGATCATCAGGTCGGCGATACCTTGCACCGCCCCAAGCAGCACATTGTCCGCTTCTTTATAGGCAGCCTTCATGGTGATCTTATTGCCGAGCACTTCCAGCAGGCGATCGTTGGGGATGGTGATCAGGGAGTCCACCTTGTCGCGCAGCTCGAGGATTCCCTCTTCCGCAACGGTGGTGCGCTTACGCCCTTCGATCATGAATGGGCGAGTCACTACCGCAACGGTAAGAATGCCCAGGTCTTTGGCGATCTCCGCAACAATCGGTGCACCACCGGTACCGGTACCACCACCCATTCCGGCAGTGATGAAAACCATGTCCGCACCGGTCAGCACTTCGGCAATGCGCTCGCGATCTTCCAGCGCAGACTGGCGACCCACGTCCGGATTGGCGCCGGCACCAAGTCCGCGGGTAATAGTATTACCCAGCTGCAGGATGGTCTGCGCTTCCACATCTTTCAGCGCCTGCGCATCGGTGTTTGCGCAGATAAAGTCCACACCGCCAACTTCGCTGGCGATCATATGCTTGACGGCATTACCCCCACCGCCACCAACACCGATCACTTTAATGACAGGCTTGTCCTGTACGCTATCTACGAGTTCGAACATTGCTGTTCCCCTTTTTTGCTCATGTCCAAATTTAATTATCGATCCAGGTAATTATTCTCTGCTTCAGGGCGCCAACTTACAGATTGCCCCTGAACCAGTGCTTGACCTTATCCCACCACTGGTTTTCGCTGCGCTGAACCGCGGGATTACTGCCTTTGTTGTCTTCCACCTTGATCGCATACATCAGCAGACCAACACCGGTGGAATAGATCGGGTTACTGACGATATCGGTTAGCCCCGAAATTCCCTGAGGTACCGCCAGACGCACCGGCATATGGAAGATCTCCTCCGCCAGTTCAACAGCACCTTCCATTTTTGAAGAACCGCCGGTGAGCACGATGCCCGCCGCACACAGGTCCTCAAATCCGCTGCGGCGCAGTTCCGCCTGCACCAGCGTAAACAGTTCGTCGTAACGGGGTTCCACTACCTCGGCCAGCGCCTGACGGGAAAGATCCCGAGGTGCGCGATCGCCCACGCTGGGCACCTTGATGGTTTCCCCTTCCCGCGCCAGCTTGGCCAGAGCGCAGGCGTATTTAATTTTCAGTTCTTCCGCGTGCGGCGTCGGAGTGCGCAGGGCCATGGCGATATCATTGGTGACCTGGTCGCCAGCAATCGGAATCACTCCGGTGTGGCGAATGGAGCCGCCGGTAAACACCGCAATATCAGTGGTACCACCACCGATATCCACCATGCATACGCCCAGCTCTTTTTCATCGTCAGTCAGGACCGCATAACTGGACGCGAGTTGCTCGAGAATGATGTCTTCGACTTCGAGACCACAGCGGCGAATACACTTCTCAATATTTTGTGCCGCGTTTACTGCACCGCTGACCAGATGCACTTTGGCCTCCAGCCGCACACCAGACATACCAAGCGGCTCTTTAACCCCTTCCTGACTGTCGATCAGGTATTCCTGTGGCAGGGTGTGCAGGATTTTTTGATCCGCGGGAATCGCCACCGCTCGCGCGGCATCGATCACACGGTCCAGATCCTGCTGGGTTACTTCGCGGTCCTTGATCGCCACGATTCCGTGGCTATTCAAACTGCGGATATGGCTACCAGCGATACCGGCATAGACAGAATGAATCTCACAGCCGGCCATCAGCTCCGCTTCTTCAACCGCGCGCTGGATGGACTGCACCGTGGACTCGATATTGACCACCACACCCCGTTTCATACCGGTAGAGCGGTGAGAGCCGATACCGACGATATTCAGTTCGCCGTCTCCGGTTACCTCACCGACAATCGCCACGACCTTGGATGTACCGATATCCAGACCGACGATCATGCGTGGTTCAGTTGTTTGCGTCATTGAATTTTCAACCTCGCCGGTCTTAAGCGCCGACCCACATTAGATATGTCGGATCAGGGCTGGGGCCGGCTTTTTATCTGCCTGTTTTGTTGTCAGTTTTCTGTTTTGTCTTTCGCTTTCCATTCCACCGCAACTGCATTGTTATAGCGGGTATCAACGCCCACAATTTTCTGCAGATGCGGTGCCAGTACGCCGCGCGTCAGGCTGAGGAAACGGCCCACACGCTCCAGCAGCTCATCGTGTCCGAGCTGCAAGCGGATACCGCTCACCAGCTCCAGTTGCCAGCCTGCCAGGTCGTCAAACGACAGGCGACGCACTTCCATATCTTTGGTGGTCAGCAACCCAGCCAGCGCTTGGTACTGCGCCATAATTCGCTCCACCAGCTCCGCGTCGCCGGCCAATTCTGGCAGGCGCAGCCCTTTCAGGTTCTCGGGCCGCGGTAACAGTTCGCCACTGGCAATCAGCAGCTGATCCCCGCCCCAGATGGCGAGGGGTTCAGCTTCCTCCACCATCACTTCCACTCCGTTTGGCCAGCGGCGGCTTACCGCCGCATTGACGATCCACGGATGGGCCATCAATGCCCCGCGCAACTCGTCGATGTCCAGCGAGAAGAACCCCTGACGCAAATGCGGCAGCAGGATATCTTCTACCTCAGTCTCCGTCACCGCGCGAAATGGCGCTTTGACCCGAACATTTTCCAGTGCGTCTACACGGCTTAATTCCACCGCGGGAGCCTGCTGCCACAACCAGCGGGCGCTGTACCCGAGGCCCGCGGCAACCAGTAAAAGAAAACTCACGGTCAGAGCCAGCCGCAGCGGGCGCAGACCAACTTCTTCGTTGGGATCCGGCAGCGCACGGGCGCCACGGGTCGCCTGCTTACCGCGGTCTTTTTTTTGTGGGGCCTTTTTGCCCCTGGTTACTGCCTTATCTTTTGCCACGAAGATCCAGCTTCCCGCTTGTGCTCACTGCTTATTTATCCGCTGCAGAACTATCGCCGAGGCGCCACTCCGACAGCTGCTGAGCCAAGCCTCCGACATTACCGGCGCCTTGAGTCAATACAATATCCCCCGGCTCCAGCAGATCTGCCAATACCGGTGGAACCTGCTCCACTTTTTCCACAAAGATCGGGTCTATCTGGCCGCGATTACGAATACTGCGTGCAAGTGTGCGGCCATCCGCACCAGGAATCACGGCTTCACCCGCGCTATATACATCCAGAAGAACCAGTTTGTCGACCTGAGAAAGCACCTGCACAAAATCCTCGAACAGATCCCGCGTGCGGGTGTAGCGATGCGGCTGATACACCATCACCAGCCGGCGCTCTGGCCAGCCGTCGCGCACTGTCTTGATGGTTGCCGCCACTTCCCGCGGGTGGTGGCCGTAATCATCCACCAGCATCACTTTTTCTGCGCTGGTGTCATCACTGACCGGATACTCACCGTAAATCTGGAAACGGCGTCCCACACCCTGGAATCCATTCAGTCCTTCGCGGATTGCCTCGTCACTAACACCTTCTTCCGTGGCCACCGCAATCGCCGCCGTTGCGTTCAGGACATTGTGAATGCCCGGAATATTTACGCATACATCCAGCGCACTGCCATCGGGGCGGTGTACCGTAAAACAGCTCCGCAACGGCTCCTGCTTTACATCGCTGATCCGAAAATCGTTGCTTTCATCAAATCCATAGGTGGTCACTGGTCGCGCCATGCGCGGTATGACTTCCTGAACATTGGCATCGTCACCACACACGACCGCGAGACCGTAAAATGGCAGGTTGTGGATAAAATCGATGAAGATTTGCTTGACCTTCTCGAAATCCCCACCGTAGGTCTCCATGTGATCGGCATCGATATTTGTCACCACGGTGACCATCGGCTGCAGATGTAGGAAAGACGCATCACTTTCATCGGCCTCCGCAACCAGATAGCGGCTCTCTCCCAGCGCGGCGTTGGCTCCAGCGCTGTTCACCAGACCGCCGATCACAAAAGTCGGATCCTTGCCATCGGCGGCAAAAATCGACGCAATCAGGCTGGTGGTGGTGGTTTTGCCATGGGTGCCGGCCACCGCGATGCCGTAGCGGTAGCGCATCAGCTCCCCGAGCATTTCTGCGCGACGCACAACCGGAATGCGATTATACCGAGCGGCTATCAGTTCCGGGTTATCACCGTAAATGGCTGACGAGTTGACCACCACATCCACATCGCTGACGTTTTCTGCGGTGTGGCCAATCTGCACCTTGATACCCAACTTGCGCAGTCGTTCAGTGACCTTGCTCTCGCGCAGGTCAGAACCGGACACCTCGTAGCCCTGGTTCTGTAGCACCTCGGCGATACCACTCATACCCGCGCCGCCCACGCCAATAAAATGGATACGGCGGATACGGCGCATTGCGGGCACGTGGTAATGGCTCTCGCCTTTTTCGCTCATGTTTTTACCAATACTTTGTCTGTTCTTACTTTCGCGAGACATATCAACACCCCATCTCTTCGCGACATGCGGCCAACACCCGGTCGGTCGCATCGGGCTTGGCCACGCGGCGCGCCGCCTCGGCCATAGCCAGTAATTTTTCCGGGTCGGCAAACAGCGACGCCAGTAACCGGGCCAACTCGTCTGCATCCAGGGCATCTTGCTGGATGACCCGCGCTGCCCCCGCCCGCTCTAACCATTCACCGTTTTTGGTCTGGTGATCATCGATGGCGAACGGAAACGGCACCATGATTGCGCCCAGTCCCGCGGCGGCAATTTCCGAAACGGTAAGCGCGCCGGAGCGACAAATCACCAGGTCGGCCTGCCCGTAGGCCTCTGCCATATCCGCAATAAATGGCACAACCTCAGCTTCTACACCCGCGCGCTCGTAGGCTTCTTTCGCCAAATCCAGATGCCGCTGTCCGGCCTGGTGTATCACCTGAGGCCTTACTTCCGCCGGCATTTTTGCCAGGGCTTCGGGCACCAGCTCATTGATTGCCACGGCCCCGAGACTGCCGCCAAGCACCAGCAAACGCTGCGGGGTGTTTTTCCCCACGCGCTCCGACGGCGCCGGCAGTTCAGCGATTTCCGTGCGCACCGGATTACCCACCTGCTGGGCCCTCGGCAAACCACTGGGGAAAGCCTCCAGCACCCGGCTGGCAATTTTTGCCAGTAAACGGTTAGTGGTACCCGCCACTGCATTCTGTTCATGAATAATCAGCGGAACACCGGCAAGTCGCGCCGCGACACCACCCGGTCCCGTGGCAAAGCCGCCAAACCCGAGCACCGCATCCGGTTTCACCTGCTTCACCACTGCACGCGCCTGCCAGATCGCCTTGCTGATTTGTAGCGGTGCTTTAAGCAGCGCCGCTTTGCCCTTGCCTCGAACACCTTCCACTGTGATGAAGTGCAGCGGAATTTCCGCTGCGGGAATAAGCTGTGCCTCGATACCGCGCATGGTGCCGAGCCATTCCACTGAGCCGCCCTGAGCCTGCAGGGCACGTGCCACCGCCAGCGCCGGAAACACGTGTCCACCAGTGCCGCCGGCCATCACCAGAAACTTTTTACCGGCAAATGGTGCGCTTGCCATGTCTTTCATTACGCAGCCTCCCCCGTTTTCCGGTCGCCCAGTTGCAGCGGATTGAAAATAGGCAGCTGACGAATCTTCGCAATACTCCCCTCTTCGGTCTGTTCTTCACTGTTCAATTCTTTCTGCGCACGCCAGGCGAGTCCAAACAGGGCAAAACACACCACCAGGCTGGATCCCCCGGAGCTCACAAATGGCAACGTCAGCCCCTTGGTTGGCAGCAGCCCGGAGGCGACCCCCATATTCACGAACGCCTGACCCGCCAGCAGCACAGCGATACCAAACGTCAGGAGCGCGGCAAAAAAGGCCTGTTTCTCCAGTGCCTTGCGCACCAGGCGCAACAACGCCCAGGTGAGTGCGGCGTAGAGGCCGATAACTACCAGGCCACCCAACATGCCCCACTCCTCCGCGAGAATCGCAAACACAAAGTCTGTGTGGGCTTCCGGCAGATAAAACAGTTTCTGCACACTATTCCCCAATCCCACGCCGAACCATTCGCCGCGGCCAAATGCGATCAGCGACTGGGTCAACTGGTAACCGCCGGCAAACTGCTCGCCCCAAGGGTCAAGAAACGTGGTCAACCGCTGCAATCGGTAGGGGCTGACCAGCGCCATCAATGCAAGTCCGCATGCGGCTAGTCCCACCAGCAGAAAAGTGTGCGGCAGTCGCGCACCGGCGAGAAAAACCATCGCCAACGCAGTGCCGGAAATGACCACCACTGAGCCGAAATCCGGCTCCAGTAACAGCAGTACCGCTACAATACCCAGTACGGAAATGGGCACCATAAAGCTGCTCCAGTGCCTCAGTTTCTCGTGACGCCGAGTCAGAAAGCTGGCGAAGAAAATCAGGCAACAGAACTTGGCAATCTCCGCGGGCTGCACGGTAATCGGTCCCAACGCAATCCAGCGCATACTGCCGTTAACCGCGCGCCCTACTCCGGGAATCAACACAACCAGCAACATTCCCAGGGCGAAGATCAGCAGGGTCCAGGACAGGTTGGACCAGATAGCCAGGGAAATCCTGCTCACAATAAAGGCCCCGACCGCCCCCGCGGCCAGAAATACCATATGCCGCTTGAGGAAGTACCAGGAGTCGTTGTACATGTCCGCGGCAAAAGCGATGGACGCAGAGGCCACCATCACCACACCGATACTCGCCAGTGCCAGCACACAGAAGGGCAACACCCAGGCGAACTCGTCGTACTGATCGTTCGCTGCCGCACTCAATTTTTTCTGTTCCTTACGGCTCACGATTCCCCCCCGGCGCTTTGCGCCGCAGAAGAGACGATCAATTCACGCACCGCGCGGCGAAAATCTTCACCACGCGCCTCGAAATTGCGGTACATATCGAAGCTGGCGCAGGCTGGGGAGAGCAGTACGAAATCCCCGCTCTGCGTCATCGCCATCGCCTCGGCAACGGCGTCATCCATCGTTTTTGCCGACTGGTGCGGTACCTTATCGGCGAACGCCCGGGCGACTTTCGGGCCATCCACTCCGATGGTCACCAACCCACGCAGGGTATGTGCCGCTTCTGCCAGAGGCGTGAAGTCCGCACCTTTGCCATCGCCACCAGCAATCAAAACAATTTTCCGCTCGCCTTCGGCGAGACCATCCAGCGCCGCGCGTGTAGCGCCGACATTGGTGCCTTTGGAGTCATTTACAAAGATTACGCCAGCAATGTCCGCCACACGCTCGCAACGGTGAGCCAGGCCGGTAAAGGTACGCAGGGTTTCCAGCATCGCGTCCATCGATAAGCCCACAGCGTTACCCAGCGCCAGTGCTGCCAGCGCATTGGCTACATTGTGGCTGCCTACCATGGCCATTTCATCGGTGGGCATCAGCTTTTCCGCGCCCTGTGCCAGCCACTTCTTACCTGAGGCCGAAATAACACCAAACTGCTGCAGATCGGGACGGTCGAGACCAAAGCTCCACTCGCGGCCCTCGCGCGACAATGGACCACGGGTGAGCGGGTCAGCGCGGTTGATCACGAACTGCTGCGCGTGACGATAGACCCGCTGTTTGGCGCGATGGTAGGCGGCCATATCAGGGTAGCGGTCCATATGGTCCGCGCTCATATTGAGAATGGTCGCTACGTCCGACTGCAGAGAGTAGGTGGTCTCCAGCTGGAAACTGGAGAGCTCCAGTACAAACATTTCCGGCAGCGGCTGGTCATTGGCCAGCAGATCCAGAACCGGCACACCAATATTCCCGCCCACACGCACTTTTTTCCCTGCGGCGTCCGCCATCTGCCCTACCAGGGTGGTGACTGTGCTCTTTCCGTTGGATCCGGTAATGGCAATCACTTTTGGCTGGGGCTGGGTAGCCGCCAGCTCGCGGGCAAACAGCTCGATATCACCAATGACGGGGATATCTGCCGCGACCGCTGCGGCAATCGCCGGCTCGGCAACGCCGATCCCGGGGCTCGCAATAATTTCACTGGCCGCAAGCAAGGTCTCTTTTTTCAGCGGGCCGCACTCGACTGGCACACCAGGAAACTCTTTGCGGAAGCTTTCGAGAGCCGGAGGCGCTTCGCGACTGTCTACCACAACCGGAGAGATTCCCTGGCGCAGCAGAAAACGCACTACCGATTGTCCGGTAGCGCCCATTCCGATCACCACTTTTTTCTCTGAGGTTGCGATGAGGCTCATTGGTTTTTTATCAATTCTCGTTTTTCGAATTCACTGTTTCAGTTTGTTACTGCGTCGCGTCAGCGCAGCTTCAGGGTCGCCAGCCCGGCGAGCACGAGCACCACGGTGATAATCCAGAAACGTACAATCACCCGCGGCTCCGGCCAGCCCTTCAGTTCAAAATGATGGTGCAGCGGCGCCATACGGAAAATTCGCTTGCCCGTCAGCTTGAACGACGCCACCTGCAGAATCACCGATACCGTCTCCATTACGAAAACACCGCCCATGATGAACAACACGATTTCATGGCGGGTAATCACCGCGATGATGCCGAGCGCCGCACCGAGAGCCAGCGCACCGACATCCCCCATAAATACTTGTGCCGGGTAGGTGTTGAACCACAGGAACCCGAGACCTGCACCGCCGAGCGCGGCACAGAACACCGCCAGCTCGCCCGCCCCCGAGATGGATGGAATATGCAGGTACTCCGCGAATTCCACATGCCCCACCAGGTAGGCAATTACCCCCAGAGCGCCACCAACCATCACTGACGGCATAATGGCAAGGCCGTCAAGGCCGTCGGTTAGATTCACTGCATTACTGGAACCGACCACCACAAAGTACGTCAGCAAAATAAAGGCAACGGGCCCCAGATTGATTGCCACATCCTTGAAAAAGGGCACAAACAACTGGGTCTCCGCCGGCGAAGTCGCACTCATATACAGGTAAATTGCAGCTCCCAGACCAGCCACCGACTGCCAGAAATATTTCCAGCGGGCGATCAGGCCGCGGGAGTTCTTTTCGACCACTTTCTTGTAGTCATCTACAAAACCCACCGCGCCGAATACAAATGTCACCAGAAGCGTGACCCACACCAAGCGATTGCTGAGATCGGACCACAGCAGCGATGCGGAAAAAATTGCCGCAAGTATCAAGGTGCCCCCCATGGTGGGGGTTCCCGACTTGCTCAGGTGCGATTGCGGGCCGTCGTCGCGAACCGCCTGCCCCACTTGCAAACGGTTCAGCGCGGTGATCATACGCGGCCCTACCAAAAGCGAAATACCGAGCGCGGTCAGCGCACCCAGGATTGCCCGCACCGTCAGGTAGTCGAAGACCGAGAAGCCTTTCCAAAACTGTTGTAAATATTCAGCCAGCCATAGCAGCATGGGTAAAACCTTTTATTGATTCCCGTTGGTCAGTGCCTGCACTACCAGTTCCATACGCGCACTGCGGGAACCTTTCACCAGCACGGTGGTGTTTTCATCCAGCTCCGGCGCCAGCGCCTTGATCAGGGCCTCGCGCTCGGAGAAATTCCGTTGTTTGTGTTGATGCCCGGCGGCAAATTCGATACTCGCCGCGGCACTCAGGGTCCCGAGGGTAAACAGCTGATCGATACCGCGCTCCAGCGCCAACCGCCCCATATCTCGGTGGGACTGGTCCGCCTCCGGACCCAGTTCAGCCATATCCCCAAGCACCAGGATTTTCTTGCCATCGCGCTGGGCCAGCAGCTCGATGGCGGCGGTTACCGAGCCCGGGTTTGCGTTGTAACTGTCGTCAATTACCGAGGCTCCCGACGCGCATGTAAACGACTGCATGCGGCCACCCACGCCGGCCGCTGAGCTCAGTCCCTCGGCGATTTCAGCCAGGGAAATACCGGCGGCGAAGGCGCAGCCGGCGGCCACAAGTGCATTGTGCACATTGTGTTCACCGAGGACCTGCAGCTGCACCGGATGGGATACGCCCTCGATGACCAAATCAAACGAGGGACACCCTCGGGCATCCAGCGCCACGTTGTCCGCGTGCACCGCCCACTGGTGACCCAGGCCAATTTCCAGGGTGCGTACACCTTCAGGCATCCGGCCGCGCCAGTAATCCGCATAGTTATCGTCGGCATTGACCACCGCGATACCGCCATTCTGCAGGCTGGTATAAATCTGGCCTTTGGCGGTGGCAATGCCATCGACAGAACCAAACCCTTCCACGTGCGCGGGCCGTACGTTGTTGACCACCGTAATTTGCGGCTTGGCAATTCCGCACAGATAACCGATTTCGTTCGGCCCACTGGCTCCCATTTCAACAATCAGCACCTGGTGCTCGGGCGCGAGGGAGAACAGGGTCATGGGCACCCCGAAATGGTTGTTCAGATTTCCGCGAGTCACGCACACCTTATGGCGCTGTCCGAAAATTGCCGCCAGCATTTCCTTCACAGAGGTCTTGCCACAGGAGCCAGTAATGCCAATCACAGGCCCGTCAAACTGCTCGCGACACAGTCGGCCGATCTGCCCCAGCGCTACGGTGGTATCAGGCACCACCCACTGCGGCAAATTCGATTTCTCGATAGCTTTTTCTGTGACAACACCAAGCACCTTGCCGTCCAGCTCGCCAAGAAAGTCGTGCGCGTCAAAATTCTCCCCACGCAGGGCAACAAACAGTGCATTGGCATCCAGCTTGCGCGTGTCGGTACACACTGCAGCGAAATTGACGGAGCCGTTAACCAGCTCGCCGCCGAAGCGCTGCTGTAACTGTTCAAGCGAGAGTGGTGCGATCATCCGCGACTTCCCTCCACTGCCTGCGCTGCGCGATCCGCGAGCGCCCGCGCCGCCTGCTCCCGATCGCAGAAATGCAGTTTTTCACCGGCGATCAGCTGGTAGTCTTCGTGGCCTTTGCCGGCAATCAGAATCGTATCGCCCGCAGCGGCTGTGTTAATTGCGTAGCGAATAGCTTCGGCGCGATCGAGTTTTACCTTGCATCGCTCGCTTTCGGCGCCCCCATCAATTCCCTCGACAATATCGTCGACAATGGCCTGGGGGTCTTCACTGCGAGGGTTATCGCTAGTGACGACGGCATAATCCGCAAGCTCGGTGGCAATACGTCCCATGGGTGCGCGCTTGCCGCTGTCGCGATCACCACCACAACCGAACACGCACCACAATTTTCCGCGGCAGTAAGGGCGCGCGGCCTCCAGCGCTGCGCGCAATGCATCCGGTGTATGTGCGTAGTCCACCAGCACGTTGATATCGTCAGAGCGATTATCGCCGTCGGCCACACGCTCCATGCGCCCGGGCACAGGCTGAATATTCGGGAATTCGGCCAGAATCTGATCCAGCGGCATTCCCGCTGCGGCCACAGCGGCAACCACGGCCAGCGCATTGTGAATATTGAAATCACCAATCAACGGTGTGCGCAGTTCACCCTCACCCCAGGGGGTAATCAGGTCTACGGCAAAACCGTCATCCAGACGCTTCAGGTTACGCACTTGCAGGTCACCGGACTGCAGTCCGTAGGTGATCACTTTCAAACCACGCAGTTTGCAGCGCTCGACCATCTGCGCACCAAAGGGGTCATCAATGTTGATCACCCCGCGCTTCAGCTTCGGCAGCCCAAACAGCTTCTCTTTGGCTGCGCCGTAAGCGGCCATATTGCCGTGGTAATCCAGGTGGTCACGAGTCAGGTTGGTAAACACGGCAGTGTCAAAAACCAAACCGTGCACGCGCCCCTGTGACAATGAATGCGAGGACACCTCCATCGCCGCAGCGCGCGCACCCTGCGCATAGAAGTCCGCATAATCCGCTTGTAAGCGCACTGGGTCCGGCGTCGTCAGGCCGGTTTCCTGCAGGGAGATTGCACCGTCTTCCCACACGCCGTTGCCGATGGTGCCCATCACCGCGGCACGGCCGAAATACTTCGCCAGCAGCTGAGAGGCAAGGTAAGCACAGGTGGACTTGCCGTTGGTCCCGGTTACGCCAACCAGATACATGGACTCGGATGGGTGGCCGTAAAAACGTCCGGCGATCTCACCCACGCGGGCTGCGAGACCCGGAACCGTTACAATCTGAACCCCCCTGTGCTCTTCGCTGCCGAGTTCTTCACCATCTGCAAGCACGGCCGCCGCACCGCTGTCGATGGCGGAATCGATAAATTCGCGCCCATCCACTACGGTGCCACGCAGGGCCATAAATACGTCGCCCGCCTTTACCTTGCGGCTGTCCAGCGCCACGCCGGTAACCTGGACATCCGGAATACCGGCGTAGCCGGGCACCAAGGTCACAAGGGAAGCCTTGCGGTTCGGCTGCTCAATCTGCTGGGTCACGATGTAGTACCTCTTTCGTCCAGCTGCGTCGCCAGCTGCTGCGTTGCAGGGGCGACCTTTTCCGGCGGCACCTGCAGCAGACGCATGGCGCCGGTCATTACTTTGCCGAATACTGGCGCGGCCACTTCACCGCCGTAGTATTTGGCGTTGCTCGGGTCATCAATCACCACCACCGCGGCGAGGCGGGGATTATCCGCCGGTACGAAGCCGGCAAATACCGAGCGGTAGCGGTTGTCGGCATAACCGTCACTACCCACTTTGTGCACAGTGCCGGTCTTGCCCGCCACACGGTAGCCATCTACAGCAGCGCGTTTGCCCGTCCCCTCTGGACCGATAACCGTTTCCAGCATGGCGGTAACTTGTCGCGCCAGTGCCGACTCGACCACGCGCTCACCCTCCGGCGCAGAATTTTTTCCTTGCGCCAAAATCAGCGAAACCGGGCGTTTGAGCCCGGCGTTGGCGACCACACTGTAGGCCTGAGCCAGTTGCACCGCGTTCACTGTTAAACCGTAGCCGAAGGCAAAGTTGGCGAGCTCGATGGGATGCCAGCGATCCCGGGTGGGCAGGATGCCCGGTGCCTCCCCGGGGAACCCGCTGCCAACCGCCTCACCGAGCCCCAGGCGATAGAAAAGTGCGCGCAAAGTTTCAGGCTCCAGGTCCATCGCCACTTTGGTGATCCCCACCTGGCTCGACTTGGTGATGACTTTCGTCAGGTCGATCTCTCCGTAGTTCACCGGGTCCAGCAGGGTTTTACCCGGCAGCCGGATATAACCTGGACTGGTATTTATGCGCGTGTGTGGCTGGTAGCGCCCGGTCTCCAGCGCCGCCAGCGCCGTCAGGGGCTTAATAGTGGAGCCCGGCTCAAACTGGTCGATCAGTGCGCGATTGCGCATTGCCGCCGCCTTAACCCCTTGACGGTTATTGGGGTTAAAGGAAGGCTGGTTGGCCATGGCCAGCACTTCGCCACTCTGGGTATCCAGAATCACCATAAAGGCGGAAGCGGCGCCATTCTCTGACACCGCTTTTTTGAGTTCCCGGTACGCGAGATACTGCAAGCGCATATCGATGGTGAGCTGGAGATCCCGCCCAGGGCGCGCCTCCTGCCTGATCGCCAGGTCCTGCACCGTGCGCCCCTTAAGGTCTTTCACAACCTGACGCTTTCCGGCCTCCCCCGCGAGAGACTGCTCGTACGCCAGCTCCAGCCCCTCCTGACCAAGGTCGTCAATATTAGTAAAGCCCAGCAACTGGGCAGTGACCTCGCCGGCAGGATAAAAGCGGCGGTATTCCTTTTTGCTGTATACCCCGGCGAGATCCAGCGCCAACACATTGTTGGCCCGCTCCGGCGTCATATGCCGACGCAGGTACATAAAGCCTTTATTGCGATACTTTTCCAGCCGCTTGGCGAGGCGTGCCGGAGGTGTACCGAGCGCTGAAGCGAGAGCGCGCAATTCTTCCGCACTCGCCTCTTTCAACAGCTGGGGGTTTGCCCAAATAGTCTGCACAGGAGTACTCACCGCCAGCAGCTCACCGTTGCGGTCCAGAATAGAGCCACGGTAGGCAGCGATTTCCTCGGTACGGATGGTGCGAGCACGGCCCTGATCCTGCAAAAAGCGGTACCCTTTATCCTGCTCCGGCAGCACCTGCAAGCCAGCGAGATGCACCACCAGGGCCACAGCCAGCAGACACAGCAGGCCAGCCACTAGCGCAAAGCGCCAGCGGGCAATTCCCGGCTGTTGTTGCTGTATTTTCACTGCACCCATGATTGAAGGTTTCCCTGCGCTGACTTCGCACTCTTTATAATTCGCCGATATCGGCTTTCATTGACCGCCCAGATGACGGCTGTGTTCACGATGGCTTTGTACCCGCTTGCTGCGAGTTTCTTTATTTGCCTTTATTTGCCTTTGGCGTTCACCAGCACCCTTTGTGAGGGAGTCGGCGCCCGCATTTTCAATTCTTCCCGTGCGACCTGTTCGATCCTGCTGTAAGCCGACCAAGCGCCGCGCTCCAACAGCAGCCGCTCCTGCTCGTAACGCAGTTCGTCGCGATGACGCTGCGCCAGCCCCAGCTTTGCGGTTAGCGCGCGACTCTGCTGTGTTGTGTGCACCACCCCCAGGGAGGACACCATCACCAGCAACCAGAGCCCTGCCAGCAACCACCCGTTTCCGCTACTCCCGCGCACGCCGCTCAACCCACCGCTCTCAGGCCAGGCGCTCGGCAATGCGCATCACTGCGCTGCGGGAACGCACGTTGTCGCCAACTTCCTCAGCTTCGGCCTTTACCGCCTTACCCACGGAACGCAACGTCTTGTGAATCTGGCTATCCATCACCGGCAACCCCCGTGGCAATTGCGGCCCCTTTTCCTGCTCGCGAATAAACCGTTTTACGATCCGGTCTTCGAGAGAATGGAAGCTGATCACCACCAGCCGGCCACCGGGTTTCAACAACGCCAATGACTTCTTCAATGCTGCGTGCAGATCATCCAGCTCACCGTTGACGTGAATCCGGATCGCCTGAAATACCCGCGTCGAAGGATGCTTACCCTTTTCCCAGGCCGGATTGGCCGCCTTGACCACCTCCGCCAGATCGAGGGTGCGCTCGAACGGCTTTTCCGCCCTTCTCCGCACAATGGCGCCAGCCATGCGGCGCGCGAAGCGCTCCTCGCCATACTCCTTGAACACACGGGCCAGCTCCGCTTCAGATTCGGTATTCACCCACTCCGCTGCACTGATGCCGCGACTGGTGTCCATACGCATATCCAGCGGACCATCCTGCATAAAGCTGAAGCCGCGCTCGGCCTGATCCAGCTGCGGGGACGAAACCCCGAGGTCCAGTAAAATACCGCTGACCTGACCAGCGTCTGCCGCTGCGGCCTGATCCATGTCAGCAAATGAGCCGTGCCAGATACTGAACCGAGGCTCATTGCCAAAACGCTGCTCAGCAAACTCGATCGCCTGAGGGTCTTTGTCGACGGCCAGGAGGCGACCAGACTCGCTCAGTTGTTCAAGCACCAGAGCGCTGTGACCGCCCCGTCCGAAGGTTCCGTCTATATAGAAGCCATCAGGATCCACCACCAGGGCGTCCACAGCCTCGCGCAACAACACACTGCGATGCAGATCTTGGGACACCCATCTCTCCTGCGATTGTCAAAATTCGTTAACAGACCGGTCTGCCGCCTCACTAAAGCGACAAAGAGGCCATCTCTTCGGGCATCTCGCCGTCGCCTTCGCTGTCATCCAGCCAATGCATCCAGCGATCCTCGCTCCACAACTCCAACTTCTTACCCTGACCCACCAGCATCAGCTTCTTCTCCAGACCCGCGTACTCACGCAGGGTCGGCGGAATCAGCACCCGGCCATTGGCATCTACCTGCAGCTCACAGGCGTAACCGATCAACAGCCGCTGGGCTCGACGGGCCACCTTGTTAAAGCTCGGCAACGCCTCGATCTTAGGAAGAATCTCGCGCCACTGTGCTTCAGGATAGACGAGTAAGCAGCGCTCTTCCGTATGCGCCGTCACAACCAGCCGACCACCGCAATCTTCCAGCAGCGAGTCTCTTACCCGCGCCGGAATGGCCAGACGCCCCTTGGCGTCCATATTGATTGCGTGACTTCCCAGATGCATGGATCAGGTTCCGCGATCGTTCCTGGCTGCTTTACTTTGTGATCGGCGGAAAAGTGTGCGACTTCACTCAAATGGGCGTGATTAACCACTCACTTCCACCTCAATCCCACTAAGCCCCACAAAATTCCACTTTTCTCCACCTACGACACTATAAATCTGGCCGACATAAAGTCAAGGAAATCGACGGTATCCCATGAGAAAAAGCCCAGTATTTTCGCGGGCTGCAGGCGAAGTGTTTACATTTCAGACAGGAATGCGGGCGGACAATTATTCAACAGAGCAAGCACTTACTTTTGCAAGTTCACAAGTTACTTTAAGTTTGCTCAGGAGCCTACTGACGGGGAAGAAAAAGCGTTCTTGCGAGTGACCACTAACCGAGGGCAGCCACAAGTGTTGGAAACTGCGCCACGCGGGAACGCTTGGGAAGGAAACCGAGCGCCGGCACCCCGACTGATCCACAGGAAAATTGACGCCGGGAAGTCACTTTAGAACGTGAAGGCATATAAAGATCAGCTTTTATTATTTTTAACCACGATCAACACCCTGTAGCTTTGCGATATCGGAAAACCAGCAGGAACTCACAGCCATGGGCCTTTCAGCAGGACTGAGCACACAGACCGCGCCCTCCCGCACCTTTCACCACGGTGCCGACCTGGACGCACTCAACCAGCGCTTCAAGGACAGCAAGCCC
The DNA here is from genome assembly GCF_020524885.1 of Microbulbifer elongatus. Lineage (GTDB taxonomy): Bacteria > Pseudomonadota > Gammaproteobacteria > Pseudomonadales > Cellvibrionaceae > Microbulbifer > Microbulbifer elongatus_A. The sequence continues at coordinate 617,396 of NZ_JAIVKJ010000001.1, read as the reverse complement.
AGCGAGATCATGAAATTCACCATCGCCGAGGCGGAAAACCCGGTGGTCTTCACCAACTTTCGCCCGCTCGCCATCGCTTTCCTGCACCTGGTCACCCGCGCCAAGCCGGATATCCCCGTCATCTGGGTGGATCACGGTTACAACACCCCGGAGACCTATCGCCATATCGAGAATGTGATCAAACTGCTGGACCTGAATCTGCACACCTTCTCCCCGAAGATGTCTGCAGCCCACTTCAACGCGGTGTATGGCGGTATTCCACCCCTGGACACCCCCGAGCACGACTTTTTCTCTCGCACGGTCAAGCTGGAGCCCTTCAACCGCGCCATGCAGGAGCTGAAGCCCGACATCTGGCTAAATGGCATTCGCCACGACCAGAACGCACATCGCCAGGGCCTGGACATTTTCACCAAGGGTAACCACGGCACCGTCCGCGTGGCGCCAATGTTCCACCTCAGGGAAATTGATGTGGAAGAGTACGTTTACGAGAACGACCTGCCGGACAACGATGCGTACTTCGATCCCACGAAAGGGGAAGAACACCGCGAGTGCGGCCTGCTACTGCAAAAGTAAGACGACCGCACCGGGCATCAAAGAATTGGACAACAGGAAGATACACGGATGTACTGCCATGGATGGCACCTACATGGGTGCTTACACGGGTACTTGCAAGAAAGAATCTGGCCCATTGCGAATACACCGCAATGGCCAGACAACAGGAATTAGGCGAGTCAGCCGATAAGCCGGGTTCTGTCGCGGACAATCATTCATCTGGGATGCCTGTCACCAGACACCTCAAGCGACCTACCCGCCCTCAGTGCGGGTCACACCTGTAGAGGGCCTATTTGGTCTTGCTCCGAACGGGGTTTACCGTGCCACGAACTGTTACCAGTCGCGCGGTGCGCTCTTACCGCACCCTTTCACCCTTACCTGTGCTTCCGAGGAAGCCATCGGCGGTCTACTCTCTGCTGCACTTTCCGTAGGCTCGCGCCCCCCAGGCGTTACCTGGCGTTCCACCCTATGGAGCCCGGACTTTCCTCCATCTCACCACCCGAAAGCGGCTCGACAGCGATTGCCTGGCTGACTCGGCGCGAAGAGTAGTGAGCACAACGTATCAATGCAAGCGAAAAGCGAACTTCGTGGCGGCGCCGCTATCGGGGCGAGCTTTCATCTCAAGCTCGTCAGCCTCAAAAACCGTATTTCTGACCCAACGACCAGTTATACAGCAGCTTTTTGTTCACACCAGTAATCTCCGCCGCTACCGCCGCCGCTCGCTTGGGCGGCAACTCTGCCAGCAATAGCTTCATCACCCTTTCTGCCTCTGCGTCCAGCTCGGAGGACTTGCGCTCGGCCGCCCCCCGCACCAGCAGGGCGATCTCGCCACGCTGCTGATTGCTGTCCGCGCGCACCCACTCCACCAGCTCCGCCAGCGGCAGTTGATGGATTGTCTCGAAGGCCTTGGTCAGTTCCCGCGCAATAACCGCCTCGCGGGTATCCCCAAATACCTGCCGCATTGTCTCCAGGGTATCAAGCACCCGATGTGGGGCCTCGTAAAACACCATGGTGCGGGTTTCCGCGGCCAGGGCCTGCAAGGCCTTTTCACGCGCCAGGGGCTTGGCTGGCAGGAAACCCTCGAAAGTAAAGCGGTCACTGGGCAGGCCAGCGGCCGACAGGGCCGCCACAAAAGCGCAGGGACCGGGAATCGGGACCACCTTGATACCGCGTTCACGAGCTTCGCGGACCAGCCGGTACCCCGGGTCGGAGATCAGCGGGGTACCGGCATCAGAGATCAGTGCCACCGTCTGACCCTGCTCTAGACGCTGCAGAATTTTTGTGGTCCGCTGGTCATCCGAGTGGTCATGGTAGGCAACCAGGGGCGTTTCGATGGAAAAGTGAGAAAAAAGTCTCTGACTGTGACGAGTGTCTTCCGCCGCCACAAGATCCGCGGATTGTAGAACTTCCACAGCTCGCGGTACCATATCCGCCAAATTGCCAATGGGCGTCGCGACGATATATAGCACCGCTGTATCCAGCCCCATAGTTCACTCCAGAATAAGTTTTGTGGGAGAAGAATATGTCCGCCCTGTACCGGCGAATCCCCTTCATGATCAATGGCCTGGCGGCCGCCACTCTGACACTGGCTCTGGCCGGCTGTCAGACGCCGAGCAACCAGCCAAATACGCAGATACCGGCCGACCCGGCCAATATTGCGTCCGCCGACCGCCAGAGCGCCATCCGCCTGCTGAATGACGCTCGCCAGCTCGCATCACCGGAAAAAGACCGGGTGCAGCTGCAGGCGGCCGCCATTCTATACACTCTGGGCGATAACGCGACGGTCCGGCAAGCGGCCAGTAGCATTGACGCCGAACAACTGACCGATACCGAGTACGCAAAGTACGCCCAGGTCTACGGCGGCGCCCTCGCCGCTGACGATGAGTTCTTTACCGCGCTGGACCTGGTAAGTGCGCCGCGTCTGGAGCAATCCTGGTTCCAGATCCCCGCCGAAACCGCTCTGCCCCTGCGCAACCTGCGCGCCGACCTGTGGAGCCTGATGGGGGATATCGATAGCGGTATCGCCGAGCGCCAGCGTATCGCCCCGCTGGCACTGGATGACCAGACAATCGCCGCAAACAACGACGGTTTGTGGCAACTGCTGACCCAACTCCCCTCCCGGGAGCTACGTGTGCGCGCAGAAGAGAGCCTCGACCCGAAAATGCGCGCCTGGTACGAGCTGGCGCTGCTTGGCCGCGACACACAGGCCGACATCAGCTCCCAGCTGACAGCGCTGAGCCGCTGGCGCCAGCAGTGGCCGAGCCACACTGCGGTTTCACATCCGCCGCAGGCGCTGCAGCTGCTTGAACAGTTGGCGACCCAGCGCGCGCAGAATGTGGCGCTGCTATTACCGCTTTCCGGCCCCCTCGGCAGCGCCGGGCGCGCCATTCGCGACGGATTTATGGCGGCCTACTACAGCGCACTGGACGCAGGCGCACCCACACCCCAGGTTCAGGTCTACGACACGGGGCTGGACCAGCCATTCGAAGAAATTTACCAGACCGCGGTGAACAACGGCGCCCAGGCAATTGTAGGCCCCCTGGACAAGGGCAAAGTCGCCAACCTGCTGGCCACCGAGAAACTGCCAGTACCCACCCTGGCACTGAACTATGCCGAAGTCAGTGGTGAGCAAGGCCGCCTAACCCCGGACCTGGTGCAGTTCGGTTTGGCAATCGAAGACGAGGCCCGCCAGGTTGCCCGCCAGGCCTACAGGCAGGGGCACCGCCAAGCGATGATTCTGGCTCCGGAGTCCAGCTGGGGACAGCGTGGCCTGGAAGCCTTTACCGAAGAGTGGAACGCCCTCGGCGGCAGCATCACCGAAAGTCGCAACTACCGCGACAACACCAATTTTTCGCAGCTGGTGAGCGACGCCCTGCTGATCTCCGAGAGTAAAAACCGCGAGCGCGAGCTGCGCAGTAAACTGGCCGCGCCTTTGAAATTTACCCCGCGCCGCCGCGGCGATGTGGACATGCTATTCGTACTGGCTCAGCCGCAGCAGGCCCGCCAGATCAAACCCATGCTGTCGTTCTTCTATGCCGGGGAGCTTCCGGTATTTTCAACCTCTCAGGTTTTTGCTGGCAATGTAGATCGCCAGCGCGACCGCGATATAAACGGTGTTCGTTTCACCGCCATGCCGTGGCTGTTTGAGGACGATAACCAGACAAAGCAGAACATCGTCAAACAGGCCGCGCCTGCGCCGGCTTTCGCGCGCCTTTACGCGCTGGGTGCGGATGCCTTCCGCCTGTACCCGCGCCTGCCAATGTTACGGCAGTTCCCGGAGCAGCAGGTATACGGACTGACGGGCGCCCTGAGCTTGACCGCGGATGGTCGCATCGTGCGCGAACAAATCTGGGCAAAAATTGACCGGGGGGCTCCAGTGCCGATTACCAAAAATGATAGCGGCGGAACCGTGTCCCCTGACGGCAGCGTGCGTATCGATTAATCTCGAGCGTATTCTTTTAACAACAAGCTTCCTACGGACTCGGGAAGTGCGGATACCGACAGTATGGACACAACAAGTATTGGCAATCAGATGGAAGCGGTTGCCGAGCGGTATCTCATAAACGCAGGACTGCGCATCGTAGAGCGAAATTTCCGCGGCCGATTCGGCGAGATTGACCTGATCGCCCGCGATGGCAGCACCCTGGTTTTTGTCGAAGTGCGCTACCGGCGCAATCGCAGTTTTGGCGGCGCCGGTGTTTCGGTAGACTTCCGCAAACAACGCAAGTTGCTGGCAACTGCCAACGGGTATTTACAATATCGAAAAGTCGATTGCCCCTGCCGCTTTGATGTCATCACTATTGAGCGGGACTGTCACCGCGAATCGCTGAATATCGACTGGATAAAAAATGCCTTCGGGCAATAGGCTCACAAAATGGAAACCACAGAATAAATGGAACAGAGAGTAGTAACCCTGTTTCACCACAGTATTGAAGCAACCATGAATGCTGGTGAACTTTTGGCCCCCCTGATTGCCGAAGCCAGCGAAATGATCGTGCATACACTGCTGGCCGAAAACAAACTATTGATCTGTGGCAATGGCCTGAGCGGTGCGCTTTCACAAAGTTTTTCCGCACAGCTGATGGGCGGAATCGAAAGGGAGCGCCCCGGCCTCCCAGCACTCGCCCTGAATGGTGACGCAATCACCACCGGCACGGTTGCACGCAATCACGGGCGCGCCGATTCTTACGCGCGCCAGATTCGGGCGCTGGGCCAGCCGGGCGATCTGCTGGTGATAATCAGTACCGACGGCAGTGACTCCAATCTGGTGCAGGCTATTCGCGCGGCCCACGACCGGGAAATGGGTGTGCTCGCCCTTACTGGCGGTGAAAGCGATAGCGACTGCTCCGCCCTGCTGGATGTGCACGATATCGAACTGCGTGTACCTTCTGTCGTGGCATCAGAGGTTCACCAGGTGCACCTGTTGACCCTTTTCTGCCTGTGCGACCTGATCGACAGCAGTCTGTTTGGCGGATACGAGGAATGACCCATGCAAATGACTACAGGTAAACCCTTTATGAAACCGGTCAAGCTGGCCATTGCGGCCTGTGCACTTTCCATTCTCGGCGGCTGCGCCACTGTGCTGGACGCTACTCACGACGGCCCCATCCAGCCCGATCCAGGTGAGCGCAGTTTCGGCACCTATATCGATGACCAGCAATTGGAAACTATCACCAAGGTCAATATCGGCAAAGCCCACCCGGACTTGAAAGCGGCCAACATTGATGTGGTCAGCTTCAATGGCGTCGTGCTTCTCACAGGCCAGGTACCCTCCAACGAGTTGCGTAATCTGGCCGGCGGCACGGCGCAACAAGTCCACTCTGTGCGCCAGGTGTATAACGAGATCCAGGTGCGCGGTACCACGTCCATGCTTGCGCGCACCAGCGATACTTGGCTGACCACCAAAGTCAAAAGCGCCCTGCTGACCGACAAGGAAATCGACAGCGGTCGCATCAAGGTGGTAACGGAAAATGGCGTGGTCTATCTGATGGGCCTGCTGACTCGGCAGGAAGCGGAAAATGCGGCGGAAAAGACCCGCACCGTAGGTGGCGTGCAGAAAGTAGTGAAAGCGGTGGAATATATCGATTGACCGTATCGACTGACACTAGACAGATTGTCGCGCACAAAAAAAACGGAGGCTAGGCCTCCGTTTTTTTGTGCGCGACATAACTGTGGCTCAGAGTGCTCGATCTAGGGGCGCTCGATGGCCACCGCAGTCGCTTCACCACCACCAATACACAGACTGGCCACGCCCTTTTTGAGGTCGCGATTTTCCAGGGCTGCAAGCAGGGTCACGATGACTCGCGCACCACTGGCACCCAGCGGGTGACCCAGTGCACAAGCACCGCCGTTGACGTTCACCTTGTCGCGCGGCAGGTCCAGCTCTTTCATCGCCGCCATGGTAACGACCGCAAAAGCTTCGTTGATTTCGTACAGGTCCACATCTGCCGCTTCCCAACCGGTCTTCTTCAGCAGGTTAGCCATTGCGGAAACCGGCGCTGTGGTGAACCACTCCGGCTCGTGTGCGAACTGACTTTGCCCTTTCAGCACCGCCAGAATCCGGATGCCACGGGCCTTGGCTTCACTTTCACGCATCAGCACCAGCGCGGCCGCACCATCGGAAATCGAGCTGGCATTAGCGGCGGTAACGGTGCCGTCCTTGCGAAACGCCGGGCGCAGCTGGGGAATTTTGTCCGGACGCGCACTGCCGGGGCCCTCATCCACAGAGACTTCCACATCGCCTTTGCGCGTGCTGATGGTCACTGGCGAAATTTCCCGCTTAAACGCATCGGATTCGATTGCGGCATTGGCGCGCGCCAGGGATTCCAGCGCAAATGCGTCCTGCTCTTCCCGGGTGAAGGAGTATTTATCTGCGGTGCACTCAGCAAAGTTACCCATCAACTGGCCGTCGTAGGCATTTTCCAGGCCGTCGGTAAACATATGGTCGAGCACTTCACCGTGACCGAGGCGCATACCCGCGCGGGATTTGGGCAGCAGGTAGGGCGCATTGCTCATGCTTTCCATCCCGCCAGCAACTACGACCTTGGCATCACCGGACAACAGCGCGTTACGGGCCATCATCACGGTCTTCATGCCGGAGCCACACACCTTGTTGACGGTGGTGGTCGGCGTACCTTCGGGGATACCGGCACCCAGGGATGCCTGGCGCGCCGGTGCCTGACCCAGCCCGGCCGGCAATACACACCCCATCAGAACTTCGTCCACGTCGCTTGCGGCAACACCGGCGTCCGCGAGTGCGCCGCGAATTGCTACCGCACCCAGTTCCGGGGCACTCAGGCCAGACAGCGCGCCCTGCATTGCTCCCATGGGAGTGCGGGAAATACCAACAATGACCACAGGGTCTGTAACTTGCTCACTCATTCTGTTTTGACTCCAGATTTAACGGCAACCGCCACAAAAAGATGACCAGCATTGCGACGAGTCGTAATTTCGCGGCTGATTATACCCCAACTATTGCGTGCGTCGGCTATCCACCTTTCGTTGTATTGTCCATGGTAGTATCAGGCGCAACCTTGGGATAAACCCTTCCGAATCAACAAGACTGACTTTTCACAACAGGAAGAAGAGAATCAATGGAAGTTTCAACCGTCGTCTGGCTGGTGGTTCTGGCCGCACTGGTGTTTTACGTCATCAGCATCTACAACAAACTGGTTTCCCTGAAGAACCGCTATGAAAACGCATTTGCGCAGATCGAAGTGCAGCTGAAGCGCCGCTATGACCTGATCCCCAACCTGGTGGAATCCGCCAAGGCCTATCTTAAGCACGAGCGGGAAACCCTTGAAGCGGTAATCAGCGCCCGCAACTCCGCGCTCGCCGGCCTCAAGGCCGCTTCCAGCAATCCGGGCTCCGCCGCTGCCATGGCCGACCTGGGTAATGCGGAAGGTGTACTCGCGAATGCGCTGGGCCGCCTCAACGTGGTAATGGAAGCCTACCCGGACCTTAAGGCCAACCAGACGGTACAGCAGGTGATGGAAGAACTGACCAGCACCGAAAACAAGGTCTCGTTTGCGCGTCAGGCATTTAACGATGGCGTGACCGCCTACAACACCTTCCGCCAGAGCTTCCCCCCGGTATTCTTTGCCGGCTTTTTTGGCCATCGCGAGAACGGCAAGCTGCTCGAGTTCGCCGACTCAGAGGTTTTTCAGGCAGCTCCCAAAGTCCAGTTCTGACGTGCAGCCATGAATTTTTTTGAATATCAAGACAAGGCCCGCCGTAACTCCACTCTGCTGGTGGCGCTGTTCGCTGTCGCTGTGCTCGGGCTGATCGCCATTACCACGCTGTTTATCGCCCTTCTCACCCACTATTCCCGCGGCCAGGGCTCGGCATCACTGGTGCAGATGATCGGTGGGCTGGGCTGGGATACGGTGGCGACTATCGCGGTGACCATTACCGCAATTATTGCCATTGCCAGCTTTTTCCGCCTGCGCCAGCTGGCGGCGGGCGGTCGTGCAGTCGCGGAGTCGCTGGGCGGCAAAAAAATCAACCTAGCCCCGGAAGGGCTCGCCGAGCAGCGCGCTCTCAATGTAGTGGAAGAGATGGCCCTGGCATCAGGCACCCCGGTGCCCGACGTCTATATCATTGAGGACAGTGCCATCAATGCCTTTGCCGCGGGCTACAAGCCTTCGGATGCAGTAGTGGGGCTCACTCGCGGCTGTATCGAGCAGCTCAGCAGAGAACAGCTCCAGGGGGTTGTAGCGCACGAGTTCAGCCACATTTTCAACGGCGACATGCGCCTAAATATTCGTATCGTCGGGCTGTTGCACGGGATCCTGATCATCGGCCTGCTGGGTAGCTGGCTGTTGCGCGGAAGCCATTTTGGAGGACGCGACAACCGAGGGCGAGCGGCGGTATTCGGGATTGGTGCTGGACTGCTGGTAATCGGCTACACCGGGACCTTTTTCGGCAACCTGATCAAGTCTGCGGTCAGCCGCCAGCGGGAATACCTGGCAGACGCATCCGCGGTCCAGTTCACGCGAAGCAACCAGGGTATCGCCGGTGCGCTGAAAAAGATCGGCAACCACGCCCCTGGCTCCAATCTGCAGGCAGCCAATGCGAGCGAATTCAGCCATATGTATTTCGCCAGTAGTCTCAAGCATTCCCTGCTGGGTTTCTTTGCCACTCACCCGCCTCTCACGGCCCGGATCACCCGCCTGGATCCAGGCTGGAAGGGATTCGGCGCGCAAGTGACATCGCCCTCGCAGGCCGGATCAGCGATTGGCAGCGCTGCGACCTCAGGAAACGATATACACATATCCAGTCTTCATGAGGCAGAAACCTATGCCGCCGGCTCGGCGAGCGACGCAGGCACTCCCTATCAGGCACGCCTTGATCAGGTACTGGAAACCGTTAATAACAACATCGCAGCGCCATCAGCGGATCAGCTGGAGCTGGGGCGCAGCCTGCTGTCCCGTGTTCCCGCGGACCTGAAGTCGGCCGCGCACGACCCGTTTGCCGCCCGGGCATTGGTATACGGGCTCTTAATAGCTCCCCAGCAACGAGAAGACGAGCAGCAGCAAATTCAGCGGGATATTCTGACGCGCTCTGCACACCCCGCGGTGCTGAGGGAATTCAATAAACTTGAACCGTCGCTTGCGCGATTGCCACTCGAGTGTCGGCTACCGCTGCTCGACCTTAGTATTCCTGCTCTCAAGGCACTGGCACCGCAGCAGTATCAGATTTTCAAACGCAACGTGATCAAGCTGTTGCGAGCAGATGGCAAGGTAGAGATCTGGGAGTGGGCGCTTTACCGCGTTCTGGTGCACGGACTGGAGCCAAAGCCCGATGTTCAACGCAAGGTAACCAGCGGCACAAGCAAGGCTATTGCGGACGCCCAGCGATTCCTGCTGGCGACAATGGCCCACGCCGGGAATAGCGACTACCTGGCTGCAAAGCGTGCTTTCGAGGCAGGCCTGAAACAATTGGGGGCTTCCCCCACTCCCCTCCCTACCCGTTCAGATATTACCCTGCAGCGACTCGACAAAGCCCTCGTGATTGCAGCGGATACCGCGCCACTCAAGAAACCGGCGTTTCTGAAAGCGCTGGTGGTGACCCTCGCTCATGACGGGGTGGTGGAAGGCTCGGAGATTGAGTTACTCAGGGCGATCGCCGACTGCCTGGACTGCCCTATGCCGCCAGTGCTTCCGTCCACCAACCCAAAAGCCACGGAATCGATGCCCGTAGCTGACGTGCAGTCGGCATAGTATGCAAACCCGTGGCAGCTCCTAGCAGCCCTGGGCATAAACCTGTTTCAGTCGAGACACGCAAACAAGAAAGCCGGCAATTGTGCCGGCTTTTCTCTATGTTTTCTCTATGCCCCGCTGCACCACCCCCATCACACTGCCGCAGAAAACAGGCGCGGTGGGGGGCTCCCTGCGGGTTTCTCATCAAATATTCTGGTAAACGGGCCCCACTCCCATACCCCAGAGGATAACGGTACCAATACGCACCGTAACCAAAAGAACCAGCCCAACCGTCACTACCGACGACGCATATACGAAGGCCCTCTCCTTATCAATGTTCATCAGGATCGGTATCCCCTCGTAAATCAGGTAGACCGAATAACAGGTGGCCAGCAGTGTCACCCCGGCGTTCAACCATAGGCTGGGATACAACCCGACAAACCCCACCAGGAATATTGGCGTCGTCGCAAACACCGCAAGCGCGGTACCCTCATAGTGGCGGGTCTCTTCATCCCCTGGCACCCGGAACGACTTGGCCATCCAATTGATGAACTCACCAAAGATATACACACCAAACAGGATCGCAAAATACGTGATCACAGCCAGCGTCAGGGCGCTGGATGGTGTCAACTTTTCAACATTTTCCCCGATACGGAATCCCACCTGAGTCACGCCAATATAGCCCGACACTACCGGGATAAGTGCCAGGATCGGGACATGACTTAGAAAGACCTGCACAAATGAATGCTTGTCTGATCGGATTGACTGCCACTCTTTATCTGGGTTGGTAAAAATACCGATTGTATGGCTGAGTAATTTCACTAGGGTCCTCCTGCGCACCGCTTGATTGCAGTATCGGAAGGCCGTCGCCAATTCACCAATCAATAACAGGAATAAGGCGTCATTTTTTACGCCAGTGGCGTCCAGGGACGATAAAAAGAAGGGCTACGCCGATTTTTCGGGAAGCAAAAAGGAGTGGCAACGCGAACCCCGGTAGAAACCGGGGCTCATGTGCCGTGGAGACAGATTACTTAACCACCCGCAGGGACGGCTTTTTGGAGGGCTTTTTTAGGGTCGTTGGCGGCGTGGGCTCCGGGGGTTCCGGAGTCTCCTCGGGCTCGAACACCATTCCCTGTCCATTTTCGCGGGCATAGATCCCGACGACGGCACCGACGGGTACCTGAATATCCGTGGGCACTCCGCCAAAACGCGCATTGAAGCGGATGGCGTAGTTGTCCATGGTCAGCCCCATCACTGCAGTTTCAGAGACATTCAGAACAATCTGCCCGTCTTCGTTCACATGCTGTTGGGGAACGAGCACACCATTCAGATGGGTGTCCACCAACAGATACGGGGTGCACTTGTTGTCAGTGATCCACTCGTAAAACGCCCGCAACAAATACGGGCGATTAGAGTTCATCGGCGGTTTATTCAATCAGCACCTCAGGAGCGCATTTCGCGCTCAAACTCGGTCAGGCTCTGCTGGAATGCTTCGCGGGCAAACAGTCGGTCCATATAGTCCAGCAGCGGTTTGGCCTGCTTGGTTTTGGGCAGCGCAATTTCGAGCTGATCCAGGCGCCACAGCAGCGGCGCCATACAGCAGTCCACCAGAGAGAACTCTTCATTGAAGAAGTACGGCAGGTCGGTAAACATCGGGGCAATCCCGACCAGGCTGTCGCGCAATTCTTTGCGAGCTGCAGCCACATCTTTGCCGCCAGCGAGGATCTTATCCACCAGCGGACACCAGTCTCGCTCGATACGATGCATGATCTGGCGACTCTGCGCACGCGCTACCGGGTACACCGGCAGCAGCGGCGGGTGCGGGAAGCGCTCGTCCAGGTACTCCATCATCACCTTGGTCTCGAACAACACCAGGTCGCGATCTACGAGGGTCGGCAGGGAGTTGTACGGGTTGAGGTCCGCCAGCTCTGCAGGCTTATCGTCGGGATCAACATCAATAATGTCTACGGAGACCCCTTTTTCCGCCAGGACGATCCGTACCCGGTGGCTGAAATGACAACGACCATCGGAAAAGAAGGTCATGGAGGAGCGCTTGTTGGTCGGCACACCCATTGTGGAACTACCTCAATCTACTGGCCGGTGAATCCGGCCCATTCAAAAACGAAAGATGGTCAAAACGGAAAACGGGCGGTAGGGCCAATACCGGTATACCGGCGGCCCACCACCCGGGAAATCTGTTTGCCTGACACTCAGTGGTGAATGTCTTTCCAGTATTCGCGATTCAGCAACCAGGCAAAGACAAAGAACACCAGAATAAACGCCAGCACGTAAAAGCCGATGTTCTTGCGGGTCTCAGCCATAGGCTCAGCGATGTACTCCATGAAATTCACCAGATCGTATACCGCCTGATCGTACTGAACGTCATCCATAGAGCCTTTTACGCTGCCCACTTTCAGGCTGCCGCAGTCCGCATCCATGATGGCATTACCCATTTCGTCGCGTGCCACCTTGCCGTGATCACGCTTGGGGCCAGGCGCACATTCCGGCAGCCCCTGTAGCTCCATCAGAACATGGGGCATACCCACATTGGGGAATACCTTGTTGTTAACGCCCAGCGGACGACTGTCATCCTTGTAAAAGCTGCGCAGGTAAGTGTACAGCCATTCCGGAGAGCGAGCCCGTGCAACCAGGGTCAGATCCGGCGGAGTGGCGCCAAACCAGGTCTTGGAGTCTTCAGGGCGCATGGAGATCTGCATCAGATCTCCAATTTTGTCGTCTCCCAACACCAGGTTCTGCGTCATCAGCTCGTTGGGGATGTCCAGATCAGTGGCAACTCGCTCCCAGCGGGAAAAGTTGGCGCTGTGACACCCCATGCAGTAGTTCACAAAGTACTTTGCGCCGCGCTGCAGTGATGGTTTGTCGGTGAGATCCGTATTGATGTAATCCAGCTCAACGGAACTTGCTGCACCCACCGCCTTGATCGGAATAAACGTCAGCAGCAGAACCGAAATAATACCGGCGAACAGCACGATGAACGTCTTGCTTCCAGACGGGCTGGTCACGCGTGCCGGCTCCGGGTGTACCTCATCGCGAGCGGTCAGCCAGGGCAGAACCGCAAAGAACACCGCGAATACCATGGACATGGCGAACACGAACAGGCTCGCTTTGAAGTTCACCACCGCCATCCACAGGAACAAAACACCGAAAATGCCGCTCACAATCCAGGACGCCAGCCCCTTGCGGGTAGTCGGATTAGTCCAGATCGGCATGGTAACGAAGAAGGCGAAATAGAACAGGGTTGCGACCTGCGCCAGGAAGTTACGTCCAGGCGTCGGAGATTTCACACCCAGGTAACCCAGGATAATGAAGATCGCAGCGAACACCATCAGCAGCACTTTCGGCAGCCAGCCCTTGTAACGAATGGAGCGTACCGGGCTCTTGTCGAGCCACGGCAGCACAAACAGGATGGCAATAGCCGCACCCATAGCCACAAGGCCAAGGAACTTCGCCGTCAGCGGACCAATATCAATGGTCACCGCACGCAGAACCGCATAGAACGGGGTGAAGTACCACACCGGCGCGATATGCTCGGGCGTCTTCAGCGGGTTCGCCTCTTCAAAGTTGGCGTACTCAAGGAAGAAACCACCCATCTCCGGGAAGAAGAACACCACCACGCAGAAAGCAAACAAGAATACTGCGATGCCAACCAGGTCGTGCACGGTGTAGTAAGGATGGAAGGCTACGCCGTCCAGCGGTACGCCGTTCTCATCTTTGTTCTTCTTGATGTCGATACCGTCGGGGTTGTTGGAGCCCACTTCGTGCAGCGCAAGAATGTGCAGTACGACGAGCAGCACCAGAACCAGCGGTAGTGCAATTACGTGCAGAGAGAAGAAGCGCGTAAGCGTAATGCCGGAAATCAGGTAGTCACCACGAATCCATTGCACCAGGTCTTCACCGATACCCGGGATAGCGCCAAACAGGGAAACAATAACCTGCGCGCCCCAGTAGGACATCTGGCCCCACGGCAGCACATAGCCCATGAAGGCTTCGGCCATCAGCACCAGGTAGATACACATCCCGAAAATCCACACCAGCTCGCGCGGTGGCTTGTACGAGCCATACATCAACCCACGGAACATGTGCAGGTACACCACAACAAAAAACGCCGAGGCGCCTGTGGAGTGCAAGTAACGGATGATCCACCCCATCTCTACATCGCGCATGATGTATTCCACAGAGGCAAACGCGCCTTCTGCGGTGGGGCTGTAGCTCATGACCAGCCAGATACCGGTCAGCAGCTGGTTCACCAGAACCAGCATGGAAAGAACGCCGAAGAAGTACCAAAGATTGAAGTTTTTCGGCGCGTAGTATTTACCCATATGGGTATCCCACGCGCGATAGATTGGCAGACGCTGGTCGACCCAATCACCCAGTGCGGTTAGCCAGTTCATGCGCTGCCCTCCTGATCTACGCCAATTACGATTACGTCGTCACCCTCGTAGGAGTAAGGGGGCACTTCCAGGTTCAGAGGTGCAGGTACGCCGGTATAGACACGCCCGGCCATATCGTATTTGGAACCGTGACAGGCACAAAAGAATCCGCCCATCCACTGGTCGCCACCGAGGTCGGCAGTACCGACTTCCGGGCGGAACATGGGAGCGCAACCCAGATGGGTACACAGGCCTACAAGAACCAGGGTCTGAGGCTTGATCGCGCGGTTTTCAGGATTCACATATCCCGGCTGCTTGGACTCCTGAGACTCAGGGTCACGCAGGAAAGGAGCAACTTTAGACAGGTTATCCAAAGCCTCCTGGGTACGGCGTACCACGTATACGGGCTTGCCACGCCACTCGACGGTCACCATCTGGCCCGGCTCCAGCTTGCCGATATTATATTTGACCGGCGCGCCGGCGGCCTTCGCCTTGGCACTCGGATTCCAGGAAGCGACAAAAGGTACTGCAACTCCCACCGCACCAGCACCACCTACTACAGAGGTGGCCGCGGTCAGGAATCGACGACGCCCCACATTTACACCGTCATCACTCATGACGTAGTTCTCCCATCACAGCGCCCCATCACTTACTGCAAAGCAAGCGCGAAGCTGACTGGCCCAAACCCAAAAAAAATTCTGACAACCTTCCGTAATAAAGCCACGCTACCCAAACCAGCGGTGTATCAGGGCATACCGCGAGTAGTAGCGACGGCGCTGCCTAGTGGTTGAAAACCAGATAGAACAGGGCACCCGCACAGCAGCAAACGACTCACTACTGCAAAATCAGAGACTTACTACAGAAACTCCCCTACAAATGGCCCGCTCGCTTGACCATAGAACAAAGTGGCCAAACCCCAAGTGCAAGCGGATAGAAATTCGCGCAATGTTAAAGAAAATGCCAAATCGATACAAGGCGAAACCGGAAGGGAACATCGGCAACCTCGCAGCGAACTGGCGGCATTTTATACAATCCAGACCTGCAGCATCGCGCGTAGAAACCGCCGCAGGCAAAAAAAAGCCCGGCAATTGCCGGGCAAATAAATCGAGAAATTCTCGCTTAACGCTTGGAGAATTGCGGCTTCTTACGCGCTTTGCGCAGACCGACTTTCTTACGCTCAACGGCGCGAGCGTCGCGAGTTACGTAGCCGGCTGCACGCAGCGGCTGACGCAGAGACTCGTCGTACTGCATGAGAGCGCGAGTCAGGCCGTGACGGATAGCACCCGCCTGACCGAAGGAACCGCCGCCCTTCACAGTAACGTTGATGTCGAATTTTTCGACCATGTCGACCATTTCCAGCGGCTGACGCACGATCATGCGTGCCACTTCGCGGCCGAAGTATTCGTCCAGGGAGCGACCGTTGACGCTGATTTTACCTTCACCCTGCGCGATGAATACACGAGCGGTGGAGGTCTTGCGGCGGCCGGTACCGTAGTATTGAGTAGTTGCCATGAGAATGATTCCGTTTAGATCGACAGTTCAATCGGCTGCTGGGCCGCATGAGGATGTTCGCTACCCTTGTACACCTTCAATTTCTTGAACATGGCGCGACCCAGAGGGCCCTTCGGGAGCATGCCTTTCACAGCACTTTGAATAGTGCGCTCAGGCGCCTTGTCGATCAGCTTCTCAAAGCTGATGGATTTAAGACCACCGGGGTAGCCGGAGTGGCTGTGGTAGATCTTGTCTTTGGCCTTGTTGCCGGTCACGCGAACCTTCTCGGCGTTGATTACTACGATGTAATCACCGGTGTCCACGTGGGGCGTGTATTCAGGCTTGTGCTTGCCGCGCAGGCGGTGGGCGATCTCGGCGGAAATACGGCCGAGAGTCTTGTCCGCAGCGTCAACAATGTACCAGTCGCGAGTAACCGCTTCCGGCTTGGCACTGTAAGTCTTCATGTTATAAAACACCTGTATATGGCTCCCGAAATGGGGGCCGTCCCACGAAAAGAGCGCGAATACTACATAAGCGCCCAGGGCTTTTCAAGCAAAAATTGACCGATATATAACCAGCTGAGCAGGCACCGAACGCCGGCTATTCCGGCCGATGGGGCCGCGCCAGATACTCACGCGACTGCATCTCCTGCAAGCGGCTCATGGTTCGGTCGAACTCGAACTTAAGCTGCCGCCCGCTGTACAGCGACTCGATCGGTTCTGCAGCCGACACCACCAACTTGACGCGGCGGTCATAGAACTCGTCGACCAGATTAATGAAGCGACGCGCCTGACTCTCCATCCGCACATCCATCTGCGGCACATTGGCCAGCAGCACCGTGTGGAACTCCCGGGCGAGCTCGATGTAATCGTTCTGCGACCTGGGGCCGTCACACAGCTCCGCAAATTCAAACCAGGCCACATCGTCCGCCACCTTGCTGGCAACAATCGGACGCCCCTCGATATCCAGGGTCACCAACTCCCGGACCTCACACCCTTCCACCATCAGGCTAGCGAAGGAGCGGGCCAGGCTCTTGTCCGCCCCGGCATCCAGGGGGCTATGGTAAAGCTCCGCCATCTCCAGCGCCCGCAGCCTGTAATCCACACCATTGTCCACGTTGACCACCTTGGTGTGCTCAAGCAGCAGATCAATAGCCGGCAGGAAACGGGCACGTTGCAGCCCATCCTTATATAGTCCTTCGGGAACAATGTTTGACGTGGCAACCAGCGTGACGCCGCGCTCAAACAGGGCCCGCAACAGGTTGGCCAGAATCATGGCATCAGTGATATCCGACACAAAGAACTCATCGAAGCACAATACCCGCGCCTTGCCTGCAATGCGGTCCGCCACCTTCTCCAGCGGATTCTTCTCCCCTGCCAGCGTCCGCAGCTGCCGGTGCACGTCGCGCATAAACCGGTGGAAATGGGTCCGCTGCTTCTTTTCGAACGGTAGGGCCTCAAAAAACGCATCCATCAGATAGGTTTTGCCGCGGCCGACACCACCCCAGAAATAAAGCCCCTTTTCCGGCCCACCGTCCCGCCTCCAAAAGCGCTGCAGGCGACGCAACACACTGGCAGAGCCACTCTGGGCCGCCAGCAGGCGCTCGTAAAGATCCTGCAACTCTTGCACCGCAGCCATTTGCGCCGGATCTTCTACAAAGTCAGGGCGCTTGAGGTCTCGCTGGTACCTCTCCATTGGAGACAAACGCGAGAATTCAGATAGAGGCTGTTCCGTGACCATCCAATCAAAACCGTTCAGAGAAATTTATATCAACAACCGCAACCGGCAGGCGTCTCTGCCAGGACCGTGATAGGCAACATGTCGCCAAACACCAACAAGAAAGGCCGGAACTCGGCCAGGCGGCGCGCACTTTACCAAATCCGTCACGACTTGGCACAAACCACAGCAGGGCATGACCGGTGGATTTGCGTATAATGGGGGCACCGTCACGGATGGCTGGTGCCACAACTTATCTTGAGGAGGATGTAACGTGCACTCAACTTCAGTATTAATTCTGGTCGGCGTCGTCGGCCTGGCCCTGGGAGCCCTGCTGGCCTTCCTCGCGACACGCGGCCGCCAGAACATCGATCGCACCCAGGAGCTGGAATTGCGCCTGAAAGAAGCCAACACCAAACTGGAGGACTTCCAGGTACAGGTGAACGAGCATTTTGACCAAACATCCCAACTGGTTCACAACCTGACCCAAAGCTACAGAGATGTTCATGAATATTTGGCCAATAGTGCCATGCGCCTGTCCAGCCAGGACATAGGCCGCCAGATGCTGGAGGCCGGTAGCGGTCAGCTGAGCGACAACGACGAAAATCTGAGCGTATTCCCGCCGCGCGATTGGGCACCGAAAGAGCCCGGCTCAAAGGGTACACTCTCCGAGGAGTTCGGCCTGGAAAAAGAGGTGCAAGCCCCGTCGCCTGCGGTTGCCCCCTCCTCGGAAACAGCAGTTAATCGCTGACCGCAGGCCCTTCAATTAGCCGGCAGGCACAAAAAAAGGCGGGGCCATCCCCGCCTTTTTTGTGTCTGACCAATCCGTGTCAGAGCTTGAAGCTTCTGGCACTTTACAGGCTCTGATAGTAATCCATCAGAATCTGCGCAACTTCCGGGCGTGAAAACTCCGGAGGCGGCGCAATACCATTACCCAACATCTCGCGCACCTTGGTACCAGACAGCAGGATAAAGTCCTCTTTGGAGTGATCTGGCACATCGCGCATCATCACAACCTTGTTCAGCTTCTTGGAATAAGCGGTGTGGTCTGCACGGAAAATTTCGATCTCCAGTGCACCCTCAGGTACTTTTTCATCGAAAATGGTCTGTGCATCAAATGCACCGTAGTAATCACCAACGCCCGCGTGATCGCGGCCGACAATCAGGTGGCTACAACCACAGTTCTGACGGAATACTGCGTGTAAAACGGCCTCGCGCGGACCAGCATACAGCATGTCAAAGCCGTAACCGGTAACCATTACGGTGTTTTCGGGGAAGTAATCTTCCACCATCTTACGAATTGCTGCATCGCGGACATTAGCGGGGATATCGCCCGGCTTCAGCTTACCCAGCAGCATGTGAATCAGTACCCCGTCGGCCTCAACCGCATCCAGCGCCATCTTGCACAGCTCTTCGTGAGCACGGTGCATTGGGTTGCGAGTCTGGAATGCCACGACCTTGTTCCAGCCGTGCTCGACAAATTCATTGCGAATTTCCACTGCAGTACGGAAGGTATCCGGGAAGTCCGCCTGGAAATAGCTAAAGTTCAATACTTCGATCGAGCCGGAAATCAACTGACGGCCGGCGCTATTGAAGGTAGCCACACCAGGGTGTTTGTCATCCAGGGTACCGAATACAAGCTCGGCGATGGTGTTCACCTGCTCATCGGATACCGCCTCGATCGCCTCTACGTCCATCACCGCCAGAACAGGATTGCCGTCGACGTTGGGATCACGCAGCGCAATGCGCTTGGCACCAGCAATCGCGGAGGTGTCCTCCACCATATTCACCACCGGCACCGGCCAGAACAGGCCATCCACTGTGTGCAGGGATTCCGCCACACTCAGGGTGTCTGCCAGATTCATATAGCCTTGCAGCGGGTTGAAGTAACCAGCACCCAGCATGACTGCGTTGGCAGCGGCAGCAGAACTGACCACGATGGACGGCAGGGACTCTGCCTCCTGCATGAGCTGATGATGGCGCTCACTGTCGTAAACGAAACGGGGCTGCAGCTCGGCACTGCCGTGTGGACGAACCAGGGACATTGGGTACTCCTGAGGTTAATGCAATTTCGGACCGAATTTTGAGCGCAACATTATACGGATTCCTCTGCCGGGACCAAGCACAACCTCTTGAAGCAATGGGAACTCTTGGAAGGACAGAAGAGCTCAAAGACGTATAATGACCGCAAATCAAGGAGCCCCCGGTGTCATTACAACGTTTCCTGCAAGACTGGGCTATTCCAGCCCTTATTGGACTCGCGGTCGCAGCCGCGCTGCTACTGTTGTTCCCTCACCTGCAGGGACAGAGCGACAGGGTACCAACCGCTGCCAACTCTCAAGGCCCAATATCCTACGCCAGCGCAGTCAATCTCGCGGGCCCGGCGGTGGTTAATGTGTACAGCAGGAGACCCCTACGCAACCTTCCAATGGCTAACCATCCGCTGTTCCGCTATTACCTGAAAAGAATGACCCCGCTGCAGCGGGAGCGCTTGCGACAAAACCTGGGCTCGGGCGTCATCGTGAACGAAACAGGGTATATTCTGACCAACTTCCACGTTATCTCAGGCGCAGAACAAATTACCGTCCTACTAGCGGATGGGCGTGAGGCCCAGGCGGAGCTGGTGGGTTCTGACGACCGCTTTGATCTCGCCGTTCTCGAGATTGACCTCCCCAACCTGACAGCCATCGAAGTGGGTGAACCAGACAAGGCGCAGGTGGGGGATGTAGTGTTGGCGATCGGCAACCCGTTCGGCATTGGCCAGACGGTAACCCAGGGCATCATCAGTGCGACAGACCGGGATCTGGGGAACACTGGCGGGGGCAGCCTTCTACAAAACTTCCTGCAAACCGATGCGGCCATCAACCCCGGCAACTCTGGCGGTGCGCTTGTGGATGCCCACGGCCGGTTACTCGGTATCAATACCACGTCAGCACTAAACCAGACCGTGCCCAGCGTTAGCTTCGCGATTCCGGCGAATATCGCCCTCAAAGTCATGCAGGATCTGATTGAGTTCGGGCGGGTAGTACCCGGGTGGCTGGGAGTCTACGCAGACCCACTCACCGAAGATTTAGCGCGTGCGTTCAACCTGGCGTCGACCAATGGGGTACTCGTAACCCACATCCACAACCAGGGACCGGCACACCAGGCGGGCTTGAAACCTGGAGATGTGATCACCCACATCAACTCAGATCCGATCAATGATGGCAACCACGGCTTGGCCGCCATGGCCATGCTGCGTCCCGGCGAAGTCGTTAGCATAACTTATATACGCAACGGGAAAAGCATCACCACGCAGACCAGAGTCTCTGAAGCGCCCGAGCAGCAAGCTGAAGATTGACGCAGGAGATCGCGCACCGCGTCACCTGCCCCACTCCTCTCAGCAGCCTTCAGTTCCGACTACCTTTCACCCGGTATTCTGCCGAGCGGGCGTGCGCGTCCAGCCCCTCTCCTCGCGCCAGCGTCGATGCGATGCGACCAAGCTGGTCAGCCCCCTGCTCTGAGCAGTAAATGATCGAGCTGCGCTTCTGGAAATCGTAAACACCCAACGGCGATGAAAATCTCGCAGTACCACTGGTTGGCAGGACGTGATTGGGGCCTGCACAGTAGTCCCCAAGCGCTTCGGCGGTATAGCGCCCGAGAAAAATGGCTCCAGCGTGGCGAATGCGTGGCAGGTACCGCTCGGGCTGATCCACCGAAACCTCAAGGTGCTCCGGTGCAATTCGGTTGGAAACTTCGATCGCCTGCTCAATGTCCCGAACCAGGATCAAAGCACCGCGGTCCGCAATGGAGCGGCTGGCAATCGACGCCCGCGGAAGCTCTTCGAGCAGTCTCTCAAGCGCAGCTTCCACAGCGCTCAGGAACGCGGCATCCGGGCACAAGAGGATCGACTGCGCCTGCTCGTCGTGCTCCGCTTGCGACAGAAGGTCCATGGCGATCCAGTCCGGATCTGTCTCACCATCGCAGATCACCAGAATCTCTGAAGGGCCGGCGATCATATCAATGGCAACCTGCCCGAAAACCGCACGCTTGGCTGAAGCCACAAAAATATTACCCGGGCCCACAATCTTGTCGACCCGCGCAATCGTATCCGTACCATAGGCGAGCGCAGCTACTGCCTGGGCGCCGCCAATGGTAAATACCTTGTCCACACCGGCGATCGCCGCAGCTGCAAGCACCAGATCATTGAGCTGGCCGTCCGGGGCCGGCACTACCATCTGTATTTCATCAACCCCCGCCACCTTCGCCGGGATCGCATTCATCAACACCGAAGACGGATAGCTGGCCTTGCCACCGGGGACATAGATACCGACGCGCTCCATGGGGGTAATCTGCTGGCCAAGAATGGTCCCATCTGCTTCCTGGTATTGCCAGGAAGACTGCAGCTGGTGTTCGTGATACTCCCGTACCCGGCCAGCGGCGGCCTGCAAGGCATTACGGCTATCCGCTGGAATACGCTTTAAAGCCGCCTGTAACGCATCGGCACCCAGACAGAACTCTGCAGCAATTTCGAGATTGCGACGATCGAAGCGATTAGTAAATTCGATCACCGCCGCATCACCGCGCGCCTTCACCTGCTGCAGAATATCCGCGACAGCGGCTTCAACCCGATGATCGGCAACAGATTCCCAGGCCAGCAAACGGTCCAGGTCAGCGGAAAACTCCGGGCTACCGGCATCCAGCCGGCGAATGGAAAAATCACTCATAGTGTTCGATCGACAGGTATTCGGGAATTCGAAAATAAGCGCAATAATAACTTCAGCAATGGACCGGTGAGCCCGGAACAGCTCAGCCGGCCTTCCTAGCCTCTACCGCTTGCGCCAACTGCTCGATCAGCGCATTGATCGCGGTGTATTTCATTTTCATGGAAGCCTTATTGACGATAAGTCGGCTGCTGATATCGGCAATTTGATCCCGCGCTTCCAGCCCATTGGCTTTCAGGGTATTGCCGGTATCCACGATATCCACAATTTCATCGGCCAGATCCATCAGCGGTGCCAGCTCCATCGCACCGTATAACTTGATGATATCCGCCTGGCGCCCCTGGGCCGCATAGTAGCGTTTTGCGGACTGCACAAACTTGGTCGCCACCTTGATTCGCCCACTGGGCAATGGGGCGCCCTTGATGCCTGCCGTCATCAGGCGACACCGGGCGATATTCAGATCCAGAGGCTCATAGAGATTGCTGTCGTCGTGCTCCAGCAGATTGTCCTTGCCAGCAACCCCCATATCCGCTGCGCCATGCTGCACGTAAGTGGGCACATCCGATCCACGCAAAACCAGCAGGCGCACATTCTCCTGGTTGGTTTGGAATATGAGCTTGCGACTCTTGGCGATATCTTCCAGCGGCTCTAGGCCGGCCGCAGCCAACAGCGGCAGCGTTTCCTTGAGAATTCGCCCCTTGGTCAGGGCTATAGTGATCTGCATAACGATTATGATTATCTGAAAAGCCCGGCAAAAGCCGGGCCTGAAGATGATGGCAACTTTCCCTAATCCCGGAAGCTTATCGCCTCACGGAATCCTGCGCCAATACAAAACGAGCATAAATCTAGTAGAGAAACATCTAGCAAGACCAGCTAAGCACCAGCCATCCCCCCACTCACAGTAGGATCAGCCAGGCACCCGGCGAATATTTGCCCCCAACTGCTGCAACTTTTCCTCGATGCACTCGTAGCCGCGGTCAATATGATAAATACGATCTACCGTGGTGGTGCCTTCGGCAACCATGCCAGCGATGACCAGGCTGGCAGAAGCGCGCAGATCCGATGCCATCACCGGCGCCCCCTTGAGCTTTTCCACCCCGGTCACGATGGCGGTATTACCCTCTAGGACGATATTCGCCCCCATCCGGTTCAGTTCATGCACCTGGATCAGGCGGTTCTCAAAAATCGTCTCAACCACGGTCCCCTTCCCTTCCGCCACGGCATTCATAGCGGTGAACTGGGACTGCATATCGGTTGGGAAAGCCGGGTAAGGCGCAGTGCGGAAACTGACCGCCTTCGGGCGATTGCCCTTCATATCCAGCTCAATCCAGTTATCACCGATACTAAGATTGGCGCCAGCCTCTTCAAACTTGACCAGTACCGCATCGAGGATATCTGCGCGGGTATGGGTCAGGCGGACCTTGCCACGGGCTGCCGCGGCGGCGGCCAGGAAAGTACCGGTCTCGATGCGATCCGGCATCACGGTGAATGAACAGGGATTCAGGCGCGACACCCCGTGCACACGAATAGTGTCAGTGCCTGCACCTTCAATTTCGGCACCCATCGCCATCAGGAATTCAGCCAGATCGACAATCTCCGGCTCCCGCGCGGCGTTGTGCAGTACCGTGGTTCCCTCCGCCAGAGCCGCGGCCATCAGCAGGTTTTCGGTGCCGCCTACAGTGACCTTTTCCATGACGATATTGGCGCCTTTAAGGCGGCCATTACTGCGCGCGCGGATGAAACCCTCATCGATGGTGATTTCCGCGCCCATGGCCTCCAGCCCCTTGAGGTGGATATCCACCGGGCGGCTGCCTATGGCACATCCGCCAGGGAAAGAAACGTTGGCCACTCCGTGCCGAGCCAATAGCGGCCCAAGCACAAGAATGGAAGCGCGCATGGTTTTCACCAGCTCATAGGGCGCCGTCAGCTCGTTTACCGAGCGCGGGTCAATCTCCACCCCCAGCTTTTCATCGATAGTGACATCAGTACCCATGCAGCGAAGCAGGGTGATCATGGTGGTGATATCGTTCAGGTGCGGCAGATTGTGAATCTGCACCGGGCCATCGGCCAGCAGTGTGGCCGCCAGAATCGGCAACGCGGAGTTCTTGGCTCCGGAAATTTTCAAGGTTCCGGAGATGGGGCTGCCCCCTTCGATAATCAACTTATCCATTCGGTCTGGTTTCCAATCGCCTAGCGGTAATACCTACGTATTACTGGCCGGCCTCTTCAGGTGTCAGGGTTTTCATCTGCACGGCGTGCAGGGTGCCGTCGGCAATTTTGTCGGACAGCGCGCCGTATACCAGCTGCTGCTTCTTGAGCCGGCTCAAGCCGCTGAATGCTTCGCTGACAACGGTCAATTGCAGGTGGCTGCCTTCAAACGCCACTTCGACCTGGCTGCCGGGGATTTGCCCTTCTATCAGGGCTTTGATCTGATCTGGTTGCATAGATGGAGATACAGTCGAGTTAAAAAAGCGCGCAAGTGTAACGGAATACAGGTACTGGCGCAGCCGCCACTGGCGAGCCGCGCCCACTCTCATTGATGCAGAATCAGCTAACCTGATCCGCCGCCGACCAGCTGGCAATTACCTTGTCGATATCGCCACCGTTGGCCTGCATTGCTTGTGAGAACTGCCCGCGGAAGGTCTTGCCCAGATTGACGCCATTCAGAATCACGTTGATCAGCTTCCACTGGCCACTGCGGTTGCGCACCAGGGTGTAGGAAACCTTGGTTACGCCCTCTTTACTGCGGACTTCCTGCAGCACGTTGACGCGATTGCCGCTGGGCGCAGAGCCCGGATTCACCACTTTCACATCCATAGTGCCAAAGGTGGCTACACCGCGGGCAAAGGTTGCTACCAGGTCGCGACGGAAAGTACTGGCGAATTTGGCGCGCTGGGCAGGGGTCGCCTTCTTCGCATGGCTGCCCATAACGCCGCGGGCGATAAAATCAAAGTCCACGACAGGCGCCAGCACACGATCTACCGCTGAGTAGTAGCGCTGGGGGTTGGAATTGACGTTTTGCCCCTCGCTACGAATCACACCCAGGAGCTCATTAGAGACACCTTCTATCAGGGCGTAGGGGTTCTGTGCTGCAGACGCGAAAGGCGACATGCAACACAGTAAAAATACAGAAATCAGAACCCGAGCCTTGCTCGAAAGCCGACGGCTGGCGGTGCGGTTCAGGATTGTGGTGAGTGCGCTCACAGAATATCTCCCATTGGCAATTCGTCCCTTGGATGCACACAACACATAAAAGTGTCGCGGCGATACCGAAAATTTTCGCTGGAGGACTTTACAGGCCGAGTCGGGTCGCAGGGCGACACCACCAGGCCCAAGCCTCAAATGCTGCCCTCGATTAAACCCTTGGCCGGTCTCGGTAGCTGACATTAGCGGCGGCAAACTATACCATGGCCGCGTTTTGGACAAGCGGCACTGGGTCACTTTCGCTGCGCCAACGTGCAATGCATTCTCGGCAAACCTCTAGGCGCCCACATCCACACCGGCCCTGATCGACATTAAAAGGTTAGCACGTCAGCACCAGACGCAGCGGATTGCGGTAAAGCGCTCAAGCCGTTATCTGCAGCCAGCACAGCCGGGCACAAAACCTGGCTACAACGGCTGCCTAACAGGCAACGTGAACCGCGTCTCCCGGCACAATGCACAGGCGACCAGACCAGTCAGCCAGGCTTTTCTAAAATGAACTGAATTATCGCGGCCAGCCGCCCCTCGTTCGACGGCGCCGCCCCGGATCATCCAGCGAGAGATATCATGGGAACAGATCTGATCATACAGGCCGGACGCCGCACCATTGCCATGGAAACTGCGGCAGTAGCTGCCCTGGAAGCCCGAATTGGTGACGATTTCAGCAAGGCCTGCGAGCTGATCATGGCTTGTAAGGGCCGGGTAATCGTTTCCGGCATGGGCAAGTCCGGCCATATTGGCCGCAAGATTGCGGCAACTCTGGCCAGCACCGGCACCCCCAGCTTCTTTGTACATCCGGGGGAAGCTAGCCACGGTGACCTTGGTATGATCACCCGACAGGATCTGGTGATTGCCATCTCCAATTCCGGCTCATCCGCCGAAGTGCTCACGCTTTTACCACTACTGAAGCGCCTCGGCATCCCGCTGATTAGCATGACCGGCAAGTCGGACTCTCCTCTGGCACAGTCTGCCGACGTAAACCTGGATATCGCGGTGGATACCGAGGCCTGCCCGCTGAATCTGGCTCCGACGTCCTCCACCACAGTTACCCTGGTGATGGGAGATGCGCTGGCCGTAGCCTTGCTGGAAGCTCGTGGATTTACCGCGGAAGACTTTGCATTTTCTCACCCCGGCGGAGCCTTGGGGCGCCAGCTGCTGCTCAAGGTTGAGGACGTGATGCACGCCGGCGAAGAGTTACCCCAAGTCGCGCCCGAGACCCCTCTGGCCACAGCCCTGCTGGAAATGACCAGCAAAGGCTTCGGCATGACGACCGTGGTTGATAGTAGCGGACACCTTCTGGGAGTGTTTACCGATGGCGACCTGCGCCGGGTCATCGACCAGAAGTTTGAGCTAGACAGCGCCACCATGGACCAGGTGATGAGCCGGAGGCCAAAAACGGTCAGCGCCCAAACCCTGGCCGCCGAGGCGCTGCGCATTATGGAAGACAACAAGATCACCGCTCTGGTGGTCGAGGATCCGGAGCACCACCCCGTCGGCCTGTTGCATATGCACGATATACTGCGCGCCGGTGTCATCTGACACGCTTCGGGACCTATAAAGGAAAACAACCTTGAACGATGCAACCACAGCGCCCAGCGACCAGGAAATTCATAAGAAATTGAGCCGGGTCCGCCACCTGATTCTCGATGTGGACGGCGTACTGACCGATGGCCGACTGTATTTCGACAACCATGGTAACGAGCTGAAGACGTTCCACACCCTGGACGGACACGGCATCAAGATGCTGCAAAAGTCGGGAGTGGCCGTCGCCATCATTACCGGCAGGCGCAGTAACGTAGTAGAAAAGCGCGCGCACGACCTTGGCATTACCCGATTGATTCAGGGCCGCGAAGACAAATACAGCGCATTTCTGGAGCTGTTCGCGAACGAGCCCTACGATCTCGAAAATATCGCTTATATGGGCGACGACTACCCGGATTTACAGCTGATGACCCGTGTGGGCTGCCCGATTGCCGTCCCTGATGCCGCCCCACCTGTCGCAGAGAGGGCATTATTTACCACCAAACGCAGCGGTGGACTGGGCGCCGTGCGCGAGGTGTGCGACCGCATTATGCAAGCCCAAGGTACCTTTGAAGCCGCCCTGGCCCCGTACCTGGCGAAAAGCAGCTCGTAGCGCTCCCGAAAGAAGCTACCGGTAAAAATTGGAACCAAGCTCTCACGATGGCGCCTAACTGACAAGCTGAACGGGAAGTCGCCACAAGGGCACAAGGAAACACTCAATATATGCGCACCTGGCTACCACTGGTTATTGTGGTCACGCTGATCTCGCTTGGGCTGTGGTTCACCGAAAGCCCTCCGGAGCAGCTGATGGGCAAGCGCCCCACCCAGCAGGAACACAACAAGGCCGCGGACCTCATCATCCGGGGCGCTCGCACGCGCCACTACAACATCGAGGGCAACCTGGCGTACGAAGTGGATGCCGAGCGCGTCACATTTTTCCAGTTTGCCCGCCGCGATCGTGCCGACCTTACCGAGCCTCGCATGATGTTTTACCAGGGCGAGGACTCACGCTGGCGTACGGAGTCTCGCACTGGTGTCGCCTACAATAACGGGCAGCGCGTCGTACTGGAGGGAGATGTATCCATCAGGGAGCTGCCGGAGCCCGGCATTACCCTGAGCACCCCGAAAATCGAGATCCGCCCCCGTGAAGAATTCGCCGAGACCGACAAAGTTGTTACCATTACCGACGGCCCCAACCGCACTACCGGCACCGGGCTGCGCGCCGATCTCGAAAAAGACAAGGTAGAAATTCTGTCCGATGTGGAAAGCCTTTATGAAGCCCAGTAATTTCGCCCGCCATCGGCTGCAGGCGCCCCTCAACCTCACCGCCTTACGGGCAGTGACCCGCGCAGTTTGCGCCACCGCCCTTGGCGTCCTGCTGGTTGCCGCCGAAGCTCAGGCGCTACCAAATGATCGCGAGCAACCGGTGAAAGTATCCGCCGACAAACTAGAAGCCAACCGCAGTAAGAACCTGTCTGTTTACAGCGGCAATGTGGTGATTAGCCAGGGGTCACTGCAGATACGCGCAGATCGTGTGGAGGTACACGGCAATGCCAAGGGCGAGATCAATAAAGTCGTCGCCACTGGAGCCCCGGCACACTTCCAGCAGCAGGTTGAAGAAAGCACCAGCCCGGTCAAGGCGCGCGCCAAACGAATTGAGTTTCTTGTGAGCAGCGATGCCCTGAAGCTCACTGGCGAAGCCCTGGTCGATCGCGACGGCAACACCCTCTCCGCCGAGCGCATCGACTACGACCTCAACAGCGAGCAAATGCAGGCACAGGGCCAGTCGGAGAAAAAACGCGTGGAGATGATCTGGAAGCCCGAGGCGCAGACACCAGTGGAGCCACAGGCAGCCGATAACGGCCAGTAAGCCAGCCGCACCACCCGGGGCCCGACATACACTTTTATCGTACACACCAAGCTGAGGAAGCAGGAGCTGCCTCAGCGGAGACTGGAATTTGCCATGCCGACGCTAAAAGCGTTACACCTCGCCAAGCAGTACAAGAAGCGCAAAGTCGTTCAGGATGTATCCGTGAGCGTTTCCAGTGGCCAGGTTGTAGGCCTACTGGGCCCCAATGGCGCCGGTAAAACCACCTGTTTCTATATGATCGCAGGCCTCGTGCAGGCGGACGCCGGCCGAGTCATGATCGACAGCGAAGACATCACCGGCTTGTCTATGCATGGTCGCGCCCGCAAAGGCATTGGCTATCTCCCCCAGGAAGCATCGGTGTTCCGTCGCCTGTCCGTTTCCGACAATATCCTCGCCATCCTGGAAACCCGCAAGGACCTCAATCGTGTCCAGCGCAAGGAACAGCTGGAGGCCCTGCTGGAGGAGTTCCATATCACCCATATCCGCGACAGCCTGGGTATGGCACTGTCCGGCGGCGAGCGCCGTCGGGTAGAAATCGCCCGCGCCCTGGCCACCAATCCGGCCTTCGTCCTGCTCGACGAACCCTTCGCTGGCGTGGACCCCATCTCGGTCAACGATATCAAGCAGATCATTCGCCACCTGCGGGATCGCGGCATTGGTGTACTGATCACCGACCACAATGTGCGAGAAACCCTGGATATCTGCGAAACCGCCTTCATCGTCAGCGAGGGACACATCATTGCTTCTGGCAACCCAAGAGACGTGGCCGAGAACAAGCAAGTGAAAGATGTTTACTTGGGACACGAGTTCACTATTTAAGCGGATCATGACGGCTTCATCAGCCTGACCAGGGATTTCTTAGGCTTGAAGTACCCCTCAAAACCCGCGTGACCGAACGCGCATTATTTTTCGGCACGCTTATTGCTTAAACTGCCCCTTGTGTTCCGATTTGCTCCGGGGTAGTCTGCAGGAAATGAGCTAAACGCCGCCGCTTCAAGCATCAAATCTGCTGTGGCGCGCCAATGACAGAATTTTCTGCCGAACCTCCCTTATGAAGCAGTCACTCCAGTTAAAACTCGGCACCCAGCTGACGATGACTCCGCAGCTGCAGCAGGCCATACGCCTGTTGCAGTTGTCGACGTTGGACCTGCAACAAGAGATTCAGTCCGCGCTCGACAGCAACCCGCTGCTTGAATCCGATTTTGAGGATCATGCTGGCGAGTCCCATCAGGACCAGAATACCCCAGCCACTCCTGAAGGTCAGGAGCGAGAAGCCAGCGAACGCGAAAGCGCCAGCGAGGCCCAGAGCGACTCCAGCGCAGACGGCGACTGGAGCACTGAAATCCCGGACGACCTGCCGGTGGATACCCGCTGGGACGACATCTATACCAGTGGCAGCTACAGCGGCGGTGAGGGAGAGGATTATGCGTTGGAGCAGCGCAATGCCGCCTCAGAGAGCCTGCAGGATCACCTGCTGTGGCAATTGAACCTCACCGGGCTGACCGACAGCGACAAGCTGATCGGCGAGGCACTAATCGACGCCATTGCCCCAAACGGTTTTCTCGACGCCGACCTGGATGAAATGGCCGCGGCCTTCGAGGTCGAAACTGATGAAGTCCTGGCAGTCCTCAAAACCATTCAGCAACTGGAACCCGTCGGCTGCGGCGCGCGCGATCTGCGCGAAAGCCTGCTGCTGCAATTGCGTCAACTGCCGGAAACCACCCCCTGGATGGCCCAGGCACTTGTCGTGGTAGGCCAGCACCTGGACCTGCTCGGAAAGCGTGACTTCCGGCAACTGAGCCGCCGCACGCGACTTAACGAGACCCAGCTCGGCGAGGTGATGCGCCTGATCCAGACCCTCACACCCTACCCCGGCGAGGCTTTCGGCAGTGAAGAGCCCCAGTATGTGGTGCCGGACGTAATCGTGAGTCGCAAACAGCACCGCTGGGTTGTGGAGCTGAACCCGGAAACCACGCCCAAGCTGCGCATCAACGACGCCTACGCGTCCATGATCAAGCGCGCCGATAACTCCAGCGAAAATAACTACTTGCGGGACAATCTGCAGGAGGCGCGCTGGTTCCTGAAAAGCCTGCAGAGCCGCCACGAGACTTTGCTGAAAGTGGCCAGCTGTATCGTCGAAAAGCAGCAGGGGTTCTTTGAACTGGGGCCCGAAGCCATGAAACCCATGGTGCTGGCGAATATCGCCGAGACCATCGGCATGCATGAATCCACCATTTCTAGGGTGACAACGCAGAAGTACATGCTCACCCCCCGCGGCGTGTTCGAGCTCAAATATTTCTTCTCTAGCCACGTCAGCACCGATTCCGGCGAGGATGCATCCTCCACTGCCATCCGCGCCCTGATTCGCAAGTTGATCGACGGCGAGCAGCCCCGCAAGCCGCTGTCGGATAACAAGATCACTCAGGAACTTGACTCCCAGGGCATCAAAGTGGCGAGACGCACCGTGGCCAAGTACCGCGAGTCGATGGGAATCCCCTCCTCCAGCGAGCGAAAACGACTGGTTTGACATCACCAGTCACAAAACGGGACACCGCAGCCTCTTTTCAGACATTTTCCGGGCAACCAATGGTTAGATATTGAGTGTATCCTTCCATTCTGACGCACTTCCTAGTAGGGTTGCCGCCCTGTGCGGGGGTGCCGCCAGATTTGTGTTGCACCCTATGAGGAGAAATCCATGCAGATCAATATCAGTGGCCACCATGTAGACGTTACTCCGGCCATTCGCGATTACTGCGAGACCAAACTGGACAAGCTCTCCCGCCACAATGACCTGATTACCAATACCCAGGTCATTCTTTCCGTCGACAAACTCATCCAGAAAGCCGAAGCGCGGGTTCACGTGAACGGCAACAAGGATATTTTTGCCGATTCGGAATCTGAGGACATGTACGCAGCGATCGATTCGCTGACAGACAAACTCGACCGGCAACTGCTGAAACACAAAGAGAAGTTACGCAGTCACCGCTAGTCGTAACATCACCAGGTTACCGGCTGGCCTGTACCGCTAGATCATCAGTAAGTTATGACATTGGAAGCATTACTCTCTCCCCGCCTGAGCCTTTGCCATCTGGCGGGGAGTAGCAAGAAAAAGCTGTTACTCAATATCGCCCAAGCGATTTCAGAACAATACCCTGAACTGGATTCCGATACCGTATTCAACCAGCTGGTAGCACGGGAGCGCCTGGGCTCTACAGGGATTGGCGAAGGCGTCGCCATTCCTCACTGCCGCCTGCCCGGTTGTGACAAGCCCATCGGTGTGATTTGCACTACCTCTCCAGCCGTAGATTTTGACGCCATCGACCGCCAGCCCGTTGATCTGCTGTTCGCCCTGCTGGTCCCCGAGGACTCTGAGCAGGAGCATTTGGACACCCTGGCGGAAATTGCCGCCCTGTTCAGCGATAGCCGCGTGCGTGAAAAGCTGCGCGAGGCTAGCACCAGCGACGATCTCTACGCACTGGCCATCAACAGCGCCGCCGCGGCATAATAGCTCGCGTAATCCGGCAGCCACCCGCTGCCGGCCCTGCTCAAGTTAGCCATGCCGGCGCCGCACGGCCCCGGATTCAGCAAGGAGTGCTTGTTCTATGCGACTGGTCATCATCAGCGGCCGCTCGGGCTCCGGAAAAAGCTCCGCCCTGCAACTGCTGGAAGACGTTGGCTTCAACTGTATCGACAACCTCCCCGCGAGCCTGCTGCCAGAGCTGATCCGCCGGGTGGCAGAGCAGCCGTCCGAGGAAAACACCCAGCTGGCCCTTGGCATCGATGCCCGCAACCTGTGGCACGACGTGCGCCAGGCCCCCAAGGTGATCAACGACCTGCGGGAGAGCGGCATCGACTGCGATGTCATCTACCTGGACGCGCGCTCCCCAGTTCTGGTGCAACGCTTCAGTGAAACCCGCCGCAAACACCCCCTGAGCGACAGTCACACCCACCTGCTGGAAGCGCTGAACCGCGAAAAGGAGCTGCTCGCCCCGTTGGCCTCCATGGCCGACCTGGTGATCGACACCAGCAGCCTCAGCCTGCACCAATTACGCGACCAGATGAAATCCCGCGTGGTCGGCAAGGACTCACCGGGAATGGCAATCCTGTTCCAGTCCTTCGGTTTCAAACACGGCGTCCCGGTAGATGCCGATCTGGTGTTCGACCTGCGTTGCCTACCCAATCCTTACTGGATTCCGGAACTGCGCAACAAAACCGGACTGGATCCTGAAGTGGCAGAGTTCCTGCGTTCACATCAGGAAACCAGTGATATGCAGCGGGACATCACCAACTTTCTCGAGCGCTGGCTGCCTTCCTACCAGCAGAGTAACCGCAGCTACACCTCGGTTTCCATCGGCTGTACCGGCGGCCGACACAGGTCCGTCTATATGGTGGAGCAACTAGCCAAGACCTTTGCCGGCCAGTTTGAAAATATTCAAATTCGCCACCGCGAACAGCAGAAGTAATTCTGCCCAGAAGAGAACGAGAGCAGACAGTAGGCGCCTATGCAAAGAAGCCGCATCACAATCATCAACAAACTGGGGCTGCATGCCCGCGCTGCCAGTAAATTTGCCCAGACCAGTGCGCGCTTTTCATCAGAAGTGAAAGTGCTCTACGAAGGCAAAACCGTAGATGGTAAAAGCGTGATGGCACTGATGTTGCTGGCGGCAGGCAAAGGCGTGGAACTGGAGCTGGAAGTCTGTGGCCGCGACGAAGACTTGGCGCACGAAGCTATCTGCTCATTGATCAATGACCGTTTTGGTGAAGGTGAATAAGAAGCGAATATCACCGCCGCCATTACTGCAGTTTCCACACGTCTAATCGCTACCCATGCGAATTCTCGCCGTATAATGCCGGCACTCGCCACCCTCTCGAACATCTGGAATTCCTGTGCCCAAGCCCGTCAATACCGACATTAATTTCCGCGCCCAGAATCAGCTCGGCGAGCTGTACGCGGCGCTGGATAGTGGCACCGGACGCGAAGTCCAGCGCATGCTGGCCTCCCTCTCCCCACCGAGCATTGCGCAGCTACTGGAAAGCTCGCCACCCCGTATTCGCCAGGTACTTTGGAAGCTGATCGACCGCGAGGTGGAAGGCGAGGTACTCCAGGAGCTGTCTGACGAGATCCAGAGCCAAATCCTCTCCACCATGGACACCGAAGAAATGGTGGCGGTGATGGAAGGCCTGGATGCGGACGATGTGGCGGACATACTGCAGCAGTTGCCTGAGCGGGTGATGGCGGAAGTGCTCTCTGCAATGAGCGAGCGTGATCGCCAGCGGGTAGAAAGCGTGCTCGCCTACGACGAAGAGACTGCCGGTGGCCTGATGGATACGGAAATCGTATCCGTACGCCCCAACCTGCATCTCGACGTGGTACTTCGCTACCTGCGCCGGCACGAGCAATTGCCGGAATCCACCGACAACCTTTTTGTTGTGAACCGCAAGGACCGGTTTATCGGCCTGCTGCCACTCACCAAACTGCTCACCACCGACCCATCCGTCACAGTGCGCGAGATCATGGTCACGGACGTCGAGCCAATCCCCGCCGACATGCCCGACGACGAGGTAGCGCGACTCTTCGCCCAGTATGACTGGGTAACCGCGCCGGTCGTGGATGAGCAAAAGCGTCTGCTGGGTCGTATCACGATCGATGATGTGGTGGACGTGATTCGCGAGGACGCGGATCACTCACTAATGAGCCTCGCCGGTCTCGACGAAGAAGAAGATACCTTCGCTACCGTTAAACGCACTGCACCACGGCGGGCAATCTGGCTCGGTATCAACCTACTGACCGCGCTGCTGGCCTCCTGGGTGATCAACCTGTTCCAGGGCACCATCGACAAGGTGGTGGCGTTGGCGGTACTGATGCCCATTGTCGCCAGTATGGGCGGGGTTGCCGGCAGCCAGACACTTACGGTAGTGATTCGCGGTATGGCCCTGGGCCAGATAGGGCGAAGTAACCTGGGTTGGTTACTGTCGCGGGAACTGGGCAGCGGCGCGCTGAACGCGATTCTGTGGTCAGCGGTGATGGGCGGCATTGCAGCACTCTGGTTTGGGGATCAGCGCATCGCCTGGATTATCATTGCGGCCATGGTCATCAATCTGATCACCGCTGCACTCGCCGGAGCTATTTTGCCGGTGGCCCTGCGGGCGATGCGAATCGATCCGGCGCTGGCCGGCGGCGTAGCGCTCACGACAGTCACCGATGTGGTGGGTTTTATGTCCTTCCTCGGCCTGGCGACGATATTTTTTGCCTGATTTCTTTTCGCCCGCCATGTCGGGCGAGTCCAATTTTGTTTGAGACTTCTTATGCACAATTCCGACAACAATGACCCTTACAACGAGTTTGACGAGGATCTGCCCAAGAGCAAGACCCAGATCAAGGAAGAGATGCACCAGTTGCAGGAGCTGGGCAAAAAACTCACCGAGCTTAGCGCGGCCAAGCTCGCGGAAGTACCGATGGACGCTGACCTCGCCGAGGGTATCGCCACCATGCACCGGATCAAGTCCCGGGAAGCGCGACGTCGCCAGTTGCAGTATATCGGCAAGCTGATGCGCAAGGCCGACGTGGAGGCAATCGAAGCCGTACTTGAGAAACACAAGGAACAGGACCACCTGCACCTGCGCTTCGACCGTATGGCGGAAGAATGGCGGGAGCGGTTACTGACTCAGGGCAAAGAAGCCCAGAGCGCATTTTTCGATGCATTTCCGGGCGCGGATCACCAGCAGCTGCGCACCCTTATTCGCGAGTCAAACAAGGAAATCGCCAATAAGAAGGCCCCGACCAACCAGCGCAAGCTGTTTCGCTATCTGCGGGATTTTTTCATCCAGCAGAGCTGACGGCTGCGGAGTGCTAGGACGCCCCGCTCTCGAGGGCCCTGGTCAGCTCTGCAATCACGATGTCGATCACCGCTGGGTTCTGGGGTACCCAGCGGTGCAGGCTTACCGGCACCTGGTAAGTGTCACCAATCGGCAGGCGGGAACTGGTGTGCGGCACAATGGTGGTGTCATAGGGTGTCCAGATGGAAACCGGCGCCGCGCCCTCCAGCCCAGCCGCGTCCTTGTTCAGGTTCCCGAGAAACTCACTGCCGATGCGCAGTTGCCGCCCGCCCTTGTAGGGCAACAGATGCGCCCACAGGCTGCCAAAGTGGGGACTGGAGAGGGCAATAAACTTGTGTACCTTTTCCGCCCCACCCAAGCGTTGCAGATAATACCGCGCCACTATCCCCCCCATGCTGAACCCCACCAGCGCGCAAGTCTCCCCCTCACCCGCTAACTCCTCCACCAGTTCGCAGAGCTGCTCAGCCATGGGCTCCATCCCATACCAGCCACTGTTAGTCTTGAGGTGGATAGTACGTGCGGTAAACCCCGCTTTATGAAGCGCGCCCTGCATTCTCAACATTGACTTGCCCCGGTCGAAGATCCCGGGAATCAGTATTGCAACGCGACTTTTCTGCATACCCCTGTCAACCATGCGCCTGTAAACCACCTCTTGAATAATTGGCATCTGCCAATCCTCAAGTGTAGAAGCAGGCACGTGCGCTAGAAATAAAAAGGGCCCGGGGAGGGAATCCGCGGGCCCGAATATTCAGGTGTGAACGCTACGTCAGAATTCTAAAAGCGGTAGATCGACGCGCTCAGCTAATACACGCTTCAGCCACCGCTGGGGACTTTCCCGGCTCATTGCCCTCGGAAGGCCTGGGCAGAGGCTTGATCAGCACCAGTAGCAGCGGCAGCAGGGTCAGCGAGCCCAGCAGCGCCGCCGACATGGCCAGGGCTGTCAGCAGTCCGAAGTAAATTGACGGAACAAACTTGGACAGGGCCAATATCGAGAAGCCGGCGATAATCGTAATCGCTGTGTAGAACATGGCCCGCCCTATGGTCGCGTGGCTGCGATGCATGGTGGCGATATAGTCACCGTCTTTGGCAAACTCCTCGCGGAACCGGTAGAGGTAGTGAATGGCATGATCCACGCCGATACCCACGGTAATAGCGGCAATGGTAATGGTCATCATATCCAGGGGAATATTCGCCAGTCCCATGCCGCCGAGCACCACACAGGCAGCCAGCATGTTTGGCACCAGCGCGATCACCGCCAACCACAAGGAGCGGAACAGCACCAGGAACATCAACAGGATACCCGCAAACACCGCCCCCAGGGTGAGAATCTGGGACTTGAAGAGGCTTTGCAGCATATTGTTGTAAAGCACCAGCATACCGGTCTGGCGAACATTTTCCGGCGCCATGCCCATTTCGGTTTCCGCATAGGCGTAAATACGCTGGATCAACTCGTCGCGGCTCAGGTCAGGATCGGTTTCCATCACCCGCATGGTAATTCGCGCTTCCTGTTGGTCCGGGGACCAATAGGGATGGACCAGTACCTGGTTAATTTCATCCGGCAAGCTCTGGCGAGCCACCGCCAATTCGAAATCATTCAGGCCGCCATCGTTCAGGTCCTGCGCCACTTTGTACAGCGTCGCCAGTGACTGCACCTTGCCAATTTCCGGCTGCGCTTCGAGGAAGTCGTGTAGCCTTTCGATCTGGTTCAGTCCGGCCACAGTAAACCAGTAGGCGTCCGGTACCTGGCTTTCACTGCCGCTGGCAAAGGGGTCGTCTGCTGCAAATGGGTCTTCCGCAGCAAACGGATCCGCTTCTTCCGCCGCATCACTTTCTGATTCATCGCTACCGAAATCCGCTGCGAACGGGTCCTCTTCCCCTTCAAGCACCGCCTCGGCCTGCTCGGGTTTACTGAGCACGACATCCAGGTTGATGGTGCCTCCGAGACGCTGATCGATCACCAGCATCCCCTGATGGATTTCGGTGGAATCATCAAAGTAATCGATAAAACGGTTTTCCACTTTCAGACGGGAAATACCCACCGCACTGATAATCGCCGCCAGCACCGCCACACCCAGCACGATACCTTTGTGGTTTTCGGCAAAGCGGGAAAACAGCTGAGTAAATGCGTGCGAGTTATCTTCACCCTGCCCCGCGTCGCGCTTTTTAAGCAGCATCAGGCTCGCGGGAAGAATCAGGAACGACAACACCAGTGCCACGGTGACACCCATAGTCATCATCCAGCCGAAATCGATTACCGGGCGAATACCGCTGACCACCAGGGAAATAAAGGCCACCATGGTGGTAAGGCCTGTGTACAGGCACGGCTTGGCCATGAATGCCACCGTAGCGGAGGCCAGCTGGAACCGATCCCACTCCGGGTATTGGGCAAAATATTCGCGGTAACGCACCGCCAGATGGATGGTAACGGCCAGGGTGATAATCAGCAGCAGCGCAACAAAGTTGGCGGAGATCACCGTTAAACGCCAATCCAGCCAGGAAAGTAATCCCAACATCATCACCGCAGTGGTAACGCAGGTGACAAGCGGTAACAGTACCCAGCGTGCCTGCCGGAAAATCAACAATAGGGTAATCACGATAAACGCGAGAATACCGGCACCGAACACCACCAGGTCGCTCTGGATAAACGCGATCATATCCGAGGTGATCATGGTGAGGCCGCCGAGGAACAGCTCGGCGTTGTCATCGTAGTGGGTAAGAATTTCCCGCACTTCCTTTACCCGGTCACGCGCTGCAACCTCCTGCACAGTCCGGTGCTGCAGATATTCGGCGGTTACTTTTTCCAGCCGTTGGGCTTCCTCTGTATTCAAACCCTCACTGTTGCGCTGGCGGCGCAGGGCGTCGCGCTCGCGCACCAGATCCAGGCCTTCCTTGTCCAGCGTGAGGTTGAGCATCATGGCGGTGGTCTCGCCATCGGGGCTCAGAATCAGCTCTTTGTAGATAGGGCTCTCGAGAAATTCCTTGCGCGCCAGTTCCTTGTCCACACTGGAGCTGGACAGAGTACGAATACCCTCCGCTACTTCGGTGATGGAAAGCTTTGGACTATAAAGCAGGGGCACATTGAGGATCGACTGTACACCCGAAACGCCATCTACCATCGCCAGCTCATCCTGCAGGCGCCGCATTGTGGCCAGGGATTCGTCGCTGAACAGGTCACCGTTTTTATAGCGGTAGGTAACTACGAGGAAGTCACCGGAGTTATAACGCTCTGAAATCTCCCGGAAGAAATCCAGCGAGTCGTCCGTCTCCAGGGTCAGGGAATCCGCAGAGGCATCCAATTTGAATCGCGGTAGGCCCGCAGCAGCGGCAATGGTGAGCAGAGCCACTAGTGCCAACACGATCTTTGGATGTCCGAGTACCAGTTTCTCGTACCAGGTCTTCAAGCCCAACAACATATTCTGATCACTTATCTTCGTAATAAATCGTGTGCAGAGCACACGGTGTTTTGCTAATGCGATTATTTATCCACGTGGCCCAAATCGCGCTCAGGAAAAAGTACATCGCGCACTTTCTGCTTCAGCTCTTTTGCACCGGGGAAGCCGCCATCCCGCTTGCGCTCCCAGATCAACTGGTCGCCCACTAGAATTTCAAACACACCACCGCTTCCCGGCTTCAGTGCCACCTGCTCCAGATCTTCGGCAAAGGTGTACAGCAGCTCCTGGGCCATCCAGGTTGAACGCAGCATCCAGTTGCACTGCACACAGAAGTGAATGATGACGGTCTTTTGCATGATGCGTTTCTCAGCCGTCGCCCCAGGGGGGCAACAGGGACTGCTCGATATTTAACTGGCTCAGAATCCTGGCCACGACAAAATCCACCAGGTCCTCTACGGTCTGCGGCTTCTGATAAAAGCCCGGGCTCGCCGGCAGGACCACCGCCCCCATGCGGGTCAGCTTGAGCATGTTTTCGAGGTGGATTTCCGAATACGGTGCTTCCCGCGGTACCAGAATCAACTGGCGGCGCTCTTTCAGTGCCACATCCGCGGCCCGCTCGATCAGATTGTTAGATGCCCCGCAGGCCACCGCAGACAAAGTGCCGCCACTGGCCGGACAGATCACCAGGCTGTTGGCAGCACCAGTGCCCGACGCTACCGGCGAGAACCAGTCGCGTTTGCCAAACAGGGCCAGCTGCCCTTCTTCGGCACCATACAGCTCGCGCAGGAACGTCTCAATACGACCCTCCTCTTCTGGGAGGGCCACATCAGTTTCGGTATTAATCACGATGCGCGCGGCATCGGACAGCAACAGCCATA
This sequence comes from Microbulbifer elongatus, assembly GCF_020524885.1. Taxonomy (GTDB): domain Bacteria; phylum Pseudomonadota; class Gammaproteobacteria; order Pseudomonadales; family Cellvibrionaceae; genus Microbulbifer; species Microbulbifer elongatus_A. The sequence goes on along the minus strand of NZ_JAIVKJ010000001.1, from coordinate 577,644 downwards.
CACGCACCCGCGCCGCCAGCAGGCATTGCAGCAGGCGCAGGCCGTACTGTGCCCCGGAGGCGCCGGTCATCGCCAGGGTTACTGTTTTGGGGAAAGTCGGCTCAGCCAAAGAGGTATCCGTTGTCCGCCCCGATACGGGGCTATTTGCCGTATTTCTGTTCCAGGGCGTGGAGCAGCCGCTGGTGTACACCGCCGAAGCCACCATTACTCATCACAATTACGTGACTGCCGGGCCCGGACAGTTCAAGAACGGATTCTACCGCAGCGTCGATACTGTGGAGAACCTTCGCCGGAACTGTGGAATGGTGAACCACCTCATCCAGGGACCAGTTCATCCCCTCCGGTTGATACCAGAGGACCAGGTCGGCACCGGCACAGGCACGCGCCAGCTGGTGCTGATGATGTCCCATACGCATGGTATTGGAACGCGGTTCAATCAATGCGATGACTTTATCTTTACCGACTTTGGCCCGCAGACCGTTCAACGTGGTCTCGATGGCCGTGGGATGATGGGCAAAATCATCGTACAGGCGGATCCCCTGAATGTCCCCGAGGCACTCCATACGGCGCTTTACACCGCCAAACTTGCCCAGCGCTTCCGCCGCCGTCGCCGGTTCAACCCCCACGTGACGGGCGGCGGCGATTACCGCAAGCCCGTTCTTCACACTGTGCAGGCCGGTCTGTTCCCATTGCACACTGGCCACAGTATTGCCTTCCAGCTGCACATCGAAGCGGCTGCCGTCCGCGGCCACGTTTACCGCGCACCAGTCTCCCAGGCACACGCCATCTTCCTGCTCCACATCAAAGCGCTGCACCTCACTCCAGCAGCCCTGATCGAGCACCTGGGTAACTGCGTCCTCCCGGGCGGCGATCACCAGGCCGCTACCCGGCACCGTGCGCACCAGATGGTGGAACTGCTTCTGGATCGCCGCCAGGTCCTCAAAAATGTCCGCATGGTCAAATTCGAGGTTGTTGATGATCAAGGTGCGCGGGCGGTAGTGGACAAATTTGGAGCGTTTGTCGAAAAACGCCGTGTCGTACTCGTCGGCCTCCACCACGAAGAAGGGAGTGCTCCCCAGGCGCGCGGACACATCAAAATTCTGCGGCACACCGCCGATCAGGAAGCCGGGGTCCATGCCCGCAAAGTCCAGCACCCAGGCCAGCATACTGGCAGTGGTGGTCTTGCCGTGGGTACCGGACACTGCCAGCACCCAGCGCCCACCGAGAAAATGATCGCACAGCCACTGGGCGCCGGAGGTATAGGGGAGCCCCTTCTCAAGTACCGCTTCTACCGCTGGGTTTCCACGGGACAGGGCGTTGCCAATGATCACCAGATCCGGCGCCGGATCCAGCTGCGCCGGGTCGTAGCCCTCGGTCAGCGTGATGCCGGCGCGCTCCAGTTGAGTGCTCATGGGCGGGTAAACATTGGCATCGGAGCCAGTGACCTTGTGGCCCTCAGCCACCGCTAATTGCGCCAGGCTGCCCATAAAGGTGCCACAGATGCCTAGAATATGAATATGCATGCCAGTTTGTTCACTCTGTTCAATACGGGCCCGAGCCAACCCAAACCTCAAATGTCGAAAGCGACGCCGCTTGAGACTGCCTGTTCACGCAATTATTCCCCGCTCTACGGGGAAATCCCGGTAAACATCTCGGCCCGGCGCGGTTTTTGCTTCTTTCCCTGTCAATGGCAGGAAGTGCGGGCAGTGCTCGAAAAATCAACGACGCGCAAGCTTATCACGGCCTTTTCCCACAGTAAGTGTCGAATGCCCGCAATTCCATGCAATTGCCATATGAATACATTAGACTTCGCGCCGCGTGAGGTAGCCGTCAAGAGCCGCCCGCCGCCTCCACCCCCGAGCCGAGGGTGACTTTAGACGAGAAACCGAGACCCATAGGACAGACATGTCGAAGAAGAACGCCTTTTACGCGCAATCCGGCGGTGTTACCGCCGTCATCAACGCCTCCGCCTGCGGAGTCATCGAGACCGCCCGCCAGCACAGCGACAAGATCGGCAATGTCTATGCCGGTCTGAACGGCATTGTCGGGGCCCTCAAGGAAGAGTTGATCGATGTCGGCCAGGAATCCACTGAGACCATCGCCGCCCTGCGCCACACCCCCTCCGGCGCCTTCGGTTCCTGCCGCTACAAGCTGAAAAGCCTGGAGCAGAACCGCGCTGAATACGAGCGTCTGATCGAGGTGTTCAAGGCGCACAACATCGGCTACTTCTTCTATAACGGTGGTGGTGACTCCGCCGATACCTGTCTCAAGATTTCCCAGCTGTCGGAAAAGATGGGCTACCCCATCCAGGCCATCCATATTCCCAAGACTGTGGATAACGACCTGCCGTTTACCGACAACTGCCCGGGCTTCGGCTCTGTAGCCAAATATGTGGCCGTCTCCACAAAGGAAGCGGCCCTGGACGTGGCCTCCATGTGCGCCACCTCCACCAAGGTCTTCATCGTTGAAGTGATGGGCCGCCACGCGGGCTGGATCGCCGCAGCCGGCGCCCTGGCTCAGGAGCAGGAAGGCGATGCGCCGCATATCATCCTGCTGCCGGAAGTGGCTTTCGACAAAGAGAAATTCCTCGCCAAAGTGCAACAAACCGTTACCGAGAAGGGCTACTGCGTGATCGTCGCCTCCGAGGGTGCCCAGTATGAAGACGGCACCTTCCTGGCAGATGCGGGCAGCGTCGATGCTTTCGGCCACAAACAGCTGGGTGGCGTGGCACCGACCCTGGCGAAAATGGTGAAAGACGAGCTGGGCTTCAAGTACCACTGGGCCCTGGCCGATTACCTGCAGCGCGCAGCGCGCCACATTGCGTCCGCTACCGATGTGGAGCAGGCCTACGCCGTGGGTAAAGCGGCGGTGGAAGCGGCGGTTGCCGGCAAGAACGCCATCATGCCTACCATCGAGCGCAACGGCACCACCACGGAAGACTACAGCTGGACCATCGGCGAAGCACCGCTTTCTGAAGTGGCCAACGTCGAAAAATTCATGCCCAAGGAGTTTATTTCCGAAGACGGTTTCGGTATCACCAAGGCTGGCCGCGACTACCTGGAGCCGCTGATCCAGGGTGAAGACTACCCGCCGTACAAAAACGGCATTCCCCAGTACGCGCGCCTGAAAAAAGCCCTGGTGGAAAAAAAGCTGATGGAAGGCTTTGACGTTTAATCGTCACCGGCCTCGCCAATAAAAAGGCCCCAACCGTTTCCGGTTGGGGCCTTTTTTGTGCGCCAGCGAAAAACTAGACGTTTAATAACAGGTGCTGGCGCTCCCAGGGAGAAATCTCCCGGTGGAACAGGCGCATTTCCTCATACTTCACCGCCGCGTAGAGCTGGCAGAAGTCCTCGCCCAGCGCCTGGCGCAACTCGCCCGCATCGTCAAAGATACGCAGCGCCTCATCGAAGGTTAGCGGGATATAGAAATTTTCTTCCTGCTCCTCATCCAGCTCCGACGTTGCGGGCGCGCTCGGCTCGATACCATTAATCATACCGAGATAACCACACACCAGACTGGCGGCAATCGCCAGGTAGGGGTTCGCATCCACCCCCACCACGCGGTTTTCCAGACGGCGATCCTGGGCACCGGAATTGGGAACCCGCAGACCGGTTGCGCGGTTGTCGTAGCCCCAGCCAATATTCGTCGGCGCACTGGAGTTATCCGCCAGTACATAGCGGCGGTAAGAATTCACGTTGGGCGCAATAAAGGGCATGATTTCCCGCAGGTGCTTCTGGGTACCGCCGATAAAGTAGCGAAAAAGATCCGAGGCGCTGCCGTCTTTTGCAGAGAACACGTTCTTGCCGGTATCAATATCCACCACACTCTGGTGAATATGCATAGCACTACCAGGCTGGTCGCGCATGGGCTTGGCCATAAAGGTGGCAAACATACCGTTTTTCAGCGCCGCCTCGCGGATGATGCGCTTGAAGTAAAACACCTGGTCCGCCAGCAGCAATGGATCACCGTGAGTCAGGTTGAACTCCACCTGCCCAGCACCGTCTTCCTGAATCACCGAATCGATATGCAGACCAGCGGCTTCGGCGAACTCGTAGATGGTGTCGATCACCGGACCGTATTCATCAATAGCGGTCATGGAGTACGACTGCAGGGAAGTACCGGAGCGGCCGTTGCGGCCAATCGGAGGCTGAATCGGCTCATTGGGATCCACATTCGGCCGGGTCAGATAAAACTCCAGCTCCGGCGCCACAATCGGCTGCCAGCCCCGCTCCCGATACATACCTATCACCCGCTTCAGCACATTGCGCGGCGCGCAGGGGATGGGGTTGCCGTCGAGGTCCTGCAGATCGTGAATGATCTGTAGCGCCGGCGTCTTCGCCCAGGGCACCGCCATGGCCGTGGACATATCCGGCACCAGCGCCATATCGCTTTCCGCCCACTGGTTTTCAATATCCATCTCCACATCCTGGCCGGTGATGGTCTGGTAGAAGATAGAGATGGGCAAGAAGATCGGCGTTTCCGGGGAGAACTTGTTCAGCGGCATCGCCTTGCCACGGGACATGCCGTTAAGATCCGGGACTATGCACTCGACCTCATCCAGGCGCCGGCCATTCAGGTAGGCGAGAAAGGCCTCGGGCAGGTTATCCAGCCAGGTAGTTACATCGGGCTGACTCATACGGGCTCCGTTAGGTTGTCCAAAAATATGGATAGGAACCCGCAGTGTAACGGAAATTCTTCGATTAAATACGGTGGGATTCAGCAATCAGTGTGAGACTCGCACAAGCCTATTCTCCCTCACGCTCGATACCGCAACAGTGGCTCACCGGCAGCTCGTCGATACTAGTGAGAATGGCGTCGGTGACAGGATTGGGACGAAACGTAGTGCAACCCTTGAGACCCAGCCTGAATGCTTCGCGATAAAGGGATTCAAAGTCAGCAAACGAAAAATCCACGGGCACATTCACGGTTTTGGATATGGCATTGTCTACATACGGTTGCAGCGCTGCCTCCATGCGCAAGTGTGCCAGTGGTGAGAGTTCGCGCGCAGACACAAACGACGGCGGCAACGATTCCGCGTCCCCTCCGCGCTCGCACCAGAGCTTCCACGCCGGGTCGACAATCTCGAACTCGCGGTATTCGCCCTGCTCACTCAACATCTGGCGCCGGTGTTGAAAATCGAACACCGGTTCCACACCGCTGGACACCCCATTTGCCAGCAGGCTGATGGTGCCTGTGGGCGCGATGGCGATCAGGTGGCTGTTGCGGATCCCCTTGTTGGCAATTCCCGTACGCAATGCTTCCGGTAGCCCTCGTATATCCGCACCGGCCAAATATTTGTCGCGGTCAAAAAACGGGAACGGCCCCTTTTCTGCCGCCAGGTCGATAGACGTTTGGTAGGCCGTATCGCGTACCCTCGCCATGATCCGCGCGGCGACCGCGCGCGCCGCGTCGCTGTCGTAATGGAGGCCCAGTGCAATCAGCGCATCCGCCAAGCCGGTGATGCCAATACCGATACGCCGGCTACCCTGCGCCTGCTTTTTCTGCGACGGCAGCGGGTAATGGGACAAATCGATCACATTGTCCAGCATCCGTACCGCCACCGCCGCGCATTCTTCGATAGCAGACCAGTCCAGATCCGCGCGCGCGGTAAACGGCGCCCGCACAAAACGCATCAAATTGATCGAGCCCAGGTTACAGGCGCCATAGGGAGGCAGCGGAATTTCACCGCAGGGATTGGTGGCACTGATCAGTTCGCGGTAGTACAGGTTATTGTGCGTATTGATGCGATCGACAAACAGCACCCCGGGCTCCGCGCAGTCATACGTGGCACGCATGATTTTCTGCCACAGCCCGCGGGCGCGAATCCGTTTCAATACCCGACACGGCAGTGGTTTCGGTGCGCCACTCCAGGTGCGCGGCAACAGCTCGCGGCCATCGCCGTCGAGCATCCGCTCGGGAAAGACCAGAGGCCAATCCCGATCCTCATCCACCGCCGCCATGAACGCATCGCTCACCAGAACCGACAGATTGAAGTGACGCAGTTCGCGGGCATCGCGCTTGGCGTCGACAAAGCGCTCGATATCCGGGTGGTCACAGCGCAGGGTCGCCATCATGGCACCGCGCCGACTGCCGGTAGAAAGCAGCGTAGCGCAGGTGGCATCCCAGATCCGCATAAACGACACCGGGCCCGATGCAATGGTGCCGGTATAATGGGCACGGCTGCCAGCGGGGCGCAGGGTGGAAAAGTCACACCCGATGCCTCCACCCTGCTGCATGGTGAGGGCCGACTCCTTGAGGCGCTCGAAGATCGCCTCCATGGAATCCTCGATATTGCCCATCACAAAACAGTTAAACAGGGTAACGCGGTGATCCGTACCGGCGCCCGCCAGAATGCGTCCACCGGGGAGAAAGTGGAACCCCTCCAGGCAGCGAAAAAACTGCAGTGCCCAACGCCCTCGCTGACGCCCCTCGACTCGTGCCAAGGCCCGCGCCAGACGACGCCAGCTGTCCTCCAGGGTGGCATCACACACCTGGTCACCAATCCGGTATCGGTACTTGGTGTCCCAGATAAAGCGGGAAATTTCCGCCTCAAAATAGTCCATGTCAGACGCTTAGCTGCGTCGCCGGACCACCCTCATGCAAGCGCCGGATAGCTTCCGCCAACAGCGGTGCGCAGTCGACCACCTGCAGGTGCGCTGCGGTTTGCTGTGGCAGTGAATTAGTGACTGCGACGACTTCGAGCGGCAGTTGCGCCAGCTCCGCGAGAGCGTTTGCGCAGAATTGGCCGTGGCTGGCAAGTGCAATAACGCGTGCTGCGCCGCCGCGATACAGGGCCTCGGTGGCCCTCTTGATGGTGCCGCCTCCCGCGATCAGGTCATCCACAACCAGCACACTGGCCCCTTCCACATCGCCCACCAGTACGCCGCCTGATAACTTGTCTCCGCTACGGTATTTCTCTACAAACGCCCGCCCCACCTCACAGGCAAGCCTTGCACCGAGCGCTTGTCGGAAAGCCTCCGCACGCTTGACCCCGCCTACATCCGGAGACGCCACGACCAGTGGGTTGTTATTGCCCACTAGTCGCGCTGCCGCAAAGTCCACAAACAACGGCTGCGCCGGCAAATGCAGGGTGCGGATACGGAAAGCATTTTCAAATGCGGCCAAGTTGTGTACATCCAGGGTTACCACTACATCGGTGCCCATGGATTCAAACAGCGACGCCACATAGCGGCTGGAGAGCGGGTCGTGCAATTTTGTGCGGCGATCCTTGCGCGCATAACAGAGATAGGGAATCACCGCCGTCACGCGCGCGGCACCGGCATCCTTGAGCGCACCGATGTAAAACAAAAGACGAATCAGCTTGTCGTCAACACTACTGTCGGCACAGCTATATAGTGATTGGATAAGGTAAACATCCGCGCCCTCAACTTCATCCAGGGGACGCAGCTTGTGTTCACCGTCGACGAAATCCCGCTCCTCGTGAGCCGCCAGCGGCTCGCCAAGCGCAGCGGCGACACGCCCCGCAAAATCCGCACCTATATCGAGGCTGAACAACTTCATGGGGCGCATTGGTCACTCATCCCGCAGAGTTTGCTGAAACCAGTAGATGGCGAGTGCCACAACAGATTCCAACGTACCCGGCTCCTCGAAAAGGTGAGTAGCACCAGGGACCAAATGCAGTTGTGGGTCGCATTGCATACGTGCCGCTGCCGCGCGGTTGAGCTCGATCACCTGGTAGTCCTCGCCGCCGACAATCAGTAACGTCGGCGCCACCACATGCGGCAACGCCTCACCCGCCAGATCCGGACGTCCGCCGCGAGATACCACCGCCTCCACCACATTCGCGCGACGTGCCGCAGCGATCAGTGCTGCCGCGGCACCCGTACTGGAACCAAACAGCCCAAGGTGTAATGCGCCTGTAGCCGGTTGTGCGACGGTCCAGTCCAGTGCCTCCACAAGACGTCGCGCCAGCAGCGCGATGTCGAAACGGTATTCCCGGGTGATTTCATCAACACGGTGTTCATCCGCAGTGAGGAGGTCAAACAGGAGTGTGCCTATTCCGGCTTCGTTCAGTGCCCGAGCCACCATACTGTTGCGCGGGCTGAAGCGACTACTCCCACTGCCGTGGGCAAACAGTACCAGGGACTGGCTGCCCGCTGGCAAGGCGAGAAAGCCCTCCAGTGGTCCTGCGCCGGTATCGATAAGTACCTCGCGCGGGAGCGTGGCGGTCGCACTCACGGTACTTCTCCGCGCAGGTTATCGGCCTCGCGCATCATCGCGATCACCTGCTCGTCACTAAGTTGCGTAAAATCCCGGTACCAGGCGCCGATAGCCCAAAAAGATGCCGGCTGCAGCGGGCACTCGACACGATCCGCAAGCCCGGCAAAGTGCTCCACGGTCGATGGCGGCGCGACCGGCACAGCAATAACCAGCTCTGCCGGGTGCTGCGCTCGCACAGCACGTACTGCGGCCTCCATGGTGGCGCCGGTGGCGATGCCATCATCCACCAAGATCACGCAGCGTTCCTCAAGTAGCGGCCAGGGGCGATCCCCCCGGTAGCGCCGGTCACGGCGCTCCAGCTCCGCTTGCTCCAGACGGGTCTCGCGCGCCAGATCTGCCTCGCTGACACCGCAATTCAGAATCACGCTCTCATTGAGGACACGAGCGCCGCTGCTAATAGCGCCCATTGCGAGCTCTTCGTGCCCGGGCACCCCCAGCTTGCGCACCAGCATAAGGTCCAGTGGCGCGCGCAGTTGACGTGCCACTTCCAGGCCCACAGGTACGCCGCCCCGGGGCAACGCCAGTACGATCACATCGTGGCGATCACGATATTCATCAAGGGTTTCTGCCAATCGGCGTCCGGCCTCACGGCGATTCTGAAAGGGCTCCATCACATACTCGCCCCCTATCGAAAAAGCAGAGAAATAAACAAATGGAGTAATACACTAGACTAGCAAACAGGTTCCGTTTAACGCTTTAAATGTATGCGCTCCGCTCACATCGAACTTCCCGGCCTTGAGGAGAAGACACAATTTCTGCTAAAGCCGGAGGTGTATCCGGAAGAAACAGCCTCGGTACGGCTAGTCGAAACCCACATGGCGCGAATATTCCTCACCGACCACTTCGTCTACAAGATGAAAAAGCCGGTGCACTTCAGTTACCTGGACTTCAGTAGTCTCGACAAGCGCTATGGTGCCTGCAGTGAAGAGTTGCGCCTGAACCGCCGACTGACCGACGACGTTTATCGGGAAGTAGTGGCAATTCGGATGTCCGCGGCGAACGGCTTGCGCCTGTCCGGGACCGGCACACCCGTAGAGTGGCTAGTTAAAATGCGGCGTCTACCCGAGAAAGCCTGCCTGGCAGAACAAATCGACGCTATTCAAGTGCAAGCCCTCGAGCCAATACTGCAACGGCTGAAAAGTTTTTATCGCACTGCCGCGCCAATATCACTTACTGCAGAGCAATATCTGACGCGGCTGCGCCAACGGGTGGAGTCTGTCCGCCAGGGGCTCTGCGTGGAAAAGCTCGCTCTGGACCGCATTGAGATCCAAAGCCTCACCGAGAGCCTGACCGCATTTACCCACTCCCACGACAAACTGATTGGGCAGCGTGTAGCAACCGGTCCCATCGTCGAGGGGCACGGCGACCTGCGACCAGAGCACTGTTTCCTCACCCAGCCCCCGCAGGTGATTGACTGTCTTGAATTCAATTATGTACTGCGCTGCGTAGACCCATTGGATGAGCTCTGCTACTTGGCGCTCGAATGCGAATTGCTGGGGAGATCCGATCTGGCCACAATAATCGTGAACAGCTACTCGATGGACGGCGCGCCGGATCCTAGATTGGTGGATTTTTACCAGTGCTATCGCGCGCTGCTACGTGCACAGTTAGCAGCGGCGCACCTACTGGACGATGACATAACGGATATTTCCAAGTGGCAACGTAAAACCCGAATGTACCTGAATGCCGCCGAGCTACACCGGCCAACTGCGTAGAATAACCCGCTCTACCAAAGCCGCTTTACGGTTGCAGCCATTTATACATAACCAGAGCGTCCACATATCCCTGATCTGGATGATTGAATGCACCGGGCAGGCGCCCAACCACTTCGAATCCCAGTTTCTGCCACAGCCGCACCGCGCCCTCATTGGAGGACGCAACAAAGTTGAACTGCATCGCCTCGTACCCAAGCTCCTGGGCAACATTTTGAGAGTGTTCACACATGGCAGAGGCGAGTCCCCTGCCCCGGGCACTGCCTGTCACCATATAGCCGCAGTTACACACATGGGAACCCGGGCCAGCCTGATTGGTTTTCAGGTAATAGGTACCGAGGATCTTCCCGTTTTCCTCACAGACATAAGTCTTGCGCGGTGCATCCATCCAGATTTTGCGGGCCTCGTCACGTGAGATTTCCGGTGCGTAGGCGTAGGTGTCCCCGGCGCTCACTACCTCATGAAAGATGGGCCAGATTTGTTCGAAGTCGGTTGGCAATGCTTCTCTTAATTCCATAAACCCTCCCCTACCGGCTAGCCTCCGCATTCTGCGCCAGAGTTGCTTCGGGCAAATTTTCTATCTGCCTCAGTGCCACCAGTGAAAGTATTAGTACACATAAGTTAGTGGTAACCGGATTAAAGGCGCCCATCGCCAGATTTGGTACAGCGAGTAGTGAGAAGATCAACAAGATAATCATGCCAACAGCCGTAACAACCAGAGGCCAGCGCTGCGTCCAAAACAGAACAACAGCAACAGAAAACAATATTTCCGATACACCACCGACTTTCGCCAGTAGTTCCGCATGCTCGATGGACAACCCCACAGACATATTCATTGCCAATTCATCTTTGTGTGGGCCAAGTAATTTGGGCACCAGACCATGATAGAGCCAGACAAACGCGACAGATAAGCGACAGAGGGCATAACTGCTCATGAAAGTTACCTATTTAGTGCGTTTTTTCTTGGTGAGAAATCGAGCTTCATCTTCTGCGCTGGGGACAACACACACCTCAGTTTTTCCGAACAACCGATAACGGTTGCGTGCGATGCGATCATAAGCCCAGTCGCGGATGGGCGATGGAATCAGTCGAAAAAAAGTCAGCGTCGGCCATGGAAACGGGAGCAGCCTGAGGATGCGCAGTATCGCATCAGACTTTACGTACATCTGGCGGCTCTCGACCAGAAGCAGGGTTTCATATGTGTCCAGCGGCATGCCAAAAAATGCCAGAATCGCCTGCCCTTCTTCAGACTGCACAGTAGCGAGCTTAAAACGACGATCGCGATCAAACTTCAACAGAAAACGCGCCCAGGCGGAGCATAGCCGACATACCCCATCGAACAGAACCACGCGATCACCGTCCTTAAGGTAGGGCACAGTATCGTTCAGGTTTCCATCGGACATTTGCGCAGATCCTTAGCCAATTACTTCAACCAAATACTTCAAAAGTGACGGACGACTATAAACAAAAAAGGCCACTCCGGATATTCCGGAGTGGCCTTTGGGAAAACGCGCTTGTCCAGCGCTACCTCACTCAGGAATCCAGCACACTGCGAACAAAGTCAGTTAACTCCTGGTCCTGGCTGTTCTCAAAGAAACAGGCCTGGAAGCGCTCGCCGGTTACCGCGGTTTTCACCAGCTCCGGGTCGATGGCCTTGAGACCGTCCAGGTAGGCTTTGCCGGTGGCTTCCTTAATGTGATTCAGGATGCCGGCGTTGGCGACCTGAGACTCTTTACGCTCCGGCGGGTAGCCCTGGCCTTTTACACCAGTGAAGGCTTTTTCAAACATGTAGCGGATATTCAGCTCCGCACCCCAGCCGAAACCCTTGGCGAAGGGGATAGCCAGCGCATTGCCATTATTGATTTGCGCAAATAGGAAGGCGTCCGCCGGATCGATGCAGTAGCCACAGGTGACGCCCGGGTAAGCATTCAGGGACATCAGCGCGCCTTGGCCGGTGCCACAGCCGCTCACCACAAAATCCACCGCTTTGGAGTTCAGCAACAGGCTGCCCATGATACCCAGGTGGATGTAGGTCAGGCGGTGATCGTTGTCGTCGCTCATACCGGTGTTGTACACGGTGTGACCCAGCTCGCCGGCAACCTCTTGCAGCTCTTTCAAAACCACAGCGTTTTTGGCTGCCTGGCTGAATTCATTCATCAATGCGATTTTCATAAATCGGTCTCCATTAGTCCCCGCCGTTGGCGGAGGGGGCGGAACATGAGCCGCTATCGGCAGTCGTTCAAATATCGAACAGGACAATGCGATGCGCACGAATTATTGGTCCGGGGAGTATATGTGTTTGGCCGATTAATAAAAACCGGTCAGGCAGATTTGCAAAGCCATTTAGCGGGAAGATCGGCGGTATGGGCGGCCAGAACCCGGGTGAGACTGCCCGATCAAGCTACCAAGTGCCGCGGCAACCACTGCAAACAGCGCTGGCCACCAGGGGGCCTCCAGCACCTGCAGGGTGAGCGCGGAGAAACTTATCCACAGCATGGGAATAATACAGGCCAGCCACTGTGCCCAGCCACGGAGGGCAATCAGGAAGACCCCGAGACTGACTATCGCCGTAGGGTCCGGGTGCAAGCCGAACACCTCTGCTTGCGTCCAGCCGGAACCGAGAACTGGCGCCAACAGCGGAAACATCAGCAGGCCAACCAGGGTAACCAGCACGCCGGTGATGGTGCCCCCAGACAGCAATCCAGCACGATGGGCAGCGCCGCGCCCCGAGATACCAAGCATTACGAGAAGAGCGGCCTGCACAATCCAAACCCAGCACAGGACATGCCCTGCCCAGTTCAGATTTGCATAGCGCTGCGCAAAAAAGGCCACCCCGACAAAACCCCACACCGGCGCGAGCAACAGGAGAGCGAGCCGAGCTTTGCCTCGCAATGCGAATACCAACACGGCAACGCCCAGCCCCAGGCTAAAAAGTTGTAACGGCCAGAAAGTTTCGCTTACTCGCTCCAGCAGGCGAAAATAAACGTCCGCACTGAAGGGAATAAAATCCTGAAGCTGATAGCTGTCCCATTCGTTCATCGTGCGCATACCAGGTAGGCAATTTGGGAGAGGCAATTACAGGGAATCGATATAGGCAGCCATTCTCTGTCGGGTACTGGCATCCGGTAGCGGCGCGGCGCCCGCCGCCATATTCTCATTCATATGCTCCACACGGGAGGTTGCCGGAATAGCGCAGTTAACCGCGGGGTGGCTGACAATAAACTTGAGCAGAAAATCTGCCCAGGTACGGCAACCAAAGGCTTCCGTTGCCCACTCGGGTACTTTTTCCCTGTGCTTCAGCCCCTTGATCAGGCTGCCACCGTCGTAGGGACGATTGGCGATAACGGCGACACCTTTTTCCTTCGCCAGCGGTAGCAACCGCGACTCCACTTCCCGATGGGTGATGTTGTAGGTCATCTGGGCGAAATCGAGCTCGGTCGTCGCCATCACCTGTTCGAATTCCTGATGACGACGGCCGTGGGAAGTGGTGATACCGAGATAGCGGATGAAGCCGCTTGCCTTCAGTTCACGCAAAACAGCGAGGTGCTCCTGCCAGTCGTCGAGATTGTGCACCTGCACCAGATCAAAAGTTTTCAGCCCCCAGCGATCGGCGAGGCTCGCGACCTGCTCACGAGTAGTACCGCCAGCGGGGCTCCAAACTTTTTCCGCACTGAAAAGCGTCTTCGGCATCCCCAGCTGCTTGAGTGCAAACCCGAGGGTATCCGGCGCGGAGCCATACATGGGAGAGGAATCGACCAGGCCACCGCCACTGGCGAAAAATGCTTTCAATACCTGTGTGCGTGCGGCGAGAAGCTCCTGATCATTTCCAACATTGAAGGTCCGCCAGGTTCCCATACCGATAACCGGCAGCGATTCGCCACTACTGGGAATTGGCTTGGTCTGCAATGCTGACGAATGTGCACTCACTCCCCAGGGAAAACCCCAGGCACTGACCACCCCAGCGCCCAGTAATTTGAGAAATTGACGGCGTAACGTCTGACCTTCCATGGTATTTCCCTCCAATCAAAGCTCACAATATTAAACCTTTTCACTCAGGGCGCGCGGCCGTGCCAAAGCAGTGGCAAGAATCAAAATAAAACAGGCAAGTACAAAGACCTTGTTAACGAACCAGTTGGTTCGCCAGATATCCCACTCAGGCTCCGCGAGAAACAGGGCAAACTTGATGACGATAATCACGATCTCCACTACCGACATCACAAGGGCAAGGGGGCGAAGGTAACCCGGCTGAGTGAGTAGCGCCCAGCCCAGCCATAGATGCGCGAGTGGCCACAGGTCCCAGTAAATATGACTGTCCCAGCGCGCGCCGCCGGAAAGCGCAACGGCGATGGGAAACAGGTATTTGATAAATACCGTCCAAGCCACCAGCAAAAAAAGGAAGTGGGCGAGGAACAATCGCCAGGAAGCCCGCCGGGCAGCCGGGCCACTCTCAACCATCAATCCGCTCCCGCAACACTTCCGCAGCCAATTCGAAGGATCGCAGGCGTGCGGTGTGGTCATAGATGGCACCGGTGACGATCAGCTCATCCACACGGGTGCGCTCGACAAAACGGTCAATCCACGCTGCAACCGTATCGCGCGTACCCACCGCGCTCTCCGCCAGCGCCTGCGCCACCTGCATCCGCTCGCCGGGTGTCGCTATGGTCTCAGGATCGTCCACTGGCGGTTTGATTTGGCCGGGTGTACCCCGGCGCAGGGCGACAAACTGCTGTTCGATAGAGGTCATCAGCTTGCGCGCTTCGCCGCCATCGTCCGCGGCAAAGACATTGATCGCCGCGGCCGCATAGGGTTCGGAAAGCGATGCCGACGGCTTGAACTGGGCCCGGTAGAGGTGCAACGCCTGATCCAGCATGGCCGGGGCAAAATGCGAGGCAAATGCGAAAGGAAGCCCCATGGCCGCGGCCAACTGCGCGCTGTAGAGACTGGAACCCAGCAACCAAATTGGCACCTCTAGCCCTGCCCCCGGTACCGCACGCACCCGCTGGCCCGGCTTTTCCGGGGCAAAGTAGTGCAGCAGCTCGCGCACATCTTCCGGGAACTGGTCCGCGGCGTGCAGCGGGTCGCGACGCAATGCGGTCATGGTGGCGCCATCGGTACCGGGCGCCCGCCCCAGCCCCAGGTCCACCCGGTCCGGGTAGAGTGCGGACAGGGTACCGAACTGCTCGGCAATCACCAGTGGCGCGTGATTCGGGAGCATGACGCCACCGGCGGCGATGCGAATTGTGTCGGTGCCCGCGGCGATATAGCCGAGAGCCACCGCCGTCGCCGCACTGGCCACCCCGGTCATATTGTGGTGTTCCGCCATCCAGTAGCGCCGGTATCCGAAGCGCTCCGCGTGCTGGGCCAGATCCAGAGAGTTCATCAACGCTGTGCGAGCGTCACTCCCCTCGGTGATGGGGGAAAGATCCAGTAGTGAAAAGGCGCGCATATCAACTCCTGTACGCGGTTGGTCTTTCACGATGGGTCGCAAAAGACAATTCAGTTATGACCATCGTAACCAACCTGTTCTCCGCAAACACCCTTGTTCCTGCGCCACGCCAATTCTGGTAGCATCGCGCCGGTAAAACCTAAGGGGTGGCGTAAGCCTGAGATGCGGCGGAATTCGAGAGAATCCTGCGGGCAAACCCTTGAACCTGATCCGGTTAATACCGGCGTAGGAATAGGTAGTCCTCCAGCTTCCCACTTCACGTCGCGCACCGGGTCTCTTTCACTTAAATACCGAGAGAGAGCCATGAATTCCAAACACTGCATCAAGCCCGCTCTGAAACCGGTCGCTCTGGCTGTCGTCATTGCACCTGCATTGACCTGCATTGCTGCCCCCGCTGAAACTGCCATTGAAGAAGTGGTGGTCACCAGCCAATTGCGTGAATCCAGCCAGCTCGACACCCCCACCAGCGTAAGCGTGCTGGATGCCGCCGACATTGAAACCCGCGGTGCCACTAACCTGGAGCAAGTGCTGAACCTTGCCCCCAACGTGAATTACTCCAGCGGCGCCTCCCGCGGTCGCTTTGTACAGATCCGCGGCATCGGCGAGCGCAGCCAGTTCATTGACCCGGTGAATCCATCCGTGGGCCTGATCGTCGATGGCATCGACTTCACCGGCCTCGGCCTTGCCGCCAGCACCCTGGACATGCAGCAGGTTGAAATCCTGCGCGGCCCGCAAGGCACCGTGTACGGCGCCAACGCGCTGGCGGGCCTGGTGAGCATGACCAGTAACGCGCCAACAGAAGAGCGTGCAGCGAGGGTATCGGCTGAGGCAGCTCACTACGGCGCCCACACGCTGTCGGCCGTATCCAGTGGCCCGCTGTCCGAGCAGCTGAGCTACCGCTTAGCTGTGCAGAACCAGCAGTCCGACGGCTATGTGCACAATCGATACCTGGGTCGCAAGGACACCAACAATATTGATGAGACCGTGGCCCGCGGCAAGCTGCGCTACCAGGCCAGTGACGACCTGCAACTGGACTTCACCCTCCTTTTCCTGGACGCGGACAACGGCTACGACGCCTTCACCCTGGACAACTCCCGCAATTCCCTGTCCGACCAGCCGGGCTGGGACCGTCAGGAAACCCTCGCCGGCGCGATGAACGCGCAGTGGAGCGGCAGCGGACTGTTCACCATCAAGTCCGTGCTGAGCGCCGCCAGCTCCGACACCGAATACGGCTACGACGAAGACTGGACTTACGTGGGCTTCCACCCCTGGGAATACAGCTCCACCGACAACTACCTGCGCAATCGCGACAACCTGAGCGCCGATGTACGCTTGATCTCTACGGAAGAAAGTCGCCTGTTCGGCGGCAGCACCGGCTGGGTCGCCGGTGTTTATCTACGCACCGAAGATGAAGCACTGGCGCGCAACGCCAGCTTCACCAGTCAGTTTAATACCGACAATGCGGCCGTTTACGGGCAGCTGAATACCGCCCTTGGCGCACGCTTCGAACTGGTCACCGGCCTGCGTCTGGAGCAACGCCGCGCGGACTACAGTGACTCGCTAACGGTTACCAGCGACACCAGCGAAGACCTGTGGGGCGGTAATATCACCTTGCGGTTCAGCGCCACTGACAACACCATGCTTTACGGCACCCTGTCCCGCGGTTACAAGGCGGGCGGCGTCAATGGCCGCATTATTTCCGCCTCGGAAAGCAACCCGGCCATTGGCAACGAGACCTTCCTGTTCGATACCGAAAGCATGCTGAACTACGAATTCGGGGTAAAAGGTGACTGGCTGGAAAGCCGCCTGCAGGCCCAGGTCGCCGCGTTTTACCAGGACCGCAACGACGTTCAGGCCAAGCAGTCCATTTTCAACCCGGAAGACTTTTCCTTTGATGACTACCTGGCGAATGCCGCCGGCGGCCACAGCACCGGTATTGAGGCGGAGGTTAACTTCCAGGCCAGCGATGCCCTGCAGCTCTTCGCCACTTTCGGTTGGCTGAACGCGGAATTCAAAGACTTTGTCAGCAGTACCCACGTAGACGCCCGCGACGACTACACCGGTGAAACGTCCCTTGTGGACCTCGGCGGCCGCGACCTGGCCCACGCCCCCAATTACCAGTACTTCACCGGTGCCGAATATGCACTGACAAACAACCTGACCGCGCGCGTAGAACTGGAAGGCAAGGACGATTTTTACTTTTCCAACAGCCACAACGAAAAGTCTACCGCCTATGAGCTGGTCAACGTCCGCCTCACCTACCGCGGCGACAACTGGGATCTATCCTTGTGGGGCAGAAATCTGACCGACGAAGTGATCTACACCCGCGGTTTCTATTTCAGCAATCAGTTCGGTAACAACCCGGCCAATGGTTATGCGCCAGAAGCCTACTACCAGCTTGGAGAGCCGCGCACTGCCGGCATCTCTGGCAGCTACACCTTTTAATCAGGAGTCTTGATATGCAACTCTCCGTTGAGATCAGCATGTACCCGCTGAAAGACGAGTACATCCCGGCCATCAAGGATTTTATCCAGCGCCTGAACGAACAGCCGCAGCTACAGGTAATCTCCAATACCATGAGCACCCAGATATTCGGTGATTACGATGTGGTTATGGATGTTCTGAAAGCGGAGATGGCTAAATCCTGGGAGCAGTTCGGGCGCGCAATTTTCGTGTGCAAATTTATCGACGGCGACCTCAATCCGAATATCGGGCTCTGACCCATGCTCTCCCCGGAAATTCGCGAAGCCATCGCCACCGCCTACGCCGCCATGACTCTGTGGGAAGTTGCAGCGGTAGTGCTGGCACTGACCTATCTGCTGCTGGCCATGCGTGAAAATATCCTGTGCTGGTACGCGGCCTTTGCCAGCACCGCCATTTACCTGTTCCTGTTCTGGGACGTCAGCCTGTTGATGGAATCCGCGCTGCAGATTTTTTACCTGGTGATTGCCGTATACGGCTGGTGGCAGTGGCGGCACCGCAATCAGGATGGAGAAACCCTGCATATCCACCGCTGGCCCGCCGCCATGCACATCTTCGCAATTACCGGCGTTGGCGTACTTACCCTGGTGTTTGGCTATATGCTGAATAACTACACCAGCGCAGCGCTGCCATATCTGGACTCCTTCACCACTTGGGGTGCCGTGGTAACCACCTATATGGTTACCCGCAAGGTTCTGGAAAACTGGCTCTACTGGATCGTGATCGACGGTGCTGCCATTTATCTGTACATCGACCGCGGGATGTATCTCACCGCATTGTTGTTTGTCCTCTATGTGATACTGGTCATCATTGGTTTTTTCCAGTGGTATACGCTGTACCAAAATCAAAGTAGCAGCCAGGACCAGACTGTTACCGCATGAACCTGAGCGTCGAATATCTAGTCGCCAACGAGTGGCAACGATGGAGTGACAAACCGCCGAGATTGATTTGCCCTCTGGATGGGGGGCTGACCAACCGCAGCTTTCTGATAGATACAGACGGTAAAAAACTGGTGCTGCGCATCAACGCCTCTAATTCTCAGGCTCTGGACCTAAACCGCGTCGCCGAGGCAGAGGCACTGCAACAGGCAAGCCCGAGAGACCTGTGCGCACCGCTGGTGTATGTGGATCCAGACCAACGCTACCTGCTGACCGAATTTGTCGACGGCGCGCCACTGGAAATCGACCAGCCTCAGACTATTGCCCAACTTGCACAACTGCTACGACAGATTCACCAGCTGCCACCGATTTCCGTACACCTGGATATTGCCGAAAAGGCGAGCCGTTACTGGCAGTCCATCGACAGGAGTTCAGAATTTTTTCCGGCACTGGCTCGGTTGCACCTGTTGATGGAACCGCAGCTTAATCAAATCAGCACATGTCCCGAGAACGATCGGCTTTGCCATAACGACCTACTGCCCGGCAACCTGCTACAGGATATGTCCGGCCAGCTCAGGGCCATTGATTGGGAGTACGCCGCATGCGGCGATCCGTTCTTTGACCTTGCGACAGTCACCGTAGGATACGATCTGGAACGGCAACAGCAGCGGGCACTGCTCACCGAGTACTTCCTACGGCCAGCGCGCGAAGCTGACCTGCAATGGCTGGACCACTGGAAGCGAATTTACCGCTACGTTTCTGTGCTTTGGTACGCGATCCAGCTCTCCCACTCACTAGGGAACACCTCGCCACAGATCGAACGATCAGCGCTGTACGCAGAAATTACTCAACTGCTGTCGAGTTTTTATTAGGCATCCAGCTGAATTTTGCTTTTTTGTGTATTTACTTACTGCCCACCTTTACGCTGGACGCTGCCACAGATTGCCAGATCTTGGCGCTGGCCTGTACCAGCGGGATGCCATCGCCTGAGCGAGTCCTTGCCCCAATAATCGCGTCTTGTCCACTGGACCGGTCGAGATGCGTGTGTCCCAGGCCCGGGCCCCCTGCGCTTTCACCTTGATCCCAATCTCCCGATAGACGCCGCGGGCGGTCGCGATGGCCCAGGCACAGCGAGGTGGCAAGGCCGTCAATCCAACCTGTGCGGATTCATAGTAGGGTTCCGCCAGATCAACCAGTTTTCGAGCCAGACCAGCCAGCGCCTCACGATACTGTGGCGCGCTCATCTCCTGCCGCGGAATGCCGGCTTCTTCCAGCCACTGTTCCGGTAAGTAGCAGCGACCGATCTGTGCATCCTCGATGACGTCACGGGCGATATTGGTCAGCTGAAAGGCCAGCCCCAAATCGCAGGCGCGATCCAGGGTCTCCTCATCCTTCGCGCCCATGATCCAGGCCATCATGATGCCCACCACGCCGGCGACGTGATAGCAGTAGTCCACGGTATCGTCGAAGGTGACATAGCGCCGCTGTGCCACGTCCATAGCGAAACCGTCCAGGTGGGCCAGAGGATAGCGCTCGGGAATCCCGTGGCGGAGTGCGACCTCCTGAAAGGCGGCGAAGGCCGGACTTTGCATTGGCTCCCCCGCGTAAGCGCGCCGCGTTAACTCTCGCAGCGCATTCAGACGCGACTCGCTGCTTTCGCTCCCAGTTTCGTGAGCTTCATGAGTTTTCTGCGAGGGAAAGCCCAGCTGCTGGTCGTCGATCACGTCGTCGCAATGGCGACACCAGGCATAAAGCATCATGGCGCTGCGCCGAGTGGCAGGATCGAACAACTTGGCGGCGGTGGCGAAACTCTTGGAGCCCGCGGCGATCGTCTGCGCGGCGTGCTGCCCGAGCTTATCCGTCATCGAGTCCCTCCAACATCAGGCCCGCGGTGGCTTTGGCGGAACCGATTACGCCGGGCACCCCGGCGCCGGGATGGGTGCCGGCCCCCACCAGATAAAAGTTGTCGATCCTGGCATCCCGGTTGTGGGGCCGGAACCAGGCGCTCTGGGTGAGCGTCGGTTCCAGGGAGAAGGCGGAACCCAGGTGGGCGTTGAGCTCCTCGCGGAAGTCCACGGGAGTGAAGTGCCGGCAGGTCACCAGGTGCGCCCGTAGCCCGGGAATATAGTGACGCTCCAGATAGCCGAGGATGCGGTCGCGGTATATCGGCCCCTGGGTTTCCCAGTCGATGTTCGCCTTGCCCAGGTGCGGCACCGGCGCCAGAACGTAGTGCGCGCTGCAGCCTTCCGGCGCCAGGCTCGGATCGGTGACGCAGGGGGAGTGCAGATAGAGGGAGAAATCTTCCGCCAAGGTGTCCGCGTTGAAGATTTCGTCGATCAATTCCCTGTAGCGGGGGCCGAAGCACACCATATGGTGCTCGAGGTCTTGCGGTGGTTTGTCCAGGCCGAAATAAATCACGAACAGCGACATGCTGTAGCGCTTGCGGCCCAGCGCCCTGCTCTTGCGGGCACCGCGGGGATGTCCGCCCAACAGTTTGCTGTAGGTATGCATCACGTCTGCGTTAGAGGCCAGCACATCCGTCGGAACATGCCGGCTATCGGCCAGGGTGACGCCGCTCACCCGATCCCCCGCGGTCTCGATGCGTTCCACTTCCGCGTTCAGTTCGAGGCTGCCGCCGAGGTCCTCGAATAACTGCACCAACCCCTGCACCAGGGCGCCGGTGCCGCCCCGTGGAAACCAGACGCCCCACTCCCGCTCCAGTGCGTGGATCAACGTGTAAATCGAGGAGGTGGCGAAAGGGTTGCCCCCGACCAGAAGGGAATGAAAGGAAAAAGCCTGGCGCAGGTGCGGGTCTTCAATGAATTTCGAGACCATGGAGTAGACGCTGCTCCAGGCCTGAAGCCGTGCCAGTTGCGGCCCGGCGGCGAGCATGTCGCGAAACGAGAGAAACGGCACGGCACCGAGCTTGCGATAGCCCTCCTCGAACACCGCCTTGGAATACCTCAGGAACTGACGATAACCTTCCACGTCTCGTGGATTGCGCTCGGCGATCTGTCGATCCAGAGCGGCTTGATCGTTGACGTAATCAAAGGCCGGGGCATCTTCCCAGCAGAGCCGGTAGAAGGGCGTGACCGGCAGCAGCTCGACATAATCCGCCATGTCCTTGCCCGCCAGTTTAAAAAGCTCTTCCAGTGCGGAGGGATCGGTAATCACCGTAGGACCGGCATCGAAGGTAAACCCCTTGTCCTCATAGACATAGGCCCGGCCACCGGGCTTGTCGCGCTTTTCCAGCAGCGTGGTCTGGTAGCCGCCGGCCTGCAGTCGAATCGCCAGGGCCAGGCCGCCGAAGCCGGCGCCGATCACCAGGGCGCGCTGGGGTTGGAGTCCGGGTCGGGGTCGTGTCATGTGCGTATTCCGAAGGAAGTGGATGCGATCTTTTGTGGTGAATTCAGCCGCACCGCCTTGAGTGCTTCGCCAAGCGGTACCGGCGGCTTACCCATCAGGATGCGCACCTTGTCTGCCCCGGTCAGGCGCCCCGCGTAAAAGCGTTCGATCAACGGTTCCGACAGGCCGTAGAAGCGCTGCATGACCTGCCAGCGTCGCTCCGGGCGGCCCGCCAGGAACAGCATGCGATTGAGCAGGCGAAAGTAGCTCTGGCGCTGCCATTCACGGGCGGCGAAGGCATGGATGGTCTGGAACAGCGACTCCGCATCAAGATTGCCAAGCTCGGCGATGCGCTCCGCCAGAGCCATGGCCTGAGGCAACGAGTAACCAGTGGTGGGGTGGAACAGACCGGCGCGCAGGCCACTTCGCGGCTGGCCCTGGGCGTCCTGCCAGAAGGCATCGAAATCGCCCGCCAGGGTGATCGGCAGCACGCCGCTCTCCTCTCGCAGCGTATCGACGATCTGCCAGCCGCGATCCTGCGCATAAGCGTCGATATGCGATCGCAACCGGGACGCGTCCACCTCCGGTCGATCCACATAGTGGGTATCCTCGATCAGCAGAGTGTCGTGGCTGAACGGCAACACGTAGACGAACCGGTAGCCGCCCTGCTGAGGCACGCTCGCGTCCATGAGGATCGGTTCTTGCAGACCGTGGGGCTTGCCCAGGCGCACTTCCCGCCCGAGAAATGCCTGATAGCCCAGGGTCAGATGCGCGCTGTCGGTCGGACCCCGGCCGTCGATCACCGCGTTCGCGTACAGCACCCGGCCATCCTCGAGCTCCACCCGGTCCGGGGAAACCCGGGCCACGCGCGTGTTGACCCACAGCCTGTCACCCAGGGCTTCTTCAAGAACGCGGGCGAAATCCCGGGAAAAAATGCTGGCATAGCCTCCGCTCAACAGACGCTCGCGGTGCGGAAATATCACTCGGTGCTGCGGCCAGCGTTGGCCTATCAAGGGGCCCAGCCAGGCATGTTGGGCTTCGGAGAGATCACCATCGTGAAACGACCAGGTGTGCTCACCACCAGGGCGGCGCTCGCTTTCCAACACCAGCAGACGCAACCATGGCTTTGCCTGTATCAGGCGCAGGGCGATCAGGCCGTTGGCCAGGCCGCCGCCCACCAGTATCAGGTCATGGCCCGGCGCGTTCATGGGTCATACCCCCAGGCGATAACCCTAGTCATGAGGCCCTTCCAAAGGGTCGCCGCGATCATCCAGCATTACCGCCGCACGCAAGGCATTTAGATTGGCACTGCCGGTACAAAAACAGGCGATAAGCAGCTGCTGAATGACCACCTCGAAATGCTCGATCACCGCCTGACTGGATTCGGTGGCACTCTTGAGAACTGCGGCGGCCTGGCCCACCAAGTCCGCACCCAAGCGTATTGCCTTCGCAGCATCCACCCCATCACGAATACCGCCGGAAGCGATCAGTGGCGTCTCCGGCAGGGTCTGGCGTACCGCCCGAATGGCTTGAGCAGTCGGGGTGCCCCAGCCAGCAAAAGCCATGGCGACCCGGCGCTGAGTCTCATCTGTCGCGCGTTCCGCCTCCACCGCTGCCCAGCTGGTGCCGCCAGCGCCGGCCACGTCGATCATCGCCACCCCCTCTTCCACCAGCGCCCGGGCCACTTCGGGGGAGATGCCAGCGCCCACTTCCTTAACCACCAACGGCACCCCGAGCGACCGGACCAGAGTACCGATGGCCTGGAGCACGCCACGCCAGTCCCGATCGCCGCCCTCTTGCACGGCCTCCTGCAGGGGGTTGAGATGGATGATCAGTGCATCCGCCTCGATCATCTCCACCGCGCGGAGTGCCCATTTGATTCCTTGGGGCTCCCGTAGCTGACCTGCGCCGATATTGCCAAGCAGGGGAATATCCGGGGCGATGCGCCGTAACTGATTCGTCAGCCCATGATCGCTGCCAGACTGTAGGGCGACTCGCTGGGAACCGATGGCCAGGGCAATCCCCAGATGTTGGGCGGCTTCCGCCAGGTGATGATTGATCGTGTTAGCCCGCTCGGCACCGCCGGTCATGGAACTGATCAACAGCGGCGCGTTCAAGGGTTTATGGAATAGCCGTGTGCTTAGATCGATATCGTCCAGGTGCAACTGCGGCAATGCGCAATGGGAAAAGCGATAGTCGGCAAATCCCGTATGTGTCGATGTACTGGCCCGACGCGCGTCCAGCACGATGTCGAGATGATCATTCTTACGTTTCACCAAACTGTCATCGGTCATGTTGCGCTCCCGAAGGCTGTTGTTGCTTTAAGCGTTTCTTGAGTTTCTTGACACCCGGTGCGTAAAGAAAACCGAAGGACACCGCACCCTCACGCGTGCGCACGGCATGATGTATACGGTGCGCCTGAACCAGACGCTTCAGGTAACCGCTCTTTGGCTGCCAGCGCATCGGCCAGCGCCGGTGAACCAGACCATCGTGAAACAGTGAGTAGACGACGCCGTACAGAGTAATGCCTGATGCGATTGCCATTAGTGGCTCCCAGTAAAGGTCGCCCACCGCAAACATGCCAACCACCACCAGCGAAAATACAACAACGTACAGGTCGTTTTTCTCGAACACGCCGTCAGTGGTTTCATGATGGGATTTGTGCCAGCCCCAACCCCAGCCGTGCATAATGTATTTATGGGCGTACCAGGCGAACACTTCCATTCCCAGGAAAGCTGCGATCATAAGCACGAGTGTCCACAACCAGTCCATCATGGATTGCTAGCCCCTTATGCCGGCGTCTTGAATAAAGGTACTGCCGCTAAAAGCAGGCACACCAGGCCAACGGCAGTCAATATACCGCCGGACTGAGCTAGCTGGGCCCAGCTGTCGCCGCGAATCAACGCCCCGTAAAAGCCTTCGATCGCCCAGGCATTTGGCGTAAACAGGCTCACCGTCTGCAACCAGTCAGGCATCATAAAACGCGGCACCATAGAGCCGCCGACGGCTGAAATGATGAGCACAAAAAATGAAGAAAAGGTTGTCGCCTGTTGTGTTGTTCGACACAGCGACAAAAGTAAAAGTGCCAGCCCAGCACTAGCGGCGGCGCAGGCAAATGCCATAACAATAACTTGCGCCAAAGCGCTCCCTATCTTTAGTCCAAAACCGAACCTTGCGACTAAAAAAATAGCGCTAGCCTGCAAAAATCCCAGAGTGAGCAAAAACAGAAACCGCCCCAGCAGTAAACGAGCATGCGAAGCTTTGCTCAGCAGGAGGCGTTCGGAGATACCGTTTTGGCGCTCTTCCAAACTGACCATGCCGGCGTTTACGGCGGACAACAACAAGAACAGAATTGTGGTGGCACCCGCATAGTAAGCAATGCCGCTAAGCCCAGATATAGAAGCTGGCGCCTGGCCATAAACGGGCTGAAATTCGATAAGCGCGTCTTCGGCAGCTGGGCTGTCGGATTCTCGAGCCATTGCACCTAAAGCGGCGTCCAAGCGCGCCTGCTGTTCGGGCGTGAAGCCATTCACTAAAGCTGCTGTACTTTGTGCAAGACGTTCGGCGAGAACCTGTGGTTGTTGGGCGGCCAGGCTTTGTCGCAACCAGCCTTGTAACGACAGGGCAGCAATTTCACGGGTAGGCTCGCTGACGATGGTAAACAGTGGACTGCTGCTATCGTCTGCTGGCCCGCGGATGATTACCGCGGTGTCGAAATTACCTTGTCGCACATCTTCCAGTAGTTGAGCGCGGTTCGAATCGGGCAATGCCGTAATCTCCACGTCTTTGGATTCTGTCAGGTACTGCGCGAAGTCCTGCATCACCGGATCTTCCGTTTCCAACACCAGCCCTACCCGTAAGTGCAAGTCGCCTTCTGCCGCGCCGGAGAAGATACTGGCAAATATGGCGAATACCAGGCTCGGCAAAGCAAATGCCAAAAGTAACGCGCCGCGGTCGCGCCACAAGCCCAGGGCCATCACCCGGAAAATTGCCCTCATGACGCCTGCTCCGACTCCGGCTCCGAATCCGGCTCCACCACAGAATCGGTTAGGGCACCGGTATAGTGCTGCATGACGTCTTTTAATCCGGGCCGGCGCACCGAGACCTCGACAAGTGCATCACGTTCTCCGTCAAAGTCACGGTAAAGGCGATCAATTAACGTATCCAGCGGCTGGTCACTTTGAAGCCACCATTCACTGCTCTCTCTACTGTCACGTCGAAAACCGATCACCTGTAGCCGCTCACAGAGTGCCGGCGGGAGCGGGTGTTCCATACGTACAACGAAAAACTGATCTTTACCGAAGGTTTCGTGTACTAGCATTTGCGGCTCGGCTAGGGCTCTCAGCTGGCCTTCATGAAGGAGGGCCACGCGGTCGGATAGCTCTTCCGCTTCATCCAACTCATGGGTAACAACGACCACCGTCGTGCCTTGCTCGGCGCGGCGGCGAATAAGGTCGTGAATTGACATGCGAACGCCCAGGTCGACCCCGGCAGTGGGTTCGTCCAGCACAAGTAGCGATGGCTGCGAGACCAGGGTAGCTGCCAGGTGTAAACGCCGTTGCATACCACCGGACAGCTGGTCTACCCGCACATCGGCCTTGTCTGTTAACTCGATTTCTTCCAGCGCCTGACTAACCCGTGCGCTTATTAGGTCACGACGGACACCGGTGCAGCGCGCGAAAAACTCCAGGTTCTCCCGCCCAGTCAGGTGCCGGTATAAACCCAGGAACTGGGGAGTGAAGCCGATGGAATGCTGATAGGCCTTGCCGGGAAAAAGTGCTTTTCCTGCAATAAATATTTGCCCAGAGGTGGGGCGCAACTTGCCGGTAATGGCGCGCAACAAGGTGGATTTCCCTGCACCATTCGGGCCGAGGATAGCGAGTATTTCCCCTGGACGCGCCTGCAAAGAAACGTCGTCTAAGGCCGCGTGGCTGCCGTACACCACCCGCAGTTGGTCAATGCTGAGAGCTGCCGTCGCCGTCATTCGCCGGGTTCAACTCCAGAGCCTTTGCGCCGCACCGTTGAAGGTAGCGAACTGTTCTTCCACGAGCGCTGCAAGTAAGGATTCCTCGTGCCCTGCCCTGCGCAACTGCTCTATTGCCATTGCTTGTGCGTCGCTCAATGCGCCACGAGCTTCTTCCGGAGTGTAAAGTGAAAGCAATGTGGTTTTCCCTGCATCCTGCTGCGTGTCCTTACCGGTCTCTTGCGCAAAGGTACTGTGGTCCAAGATGTCATCGTAAAGCTGAAACAACAGACCAAAGGCACGGGCAAAGCGCGTAAATGCCTCTATCGCTTCTGCATCCATCCCACTGAGCCGCGCACCGGTGACGACAGAAAACTCAATCAGACAACCTGTTTTCTGGTGATAAAGCTGTTCAATTTCGCTCTTGGCGCGCACAGGCTCATTTTGTAAATCAGCGATCTGCCCGCCAACTAATCCCATAGAACCGATAACATGACTGAGATGCGCGCTAATGGCGACTTTGGTAGAAGCATCCACGTTCGGGCAATTGGCGATAACGCCGTACGCGAGGTTAAGGAAGTTTATTGATGCGAGGATCGCTGTGCTTTCGGAAAAACGAATGTGCGTACAGGGGCGGTCACGGCGCATCGTCGCATCGTCCATACAAGGCAGATCGTCGAGAATCAGCGAAGCGGTATGCACCAGTTCCGATACGCAGGCCATACGGAGGAAGTGACTGTCAGTGGCCGAGTTCGCAGCCAGAAGTGTAAGAAGAGGACGCAAACGCTTGCCAGGTCCCAGTACAGCGTAATGCATGGCTTGATGCAGATGCGTGGGTGATATTTCTTTAGCTGGCAAAAGTTCCAGCAAGGTTGCGTTTACCATGCTCTTTAGATGGACCACTTCCATCATTGGAGCCGATACAGTAACTGGAGCCTGTCTCTTACAAGCTTGAGACCCGATAATCGCGAGTTCTGCGACCGACGCTTGCGGATTGCGAGTAAAAGTCACCCTATTCCCTCGGTTGAATTATTCTACACGTGACAGCATAGCCTACGGACGGCTTGCCATTGCCTGTGACTGCATGGAGGGCCTGCCATCGTCACCACGCAAGACGGGCGACAACGCGCGCCTCGTCCGCGTGCAAGGAAAAAGACCAGCCATTGCGCTCACACAGCCGTTGTACGATACCCAGCCCCAGACCATACCCTTGAGGCGACTCGGTCGGTGTGTACTGCTCTTCCGTGTCACTGCACACCTGATTGGTAACGAATAACTCTTGTTCTCTAATGCGAATCGTAATCGGCACCTGCCCATTGAGCGTGTGCTCGAACGCATTTCGCACCAGATTATTGACCGCGATAGAAAAAGCTCGTGGATGTCCGCAGACGCTGGGTTTTGCGAGATCGTCGATATCAAGATCGACACTCTTGCCATTTAGCAGGTGGCGCTGTTGGTCGACTGCCTGAGTGACCAGCGGCATCACAAGAAACTGCTCGTTGTACAACCCACTGTCGGTTTCGCGCGCGAGGCATAAAAACATTTCAATTGTGGAATTCATCTCGAACGTCGCATGCTTCACTCGATCTACCACTTTCGCGTCCGCCGCTGACAAATCGCTTTGTTCTAACAGCTCAAGCGCCCCCATAATCACAGTAATCGGCGTACGCAACTCATGACTGGCTGAACCGGTAAAGTACCTCTCCCTTTCCACAAATGCGCTGATACGCTCAAGCGTCTTTTCAATGGTCCTGGCGAGCACACCAACCTCATCATCGCCGAACCGACTGGACTCAATGCGTTTAAGGTCTTCCGCCGTCAGTTGCTCCGGGTCGATGTCTGCGACCACTTTAGCGAGCTGCGCGACAGGGGCGACTGCTCTACGCATCACAAGAACGCCCAACCCGAAACCAAGCGCCCCGAGCGCGCTCACGACACCCGAGATAACCAGCAGCAACCACCAATCCTCTGACGAAGCAGCCTCAATCTCAGAAACGTCGAAAACCACAAATGCGCGTCGCTGTCCATTGCCGCCAGGTACCACCGCAACATGCAACTCTTCGGCTTCGAACTCGTACAGTCCCTCATCGGGGTTTGTCTGCGCCCATTCCCTGAGTGACGCCGGCAAGCTACCAACTTCCTCGTATCCGCGAAGGTTCATCGTCAGAGATGGATAGTTTTCGGCGGCACTCTGTAGCTGCTGCGCCAGCACACGGTCTTCGCTCAACCGGATCGCAGCGAAGAACGCAAATCCCCAGACCACGCTGAGCACAGCAACACACATCGCGAAGGCAATGGCAACACGCGTGCGCAAACCGTGTCGGTACATTACTCGACTTCCTCCGCAATGCGGTACCCGATGCGATGCACCGTGTGAATGAGCGCGCTATCAAACGGCCGATCGACGACCTGCCGCAGTTTGTACATGTGCGAGCGAAGCGCGTCACCATCGGGACGCTCGTCGGCCCACAACAAGGTTTCGAGATCATCGCGAGCCACGACGGACGGAGCCGCCTCCATCAATCGCTGCAGCAGTCTCATCCCGGCGGGAGCAAGATCAATACGCTGCCCTGCGCGATGCACTTCCAGCGTGGACCTGTTCATCGTCAGATCACCTACCGTCAGCAGGCTGGAGGCCTTTCCCCGGCTTCGTTTGTACAGCGCCTGAAGTCGAGCGTGTAGCTCTTGTAGTGCGAATGGCTTAACCAGATAGTCATCGGCTCCCGCCTCGAACCCCTTGAGCTTATCGTCGAGTGTGTCTCTCGCGGTCAGCATAAGCACAGGGGTTTCTATTGATGCATCAGCGCGCAGCTTGTGACAGAAACTCAGCCCATCCATCCCCGGGAGCATCAGGTCCAGAACAATCACGTCAAACCGATTCTTCAACGCCAGGTGCATCGCACTGATCCCGTCATAGGCAAAATCCATAAGATACCCATGCTTTTCGAGATACGCGGCAATGTTCTCGCAAATACCGCGGTTATCTTCGACAACCAACACTCTGATCGGCGCGGCACCTAGCGCGTGCACCATCCGCTATCCCCTTTCCAAGTTCAAATTACCAGGCACTATTTACCACGCACTTTCTACCACGCATAATCCAACCGCAGACCAATAAGCGGCTCGGCCTCGCTATCATCTTGCACTACAACACCCCGGCGGTAGTCAAACTCAGACTCGTCGCTCGACGACGCGGCCGTTACGTTGATGACATCGAGAAAGGCGGTGACATCAATGGGACCGAATGCACGCCGGTAGTCAACACGAACATTTAACGAACCGGAACCATCAGTACGGCCTACATTTCGCTCAGTAATCTCTTTCGAGTAACGCAGAGGCTGCCCCGCCCCCAACACATCTGAGTGAATAATAAAGAGGTCATCCGGAGTACCGGAAAGGTATTTGTAGCGCCCGGCGACCTTCCAGCGACTGCTGATTTCCCAAGTCAGGCCGAGGGTAGCCACATGCTCACGGCTGAAGTCAGCGGCAACGTCACCGCGACCGTCTTTCCGGTCGACTACTGCATCGTTGTACGAATAGGTTGCGGTAGCGTAAATGCCCTCGCGAATCATACCGTTGGCCACAACATCGACGCCGTACGATGTGCCGTCACCAATATTCGCAAAGGTCCCGCTTGCCCGGTCAAGGTCTACCACCAGGCTATCGAGATTTTGATAATAAGCTTCCGTCAACACTGACCAATTGCTATTCGGGAAGTATTCATAACCGATACTGGCATGGGTAATTTCTTCATTCTCTAGAGCGTTCGATTCGTTCGCGGCCAGTTCCAAGAATCGTGGTGACTGGTGGAACATCCCGGCCGTTGCAAAATATCGAACCTTTGTACTCGGCCGCCAATTGACGCTGAATCTGGGCGACGCAAAGCTCTGGTCAGCAAAGCCATCGCGTTCAAACCGCATGCCTGTGCGGATATCCCAATCACCATGTTCAAACAGTTGCTCGATGTAACCGGCATAGTTAGTTTCTTTCTGGACGAGCGAAGAGTTGATACTCTCGGGAGTCAACACAACAAAGCGCTGATCGGGGTCTGGCCTGAAATCATCATCGTCGTAGACATATCGGATCCAATCGCCATCAAGAACGGTTTTGTAGTCCAGTTCAATCTGCGTAACTCGCGTACCGGCACTGAACACGCCCCACGGGTTCACCGTCTCGAAGTCGCTGCGCCAGCCGATCTCTGTCTCGGCCTCACCGACGGTAATAATGTTTTCCCGCACCGGAAACTCGGACGCAGGCGATCCCTCAGGTACGAGATCAGGAAATGATTCCCCCTCTGAACTGACCTTGTCGCTTGTGCGGTAGTACACCTTGTTGGTCCAGACAGCGTCTTCACCGACTAGAGAGCGCAACGTCATACCGTACAGATCACTATCCTGTTCAGAATCCTGCAGTGACGCATCCTCGAAATTGGGCGACGCAAACACGTGGGTTACGCCGCGAGTGTAGTCCTCGTGCGTATCCATCAACAGAACTTCAAACGTGTGGTTCTCGTTAACAGGGATCACCGACTTCACGATCACGTCTCTCAAGACCGGCTCGCCGATATCGAGCTCTTCGATCGTTTCAAACAAAGCGCCGAAATCCAGCCGTCGAGCAGAAACCAGCAAGGTAGAGTCTTCAGTAATACCGGTAGGACCGTCGTAACCAATTTCATAGCCCGCAAGGTCGTAACGAAAACTGGCGGAAGGACTGGGGTTGCCGTCGGCAACTTCCAGATTGAGTAGTGACGCCGCCCGGCCGCCATAAGCCGCACTCCACCCACCCGGTGAAAACTCGGCACCGCTGATCACATTGGGTGCGAAAATAGAGAAGCGGCCACCACCACCGACATCTTCCTCTTCACCCAATGTCGCATCAAAGTGCACCGCTTTATCAAAGGGAAAGCCATCCACGAATATCAGATTATCCCGGGGGCCACGGCCGCGCACACTGAAGCTCGCGAACTCACTGGCGGATGCCAGGCCCGGTAAACCATCCAGCGAAAGGAGCGGGTCTGCGCCGCCACCAACAGCACTGCGCAACGCCTCGCGATCGAGGTAGGTACTGTTAGCGGCTAATGCTTCCGCCTGCTGTGCTCGTACCTCCACTTCCTCGAGTGCCTGCTCGCCAAGTTCAAGTTCAACCTTGACGTTTTTGCGCGTAACTACCCGAATACTCGGCTCATACAGGGAATTGAACCCGCCTTTGGCGACGCTCACCGAATAGAGACCGGGATCCAGTTGATCAATGACGATGCGACCTTGAGCATTGGTCTGTACAGACCGCGTGCTATTGGTTTCCCGCTCCTCGAGCGTGATCTGCACGGATGAGAGTGGCCGGTCGGTATACTGGTCTTTGACGATGAAGGTCAATGCACCGGGTGCATCTGCGGCGTGTGCGACAAGTGGTAATCCCACCAGGTGCGCCGATAGAGCCAACCACGATACCTGTCTCAATTGCTTGCTCATGTTGCCATCCCAAATTATTGGCCGAATTTATTTGATGAAACGCTGGCAGGCTAGCAACACCAATGTGACCAAAATGTCGCTGGGGTGTGAAAACGAAGTGAAGGTGCCGAAGCTGATTACTATTCACACAGATGCGATGACTGAAGTTGCCCACCGTAAAAATAGTCAGAACAGCACATTGCGAATCTGGGTACAGCTCTTCTCGATACTATTTGAGTTCCCTTTCGTGTCAACAGATTGCGATTTTGGCACGCAAAGCTGGTTATTTTTTAAACTACAAAAAACGCTGTATTACACTTTTTATTCCACGGGTATTTAAGGAGTTACCTTGAATGAAACGGATGTTGAAATTTTCACCGATCTTGGCGCCTCTGGCTTTGGCGCTAAGTACTACCGCCTCGGCCAATCCCCTCGGCATGACCGGACCGCAGGATTTTATTGTCCGAGTGGGCGGCTATTATATGGAGCCCAATGAAGACCAGGTTAGCTTTGTCGACGAGACCTTCGAGAATTTCGATGCGTTTCGCTCTACCGTTGACCCAGGTTCCGAGTGGGGCTGGTATATGAACCTCGAGTGGAAGCCACACGAGCACTGGGGTATCGAGCTTGGCTATATGGATGGCGACGACCATACCAGCAGTCACGCTGACGGTTTTTTCACCTTCGGCTTCGACGATGTCGACTATCGCGACGTGGTCAGTTTTGATGCTGATATCAGCACCGCAAGCCTGAAATACTACCCTTTGGATGAAACTTGTATGGTTCAGCCGTATATAGGTGGTGGAATTAGCTATACCGACTTCGGTGACGGCAGTCTTAGTCGTGCAGTGCGGGATGACCTGGCTGAATTTGGACTGCGCGGCAACTTCGATTTGGGGTACTCCTGGGGCTATACCTGGCAAGCGGGGGTAGATTTTAACTTCGGACGGGAAAGCGCCTGGCTGGTCAATGTCGCCGCGGTATACGCACGGTCCGTGACCGACATGCGGATACAGCTTTTTGATGACGTCCCGCCACCCCAGGATGTAGAGCCGATTTTTGAGTCCTATTCCGGTGACTACATCTATGATCCATGGATGTTCAATTTATCAGTAGGGTACAAATTTTCGTTCTGAAGCTTCAAATTCGGCAGATAATATTGGGCGCTTCTGCGCCCATTTTTATGCATGGGAAACGCCGCCTGCCCCCATCATCACCTGGGGCTCCGCGGCAACTTCCTATATGACAACCCGCAGGGTACCGGCAATCACAATGCGTACCATCAGGCCGTAAGGTTTTTTTCAGGCAGTTCCCAGATGGCCATTGCAAGCACTCTCAAACAGTGTTTTGTAGCCAAGCTTGTCCAACGGAACTGGATTTCCCGCTGAGGAAGGATCTGACGCTGCGGCTTCACCGATTTTTTCTGACATTGCCGTATCGATACCGATCTCCGCCAGCGTGTGCGGTATACCCAGGTCCCTGCGTAAAAACAGGACCCAGTCGAGCACACCGGCAAAGCCCGCCTGCGGCAGCGCCAGGAAACGGGAAAGCCGGCTCATCGGTTCCTCAATAGCTTCTCTGTTTACCAGAAGGACGTAGGGCATAAGTATCGCGTTGAGCAAGCCGTGGTGTTTATCAAACAGCGCGCCGAGCGGGTGAGCCAGCGCATGCATCGCGCCAAGACCGCGTTGAAACGCTGTGGCACCCATACTGGAAGCGACCAGCATCTGCATGCGCGCTTCGAGATCACTGCCGTCGGCAACCGCGCGAGGGAGATATACGTAGATCAGGCGCATGGCTTCCAGTGCGATCCCCTCGGCCATTGGGTGGAAGTTCTTTGAGCAGAAGGCCTCGAGGCTGTGGGACAGTGCGTCCATCCCTGTCGCCGCTGTTATCGGTGCCGGTAATCCCAGAGTAAGCTCTGGGTCCAGGAGAACAATTTCCGGCAGCATACGCGGGTGGAAAATAATTTTTTTCAGCTTCGCCTCTTCATCGGTAATCACTGACGAGCGCCCTACCTCCGAGCCGGTGCCGGCGGTTGTTGGCACTGCGATCACAGGAACCATGCCGTGTGTGGTTACCCTGAGGTAGTTATCCCCCACATCCTCGAAATCCCAGATGCTATGGGTCTGCCCCACCATGAGTGCAATGGCCTTCCCCGCATCCAGTGCAGAGCCGCCCCCCAGGGCAATCACGCCATCACATCCGTGGGCTTTAAAGATGGACACACCGTCGCTTACATTCCTGCCGGTAGGGTTACCTTTTATCTCACTGAACACCATCAGCGGTACTCCGGCCACCAGGCAGTTTTCCACAATCCTTTGCACTAGCGGCAGCGCTGCGAGACCTGGGTCGGTGACGAGCATGGGGCTTGCCATACCCATTTCCCGACACAGCTGCGGAAGCTCATTAACGCGCCCGGGACCAACGCGCATATCAGTGGGGTAATTCCAGTTGGTGAAAAATTTGGTGTCGGACATACTGAGGCTCAGTGTCTTAGTTTGAAGTGGAACGATTTCGGTCGGGTGAGTTGCTCAAATCCAATGCCGGACAGGGTGCAGCCGCGCCCGGAGTTTTTTATTCCAGTCCAGGCCAACGCAGGGTCGAGATAATCGCAGCGATTTAGAAATACAGTGCCTGTCTGCAACTTATCCCCAATTTCCAATGCAACGTCTTCATCTTCGGAGAAGATCGCCGCTGTGAGCCCATATTCACTGTCATTCATCAATGCGATGGCCTCGGCGTCATCCGCAACCGACATTGCTCCCAGTACAGGGCCAAATGACTCTTCGCTCATAACCCGCATATTGTGATTAACATTGGTGAGCAACTGCGGCGCCATATAGGCGCTACCACGCTGGTCCAGGGCAAAGTCGCCGTCATCGATATGAGCATGGGCCCCCTGCTCCAGCGCCTCATCAATCTGGTCGCGCACGAAATCGGCTGCACTGGCACGCACGAGCGGGCCCAGTGTCGTGGGGCGCTCATCGGAGCGACCTAAACGATATTCGCGAATCTGGGCGGTCGCACGCTGCACGAACTCATCAAACAGGGACTGGTGCACATAGAGCCGCTCGATACCACAGCAGGACTGACCGGAGTTAAAAAAAGCCCCATCTACGACCGCGGCCACCGCATGTTCCAAATCGGCATCCGCCCGCACATAGGCAGGGTCCTTTCCGCCAAGCTCGAGGCCGACAGAGAGAAAGCGCCCCGCAGCAGCCGTTTCCACCGCCGCACCGCCGGCGACAGAGCCGGTAAACGCAACATGCTGCACACTGCCATTGATAATGATCTGCTCCGCATCGCGATGATCCAGATGCAGATACTGGAAAACTCCCGATGGCAATCCGGCCTCAGTAAACGCTTCCACCAGCCGCTCCGCACAAAGTGGCGTCTGCGCAGAGTGTTTCAGGATAACGCTGTTACCGGCCAGTAATGCCGGCGCTATCGCATTGATGGCCGTGAGATAGGGGTAGTTCCACGGTGCTATTACGAAACTGGTACCCAGTGGCTCCCGGCGAATAAAGCGTGAAAAACCCGTTTTTTCCGCAAGCGGAATGTCCGCCAACGGACTGCCACTGCTCTCTGCCAGATCCGCCATATACAGCGCACGCTCAGCGAGGCCATCGATTTCACCACCCGCGTATTGAATCGGTCTTCCCATCTGCCAACAAATTTCTTCCCCCAACTGGCTTTTTTTCTGTTGCAGAATTTTTACCGCAGCGCGCACCAGTGTGGCGCGCTCGGAGATAGGAACTCGCTTCCAGTTCAACTGGGCACCCTCAGCTCTGCCCAGGGTATTCTGAATTTCGTATTCTGTGGCCAGTGGACGCTCAACGTAGACGCTGTTATCGATCGGTGAAATACACTGGAGTTTTTGCATAAGCTTGAGTGGCTTCCTGCCCATGTCTAAGGAAATTAGATCTGAGAATCAAATAATCTCGAAGTAACGCTGTAGCTCCCAGTCCCCGATATGCTTGCGGTATTCCCTCTCTTCCCATTCACGGCTCGCGGCAAAATGCTCTACAAAAGTATCGCCAAACAGATCCCGTGCGGCATTGGATTGCTTGAGTCTTTGCGCCGAATCCCACAGGGTGCGCGGTAAGGCCAGTTCCTGGGGATGCTCAGCTTCATAAGCATTCCCCTCAACCGGTTGGCCCGGCTCCCAACCCTGCTCGATACCGTAGAGACCTGAACCCAGTGCGACAGCCAATGCAAGATAGGGATTGGCGTCGGCAGCACCGAGGCGATACTCCTGACGCTGGGACTTGTCACTGCCGGGAATCACTCGCAGTGCCGCGGTACGGTTTTCCACACCCCAGGTGGCATCGGTAGGCGCCCAGAAACCAGGTATCATGCGACGATAGCTGTTAATGGTGGGAGCAACCATGCAAAGCATCTCCGGCATCAACCGCTGCTGACCAGCAAGAAAGTGCCGCTGGGTGTCGCTCATGGAATGTGGCTGACCTTGGGCATAGAACGCTGAGGCATTGCCTTCCTTACTGCGCAGGGAAAGGTGAATGTGCCCGCTCTGGCCCGGGTAATCGTTGGACCACTTGGCCATAAAAGTGGCCATCAATCCACGCCGCTCCGCCAACACCTTGATAAACGTCTTGAACAGCGCCGCCTTATCACCCGCAGCTTCGGCGTTGTCGACGGTAATCGCCGCCTCCAGTACACCAGGCCCGGTTTCCGTGTGCAGCCCCTCTATGGGGAAGTCCATCTGCTCGGCGAGTTCCAGGATCTCGTGGTACAGATCCGCGTGTACCGAATTGCGGATCATTGAGTAGCCGAACCAGCCAGGTGTAAAAGGCTTTAAATTCCGGTAGCCCTTGGCACGGGCACTATCTGGCGTTTCGTCGAACACAAAGAACTCGTATTCCAGCGCCGCATAGGGCGCGAAGCCCGCCTCCTCACAGCGCTCGATCACGCGCCGCAACAGCGCCCGAGGGCACACCTCCTCGGCGGCGCCTTCAAATTCCGCCAGGAACAGCAGCATGCCATTCTCAAACGGCACCTCGCGACAGGTGTGAGGCAGAATGCGCACCGGAGCATCCGGATAGCCCGTATGCCAACCGGTGTAGCGGGCGTTGTCGTACAACTGATCCTGGATATCCCACCCCAACACCACGTCGCAAAAGGCAAAGCCCTTGTCGAGGGCAGAGAAAAACTTCTCCCGGCTCATGTATTTGCCGCGCATCACCCCATCGTTATCAAACAGGCCCACTTTTACATGGGTCAGGTTGCGCGCCTCTACGATCCGCTTGGCCTCCTCCACGGTACGCACCTGGCGGGGGTTCAACGCCCTTGGCGTACCATTGGCGGCGGGTGATGGGGAAGGTACAGAAGTGGTGAGAGTAGCCGCCGAGGCTGGCGGCTGTTCAGTGGAATCGTCCATGAGAAGCTCCGTTATTGTGACCAGCTCGTCACACATGGATGACGGGCGGATTCTTGCGCTCAAGCATAGTCAACATACCAAAGTCCTGCGCGAAGGGATCGATTGCGGGCAAAGCCTTGCGAGACGTTGATTCGGGCTTAAGCCCTCACCCTACGGGCGCCAGTGGCGTCCAAAGCTCTCGCTTGGTCCGCGAGAGGGACCTCGTGGAAGAGCCCCCATGGATGGGTTAAGGGGGGGCGCCTAGCTCGTGTCTCGCAAGGCTTTGCCCGTAAGCGGTCCCGCCACCGGACCAAAAACTGACGACTATGTTAGCGACCGCTCAGGGTATATAATCCGGCCTCCAAATTTTCCGATCACATATCATTCAGGACCAGCAATGAGCTTCGACAAGGTTTCCGCAGGTAAAGACCTGCCCAACGATATCAACGTAATCATCGAGATCCCGGCCAACCACGATCCGATCAAATACGAAGTCGACAAGGACGCGGACGCGGTATTCGTAGACCGTTTCGTAGCTACCCCCATGTTCTACCCGGCCAACTACGGCTACGTGCCCCAGACCCTGTCTGAAGACGGCGACCCCCTGGACGTGCTGGTTGTAGCGCCCTACCCGGTAATGGTTGGCTCCGTAATCCGCTCCCGCGTAGTCGGCGTGCTGAACATGACCGACGAATCCGGCGTAGACGCCAAGCTGCTGGCGGTACCGCACACCAAACTGACCAAGCTGTACGACCACGTCAACGAAATCGGCGACCTGCCGGAGCTGCTGATCAAGCAGATCGAGCACTACTTCGAAAACTACAAAGCCCTGGAAGCGGGCAAGTGGGTGAAAGTAGACGGCTGGGCCGATGCTGAAGCAGCACGCAAGGAAGTGATGGCTTCCCGTGAGCGCTACCTGAAAGAAGAAGGCTGATCCGCACGAGTGATCACCCAATCTTTCCGAAAGCCGGCCTTGCGCCGGCTTTTTTGTGCCCGTTAAATACTCTCAACAAACACAGAGAACAAAAATTTACGGAGCAGCATTCATGCCAAATACCGTCAATGGGCCCGATGGCAAACCCCGTTGCGGCTGGTGTGCCGCCACTGACGACTTCTTTCCCTACCACGATAACGAGTGGGGTTTCCCGGTGGACGACGACCAGCGCCTGTTTGAAAAGATCTGCCTGGAGGGGTTTCAGTCGGGGCTGAGCTGGCGAACCATTCTCGCCAAGCGGGAAAACTTTCGCGCAGCCTTCAAACAGTTTGACTTCAACAAGGTGGCGAGATTTTCCGAAAAAGATGTGGAGCGGCTGCTACAGGACGAGGGAATTGTGCGCCACAGGGGCAAAATTGAGGCAGTGATCAACAACGCCCGGCGCGCCCGCGAGATGATTAAAGAGGAAGGTTCACTGGCGGCCTATTTCTGGCGCTTCGAGCCCGAGGAATCCGCAGATACCGCACCGCAAAGTGTTTCTACTTCTGATGCTTCCAAGGCCATTTCAAAGGACCTAAAAAAGCGCGGCTGGAAATTTGTTGGCCCCACCACCGTTTACGCGTTTATGCAGGCGATGGGACTGATCAATGACCACGTGGAAAATTGCGTCACACGCAAAGCCGTGGACAAAGCCCGGAAGCAGTTTAAGCGACCTTCCACCCACTCAGTCCGGTAGCTTGAACGAAGCCTTACCGGTAGCGTGACCGCCCAGCTGCCAGTCTGGCACCTGCACCTCGACGGGCGGCACTTGTTGCTGCTCGCTCGCTTCCACCAGGTTCCCAACTGCGGGCTTCAGGCTGAGGTGACTCACCGGTACCTGCACCGGATCCACCTTCGAGCGCTCGTGCTCCTTCAGCAAGTTGCCCTCCATCGGGGCCAGCGAAAGACCGCCTGCCGGTTCAACTTCCGGTACCGCGGGAACGGATGACACTGGCTGTGGCGCCGCGGCCGCCGGCTCAGGTTTAGATACGGGCTCAGGCTCGCCCTCCGCCTTGAGCGCAGACTGCGCCCCATGACGTGCCAGGGTTGCCTGCAGCTGCTCCGCCTGGGCGTGATTCAGCCCTTTCTTGATCGCCAACGGACGACCACTAAACAGCTTCTCCACGGTTTCCGGGCCCGCCTTGAACAGGCGCGCAAAATTGGCTTTCACGTCCGCCGCGGTGTACCCGGGCAGCAGGTCACCACGGAAAATCACGCTATAGGTCGATTCGCTCATTGCCTTACCTCAAAAGTGGGCTCGAAGGTATTGCCGGTGCCTGCCGGCAGTTCTTATTTCTCTTATTGTTTCTTTATCTTGCCACGACTGGCGCGGCTTACAGCGACTATTCAAACCAATTTAGTCGTCGGAATCCAGTGTCTGATCCATGGTGTAGGCCGGTGCCCCTTCACATTTTCCACCCACCACACGCGCCGGAACACCAGCGACTGTGGAATGGGCCGGCACGTCCCGTAACACCAGGCTGCCCGCCGCAACTTTTACACCTTCGCCAACCCGAATGGGCCCCAGAACCTTGGCACCGGCACCAATCATGACACCGCGTCCGATTTTGGGGTGACGGTCCCCACCGCCGCTACCGCTGCCACCCAGGGTCACCGAGTGGAGGATGGAGACGTCATCCTCCACCACGCAGGT
This sequence comes from Microbulbifer elongatus, assembly GCF_020524885.1. Lineage (GTDB taxonomy): Bacteria > Pseudomonadota > Gammaproteobacteria > Pseudomonadales > Cellvibrionaceae > Microbulbifer > Microbulbifer elongatus_A. The sequence goes on along the minus strand of NZ_JAIVKJ010000001.1, from coordinate 537,124 downwards.
CTCACCCACCACAAATCCGGTGGCATGGTCGATCATGATGCCGCAACCAAAACGGGCGGCGGGATGAATATCCACCGCAAACTGTTCGGAAACCTGGCTCTGGAAATACAATGCCAAGGTGTGGCGTCCCTTCTTCCACAACCAGTGTGCGATGCGATGGGACTGCAGGGCGTGGAAACCCTTGAAGTAGAGGAACGGCATCAGGTACTGGTCGCACGCCGGGTCGCGGTCGAACCAGGCGCAGATATCCGCCTGCATACACTGGGAAATACCCGGATCGTCGGCGAGGGCCGCGGCGATCACTTCCTGCAAGGCCGTCGCCGTCAGTGCCGCATGATCCAGTACCGACGCCAGCTGATAGGCCAACGCACGGTCAATGGTGTTGTGGCGCAAAACCGTATTGTGGAAATAGCTGGCCAACACCGGCTCGCCGGAAGCGGCGGCAGCGGCCTCTGCGCGCATGGCGGTCCAGATATCGCGCTGTTTCAGTTCGTGGACTTTCACTTCGCTAAGAGAAATGGCGGTAGCTCCTGTGCTGGCACCTGGTCATCATAGTCGGGTGATATTTGTGGGGTAGGCCGCATCCGGCACCGCTATAAAACGCGGGAAGATTTCCGGCATCTGGTCGCAAATGCATTCAGTCAGTGTCAGCCCCTGCGTTTGCTCGCAACTCAGGATTTGCTCCAGCAGGGCCTGCTCGGTCAGGAGATCCTGAAACTCGCGCGCGCGCGGCGCGTAGCTCAGGTGCCAGCGCTCGGGAGCCACACCGCCGCGATCTACCGCGTAAGGGCGGAAAAGACCATAGCTTTTTCCTTCGGCGATTCGCTCGTCGAGCCAGCAGTGGAATGGGCCAAACACACCCTCGTCTGCCACTTCCTCCGGAGTCAGCTGAACCCGAAAATCCTCCGGTACTGCGGCGGCATCAATCACATCAAAATCCGTACCCCAGTGGTGACGAGAGCCTCCGGGCAGTGCCGACCAGCGCAATATAGCGAATACAATTTCCTCTGGCGACATTCGCGCCACATCCAGCTCTCGCCCCTCACTGTCGAATACCGGTCGCTGCCCGCAAGCCTTGGCATTCCAGATGGTGCGCTGACGCGCGAAATCGCGAAATCCGGAGACCACCTTCGGGTCGAAACCTGCCAACCGGGCATCACGTCGCAATTGGTCAAATGCCGTGAGCGCTTCCGGGTGCATCAGCTGGCCGGAGACCGGCTCAAGAATCACGTGCGCATCGGTGAACCCAAATAGGATATTTTTCAGAAGTTGGTGCATTTAAGCGGGCCTCTGGTACAAAAAAGCGCTCACACAGGGAACACGAAATACTGCAAAAGCGAATAATACAGACTAGGCTTTTGCTGCGGACGTGACTAAATAGTACAAGTGTGCCGCGTGCTGACGGCGGCCGCAAATTTCCGGACTGTTCCCTGCTATTGCCCTCTCAAGTGTTCGCATCGAAGTGGAACCTACAATCTCTGGCAGTGAGCAACACGGTTTGGGCTTTTGTGCTTTTGTGCTATGTTGGACGCCCGTTGCATCTGGCTCAGGGTAGAGCCGGATCGAAAGTGCCGCGGCAGGCTGTTACGCCGCGATGTATCAGCGCGATGCAACAAAAGCATCAACAGTTCAGGGAATGAATTTATGCACCCAAGTCAATCAGAGTTGTTAAAACTGAAAAACCTGGGACTCGCCTCCGTCAATATTCTTCATTCCATTGGCATTCGCACTCAGGATGACCTGCACCGCGTGGGGCCGGCTGAAGCGTTCGCCAGTATTCGCCGTCGCGGTATCAACGCCTCCCGCGTTCTCCTTTATGCTCTGCAGGGTGCCCTGCTGGACGTCCACTGGAACGACCTGGACCCAGACCTCAAGGCTTCACTCGTCACTGAGGCTGAGCAGCTGATGTCCCGCAAAGACAGCGCCTGACCCTATACTCTCCTGAAATTGCGCCCGAACAGACTTGTAAATGGCGCAATCAGACCCTATCTAACCCCTGACGCCCCGCCTGAGAGGTGGTGTATACCTGCGCCGTGCCGGTCAGCTTAAACTGGACCCGGGCCGCCTGAGTAGCGTCCTCTTTAAGTTTCGTTTGTGTTCCTCGATCTCGTGTTTTCCTCAATGTCTCTCGGAGAAGTCTGATGTTGCGAATAGGGCTCTTTTTGCTTACCAACCTGGCGGTGATGGTGCTCGTCGGCATCATATTCAACTTGCTGGGTATACAGGGCATTCTCGATGCCAATGGCGTCAACCTGAACCTGCCTGGCCTGCTATTGATGTGTGCCATTTTCGGTATTGGCGGCGCGCTGATTTCTCTGCTGATGTCGAAAACCATCGCGCGTATGTCCACCCGCACCCAGGTGATCGACCAGCCCCAGACCGCGGACGAGCGCTGGCTGGTGGAAACCGTACGTGAGCTGTCGCAAAAGGCCGGGATCGGCATGCCCGATGTGGGTATTTTTCCCATGCCCCAGGCCAATGCCTTTGCCACCGGCTGGAACCGGAATAATGCGCTGGTGGCGGTCAGTGCCGGCCTACTGCAGCGTTTCAATCGGGATGAGGCACGCGCGGTGATCGGTCACGAAATTGGCCACGTGGCCAACGGCGACATGATCACCCTGGCCCTGATCCAGGGCGTAGTAAACACCTTCGTGATGTTCTTTGCGCGCATTGTCGGCTTCTTCGTCGACCGCGTACTGCTGCGCAATGAGCAGGGACTGGGCATCGGCTACTACATCACATCCATCATCATGGACATGGTGTTTGGGGTGTTTGCGATGATGATCGTCGCTTGGTTCAGTCGCCGCCGCGAATACCGTGCGGACGCCGCCGGCGCCCATCTGGCCAGCCCCAACGCCATGATTGCGGCGCTGGCCCGTATCAAGGCGGAGTCCGAGGCAGGCCGCGAGGAGCCGCTGCCGGCGAACATGAAAGCCTTCGGCATCTATGGCAACAGCATGGCCGCCCTGCTCGCCAGCCACCCGCCTCTTGAGGATCGGATCCTGGCACTGCAAAATTCTGCTCGATAATTGCCAAACCTCGGGGGGCCTGCCCCCCCGACCCGAGCAAAACCCACGTGCAGGAATTCATCCACCAATGCTTGTGAAAAATTTTCGCTCCAGTTTCGCCCTCGCCCTTCTGCTGATTTGCTCGGCGTTTAGTACCCTGAACAGTGCCATCGCAGACTCCCGTATCCCACAGTTCGCCACCGATGACGAAACCAACACCATGCAGGTGTTCAACTTCGCCAGTCCGTCGGTGGTTTACGTCACCAATGAAACCGTGGTCCGCGACCGCTGGACCCTGCGCCTGCACACGGTGCCCAAAGGGGCCGGCAGTGGCTTCATCTGGGACGAAAAGGGTCATGTAGTAACCAATTACCACGTGATCGAAGAAGCCCGCAAAATCACCATTACCCTGCAAGATCGCAGTGAATGGCCGGCGGAGTTGGTGGGTTCTGCGCCAGAAAAGGATCTGGCGGTACTGAAGATCAATGCCCCGCGAGAGCTACTGAAGCCGCTGCTTCCCGGTGAGTCCGCAGGGCTTTCGGTGGGGCGCAAGGTACTCGCCATCGGCAACCCTTTTGGCCTGGACACTACGCTAACTACCGGCGTGGTCAGCGCCCTCGGCCGCGAGATCGAGGCGACCGGCAATCGCACCATTCGCAATGTGATACAGACGGATGCGGCGATCAATCCGGGGAATTCCGGCGGGCCGCTGCTCGACAGCAGTGGGCGCCTTATCGGCGTGAATACAGCGATATACAGCCCCAGTGGCGCCAGTGTCGGTATCGGCTTCGCCATTCCAGTAGATACCGTGAAGAAGATCGTACCCGAACTGATTGCCCATGGACGCCTGGTAAGGCCCATCCTGGGAATCGAATCGGCGCCGGATCAGTGGGCAAACCGTTACGATTTCAAAGGCGTTGCGGTGCTGCGCACTGCGCCTGGCCTGCCGGCAGAGCGCGCGGGGCTGCGCGGCGTGTATCGCGGCAGTCGTGGAGGCTGGCAACTGGGGGATGTGATCGTCGGTATCGACGGGCTCCCGGTCAGTAATTACGACGACCTGATGAATGTGCTGGAGAACCGTCGCCCCGGGGACGAGGTGAAGGTGGAGTACCTGCGTGACGGCGAGGCCTACCAGACCTCCCTGGTGCTCGCCGCGCCCTGAGCAGTTACACTGCGCGCCAGAAATTCATCCGACACGTGTATATCCATGCAAAAACATTTTCTCTGCAGCTACGACGAACTCAGCGAAGGCGAATCCAAGGGCTTTCCCCTCGGCGACAAGAGCGCGGGCATGGACAATGTGTTTGCGGTCAAGAAAGACGGCGAAGTCTTCGCCTATAAAAACATCTGCCCGCACCGGGGCATCAACCTGGAATGGCAGCCGGACCAGTTTCTGGATTCGGAGAAGGCTCTGATCCAATGCGCCTCCCACGGTGCGCTGTTTGAGATTACTACTGGCGAGTGCATCGCCGGCCCCTGCGCGGGCGATGCGCTGACGCCAGTACCGGTGGAATACGCTCAGGAAGGGCTCTACGTTTTATTGGCAGACTGATTCCAGCGCAACTTTCATCTTCAGCCCTGCTCCCCGATAAACGGCACTGGCTCACTCAGGCAAATCTCGTCGGCTCCAAGCCGTGCCCGATAGGCGATCACTTCCACCCCCGCCTTGACCGCCGCTGTTAACGCCGCGGCGTAAGCCGGATCGATCTCGGCGGCCGCCTCCACGGTTTCGATCTGCGAGTGCTGCACGCAGTAGAACAGCACTGCCCGGGTACCCGACTCCACCAGCTTCTGTAACTCCCGCAGGTGTTTGGCACCACGCGCGCTGACCGCATCCGGGAACAGGCCCCGGGCACCCTCAGCCAGGGTCACATTTTTCACTTCTACATAGCAGTCGCCCTTTTTCCCACTGAGCAGAAAATCAATGCGGCTGTTTTCCTCTCCGTACTTCACTTCCCTGCGCAGGGTGTCGTACCCCTGAAGCTCAGATACCACGCCATTGGTGATGGCCTCTTCCACCAGGTGGTTGGCACGACTCGTGTTGACACCGGCAAGCGCCCCTTCCGGGGTGGTGGTAATTTCCAGGGTGTGGCGGTATTTCCGTTTGGGGTTGCCGGAGTCGGAATACCAACAGGGCGTTTTTTCCTCCCAGCAATTTTTCATCGATCCGGTGTTGGGGCAATGAATGGTTATAATTTCGCCAGCAGAAGTCTCCACATCGGCGAGAAATCGCTTGTAACGGCGCAGCAGTCTTCCCTCGGTGAGGGGCGGGTTGATTTTCACGCAAGAGCCTACAAAAAGTCAGGTTTGAATGGATTTAACGACAAGCTGTCGAAAAAACGGCCGCCAGAATACACCATCAAGCCAATTCTTCACGGTCGGATTGTCGACGGAACCTCAAGGAGGCAACATTTTGTGGCGCAGTTCTGAGAGATTTGATAGTTTCCTCGCCTTGGTCGCATTAGCGGCCTGAGGATACAGCCGGCGGTCGCTTAGGCTTCGTGCAGCCTGCTAGGCTTGAATTTGGTTGTAATGCCCCCATAAATCGGGGCCCGTATTACGAGAGAGGCAATGACTATGCCCAATACTGCTGCGAAATCCGATTCTCTTCACGGCTTCGAGCCCTATCAGGAACAGAAGGGCGAGGAGTACATGAATGAGAAGCAGCAGGAGCATTTCCGCAAACTGCTGCTGGCCTGGAAGGCCGAACTTATGGCAGAAGTGGATCGCACCGTAACTCACATGAAAGATGAAGCTGCGAACTTCCCGGACCCTGCGGACCGCGCCAGCCAGGAAGAAGAGTTCAGCCTGGAACTGCGCACCCGCGATCGCGAGCGCAAACTGATCAAGAAGATCGATGCCACCATCGAACTGATCGACCAGGACGACTATGGCTTCTGCGAGGCTTGTGGCGTCGAAATCGGCATTCGCCGTCTGGAAGCACGTCCCACCGCCACCCTGTGTGTGGACTGCAAGACTCTGGCGGAAATCAAAGAAAAGCAGATCTCCGGCTGATCGGGCGTTTTTCGGGTAGCGCCTGCAGGCGCTGCCCGGTTCCCTCCTCTCATACCGAATACATTCCCAGTGTCTGTATTAACCACTCCTCCGGCACACTACATCGGTCGCTTTGCGCCGTCCCCCACTGGCCCCCTGCATTTCGGCTCACTGGTCTGCGCCCTCGGTAGCTACCTCGACAGCATCGCCCACGGCGGCCACTGGCTGGTGCGCATGGAAGACCTGGACCCACCGCGGGAAATGCCCGGCGCGGCACAGCGCATCCTGACATCCCTCGATGCCCACGGCCTCCACGCCCACGGGCCGGTGGAATGGCAGAGCCGGCGCCACACTCTTTATCTGGAAGCGCTGGAGCAACTGCGGGCGAAAGACTTGGTATACCCGTGCTCCTGCACGCGCGAGCAGGTGCGCAAGGCCGGCGGCCACCGCCGGGAAAGCTGCGTAGGCGAACAGGGGCAATACGCCCTGCGCTTTGCGTGCGCCGGTGCCACCGAAACTTTTACCGATATCTGGCAAGGGGAGCAAACCCAGCCGATTGCCGAAGACCCGATCCTCAAGCGCAAGGATGGCCTCTACGCGTACCAGCTGGCCGTAGTGGTGGACGATATCCAGCAGAACGTCAGTTGCGTGGTGCGAGGTGCCGACCTTCTGGATTGCACAGGCATCCAGCGACAACTATTTCGCGCACTGGACACCGAGCCGCCACTATTCGGCCACCTGCCGCTGGTGATGAATGAGGGCGGGCAGAAGCTCAGTAAACAGAACCACGCTGCCCCCCTGGACGATGCCACCCCGTCACAAAACCTGGTCCAGGCACTGACGTTTCTCGGCTTTCACCCGCCGCCCCCCCTGGCAAACGAGGCGCCTGCGCAGATTCTCAGCTGGGCGAGTGCGCGCTGGCAGCGGCATGCTGTAGATCGCCGCAATCGATTACTGGGACAGTAACCACAGTTGAATTCCCCCCTCCCCGCGCATTAACATTTTGCGCCAACTTTCCCGTTCCGCGCATTATCTCGCCGCAGGACGCACCGACAGGTTTTAGATGAGCAACCGTACCCTGTTAATCCTGCTGGTACTGGTGGGCTACGTGTTCAGCCCCACCGTATTCACCTGGATGATCAACCCTTCCGGCGCCTGGTATCGCCCCTTTATTCTTTGGTTCGTCCTGATCCTGCTGGCGATCTTTATTCAGCGGAGGCGTGAGCCCGATGACCTTTGAGATCGTCAATATTGCGCTGATCGGCGTCGCCTACATTTTTGCCCTGTTCTTTGTTGCCTTCGCTACCTCCAAGGGCTGGCTTCCCAGCAACTGGGTACGCAACCCGTTCTTTTATGTGCTGTCCCTCGGGGTTTCTCTCAGTGCCTGGACCTACTACGGCATTGTCGACCTGGCCTGGCAGCATGGCTATGGCGTACTCGCCTACTATCTTGGCACCGGTGCCATGTTCCTGTTTGCCCCTGTGGCACTGGAGCCTCTTGCGCGCCTGGCCCAGCGCTACCAACTTACCTCCCCTGCGGACCTGCTGGTGTTCCGCTATCACAGCCGCGAGGCCGGCACCCTCGCCACCCTGTTCATGCTGCTCGGCCTGCTACCACTGATCGCCCTGCAGATTCAGGCGGTGGCGGAAACCCTGGCGCTGCTGTCCCGCGACGACGCCGCAGCCCTGGCGTTACCAGACAGCGGAGTCACCAGCAAAAACCTGATCGCGTTTCTTTATTGCGTTTTGTTGGCATTGTTCACCAGTACCTATGGCGCGTCTCGCAAGCGCAGAGCCGGCCTCGCCAGTGCTATGGCGCTGGAATCCCTGGTGAAACTACTGGCACTGCTAGCGGTAGGGCTTTACTCGGTGTACGGGGTATTCGGGGGTCTGGATGGCCTGGACCAGTGGCTAATGCAGAATAATGACATGCAGCAGCTGCTCTACACGCCCATCAAGCAGGGCTCTTCCCATACCCTGCTGCTGGTATTTATCGCCACCGCCGTGGCCATGCCGCATATCTTCTACCTGAGTATTGCCGAGCGCCCGGCCACTCAGGCGCTGCGTACCGCCAGTTGGGGTTTCCCGCTATTTCTGCTGCTGATGGCATTGCCGATCTTCCCGATCATGTGGGCGGGCTTCGCCATGGATATATCAGAGCCGGTGCAGTACTTCACCCTCGCCGTGCCCCGGGCCAGCGGCTCCGCGCTTCTGACGATCGTCGCATTTGTCGGCGGCCTTTCCGCCGCCACTGGCGCCCTGATCATGATTACCCTCGCGCTCTCCACCATGGTGATGAACCACTGGCTGCTGCCAGGCACCCGCTGGCAATCCGATGACAACATGTATCGCCAGCTACTGTGGTTGCGCCGGGCTTTGGTTGCGGCACTTTTCCTGGCGGGATTCGGTTTTTACCTGCTACTCAACAATCGCCTGTCTCTTTCCGACCTGGCGATCATCGCGTTTATCGCGTCACTGCAATTTTTGCCGGGCATCTTTGCAGTGATTCACTGGCCGCAAGGTAACCGCCGTGGATTTATCGGTGGGCTACTGGCGGGCATGTTTATTTGGGCAGCGGGTTTGCTGTTACCGGCCATGTTCGGCAATAGCGGCATCGCGTTTGGCGGTTACCGTATCCCCCTGGGCATGGAGATCTGGCCACAGATCACCACCCTGTCACTATCGGTGAATGTGCTGCTATTTGTGGGCCTGTCGATTTTTACCCGTACCAGCAGCCTCGAGCGCTATGCCGCGGACCTGTGCAGTGACGACTCCATCAGCCAGGCCCTGCGTCTGGAGCTCGATGTCCAGTCCGCCGCAGAATTTCGCATGCGCCTGTCAGAAAGCCTCGGTGCCGCTACCGCAAGTCAGGAAGTCAGCCGGGCCCTGCGACAACTGAACCTGCCAGAAGATGAACGACGACCCTATGCGCTGCGGCAGCTGCGCGACAAACTCGAAGCCAACCTGTCTGGGCTGCTCGGCCGGGTACTCGCCGGCCAGATCGTGGACCGTCACCTGCCATTTGTGACCAGTGACCAGCCGGCAAACAAAGACATCAACCTGATCGAAACTCGCCTGAGTCGCTACAAAAATCAGCTCACCGGCCTGGCTGCAGAACTGAACAACCTGCGCCTTTATCACCGGCAGATGCTCGAAGAACTGCCTATGGCGGCATGTTCTCTCGGACGCGACGGCGAAATACTGCTGTGGAATTACGCCATGGCCGACCTCACCGGGGTAAGCGCCAGCGAGGTAATCGGCTCGAAACCGGAGTACTTGCCAGAGCCCTGGCGCACCCTGGTAACCAAATTTGCGGAATCCGAAGATGCCAGTCGTTTCAAGCAACAGGTGGAAATGGACGGCAACAGCCATTGGCTCAACCTGCACAAAACGCGACTCAAGCACCGCACCGGAAAATACGGGCGTGAAAACAAGGAGAGCGGCAAGGACACCCGCGGCGACGGCCAGATGTTGCTGATGGAAGACATAACCGAAACCCAGGTACTCGAGCAGGAATTGATGCACAGCGAACGGCTGGCTTCTGTAGGCCGCCTCGCCGCCGGTGTGGCCCACGAGGTCGGCAACCCGGTGACCGGTATTGCCTGCCTCGCGCAAAACCTGCAGTTCGACTCCGACAACCCCGAAGTGCTCGAAACCGCAGACCAGATCCTGAGCCAGACCCAGCGAATCAGCCGTATCGTGCACTCCCTGGTGAGCTTCTCCCACAGCGGAAACCAGGAGAGCGAAAAGGCACCGGTGGACCTGCACGCCTGTGTAGAGGAAGCGGTGCAGCTGCTGTCCCTGCAACGAGACAAGACCCAGGTGACATTCGCCAATAATGTGCCGGGCGACCTTTTCGCACTGGGCGATAACCAGCGCCTGATCCAGGTGTTTATCAACCTGCTCAGCAACGCCCGGGATGCCAGTCCGGACGGCGGACATATCGAGGTGGAAGGGTATATTCGCGCGGGTCTTGCCTGCATCGCGGTCACCGACAATGGACCGGGAATCTCGCCGGCGCACCGGGAGCGGATTCTGGAGCCGTTCTTCACCACCAAAGAACCCGGTGAAGGCACCGGCCTCGGTCTCGCCATGGTGTACAGCATCGTGGAAGAACACGGCGGACAATTGGAACTGGTCAGTCCCGCCCACCCGGAAACCGGCCGCGGCGCGCGCTTTATCGTGCAGTTGCCACTGGAACGGCCACTGGAAAGTGGCTCAAGCGCGCAGGATTACTGACCAATCTGTTACAGGCAGGCGGCAATTTTAGATCATTTTTCAATCAATAAGGGTGTTTTGGGTTGCATCGAAACGCTCGACAGGTAAAACTTAGCCCCCTCTGAACATTTTGTAACCAGGCGTAACACATGAGCCACATCCTGATCGTAGAAGATGAAGCCATTATCCGCACAGCCCTGCGCAAGCTGTTGGAGAGGCACCGCTACAAGATCAGTGAAGCCGGCTCGGTGCGTGAGGCGACCACCAAGTTTCGCATCACGGATATGGATCTAATCATTTCCGACCTGCGCCTGCCCGGCGCCCCCGGCACCGACCTGCTGAAACTGGCGGGTGACGTGCCGGTTCTGATCATGACCAGCTATGCCAGCCTGCGCTCTGCGGTAGATTCCATGCGCATGGGGGCCGCCGACTATATCGCCAAACCCTTCGACCACGACGAGATGCTGGCCACCGTGCGCCGCGTCATCGGCAAGGCCGAGCAGAACCGCGCCGCTGGCGCCGCCGCTGCAAACAGCAAAACCGAGGGCCGCGCCATCGCCGGCATGATCGGTGACAGCCCGGTCATGCGCGAGCTTTACGCGCGCATCCACAAAGTCGCCCCCACTGACGCCACGGTGCTGGTGCACGGTGAAACCGGCACCGGTAAAGAGCTGGTGGCGCGTGCCATCCACGAGGAGAGCAAGCGCAACGGCAAGCCGCTGATCTCGGTGAATTGCGCCGCAATTCCGGAAACCCTGATCGAAGCGGAACTATTTGGTCACGAAAAAGGTGCCTTTACCGGCGCACAGACTGCGCGCGAGGGTCTGGTCGCCGCTGCCGATGGCGGCACCCTGTTCCTGGATGAGATCGGCGAGCTCCCCCTGGAAGCCCAGGCACGACTGCTGCGTGTGCTGCAGGAAGGTGAGGTACGCCCCATCGGTGCCATCGAGTCACGCAAGGTCAATGTGCGCCTGGTCGCGGCGACCCACCGCAACCTTCGCCAGTTGGCCGCCGAGCGCAAATTCCGGGAAGACCTTTATTACCGTATCAATGTGGTCCAGATGACGCTGCCGCCACTGCGGGAGCGTGGCAAGGACGTTTTGGCGATTTCCGAGAGTCTGCTCGAAAAGTTCTGCGCCAAGATCAATCGCCAGACCCTGAAATTATCCCCCGAGGCCATTCAGGCGGTGACCACTTACACCTGGCCGGGCAACGTGCGTGAACTCGAAAATGCCATACAGCGCGCGGTGATCCTTACCGAGGATACGAATGAGATTGACCACCGCACGCTGGATATTGACCTGGACTTGGTCCCCATCGAGGAGGCTGACACCGAGCGCCGCCCGCGCATCAACAGCTTGCACTCGGACCCCCGCGAAGACCTCTCCCTTGAGGACTACTTCGCCCGCTTCGTGCTTGAACACCAGGAAACCATGAGCGAGACCGAGCTGGCCAAGAAGCTGGGCGTCAGTCGCAAATGCTTGTGGGAGCGGCGCCAGAAGCTCGGTATTCCCCGCAAAAAGGCCAAGCGCGTAGTGGAAGCCTGACTTTTTTCGACGAAAATTTCTCAATTAAGGCCCCGGACAGCCACGCTGCCGGGGCTTTTCCGTTATATAGCCCCTGTAAAGCCCTCACCTGTCACAACCGATCGTTCGCTTCTCCTCACCCGACTTGAGCACGAAATTAGCTTGAAAATCAATGCGTTACACGTGCAACGGGGCCAGCGGCCAGCAACGCAGCCAAAGCGGTAACACATCACAAAATTGGTAACAGATGAAAGTGTTACCTCCTCTCCCAGTGGAGTAACAACTAACGCGATATGTGTAACGTAAAAGTGTGTTTAGGCGACGTAAAAAAGTTCCAAGAAATGTTAAGTTGTTGATTTATAAGAAATTTTTAAAGTTGGCACGCTATCTGCTTTGTATAGGTCAAACAACGACAACAGCCAAGAATAAAAATAAATGACTGTTTAAGCCCTAATAACAACTAACAATAAGCGGGCGAAGCACAATAACAATAAGAGAACGGGCAGATCGATAATAAAAGCCAAAGTGATCGATGCCGGAGCAAAAGATTGAGCAATAAAAACAATAAAGCTCAGAACAACAATAAAAATAAACAAAAAAATTGTTACCCGAGGGTAACTACTGAAAAACAATAAAAATCAATAATAAAAATAAACAATAAGAATAAAGAGTAATAAGAAAAACAACAATTTGTAGAAGACAACAAAAATAACGACAAGCACGTGACAAACTGACTGATTGTGCCTGGGAGAGGGTTTGCTGAAAAGCAAATTGATAGCGCAAGGAAGCCGCTGCCTTCATTCCGAATAAGAATAATTCCCTTCTTTTCTTTCTTTTCAATGAATGCACACAATTTGCTGGCCCCCGCGGAAGCGGGACCGGCAGCTGTGCGTTGCGCTGTGTGTGTTAGAATCCGCCTCCATAATATGTCCGGAACCAGGCCCAGCGAGGCACAACTGGTGAATCAACCCGGAGCCATGCGCCGGAGCTACAGTCTGAACAGCCCCGGAAGACCACAGCCGCCCGACACAAGCGGGCAGCGGACAACACAGAAAGCCGTATGTTCAACTCACTGATCAGCAGTATCAAACGCTGGCACAGCAAGCCCAAGGCCGATCGAGGCGCCGAGCCCAAGCCGCCCTCCGACAATGGCCAGAAGCCAAAACCTGCCAAAAAGTCCCCCCGAGCCCCCAAAACTTCCCGCGTTGTGGTTCCCCGTAGCGACCACAGTCTATCCCGCCGCGATGTCAGCCGAGCGGCCCTTACCGTCATGAAAAGGTTGCAGGAAGCGGGTTTCGAGGCCTTTATCGTCGGTGGTGGTGTGCGCGACCTGTTACTCGGCGGGCACCCTAAAGATTTTGATGTAGCTACCGACGCTACACCGGAACAGGCCAAACAGCTGTTCCGGGGCGCACGCATCGTCGGCCGCCGGTTCCGTATCCTGCACGCCCGTATAGGCCGCGAGGTGATCGAGGTCACCACCTTCCGCGGCCACCATAGCGACGGCGAGGCACACGAAGCGCAACAGTCCGAGCACGGCATGCTGCTGCGAGACAATGTGTACGGGGACCTGGAGAGTGACGCTGTGCGTCGGGACTTCACCGTCAACGCCCTCTACTACACCACCAACGGCTTCGAGATCCACGATTACACCGGCGGCATCCGCGATATCGAGCAGCGCCAGATCCGCATGATCGGCGACCCGGAGACCCGCTACAAAGAAGACCCGGTCCGCATGCTTCGCGCTGTGCGCTTCGCTGCCAAGCTGGACTTCGAAATCGAGCCTACCACTGCCGCTCCTCTCAAGGAGCTGGCGCCGCTACTGCGTAACATCGCTCCGGCGCGCCTGTTCGACGAGGTGTTGAAGCTTCTGATGAGTGGAAATGGCGAGCGCACCTTCGATCTGCTGCGCGAACACGAACTCTGGCCACACCTGTTTCCGGACAACGCCCGCGAGCTGGAGACCCCGGAAGCCCTGGCCCTCACCCGCCAGGCCCTGCGTAACACCGACGACCGCATCCGCAATGACCAGCGGGTAACACCCGCGTTTCTGTACGCCGCACTGCTGTGGCCAGCGGTTAACTCCGAGCAGAAATTCCTGACGGAGAAGGGCATTCCTCCAGTGCCGGCCCTGGCTCAAGCGGCGCAGAAAATTACCAGTAACCAACTAATACACACCGCCATTCCCAAACGCTTCTCCATGCCCATGCGGGAAATCTGGGAAATGCAGTCCCGCCTGCCCCGCCGTGGTGGCGAGCGCGCCTTCCGTCTGATGGAGCACCCCAAGTTCCGCGCTGCCTACGACTTCCTGCTATTGCGCGAAGACAGTGGCGAGATTCCCGCGGGTTTGGGCCAGTGGTGGACCGATTTCCAGCAGGCCGACGAGCAGCAGCGCCAGCAGATGGTTCGTGACGTTCCCCGCAATGGCGCTCGCGGCAGCAAAAGCCGCGGCCGACGCAATCGCGGTGGGCGCAACCGCAACAGCAGCAAGCGCCCCAACGGCGGCGCAGATCACCCGTCAAATTGAGCGGAATTCCCAAGTGACTCGCTGTTATATTGGCCTCGGCAGCAATCTGGACGATCCCGCTGCGCAGCTGCGCAGCGCGCTGCAGCAGATGAATGAAATCCCGCGTACCGTGCTGCAAAGCTGTTCCGGATTCTTTGCCAGCGCCCCGGTAGGGCCGGGCGAGCAACCGGACTATGTCAACGCGGTTGCAAGCCTGGAAACCGAGCTGCCCCCGGAGGCACTACTTGATGCCCTGCAGGCCATCGAGAACCGGCACGGCCGCGAGCGTACCCTGCGCTGGGGTGCGCGTACTCTGGACCTGGACATCCTGCTGTTTGGTAATGAGCAACTGAACACGGCGCGTCTTAGCGTCCCACACCCGCGTATGGCAGAGCGCAACTTTGTGCTGGAACCCCTGGCGGAGCTGGCTCCAGACCTGACCATGCCCGATGGCACTGCGTTGCAGGCGATGCTGACCCGATGCCCACCCAACCGATTACACCGCCTGTAGTCCTGGGCAGGGGTAACAAAAAGTAAGAACAAGGCTAGAAAAGGTGCACCTCCGGTGACAAGACTCTCCGACTCAGCTTCCACTCCGGGCGAAGACTACAGTGCAGAGAACCTCGCGCAGGAACTCGACCTGGACGGCAAAACCCTGCCGCGATTTATTGCCGTGGAAGGCAATATCGGTGTGGGCAAAACCACCCTGGCAAAAAAGCTTGCGGCCACTTTCAATTACGACACCCTGCTGGAACTGCCGGAGGAAAACCCTTTTCTGGAGCGCTTCTACCGCGACCCCAAAAGTGCTGCGCTGCCGACTCAGCTGCACTTTCTGCTGCAACGCTCGCAGCAGATTCAGGCTCTGCGCCAGGATGACATGTTCAAGCCGGTGCGGGTCGCGGACTTCCTCATTGAAAAAGACCATCTGTTTGCCGAGGTCACCCTGGACAGTGATGAGCTGCAGCTGTACCAGCAGGTGTACCAGCACCTGACCCTGGAAGCCCCCAAGCCGGATCTGGTGATCTACCTGCAGGCGCCATTGAACGTTTTGCAGGAGCGTATCCACAAGCGCGGTATTTCCGCCGAACGCAGTATCAGCAACGAGTATCTGGCCACACTCAACGAGGCTTACACCAACTTTTTCCATTACTACGATCAGGCACCACTACTGATCGTGAACTGTGCGGAAATCGATATCGTCGACCAGCAGAAGGACTATCTGCAGCTGGTGGAATATATGCTGAACGTTACCAGCGGCCGCCACTACTACAATCCCGGCCGGTAATCCGCAGCGGATACCTGCCCCATGTGTTACCGGGCTCTACGCCCACAACGTGAGTCATCACCATGCCCTATGCCCCGAGTGAGCTGACCAAACCGATCACGATCCAGACCCTGAGAAAAATGAAGGCGGACGGAGAAAAATTTATCTGCGTCGCGCTTTACGATGCCCCCATGGCCGCCATGGCCGAGAAAACCGGGGTGGAAAGTGTGCTGATCGGCGACTCCCTTGGCATGACGGTACTGGGCTACGACAGCACCATTCCCGTCACCATGGAGCAGATGATCTACCACGTAGAGGCCGTGGCCCGGGGCAATAAAAAATCGCTGATCATGGGCGACCTGCCCTTTATGACCTATGCCACTCCGGAGCAGGCGCTCACCAACGCTACCCGCATCATGCAGGCCGGCGCGCACATGGTGAAAATCGAAGGCGGCGCCTGGCTCGCACCGACCGTGAAAATGCTGTCCGAACGCGGTATTCCCGTGTGCGCGCATCTGGGCCTGACCCCGCAATCCGTGCACAAGCTGGGCGGCTTTCGTGTACAGGGCCGTAACGACGAGCGCGCCGGGGAGATTCTCGACGACGCCGTACAACTGGATGAAGCCGGTGCGGACCTGCTGGTGCTCGAGTGCGTCCCCTCTGAACTCGGCAAACGCATCACCGACACCGTTTCCATGCCTACCATCGGCATCGGCGCAGGCCCGCATACCGATGCCCAGGTATTGGTGATCAACGATATTCTCGGGCTTACGGAAAAGCCGCCCAAGTTCTCCAAGAACTTCCTGGCGGAAGCCGGGGACATCCCCGGGTCGCTGCGCAAGTATGCGCAAGATGTAAAGAACGGGGTATTCCCGGACGAAGAACACAGCTTCAGCTGACGCCTGGTTTTGACGTTTGGATTTAACGTTTGGTCGTAACGGTTGTTTTATGAATTTCTCCGAAGCACTGCGCAGTACGCGCGGCGAGATGGACACCCATGTACCGGAAGGCTGGATGCAAGGCCGGGCAGCCTTCGGCGGCCTTGTGGCCGCACTGGTTTACCAGGCCATCGAAGAACAATCGGAAGGTGCGCCCCTGCGTTCACTGACCGTCTCTTTTGTGGCTCCCACCAGCCAGGGTGCGCTCTCTCGCCGGGCAGAGGTACTGCGCCGCGGCAGCTCGGTTACCCAGATCGAGGGCCGCGCAGTACAGGGCGAGCAGGTAGTGGCCGCAGCACTGGCAAGCTTTGGCCGCGCACGCGAATCCTCCATCAGCGTTGCATTCCCCAGTGCGCCCAGCTTTACCGCCCCGGAAGACTGCCAGGCATTTCCGGATATCGAAGGCCTGACACCGGAGTTCGCCCGTCACTTCGACTACCGCATCGCACAGGGTGCCCTACCCTATAGCGGGATAAGCGATACCCGCTTTGGTGGCTGGGTGCGCTTTCGCGATTGCAATGACGAGGTCACTATCAACCATTTGCTGGCCCTGATCGATGCCTGGCCACCGGCGGTGCTGCAGATGCTGAGTAAACTGGCGCCCGCGAGTTCCCTGACCTGGACCCTGGAAGTGATGGAGCCCCTGAGCCAGTGCCGCGCCGGCGACTGGTGGCAGTATCTTGCGGAAATTGAACAGGCCGATGACGGCTATGCGGTAATTCAGGCAAAAATCTGGGATGCCGACGGCAACCCCGTGGCCCTGTCGCGGCAGACGGTTACGGTATTTGGCTGACGTTCAGAGCCACTTTTTCCAGCGAAAAACCACCAGCTGAACCGCCACGGTAATCGCCAGCAGCACACTGAAGATCAGAAACGCCCAGGGATTTTCCGAGCCCGGGATGCCGCCCACGTTAATGCCCAGCAGACCGGTCAGAAAACCGAGGGGCAGAAAAATCGCGGCGATGATTGAGAGTACATACATGCGGCTGTTGAGCTGCTCGGAGATGCGACTCATCAACTCCTCCTGGGTAACCGCTGCCCGTTCGCGCACCGCATCAATATCCTCGATGTGGCGCAGCAAGCGATCGCTCACTTCTCGCAGCTGCAGCCGGTCGGGCTCTCCAATCCAGTCCAGCTTTTCCACCATCAGGCGCGCCAGCGCCTCCCGCTGGGGCGACAGGTAACGTCGCAGCGTAATGGTCTGCTTACGCAGCACCGCGAGGTCCAGCCGCAGGCTGCCGCTGGCACCGGCCACAACCCGGTCCTCCAGCTCGTCGATGGTATCCTCGAAAGTGTCCACGGTATCGCTCATGCGCCATACCAGCAGATCCGCCAGCTCCACCACCAGCCCGGCGGTGGTACGCGGGCCGCGACCGGCATCCAGCTGCTGGCACAGGTCGCTTACCGACAGCAGTTGCCGCTTGCGCGTGCTGATCACTCGCGATTCCTCTGCCCACAGGCGAATAGACACCATGTCCTCCGGCTGGGATTCCGGGTTGAGGTTCACCCCGCGCAGGGCGATCAGCAAGCCGTCTTCCATGGAGGTGCTGCGGGGGCGGGTCTCCTCTGTCAGCAGCGCTTGTGCGACCAGGGGTTCGAGACCAGCGCCACCGCTGACCCAGCGCCTGACATCGCCGTCGGTGTAATCCATATGTACCCACAGGTGCCCCTGGACGGGCTCCCAGGCTTCCACCTCTGGCCAGGTGAGGCGACGGCCGCGGCCATTACCATCCAGCAGATATGCGTGAATAAGACCGGCGTTCATTGCAGGCCCCCGCTCAACGACTCAATTCCAGGTAAGCACCGGCGCTCTCGCCGGCGCCCAGTTGCCAGCTATCCGCGAATGCGTTGCCATGCTCCACACACACGAATCCGCTGTAATAGGGGCCGACATCTTTCAGTGTGGCGGCAAGCTCGGCGCCCGGGTTCCAGGTAATGACGGTATGGCAGTTTTCGCTGCGCGCGCGAATGGGGTTGGGGGTAACGATGGTCTGCTCCGCAGGTGCCTGCTCGAATACCCGATCCACTTCTCCGGGGAATCGCTGGGGGCCTTCGAGTCGGTCGCGGTCGAAGCCGCGGGTCTTGTCCAGGTATTCAACCCCGGAAAGCCCGTCCACCTCCACGTCGGCAACATCGGCGACCGCAAAATAGCTGTGCAGCGCCCAACTGTATTCGGCGGCCACGTCTGCGGTATTGGTCAATTCGAGATTAAAAGAGAGAGACTTGCCCAGCCCGACCTTCAGCGCACATTCGAAGCTCGCCTCGAACAGCGCATCCCCCGGGTGCTGGTAGCGAAATTCCAGCACCACGGTACCGTCCGCCCGTTCCTCGAAACTGCCCAGCTCCCACAGCTGGTTGCGTACCAGCCCGTGCTTGGGCTTGCCGGGATCAGTGCGATTTTCACCGAACCAGGGCAGGCACAGGGGTACGCCGCCGCGCACTGCCGCCCCCGGCTCAAAAACTGCCGAGGGGCTAAGCCACAGCAGTGGCGCGCGCCCCGTGGCGGTATATTCAAGTACCTGCGCCCCCTGCAGTGCGATCACCGCACGACACAAGCCGGTTTCCACCACCAGAAGGTCCAGGCCAGGTTTGCCATAGAGGGCGCCCGAGTCTGTGCGAGTGAGACAGGAGGGTAGTTGGTCGAAGGCTGCCACGAATTGAAACTCCGTTTCCCAGTTTTTCATTGAGGCCGGCAACGGACGTCGCAGCCCCGGAATGGACTCTACTCTGCCTTTTCGATCAGCAGCCAGTCAAACCCTTCCTGCTGGCAGGCAAAAATACAGTTGGCGGCACGGGCGGCGGCATCGGCGAGGGCCGCCTGTGCCAGTTCAAGACTATTGTTCTTTTCACTAATGTGAGCCACCACAAGGTGCTGCAAGCGATCGCTGCCCACCCGTTGCAGGAATCCCGCCGCCTGCTGGTTGCTCAGGTGCCCATACGCACCGCCCACCCGGCGTTTGAGCGACGGTGGATAAGGCCCCTGGGCGAGCATCTGCGGATCGTGGTTGGCTTCCAGTACCAGCGCATCACAGTCGCCATAGTGAGACTCCACGTGCGGCGTGATGGTGCCCAGATCCGTCAGTAGCCCGAGGCTGCTGCCGCGGCTGCGGAATACAAACTGCGCAGCCTCACGGGCATCGTGGGGCACGGCCACCGGTGTTACCTGAATATCCCCCACCGAAAACGGCTGATGCCCCTCGATGAGATGTACCTCTGGCAAGGTGCCAATATCCCGCGCACGCAGGGTACCCGGGGTCAGGTACACGGGTATCCGGTGTTTGCGGGCAAAAGGCCCAACGCCGCCCATGTGGTCACTGTGTTCGTGGGTAACGAGGATTGCGGAGAGATCCGCGGGAGAGACACCGAGCCGCGCCAGGCGCCGCTCGGTTTCCTTGATGGTGAAACCGCAGTCCACCAGAAGACAGCAATCACCGGAAGCGACCAGAGTGCCGTTGCCCTTACTACCACTGCCCAGGGAGGCAAATCTGATCGCCATGCTCGATAAAGTCCGCCGTCAGATCAGGTTCTGGCGGATGGCCATCAGCAACTCGGAGGCTTTGGCCCGCGACAGCGGCAAACCGCGGGTGCTGCGGATCCGTACCTCGATAGCGTTGTCCACATTGCGCAGAACCACGAGATAACCGGGAATGTTACTGTTGGGCGCGCCGCCCAGCCCCTGCATGTTCGCAAACAGCGCAGGCTCAGCGGTGGAGCTCATGTCGATATTCGCCAGTACCTGCTGCAGGCTGTAGGCATCAGCCGCTTTGGCCTGCTTGTCCTCGCCACCGGAACCCCAACCGGAGAACCAGCCGTCCTCATCGTCAGCCAGCTCACGCTCCGAGTCATAGGTGACATAGAAGACACCGATATCCGAGTCTTCCTTGTGCAGACGGTAGGCGCCGGTATTCAGCGCGTGGCTGACCGTAGCCCAGGCGCGGTTCATCGCCAGATCCAGTGCGATATAGGGTTCTTTGCCCGCAGGCTCCATGACCTGCACCTTGACCTTGCCACCGCCGATGGCCTGGGCCACCAGGGAGGCAGCGGCGCCGGTAGAGTCGGTCGCCAGCGCACTGGACATTTCATCGATCATCCAGCCCTCGCGCTCGGGACTGGAGGACTGGGCCGGCCAAATCACGGCGGCACTAGCGGGCGCCTCCATGGGCGCGGAGAGGTGGCGAACGTGAATCTCGGTAGTGTCTGGCTGCACCCCGGACTCAACCTGCAGGCGGTACTTGTCCTTGGTATCCGGGTTCTCACCAAAGGTGAGCCAGGTGGTTTCCATGGTACCCGCACCGGCATCGGACATGGCCAGTTGCAGCCCGGTGGTGCGCAGGAAATAGTGCAGTTGCGGCCAGACTTCATCCGGCGGCTGATTGACCAGTACCCAGCGGCGGTTACCCAGTTTCTGGATTTTCACCCGATCCAGGCCAACGTTGACCGACAGCGCCTGCGGGCGCGGCACCACGAATTCACCGCGGTCGACTTCGCCGCTGATCTGCGGCACTTCATAGAGTTCTTCCTGGTGCTTGGAGGTAACACCCTCCGGCATCTGCAGCGGCGGCAGGCTGTCTGCCAGCTGGTAGTCGTCACCGCGGTCGCGGAAATAACCGTCTTGGCCAAAGATGCCACAGCCACTCAGGGTGGTAACCGCAGCGCACAGCACGGCTCCGGCGGTAAAATTTCTCATTATTGGTACCTTGTCGAATCAGTCCCGATCGCAATTATTCTGATGGGGCTTTGGCCGTCTGGCCGGGGCACCCTTTCTGCAAAAGCCGCCCTCGAAAGCCGAAAAATGATTAACCTGTCAGAGCACGCCTGCACTGCGCAGCGCATCGCGCACCACACCGTGGTGCTCGGGTGACAGTACGGTGAGTGGCAGGCGAATACCGCTGTCAATGCGGCCCATTTCTTTTAGTGCCCATTTCACCGGTATGGGGTTGGACTCCACAAACAGCGTTTTGTGCAATATGTCGATACGCTGATTGATCGCACGGGCGGTTTCGGCGTCGCCGGCCAGTGCCGCTTCGCACATCTGGGCCACCGCCGCCGGCGCCACATTGGCCGTCACGCTGATATTTCCGTGACCGCCGAGCAGAATCAGCTCTACCGCTGTTGCATCGTCACCGGAGTAGACCGCAAAACCTTCCGGGGTCAGCTCAATCACTTCGCGCGCGCGCTCCAGATCGCCGGTGGCTTCCTTGATGCCCACAATGTTGCTCACCGCGGAGAGGCGTTTTACGGTTTCCGGCAGCATATCCACAGCGGTGCGTCCGGGCACATTGTAGAGGATCTGCGGGATATCGACGGCTTTCGCCACAGTTTTGAAATGCTGGTACAGCCCTTCCTGGGTCGGCTTGTTGTAGTAAGGGGTCACCAACAGGCAGGCATCTGCGCCACACTTAGCCGCAGTGGCGGTGAGTTCGATGGCTTCGGTGGTGGAATTGGCGCCGGTACCCGCGATCACAGGAATGCGACCTGCGACCTGATCGACCACACGGCGGATGACCTCAAGGTGCTCGTGCACGTCGAGCGTGGCTGACTCGCCGGTAGTGCCGACGGCCACCAAGGCGCGGGTGCCCTGCTCTATATGCCACTCCACCAGCTCATGCAGTTTGTCCCAGTCGAGGCTGCCATCTGCATACATGGGTGTGGCCAGTGCCACCATACTGCCGGAAATCATTGCAACTCCTTCTCCAGCCGGGCGGATGCCGGCCTGTACCGCCAAAAAATGAATGCGGTATGTTACTGAGCGTGCCAGTTCGATGCCAGCGCAAAAAACTCATCCTGCCACATGACACCAAACAGGTCACAAATTGATCACTTTTTGCGCTTTTTACGCCGTCTCTTGCGCGGTGGATAAAAGCTCTCCTCCCCTTCCGGGCGCGTCTTGAAACGGCGATGCACCCACATATATTGGGACGGATTCTCGCGCAAGCGCGCTTCCACAAACTGATTGACCAGCACGGCGTCTTTCAGTTCGTCACCGGAAGGGATTTCCTCAATGGGAGGGAAGACCTTCACGTGATACAGGCCTTTTTCCTCCAGTCGGGTCACCGTGTAGGGGACCACCTGGGCGCGGCCGACACGGGCAAAGCGTGAAGTCCCGGTCACGGTCGCGGCGGGAACACCGAACAGCGGGGCGAACACCCCCTGCTTGATACCGTAATCCTGGTCCGGTGCGTACCACACAGCACGCCCCTTCTGCAGGGCGCGCAACATGCCGCGCACATCCTTGCGCTGGAATACATCGGCATCTTCCCCGTGGCGCTCGCGGCCCTTGCGCTGCATATAGTCGTACACGGGGTTCTTGTGGGGGCGGTACATGCCCGCGACCGAGTGGCTCATGGAAATAAACGCCGCGCCGATTTCCAGCGTGGTGAAGTGCATCGCCATCATCACAACCCCCTGCCCGCGGCTGTGTGGCTCCTGTAGGTACTCCAGCCCTTCGATGGTAAAGCGCTTGCGCAGCCAGCGGCTGGAGCGGAACCAGGCCATGCCGGTTTCCATGATCGCAATGCCGTTGGATGCGAAATTGCGGCGCAGCAGTTGCTCGCGCTCTTGCGCGGACAGTTCGGGGAAGCATAGAGCCAGATTGCGCTCGGCAATGATCCGACGGCTGGTGGCAAAGCGCAGCATCAGCTTGCCCAAAACGCGACCGATCGCCATCTGCCAGCGGTAAGGCAGCTGTGACACAAGGGCCCAGAGGCCAAAGAGGAACCAGTTCAGCCAGTAACGGGGATGAAGCAGGGCAATACGAAAATGCGGTTTTTCCATAAATAGCGGGCAGCTGCGGTGGGAAAGCGGATACCCGGAAGCCAGAGCGCCGGGTAGAAAACGGCGCATTATAGCCGCGCCCGCCGCCTCGAGGGTACTCCCCGAGCATTAGCACCTCCACTAAGACCTCTGCGGCGCTTCCCATAGGCTTTGTCCGGCTTCCATACACCCTCCCAATGACGCCATATCCGGGCGGGAACATCGTAAAGTCTATGCAGTAGAAGCTGGTGACAGCTTTCGCAGCAACACCAGCGGTACCACCCGTTTGAGCCTAAGTTTAAGTTTAGCCTGCGGATTCGCTCTGCCGGCATGCGCTCGACCGTTAACCCGCTCAAGATGGTTCTCCATGCATAGAAGCCGCAGGCAATTCCTCCGCTCTACTGCCGGTGCTTTTCTCTCAACGGCCCTTGGCAGCCAGTTCGCCCCCTCTGCACTTGCCCGCTCCATTAGCGCAGCGCAAGACGCCAGCGCTAGTGCCGTTACCGATGACTTCGATATCGATCAGGCCTTTGCCGCATTCATGCAGGACCTCGGGCGCAGCGCCGACGATGCCGGCGGCACTGTCACCTTTACCGGCCGCGACCCGATTTTGCGCAGTCATTTCCGTATCGGTACCTGTATGGCCCTGCCGGCCATGGCGGCCGCCGTAGGTGCCGCCGCGATTTGGAAAGCGCGCACCGGCGAGAGCCAGGACTTGAAGGTCGATCTGCGCGAGTCCGTTTACAACATCAACCCAATCATCGGCATGGTGATGCAACAGCGACAGAAAATGGGCGCGCTGCCGGCCGATGATGTGATCGCCAACAGCATTACGTTCGTGCCTTCGGTCAACGGTAAGCTCTACCAAGCGCCTCTGGGTCTGGACAACCCCATGTCCTTCATACCCTTCGAGACCAAAGACGGCCGATATATGAACATTACCGGCATATATCCGCACCTTTATCATCGAGCGCTTAACGTACTGAATGCCCCGCCTGATCGTGCATCCATCATTCAAGCGGTCAAGCAATGGGATGCCGAGGCGTTGGATCAGGCACTGGCCGACGCCGGTGCTGTGGCGGGTATCCACCGCACCGCAGAAGAATGGCTGGCAACCCCCGAGGGCAAGTACCTCGCCAATAAGCCACTGATTGAAATCGTGAAGGTCGCCGATTCAGATCCGGTGCCATTCACCGAAGACCCGGAGCAGCCGCTATCGGGAATTCGCTGCCTGTCACTCACCCACGTGATTGCCGGTACCACCGCGGCGCGCACCCTCGCGGAACAGGGGGCCGAAGTTCTGCAAATCGCTCGCGATCAGTCGTTCGAACACGAGGCACTGGTAACCGATGTGAATGTGGGCATGCGTTCCGCGTGGCTCGACCTGCGCACCCCCAAAGACAAACAGACCCTGATGGCGCTGCTGCCCAAGGCGGATGTATTTATCGAGGGGTTTCGCGGCCGCTCCATCAAGAATCTTGGGTTTGCGATTGAGACAGTCGCCAAGAAACGCCCCGGTATCGTGTACCTCTCACTGCGGGGCTATAGCTGGGATGGTCCCTGGAAAGACCGCGCCGCATTCGACATGGAAGCCGTCACGGTTACCGGATACACCATGGCGGAGGGTGACGGTAAACGGCCCCAGTTTCCACCCACGTTGGTACTGAACGACTATATCGCCGGTTATCTCGGCGCCGCGGGAATCACCGAGGCGCTGCGGCGTCGCGCCGAATCCGGTGGCAGCTACCACGTGCGCATAAGCCTTGCCCGCGCTGCCATGTGGTACAAGAGCCTGGGCATGTTCCCCAGCAAAGAGTTCGATGCCAAGTCCCCCGAGCACCGCATGCAGCCGCCGGAAATCCTCACGGCCGATTCCCCTTACGGCGAGGTGCGACGCCTGGCACCACAGGTAAAGTACTCGAAAACCCCGGGGCGCTGGCGCGAGCCTTTGGTGAGTGTGCGCGGCAGCGATTTGCCACGCTGGGAGACCTGAGCCATGACAATCACCGGTATAGTGCCTATTCCTGCAACACTAATACTTGCTGCACTGCTGGCCACTACCGCGGCGCACGGCGAGCAGCAAACAGGCTCTGTTGCGGAGGAGACTCTCTACGGGCAGGCGGAAAGCGACAGCGAGAAACCGGACCTGCTCGACGGCACTCTTTCCGCAGGTGGCGACCTTGAAGAGATCGACCGCCCCAAGAGCGGCCGGCTGCGCTTCCCTACCGGGCTGCAAAACTGGCTTCAGACCAAGCAGCGCTGGCAAGAAGAAAAAGGCTTTTCCATTGGAGGCTCTTACCAGATTCTGGGGCAGAACTATTCTGACAGCGTGATTGATGAAGACAGCTCAGTGGGGCACAAGTTTACCCTCAATCTGGGCTTCGCCCTCACCAATCGCGGCCAGCCCAACGCCCTGCAATTCGATGTGGCTATCGAAGACCGGCGCCCGCTGGGCACTGAGCTTGCTCCTCTACAGGCCGGATTGGGGGCGGGCTCGATTGTGCCCACTGCCGCTACCTGGGGCGACTTCGAGCTGGGCATTACGCAGGCGTACGTTCGTCAAAATCTCGCGGAAAATCGTTTTCAGTGGACCGTGGGTAAGGTGTTCGCGCCCAACTACATCAACGCCTACCCATTTTTCGATGACAACCGCCAGTTCCTCAGCCAGACCTTTTCCACCAGTCCAACGATTGCCACCCCCCTGCGCGGCTTTGGCGCCGTCGCAGCGGCCTACCCCAGCGAACACAACAATTTCTATATCCTCTCCGGTGTCTATACGGCGCTCAGCGACGACACCGGCGTCACCGTGGATGACTTTTTCAGCAAAGACGAGCGCTTCTACCATGTGCAGCTGGGGCGCAGCGCCCTCGCGCGCAGTCCCACGCCCATTCATGCCCGCGGGCCCACGGATACGGACAACCTCAGCGTCGACATCTGGTATCGCGACGCACTGCAAGACGGCAGCCCCCGCGCCTACGGGATGGCATTTAACTGGAACCAGCTGATCGGTGAAAATCTGATGCCGTTTGTGCGCGGCGGCTGGTCGGAAGGATGGTTTGTGGACCGCAACCTGACAGTCGGCATGGGGTGGAAACCCTGCGCGGATTACTCAGACCTGTTTGGGATCGGCATCGGCTGGGCGCGCCCCGAAAATGACATCCTGCGCAGCCAGACCACAGCGGAAATTTTTTACCGCTTCCATCTCACACCGCAGTTTGCGATCACACCGGCAATTCAGGTGATCAAGGACCCATCCCTGAATCCATCAGAGTCCACGTTATGGACCGGTGGCCTGCGATTGCGCCTGGCGTTTTAAGTGACTGGGGCGAGGGCGTCATGGACGAGAAACACAAGGAATTATTAACGCTGGAGCGCGGCGCGCTGATTGCCGACATCATCGGTGGTGTCGCCGTCGTAATATCCATTATTTACCTGGCGTACCAGGTTGGCGAGAACACAGATGCACTAAAAGTACAGACATCGCAAGCTTTGCTCGAGCTACATATTCAGCGCGCAGCCTGGTATCAGGATCTCGAGCATGCAGAATTGATGCTGCAGGGAGATTCCAAGCCGTCTACCCTCTCGTCCGCTGAATGGGCAATGTATTCAAAGGACAAAGCGACCGCCTTTAATCTGTGGGAGCAGGCAAATTATGGCTACCGGCTCGGTGGTGTCGATGAGGAGCAATGGGCGAGCTGGGATCGCTACTTTGCCTATTCGCTCTGCACACCAGGGACACTCTATTTTTGGGAGATAGAACGTCACGCCTGGGGGGAACCCTTCCAGGAACACATTGACAAGCAATTGGCGAACTGCAAGCAGGCCTCTAAAAACTCTTCATCCAGAGGCAAGCCAGAGTAGTACCCAGGGCTTCTCGTGCATCGACCGCCCCCAGGCTCGCCATCACACGTCGCGGCAATTACCCAAAACGGTTTTCAACACAAGTTAGTGACGCAGCAGCGCATCCAGCTCGTCCACAACTTCACACCAGTCGGAGTCTTCCACAATCGCGTCGCGCAGAAACTTGCGCTGGCTTTCGCTCCAGAACTCGGCCCGCGCCAGCTTTTCCTCGCCCGACAGGTGGTGACGACTCAGGAAGTCCTCGATCGCCGTATCGTCGGAGCCGAGCCCCAACTGGGCAAACAGATCATTGATGGTGTGATGTCCCGTTTCCATTGCGTTTCCCCTTCTTTACGAACATTGTTCCGCTGGCGTGATATACCGCGGCCTGCATTCCAGTATAGATAAGCCGGCGCCAACCTGACTCGGTTTACGAGTCACTTTCCGGTTGCCGCTCGGCTCGTCGGCACACCATTTGGAATGCCGGCGCGAGGGGAGGAATTCAAGGGGCGGGATTGGGATTTTTGTGGTGAATCTCGCCAATCGCGGCCATTAATTCATCACTCAAGGTCAACTCCCCACTGGCTATATTGCTCTTCAATTGCCCCATGGTAGTTGCACCAATGATATTGGAGGTGACAAACGGTTGCTGGGTGACGAATGCCAGGGCCATCTGCGCCGGATCCAGGCCGAACTCCCGGGCGAGGTGCACGTACTGCTCGGTCGCACTGACCGCCCGCTCACCGGTGTAACGCTGGAAGCGCTCGAACAGTGTCAGGCGCGCGCCCTCGGGTTGAGCACCGTTCAGGTATTTTCCACTCAGGGTGCCGAACGCAAGCGGCGAATAGGCCAGGAGCCCACATTGCTCGCGAATCGCCATTTCCGCCAGGCCCACCTCAAAGGTGCGGTTGAGTAAGCTATAAGGGTTCTGGATGGAGGCCACGCGCGGCCTGTTGCCGTGGGCAGCGAGACGCAGGTAGCGGTGCAGGCCCCAGGGAGTTTCGTTGGAGAGCCCGATATGGCGAACCTTGCCGGCTTTGACCAGTTCCTCCAGCGCCGCCAGGGTTTCACTGATATCCACACCATCATCATCGCCGTGCTGATAGCCGAGCTTGCCAAAAAAGTTGGCCTGGCGCTCCGGCCAGTGCACCTGATACAGGTCGATAACGTCTGTCTTCAATCTCGCGAGGGAGTCGTCACAGGCCTTCAGGATCTGATCCCGGTCGAGTCGGGGGCCGCCACGAATGTGGCCAACACCGGAATTAGCCGCGCTGCGCCCGGTGACCTTGGTGGCCAACACCACGTCATTGCGTTTGCCAGTTTTCTGCAACCAGTTGCCGATAATTTCTTCCGTGCGCCCATAGGTGTCCGCCTTTGGCGGCACCGGGTACATTTCCGCGCAGTCAATAAAGTTGACGCCGTTGCCGGTGGCGTAATCCAGCTGCTCGAATGCCTCGGCCTCGCTGTTCTGCTCACCAAAAGTCATGGTACCCAGGCAGATTTTACTGACCATGAGTTCGGTCTTGCCGAGTTTGCGGGTTTCCATTTTCTTCTCCTGCAAAATTTGCGGCTTCATTATGCCGGTTTAACGCAAGTCTTTCAGGCACAAAACAAAAACGCCGGGCAATTGCCCGGCGTTTTATAAGTCAGCAGATCACGGCTTATTTAAAGTCCGCCTCCACCAGCGGGCTGGTTTCGGCTTCGTAATCGACACCGTTTACACCAAAGCCAAACAGCTTCAGGAAGTCGTCGCTGTAGCCTTTGTAATCGGTCAGCTCAAACAGATTTGCCTCGGTCACTTCCGGCCAAAGTTTTTCAATCTTGGCCTGGGTTTCCGGGCGCAATTCCTTGTCATCCATACGGAAGCGGTTGGTGTCGTCCAGGCGCGGGCTGTCGGTGTACAGACCTTCGGTGTAAAGGCGGTACAGCTGTTCGATACAGCCCTCGTGGGTGCCCTCTTCCTTCATCACCTTGTAGACAAGAGAGATGTACAGCGGCATGACCGGAATGGCGGAGCTGGACTGGGTGACCAGGGCTTTCAATACCGCAACGTTCGCGCTGGCACTGCCGCTGTCGCTGATAGCCTTGGCGGCACGATCCAGGTCTTCTTTGGCTTTGCCGATGGTGGCATGGCCATAGATCGGCCAGGTAAGTTTTTCACCGATGTAGGTGTAGGCGACGGTCTTGCAATCGTCCGCCAGCACGCCGGCATCGCCCAGGGCTTTCATCCACAGCTCCCAGTCTTCACCACCCATGACTTTGACCGTGGCTGCGATTTCTTCTTCATTCGCAGGGTCAACGCTGATATCAGAGATTTCCAGCTTGTCGGTGTTGAGGTTCTTGGCGGTGTAGGACTTGCCAATAGGCTTCAGCACGGAGCTGTACAGTTCACCGGTTTCCGGATCGGTACGGCGCGGCGAAGCGAGGCTGTAGATAACCAGGTCGATCTTGCCGAGATCCTGTTTGATCATGTCGATGGCCTGGGCCTTGATCTCATTGGAGAAGGCGTCGCCATTGATACTTTTGGCATACAGGCCGGCCTTGTGGGCCTCTTCCTCAAATGCGGCTGAGTTGTAGTAACCAGCAGAGGCGGTGCGCTTGTCCGTCGGCGGCTTTTCAAAGAAAACGCCAAGGGTTTTTGCACCGCAACCGAAAGCGGCGGTAATACGGGAGGCGAGGCCATAGCCGGTGGAAGCGCCGACAACCAGGACGTTCTTAGGGCCGTCTTCGATGGCGGGCTGGGATTTGATGTATTCGATCTGCTCGCGCACGTTGGCGGCACAGCCCTGCGGGTGGGCATTGGTACAGATAAATCCGCGTACTTTCGGCTTGATGATCATGCCGGGCTCTCTCCGTTGGGTGATTCTTAATTAATGGGACCGCTAAAAGCCGTCGCGAGCCGGACACCGTCAGGCGCACGGGCAGCAGGTTTTCAGTGGTACCCAGGCCGACTGACCGGCCATAAAGCCGCACATTCTAAAGGCTGTTGGGGGTAACGCCCATAGTGACAGATCACGGTTGTGGAGATTTGTGGCCAGAATTTCCGGGTTGGCGGCCAGTTTAGCCAATCATCTGCCTCTGCCACGCCCCCTCATCGTGCGCGCCGCACAAATTTCGAGCGAAATTGACTGAAATTGCAGCGCCAGTCGCTCCGAACGCCTCCGAAACCCGCGAATTTTTTGCCTTTCACTCGCTGGCACAGTTAATGCAAAACCTCCTGTGGCAGCGCGACGGAACGCGGGGCCCTCTTATTTTTTATGGAAAAGCAACGAGGTAATCTCTCATGAAGTACTACTCACGTCATTTCGTTAAACCCGGCGACCTGAACCCAGCCCAACGCCTGTTCGGCGGCCAGGCCCTGGCGTGGATAGATGAGGAAGCGGCTATTTTCGCGGGCTGCCAGATGGGCACCGCAAACATCGTGACCAAACTGATGTCAGAAATTGATTTTGTCAGCTCGGCGGTGTGTGGTGACGTGGTGGAGTTCGGGTTCGAGGTGACGGGTATTGGTCGCTCGTCGCTTACCGTGCACTGTGAAATGCGCAACAAGCAGACCCGGGAACTGATTGTGCGGGTTGAGCGGATTGTATTCGTGGCGCTGGATGCGGAGGGAAAGCCCACGCCGCACAAGAAGGCCGGTATGTCGGTGGCCGAGGCCGCCAACTCTTCTTCGGAGGTGAGCAAGCTGGCCAGCTAACTTTGCGACGCTCCGCGTAAGCAAAAAAGCCTGTGGCTCTGTCTACATTCAGAGGCACAGGCTTTTTGAATTACGGGTCGTGCGCGTTAGCGCAGCAGCAATAATGGCTGGTTGGTTCCCAGCAGCATCTTCGCGGTCACGCTGCCCAGCAGTAAATCGCGCAGTTTGTTGTGGCTAAAGGCCCCCATCACGGTGAGGTCGATATCATGTTCCTGCTGGTAGGCAATCAGCGATTCCACCGTCTTGCCCTGCAGGTTGGCACTGATCACAGAAATCCCGCCATGGCCCAGAGCCTCGGCGCCTTCCGCCAACACAGACTCGGCACCGTCCCCCACATACACCAGGTGACACGTCACCTGTTTGAACACCGGGCTGGTAGCCACCATATCCAGCGCCTTGCGGGCGGACTCACTGCCGTCATAGGCCAGCATAATTGAGCGCGGCGTCTTGAACTCCCGGTTGACCACCAGAATCGGCTTGTGCAGAGAGCGCACGATCGACTCCAGCTGTGCCCCCAGGCCCTTGTTAGACTCCGCGTGC
Organism: Microbulbifer elongatus; assembly: GCF_020524885.1. GTDB lineage: Bacteria > Pseudomonadota > Gammaproteobacteria > Pseudomonadales > Cellvibrionaceae > Microbulbifer > Microbulbifer elongatus_A. The sequence goes on along the minus strand of NZ_JAIVKJ010000001.1, from coordinate 505,841 downwards.
TCCTCGCCACGGATCCCGAGCACCAACACCCGAATATGGTCCTCCAGCTCCACCAGCGACTCGATCAGGCTACCGTGTCGCTGGCAGGTAACCACCCGCTCCGCCCCCGCCTTCAAAGCCCGCTCCCGCGCACCTTCCAGCATTTGCCGCCCCTGTTCCAGAAGCAGCTTTGAACGCTGCTGCTCCAGGCTGGTCAGCTCTTCCAGCAATTCTTCCTGGCTGCCAAGCCCAATACTCCCGGACAGGTCCGCCACGGCAGGCGTGGAGACGCGTTCGATATTGTGCAGGAACTTTATGGGGGCAGACGCGCGATTGGCGATCCAGGCGGCGTAATCACAGACAGCACCACTGAAGCGGGAGCCATCGATGCAGGAGAGTACTACGGGGTCTTTCTGTTCGGTCATTTATTATTTTCTCTCGTTATCGCAGGTCACTTTCAAAGTATAGAAATCAAATGCGAAGCTCGAGTGCCGGGGGAGGGATTTCAAAAGCGTCGGCGACAGGGACGTCGCCGACGCAGCGTACAGGGATGTATTTACAGCGGTTTTGAAATCCCTCACCCGGTGCTCGAGCGCCACGGGACCTCAAAAAAGAACCCTGTACTTAGTGCCCCCCCAGCACCTTCTCAATTTCTTCCGGCTTATCGTGCACACCAAAGCGGTCAACGATCGTCGAGCTCGCCTCATTCAGGCCAATCAGCTCAACTTCGGCACCCTCTCGGCGGAACTTCACCACCGCCTTGTCCAGAGAGTACACCGCCGACACATCCCAGAAATGCGCCCGGCTCAGGTCAATCACCACCTTGTCCAGCGCCTCTTTAAAATCAAACGCCGCTACAAACTTGTCCGACGAATTGAAGAACACCTGCCCCACAACCTTGTAGGTCCGGCAATTCTGCTCCTCATCCAGCTCCGAGCTCACATACATAAAGTGGCTCACCTTGTTGGCGAAGAACAGGGAAGCCAGCAGCACACCCACAAACACGCCAAACGCCAGGTTATGGGTAAACACTACCACAATCACCGTAGACAGCATCACCAGATTGGTCGACAACGGCAGCTTGTTCAGATTGCGGATGGAACCCCAGTCAAAGGTACCGATGGAAACCATGATCATCACGGCCACCAGCGCGGCCATCGGAATCACCGCCACCCAGTCACTCAGGAATACCACCAGCGTCAACAGGCCCACGCCTGCCACCAGGGTAGACAGACGGCCGCGACCACCGGATTTCACGTTGATTACGGACTGGCCGATCATCGCACAGCCCGCCATTCCGCCGAGCATACCGGCACCGATATTGGCAATACCCTGGCCCTTGCACTCGCGGTTCTTGTCACTGTTGGTATCGGTCAGATCGTCCACGATGGTGGCGGTCATCAGGGATTCCAGCAGACCCACCACGGCGAGTCCCGCTGAATACGGGAAGATAATCTTCAGGGTCTCAAAGTTCAGCGGTACATCCGGCCACAGGAAGATCGGCAAGGTGTCCGGCAGTTCACCCATATCACCAACGGTGCGGATATCCAGCCCCATCACTACGGCGACCGCGGTCAGAACGAGAATGCATACCAGCGGAGACGGCAGGATTTTGCCCACCACCGGTACGTAGGGGAACAGGTAGATGATGCCAAGGCCCGCAGCAGTCATGGCGTAAACATGCCAGGTGACGTCGGTCAGTTCGGGAAGCTGGGCCATAAAGATAAGGATGGCCAGGGCGTTGACGAAGCCCGTGACCACGGCCCTCGAGACGAAGCTCATCAGGCTGCCGAGCTTGAGGTAGCCGGCGATGATCTGCAGCACCCCGGTTAACAGGGTGGCCGCGAGCAGGTATTGAAGCCCGTGCTCTTTGACGAGCGTCACCATCAACAGGGCCATGGCGCCGGTCGCGGCGGAGATCATGCCCGGACGGCCACCGACGAAGGCGATGACGACGGCGATACAGAAGGAGGCGTAGAGGCCTACGCGGGGGTCGACGCCGGCAATGATGGAGAAGGCGATGGCCTCGGGGATGAGGGCCAGAGCGACCACGAGGCCGGCGAGCACGTCGCGGCGGATGTTGCCAAACCAGTCGTTCCTGGTGGACGACAACAGGGTGTTGGAGAACTGCATAATCAGGGGAGCCTGTCTGGGATACTGACTTGAGAGTCTTTTTCGAGTCCGATTTTTCAGCCGTAAATCGGGGCGCGGATTCTAGCATCTTGGGGGGGCTGGCTAAAGAACACCCAAGTGGTTTAGCGCACGGATGCAGCTTCGTGGCGGCGACGCTACCGTGTGTAGCTTGGTGAGACACGCCGTATACCCATCCATGGGGGCTCGGCTGCGGCCGTCCTGGCCGCAGACGGTCTCACCAAGCTACACCCGGCATCGCCGCCTTAGCACCTGGCTCATTTACATTTTCTGACATCTCGTGTCGCACTTCCCCACTCCTGTCCGGCCCTACGGACACGGCCTGTCCGGACACTTTTTCCGGACACCTCGCCCTACATCCAAAAACTTTATAAAAATTTATTTTCCTTACTTATCAACGACTTAAGTGAGAAAACCACCTTGGCACGGCAATTGCGATAAGGCCCCTGCATCCAGAAAATCCACTTTGCATCCGGGGGATAAAACACCCGCGTCACAGTGGCAGAAGAACAGATTTCAAGAACTTGGGAACAACATGATCAGAGATACCTCCGGGCAGGACGTCCGACTCGCGCCACAGAGCCCGTGGAAGAACCCGCGCCTGTTGAAGCGCGCAGGCCTTGGCATTGGCGCCGCGGCTTTCGTGGTTTGGGGGCTGATGAGCTGGCAGAGCACCAATGCAGTGGATGCGAGCCTTTCCCTGTCGCGTATCAACATCGCGGCAGTGGAGCGCGGGGACCTGGTGCGGGATCTGGTGGTACAGGGGAAGGTGGTTGCGGCCAACAGCCCTACCCTGTTTAGCCCGGCGCAGGGGATCGTGAAGTTTGCGGTGAAGGCTGGTGATGCGGTTGAGCAGGGGCAATTGCTGGCGGAAGTGGACAGTCCGCAGTTGCAGAACCAGCTGGCCCAGGAAAGCGCCCTGTATAACAAGCTGAGCGTGGAACTGGCGCGGCAAAAGATTCAGGCGAAGCGCCAGCGTCTTGAGAATACCCAGAAGGCGGATCTCGCCAAGGTGGATCTCACTGCGGCCCAGCGGGAGCTGAAGCGCGCGGAGCTTTCCATGGAAAAGCAGATCATCTCCCAACTGGACTTTGAAAAAGCCAGTGATGACCTGGCGCGTGCGGAGCTGGAGTACAAGCAGGCGGTACAGAATGCCCAGCTGGAAAACGAAGCCCTGGCGTTTGAGACCCAGACCCTTGAGTTGCAGGTCTCCCAGCAGAAATTGCAGATGGAAGAGCTGCAGCGCAAGGTGAACGAACTGCAGATCACCTCCCCTGTCGACGGCACCATCGGCAGCCTCTCAACCACCCAACGCGCCGCTGTCGCCGCTAACGCACCATTGCTCACCGTGGTGGACCTCACCAGCTTCGAGCTGGAAGCCGCCGTACCGGAAAACTATGCCGATGACCTGGGTCTCGCCATGGCGGTGGAAATCAATATGGGTGGCAAAAAACTGCCCGGTGAAATCACGGCAATCGCCCCCGAGGTAATCGATGGCCAGGTGATTGCCCGTGTGCGTTTCACGCACCAGCAGCCGGAAAACCTTCGCCAGAACCTGCGCCTGACCGCTCGCGTTCTGCTGGAAAACCGCAGCGATGTAATCCTGGTGAAGCGCGGAGCATTCATTGACCAAACCGGAGGTCGCTTCGCCTGGAAGCTCAACGGTCAGCAGCAGGCGGTGAAGGTGCCAATCACTATCGGTGCGCTGGGGTTAAACCAGGTGGAGATTGTTTCCGGCCTGAAGGAAGGCGACCAGATTATCACTTCCTCCGCTGATGCCCTGGAAAACGCGCAGATTGTTGCACTGCAGGAATAGAAAAATACATCCGTAATAAAACTGCTCAATAATTTTCAAAAAACGATATTTAAAATCAACGACAAGGAAATTCACCATGCTGAAAATGCAAAATATTCGTAAAAGTTATCGCTCTGACACCATCGAGACTCATGCACTCAGAGATTTCAGCCTTGAAGTCAAGGAAGGCGAATTTGTTTCCGTTACCGGACCCAGTGGCTCCGGCAAAACCACCTTCCTCAATATTGCGGGCTTACTCGAAACACCGACCGGTGGTCAGTACTTGCTGGATGGACAGGAAGTGGGTGGACTATCCGACCGCGACCGCTCACACCTGCGCAATGAAAAGATCGGTTTTATCTTTCAGGGCTTCAACCTGATCCCCGACCTCAACCTGTTCGATAACATTGATGTGCCCTTGCGCTACCGCGGCTTCAATGCAAAAGAGCGCCGCCGCCGCATTGAAAAATCCCTCGAGCAGGTTGGCCTCGCTGCACGGGCCAAGCATTTGCCGGCGCAGCTCTCCGGTGGCCAGCAGCAGCGCGTGGCCATTGCCCGTGCGCTGGCCGGCGAGCCGCGTTTCCTGCTCGCGGATGAGCCCACCGGCAACCTGGATTCCCTGATGGCCCGTCAGGTGATGGAGCTGCTGGAGTTCGTCAATGAATGGGGTACCACCATCATCATGGTGACCCACGACCCCGACCTCGCCCGTCGCGCGCATCGCAATATCCAGATCGTCGATGGACAGGTATCCGACCTGCGCCAGGTTGCGCAGCACAAACAATCAGCGATCGCCTGAGGAGACCAGCCATGTTTGGATATTACGTTTCCCTCGCATTACGCAGCTTGCGGCGTACGCCGGTCCTGAGCGCGCTGATGGTCGCGGCAATCGCCGTCGGTGTCGGCGCCGCCATGACCACCCTTACCCTCAATTACATGATGTCGCGCAACGCGCTCGCCGAAAAAGACAGTGTGCTGTATGCAGTACAGCTGGATGGCTGGGATCCGCACGAAGCGGCGGACAACCCCAGTGAAATGCCCTGGCAGCTCACGTACCAGGACTCGGTGAACCTGCTGCGCTCGGACATCCCGTCGAAGCAGGTAGCGATGCACCGCTGGGGTGGACCGATTTCATTGGAAAACTCCGACGTGCGTCCCTTTAACGCGGACTCCCGTGTCACCAGCCGCGATTTTTTCGCCCTATTCGATGTCCCGTTCCTTTTCGGCGGCACCTGGTCGGAAGAAGCGGACCAGAGCCCGATTCACCAACTCGTGCTCACCAGTGAAACGAACGACAAGCTATTCGGTGGGGAAAACAGCGTAGGCCGCACCGTTAACTTCAACGGAGTACCCTTCACCGTGGTTGGTGTTACCGAGCATTGGCAGCCCAGCCCCAAGGTGCACGATCTCAACAATGGCCACTTCAACAAGTCGGCAGAAGTGTTCCTGCCATTTGGCCTGCACCGGGCATTTGAGATTTACCCCTGGGGCAACACCAACGGCTGGAAGTCGGAAGAAATCACCAGTTACGAAGACCGCCTCAACAGTGACATGGTGTGGCTGCAGTACTGGGTGCAACTGGATTCGCCCAAACAGGTAGAGGCCTACCGGGACTTCCTCACCGGTTACATCCGCGAGCAGAAGGAGCAAGGCCGCTTCCCCCGCCCGCTAAAAATTGGCCTCAGTAAGCCGTCTGAATGGCTGTTGCTCAATGAGGTGGTTGACGGCGATGACCGAATGCTGAACTGGTTGTCACTAGCCTTCCTGCTGGTGTGCCTGGTCAACGCCGTTGCATTGCTGCTGGCGAAGTTTCTGCGCAAGGCACCGGAAGCCGGTGTACGCCGGGCGCTTGGCGCCAGCCGAAATGCGGTATTTAGCCAGCACCTGGTGGAGAGCGCCTGTGTCGGATTGCTCGGCGGGCTCGCAGGCATCCTGCTGACCCTCGCCGGCTTGTCACTGATTCGACAACTGCAGATGGGTTATATGGATCGCGTCGCCTCCATGGACTGGACCATGATGCTGGCGGCGATCGGCCTCGCGGTGCTTTCCAGCTTGCTGGCGGGCTTCTACCCCGCCTGGCGTATCAGTCGGACCAATCCGTCCATCTACCTGAAAACCCAATAACACGGCGCAAGCAGAAAGGAAAATATCATGTTGGAACTGCGACCCATTCTATCGGCGCTGTGGCGCCACAAAGTCTCAGCGCTGCTGATTGCATTACAGCTTGGGCTCACTCTCGCTATCGTCAGCAATGCGCTGGTGGTAATCAGCGAACGTACCGAGCGCATCTCGCGGCCAACCGGTGTGGCCGAAAATGAGATTGTTACCTTCAACTTTATGGCGATCCCGAAGGACTACGATATGTACGACGCCTTCCGCCAGGACCTGGATATGATCCGCGCGTTGCCGGGCGTGGCCAGCGCCACCATCAGCAACCACGTGCCCCTGTCCGGCAGCGGTTCTGCCAGTGGTTTCTACACCGAGCCGAACAAAGAAACCGGCGCGATGGGATCCAACTACTACACCGTAGATGAGCACTTTGTCGACGCGCTGGGTATGAAGCTGATTGCTGGCCGCGGGTTTTACCCGGAAGAAATCATGCAAATAGACCCCAGTAGCAACGATCGACCGAAAGTCTCCGTAGTGACCCAGAAGTTTGCCGACGACCTGTTCCCGGAGAGCGATGGCAATGTGCTGGGCAAATCTTTCTTCCTTGGCGGCGACGACCATCCGATTGAGATTGTCGGTATCGTAGAACGCAACCTCGGTCCATGGCCAAATTCCTCTATCGCCGGTCGCGGTGCATTTTATCCCGCCATTACTGACCGCTGGTTTTACTATATCGTGCGCGCCGAACCGGGGCAGCGCGACGAGGTGCTGAAGCTGGTTGAAGAGAAACTGGCAGAGCGCGATGGCAACCGCGTCATCAACGCAAATACAATGGAAGAAGAAAAGGCGCAGTACTTTGCGGGTGACAACACGATGATCAAGGTGTTGAGTGGCGTTATCGTCCTGCTGACATTCATTGTGGCCCTGGGTATCGTCGGCCTTACGGTATTTTGGATTACCCAGCGCCAAAAGCAGATTGGCGTACGCCGTGCACTGGGCGCCACCCGCACAGCCATTAGCCGCTATTTCCTTCTGGAAAACCTGATGATTGCAGCCACCGGCATCGCCTTGGGTACCGCTGCGGCTCAGATATTTAATGGCTTCCTGGTGAGAGAATTCGACCAACCTGCACTGCCGGTTTCAGTCACCGTCTTCTGCGCGCTGGGATTACTTGCCGTAAGCCTCGCCGCCGCTCTGGTTCCGGCACTGCGCGCAGCCAATATCTCTCCTGCAATGGCGACACGCAGCGTTTAAAGCAGGGTACACTTGCACCTCCACCGAAACGGGCGCATGCGCCCGTTTCTCACATGCAGCCAAGACCTAAGCTATGGATAAAGTTCTTGTCATCGACGACAACACCGGCATTATCACTGCCCTGACCCTGTTGTTGTCCCTCCACGATATCCAGACCCTTTCCGCCATTACGCCACAAGCGGGCTTACAACTGCTGCGGGAAAACCCGGATATCAGTCTCGTCATCCAGGACATGAACTTCACCGCCGATACCACCTCCGGTGAAGAGGGGCGAGCGCTGTTTTTTGCCTTGCGAGAGATACAGCCCGATATCCCCGTCATCCTGCTCACCGCCTGGACCCAGCTGGAAATGGCGGTGGAACTGGTCAAGGCAGGTGCGGCGGATTACGTTGGCAAGCCTTGGGACGACAACAAACTCATCGCCACCATAAAGAACCTGTTGGAACTGCATGACTTGCAGCAACAGCAGCGTCAATCTCAAAACCGGGCGCAGCAGGCTCGCGAGCAGCTGCAGCAGCAGTTTGATCTGCAGGGAATCATCTACCGCAGCCAGAGTGTGCAGACACTGCTGGAAATGGCCACCCAGGTCGCCCACTCTGATGTGCCGGTGCTGATTACCGGCCCCAACGGTGCCGGCAAGGAGAAAGTTGCCGATATCGTCCAGGCCAACTCCAGCGTGAAAGGCGGCCCCTACATCAAGGTCAACGTTGGCGCGCTGCCAGAAGAACTGATGGAAGCCGAGCTGTTTGGGGCTGAGGCGGGAGCCTACACCGGTGCCGGTAACAAGGTGCGCCAGGGGCGCTTTGAAGCCGCCGATGGCGGCACCCTGTTTCTCGACGAAATCGGCGAGCTCTCCGCCAGTGGCCAGGTAAAATTGCTGCGGGTCCTGCAGACTGGAGAATTCCAGCGCCTGGGCAGCAGCCAGACCCGCAAAGTGCAGGTGCGAGTGATCAGTGCGACCAACAGCAACCTGCAGCAGATGATCAGTGATGGCAGCTTCCGCCAGGACCTGTTTTACCGACTGAATGTAATTGAACTGAAACTGCCACCATTAAGTGACCGCCCAGAAGATATACTGCCGCTGGCCCGTAGTTTCCTAACGACTACCGGCAAACAACTGGGCCCGCAAGCACAGCAAAGCTTGTTGCGTTACAGTTGGCCCGGCAACGTGCGCGAACTGCAGAACGTAATGCAACGGGCTGCAGTTCTGACCAGAGGCGATACTATTGAAGAGGGTACTCTGGCGCTGCCGGAAGATGCTCAACTTAAAGTGCCAGACCTAAACTTCGAACCGAGCCGCGAATTACTGGAGCAGACACTGGCCAGCTGCGATGGCATCATTGCCCAGGCCGCGCGCGAACTTGGATTAAGTCGTCAGGCCCTGTACCGTCGCCTGGATAAATACGGAATTCCCTACTGATGCCCCAAGGCCCGAGCCCGAAAACCTCCATCGAGGGAAAGCTGTTTGCCATCGTCATGCTTGCGGTGATTTTGGGTACGGGAATACCGTTTGGCCTTTTACAGCTGGGTGCTAATCCGATACTTGCATGGAGTGCCGGTATGTTGCTTGCACTCATCCTGGCCTTTGCGTTGTTGCGTCCCCTCACCCGTAACCTGAATCGCGCCCTGCAAAGTCTTGAGGGCGGCCTGTTAAATTTCCGTGACGGTGATTTTTCCATTTCCCTTGCGCTGAGGCGCAATGATCAGCTGGGACAACTGGCGGAACTCTACAATGAGGTGGGAGAAATACTGCGGCGCGAGCGGGCGCATGTTCACCAGCGCGAACTGCTGCTGGACACGGTGATCCAGAGCTCACCGCTGGCGCTGCTGTTAATCGATCACAGCGAACACATCATCTACGCCAACACCAGCGCACGCCACCTGCTACACGATGGCAAACCACTGCAGGGGCACCGGCTACAAAAGATTCTTCCTCTCTGTCCTCCGGAACTGGCACAGGCGATCGAGCAAAGACAAGACGGACTCACCAGCTACCTCGACGGTGAAAGCAGCCATACCCTGCATATCAGTAACAGCACCTTTGTGCTGAATTCACAAAAGCACCGGTTGATATTGCTGAGAGAAATGACCCGGGAGCTGACCCGGGCAGAAGTACAGGTGTGGAAAAAGGTAATCCGCCTGATTAGCCATGAACTCAACAACTCCCTCGCGCCCATCTCTTCCATGGCGCACAGCGGAAAATTGCTCTCGGAGAAAATCGATTCACAGCAGCTCGCGGGTGTTTTCGATGTGATTGCAGACCGTTGCCGGCACCTTACGGAATTTACCCAGGGTTATGCCCGTTTTGCCAAGCTTCCGCCCCCCTCTTGCGAGGAGGTAAACTGGTCAACTCTGGTGAAACACCTTCAACCACTGCACCCGTTTGCCTTAAAGGGCGAACTGCCATTGCGACCAGGCTATTTCGACCCGGCGCAAATCGAGCAGGCACTGCTGAATCTGTTGAAGAACGCCTCCGAGTCCGGCAGTAAAAAAGAGGACATCACACTGCAGGTCGAAACGGACCCGCACGGCCAGTTGCTGACCATAGCGGATCGCGGCGTCGGCATGAGCGATAAGGTACTGGAGCAGGCACTGCTCCCCTTTTACTCCACAAAACCACAAGGCGTAGGCCTTGGGCTTGCCCTGTGCCGGGAAATCGCGGATGCGCACGGCGGGCAAATCCGGCTGCACAACCGAAGTGAAGGCGGGCTGCAGGTCAGCCTGTGGCTGCCGTGGCCAGACTCCCGCTAGCAGGCACGATCCGCACACGTCCGGGTCAGGCATCCACTCCATGGCAACGCAGGCCTTCACTGTATATCCAGCACTGGCCCCCCTCGGGGCAGGGCGCATCCATCGCCACCGGCGAAGTTCCCGCGGGGCATTGGGGTATGTGACCTGCGGTGCACCAGGCGCCGGTATCCAGTTGATAGCAGACCGAATCATCCATCAGACATGCATTCGCAGTTTGCACCTGGGTATCACCGGCAAAACAATCGCGTGGGAAAGCTGGCATCAGGTTCGCCGGTAGCGGTGGCTGGTAGTAGGTGGCAGGCATTCCGGTGAGATCACACCAGAAGCCATCCAGGCTCGCGGTATTTTCCAGCCTGTCACCAGTATTGGCGCAGCCTGCCGACATGGCGACGGCAAAAGTACCCAGCAGTGAGAAGATCAGGCGCAGTTTCATATCACGTCCTCTGTGACAGATGATTCAGGTTTCCATACCCGCACCCGCTTCCCTGCCCACACCGCCGGCCGATATCCTGGCCGGGCGCTACGACGGGCTTCTCATTTACTTTTCGTAAACGATACAGCGGCGTCCGCCGGAGATTTCATAACATTGGGCGGTGGCCGGACAGATAGAACCGGGAGCCAGTTCTTCCGCATCACCGGGGCAACCATCGTAGTTTGTCTTCTGCTCCGCATGTACTGGCGCGCGGGGAATAGGTGCACTGTTAGGGTAGACCACCTGATCGCGCACGCTGCTGGTACCACAGGCAGAAAGCAGCGTCGCTGCCGCTACCAGTGAAAAAATAGTGACTCGTTTGCGCATGTGAACTCCTTAACAATCACTCCTGGTGCCAAACCAGATACGGTTGAGATTCCCGAAGCTCAATAAACCCGCATTACCGGGAAAAACCAGCAGGCGGATCCCACCTTACTGCTTTCAACATCCATTGAACATTGGCGGCTGGCCGCGGGTGGAGCCGCCGTATTCGGAAGATAGTTACCCACTTCGACAAAGTCCGCACTCTGACTCTTGTCATCGGGGTTGAAGAAGAATGGATCGTAACTGTTTTCGTTTTCATACGGTACGAAGATACAACCCTGTAAACACAGTGTGGTGCCTAACACCACAGCTGCAATCCCTGTGCGGTTCATGGCTCAACTACCTCGCAACTTGAACACTGCCTGACCACTGCCGGGAAGTCCGATCTCCCGGTTTCCATACACTCATACTTTCAGTTTAGCGCGCAGGAAGTGTTCGACGACGCTGTACACGATTTAACCAAAATTAAATGCGCGTCAATCAACGTTGCCCGCATTTTGACGACAAAGCCGGGGCGAAGGCGTATTTTTTGCCCGAAAAACGTGAAACTCTTTGCGTGATCGACGTAAAAATAATCGCGCAAAAAAAGCGCCGATGGGAACCCCATCGGCGCTTATTACGACGCTTCCTGTAGATTGAGCGTCCGCAGATTACAGCAGGAGTCGACGCACGTCGGCCAGCACGCCAGCCAGGTAGGTCAGGAAGCGACCCGCGTCACCGCCGTTCACAGCGCGATGATCGTAAGACAGCGCCAGTGGCAGCATCTTGCGCGGCACGAATTCGCTACCGTTCCACTCCGGGCGAATCGCGAGTTTGGAAACACCGAGGATGCCTACTTCCGGCGCATTCACGATCGGAGTAAAGCCGGTGCCACCAATGGCGCCGAGGCTGGAGATGGTGAAGCAGGCGCCCTGCATGTCGCGGGGCTTCAGCTTGCCGTCGCGGGCGGCAATCGCCATAGCGGTCGCTTCTTCTGCCAGCTCGTACAGGCCTTTCTTGTCCACGTCACGGATTACAGGAACCATCAGGCCTTTCGGTGTGTCCACCGCCATACCAATGTGTACATAGTCCTTCTTAACGATGTGCTCGCCATCATTGTGCAGGGACACGTTGAAGCTCGGCACTTCACGCAGCGCTGCGGCCGCCGCTTTCAGCAGGAAAGGCACCGGTGTCAGCTTCACACCGCGCTTGTCGGCTTCCGCTTTCATCGCCTTGCGGAAATCTTCCAGCTCAGTGATGTCGGCGTCGTCGAACTGGGTAACGTGGGGTACGTTCAACCAGTTGCGGGACATATTGGCCGCGGTCAGCTTGTGGATCTTGCTCATCGGCTCGGTAGTGACCGGGCCGAACTGGCTGAAATCAATCTCCGGCATTGGTGCAATACCGATACCGCCGCCAACACCACCGGTCGCGCCACTTTCCGCCTTCTTCACCTGCTCCTTGATATAGGCATACAGGTCATCCTTGGTCACACGACCACGCGGGCCAGACGGCTTGACCTTGTTCAGGGTGACACCCAGCTCGCGGCCCAGTTTGCGCACGGCGGGGCCGGCGTAAACTTCGGCGGATGGGGTGTGATCGCGCTCTACGTGCGGGTCGCGTTTCGGTGCTTCCTGTGGAGCCACAGCTTCACTGGCCGGCGCTGCGGCCGGGGCCGGAGCAGGTGCCGCAGCGGCGGGAGCGGGCGCCGCCCCGCCAGAGACGGTTTTGATCACACCGATCACATCACCGGAGGACACCTTGTCGCCTTCCTTTACGGAGATGGAGACAATGGTGCCGGAAGCGGAAGACGGTACGTCCATGGAGGCCTTGTCGCCTTCCACCACAATCAGGGCGTCGCCCTCTTCCACGCTGTCGCCAGCGGAAACGGAAATTTCAATCACGTCCACGGCATCGGCACCGCCGAGGTCGGGAACGACAATTTCTTCTTCCTTTTCTTCACCAGCGGCAGGGGCGGAGGCCTCTTCTGCAGCCGGCGCCGGTGCGGGCTCTGCCGCCGGTGCGGGGGCAGCTTCTTCTGCCGCTTCGCTACCGGCATCGTCGCCCGCGTCGGTTTCCATTTCGCCGATAACGTCGCCTTCGGAGACCTTGTCACCTTCCTTCACGGAGATGCTCAGGATCTTGCCGGCAACCGGTGCGGGGACGTCCATGGAGGCTTTGTCGCCCTCCACCACAATCAGCGCGTCCTCTTCCGCCACCGTGTCACCCACGGCAACGGCGATTTCAATTACATCTACCTGATCGGCGCCGCCGAGATCAGGCACTTTAATGACTTGTTTTGCCATGTCTTGCCTTCCTTTTTTCAGCGGGCCTTAAACCAGACGCGGGTTTACTTTTTCCGGGTCAATGTTCAGTTTCTTAATGGCGTCGGCCACTTCAGAAGCTTCGATCACACCCTGATCCGCCAAACCTTTCAGTGCAGCGATGGTCACGTAATTGCGGTTCACTTCAAAGAAGCGACGCAGCTGCTCGCGGCTGTCGGAACGGCCAAAGCCGTCGGTACCCAGTGCGATCACGTCGCCGTCGATAAACTCGCGTAGCGGCTCAACGTAGGCGCGGATATAGTCGGTGGAGATAACCACCGGCGTCTCGTTGCCCTCGAACTGCTCGCCAATCCAGGATTTGCGCGCTTCTTCGGTCGGGTGCAGCATGTTCCAGCGCGCCACGTCCTGAGCTTCACGGGAAGCTTCGGTGGCGGAGGTCAGGTTCCACACGTCGGAGGTCACACCGAACTGGTCGGCCAGAATATCTGCTGCGGCAAGCACTTCGCGCAGGATGGAGCCGGCACCCACCAGCTGCACGTGCTTCTTCGCAGCCTTGCCTTTGCCCGGCTTGCGGCAGTTGTTTTCCAGCTTGTAGATACCGCGGATGATGCCCTCTTCCACGCCCTGCGGCATTTCCGGCTGCAGGTAGTTTTCGTTCTCGATGGTGACGTAGTAGAAGATATTCTGCTGTTCTTCGTACATCTCCTTCAGACCATGGCGCATGATCACCGCCAGGTCGTAGCCGTAAGCCGGGTCGTAGCTCTTACAGTTCGGAATGGTGGCAGACAGCACGTGGCTGTGACCGTCCTGGTGCTGCAGGCCTTCACCATTCAGGGTGGTACGGCCGGCGGTGGCACCGATCAGGAAGCCGCGCGCCTGCATGTCGCCCGCCGCCCAGGCGAGGTCGCCGATGCGCTGGAAGCCGAACATGGAGTAATAGATGTAGAAAGGCACCATCGGCACGCCGTGGTTGCTGTAGGCAGTCGCCAGGGCCATCCACGCGGACATGGCGCCGGCTTCGTTGATGCCCTCTTCCAGCACCTGGCCCTTCTTGTCTTCCTTGTAATACATGATCTGGCCGTGGTCGACCGGGGTGTATTTCTGCCCCTGGGAGGAGTAGATACCCAGCTGACGGAACAGGCCTTCCATACCGAAGGTACGGGCTTCGTCCGGCACGATGGGCGCCACGTTCTGGCCCATCTTCTTGTCTTTCACCAGCACGGACAGCGCGCGTACGAACGCCATGGTGGTGGAAATTTCGCGGTCACCGGAGCCTTTGGTCAGAGCGCTGAACGCGTCCAGTTCCGGGATTTCCAGCTTGGCCACTTCGGTAGTGCGAGAAGGAACCGGGCCGCCCAGTGCCTTGCGGCGCTCGGCCATGTACTTCATTTCCGGGCTGTCTGGAGACGGGCGGTAATAAGGTACTTCTTCGATTTCCTTGTCGGTAATCGGAATCGCAAAGCGGTCGCGGAAGCGTTTCAGTGCTTCGGTGTCCATCTTCTTGACGTTGTGGGTATCCATCGCGGCTTCGCCGGCGGCGCCCAGGCCGTAGCCTTTTACGGTCTGCGCCAGGATCACGGTGGGCTTGCCCTTGCTCGCCATGGCTTCGGCGTAGGCAGCGTATACCTTGTACGGGTCGTGGCCGCCGCGGTTCAGCTTCATGATCTCTTCGTCGGAGAAGTCCTGGACCATCTCCTTGAGTTCCGGGTATTTGCCGAAGAAGTGCTCGCGGGTGTAGGCGCCACCGTTGGCCTTGAAGTTCTGCATCTCACCATCGACGGTCTCGTCCATGACTTTCTGCAGCAGGCCTTTCTCGTCTTTCTCGAACAGCGGATCCCACAGGCGACCCCAAAGGACCTTGATCACGTTCCAGCCGGCACCGCGGAATACGCCTTCCAGCTCCTGCACGATCTTGCCGTTACCACGTACCGGGCCATCCAGACGCTGCAGGTTACAGTTAACCACGAATACCAGGTTTTCCAGCTTCTCGCGGCCAGCCAGGGCAATCGCGCCCAGGGATTCCGGCTCGTCACACTCGCCGTCGCCCAGGAATGCCCACACCTTGCGGTCGCCGCGCGGGGACAGGCCACGTGCAGACAGGTAGCGCATGATGTGCGCCTGATAGATCGCTTGGATCGGGCCCAGGCCCATGGACACGGTGGGGAACTGCCAGTATTCCGGCATCAGCCAGGGGTGCGGATAGGAAGAGAGACCCTTGCCGTTCACTTCGCGGCGGAAGTTGTCCAGCTGCTCTTCATCGAAGCGGCCTTCCAGGTAGGAGCGGGCGTAGATGCCCGGCGCGCTGTGGCCCTGGAAGAAAATCAGGTCGCCGCGCTCTTCCCCTTCGTTACCGCGGAAGAAGTAGTTAAACGCTACGTCGTACAGGGTCGCAGCAGAAGAGAAGCTGGCGATGTGGCCACCCAGGCTGTCGCTGTTGGAGTTGGCGCGAACCACCATGGCCAGCGCGTTCCAGCGGATCAGGGAGCGGATACGACGCTCCATAAACAGGTCGCCCGGCATACGCTTTTCCGCTTCTGGCGGAATAGTATTGCGGTACGGGGTGGTGATGGCCGCCGGCAACTGAACGCCAGTGTTGGTGGCGCGGTCAGACAGCTGCTTGATCAGGAACGCAGCGCGCTCCTTGCCGCTGTGGCGGATGACCGCCTGCAGCGCATCCAGCCATTCCTGCGTTTCCTGAATGTCGGTTTCTTCGTGCATCAAATGCTCCTCGGCGAATATACGACGTCGAGTCGGTGTTTTTATGGTCAGAATTTTTTGCTGCGCAACAGTACCTCAAACACCGGGATTTCCCCCGGGTTCCGTGTCCACGTTCGCCAAATCGCCATCTGAAATGGCGGAAAAGCAACGAACTGTGGTCAACGTTTCCATAAAAAGCGAAAACGGGAGGGACTGCGCGACCTGAATACCGCCGGCCATAGGAGCCCGTTATGGGGCTCGTTAATACCGGCTCGACTTTGAATTCGGCGTTGAATTCTCGGCCCGTCAACTGTAGGGCGCGCGCCTTGCGGCGCACAGGGATGCCCTCAATTAACCGGCTGCAAGTGCTTAAGCGGGGGCGATTGTAGTATTACTACAAACGTTTTTCCAGACAGGACGATTAGTAACAAATAAAACCAATTTGTAAAACAATTATTTGCCAATTGATGGTTTTAGCGAAATATATAGCGGATAAAGCGGTTATTTTTGTTACATAATCGAGTCCGGAATGGCACATCTGGTCACGCTAATTGGCGTTTAAGGCACAGGGGAAACACTAAGGAAGAACAGCCGTACCAGGGGTATTTGAGACCAGCAGACTTCCGCATTGAGCAAAACCGTCCACAATCGCAGTCGTCGATCGATAACGAGTTACAACTGCACGGTCGATGCCACATCGACATAATCCGCGTACACCAGGTACCGCAGGGGGCCGCGCGCACTTACCGCATCAAACGGGTAACAGGTCACCAGTAACAGCCCTGGCACATCGGCAACGGGCAAGCGGTCCGTTTCACTGTTGACGACTTTTGCCCCCCTAATCCGGTAGAAGTGCCAGCGTCCATGTCTATCCTGCAGCTGAATCACCGTACCCTTCGTAAGAGCGCCGAGATTGCGAAAATGGGTATCCTTGTGGGCGGCGATCACTGTGGTTCGGGGCTCATCCAGATTGCCGGGTTCGCCGGAGCCCGTGAGCAGCCCCGGCCCGAATGCCAGTGCCTGGCCACTGGTTCCGTGCAATACCGTCAAAGGCTTTTCTTCCCCCAGCTTCAGCTGTGCTACCGGCCAGGTATCCGCCCAGGGCCAGGGCTTTTGCGTCTGTCCGCTGGCGAGCTGATGCTGCCATGAATCACTGATCAGGTACTGCGCCACTTCCGCCTTGAACAGCAACCAGGCACTACCACCGAGCTGCCAGAGGCCGATCGCGAAACACAGTGCAGACAGCCAGGTGGCAATTTTTGCCGGGTGCATCACCGCGACACTCCCGAACGATAGCCGTTGTTGATACAAGCGTTGCGGCGGCGCATATCCGGAATCACTGTGCGCAGCCAGCGACGCAGTGAGCGCTCGACATGGGCAACGCCCTTGCGCACAAGCCTCCAGCGAGTGAATAAAGAAGCCACCACTTGCGGGGTGCGCTGCAGCAACCGCAACAGCCCTCCGAGTGTGAGCAAAATCGCCGCGAACAGCATCTGCCCATAGACCCCCGTGGCAGTGGATGGATAAGTGAAGGACTGCATAACCTGCCCACGGGCAACAGCATTGGGTACCGGGCTCGACTTAAGGGATTCTGACTGCGGGCGCACCGGTGTTTCTTCCACTGCAACAAAGCTGGTGTAGGGGCTGGCGAGCTGATAGCCGAGTGCCAGGCCGAGGATATTCTCGCGCAATGGGTCGAGCGCTTCGGGATCGCTTAGCGGGCCGCGTTCGCGCTGCTCGTCACGCAGCGCGGCAATTTTTTCCCGCGCCCACAGGCTGCCGATACCTTTTCCGGAATCATCCACCGCAATCGCGCTCAGGGACAGGCTGCGGGAAAAGCGCTTACCGGCAAGGCGACCGCTAATGACAACTTCGCCACTGGCGCTGCTACCAAGCGCATTGCCATCGGTTCTGGCGACCAGGCGGATAGGCTCACCGCGATACAGGTCCGGCAACCGCTTGGGATAGGACTCCACTTTCACCCCCTGCGGCCATTGCACCTGCAGGTCAGTCACCAGCGGACTCTCCAGCTTTTCAAACAGCGCGCCCATTTTTGCCTGCACTTCCGCGAGATCGCCAATCTGTACAAAGCTACCGCGGCCGTACTGCGCCGCCTTGGTCATAAAGAAACTGTTGGGTGCGGAACCGATGCCCACGGTAAACAGGCGCGTCTCACCGAGGCGTTGGCGGATGAGTTCAAACAGGGCCCGCTCGTTGCCCACAGAGCCATCGGTAATAAACACGACCTGCCGCACCAGCGTGCCGGCCTGGTGATCCAGCTGTTGCGACAGAGCCTCCTTCAGCGCCGGCGCCATCTCAGTACCACCGGTGGCCTGCAGCGATTCCACCCAGCTGCGCGCGCGCTGAATATTGTCCGAAGTCGCAGCGGTTGGGCGCGGAAAGAAGCTGCGGTGGTTGCTGTTGAATTCGATGATATTGAAGCGGTCCATCTGCGTCAGGCGTGACAGTGCCAATAGCAGGCTTTCCTTGGCCTGGCGAATAGAGTTGCCTCCCATGGAGCCCGACGTATCCACCACATACACTACTTCGCGGGGCAACTTGCGCGCGGCCAGGCTCTCCTGCGGCGGCAGCAATAAGAGCTGCAAATACTGCGCACCGGGCTCAGCTGGCATTGCCGATTGCTCGGCGAACAACGCCGCGGACGGCATGGATGAGGTCTGCGGACGCCAGAAAAGCGCAAAATCCCGGTCCATGGGAGCCGCACCATGTTTCAGGCCAACCCGGTAATGATGATTTTCCTCGCGGCGGAAATTCACCTCGTGGTAGGGGCTGTGTATATCCGCAAGTGGCAGTCCCATCCCAAGGTCAACACGGATTTTCATCTGATGACTATCTTGATCACCAACTTGATGGCTCGCGATCTCTGCTAGTGGCATCATCACCGGCGAAATCTGCTCCGCGTCCGGCACTTCATTGGTGGGTAGTGACCAGCCGTGCGCATTCAGTGCAACGGATTGCGTTGAAGCGGCCGGCGCCCCCGGCATATAGCGCGGCGTGAGCGTAGTGGGCAGACGCAGGCTGAACTGGCCGCTGTCAAAACGCAGAGTCTGCAGGTAGCGAACCTCAACCGACACCTCCTCACCCGGTGCGATATTGGCAACGCGACTGGTAAACAGGTTCGGACGCTGCTGTTCCAGCAGCGCCGCACGCTTACCCTCCTCCCGCGCCTTTTTATAAACCTTCCTGGCCTCCTCCCGCTCGCGCACCTTGCCGACGATGCGGCGCTCACCGACCACAATCTCCATACCATTCACAGCGGCATTCTCCGGCAGCGGCAGCACATACACAGCCTCCTGCCATTCATTGCTGGTGTTGCGGAACTGCTGCGCGAGTACTACCTCGGCAACCAGTCCACGCACGCGGATATCCACCTCTGTCCCCAGATGAATCGCCGGAATATATCGGCCGGGCTCACCGCTGCTGAACAACAGGTCGCCACTGCCGGACTCATCCATGCTCACAGTTTCGAACTGCGCGGCATCGGCAGCTTCCAGACTCTGAGCGCGGACGCCAATGGCTGCAAACAGCACCGCGGCAGCCGTGACAATCAACAGTAACCAGCTGCCGCCACGATTTTTGCGATAGCGGCGGCGATAGTATTCATCGCTCGGAAGGATCAACAGATCGCGCTGGATACGCGGCGGGTGGAAAAAGGGACGGTTCACAGAAGCCTCCAGACCATTAAGTTCTGAAGGCATTAAATGAAAACAAGCTGGCGCGGGGCGGGCGGAATTGCGGCCCTTTCGAGATCAAAAATGGCGAAATGTGGCAACGGCTGAGAGGACGCGGAAGAGCAGTAGATGGAACGCGATAACCGCCAGACTACACTTGGCGAAATTCCGTGGCCGCAACGCCGTTGGGAAACCGTCTACGCGTAGAATATCTCGGAGGTTACGATGGATACATCGTTCACCCGTGGCACTACTAAGCTTGGCCTGATACTAGCCACGCTCCTTTCCGCATTGTGGGCCACAATCATCAGCGAGCGACCGCAGGCCGAAGATTGGCCCAGTGTCGACGAGGCTCGCAAAATTGGCGAAGAAGGCTTTATTTACGGCCTGCCAATCGTGATGAATTACTCGATCATGTACGAGTATGCCATCAACAAGAACTCCGGCCAGTTCAAGGCACCGTTCAATAACCTCAACAACGAGGCCCGGGTATTTACCTATAAGGACACCACGGTTGTCACCCCCAATAGTGACACGCCCTACTCCATGGTTTGGTTGGATTTACGCGCAGAGCCCTTGGTGATCTCCGTACCGAAAATAAACGACAAGCGTTATTACTCAGTTCAACTGAATGACGGCAATACCTTCAATTACGGCTATATCGGCAGCCGGGCGACGGGCAACGAGGCCGGCAACTACCTGATCACCGGCCCAGATTGGAAAGGAGAAAAGCCCGACAGTATCGACAAGGTATTCACTGCGGGCTCGGATTTCTCCCTCGCAATTTTCCGTACACAGCTGTTCAGCCCGGACGACATGGAAAACGTGATCAAGATCCAGGCCGGCTACAAAGTACAGCCGCTGTCTTCATTCGCTGGCATGGCAAAACCAGAGCAGGCAGCCAAAATCAACTTCCCGGCAATCGACAAGCAGTCCATGCAATCCAGCTTTTTCAAATATCTGGACTTTGCCATGCAGTTCAATGCCCCGTTTACAGACGACCGGGAAATCCGGCAGAAGCTGGCACGGATTGGGGTGGGGCCGGACAAAAAGTTCTCGTTCGATGAACTGCCTGACGACGTGCAGCAAGCCGTCATGCAGGGGGCAAAACAGGGCGAGCAGAAAGTGACCGAGGCAGTACGGAGTATTGGCACCAGAATGAACGGCTGGCAAATCAGCTCGCCCGCCGGCTCACAGTCATTTTACAGTGGCAACTGGCTGCTGCGCGCGGCCGCTGCATCCGCCGGTATTTATGGCAATGACGCCGTCGAGGCCACTTATCCCATGACCAGGACTGACAGCGAGGGAAACACTCTCGATGGCAGCAAGCACAAATACACCCTGACATTTGCCAAAGGCCAACTGCCTCCGGTCAATGCTTTCTGGTCAGTCACCATGTACGACGGCAAAAACCAGTTGCTGATCAAGAATCCGATTGACCGCTACCTGATCAACTCGCCGATGCTATCGAACATGAAGAAAAACGAGGACGGTTCGGTCACCATCTATATCCAGAAAACCTCACCGGGCACTGATCGGGAAGCCAACTGGCTGCCGGCACCAGATGGCCCTATTTACCTGGTGATGCGCCTGTACTGGCCGAAAACCGGGGATCCCTCTGTGCTGCCACCGGGAAAAGGCAGCTGGAAGCCACCGGGTATCCAGGTCGCGGACTAATCCCCCGATACCTGCATCCACAAAAAAGCCGGCAACACTGCCGGCTTTTTTGCGTTTCTCGGTTGCTAGACCTGATTGCGTCGGGTCTGCCAAGTAATCGGGCGCGCGTACTGGTCCACCTTGTCGTCGACACCAAGCAGCATCGCAAACAGTGCCATCCTCACCAGCAGGCCATTATCCGTCTGACGGAAAATCGCCAGGCTGGGGTGCTCATTCAGGTCCGAATCCAGTTCGTTGGCCTCGGCGCGGGAGTCCCGCGGCAGCGGGTGCATGATCACCGTGTTGGGTTCCGCGTGGCGAGTGAAGATGTCACGGTTCAGGCGAAAGCGGCCGCGATAGCGGTCGGCGTCGGCCTGGGATTCGAAGCGCTCCTCCTGAATGCGTGTGGAATAGACGATATCCACATGCTTGATCGACGGCTCCAGCTGATCGGTGATGGTTACCTGATGCCCGGCCTCGCGCAGTTTCTCCACCACTGCCTCAGGCATTGCCAGTTCGCCCGGGGATACCAGGACCAGTTGAACGTTCTTGAACAGGCACAGCAACTTGCACAGGGAGTGCACCGTGCGGCCGTGCTTCAAGTCACCGATCATGGCGATGCGGAAATTGTCGAGGGAGCCGCCCTTGCCCTCCAGTTCCTTGCGGATGGTGTAGAGGTCGAGCAATGCCTGGGTCGGGTGCTCATTGGCACCGTCGCCCCCATTCACGATGGGCACCCGGCTCGCGGCGGCAAATTCCGCTACGGAGCCGGCCTGCGGGTGGCGCATACAGATAATGTCGGAGTAACCGGAAAGGACCCGTGCGGTGTCATACAGGGACTCCCCCTTCGCCAGTGAACTGGCCGAGACACCCACCGTCTCGCGTACGGTGCCGCCAAGCAGGTTGAAAGCGCACCCGAAACTTACCCGGGTGCGGGTGCTGGGTTCGAAAAACATATTGCCGAGAATCGCGCCCTCGAGAACCCGGGTGACTTTCTCCCGGCGGGCGTAGGGAACCATGGTGTCTGCCACGGAAAAAATACGGTCGATGTCACCCCGTTCGAACTGGCTGACAGAAAGGATATTGGCGCCGATAAAGTCCATTGTTTCTCCACTACTTGAGCCGGGATCGCCGGCTGCTTTACCGGGCCGGTATTCTACGCGCGCGGCTGCGGGTGGAACAGTCGGAATTGAGGGGCTGGCTCCTGTGAAGACAGCGCTTACCCCATCAGCGCGTCACCCCAGGCTTCCAACTGATCCAGCAGCTCACTGCGCTCGGGGAACTCCTCCCGCATGCGCGCGATCTCCTCAAAATACGCCTCCATAGTGATGCTCGCCCCAAACGCCGGATCCGTGAGGCGCTGGTAGCGCCACTCCTCCCAGCGCTCCCGCTCTTCTTCATTCAGCGTTTCCGGGAAGTTGCGCGCCCGCAGGCGAAAGAGTAGTTCCGGCAAGCGCGAATCGGAAAACGGCACCTGACCGGCGATTGCCTCGGGGCCCCGGCTGGCCAGGGCGCTGTGCAGCTGACGGCAGATATCGCGGTCGGCGTCATTCATAAAGCCATCGTAGAGGCGCGCCTCCACATCCTTGGCCGGAAACTCACCATCCAGGAAGACCTTGTGCAGTTTCTCCGTCAGGTCCAGCCCCTTTAACGCCTGCCAGTTGGTCTCGCAGGCCGCCTTGTCTATCTGCAGGTCGGCGGCGCGCTGGTCGGACAGCATATTGGCCGGCGCCAGCACCGGGCAGCGGTTCATATGAATCAGTTTCAGGCCCGCCGGCAGCTCACCGTCTGCCAGCTTGTCGCGGGCGGTATACAGGCGCTCGCGCAGCGCCTCGGCATCCAGGTCGAGAATCGGCTGCGGGTCCATTGCCAGGTTGGCACAGATGACCGCGTTGCGATTGACCGGGTGCATGGCGAGCGGGAGAACATAGGTCAGATGGCCATGAGTGGCCGGCACCTTGCCGGAAATATGCAGCAGCGGTTTGCGGTCGCGGGGATTCAGGAGCTTGGCGACTTCCTGCTTGCGGCGCAGGTTGTATACATAGTCATACAGTTTCGGCTGCCGGTCTCGAATCAGGCGCGCCATATCAATGGTGGCGCGCACATCGGAGAGTGCATCGTGTGCGCCCTCGTGACTGATGCCGTTGGCGGCAGTGAGCTCCTCCAGGCGAAAGGAAGGAACCGTCTCTCCAGCCGGTGTTTGTCGCTGTGGCCACTCGATACCCTCGGGGCGCAGCGCATAGGTGAGCCGCACCATATCGATAATATCCCAGCGACTGTTACCGGACTTCCACTCGCGCTCGTAAGGATCCAGCAGGTTGCGGTACAGGGTATGACGGGTGACCTCGTCGTCAAATCGCAGGCTGTTGTAGCCCACTCCACAGGTGCCCGGCGCCCCCAGCTCATCGAGTATCCGCTGGATAAACTCAATCTCTGGCAAGCCCTCGGCGAATGCCTTCTGCGGCGCCAGCCCGGTCACCAGCGCCGCCATCGGCTGCGGCAGGCAATCACTGGCGGGCCTGGCGTAGATCATCAGCGGCTCGCCCACGATGTTGAGATCCTCATCGGTGCGGATACCGGCAAACTGGGAGGGCTTGTCCGCCCCCGGATTTACCCCCCAGGTTTCGTAGTCGTGCCAGTACAATGTGGTGCCCGATGCGGTGCCAGCCATGATTCCCCTCTCTATTCTTTTGATCGCGCGCCATGTTACCCCAGCTCGGTAAACTCGCGCAGGTTGCAATGCCCCCACCGCCCATTAAAATCCCGCCTTCTTCTATATTGTCCAAGACCTCCAATCCGGATCAACGCCCATCTATGAATACTCGCCAGCAGCTTAACGACATCTTCCAGGCCGCCATGACTGCCGCCGGCATCCCCGCCGAATGCAGCCCCGCCGTCGCCCCGGCCAAAAAAGCCGGCTTTGGTGACTACCAGGCCAACGGCGCCATGGCCGCCGCCAAAAAGGTGGGCAGCAACCCCCGCGAGCTGGCCGCCAAGATCGTGGACAACCTGGGCGACCAGCCGATGATCGAGAAGGTCGAGATCGCCGGCCCCGGCTTTATCAACATCCACCTGAGCGAATCCTGGCTGGCAGACACTCTCGCCGCGACCCGCGCCGACGAGCGCCTGAACATCGCCAAGGTGGAAGAGCCGCAGACCGCGGTACTGGATTACTCCCACCCCAACCTCGCCAAAGAGATGCACGTGGGCCACCTGCGCACCACCATCATCGGCGATGCCCTCGCCCGTCTGTTGGAATTCCAGGGGCACAAGGTCATCCGCCAGAATCACATGGGCGACTGGGGCACCCAGTTCGGCATGCTGCTGGCGCACTTGGCGGACAAGATGGAAGACCAGGATGCCGAGGTTGCGCTCAAGGATCTGGAAGTCTTTTATCGCGAGGCCAAAGTCCGCTTTGACGAAGAGGACGGCTTCGCCGACCGCGCCCGTGAGTACGTGGTGAAACTGCAAGGTGGCGATGCCGACTGCCTGAAGCTTTGGCAGCGCTTTATCGACATTTCCATCAGCCACGCAGAAGAGATCTACGACAAGCTGGGCGTCACCCTGCAGCGCTCCGACGTGTACGCCGAGAGCCAGTACAACGATGACCTGCCGGTGCTGGTGAAAGACCTAATTGACCGCGGTATCGCGGTAGAAGACCAGGGCGCCATCGTCGCCTTCCTGCCGGAAATGGCGGATAAAGAAGGCAACCCCAGCGTGGTAATCATTCAGAAAAAAGGTGGAGGCTACCTCTACGCCACCACGGATCTGGCCGCCATCCGCTACCGCGCCAATGTGCTGAAAGCGGACCGTATCCTGTACGTAGTTGACGCACGCCAGTCCCTGCACCTGCAGCAGGCCTTCACCGTTGCGCGCAAGGCGGGCTACCTCGCCGACGAGCAAACACTGGAACACTGTGCCTTCGGCACCATGATGGGTAACGACGGCAAGCCGTTCAAAACCCGTACCGGCGGTACGGTAAAACTGGCCGAGTTGCTGGACGAAGCGGTGGAGCGCGCCACGGCGCTGGTGGCGGCAAAGAATCCGGACCTGAGTGAGGAAGAGCAGGCCGAGATCGGTCGCGTGGTGGGTATCGGCGCGGTGAAGTACGCCGACCTCAGCAAGACCCGCACCAACGACTACGTATTTAACTGGGATGCCATGCTGGCGTTCGAAGGCAACACCGCTCCTTATCTGCAGTACGCATATACCCGCGTGCGCAGCATCTTCCGCCGTGCCGGTGTGGATCCGTCAGAACTGAAAGGTAACATCGTACTCGGCACCGACGCCGAGCGCGCGCTGGCGATCAAGCTGAATCAGTTTGGCGAGGTGCTGGACCAGGTAGCCAAAGACACTTTCCCGCACGTGCTGTGCACTTATTTGTACGAGCTGGCAAGTGCCTACATGGGCTTCTACGAGGCCTGCCCGGTACTGAAAGAAGGTGTGACAGAAGAAGAGAAGCAGAGCCGCCTGCAATTGTGTGACCTGGTTGCGCGCACGCTTGCTACCGGCCTGGGCCTGCTGGGTATCGAGACCCTTGAGAAGATGTAACAAGGGAAAAATGTAAAGACTTGCTCGATCAGGCGCTTTCCCGGGAGAGCGCCTGCTGCAAAACTTGCTGGGCGTTGGCCAATTCGGAATCGCGAATTAGCCAGAGCTCGGAGTTCCAGTCCAGCCCGCCCTGGGCAAGTTCTACCCGGGTTTTCTGGGTCAGTACGGAGTAACCCGCCGACTCCAGTAAATTGCGCAGATAACTACCGAGAAGCTGATCGTTGGTGGTGTAAATTTTGCTCGCCATGGTGCGACTGGTTAACCTTTCTAAACCGGGCTTTTGACCCGGCCTGCCCGACACTGTTGATATTACAGCGACCTCTTTTTCCTCCCGCCGACTCTTTAACCGAGGGTATGTCGGTAGAGAATTCGCGTGCAGGATTACTATTTAAAGATAGTCCACAGAGGCGGGGCGAACCGGCAAAACACGAAAAATTCGTCCAGCGCTTGAGGCAGAACGCGCCAAAACCATGGCAGCTGCGGCTAGCGCAGTTTTGACGTGACGAGTTCAAATGGCGTGCGCACTCCCTTGCTGGGGGTAACGCCGGGAATAGTGTGATTGGGAGAGGTTGTGGGCGGCTCGGAGAGGGTCGGGAGATCGGGGGTATAAAGCTGGTATTTGTTTTTGCCATGGCGTTTGGCGTGATACATCGCCATATCCGCCTTCTGCAGAATAAGTTCTAGGGTTTCAGCCGTTTCATCGATAGCGACAACCCCGATACTCATGGTCACCGCCACCAGGCTATCTTCAATTTTTACCGGCTGTGCCACGGTATTAAGCAGTTTTTCGGCAAGAATCCGGTAGGCATCCGGCTCCTTGATGTCCCGCACAAATACACAAAACTCATCGCCACCAAGCCGCGCAACGATATCCCCGCAGCGCATCACACTCAGCAAGCGACGTGCGATCACCAATAACAGTTCATCTCCGCCCTGATGCCCCAGAGTGTCATTGACCTGCTTGAAGTCGTCCAGGTCGATAAAAAACAGATACCCCCGCTCGGGCACTGACAGAGGCTGGTGCCGCGCCAGATCCAGATAGAATTCCAACTGTTCCAGCAGGCTATAGCGGTTGTCGAGGCCAGTCAGACTATCGTGCATGGCGATCTGTTCCAGCTGCGCGGTCTTGCGGCTCACCATATCATTCATGTCTTCCAGCTGGTCACAAACCGTAAGCCCGGTGTTGTCCAGCACATCCAGTTCGTCAAACTTGTCCAGCGACTTTTTCACCGGGCGGATCAACTGACGCGCATCATTGAAACGGCCATTGGTCAGCAGAGGCAACGCCTCGGCAAGACGACGCAGGCGCACGATCGGACGCCACAGGGTTCCAGCCACCGCGGCACTGAAAATCAGCGCGCCGAGTACCGAAAACAAAAGGAGTAATTTCACGGACTCGTCGATGTGCTCGACCTGGCTTGACACATCTTCGACGAAAACAAACTGCGCACCGCGATCGCCAACATCCAGGCTCATAGTGCGAATATCGAACTGGCGATTACCCATCTCATGGGCACGTGAGCGCTGCAATTCGCCGAGCGTGGACACCTCGCCCGACACCCGGGTCAGCAAAGGTAGTATCCGTTCACTGGAGGTCACTGACAGTACTTCCCGGTGCCAGCCCGTCAGGTACCGGCTGCCCGCCTGCTCCGGTGCCTTATCGCGTACCGCAGACAGGATACCGATGTCTGAACCGGTCATTTCGCGAAAGCGCCGCAGCTGGTTTACCAGCGCCCGGTCCACCTGCAGAACGTAGTCACCGCCACGAGCACGCATGGGCACCGCCAGGCTTTGCACGCAGGTGTGTTCGCAGTGCACCAGCTCCAGCGGTTGACCTCGCAACAGAACCTGGCTGACCTGCTCCGGGCTCAGCGCACTGTGCGGGGAGCCCCAGCTCAGCATGGGGTCGTTCCCAGCGTCATAAACCTTCAGCGCATGCAAGTCCCAGCTCTGCTGCAACAGCTCCCACTGCCGGTCCATCGCCTTGCGCAATTCATTCCGCGAGGAAATCCTGCCCCGAGGACTGAGCGCAATCAGCTCCGCCAGTCGCGCCAATTCCTGCTGTGACTGCTGCAGCAACCCGGATATCTGGAACTGGAAATTGAGATGGCGATGCTCGCGGCTTTTCGCCAGGAGTGACTGAAGACTGCCGCTGCCCAACAGAATAAAGAAAAGGCACATTGCCACCACAAGTAGCAGTGCAAAAAGGCAGGCCTTGAAGCGCAATGAGCTGAGTTTGGCCGTTCGCAACACGATTAAGCCCCGATCTCCTTGGGATTTGCCGTCGCCGCCTGAGGGATGTACGGGAGCCACCCGGCACCCCTTGAGGCCAGTATCACGACAGGGATCCTTCCCTCGTCATATCGTTATTCGACCAGTATGGCGCACATCTGTATTTTCGTTTGTCGAGTCCGCCGCCACACAGAATAAAATAACGCCAGACCAGGTAAAACAGGATATATGTCACATATCCGCCCCGGATGCAGCACAGATTTGACCTGTATTCGCTTCAATTGCCCGCAATCACGACGGTTGCTAAGATGCGCGCCGGCCGGGGCCAGAAGCCCCCTTTCGACGGCCTACTTTGCTATTTTTTACCGGTACTCTGTTTCTAAAGTGTCGTTTCAACGCGTTTCGACCGCAGGTTTCCACAACAGACCGCCGGCAACACATTCAGTGTTTATAGGAATCCAACCACCATGACCCAGCCTTCCCTCAAGCAGTTGGAACAGCACGACGCCTTTATCCGCCGCCACATCGGCCCGGACGCCGCGCAAACCCAGGCCATGCTCGACACCCTCGGTGTCGCCACCCTGGACGAACTGATTGAAAAGACCGTCCCCGCCGCCATTCGCAAATCCGACGAGCTGAACCTGGCGGACGCGGTAGACGAGCAGGAAGCGCTGGCGGAACTGAAAGCCCTGGCGAGCCGCAACAAGATCTTCCGTACCTTTATTGGTATGGGATACCACGACACCATCACTCCCAACGTGATCCTGCGCAATGTGCTGGAAAACCCGGGCTGGTACACCGCCTACACCCCTTACCAGCCGGAAATCGCCCAGGGCCGCCTTGAGGGCCTGTTGAACTTCCAGCAAATGATCATGGACCTCACCGGTATGGAGCTGGCCAACGCCTCCATGCTGGACGAAGGCACCGCCGCCGCGGAAGCCATGGCCATGTGCAAACGCCAGGTTAAGCGCAACAAATCCAATATCTTCTTTGTGGACGCGGACTGCCACCCCCAGACCATCGCGGTCGTACAAACCCGCGCCGAGCACTTCGGCTTCGAAGTGAAGGTGGGCAACCCGGAAACCGAGCTGCCGGAAGAATTGTTCGGCGCCCTGTTCCAGTACCCGGGCTCTACCGGTGTAGTGCGCGACCTCACTGACCTGATTGCCAAGGTACACGACGCTGGTGCCCTGGTGACCGTTGCCGCTGACCTGATGAGCCTGGTGGCACTGAAAGCTCCTGGCGACATGGGCGCAGACGTGGTTGTGGGCTGTAACCAGCGCTTTGGTATCCCCATGGGATACGGTGGCCCCCACGCCGGTTTCTTCGCCTTCCGCGAAGCCTACAAGCGCTCCGCACCGGGCCGCATCATCGGCGTATCCGTGGACAGCAAGGGCAAACGCGCCCTGCGTATGGCCATGCAGACCCGCGAGCAGCATATCCGTCGCGAGAAGGCCAACTCCAATATCTGTACCTCCCAGGTACTGCTGGCCGTGATGAGCGCCTTCTACGCGATCTATCACGGTCCCGACGGCCTGAAGACCATCGCCGCACGCATCCAGCGTCTGACCGATATCCTGGCCGCCGGCCTGAAAGAAAAAGGCCTGAGCCTGACCCACGACAGCTGGTTCGACACCCTCACCGTATCCGTGGGCGACAAGCAGTCTGCGCTGTTCGACTGCGCTATCAAGGCTGAAATCAACCTGCGTAAAGTGGGCAGTGATGCCCTCGGCGTGAGCCTGAACGAAACCACCACCCTGAAAGATGTCTCCGAACTGCTGGATATCTTTGTTGGCGGTGACCACGGCCTGGACCTGGAAAAAATCGACAGCGAGCTCGCCGCCAAGGGCGTTGCCGGCGTACCGGCCAGCCTGCAGCGCGCAACGGAATTCATGACCCACCCGGTGTTCAACACGCACCACTCGGAAACCGAGATGCTGCGTTACCTGAAGACCCTGGAGTCCAAGGACATTGCCCTGAACCACAGCATGATTCCGCTGGGTTCCTGCACCATGAAACTGAACGCCACCGCGGAAATGATCCCGGTGACCTGGCCGGAATTCGGCAAGCTGCACCCGTTTGCCCCCGCCGACCAGGCGCAAGGCTACCGCGAGATGTTCAAGCAGCTGGAAGCCATGCTGGCAGAATGTACCGGTTACGACGCCGTGAGCCTGCAGCCGAACGCCGGCTCCCAGGGTGAGTACGCGGGCCTGGTTGCGATCAAGAAATACCTGGAAGCCAAAGGCGAAGGCCAGCGCGACATCTGCCTGATCCCGGCTTCGGCCCACGGCACCAACCCCGCCTCCGCAATGATGGTGAGCATGAAGGTGGTCGTGGTTGCCTGTGACAACAAGGGCAACGTGGACGTTACCGACCTGAAGGCGAAGATCGAAGAGCACGGCGACCGCATCGCCGCGCTGATGGTCACCTACCCGTCCACCCACGGTGTTTTCGAGGAAGGCATTCGCGAGATCTGCGAACTTATCCACAACGCCGGCGGCCAGGTATACATTGACGGCGCCAACATGAACGCGCTGATTGGCGTGGCGGCACCGGGCAAGTTCGGCGGTGACGTATCCCACCTGAACCTGCACAAAACTTTCTGTATCCCCCACGGTGGTGGCGGCCCCGGTATGGGCCCGATCGCCGTTGGCGAACACCTCAAGCCCTATCTGGCCGGGCACCCGGTAACCGAAGTACCGGGCAACGATCCGGTCAACGGAACTATTTCCGCTGCGCCGTGGGGTTCCGCCAGCATTCTGCCGATCAGCTGGATGTACATCCGCATGATGGGCAAACAGGGCATGAAGCTCGCCACCGAGACCGCGATCCTGAACGCCAACTACGTGGCCAAGAAACTGAGCGAGCACTACCCGCTGCTGTACAAGGGCAGCAATGGTTTTATCGCCCACGAGTGCCTGATCGATCTGCGCCCGCTGAAGGAAACCAGCGGCATCACCGAGGAAGATATCGCCAAGCGCCTGATGGACTTCGGTTTCCACGCGCCCACCATGTCCTTCCCGGTCGCCGGCACCCTGATGATCGAGCCGACCGAATCCGAAGCGCAGGAAGAGCTGGACCGCTTCGTGGAGGCCATGGCAACCATCCGCCAGGAAGCGGAAGACGTGGCCAGCGGCAAGTACACTGCAGAGGACAACCCGCTGCACAACGCGCCGCACACCCAGGACGATGTAATGACCGATGAATGGACCCACGCCTACAGCCGCGAAGTAGCCGGTCGCCCGGCGGCGTGGCTGAAGCACCACAAGGTGTGGCCGGCGTCGAACCGTATCGACAACGTCTACGGTGACCGCAACCTAATCTGCTCCTGCCCGCCGGTTGAGAGCTATATGGACTGATTGATCAGTCTGCGAGAAACAAAAAAGCCGGAGCACTGCTCCGGCTTTTTTGTTTTACTGTTTTTTCACTGGGGAATCGCCGGGCGATTCCGGTACCAGTGATTGACCCGTAAAGTCAGACCGATAATCGCAATACTGATCGCGAGTGTCACAATGCTCAGGTGCTCACTACTCAAGGCTCCGAAAAAACCCACCTCCGGCACAATTCCCGTATGCCGGTAACTGGCCGCGGCCATGCCGGTGTAGTGCATACCACAAACCGCCACCCCCATGATCAACGCACTGCCCACCTTTTGCCAAAAGCCGTGCAGGTGGAACGCCATCCACAGGGCGGCGAAGGCGGCAACCACAGCAATCACCACGGAAATAATCAGGATATTGAGGTTGTACTCGATGCTGGCGGGCATCAGCATCGCTTCCATGCCCATGTAGTGCATACCCGCAACGCCAACCCCCATCAGAATGGAAGTCGGGAGAAGTTTGTCGATGGTGAATTTGCCGGTGCCAACAATGGCAAGACCGCCGGTGCAGGCCGCCACCGCAATCACGACAGATACAAGTGTCTCGAATACATCGTAAGACATGGGCATATGGGACTTCATCGCCATCATACCCACAAAATGCATCGACCAGATGGCGCCACCGCCCATGGCAAGGCCCGCAAACGCGATGGCGCGCCGGCGGTCTGCCTTTACCACCGCCTCCGCAATGCCCGTTACCAGTTGCAGTGCGGCGAACGAGCCGAGCACAGAAATTACATAAGAAAGGGCTACCAGCGGAAGGCTGTACTGATCGAGCATTTGGATTCCCCCTGAATCGGTCTGCGAACACATAAAATCAGGGGGTTGTTACGGGCCTAATCAGGTGACGGATCAGTTCTAGAATCTATGCTTATTCACAATTAGCTAAATCATCCTGGCAAGCATACTCTTGCATCGCCAATGCCAGCGCGTCGAACAGCGGTGCCGCCCACTCCCTACCAGCCTCGATAGAGCCCGCCCGCGCGACAATATCGATGGCCCGCGACACTTCCATGATGGTCACCGTGGGACCGTACTCCGCTGCGCGCTCAATCAGAGGGTGCCAGGCCGCGGAGGAGCCCTCCACATCCGAGTGCCCGCCCCGCACGCGCGCACCGCGGTTGCCCAGAGAAACTCGTTCGTAGAAAGGCGCGATGTGGCGCTGGATCAGATTTTCCCAGGCGGTATTGCGCGGGTTAGTGCCGGTCACCAGCATCTGTGCACCGGGCAAAGGGTTCTGGACATTGGGATTATGCGCATCTGCGGTCAACAGAACTGTCTGCACTCTTCGGTTGCCCTTGTGCAGCCCGGCAATGAAATGCTCGAACGCCTGGTAGCCGTCGAGGTTTTCCCCGAAATCGGTAATCGAAGGGGTAAAAACCACAAAACCCAGTTTGCACAGTCGCTGCGCCATTTCCGCCTGGGTGATCAGGTTCCACTGCTGACCGATGGACTGACCATCGACCATTGCACCAGGCATCATGCGGCCGGGCTTGGTGTACTGCATGGGTAGCACCGCAATGGGCCTGTCCGTATCCACCTTGATCGCGGCAACGTCGGCGTGTGTCCAGTTCTCACCCGTATAGTTGAACTGAACTCGATAGCGCCCCTCCCCCTTCGCGAAGGAAAGTGCCCGCCGTTCATCGACAATTCGAGTGGGTGGGAGAAGCTCACCACAGGCGTCGGTGTCGGAAAACGCCGAGGTCGGCAGGCTTGCAGATAGGCTGCATAACAGCGCAGCCAGGCAAAATAGGTTTTTCATGGATCCCCTTCAGCAGGTGGGACAAGTAGACTCGGCCAACAATGACCAAAGCCTAACAGTCGCGCGAATGGCGATGCCAGATGGGATTTATCGCGCCGGCCGATGGAAGATTCAACCAGAAAAACCGGTAAAAGCTATTCGCGGTTAAAGCTTGGCCGCATCGCGGCACTCGCCGCGCACCTCGCCACCGAGCTGTGACACTACGCGGTCAATGACAAAATAGCCATCGCGACAGAAGCCGGTTTCCTTTAATTTCAGCTCCAGGGCGTAATCAAAATTCAAACGCTGTCCTCGACCGGGGCGCGCCCTGTTCAGATCCTGCTGCCGCACCATGCCGCTGCGCATGTTGGGACTTTCGGTATATGGACCGCGAAGCTGTGGCGCGGCCATTTCCAGTGTGTAGGTGAAACGCTTGGAACCATTGGCTGCGATTTCGGTATGGAAGGACTCCTTCAAGCCCGGATTTGGGGCCGTCGGCTCACTGGCACAACCAGTCAAAAACAGAGCCATGGGAATCGCAAGGTAGGTCAAAGGCAAACGGTTGAGCATCTCTCCCCCCAAATAGCGTTATTTAAAAACCACGGTGCGGTTGCCATGAATAAAGACCCGCTCTTCCAGCACAAGTTGCAATGCGCGGCTCAATACCTGCTTTTCCACATCGCGCCCGGCGCTAGCCATGGATTCGGCGGAATAGCCGTGATCAACATGGATCACATCCTGTTCAATGATTGGCCCTTCATCCAGATCGTCGGTCACAAAGTGCGCAGTAGCGCCGATGATTTTTACCCCGCGCTCGAACGCCTGCTGATAGGGCTTGGCACCGATAAAGGCCGGCAGGAAGGAGTGGTGAATATTAATAATGCGCTTTTTGTAGTGGGCGACAAATTCCGGAGTGAGCACCCGCATATATTTGGCTAGGATCAGGTAATCCGGCGCGTAGCCATCCACCAGCTGCATCACCTGCTCTTCGTGCTGGGCGCGCTCCAGGTCTTCCGCCGGCAGCCAGTGAAAGGGTATATCGAACTTTTCGACTAACGGCTGCAGATCTTTGTGGTTGCCGATGACCGCGGCAATCTCAACGTCCATAGCGCCGGAATAGCATTTCATCAGGATATCGCCGAGACAGTGTGCCTCTTTGGTAACCATCAGCACCAGGCGCTTGCGCCCGCTGGCCACCAGCTTACGCTCGGCCCCCTCCGGCAACGCCATGTCCAGGTCTTCCAGCAGGGTGGCATCGTTGAAATTGCCCTCCAGGGCGGTGCGCATAAAGAAGCGGCCCTGGGCGCGATCGACGAACTCGTCGTTCTTGGTAATGTTCAACTGGTGCTTGTAACAGATGTTGGTGATCTTCGCGATCAAGCCTTTGGCGTCCGGGCAATCCGTCAGTAGTATCTTCTTTTCCATGGACCAAAATCAGACTAATTGTTCAGAAGGCTGACTATACACTATGTGCATTCGTGCACCTGCCCCGCAGGTCATTTTTCAGACAGCCTCGGGGTAAAACCGGGATAGTATCGGGAGAATTATGGACAAGCACCTTTTCAGTGAACACCTGGCCACCCTGCGCAAACGCTACGACGAGATCCTCGAGCAGTGTGGCTTCGATACCCTAAACGTATTCAGCGGCGCTCCCTCGGTACAGTTCCTAGACGACAATTACTACCCGTTCCGGGTAAACCCTCAATTCAAAGCCCTGGTACCGGTCACCGATAACCCTCATAGCTGGGTCATTTACCGCCGTGGCCAGAAGCCGAAATTGCTGTTCTATCGCCCGGTGGATTTTTGGCACTATGTCCCGCCCGCCCCCCAGACCTTCTGGAGCGACGAGTACGATATCGAACTGCTGGCAAAGCCGGACGAAGCCAAGGCCTTCCTCAGCGGTGAAAACGCAGCCTTCATCGGCGAGACAGCGAGACTGGAAGGCTGGGATATCGGCCAGCGCAATCCCCAGCACCTGATCGACCGCCTGCACTGGGACCGCGCCTACAAGACACCCTATGAATTCGAGTGCCTGCGAGAAGCCAACCGTATCGCGGTTCGTGCGCACAAGGCAGCGGAGGAAGCCTTCCGTGCGGGCGCCAGCGAGTTTGAGATCAACCTCGCCTACCTGAAATCCGCCGGTCAGGGTGAGAACACCATGCCCTACGGCAATATCGTGGGCCTGAACGAACACGGAGCCATACTCCATTACACCCACCTGTCGACAGAACAACTGCCGGAGGCCGAGCGCCGCAGCTTCCTGATCGACGCGGGGGCCGACTGCAACGGTTATTGTGCTGACATCACCCGCAGCTACGCCTATCGCGACGGGGAATTTGCAGACCTGGTCAGCGCAATGCACGAGAAAGAGCAGGAGCTGGTCGCCGGTCTCAAGCCGGGCGCCTCCTACGTCGACCTGCACCGGGACTGCCACCACAAGGTCGGCCAGTTACTGCAACAATTCGGCGTCATTAAAACCTCGCCGGAAAGTGCGGTGGAATCTGGCCTTACCGGCACCTTCATGCCCCATGGCCTGGGTCACTTCCTCGGACTCCAGGTACACGACGTCGGCGGGCACCAGACCGCACCGGAGGGCGGCACCACCCCACCCCCGAGTGAATACCCCTTCCTGCGCACCACCCGCACCATTGAGGAGAACCAGGTCTTTACCATCGAGCCCGGCCTGTACTTTATCGAGAGCCTGCTGGCGGAGCTGAAAGAATCCCAGCTCGCCGATGAAGTGAACTGGGACAAGGTGGAAAAACTGCGTCCGTTCGGCGGGGTGCGTATTGAAGACAACGCGATTGTGCACGCGAACCGCGTGGAGAACATGACGCGGGACTGCTACTGACCTGCATATTTCCCTGACCAACAAGTCAGAGCACTTTCCCCCTGGAGCGCGCGATAACCATCGTGCGCTGCCGCCTTTCTTTTTGCGCCCCCGAGAGTGTTGGCTATTTCCTAGACGACATTTGCCGTTGTCGCTAAAATCATCGCCTTTTGCCTCCCCGGCATCGCAACCGGTCCTGCAGACAAATGGCTCCCAAAAGCTTTCGATTTGATATCAACGGCCTCCGCGCCTGGGCTGTCCTTGCCGTAGTCCTGTTTCACTTTGATCCCGCATGGCTCCCGGGCGGTTTTGCCGGGGTCGATATATTTTTTGTGATTTCCGGTTTTCTAATGACCGGCATTATTTTCCGGGGCATAGAGAACGGCAGTTTCAGCCTGGCAAAGTTTTATCGCGACCGGGCCGCCCGACTCATTCCCGCCCTGTCGGTGCTGTGTGGCTTGCTTCTGATTTTCGGAGCGGTGTTTCTGTACCCCACCGACTTCGAGGTGCTGGGGAAGCACGTCTTCGCGAGTCTGGGCTTTTTCTCGAACTTGGTTTACTGGCAGGAAGCGGGTTACTTCGATGTCGCTTCACACGAAAAGTGGTTGCTGCACACCTGGTCCCTCTCCGTTGAGTGGCAGTTTTACATCCTCTACCCGCTGGCCCTGATTAGCCTCTCCCGGTTCTTGTCACTCAACAAGCTGCGATGGTTACTGTTAGTCGGAACCCTGGTGGCCTTCCTGTTCGGCTGCCTCGCAAGTTACCAGTGGACCAACGCCGCCTACTTTTTGCTGCCCACCAGGGCATGGGAAATGATGCTGGGCGGCCTTGCCTTCGCCTTCCCGGTCCGTTTTTCGCCGAAGAAAAGCATCGCGCTGGAAGTCACCGGGTTCGCGCTCATCGCTGTCTCGATTTTGGCCATCGACAGCGAAACCGCCTGGCCCGGCTACCTCGCGGCCATCCCAACTATTGGAGCCTACCTGGTCATCGTCGCCCATCGCCAGCATAGCCCGCTAACCAACAACGCGCTATTCCAGCGCATTGGCAAACACTCCTATTCCATTTACCTGTGGCACTGGCCAATCATTGTGTTCGGCCATCATTTCGACCTCGACAACTGGTGGATGGTCGGCCTTCCGCTGTCTTTTTTGTTTGGTTGGCTGAGCTACCGCTATATTGAATCCTTCAAGATCAGCGAACGCTCAAGGTTCAGACGGGCGCTGATCTCGAAACCCACCTGGTCTGTGCTCGCGCCCGGTACCCTGGGTATGCTGGTGTATGCCACCAACGGCGCCGGCGCCATGCTGCCGCAGCAAATTATCGACCTGCAGCAGATGGCAAACTCCAGCCCCTATCGCGACCGCTGCCACGTTTCCGAGTACCAGGCACCGGAGGCGTCCTGTGCCTATTTTGCGCCCAAAGTAACCTGGGCCGTACTGGGGGACAGCCACACCGTGGAACTGGCCTACGCCCTGGCGCAGGAATTGAAAAAAAACGGAGAGGGGCTCAAGCACTTCAGCTTCTCCAGCTGCCCGCCGTCCTTTGGGCAGGGGGCCGATTTCAGCCGCTGCTCTGGCTGGTATGACGAGGCCGTCGCGTACATTGCGGACAATCCGGACATTACCCATGTGGTCATCGCCCACCGCTGGTCGTTGGCGCTCTGGGGTGACAATATCGACAGCTACCCCGAGGTACCCGCCCAACAGGCTTCGTCAACCACACGGGCGATAGCGAGCGCC
Source organism: Microbulbifer elongatus (assembly GCF_020524885.1). GTDB lineage: Bacteria > Pseudomonadota > Gammaproteobacteria > Pseudomonadales > Cellvibrionaceae > Microbulbifer > Microbulbifer elongatus_A. Next base: position 468,225 of record NZ_JAIVKJ010000001.1, on the reverse strand, counting down.
ATCGATGAGACCGTGCGCGCGCTGTCCAAAACCAAGGAACGGGTCTTCGTGATGTACCCAGTCCCCGAGCTCGGCGACAAGGTGCACGACCTGATCTACGACGCACACAGGCAGGATGCGCCGCTTGATCGGATCCGGGGTACCACGCTGGATTACTATCAGAAGCGCAACAAATTCATCCTCGACCACTTCGACCGTGCCCGCTACCCGGAGAATGCCCGCTTCATAAAACCGGCAGACACATTTTGCGACAGCACCTATTGCTACGCGGTAAAAGACGGGCAGACACTGTATTTCGACGATGATCACCCGTCCCTGACCGGCGCGGGGATACTCGCAAAGCAAATCCTGTCGGCGGAAACACTCGTATCAAGGAACTGACAGCACCGTAGGAGCCTGCCCTCCAGGCGGACCTCAAGGAATCCCAGCTGACGGATGAGGTGAACTGGGACAAGGTGGAAATACTGCGGCCGTTCGGCGGGGTGCGTATCGAAGACAGTGCGATTGTGCACGCGGACCGCTTGGAGAACATGACGTGGGGCTGTTACTGAGCCAGTTTCCAGACGGACAAGCTCCCGTCCTCTAATGTCATAATTGGCACAATTGGTGGCGTAATTTTTTTTGCCAAATCAAATTACGCACACCAATGCTTGTTTTGCTTTTCATTTGATTTCATTCTGAGTCCGCACATAAAAACGAAAGGACTCATACCGTGAAAATCCCTACTTTTCCCGCGCTCTTCGTTGTAGCCCTTCTGGGTACCGCCACCTCCGTATACGCCGAAACCCTTGAGTATGTTTTCTACGACAAAGAAGGGATCGCCGGAAGCGAGATCATCCAGCGAGACGGCAATCAGGTTACTGGTCAACTCAAGCTTGGATGGAATAACCGCCGCCTTAATCTCGACGAAACCTTCACCATCGGCGATGGTGAAATCCCTGAAAAAATTACCATTGAAGGTATCAGCCCGTTTGGTGCCCCGGTGTCCGAGAAGTACTCGATAGACAACGGCTTGGCCAAATGGAACAGCACTGACGAAAACGGCAGTGCAAAATCATCCACGGCACAGTTTTACGTACCTAAAAATGCCACGCTGGGTCTCGACATGCAGCTGGTCAAAGTACTGCTGAAAGATGATGATCGAACAATTGACCTACTTCCCCAGGGGCAGGCCACACTAAGCGAATTGGATCAGCTTACAATCAACGAGGGGGATACGGAATTAACCCTGCGCCTGTACGCCGTATCTGGGATTTCCTTTACCCCCGAACTGGGCTGGTACGATGAGCAAGGTAACTTGTTCGCACACGATAGCGGCGGCTGGTTTGCGATACTTCGTAAAGGCTGGGACAAATCCCATCTGGAGGTACTGAAAGAACGTCAGGTAAGCGCCGCAGATAAATATCTGAAAGACCTTTCAAGTAAACATACGTTGCGCTCTGACAAACCGATATTGATCAGCAACGCCGACCTGGTCGACGTGGAGTCTGGCCGTATTCAGAAGAATAAGCACCTGCTAATAGAAAATGGCAAGATCACGCGCATCAGCAATGCGCCTATACGCATCCCCGGTATAACCCAGGTCAACGCCAGCGGTCTGACCATGATTCCCGCCCTTTGGGATATGCACGGCCACCTCTCCCTGCAAGATGGGATTTTGAATATGGCGGCGGGCGTGATCAATGTGCGGGATATTGGCAATACCCACGAAAATATCATGCGGATCGAGGAGCTTTATGAATCCGAGGCCGTGATCGGAGGTAAAGTTTTTCGCGCAGGTTTTATGGATCGTGAAAGCGAAAATGCCATGCGTCTCGGAAAAACGGCCACCAGCCTGGAACACGCCAAGGAAATCGTGGACTGGTATGCCGAACACGATTATATGCAGATCAAAACCTATAGCTCGATGGAACCGGAATGGATAGCTCCACTTGCAAAGCATATCCACGACAAAGGATTGCGCCTGTCGGGGCACATTCCTGCATTTATGACCGCTGAGGAGGCGGTAGACGCGGGGTTTGACGAGATCCAGCATATCAATATGCTGTTCCTCAACTTTATGGGGTCAATAGACACCCGTAAGAAACTTCGCTTTACCGAAGTCGGGGAACACGCACATGAGCTGAACCTCGAAAGCAAGGAAGTTGCGGCTTTTCTCGACAAGCTCTCCGATAAAGGGGTAGTGGTTGACGCCACCACCACCGTATTCAGCTCCATGCTAAAGCGAAGGGCAGGCGAAATGGATCCGGAATACGCCAGTATCGCCGATAACCTGCCGATCAACGTACGCAGACAATTTGTAGGAGCGGAGCTCGACATAAAACCCGAACACCAGCATGACTACGACCTGTCTGCCAAAGCCCTGCTGGACATGATGCGCAAACTGCACGAGCACAAGGTGCCCATGGTAGCCGGCACCGATGGCCTGCCCGGCTTCACTTTGTTGCGTGAGCTCGAGCTGTACTCCATGGCGGGTATACCCAATGCCGATGTGTTACGCACCGCAACCGTAGTTCCTGCACAAGTGGTGGGCACGCTTAATTCTAGCGGCACAATTTCTGTGGGCAAAAACGCCGACCTGGTATTGCTCGATGGTAATCCGCTGGAGGACATCACTGCGCTGCGCCGTACGGCGCTGGTTATTGAGGGGCAGAACCTCTACCGGCCGGATGCACTTTACCAGGCAATGGGGATCAAACCATTTCATGAGTCATTACCGGTCAACCTGGGAAAATCGTCCGATATCGCGGCGCAATAAGACCAATCGCGATACGGTAAAAAGGTAGCAAAGTTAATCACGCTCCTACGAGTGAGGTAGGTGCGCTTCGCTTACCGACCCTACGGGACTGTTCTGTAGGGAAGATGAAACAAGCGTAGCGCATCCACCGGTCGCGCCGTGATCAGACGATTTCGGCACGCACAGTCCGCGCCGCTTCCACCATATTCAATAACGCCGATCCCACCTCTGCCCAGTTGCGAGTTTTCAGGCCGCAGTCCGGATTGATCCACAGTTTCTCTTTTGGAATAACCTTCAGCAGCTCGCGGGTGCGCTCCACCAGCTCCTTTCGCTCCGGTACATTGGGCGAGTGGATATCGTAAATACCCGGACCGATTTCATTCGGATATCCGCCCTGCTCACCGGCAAAGGCCTGTAACAGGCGAAGGTCGGAACGGGCGGACTCGATGGTAATGACATCCGCGTCCAGCGCCACTATCGCGTCCATGATGCTGTTGAAGTTGGAATAACACATGTGGGTATGAATTTGGGTTTCCGCTTTCACCTCACTGCAGGTGTAGCGGAAGCAGCCCACTGCCCAGGCAAAGTAATCCTCATGGCCGGAAACACGCAGGGGTACGCCCTCGCGCAGTGCCGGTTCGTCGATCTGGATAATACCGATACCAGCCGCTTCCAGGTCCAGCACTTCTTCGCGCAGCGCCCTGGCGATCTGCAGGCAGCTCACAGCCCGTGGGATATCTTCGCGAGGGAAAGACCAGTTAAGGATTGTGACTGGGCCGGTGAGCATGCCTTTTACCGGCTTTTTGCTCAGGCTCTGGGCGTACTCGCTCCACTGTACAGTCATTGGGTTAGGGCGGGAGATATCGCCGGCAATAATCGGCGGTTTTACGCAGCGGGAGCCGTAGCTCTGCACCCAGCCATTTCCGGTGTGGATAAATCCATCCAGCAGCTCGCCGAAATACTCCACCATGTCATTACGCTCAGCCTCACCATGTACCAGCACATCCAGACCAAGGATTTCCTGGCGGCGGATGGCTTCGGCGATTTCCGCGCGCAAATGCGCGTCGTAATCCTGCTGAGAAATCTCCTGGTTGCGAAACAGTTTACGCACCTGGCGCAGCACATCCGTTTGCGGGAAGGAACCAATCGTAGTGGTGGGCAGAACTGGTAATTGCCAGCGCTCCTGCTGCACCGGCACGCGCTCCCGGTATTTCTGTGCGCGCCAGGTGTTGTCCAGCTCGGCGCGAACATCTGCCTCGCTGCGGCTCGGCGTTTTCTCTACTTCAGGCAATTGTTCGGCACCCGCCTCAAAAGCCTGCTTTAGAGTATTCAACTCATCCAGTTTCTGGCGGCTGTAAGCCAATTTCTGTTTGTCTGCGCCCGCCATTGTGGTTTCGGTTTCCAGGTCTACCGGGCTGTGCAGCAACGAGCAACTGGCGGAGAGCCACAGACGCCCGCCAAGTTTTTCAGATACTGGCTGTAAAACCCGTTGCCAATGCGCCAGGTCAGTGCGCCAGACATTACGGCCGTTCACCACGCCTACAGAGAGCACCTGATCGTCACGCAGTGCGGCTATTGCCGGCTCCACTTCCTGCGGTGCGCGCACTGCATCGATATGTATACCGTCTACGGGCAGGCGAAATGCCAGTTCAAGATTCTCCTCGAGCGGTGAAAAATAGCTGGCAAGCAGCAACTTGCTACCGCTGGCTTTTGCCAGAGAATCATACGTGGGCGCAAAGGCATCACGCCACTCGGAGGGTAAGTCCAGTCCAAGGATGGGCTCATCAATCTGGACCCACTGCGCGGCAGCACCGGCAAGCTGTTCCAATAGCTGTACGTAACAGGGCAGCAGTTTCGGCAGCAGATCCAATGCGTTGTCCACACCCCGTCCGAGCCACAAATAGGTCAACGGGCCGATCACCACCGGCTTGACGTTATGACCAAGGCCCTGCGCTTCTCTCACCTCCGCCAGCAACCATTCAGCATCGAGGGTAAAGGACTGTTCCGCACTGAATTCCGGCACAAGGTAGTGGTAATTGGTATCAAACCATTTGGTCATCGCACTGGCGGCTACCGGTTCGCCGGAAGGCGCGCGACCGCGGGCTAGGCGAAAGTACTGATCGAGTTTGTTTTCCGCAGCGCCATCCGCGAAACGCTCGGGCACAACACCGAACATCAGCGAGTGGGTCAGTACCTGATCGTACCAGGCAAAATCTCCCACCGTGGTCAGCGCAAGGCCTGCGGCCTGCTGCGCCTGCCAGTTCTTGCTACGCACCTGTGAGCCCGCGGCCAGCAGTGCCTGCTGGTCGATATCCCCTTTCCAATAAGCTTCCTGTGCCCGTTTCAGCTCGCGCTGCGCACCGATGCGCGGGTAGCCAAGAATATGTGTTTGCGCCATGCCCTTCCCCAAATCGTTTGCCGCCCGGCACCATCTGCACCAGGCCATGAATTTCGGGGTTGATTCTGAGGGCGTCGTGATATTCAATCAATTTCATACTTTTCACGAAAAACATGAATATAAATAAAGATGATTGAATTACGACATCTTAGGGCACTGACCACACTGCGCGAAACCGGCAGCATGGTGCGCGCCGCCGAGCGCCTGCACCTGACCCAGTCCGCCCTCTCCCACCTGTTCCGGGAAATGGAAGACCGGCACGAACAGGCACTGTTTGTACGCAAGTCCCGTCCACTGCGCTTTACCAGCGCCGGGCTGCGCCTGCTGCAGCTGGCGGATGATGTACTGCCGAGAGTAGCCGTTGCCCAGCGGGATATCGCGCGGCTTGCTTCAGGTCAGGCAGGGCGGCTGAATATCGCCATCGAGTGCCACAGCTGTTATCAGTGGTTGATGCCGACCCTCGACACCTATCGGGACGATTGGCCTGAAGTGGAGCTGGATCTATCCAGCGGCTTCCACTTCGCCCCCCTGCCAGCGCTGGTGCGCGGAGACCTCGATCTGGTGGTCACCAGCAACCCGGACGAATCCCTCAAGGGCATTCATTACGAGCCCCTGTTTAGTTTTGAAATGTGCCTGGCGGTCAACCGCAAGCACGCGCTGGCAAGCAAGAAATGGGTGGAGCCACAGGAGCTGGCAAACGAAGTGCAGATCACCTACCCGGTGGAGCGGGAGAGACTGGATATTTTTCAGTATTTTCTTGACCCTGCCGGTGTCGAGCCGGACTCCGTACGCACCGCAGAACTGACAGTAATGATGGTACAGCTGGTGGTCAGCGGACGTGGTGTGTGCGCACTCCCTAACTGGGCGCTTTACGAATATTTACAGAAAGGATTGGTACAACAGCTTAGACTGGGGAAAAATGGCCTGTGGAGTACGCTCTACGCGGCAGTGCGTGAAGAGATGCTGGATCAGGCTTTCCTACAGGATTTTTTCTCTACTGCCAGAGATACCTGCTTTGCCAACCTGAATGGCGTGCGCGCTGCCGCAGAGCAAACTCAGGCCCACAATGAATAACGTAGAAATTGAAACAATACAGGGGAATCACCCAATGACATCCACGACCGATAGCTGGAGCAAAGCCCTCAAGACACTGCACTGGCTCATTGCCTTTTTCATCCTGTTTGCCTGGGCTTCCGTGGAGTTACACGAGTTTTACGAACGCGGCGACCCCATGCGTGGCTGGTGGATGGTGTTACATTTCTCACTCGGCTTTACAGTACTATTTCTTGGGATGTTCCGTCTGTATTACCGTGCCACCCACGGTCGCCCGAGCCTCTACGGCGGCAGCTTCCAGAAGCCAATTTCGCTTCTGGTACAAAGCCTGATGTACGTAGTCATGATCGGTATGCCCCTGACCGGCCTGCTAATGCGCCAGTTTGCCGGCCGCGAAACCACTCTGTTCTGGCTGTTTGACCTGCCATCATTTGTAGAAAAGAACACCGATCTGGCCAAGCAACTGGCTTTTGTGCACAAGGAATTTTTGTGGAATGCATTGCTGGTATTGCTGGTACTGCACATTGGCGGAGCGCTGTGGCACCACCTGATCACCAAAGACAACACCCTGCGACAGATGCTGCCGTTTGGAAAAACCCGGTAAGCGAGATACCAATCTCCGGATACAAAAAAGGGCGCTGAAAAGCGCCCTTTTTTGTTTTACGGTATGGACTTAATCGCGCGGCTTCTTCGGCTTGCGCTTTTTCGCTGTAAACGGCTTGTCGCCCTTACCGCTTCCGCCCTGTTCGGAATACTTGGCAATGTTCATCGGTCGACCGTTGACCCGCACTTTCTTCAGGTGATTGAAGATTTCCTTGGGCATACCTTCCGGCAAGTCCACAGTAGTGTAGTCTGGGTAAATCTCGATGCGACCGATGTAGGAGCTATCCAGGTCCACCTCATTGGCGATGGCACCAACAACGCTGCCCGGACGTACGCCGTGGTCACGGCCTACTTCAATACGGAAGCGCTCTTTGCCTTCGTCGGGCGGACCAACGTGTTTCTGTTTATCAAACGGTTTTTTGTCTCGCTTGTTGCGCTTGCGGTCATCTCGATCGTCAAAACGGTCGCCGCGATCCTTGAACTCCTTCTGCTTTGGCTCGCGCTCGTCCAGCAACAGCGGCTGGTCGCCCTGGGCCATGGCGGCGAGGGCGGCAGCTACGTCCAGCGGATCCACCTCGTTTTCCGACAGAAACTGATCGACCAGATCGCGGAAGGGTGCCAGATCGCTGTCGCTTCCCAGAGTATCGGTAATACGCTGGCGGAATTTTTCCATACGCGACGCATTTACCGCCTTGGCGGTGGGCAGTTCGAGGCGTTCGATCGGCTTTTTGGTGGCCTTCTCGATAATCCGCAGCATACGGCGCTCACGCGGTGCCACAAACAGAATCGCATCACCCTCGCGCCCGGCGCGGCCGGTACGACCAATACGGTGGATATAGGCCTCGGTATCGTACGGGATGTCGTAGTTAATCACGTGGCTGATGCGTTTTACATCCAGGCCTCGCGCGGCCACATCGGTGGCCACCACGATATCCAGCCGGCCTTTTTTCAGCTTGTCGATCACCTGCTCGCGCAGGTTCTGCGCCATGTCACCGTTCAGCGCAGCACTGGCAAAACCGCGCGCGGCGAGTTTGTCGGCAATCTCCACAGTAGCGTTCTTGGTGCGCACGAAAATGATGGTGCCATCCACAGGCTCCGCTTCCAGAATACGGGTCAGCGCGTCCATCTTGTGCAGGCCGCCCACCGGCCAGTAACGCTGGCGGATGGTATCGGCAGTCTTGGTTTTCACCTTGATTTTCACGTCCACCGGGTTGTCCAGGTGGTCGCGTGCGATTTTGGCGATCTCGCGGGGCATGGTGGCGGAGAAGAGCGCGATCTGGCGCTCATCGGGAATCTGCTCAAGTACCCATTCCACGTCGTCGATAAAGCCCATGCGCAGCATTTCGTCGGCTTCGTCGAGAACCAGAGTCTTGAGGTTGGACAGGTCCAGGGTGCCCTTTCGCATGTGGTCCATCACCCGGCCGGGGGTGCCGACGACCAGCTGCACACCGCGCTTCAGTTGCTGGATCTGGCCGCGGTAGTCCGCGCCACCGTAGATAGGTGCAACGTGAAAACCCTTGAGGTTAGCCGCGTAGGACTGGCAGGCCTCGGCCACCTGGATGGCCAGTTCGCGGGTTGGTGCCAGCACCAGAGCCTGGGGGCGCTTGCTTTTCAGGTCGAGGCTCGCCAGCAGGGGCAAAGCAAATGCCGCTGTTTTGCCCGTTCCTGTCTGTGCCTGGCCCAGTACGTCGCGGCCTTCCAGCAGTGACGGAATCGTCTGCGCCTGGATGGGGGACGGGGTTTCGTAGCCAAGCTTGGTGACAGCGTCGAGAATTTCAGCGGGCAGGCCCAACTGGTCAAAACCAGTGGCCGTGGGAGTATCGGTCATATTGGAGTTCACTTGAATGTATCTAAAGGCCGGGCCGGGCGATGTGGCCCGCAAGGGTAACCATAGCGCACGGCAGAGGATTGCTGGGCAAGGCGAAGAAGCCCATTAATAGCACCGGCTATTTCAAGCTTATTCAACTCAGAGACAGGAGCCTGTGGCGAGGAGGTCTGTTACCCAATACATCTGATGTCCCGCTCGGGGCCGCGCATTGGCGGTGGAGACAAAAGGCTGCGCAGTCTACCAGTTTGGCGGCAGACTGCCAGTTTATTTTTTGATCGAAAGGAGACTCGTCAGGCTGCGAGGTACTCTTCCTCGTCCGCAATCTGTGGAAGCGGGCGCTCGATACCGGATACCAGCACAGGCGCCATGCGCAACCAGGCTTGCTCGACCGCATGGTCCATATCCTTGAAGAAGCTGCCGTCCAACTGGGTACGTTCGTAAAGATAGGTGCGGAACTGGCGGAAAAGTTGCGAATCCACCGGCTGAGCCGACTGCCAGAACTCGCTGAGCGCCCCCTGGTGCGTCAACCCGCGCTGATTGTAGAGCGCGCAACCAAGTGTAATGGTTGGCAACTTGTGCAGCAGTCCGGAAATACCCACCGTGCTGTTGATGGTAATCAGCCCCTTGGCGTGTTTGAACAGCGTTGGCAGGTGCAGGTCATGGCAGTAAACAATACGCCCGGACACCTTGTGCTCTCGCGCTAACCGGTTAATCAGCTTGCCGTAGTGACAAAAACCACGGTCCATCGGGTGGTGTTTGATCACCAGCAACTCGTTCTCTGCCGCGCCCTGGGCAAAGGAGCGGACGACCTCGGCAATGGAGTCTTCGATACTGTCGTAAGCGGAGTGCTCGCGGATCTGGAAATCGTCCTGGGTCTGCAGCGCGTAGAGATAAAACTCGCCGTCGTGACGCTCCACCAGTGCGTTGAGGTATTTCCGCTGGGTCAGCTTGTACAAACCCTTGCGGTAAAAACTTTTCAGCCAGCAGATACCTTCCTGCACGCAGTTGCGCGGCCGGTGATGGCGGTAGCCGGAAAACTCGCGGCGGAAGAAGCAGGAAGTGACGTAATAGGCAATGGCGAACCAAGCGCGCTGCCAGAAGGTCTGCCCGATATGCACCTTGCCGCTGCGGCCGTGCGGCTGGTAACGCTGGACCGCCTCCGGGCTCCAGTCGATGCCAGAAAAGCCATTGACACCACCCTGCTCAAGGGTGACAAAGTCCGGGCGGAGGTAACCCTCTTCAAACGCCCAGAAAGAAACCCCCTGCTCATCGCAGATGGCGCGGGCTTCGCGGTGGTAATAACGGCAGTCGCCATAGACAACCACAGCGCGGATATCGTGCTGGCGCAGGTAACCGGCAAAGTACTCCGGCCAGCCTGCCTGGCCACCGGAATAGCTCAACTGACGATCGGCCCACCCAAACAGGCGGTCCCCACCATTAAAATTGATCTTGTGTGTTTCCAGACCACGCGCGGAAAAATACCGGGCGCAACGCGCAAAGAAAGGACCATGCGGCCCCTGCAAGAATACGACCCCTGACATTAATCCCCACTTAGCCCCACGACAAAAATTGCCGCCCCCCGGGCCACTACAAGTGTGCAGGTAGCCCCTGCACCCCCAATTAAGTACTTACGACCAAATACGGCCTAAAAATAAGCAAAATACGCCAAAAAATGTGAAAGACAGCGCATAACTGGCGCAGAATCATACAGAATTACAAGTCACTTGTCTTCCTATACTGAGCCGCTAATACGCACTATCTGCTGAATTTTCCGCCAAAGTTCCTCTGCTCGCCACTGACCAGCTTGGCGCGATCCAGCTTTTGCAGAACCTTGGACCAGCCCCACTCAAATGCCCGCGCCGTGGACTCTGGCCACAGTGTAAACAGCGGATTGAACGGGTTATCCCGCGCCTGCATCCACACCGTCATGCGGTGGGATTTCTCCGCCGCTTCCCCACGTCGGTGAAAGCCATATACATTCGCCACCACCAGCGTATTCGCCGGCACATGAAACACTTTCGGCTGAAAACCCATTTCCTGCAGGTCTTCTGCGCTCACCCTGAAAGAGCCATCCCAGTACCTGGCCGGATCCCGAGCGTCGCCGCGCTTACAGGCCTCCAGGCTCTGCCGGTACTCCCACTTCAGGCGCCGCCAGCTCAGGCAGTGGGAACCGGGCACATACTCAAAGGGCCCGTTGCTGTTGTCGGTATCATCAAGGTACAGCCAGCCCTTCACGCAAGGATGAAAGGTATCTGCGTGCATATCCCGCTGCGGATCCGGGCGCGGTACTACATTGGCGTGGTTACAGAGGTTTTCCACGTAGTACAGCGGCCGTCGATTTTTGGACGAGCAGTAACGCATCAGCCGGTCGAGCCGCGGGCTTTCAACCAGCGCCCGCATTGCGGGCATCCGGCCCCGCTCGGCCCCGGTAATGAACACCCGCTGGGTCAGCGTGGTGCCCTCGACAAACTCCCGCACATTTCCTTCATAGCTTTGCAATTCACGCGCCAACTTGTCGAACTCAGCGTCAGGAAGGAAGTTATATTTGAGGATAAAGCCGTGTTTGCGGAAGTGGCGCCGGTCTTCAGCAGGTACCAGCGGTGACAGCAGCAACAGTCGGAAGCGGAACAGGCCATGGGCAAATACGACGCGCAGCACATGCAGGCCAAAGCGGTTCAGCCAGTAACTACCGATGATGGGATTGTTCTTGAAGCTTTTGCCCCAGGACACCAGCTCGAGGAGCCATTTGGGCAATAGATAGAACTTCTTTATAAATCTTGAGCTCACGTACGACGAAACCGTGATGTTGTTGGATTAGCGCCTGAAAAACCGATTGCGCACTATACGGTAAAGCGCGCGTCGCCACCCAACCTGTTCCGCATTTTTCCTTTTTTCATCCAGTATTTGCACCGCAGTTTCAACATCCACGATGTCACCACTTTGTGGATCCACATACGTCGGGTACAGAATCAGTGTCGCCGCCACCAGTTCATCCAGTGTGCGCTTACGACCACGTGCCCGCAGACAGCGGCGCACTGCGGCGAGTTCAGCCAACGCGCCCGGTGCACCTTTATTACCATCATCATCGCCACTGAGCAGGCGATCCTCGCTCAGGCCCCAGCCTGCATAAAATGGCAGGCCATAGGTCACCACCTTCACCCCGCGCAGCAACGCCTCAAACCCACTGAGAGAACACAAGGTGTGCACTTGGTCCACCCGCGCCAGCAAGGTCGGCATCGGGATATCCGTAACCATCTGGTCATACAGCTCGCCAACGTCGCCAGCCAATGCCCCCACACGCCCACCGGCCAGCACATCCGGGTGCGGCTTATAAATGATGTGCGCCTCCGGGTTTGCCCGGCGCACCTGCTCCAGCAGCTGTCGGTTACTTTTAAGCCATGGGGAGCCGTGGGCGATGGATGCATCGCTCTCCACCTGCCCCGGCACCAGAATGACAGTGCGATCTTCAGGCAGAGCGAGCTCTGACGCCTGCCCGCCCACGTTGTACTTGCTCAGCTGCCGGCTAACCAGCAGCTCCCGCAGCGCTGCCGCTCGGGCGCACAGCTCAGAATCGAATTCTGTGCTCTTCAGAATTGACTCGAGATCAGAAGGCCGCGACGCATCGTAATAAATACCCTGCCCATCCAGCACCAGGGACAGAGGGCGCACCAGGTCCGATCCCAGGCCCACCGAGCGCAGGAATCCGTCTTCCAACCGCCACAGTGGCAACCGCGCTTTTTTACAGGCCGCCACCAACGACTCTGGCAAACTGCTGGCCCAGGCCACAACCTGAGTACCCTGCGGACAATTAGCAACGGCGTCAGACTCTAACCCGGCAAACTGCATCCGCTGCGGACGCCCGAGAAAATCGGGTACAAAGCCCCGCTTCCAGGGAGAAAAACCAAGCCCCAGCCAGGGCCCGGCCACTTGCTGGCGCCTGCCCCTCTGCTCGGCAATCAGGCGGATGGTATCTTCCAGCTCACAGCGTTTGCCGGTGTAGGGATTGATATAACGGCAATAGCGCAGGTAGGCAGCGGCGAACACCTGCTCCAGTGACCGGTTTTGCCCGCGCCGCGCACAGGTCTGCGTATCCTCTGTCAGTCCCCAGCCCGCAAAGAATGGCAGCCCGAAACAATGCACCGGCTTGCCGGCCAGCAGCGCGTCAAAGCCGAACTGACTGGTGGCGACATAGACTTTGTCCACCGCATCCAATAGCGCCCAGGGAGAAATATCCTCCGACCACACACGGCAGTTATGTAAGCGCGCGGCATCCAGCAGATACCCGCGCTTCTTGCGAGCAATCACATCCGGGTGCACCTTGACCACCACCTCCGCACCGGGATTGTCGGCAATGGCCGCTTTCAACATGCGGGTAAAACTCGACGCATCGGCACCACCGTAGGTGATCGCCGCATCGCCAAAGGTCTGGTCAACGACCAGTACTCGGGGGCGCTCATCCGGCCAGATGACGGGGGTATCCGGAGCACAGTTGTATTTCGACAGGCGGTGCTCTCGCAGTAGCTCGATACCGTTGCGGGCACGCGCCAGCTCTTCGCCCGAGAAATCTGCCGCAAGGATCAGGTTCTCCAGGTCACTCGGCGCGGTCGCGTCGTAGTAAATGCCAGTGTGATCAACGATCAAGCTGTGCAGCGGTGCACCCTGCACACCCAGCCCATAGGAGCGCAGAAAGCCATCTTCCAGGCTGACAAACGGCAATCCGGTCTCGGCGGCAATCTTGCGCGCGCGTGCCGCCGTGGGCTTGCGCCCCCAGCCGGCGATATGGGTTGTTCCCTGAGCCGGACGCCAGGCAAACCAGTAGCTGGATGCCTCCAACAGGGCGTCAAGATAGGGAATCCGCTTCAGGCCGCGGACACAGTAACCGACTACAGACACGTGCGAGCCTCATTCAACATCTGCTTGCGAACACTTCGGTCCGCGGCCAGCTGCAGGATTGCGTCCGCCCAAGTCCCCTGATCCATTGGTAATAGCAAACCATTTTCCCGGTGGCGCACCACCTCCCCATACACAGGCCCGGCCGCGTATATACCCACGGCCCCGGCCAGAGTAATGTCCAGAAATTTGGTGTGGGCGCGGGCGCGGTTAAATGGGCTATTCAATAGCGGCGCCAAGCCGATACTGCGGCCGGGGCGCCGAAGCAGTGACTGATAAGAATCCCACTTCATTGGGTGCAATACCTGCACACGGGGTAACCCCTTGAATAAACGGTTAACGCTGCTGTTGCCGATCACTTCGAACACAATGCGCTCGTCTGCGGCCAATACCCGCTCAATTACCGAGCGCAGCCATTTGAGATCCGCACCGTGGGAGGCAGAGCCGTGATAGAACACGGTAATCGGCGCAGAGTCAGAGAAGTCCACATCTTCCCGCTCCAGCAACGGCAGTAATGCCGCAGGGACCTGTGGTGCCAGCAACTGCGGCTGCCACTCGGAATAACGCTGTTGAAGATACGGGGTAGACACCAGCAGCTTCGCACCCATTGCACGCAACCACGACTGATGCCGCCAGCTCAGGCGCAACAGCTTCCATTGATAGCGCAACGGCATACGGGCAAAGGAAGACCAGCTGAACAGGTCGTCGTCCATAAACAAGTGCACGCCCGCAATTTCATAGCGGCTGGCAGTAATCAGGCGGCGCCATGCATTGGGGATATAGCGGACGAACAGCACCTGGGCACCGCGAAGCGCGCCGGGTTCCGGCAGCTCCGCAAACCCGCGGCGCTCAACGGAATGGCCCTGTGCGTGCAGGAAAGGCAGCACGAAATAGTCGGAAGACGGGTTGGCGTTTTCCTCGACCACGATCCAGTGCGCTGCCTGTGCAGGGGAGGCAGCAACTATCTGCGTATTATCACTGTCTATCAATTTATTAATTCTTCGGGTCGGGCGTAAATAGGCAGCAATTATGCCAAAAGCATCCCCAAAGTGCTCTCTGCTTCGCCCCCGGATTCCATATAAATTGATACAAACAGGGCTCACAACTCAGCCGGGCTAAAGATGTGTAGGCCAACACTGACCGGTCAAACTCCAAAGTTATACTCCCAAAAGTAGAAAGTGGGCATATAACTCGCACCGCCACCTTCACGGTGAAATCAGACCGTCCAAGTTGCACGAAGGTGCCTGCTTTTCTTTCAGAAAAGACTCCAATTTGCACCCTACTCCGTTGAATCCACTCGGCCTCCCCGGTAGCATTTCCACACATATTAAATGGAATATCGCTGGCCCAAGGACGGCCCTGGAAGCCCATGCTGAAAAGACTCTTCGCCTCCCGCAAGCACCCCTACATTCCCGGCCTCAACCTCCCGGAAAAAATCGAGATCGATTTATCCGGCAGCAAGCTGACCATGTTGATGCCGCCGCATTCCAACTACCAGGGATTTGCCGGCAAAGAGCCGCCGGAACGGGTGAATATCTATGACAACGGGGAGTATGTCGATGATAGTCCGCTACCGGAATGGCAACGTGAAGGAAAGTCATACCGAAGCTTATTGAACCGCCGGTGGGAGCTTTACGGCCCGCCTTGGCGCGACAGACCATATGGCAACATCCAATTTGATGTCAGTATCTCGCGTTACGATTCCCTGCCCGAGGGCATGAGCGCGTTCAACCCCAATCACTTCGAACAGATGGCCATGCGCACTCTGTGGTTCACTGGGCCAGCACAACCCGATATGGGCAAATTCCGCTCGCCAATCAACTGGAAAATGGATACCAGAGAGTCCGGCTCCCCCTGGCTCTACTATGAATACCAGCCCGACTACTCCAACAACCCGAACCCGCCACCGGAATTTATGCACACCTACCGGGGCGGTTGCCTGCGCACCCCGCTGGACGATCACTACTACCTGAATTTCGGTTACAGCTACCTTGGCTACGCCCCGATAGAAATCTGCCTGAAACACATGAATGCGCTGACTAGCAGGGTGCTCAGTTCGGCAATCCTGGAGCTGGGGCCAACAGCAAAAAGAAAATTAGCGGAGGCCAAGCGCAAGTGGCCTAGCGCCCCGATCAACAGAAACCGCGAGCCGGAACCCTGGATTTACCCGGAATGGCGCGACGGTGACGAAGACACGGGCGAGGATCATATCGTGATCCTCAAGCCCGGCAGCCCACCACCGCCCCTGACCCCCTAATCAACTTTTCCCATTACATCAAAGACAAGGAACCGTCATGCAAGGTGAAACCAAAACATGGAAGCTGATCATCGGTCGAGACAGCCATAACGTCAGCCGTAGAGTATATATCCTGCACACCCAGCAAAAGAACTGGCAAAAGATCTTGCGCGATCAGCAAGGTAATTACTACCTGACCAGCGTCGCCAGAGCTGTTTACTCTCTCAGTGGTATTGCTGTAGGGCGTAAACTCCGAAGCGAAAAGCTGGTCTTCGATGGGGCAGCTATCCACTACGAACTGGACGGTGACGGCGATGTACTGATTATTGGCCTCGAAGTTAACAGTGACTACAAGCCAGAGCGAGGCCAACAAATCACGGGACTCTATGAGGTGCGGCGCTTAGAAAATAAAGATGGTAGCCACAAGTGGACGACTCGAGGTGAAGCGAAAACCAAGATGGCCCTATCCCACCGCTGGAACAACTCCCACTATGCCGCAGTAAGTGGCAAGTTCGACAGCAAGGAAGACGCTGGCAGTCTGCTGATCAATCACATCAGCAATGCCTACCGAGCCGGAGTAAAAGAACACGAGATTCACCGCCCAAACAACCACTACTCCCTCTACTGGCAAAACGGCAACCACAAAAGCGACCGTCAGAGAGACCATCTGGTGTCCCTGGTACAACAGGCCCTCGCAGTCGGCGCCCGGGTAAACTGGCTGGTGCATGGCGAAGGCGCAACCACCTTTGTCCGCGCTATGCAGGTGCTGGAAAACCGCCTTTCCCCCGCGCCTGTCGCACCCGCGCGAGAAAAAGAATTGCGCGAAAACCTCAAGCTGCAAAGCATCTTTTTCTCTAACCCCCGCGGCAAGGACACAGGCCGGGGAAAACTGGAAGCATTGAGTAAGAAAGTGGGCTTCGATTACCTGGACACCAACATCAATCCCGGCGATGTATTTCACAACCCGGACGCCCGCAGCGCGGCGCTCGGCAAAGGTGGAGGTTTTATCGGCGCTGTCACCCTGAGCGGTGCCGCCGGCACCCTGGGTGCCGAAGATATCCTGAAGAGTTTTGCTCAGGCCGTGAACGCCGACACCGTAGGCTGGAGTGCCGCGACACTGGTTGCGGGTTATCTGGTGGTGCGCGACAAAATAAAAGTGAACAGCGGCTACGCCCGCAACCTGCCCGGATTCTTCAGCAGCACCTTCGGGAATGGCAACCAGCGCTGGGTGGGTTGATACCACCCGACGTGGAAGATCGCACTCAATCGCACCGCGCAAATTCTGATCAGGAGGTGGCAGAAGAAGAAATGCCACTGACCACACCTTCACACCTGGAATACGCTGGCAAAGTGGGACCAATCAGTCACCCGTGCTTTATAGCGGGCCAGCCAAGAAAATACTTGCAATTAGTATCCTTCAGGATACACTTCAGGTTAGGTGGACATGACAAACACGATCAATGAATACACCGACGAACACGGTAAGAGCCCTTATGCCGACTGGCTAAGGGAGTTGCGTGACCCAAAAGCGAAAGCGAAGGTCATCATGCAGGTCGATCGTATGGAGTTGGGATTGTTCGGTGATTCTCAACCGATCGGCGCCGGACTCAGCGAGCTGAGAATCCACTATGGCCCTGGCTATCGTGTGTATTATGGCAAGGAAGGGCAGCAGATCTACCTGCTGCTCTGTGGTGGCGACAAGTCCACGCAATCAAGTGATATCCAGCAGGCAAAAATCTACTGGCAAGAACACAAGCGGAGGCACCCGGATGGCGCGTAATGTCAGAGCGACACACAATGAGCACCTGCGCAACCCTGAAGTCGCGGCAGAATACCTGAGCGAAGCGCTGGAAGAAGGGAATGCGGCCGAGATCCTGATGGCGTTACGTAATATTGCGGAAGCACAGGAAGATGGTATTACCGGCCTGGCAAACCGCTCCCATCTGGGCCGTGAAAGTATGTACAAAATGCTGTCAGCAAGCGGAAACCCAAAGCTGTCCAGTTTTACTAAAGTAATTCACGCCCTAGGACTGAAGTTAAGAGTTGAAACCGACACAGCCCCCCACAAGGCAGCCTGATGCAAGGCGCTTAGGCAGAAAACGGGAAGACCAGCGGCAACATTATCAAAACAGTGATTGAGTAGGCGAACGTCAACGGAAGCCCGGCGCGCACGAAATCCCGCAGGTGGTATCCACCCAGGTTCTGCACCATCAGGTTAGTCTGGTAGCCAAATGGGGTGAGGAAGCTGGCGCTGGCCCCATAGGCCACCGCCATCACGAACGGCATCCAGCTTACGCCGAAGCTCTCCGCCAGGCTCCAGGCCAGGGGAAACGCCAATGCCGCGGCGGCATTGTTGGTCATCAGCTCGGTGAGCGCCAGGGTTAAAAAGAACACCCCGACCAGTGCAAGGTAAGGGCCGCCCCCCTGCACCAACCCGCGTAATCCTTCCGCTAGCGCGGTTGCCAAACCGCTCCCGGAAAAAGCCTCAGCCAGTACCAGGGCGCTGGCGATAATCAGCCAGATCTGGAACGGGAAGCGGCGCTGTAACTCGGTGGTGCTGACAATACCCAGCGCGATCATCCCACCCAATAACAGCACCAACCCCTTCAACAGGGAAAAATACCCCATGGCGGCACCGGCCACCATGCCGATGAACCCGAGGCCCAGCAGCCAGCTGTCACGGCGGGAGAGCTCGCGCTGTACCGCGTTGCCGCTGACCACATAAAAATTCTTGTCGATATTGCGGTGATGCTTGAAGTCCGGTCCCACCGCCAGCAAAAGGGCATCCCCGGCCTGCAATCGTTTTTCTCCCAGCTTGCCCGACAGACGGTCACCACCGCGACGCATGGCTACAACAGCCGCATCAAAGCGGGTACGGAACTGGCAGCTTTTCAGGGTCTCCCCAACAATGCTGGAACTCGGGGTTAGTACCACCTCAATCATATCCAGCTCGAGCCGCTCGTCTTCCAGCGCAAACTGGTGCAAACCGGGAATATCCTGCAAACGGCCAATATCCCGCACATCGCCACTGAAAATCAGCTTGTCGCCGGATTTGACGATCTCCGTCGGCGCCACCGGACTGATGGTGCGCCGGCCGCGTACGATCTCCACTAGGTACAGTGTCTCCAGCTGCCGCAGCCCGTTCTGCTCTACGGTTTTACTATCGAGCGGAGAGTCCTCCTCCACCTCGGCCTCCAGCAGGTATTCGGTGATCGCCTCCTGTACACCGCGGCCTTCGGGCAGCAGGCGATTGCACAGCAACAGTACCACCAGACCCACTGCCAATACCGCCAGCCCTACCGGCAGAAAGACAAAGAAGTCCAGCCCCGGCTCGCCGCGATCCAGCACGAAGCTGTTCACAATGAGGTTGGTGGAGGTACCGATTAAGGTGAGCGTGCCCCCGAGAATGGCGGCATAGGAGAGGGGAATCAGCAGCTTTCCCGCAGGGTAGCGGCGCTGCTTTTTAACACCAGAAGCCAGCGCAGCAACCACCGCCGTATTGTTCAGAAAGGCCGAGCTAAGAGCCGTTGCCGCCGTGAGCCGCATCAGGCTACCGTTCAGAGAACCGTTTATGAGGCGATCGGACACTAACCTCAGCCAACTTGCTTTTTCCAGGCCGACGGATAAAAGCATCAGGGCAATCAGTGTAACGAGGCCCGGGTTTACTGCTTTCTGCAACACTGCTTCAGCAGGAACCAGTCCCGCTACAAAACAAACAGCTGCACCCGACGCGAAAACCAGAGACGGCCGGGTACGGGTAAAGATCAGAAAGGCTATGATCGAAAAGAAAATGCCGGCGACCGAAAACTGGCTAAGCGTCATAACTTTGCAACAATCGCTGCCTCGAGATTCATGTGAAAGTGCATCATGCTAAGGAGAAGTCTTCATGAATTAGCGTAAGGTTCGGATTATAAGCAGGATCAGAATCGAGCTTTGGCCCCCACTGCTTGCGCATATACTCAGCCTCTTTCTGAGCACGCAGTCGCTTAGTCAACGTGTCATCAGCACCTCGAGAGACAGACTCATGGTGGTAGAGTTCAGCAAAGGGGGTCCAAAGGTTTCGGAAGCCAACCTCGCGAACTCGCATACAAAGATCGACGTCATTGAACGCGATGGCCAAGTTTTCAGATTCCAATCCTCCAACTTGGTCGAACACCGCCTTTCGTATCACTAAGCATGCACCTGTCACCGCTGACAAATTCTGCACCAAATTTAACCGCGAAAAGTATCCAAAATCATTTCGTCCGAAGTACTTATGAGCGTGCCCAGCAACACCACCAATACCTAGGATTACGCCCCCGTGTTGGATTGTGTCATTGGGGTAATACAACTTGGCACCAACACAACCGATCTCCGGACGGCAAGCGTGAGAAACCATTTCTGATAGCCATTCGGTATTGATTGGCTCTATATCATTGTTGACCAGAGCCAATAATTCGCCCCGGGCCTTTGTAGCACCAAAGTTATTGATGGCCGAGTAATTGAATGAGTGGTTCCAGCGATGCACGCTCACGCGAGGATCGGCGCTCATGCGTTCTAGATACTCGAGGGTTTTAAGACAAGTGGACTGGTTGTCCAAGATCAGGACCTCGAAATTAGGGTAGCTGGTGCGCTCGAGAATTGCATCCAAACAGGGCTTGAGTATCTCGTAGCCATCACGTGTCGGAATCAACAAACTAACAAGAGGTTCTGGCACCGGGATCGGGTAACGTATCCTGTAGGTGTTGGGCAATCGCCCCATTTCAGCCTTAGCACCAGGAATACTCGACTTAACTAGGTCCCTTAAGCCAGCCAAACCTGCCGCTCCCGTGTATGACTTGGCTTCTACCGACTGCGCCGTGGATCCGTTGCAAGACCGCCAGTGATATAAAATTCTCGGTATGTGAACAACGTTCCTAGAATCCAGATAAGGAAAACACCGGAGCAAAAGATCGTGGTCCTGACTACCCTCAAATCCTAAACGAAAACCTCCAACACGACGAACAAGTGACGTACTAAAAACGGCCAGATGACAGATATAGTTTTGTGACAAGAGTAGGTCAGGATTCCAAGCAGGCTTGAAATGAGGCTCGAAACGCTCCCCACTTTCACTGACCTTGTCTTCATCACTGTACAACAACTGCGCGCCAGGATTTACTAATATTTCACTGACGACACAGTGCAATGCGAAAGGTGCCAGAAGATCGTCATGATCCAAAAGAGCAACGTACTCACCACTGGCTAACTCAAGAGCGCTGTTACTGGCCGCCGAAATATGACCATTCTCTATCCGCTCTACGAGCCGAATACGGTTATCCTTCTCTACATACGACCTCAGGCAACTAAATACCTCAGGGTCGGAAGAGCAGTCGTCCGCGATACAAAGCTCCCACCGACGATATGATTGTCGAATTACAGATTCAATACAATCACGGAGATAGCTTACATCTGAATTGAAGGTAGGCAATAACAACGAAATCAGTGGCCCTGCGGGAATTGACTCGCACTGCAGCACATTCCGCTGTAACCGCTCTACGTTCTCGATCCAGTCAAGATAGTCCCGGCCACTTCTTAACCGGACAAAGGTGTCATCATAATGCGCCAGCAGCAAGCGCCATTGTTGCGTTTCATCTCTTGCACTACTGCGAATCAAATTTACAACTTCTGTTTTGTGTCGGCCTCGGTAGTGACGACTCATATTTACGAGACGCTGCGCCAAACGATCATAGGCAAACCAAGGAGCTAGGCGAATCAAATCAAAATGCGACACGGTGAATTGCCCCACAGACTGCATTGGCGAAAATCGAGTCGCCACGACCTTGCGAGGTAAAAACACGAGGCGCTTTGCGACCCTCCCAGATTTCACAGGAACAAGTACAGTCTTAGACGATCCTAAGTTACCACCAAAATCGAAGGAAATATTAGAATCACAAACTCCCTGATCATGCTCTAATTCAAGCTCGAGCATGTACCAACCTGCCAACAACTGACTACCAATCACACAAAATTGGGCTTCTTCACCTTTAGCTTCCCAGTGAAAACTAGAATTACCATCCTTACCCAGCATCTCTCGAGCAGCAGGCAGCAGGGCTTCAATGCCACCGCTAGGGTGCAGCCGATTCAAAAATCGGGCTCGAAACAAATTCCTCAAAAACCCAAACAACATAAAGCTAATTCTTTAACGAACAACAAAAAAACTCAACGCTTTGAAACGAGTACGATAACGGAGTACGAAACACGAAATAAAATTCAATTTACGGAATACTGATCGCAAATTGAAAAAACCCGATCGTGAATTTTGGCTATACCTTTGCCGGCAGGCCGCAATCGACGGGCAACATCAATAAACTGTCGCGCATCATCGATCCGTCCTATACGCTCAGAAAACAAAGCCAACTCACGAAGGATATCGGCCTTTCCAGAATCATCCGAAATACAAATACTCACCTGCCGACGAGTCAGGCTCCCTGCGCCTATCTTGGGCACGGAAAACGGAACACCCAGCAGGTCAGCTAACTTATACAACGAGTAACTACTATAATTTACTCTCGAGACCTCCGCCGCCACCAGAGGCCTCAACCTTGCCGAAAACTCTTCGTGTCCAAGCACATAACTCGCGACAGAGACCAAGGCCTCAAGTGGATTGGAATACGAAGACTCTGATTGAACACTAATACCACAACGTGATTCAAAAAAGCCCTCCGGGCAAAATTCTAAGACGCTTTCTTTCATGTAGCTATTTGTCCCTCGAAACTTATCCAGAAGTGCGTCAAACTGAGATTCAGACAACGTAAAACCACAACCTTCTTCACTTAGAGAATCATCAGAATATTTCTGAAGGGCCCAGTCTATCTTATGCGCCAGATCATGATGCTCCTTTGGCAAAACGTAATTCAGCAACCTTTTCATCTCAAGTGCAGAGCCTACGTAACTAGAATTAATCCGGCGCTCTTCAAGGCGAAAACTTGGAAATATATCTTCGGGGACTCCTATTAATCTAAGGAAGTCGAGTTCTATCTTCCTTCCCAAAAAGGCCTTCTTGCTATAAGGAAAAACCGTTAAATTATCCGAGCCAAAGCAACTAATCCACCGTCTAAAAATTTCACCGGAAACACCGTGAAGCTGCGTACCTAACTGTTGCTCAACGTATTCCTCAAGAGTCGAAATTGCATTATGCCTTTTAATCACCTGACAGTAATTCGAAATTACAGCCTCAACTGGAGATCGGAAGTAAGCAACCACCCTCACCTTCAGGTCACTGAACAATTCCCGCAACAATTCAGGCTTACCAAAAAAAGACTCACCAGACAACAACAAGCAGAGATTTCTCCGAGATGCCTCGTCCAACCATTCTGAAACCAAGTCACGAGCCTCCTCGACAGCACCTTGAAGCAAGGCTACGCCAAGCCGCACATGACCACCGGAAACTCCATTCGGGTCAAGGGAATGCTCGGGATAATAAAAACCAGCGCCCGCCAATTCTTCGCGATTCCCCAAGCAAAACTTTTGAATTGCGGATGACCCTGCTTTAGGTGCGCCAATGTGCAATAACACGTCATAAACCTGATCACTCTTGGGCTCAGCACTCTTACGTATTTGCTTCGGCTTCCTCAGCAACCTCATGAATCTAAAAACAGAACCGCTCAACTCAATTAACCTCACAACAGCGCGCAACAAATAAACCTTCACAGATCGGGCAGCATCAAAACTTGCCGATCCCGAAAAACCTGCAAAACAATCAACTCAAAGGTCAACCGAAAAATTTTCAGCACTCACAGAAAAATCTGTTAACCTCCGAGCCTCTCCGAAACGCAACTCCAAAATTTCCGTTAAGCAAGGTCCACAAATAGCCACGGGCCACGAACTAAAACCGGAAGAACACTACAAATGGAGCACAACCAAAAAAATGAATATTTTCGTCATCACCAAAAAAACGGTGCCAAAACTTCTCTACCTAAAAACAAAGACTAGAGCACAAGTCGGAGCAAGCTCAAATAGGCGCATGAAATCAGACTAAAATACGGCCAAGATAAAATTTCAGCATCCAATCATTCAAACTAAAAGCTATTTGACCAACTCCACCCATGAACTCCATATGCGCCACATGCAAATGATGGTGAAATCTCTAGATTCAAAAATAAATTAAAAAACCAACATGGAACACATTAAAGCGCCCTCAACACACGGAGTGAGCTTCAAGTTTTCGAATGTCCAACCACACACCAACATTCGACCAAACTTAGAAAACCAAGTTTAAACCATTAGTCTATTACACGTTGATGAGGCCTGTCGAAAACCCAAAGCTAGCCGAGCAATCAAAATCCCGGTTAATATTTCGCCCCGAAGCAACCTCCACAGGGAAACAAAACTCAATCTTCACATACCCCCCCAAACTCTCCCGCCATTATCTCCGGCAATTTACCTCGCTGCTTCAACAGCTTCACAACATCATGACCTCCACCTGATATCGTGTGGACGAACACTCCCTCAACGCCATCGAGATACTTAGCATGCGCCATATCCAACCGATCATCAGATGATACGTATATAGATACATTTCTTCCAGGCCTGCTTTTTTTCATCATCAATTGGCGCAAATCAAAAATGAAATCCTTAGCCGAAACGCTCCGATAAACTTTAGTCAATTGAGCCGACCATCGACTATCACCATGCGAATCTCGAAGCTGAGGCTCGATGAAAGTCTGAGGCGCGAATGCAACTACAGAACCAGTACCGAGCAGCTCAGAAAACATCATTGCTGCGTACCCCCCCATAGAATTACCAATCAAGAAGACATTACTGGGGGATATGTCGGCAATCATTTTGGACATAAAAGAAACGACCGATCTCAAGTCTTCACCGACCCCAGGCATTCCGGATTGGTACCACGCCTGTCGAAAGTCTCGAAAAAATACTTTATTATGCGTAAGAATCTTCGAAGCATTGTAGAATTCAAATGGGGGCATGGATATACCCGCAGAAATCCCACCGAAAAAAATGTAAAGCGAATCGGAATCAGGGACCAATTCCAGATCAAATGATTTTCTCTCGGACAGCACACAAAACCTCAATTCAGGAATTTAAAAAATTTTTCTTTTTGCCAAGCATCGACATCAAGAATCCTTTTTCTTGAGACGAATAAATCCTATAGTTATATTCAACCATGTCAGCTAAATCCACATTCTGCTCGCCATTAACACCTGAAATAAACTCGAATTTCAAATCAAGTGCCGCCTTCACAAATGGATAGATTGGCGCCTGTATTTCGTCCAAGACATCTAGCAACCTCATCGATTCCGTAGATATTTCGAGCAACTGACAAATTTGATCGCAGACCTCTTTTACGACTGAAGCTGCGGGGTTATTGAACTGGTGAAAAAGCTTTTGAGATCTATAGTTAGAGCGAATAAACGATGATATTTTAACATCACAAGCAAGCCTTTCCTCACGCGCAGCAAGCGCATCTATCGATTGCACGCAGGCTTGAGAAACATTTTCAGCAGCAAGGCACTCCCCCTCTTGAATAGCAGTTACCGTTTCATCCGCCGACAAACCGCTCAAGTAACTTTTCAGAATAAAATAGTCATGCACACCATTAAGCGCCGACTTAACCCCAGGCATTGACGCCATAGTAGGAAAATATCCATCGAAGTACATTGACGGAAAAGTAATCGCCCGAGAACTTTCACTCAAGAAATTTACAATGCGTCTAGCACACAGAGGACCAAACTTATTTTCATCAATTATTGGTTGATATACGACCAAATCACAATGGGTTAGCTGACCAGCGTAGTAATGTTGCCTAGAGGGGTCAATGAGATGAACTGGAGGAGTTCGTACATATTCATATTCCCGACAAAAATGCATATTAGTCTGCAAAGTCCTAGCAACGGCCGCAGACTGGCAATTCGCTACAACTGTAAAAGTTTTCATTCAAGCTATACTCTCATTCATATAATCAAAAGTCAGTCAATGCGAACTATAGGAACTCTCTCATAGCTCGTGAATATAGCTCCAAATCTAAATAAATAGAGTCATAGACTAAGGGTCTAAGATCTTTGGAAAAAATAAAATTAGCATGTGACTTCTTTGAAACATTCTCTTTGGCCACCTTAATTGGGCGACCAAAAACACTTGAAAACTTTCTTTCGAAATCCTCCATCCTCTCCACAAAACCAACAACTTTACAGCTGCCAAGATTGGATAGAGCAAGGTCGAGAATGTCTTCATCACTAAATTTAGCCAGCCTATCCCTTCCATACTGGTTGTGAGAGCTTGCCAATTGGTAAGCTTGGCAATTTTCCCTACCAACCAGTATTCTTCCCTCATTAGACTGAAAGAACTGTTGTGGCGACATCCCACGAACAGCCTCGAAAACACCAGCAGGGTCGACTTTTGGCACTCTATTGTGCCAAAAATTAAATAGAGAATTGATTCTTGAGACAGGGTCCCGCATCACAGTAACTACATCTGCATTCATCTTCTTTGCGGTATCAAAACCAACATGTGCAGCATAAACGTGAGAACTCAATCCCCGAGCCAATTCTCTCCGCACCTCATCCTCGAAAATCAGTTCCGAGCAAGCCTTATCAGAAAAAGCATCGAAGATGGCTCGCTTAAGTGCGGATCCAGCTGTTTTACTTATATGAAGAAATAAAATCGGCTTCGTCATTACTTATACAACCTTACGAGTAGTGCACCAAGAATTTCTATAACGTCTTCGGCGTCTAATTTGAGACTCTTAAGGTCAACCGAAGCGCTGGAAACCTCGAGATCAAACTCGTGCCCGGCAGGCAAGTATGTTTCCATTAGCATATAATTTTGGTTGGAAAAATAATCTAACACTTCTTTACAGACCGAAGGATCAAGTAAAGAATGCACAGAACCTGCTGATGCACGTCCGTACTTGGCGCTATTCCTCACCACTTCGTCTGTTAGAGCGTGCGAAGGAGAAAACTTATTCAGTAAAATAAGAGCTTTAATCTCCTTAGGCGTAGGACTGACATTGACGACTTCATTTTGAATTTCCAGTCCGTCCGTATTTCCTATGACCGTCTCTACAAAGTCACCAGCCAATCCTTTTTCATGCTTACGGGCCACATCAAAATTTCTGACAATCACATTTCCAAGTCCGAGCACGCTTTCGAGTTGCTTCGTAAATGCGAAGTAATTCAGGAAGCCGACATTCTTATAGCTTGCTTTTATAAAGTCCTCAGGGTAATCGACACTCCCATGCCGTTTCACTCTCTGCATATACCCCGACATCAAAAATTGGTCCTGCCTCCTTACATAGTAGAAGTACCGAAGCTCTACACCTAACTTATCGCAGAACTCCTTTAGCTTTAGAACAGAACTTGCAGGTATATTTGTGAAAAACTCGGAAGAAACCACACCCACTTCTGCACGGCTAGACTTAACTTTTGCTTGAAGTTCACGCAGTAGGTTATCGTCAGGATCGTGAAAATATGCCTCGTGGCCTTCATTCAAAAGTGACCTAGAAATGAGTGCGCCATTACCTGAAGTAATCGCGCCAGATTTCCCAGATTCGAACTCACCCACATTAAAATAGTCAATAGACAGGTCTAAAAGTTTGTCACGGTTCTTCGCAAACATTACCTGGATTGCACTTGATCCATTTTTGGGCATCCCAGCATGGACAATAAGCTGCTTCATCAAAATATACTCTTCTAATAACTCAAATTTAGTGCTGCAAAGTATCTTCAATCAACCTTTCCCAATCCGGGAAAATTGAATTTAGCTCATATGTAGCGGCGTTAGCTACTGCATTTCTACCGAAGAAAGCCCGCAAATCCTCATCAAGAATTAGCTTTTCAAGGGCTTCCGAAAACTCACGAGCAATTAGATCTTCATTCAGCGCATCGATTAGGAATCCATTTTCTTCTTGGCGAATAAGGACATTTGGTCCATTACAATGTTTGAGCCCCACACAAGGCAGTCCATTCTGTTGCGCCTCCGCAACAACGATTCCAAACGCTTCAAATTCAGATGAAATAGCGAATATCGAAGCGCTTCTATAGCACTCCCCTATGTTCTCCGACCTTCCCTTCAAAATAACTCGGCCCTGCAACTGCAAATTCTGTATTTGCTGCTCCAACTCGCTCCGCAACTCACCCTCTCCATAGATGTGCACACTCCAATCAGGATAACGATCGGACAGAAGTGAAAATGCTGAAACGAGACGATCCATTCGCTTCTGTTCAGCCAAGCGCCCTACGGCAATGATTACCTTCTCACGGCTTGCTCTCCGCTCCACTCCATCGATTGGTTTTACGAAATTCGGAATGACGCTCACTTTGCTAATTAATGAATCTGGCAGCGAACGCTTGAATTCGTCCAAGATTAGATGAATTGCACTTGCCTTTTCAAAGGTTTGTATTCTCTTTTCCTTATCCCACCACAATTCAACAATCTTTTCTGGGTCATTGTGTTCTGACACCACCACCGGAATTCCTGTGCCGTCGGCAGCTGCCACGACCGGTTCAAACAACCATTCCGAAAGCATCGGAATAAAAATATCCACACCCGAAAAAATCATGTCCGAGCGCATTGCTGCTATAGATGCTTCTTGTTCGTGCTCGTTAAATATGGGCTTAAGAGCGACCGATTGATATAGCGGGTAAATCGGCCTATCACCACCCCAAGAGCGGCAGTATATGGTCACTCTGTATCCATTTTCGACCAATTTATTTGTGAGATCAGCCGCTAAACGCTCAATTCCGCCTTTCGAAAAAGTCATCCCGTGAACGTATAACCCGACATGTGGTTTGCGTATTTTGGGCCGCGCATACTGAACCAAACCCGCACGATCAAAGACGTCTTCCTTTTTAGAGCCTTCATGCTTGAACTTGAACCGATCCCACTCAGCGTCGATAACCGCGGCAACACGGTTGATAGCACGTCGGCTCATGGGGAAATTCTCGAACACGTATCGTGCAACTTTGACCCGCTCATCAAAATAGGTTTTTGTTCCCTCTATCTTGTGAACTGCAGATGCAGAATGCCGCCTAAAGTAGTTTTTTGCGTTGACATCGTAAGCAATTTTCCCGCCCTTCATGGTGCTCAGGTATACGTACCAGTCTCCACACATCTTGAAGTTACCAGCTTCGAGCAAAATCTCGTCCCTTAGCATTGCCTTGCGCACGAGGAGGCCACTTGCATTGACAAGCGTACAAACTGCTCCAAGCTGCTCTTCCACCTCGACAAAACCGTCGTTAATGTAACTCTTTTCAAATTTACCTGGATAAGCACCATTCAGGTACGGGTCAAGGGCAGCCTCCTGAAGCTCGCCGCCCTCATTTATAATTTCAGTCTTCGCGGAAGCGATAGACATCATCGGGTCATCAAAATATGGAAGTAGTGTTTCAAGGAAATTGAAGCTACAAGTATCGTCACCTTCGGCAATCCAAACGACATCTCCACGGGCAAGCGACAACCCCTTTCGCCACTGCTTAAATGGCGAACCGGAGTTAATATCGTTATGAGAAAAGAATACCCGGGGATCCCCTGAGTATTTATTCACTACCGCCACAGTATCATCGACGGAACAGTCGTCCATCAATATGACTTCGATATCCTTCACAGACTGATTCAGGATAGAGTCAACACGCTCTTCAGCAAATTTGGCATGGTTGTATAACGGAACTACAACACTTACTGCTGGCTTGTAGCCAGTGTTGGCAATGATCGCTGCAAAGATATTCAAACACTGCTGCTCGGCAGTATATTTGGCAAATACTCGAGATTTCGCAGTTGCCCCCAGAAGCCTCCTTGACTCGCGATCAATAACAAGCTTAGTGATTGCTTCGACAGCGCTCGAGACCTGCATTTTTTTGACACAAACCCCTGCATCATCTTTAACGAATGCAGTGATTCCAGTTGCCTCACTAAAGCACACCGTAGGTACTGAGTGCTGAGCAGCCTCCATTACCACCAAGGGAAACGGATCTTCACGGGAAGATAGAAAGAAGATATCTGCCGCAGCGAGAAGTTCGTTGGCATTGCTCCTCGAGCCAATAAACTTGATTTGCTTCCGTTCTTTCTTGGTCAGTGACGAACTAATATCTGCCAAATCCGGACCATCGCCGATCCACAGGAATTGACACTCTTCTGGAAAGTCCCGCAGAATCTCGCGAGCAGCCTCCAGGAAAAGATCCGGCCCTTTCCTCCAGTAAACTGTCCCGCAGCCAGCAATCACTACGGCAGATTGTGAAAGACCCAATTCCTCACGAACCGATGTTTTAAGTGCATCCGAAGCTTCATGTTCAGCAGCCACAGGACGAATAAACGCGGGGACTGTGGTAATACTTGTAGTCTCGACACCATGAACTTGCATAAGAGCATCGGTTGATGCCGGCGAGGCGGAAATCCAGTGCGTAGTAACCGGCTTCAACTCTTCAAATGCATCTATGTTTTCATCAATTACCTTTTCCATTTCATGGATATGCGTAACGATATCACCAGCAACGGTAAGCTCACATTCGCTTAACATTTTAAAGAAGCGACCCGAAACTACCGTATTGATATAGACAAATTCGAAGTCGTCTCGGATGAATTCATTGAGTTCTGATGCATTATCAACACTATAATTTGGCAATACATGCATATCTGCGTACTGCGCATATTGATTCGCGACCACGCCGGGGCTCAACAACAAGACTTTAATATGTCTGTCGGTGTTTTCATAAAACCACTTGACGACTTCAAGCAGAACAATCTCAGATCCAGCCTGGATGCCATCATGCCCTACAAATAGCAGAGGCTTCTTTATCGTGGATCGAGCATTTTTCTCTGGCGCTGTGCCTAGTCGCCCCTCGGAGAACCCGAAATCGATATAGTGCTGAAACGGAGAGATATTCGAAGCCCGGACATCCGCATTAATGCTCTTATAGAACTTCGGGCAGAAATGAGCCTGAGGGCGTCGCCCCTCAATCTCGCCATGGCACTTATAGTGCTCATACGGATCAATGCCAGACTGCGCAACATCTGGGTTTTGCTGTAGATAGTAAGCTTCGTCGAAATATATCGCCTCATGAGTTGACGAAGCCGTTTGATTGGCATCGTCCCTCTCAGGTTCAGAACATAAAGCTTCTCGTCCCTCTTGGAACCCAATATCACGGTAGTGATCGAGAGCTGACACACCGGCTTCAGCGACATCACTGTATTGTTTTGAATAAAATTCCGGGTTAAAGAATTGATTTGGCCAACGACCTTCGGCCTCTCCAAATTCATAATAGTGCGACTCTGGATCAAGGCCTGCCTCTCGAACATCCGGATTTTTTTCGAGATAGAAGTCAGGATCGACGCGACACTTACTATGCTTGCTCAGTGCCAATTGATTCTCTCGAAACATCTCTTTCTTCAGGCTATTGTTCGGAAAGCGTTTCTCGCTCCTGCCAAATTCAATGTAGTGCGAAAACGGATTCAGGTGAAGCGATGCAACATCCGAATACTCTTCAAGATAGAACTTTGAATCAAACCAGTCGTTTGGATTCCGCCCTTCATTTGCCCCAAACAAAACATAGTGAGCATGCGGCGGAATCCATGAACGAGAAACATCCGGGTATGCTTCGAGATAGTAAGCCTCGTCAAATTCACTCGCAATTATGCTGCATGCATCGACAATATGCTGATTATTTTCGACACCGAAATGACGGAAAACAGCAAGACTAACGCTGCGATTTTCTCTGTAAAAGCTCTTATCAGAAACAAACCTTTGCAATAGCTTTTCGATGCCCACGCCAGGATATTTCTTCGATAGCTCTCTCAGAGAGACATCAGGCCTAGGGTCGAAGTCCAAGCTCAGCTTGTAGCAGGAGAAGTGCTTATCCGGATTTAATTGACGCAAATGTGACCCGTATGCTGCGCGATAAAAATCTCTATCAATCAAACCTTTTAACTTGTAAGTATCGTAAAACTTAAACACTTTCGCGAGCACTAGCACTTTCCCCGAAATTCAAATTCATAACTCATCATTGTGCTCCGAAACCTATTACTAAGCCCCTTCACACGCCCCCTAAAATTTTTTAAGAACTACCCTTATTAAAACTACACTTTTAACTGTGAGTTAAATTTGAACACTACTTATTCCTGTAGTGACTGTTGATCCAATCTTTGTAAGTACCATCCATTACTGCAGCCCACCAGCTCTCATTTTCAAGAAACCACTGAACGGTTTTGGCGATACCACTGTCAAAGGTTTCCTGTGGCTGGTAGCCCAGCTCTTCATTGGATTTCGATGGATCAATGGCATAGCGACGATCGTGGCCAGCGCGATCGGTCACATAAGTAATCAGGTCCGTAGATTTACCTTCCCGGACCTTGCCGGCAAGGGGGAAACGGTCAGCCAGTTCCGGCTTCTCGGCAAAGGCTTTGTCCATCAGGCCACAGATCAGTTTGACAATATCGATATTGGCCCACTCATTAATGCCGCCGATGTTGTAGCACTCGCCCAATCGGCCCTTTTTAATGACCAGATCAATGCCGCGGCCATGATCTTCTACATACAACCAATCACGAATCTGCTGCCCGTCGCCATAGATGGGGAGTGGCTTGTCGTGCAAGATATTGGTAATGACCAGCGGAATGAGTTTTTCCGGGAAGTGATATGGCCCGTAGTTGTTGGAGCAGTTGCTGGTGGTGACCTTCAGGCCATAGGTGTGATGGTAGGCGCGCACCAGGTGATCAGAGGCGGCCTTACTCGCAGAGTAAGGACTATTCGGCGCGTAGGGCGTGGTCTCACTGAAGGCCGGGTCGGTTGGCCCCAGCGTGCCGTACACCTCGTCGGTGGATACATGGTGAAAGCGGTGATTCTCTTTGTTCAGCCCTTCATCGAGCCAGACCTTCTTGGCAGCCTTTAGCAGGCTGTGGGTACCAATGATATTGGTCTCTATAAAGGCATCCGGGCCGGTGATCGAGCGGTCTACATGACTCTCTGCGGCAAAATGCACCAGAGTATCGATGTGGTGCTCTTTAAGTAGCGTCTCTACCAAGCCGGTATCGCAGATATTGCCGTGGCTGAATACAAAGTTCGGGTTTTCTGCCACAGGGTCGAGGTTGGCTTTGTTACCAGCGTAGGTGAGTGCGTCCAGTACCACCACCGTGTCTTGAGGGTAAGCTTTCATCCAGTAATGGACAAAATTGGCGCCGATGAAGCCGGCACCGCCGGTTACTAGCAGGTTGCTCATTTTTCGCAGTTCCGTTGGTCTTGGTTCCCGGGTGAGCCGGAATGATCAGTTTTGAATTTGATTTCTTGGGGGGCATTGTCATGCCCGGTTCGCCTGCAGGCAGGCTCCTACAGCTTGTGCGGGTCTAGCACAGCCCTCAGAACTTGGCGCCAGTGACTCAGCTCTACACCGGCTTCTTTTGTTAACCGGGTTTTATCCAGCACGCTGTAGGATGGGCGTGTCGCGGGGGTCGGGTAGTCGCTGGTGGCAATTGGAGCTATTTGTACTTGGCGGTCTTTCTGTAGTAGGCCGGCGGCTTTGCCTTCTTCATAAATAGCGACGGCGAAGTCGTACCAGCTGGCGGCTCCGGCGTCAGTGCAGTGGTAAGTACCCTTGGCCTCTGGGGTTTGGGCCAATGCGAAGAGGCTTTTCGCCAGAGTTCCGGCCCAAGTGGGTGTTCCGATCTGGTCGGCGACAATACCGAGTTGGTCGCGTTCGCTCATCAGGCGCAACATGGTTGTGGCAAAGTTGCCGCCGTCACGATCGTATACCCAAGCAGTACGCACGATGATCGCCTCCGGAAGAATGGCTTCGACCGCCTCTTCGCCACGAGCTTTGCTTTCGCCATAGACGCTCACGGGTTTGCGGATATCTTCTGGCTGGTACGGTTGTGAGTGCCTGCCGTCAAACACAAAGTCGGTAGAGACGTGGATCAGGCGGGCACCGAATTCGCGGCAAGCAAGCGCGAGGTTTTCTGGCCCGCGGGCGTTGATGGCGTGGGCCTGCTCAACTTCAGACTCGGCTTTGTCTACGGCTGTGTAGGCAGCGGCGTTAATGACGACATCCGGCTTTGCCTCGCTCAGGACAGATAAAACCTTTGCTTTATCGGCAATATTCAGAGTGTCGCGGCCATGGGCAATAACCGTGACACCGGAGGGCGCCTGCTTTTGGAGTTGCTGGCCTAACTGGCCATTTTTACCGGTGATCAGAACCTTCATTTTTTACACCATTAACCAAAGACAACGGCGTCTTTCAGGAGTTTGCCTTCAGCGTCTTTGGCGGAGAGCTGGGGCGGCTCGCCGTTGACCAGGGGCCAATCGATACCGATTTCCGGGTCGTCCCAGCGCAGCGAGTGCTCGTACTCTGGTGCATAATAGTCAGTGCACTTGTAGACGAACTCGGCGGAGTCGCTTGTGACATAGAAACCGTGGGCAAAGCCTTCCGGGACCCACAGCTGACGTTTGTTATCTTCATTCAGCAATACGCCCACCCACTGACCGAAGGTGGGAGAGCTTTTGCGCAGGTCTACCGCCACATCGAACACTTCGCCGGCGGTCACGCGGACGAGCTTGCCCTGGGTACTTTCGGTCTGGTAGTGCAGACCGCGGAGGATGCCCTGGCTGGACTTGCTGTGGTTGTCCTGCACGAATGTGCGCTCTGCGCACTCACGGTTGAAAAAATCCTGACGGAAGGTTTCCAGGAAGAAGCCGCGCTCGTCGCCGAAGACTTTGGGCTCGATGATTTTTACATCGGGGATTTTTGTTTCTATTACTTTCATAACTATCTCTTTTTCGCCTGGCAGATTTTTGCGTCCTGCAAAATCTGCATTTCCGCCATCCATGGCGGTCACAACAGGCTCCTACATCGTGTGGCCGAGCTTTTTAGCGAGAAAAGGCGTGGTCGGTTTTGGATTCGGCGAGAATTTGCATCAGGTATTCGCCGTAGCCGCTCTTGATCAGGGGCTGGGCCTGCTTCTCCAGAGTCTCTGCGTCGATAAAACCTTTGCGGAAAGCTACCTCTTCGGGGCACGCGATCTTCAAACCCTGACGACGCTCGATGGTCTGCACAAACTGCGCGGCTTCCAGCAGATTGTCGTGGGTTCCAGTGTCCAACCATGCGGCACCGCGCCCCATCAACTCTACATTTAAGCTGCCCTGCTCCAGATACATACGATTGAGATCGGTAATCTCCAGCTCACCACGGTGGCTCGGCTTAATTTCTCGCGCTAGGTCACAGACTTGACTGTCATAGAAGTAAAGACCAGTCACCGCGTAATTGGACTTGGGCTGGGAAGGCTTTTCTTCGATGCTGATCACTTTGCCATCACGGTCAAATTCGGCTACGCCATATGCGCGCGGGTCCGCAACGTGGTAACCAAATACGGTGGCGCCCTCGGTGCGCTGATCCGCATTCTTCAGCACTTCGCTAAAGTGCTCGGCATAATAAATATTGTCTCCCAACACCAGTGCGCTGGGGTTGTTGCCAACGTGTTCGCGACCAATCAGGAACGCTTGCGCCAGGCCATCCGGGGAAGGCTGCACTGCGTATGTAATGTTGATGCCCCACTGGCTGCCATCTTCCAGCAGCTTCTGAAACAGGCATTGCTCTTCGGGAGTGGTGATGATGAGAATATCGCGAATGCCCGCCATCATCAGCGTAGTCAGCGGGTAGTAGATCATCGGTTTGTCGTACACCGCCATCAGCTGCTTGCTGACGCCTTTGGTCAGTGGATAGAGCCGAGTACCTGACCCGCCGGCCAGAATTATTCCTTTTCGTGACGAAGTTCCAGTTTTCATTCATTCCCCCAAGTAAAATTTATTTAAAGTTGGCCGAACACTGCGCAGCAATTTTAGGGCCAATTTTTTTACATTCTGCGCCGCACAGTGCCTTTCGCTGTTCAGCTGGCCCGAGCTATCCCCGGGCCGCCCCCTATCAGCACCCAGATCCTAGAAAGACAACACCGCTGCGGTACCGACGGCAATACGGTACAGAATCTCCGTGACATCCTTGGTGACCTGTAGCTCACTCGCCTGAATTTTTGGCATGATCATGATCTCATCGCCAGGGCGCAGCACGCCCTTGAGGCGATTATCAAACTTACTTTCCTTGATACGACTGATCGTGCCATCCATATGCAGCACCACCAGCTCGTCGGTATTCGCATTGTTTGAGAAGCCGCCCGCCAATTCGATGTAATTTTCTAGGGTATTGCGCTCATCAAATACCAATGACGTGGGGAAAACCACCTCGCCAACCACGGACACCGTGGAAGCGCGCAAAGGAACGATCAGCGAGTCGCCATCCTCCAGCAACATTTGCCCCGCATTGGCATTGTTGGCCAGCACCACCTGCCCGCGCGGCTGGGCGTTACGCGCTTTGGATATAAAGTTCTGGATCATAGACGCAGTGTCCTTGATCGATGCCTGGTCTGCGGTGGTTGTGGGCTGGCGGGTCAGCGCCTCCATTTCCAAGGCATCCAGTGAGCGCTCCAGTGCAACCTTCTGTTTTTTTGCCACACTTTTGCGGTACAGCTGCAGAGCGAATGGATCGGCGTTATCCCGGTAGCGCAACTTTTCCAGCAGGTCCTGCAGAGTGGCACCGTAGGGCAACACATACGCGGCCGGCCCGTTTACTTCTCCGCTCACACGCACCGAGATACTGCTGACCTCGCTATCACTCACCAGCTCCACATGGGCACCGGGATGCAGTGGCGTACTCAGCGCTTCTGCCAGCGGGAGGTAGCTCGCCTGCTGCTCGTTGTCAATCACTTGGGTAATGCGCGCAAAGTTGGCTTGCGGATCAGGCTTCGCCACCAGCAGCATCTCGCCGAGATGGGTGGACGGCCCCACAAATTCGATCTGCCCGGACTCCTGTACCGCGCCCTCGACACTGATATACCCTTGGCGCGGGCCAACGACAATGGAATCCCCATTGCGCAATTGCAGAGCCGGCATCTGCCCTTCCACCAAGAAGCGATACAGGTTGACGCGCTGCAGCTCTTTGCCCTGGCGCAGTACCTTGATATCGATGTAGCTGCCACTTTCGCGGTTAATACCGCCCGCACTGTCCAGATAGTACAACACGGAATCCGATGAGAATCCGGGATATAGGCCCGGGCTTTCCACAAACCCAGTCACAAAGACTTTCACGGGCTGGCTGGCCTCCAGGTTGGCGTAGGCCTGCACATTGCTCTTGAACACCCGCTTTACATGTCGCAACACGAAGTTATTGAGCTCACCATTCTCAACCCCGGCTACGTGTACCGGCCCCACTTCCGGAATAAAAATATTGCCTTGGGCATCCACCGTCAGCACCGCGTTAAAGCTGTATGCACCCCATAATTGCAGGGCAATCTGATCGCCCACGGTAACGCGGTAGCCTCCATTAAACCCACTGAACGGCTGGTCTTTAAAGGCGCCTTTGAACAGGGACTCGCCGAAGACGGGAAGATGGCCTCCCGTAGCAACTTGCAGCCGGTCTTTTTCCAGCTGTTGGGTATCCAGTGCACTGGCACTGGCACTGAGCCCGGTGGCCACAAGCGCGCTGATTACCCAGCGCTTTATCAATGTTTTTGTCATAACGTTTATCAAATCTGGAATTGAGTTTTCCGCTTACACTCGGTGGTCACGAATACTGGCGACCAGCATTTTGCCAATGCCGTACAGCAGTAAGAGAATCACCGCCAGGCTCGCAAGGTTGTACAACTTGTGTGGATACTCTGCGTCTTCTGCAATGGACGGCTGACTTATCACCATTAAATGTTTGAGCTTGCCAGAGGCCTCCATGCGTGCGGTTTCCAGTGCCGCGAGTGATGCCTGATAGGCATCCATGGCAAACTGCAGGTCCAGTTGCAGATTTTGGAAATGAGCATTGAGACTGTTAAGGCGCTCTTCTCCGTCTTCTTCGGTTACGCCGACAAGGCGCACCTTTTCTACTTCGATTTGTTGTTGCAGTGAGCTGATCTCCGCCTGCAGAGAAACTACCTGAGAAGAATCCGAGTGCAAATAAGTTTTTGCCGCCGTAAGCTTTGCACGAAGTTCGGCGAGTCTGGCCTCCAGCCCTTGGATAATCGCGCTAATACCTTTGGTCAGCTCTTCCGGGCTGACGACCTGATTGCGGTTCTGGAAGTCCAGGATATTTTGCTTGCTCGTGCGCAGCTTGCTTTGCGCAAGCTCCAGTTCACTGCGCACAAACGATACCTGCTTGTCAGCGAGCTGATTGCTGATGGCGTTGACAAAATCTTCCGATTTACGGATCACCGTTTCCACCAGCTGTTGAGCAAACTCGGGCTCGAAAGCCTGCATTTCAATACTGATAATACCGGTGGTTTCATCGTGCGCCACCGCAATGTGTGCACGATAGAATTCCAGGTAGTCTTCCTGCGAGGCATCCGCGGCAAGCCGCGAGAACAAATCGTATCCATCACTTTTGAAATATGTGGCGAGCCCCAGCTCCTCGTCCAGATACAGGGCCATATCCAGGGACTGGATATAGTTCACTACCAGGAAGGCATCTTGGTTATCACTCCCCATACCCGGCACCAGGAATCCGAGAGAGGACGACATTCCCTGATTGCTGCTGTTGTCTTTTACGATCAGCTGTGTGGCGCTGACATACCTGTCTGACACCCACAATAGGTAGTAGCCACTAACCAGCAGCAAGGGCAACACAACAAACAGTGCTAGGCTGCCCCAGCGGCTGGCGCGCGCAGGAGCTACACCAGTACTTGCCGCTGACAGCTTCCGCAGTATTTTTTTGGCCGTATTGGCCGCTTTTTTCTGGCTGGCCGCCGGTACTTTTTCTACTGATTCCATAATTCTTACTTTTGTGCGCCCACAGAAGCTTGCGCAGGTTTGGGGATCCCTTGCTGGTAGAGGGCAATCGCCTCTTGAACGGTATCGAATATCTGCAGGCCGGACGGGCCGAGATAAATTCCAACGTCACAGTTCTTCTTCAGCGTCGGCATACTGTGGGCGACGATGATAAAATTGGCCGATTTGCGTTTTTCAGCGATTACTTGCTCGCACTTGTGCTTAAAGTGCGCATCACCCACTGACATCACCTCATCCACCAGGTAATAGTCGAAATCCACTGAAATGCTCAGGCCAAACGCAAGACGAGAGCGCATACCGGAGGAGTATGACTTCACCGGCGCATCAAAGTAGTCACCGATCTCGGCAAACTCCTGCACCCGGTCCAAAACCTTGCGCTTGGAACCACCCCAGATTCCGTGAATACCACAGATAAATGCCGCATTTTCACGCCCGGTCATACTGCCCTGAAAGCCGCCGGACAAACCCATAGGCCACGAAATACGCTGGTCAGTAATCACCCTGCCGGAATCTGGGTAGTCAATCCCCCCCATAATGCGGAGCAAGGTGGACTTACCAGCGCCGTTGCGCCCCAGAATGCCGATATTCTTCCCTTCTGGAAAAACCGCATTCACATTCCGGAACAGTACTTTGCGGCCTGCCGGAGTCTTGAAGGACTTGGTGAGATTGCGCAGCTCGATCATTGGCTGCGCACCAGATCGCGCCATTGACTGCGATAAACCAGCAGACCAAATGCGAGCATGACCAGTGAACTCGTGGCCAGGTACGGCAAATCCGCGAACACGCCATGATAGCTCGCGAACAATCCTTCACGGGTCAATTCGATCACATGTAGTAACGGATTCCAGGAGAGGTAGCCGTGATACTCCTCCGGCACCTGTTCCAGAGAGAAAAACACCCCGGAGATAAAGTACAGTGGGCGCACAATCATTGGGGCGAACTTGGCAGCCTCCGGAAATTTCGTCCCTACCACACACATCGTGAGACTGACTCCCAGGCAGAAGCAAAAAAACAGCAGATTGATGCCGATCAGCATGAGAAAATCGTTGAAGCGTGCGGTAACGCCGAACCAAGCGAGGATGGCCAGCAGCGCTACCAGACTGAACAGGTAGATGGCGAATTCCAGTAGCACCCGTGTGAGCACCGCATCAAAGGGGCGCAATTGGCGATAATTGAACAGGCCACGGTTGGACTCTACCGCGGCCACACCTTTGCCAAAGCAATTACTAAAAAAAATGAAAGGCGCAATCCCGCCAAGCATAAATAACGCGGTGGGGATACCCGGGTAGAACTCTCTCCCCATGAAGCTGAAGATGGCCGCCAGCAGCATGATGTGCATGGCTGGCTCCAGCAGAACCCACGCGTAACCAAGACGCCACTTGCCAAAGCGGGTCTTCATTTCGCGGATCAGTAGCGCGCGAATGACATCACGCTGAATCTGCCATGGGTTACGTTGAACGACCGGGTGCATGCACTTCTATTTTCTTTTTATGGACACCCATGCAACAGCAGCCGCAGAGCCCCCCGAGATTGAAATCTTTTACTTTTTTTGAAGTCCGTCTCAATTTCAGGCCGGTTTCACATAGAAAATGTGACGCAGATCCGTGCCAAGG
This sequence comes from Microbulbifer elongatus, assembly GCF_020524885.1. Taxonomy (GTDB): domain Bacteria; phylum Pseudomonadota; class Gammaproteobacteria; order Pseudomonadales; family Cellvibrionaceae; genus Microbulbifer; species Microbulbifer elongatus_A. The sequence goes on along the minus strand of NZ_JAIVKJ010000001.1, from coordinate 428,093 downwards.
CGCGCGAAATTCTACATGACTTGAGGCTGAGAATCACCTGTAACTCAATTACAAGCGATTACAGCGAGCCCGGCATCACAAAGAAAAAAGGCCGCATCCTTTCGGGTGCTTGTGCGGAGGCCCCGTTGGAACCCGCAGCGGAACTCCAGTTCATTTGCGCGGGATGATTCGCAGGCTTTGCCTGCTCACCCCTTCGGGGTCGCCTTTCGGCGCTCTGCGTCGCCTGCGGCTCCTTGTGAACCGGGGCTATGCCTCGCGCCCGGGCAGTTCTGCCAAATACAAAAAAGGCCGCACTCGAGTGAGTGCGGCCTTTTTTGTATTTGGTGGAGCTAAGCGGGATCGAACCGCTGACCTCAACACTGCCAGTGTTGCGCTCTCCCAGCTGAGCTATAGCCCCAAAGTTGCTTTCCTGCTTAGGTTTCCCCCGAAAGCGAGGCGCATTTTAACAGCGCGCCTGCACCTGTCAACCAGAAAAAACAACTTTTTAATCAAATAGTTAGAGCGTTACCGAGGACTGCGCCCCGCCACTCTTTTTGGATGCCGGGTCAGCCGCTGGCCCCACACCCACTCTGGTTCCTGCATCAGGCGACGGCTTCGACGCGCGGCCTCTGCTCGGTCAGGAACTCCTGCAAGCCATCACCGATATCCGGGTGATGCAGACCGTATTTGAACTGGGCCTTCATGTAACCCAGCTTGTTGCCGCAGTCGTGGCTGTGACCGACGATCCGGTAGGCATCCACGCTCTGCAACTTAAGCAGCTCATCGATGGCATCGGTCAACTGGATTTCGCCACCAGCGCCCGGCTGGGTTTGCTCCAGCAGGGTCCAGATTTCTGCCGGCAGTACATAGCGACCCACTACCGCCATGTTGGACGGGGCGGCATCGACGCTGGGTTTCTCGACCATGCCGTCGATTTTGGCTACACCGCCGACTTTCAGGTCTGCACCCAGGCAGTCCACTACACCGTATTTACTGACTTCTTCCCACTCCACAGACTCAACCATGATCTGGCTGGCACCGGTCTGCTCGAAATTGCGCACCATTGCGGCGAGGTTGGTGTTGGTGAGGTCTGACGCGTATTGATCCACAAGTACGTCTGGCAGGAGCACAGCAAACGGATTATCACCCACAACCGGGCGCGCACAGGCGATGGCGTGGCCAAGGCCTTTCGCCTCGGCCTGGCGTACGGAAATTACGGTGACGTCGCGCGGGATGATTGCGCGCACCTCGTCCAGCAGCTGGCGCTTCAGACGGTTTTCCAGCTGGGCTTCCAGCTCGAAAGAGGTGTCGAAGTGGTTGGTGATGGCGTTTTTACTGGCATGCGTCACCAGCACAATCTCTTTGATCCCCGCTTTTACCGCCTCACTCACTACGTACTGGATAAGCGGCTTGTCGACGATCGGCAGCATCTCCTTCGGGATGGCCTTGGTGGCCGGCAACATGCGGGTCCCCAAACCCGCTACTGGGATAACTGCTTTTTTAACTGTGGTCATAGTTATTTCCTTTTTTCTTTAAGTTACTTCCGGGTTTACTCCATAACCCGGCAACCCCTAAACCTTGCGGGATTCTACAGGCGAAATGTGATATTTGTCACATACCGCACCTAGTTTGCTACAGATTGTTTCATTTTTAGCCGAAAAGTGCCGGAAGCATATGACAAATAGAGAGGCAATAAAAATGCCACTCTTGATGATGGAGTGGCATTTCTTTGGCTGTGCGCGTCCGTAGGACTCTGTCTGTAGGTGGGAGAATTAGCTTAAAGAAGCGAACTCCTTTTCCCAGCGCTTGAGCACCTTCTTGCCAGCGCCGCCGAGCACATCAATTGCCTGGCGCAGTCGGGCGCGGCTGAGGTCCGGGCCCAACAGATCCATAGCATCCATCACCGAGAAGCTGGCGGTGGTGCCACTGATAGCCACGAACAGGGGCGCGTTGAAGTCCTTGAGCTTGATTTCCATTTGGGTGGAGAGTTCCTTCACCGCGGCAAAGATGTTGTCTTTGCTCCAGCTGCGCAGGGCTTCCAGCCGCCACAGGGTGAACTGCAGCAACTTCTTCTGATCGTCCAGCTCCAGGTTGTTGCCTGCAAAGCTGTTTTCGGTCAGCGGTAGCTTGCCGGCAGCCAAGAAGCTCACCAGGGGCATAAAGTCGCCGAAGGTTTCCATACGGCCCTTGGCCTGCGGCAGCACCTTGAGCAGGTTTTCGCGGTTCAGCAGCCAGCTCTGAAGGCGGTCGGCCAGCTGCGCGTCTTCCAGCTCGCGGATCCACAGGCCATTCAGCCAGCTGAGTTTCTCCACATCGAATACCGGGCCGCCGAGGGACACGCGCTGGATGTCGAAGTGCTTGAGCATCTCTTCCAAGGTGAACTTCTCGCTTTCGTCGGGCATGGACCAGCCCATACGGCCCAGGTAGTTCAGCAGTGCCTCGGGCATGAATCCGGCGCGCTGGTAATAAAGAATGGAGGTAGGGTTCTTGCGCTTGGACAGTTTGGTCTTGTCCGGGTTGCGCAACAGCGGCAGGTGGCACAGCACCGGCATGTCCCAGCCGAAGTATTCGTACAGCAGTTTGTGCTTGGGCGCGGAGTTGATCCACTCCTCGCCGCGCAGTACGTGGGTGATCTCCATCAGGTGGTCATCCACCACGTTGGCCAGATGGTAGGTCGGCATGCCGTCGGATTTGAGCAGTACCTGGGCGTCCACCTGGGCCCAGTCGATCTCGATGGCGCCGCGCAGCAGGTCTTCCACCACGCAGGTGCCGCTTTCCGGCACATTCATACGCACCACGTAGGGCTCACCCGCGGCCTTGCGCTTTTCTACTTCTTCCGCTGGCAGCGCCAAGTCGGAGGGCTTGAGGGTAGCCTTGCCAGACTCCTGTAATTGCGCGCGCAACTGGTCCAGCTCTTCCGCGGTGCGATAACAATGGAACGCGTGACCTTTGGCGACCAACTCGTCACAGTACTTTTTATAGATATCTCCGCGCTCACTCTGGCGATAGGGACCATGGGGCCCGCCCACATCCGGGCCTTCCTGCCAGTCGAGTCCCAGCCAACGCAGGCTGTCCAAGATCGCCTGCTCGGACTCCGGGGTGCTGCGGACCTGGTCGGTATCTTCAATACGCAGCACAAACTGGCCACCCTGGGCCTGGGCGAAGCACTGGTTGAACAGGGCGATGTAGGCGGTACCTACGTGGGGGTCACCGGTAGGGGAAGGAGCAATACGGGTTCTTACGGTCATAAGTCGCCTGGATAGGGTTGCTGGATAGAGCTGCCTGGAGTCAATTGGCAGGTTTTGAGGCGCGGCATTATATCGCCGGGATCCAGGAGCGCACAGGGGGACGAGCACAGTTCACTGGATAGCCACGAAACTGGCGGCAACTTTCGGCCCGAACCCGCTTGCAACACCACCGGTAACTACTATTTTTTCAAGTAGAGATCTCGCTGTACTCCTCCCCCCTACCCACACAATAAGGCCAGGCCCGGCAGGAACGCACTTCGATGTTGATTGCGCATTTAGGCGACAAAATTCACCACCCGGAAAACACCCTCGCCGCGTTTGAGGCCGCCCACGGCCTTGGCGCCTGCGCCATTACCACCGAAGTGCAGTTCAGCAAAGAAGGTACGCCCTGGTGCTGCGCTGGAGAGGGAATGGACTTCGCCCAACTGGGCGTTTCCACCCCGTTGCACCTGCTGAAAGACCGGGACCTCAAGGCGCTGCCGCTCAGCAGTTTCCAGCAGCTGGTGGACTGGGCCGGTCGCCACCGGCATCTGGAGTGGTTCGTGGAGCTGAACCCGGAAACCCTGTCACATATTGGTGCAGAAGCCGCCATACGGCGCTTGCGGGACGAGATTTCCGGCTGTACCGATGCTTTTGTCGTCCTCACTTCCGACCTGCGCAGCCTGCGCCTGGCACGTAACCTGGGGTTCGACCTGGTCGCCCTGCGCATGCCCAGTGTTGCCAGCTGTCTTTCTGCCGAAGTCGTTACTCTGGCGCCAGATTTTCTATTTATCGACCACGCCAGCGTGGACTGCCAAGAGCTGCCGCCCGGTCCGTGGCAGTGGGTGGTGCATGAGATCAACACTGCACAGGGCGCGGTGCAATGGCACCATCGTGGTGCACACCATATCCTGACAGGAAATCTGCCGCTGCTGATGCGCTGCCGGGAGGCCAGCAATGTCTACGGAATATGATGTCCTGGTGGTAGGGGCCGGTATCCAGGGCGCAGGGGTTGCGGAGGCCCTGACCGCAGCGGGCTACCGCGTCGCTATTCTCGAGCAGGAGTCGGTGGCTCACGGCACCTCTTCCCGCTCCTCAAAACTGATTCACGGCGGGCTGCGCTACCTGGAGAGCGGACAGTTCTCGTTAGTGTACGAATGCCTGAAGGAGCGCCGCTGGTTGCTGGCAAACAAGCCGGATCTGGTGCATATGGTGCCCTTCCTGATCCCGGTCTACCGACACAGCCGCCGCCCCAGCTGGAAAATACGCCTGGGCCTCAGCCTGTATGCCCTGCTTGCCGGTCTTTTTTCTTCCAAAGCGCGATTCCGCACAATAAACCTTCACGATTACGATGCGCTGTGCGGACTCAATAGCGACGACCTGCTGGCGGTGTACCGCTATTACGATGCGCAGACCGATGACGCCGCACTCACCCGCGAGGTAATCCAGACCGCTACCCGCGACGGCGCCGAACTGTTCTGCCCGGCGAGCCTTGTGGGGGCGGAAGTCACCGACAAGTTCGTGCGTGTGGACTACTTTCACGAGGGCAAACTCAATACCCTGCATTGCCGCGCGCTGGTGAACTGCTCTGGCCCCTGGATTGAAGAGACCAACAGCAAGTGCACCCCCAGAGCCAAATTGCCGCCACTGGAACTCGTAGCCGGCACGCATATTCAGGTCCCGCTGAAGCTCGCCAACAAGATCTTTTACGTCGAGGCGGAAGACGGCCGCGCTGTATTCGTGATGCCCTGGCAGGGGGAAACACTAATAGGCACCACCGAGCGGCCCTACCACGGTGACCCGTCCGAAGTAGCACCGACACTGGAAGAGAAGGCCTACCTGCTGCGAACCCTCAAGCAGTACTTCCCCGAGACCCGCCCGCTACAGCTAAGCGAGCTGAGTGACGCCTGGGCCGGACTGCGGGTATTGCCCCAATCCACTAGCAATCCCTTCTCCCGCAGCCGCGAGACCATGATCTGCTGCGACAACCCCAAGCGCCCGCGCATTGTGGCGGTCGCCGGCGGCAAACTGACCAGTTACCGGGCCACGGCGCGCAGTGTGGTGAAAAAACTGCGCCCGCTACTCAATATCGAGGAAGACTGGTCGCCGGCCCACACTGAGCAAGCAGCCAATTCACCCGAGCACGCGAAGGAGCGCAATCTCTGACACCCTACGATTAACAGCGCCGGCGCCCTTTGCGTCCGCCTCCCATTAAAGGCATGAGACCGGAATGCGCACGTTATCTTGTTATACTGCGCGCAGTTTTATCGCCTGATCGCTGTTTATGTCCCAGTCTCCCCACACCTCGCCCGCACCAATGCCCAGTACCGCAGGAACCGCCACGGCTGTATCTCACCGCTTTTGCACCGCCCCGCTGATGGATTGGAGCGACCGGCACTGCCGCTATTTTTGGCGCCAGTTCAGCAAGCACGCACTGCTATACACAGAAATGGTCACTACCGGCGCCATCCTGTTTGGCGACAAAGACAGCCACCTGAATTTCAATGTGGAGGAGCAGCCGGTGGCACTGCAGTTGGGCGGCAGCGATCCGGACGACCTGGCGCGCTGCGCAGAGATTGCCGAGCAATGGGGTTACAGCGAGATCAACCTGAATTGTGGCTGCCCCAGTGACCGGGTGAAAAAAGGCCGCTTCGGCGCCTGCCTGATGGCGGAGCCGGATCTGGTGGCGGAGTGCCTGGGTGCAATGAAAAGCGCGGTGTCCATACCCGTAACGGTGAAACACCGGATCGGCATTGACGATATGGAGGACTACCCGGGTCTCACGCGGTTTGTCGAGGCGCAGGCGAATGCCGGTATCACCACCTTTATCGTGCACGCACGCAAAGCCTGGCTGAACGGACTGAGCCCGAAAGAAAACCGCGAGGTACCACCACTCAAGTACGACATGGTGTACCAGCTGAAGCGGGACTTTCCCCAGCTCGAAATTGTCCTCAACGGCGGCATCAATACACTGGATGAGTGCCGCGAGCATCTCCAGTTATTAGATGGTGTTATGCTCGGACGGGCGGCGTATCAAACGCCAACGCTGCTCGCGGGTGTGGACGCGGCGCTGTTCGATGGTGAGCCCGGGCCGACTCCGGCGCAAGTCATTCACAACATGCTGCCCTATATCGAGCGGGAAATGTCCCGCGGGCAGAGGTTGAATCATATTACGCGACATATGATGGGGCTGTTCCAGGGGGTGCCCGGGGCTCGACGCTTCCGCCGCCACCTGAGTGAGCACGCACATACCGCAGGCGCCGGGCCAGAGGTACTGGAGCAGGCGCTGGCGCTGGTGACAGACGCCGCGTAAAACACAATATAAGGCGCCGCCATAGCGTTTTTGCAAGAATTCTGAGCTTTTAACGATAAGGACATGGGGAAGATGAACAAACTGGACCAACTCAAACAACGCAGTCTGGTGGTGGCGGATACGGGCGATATTGAAGCCATTCGCCGCTATCACCCGCAGGATGCCACCACCAACCCGTCGCTGCTGTATAAGGCGGCGCAACTTCCCCAGTACGCGCAACACCTGAAAGACTCCCTCACCTGGGCCGAGCAGAAAGGCGGCGATGTCATCGCCCTCGCCTCGATGAAACTGGCAGTCGCCATTGGTTACGAAATTCTGCAGATTGTGCCCGGAGTGGTATCCACCGAGGTAGACGCACGCCTGTCGTTCGATACCGCCGCGAGCATCGAATACGCACGTCAGCTTATCGCCATGTACCAGCAGGCTGGTGTGGAGCGCGAGCGGGTTTTGATCAAGCTCGCATCCACCTGGGAGGGCATCAGCGCAGCCTCGGTGCTGGAACGCGAGGGTATCCACTGCAACCTGACGCTGCTGTTCAGCCAGTGCCAGGCGGTTGCCTGTGCGGAAGCCGGTGTCACCCTCATTTCCCCGTTTGTGGGCCGTATTCTCGACTGGTACAAGGCCAGCACCGGGCGTGATGACTACACTGCGGAAGACGACCCCGGCGTGCTCTCGGTTGCCAGTATTTACGAGTACTACAAATCCCGCGAGTACCCCACCATCGTCATGGGTGCCAGCTTCCGCAATACCGGAGAAATCGAGGCGCTGGCCGGCTGCGACAAGCTCACCATCAGCCCGCAGCTTCTCCAGGAGTTGCAGGACGACAACGGCACCCTCGCCGATGGCCTGCAAAGCGACATTGCCAGCCAGCCTCGCCCCACCAGCGCCATGCAAGAGCCCGCATTCCGCTACCAGCTGAATGCCGACGCCATGGCCACGGAAAAACTGGCGGAAGGCATCCGCAACTTTGTCGCGGACCAGGTGAAACTCGAGGAGTTACTGCAGCAGTCGCGCTAACACCACCGGAACAAGGAGCCCCAGCATGCTGCAACAGATTCGCAAATTGTTCGACCAGATCGGCCGCGGGGAAAGCGTGGAAGTGCGCACGGAAAAAGACGTGCGCATGATCAGCGCCGCACTAATGGCGGAAATTGCCACCGCCGACCAGAAAGTGGACGATCGCGAGCGCACCGCGCTGGTGCGTTTGCTCCGTGAGCACTACCAGCTCGACGAAGAAACCGCCAGTAACATGGTGGAACAGGCGCTGACCGACCGCCATGAGGCAACCTCACTGTATGAGTTTACCCAGACAGTGAACGAAAACTTCAGCGAACGGGACAAGTACCTGCTGATAAGACAGATGTGGGTGGTGGCCTTTGCGGATGGGGAAATCGATGCGTTTGAGGAGCACCTGATCCGGCGCGTGGCGGAGCTGATCTACCTGCCCCACGGGTTGTTTACCCGGGCGCGTGCCGAGGCCAGGGACGGCGACCTAACCCCGTAACAGGGATCCGTCTCACAGAGAGATGACCTAGCGGAAGATGTCAGTGATTGGCCGCTGACTTGGGTTGATGAGCGGTTTCATGGACGGAGCCCTGAACGCTCTGTTCACTTTCCAGCGCATGTACCAGATCGCGGAAAGTGGCTTCATTCTGCTCATTCATGCTCATCAACACACGATGCGCTTCCAGCACCATCTCTCGTGCAGTGTGCTCATCCGGGGTATGGCAGGTGAGCGGCGCAGGCTCCGCCTGGTAGGCGTCGTTATCCGCATCGTTGGAAATATCCATCAGCTCTTCGAATCCCATGGAGTCCAACAGGTGCAGAAGACCGCGGTCCTCACACAGAACCAGGGGCTTGCCACCGTTGCACTCGGCACTGCGGAACGCGATTTTCGCCATCAGCCCCAGCGTTGTGCTGTCCACGCCCTGGGTCTCGTGCATGTCGAAGACCACACCGCGGAATTCGCTGTGGGAAAACATCTTGTCGATAAAGCTATCGAAAGATGTACACAAGTTGAGGCGCACATCGCCCACCAGTTTCACCACATAGATGCCCTGGTGGTCGCCAACCATTATCTGCCCGGACTGCATAGTAACCTCAAGCGCTCCCTGCTCTTGTCCCGAGCCAGGGGCGAGATGGATGATTTGCGGCTTGTGGCCGCGGCACAGTTCCTTGTGCAAGCCTAGCCCAAAAGACACTGAACCAATGATTCAGGCGATAGAGCAAGAATTGGGCGGAGCTTACTCCTGCCCAACGGCACTGACAAGACCAGTGTGAACCAGTTAACAGGTGTGACCGGAAAGTCCGGTGTTTTATGTTTCCGGGCCATCCGTCCACATCAGAAATGTCGGTTCACGGGGGCAGTTTCCGATACTAATAATGAATATCGCATGAATGGCGTCGGAGGCCACCTCGCTGGCCGACAGCAAAAATATTGCAGCAAAAAACGGGCCGGATTCAGCTTTTTTGCTCGTCCTGGCGCAAGGTGAGAATGGTAATGTCGTCGGGGAAGGATTCCGCAGTGTCGACCTTGAGCGCCGCACACAGGCTATCGAGGTCACCGCGGCTGCGGTCGATCTTCTGCAGCAGGAGGTCCTCTTTCTGCAACAGGTCGCCGGGCAACAGCTCCAGAACACCATCGGAACAGGCCACCAGGCGCCAACTCGCCGGCAGGCTGCAGTGGCGCACTTCCCAGCCGCCGTGTTCGAACAGCCCCAATGGGCGCCCTTTTCCACTGAGCCACTCGGCACCACCACTGGTGACCAGTGCCGGCATGGGCACCTGCCCGGCCACCGCGTAGTGCAATTGGCGAGCGCGGCTGTCCACCACGCCCACAAACATGCTGGCATGTTTGTCTAGCCGAGTGGCTAGCAACTCGCGGTTGATCATTTCCAGAATTTCGGTGAGATCCTGGTCCAGACTGTTCAACTGGCTGAACAACGGCCGCTCACGCAGCAGGTGCATGATGCTGTGCTTGATCAGCGCAGTTACCAGCGCAGAGGACACGCCGTGACCTGACACATCCACCAGGTAAAACGCGACGAAGCGCTCACCAAACAGGCCGTAGTCGATAAAATCGCCACTCAAGTACAGGGAAGGCTGCAAGCGATAGGCCGCCTGTATCCCGGCCGGATATTCGTAGGGAGTACGGGGCAACAGGTGCTGCTGCAGTTGGCGACCAGCCTGGTGGTCTCGCTGTAACAGATCGACGTGTTCCTTCAGCTCGCGGTTGCGCGCCTCCAGTTGTTCGCGGTATTTGCGGTTCTCTGCGGCGAGATCCCGCGCTTCCATGATCCGCGTTACCGCGTGGTCGATTACACTCTCGTCGGCGATGGGCTTAAGCAGGTAATCACTCGCCCCCAGACGCAGTGCCTGCACCACGTCGTCTACCTCGCTGTTTGAGGCCAACACCACGACCGGGGTGTCCGGTGAGAGATGCTTTACCTTACGCAGGACTTCCAGCCCACCCATATCCGGAAGATGCAGGTCAGTAATAACCAGCTGATATTTTTCCGGTGTGAACTTGCCGACAGCCTGGACACCGTTGTCCAGCACGGTGACGGTATAGCCGAGCCGCTCGAGGGCGCCCTGTACCAGCCCGCAGGCTGGGGACTCGGCATCGATCAGAAGAAGAGTATTACGCTCGCAGTCAGAAGTCGTATTCATCCAGGTCGCCGCCGAAATCGTCTTCCTGCTCGCCGTCATTGATCAGGAATTCCCGCCGCTGCAGATAGGCGTCGCGCATCAGTACATAGCGATCTCCCTGCAACAGAGATTCCGCCTTTAACAGGCTCGCGCGGGTTTGAATCAGGTCGAGGGCTTTCAGCGTGTTTTCAACGGCGCTATCGTCCACGTAGCTCAACGGATTGGTATACCAGTCCACCACGACGGCGGGCGCATCCCGCACTGTGGAAGGCCCCCAGAAAGGCACCACAACGTAGGGGCCGGAAGACACGCCCCACACCGCCAGAGTCTGGCCGAAGTCCTCGCCGTCGCTGCGCTCCAGCCCCATGTGCTGAGCCACATCAAACAACCCTACCAGCCCAACCGTGCTGTTCACCAGAAAGCGACCGGTATCGTTGCTCGCCTGCCCCCACTTCCACTGCAGGACGCTATTCAGGACATTGTTGATTTCGCGCAGGTTGGAAAAAAAGTTGGAAACACCGGTTTGCATGAAAATCGGCGTCACCTGACGGTAGCTCACCGCCGCGGGCTTCAGAAACCAGCGATCCGCCGTGTCATTGAAGCGGAACATAGCGCGATTGAACCCCTCCCAGGGATCGCGATCTTCCGGCTCTTCCGCACTGGAAAACTCGTCGGCCGGGTCGAAGCCATACTCGTCTTCGAGTGCAGAACCAAAGTCGCCTTCGAGTTCGGAGCCAAAGTCGTCTTCGAGTTCGGAGCCAAAGTCGTCTTCGCTGGCGCCAGAATCATCGCCACCTTCAGCATTGGACGCGGCGCCTTCGGCATCGCTGGTGGCCGCAGGCTGTGAAGATTCAGCAGGCTGTGAAGAAGTCGTTGCGGGCACCTCGTCGGGAAGTTCCGCAAATGGATCTGACGCATCCTGCGCCAACGCCAGAGGGGCTGACAATAAGGCGGTCAGTACCCAGGCAGTGAAGTGTGTACGCTCAAGCAATTCCCTGCTCCTCGCGAGAAATAATCGATTGTTCAAACCAGAATCTGTTTTTCCGTTTTCGAGATATTACCACTGGCCGCTTAGCCAGCATAGCAGCTGGCCGTTTTGGACAAGACAGCTGGCAGCTTTGGATGATTTAGGCTGTGGGCCGGAAGCCGGCGATTATATCCAGGCTATGCAGCCTTTTCAGGATGTCAGTACCGAATTCGATAAGCTGTTCCGGCTGTGGATGCTGGATATCCCTGGCAAGGGTTTGCAGCACTTCCCTACCACTGGGAAGCTGGCTTACCGCATCCGCCTCCCCTGAGCCAGCGTGGGATTGTATCAGCGACAGCAGGTGCGAGGTGACGGCATTGGCCTCAAGGAACGCGACCTTGTCAGCGCGGTTTCGATACACAACCAAAAATGAAGGTGTTTGCGGTGCCTCGACCGGCTGGAAAGCCGGGCCTATATGATGCACCGGAAACTGATAATTTAAATTCCATGCCAGCGGCGAGGCGACCGGCGCCCAATTCAACACCTGCTCATCGGTATAGTCACGAGCCAGGTCTGCGGGGAACTCCGCTTCACTCACATCCAGCGCCAGCTCTACCCACTCGTAGTGCGCAAGCTCCAGCAGAAAGGGCGGGTCCAGCTCACTACCCGCACTATCCGCTCGTTCAGACTGCAAATACTGTAAAAACTCTTCACTGATCTGCAGAAAATACGGGCTGTGGGACTGATGCCGCTGAACAAAGTCCCGCACCATGGCGTGCCAGCGCTCATCGTCATAGATACTGCGCAACACTGGAAAGCCGCTAGAGATAAACGACTCAATGTTGTTGTAAATCAGGTCTCGGTAGATCCCCATACGGCGATCTTCAATCTCCGCCGGTGCGGCCACGGATTCCGGCGCTCGCAGATGTGCGGCAAAATCGCCCTGCACGGACTGGAAACTCACACTTTTTCCCGCGGCTATTTCATTAACTCTCTCAGAGGTTTTCTCAGCGGCCATACGCCACCTCCGGTGCATCGCGCTTGTCACCGTTTCCAGTTTCCAAAGCCTTCACTGCGCTTGCCTGGAATTCGCGGATACGCTGCACCTCCTCACATAGCTCCGGCAGCGGGGGAATATTGAAATCCCGCTCCAGCAGTGTGGGAATTGGGCCAAATACCTCATAGGCGCGCTGCAGCAGCTGCCAAACCGGGTCGATAACCGGTGCCCCGTGGGTATCCACTTTCAGGTCTTCCGCTTCATCAAAGTGTCCTGCCACATGGGCGTAGCGAATGCGCTCTGCCGGCAGCCCCAGCAAAAAGGACTCGGCGTCATAGCGGTGATTGATGGCATTGACATAGATGTTGTTGACGTCCAGCAGCAGATCGCAATCCGCCTCCTGCAAGACCGCGTTCAGAAATTCAAGCTCGGACATTTCCTGCCCGGGGGCGGCATAGTAGGAGACATTCTCCATGGCGATGCGCTGCTCGAGAATGTCCTGCACCCGCCGGATACGACCGGCTACATAGTGCACCGCTTCTTCGGTAAAGGGGATCGGGAGCAGGTCATAAAGATGCCCGTGCTCGGAGCAGTAACTCAGGTGTTCGCTGTAACAGCGGATATCGTGCTCGCGCATAAACTGCTTGATGGCACGTACAAGGTCTTCGTCCAGCGGATCGGGGGCACCAATCGACAACGAGAGGCCATGTATGACAAATGGGAAACGCTCGGTGAACTCGCGAAACCAGCGACCGTAGCGCCCGCCAACACCAATCCAGTTTTCCGGGGCGACTTCGAGAAAATCCACCTGCTCGGGCGAGAGTAATTCACCCATCATGGAGCGCCGCAGGCCCAGGCCGGCGCCCTGCACCGGATATTGGTGTGATTCACGCATTGTCCCAGTTCCTCATGTGTGAAGCCCGGCGCGAGGCCGGGCTATCGAAGGCAATCACTTGATGATCACAAGGTGATTACTGGCAACCGGCGATCAACCGCCGCACTTACCCTCACCACACTTGCCTTCTTTCTTTTTACCTTCACCACATTTGCCTTCGCCGCACTTACCTTCTTTCTTCTTACCTTCTTCGCCGCATTTACCTTCGCCGCACTTGCCTTCTTTCTTCTTGCCTTCTTCGCCGCACTTACCTTCGCCACACTTACCTTCTTTTTTCTTGCCGTCATCGGCCATTTTCAGGTTGTAGCCGGCAGTCAGTTCGGTCGCAGTGAAAGGGTTGGCGGTCGCGGCGGTGCTCACGGCAGCGGAAGCAATAAAGGCAGCACTAACGGCGGCCGCGATCGGCAGGTTCTTCTTGTTCATGATCGATCTCCTGTTGAAAGTTCTGAATTTCAGGGTTGTGAGGCTGTTCACATCACCTTTCTGTAAGTCAGGTCAATTGAATCCACATCACGATACGCTCAGGGCGCGGAAAACGCCGCTCCCGGATTATAGTCCCCCGGGATTGCATTGCCCTTATTGTAAGACCAGTGGTTCATAATTCAGGTTCAACCGTTCTTTATGAACTGTGATTCAGGTCCGCAAAGGGCATATCAGCTGCGACTACCTATCTGTCGCAGCTGCCCGCACTTTCTTACAGTCAAAACTGACATAAGAATTCTGTGTACGAGAGAGTGTACGAGGAATTATACGAAGGAGCCGAGTTACAGGATGACTGACCAGCGCTGTCATGACCGCTTGCCTCCCAGTCGTCTGCAACATCAGTAACCTAACTCAGTCCAAAATTTGCGCAGACGCTTGATAGAGACGGGCATCTGGGTTTTCAGTGTTTGCGCGAACAGGGAAATGCGGAACTCCTCCAGCATCCAGCGGTATTCCACCAGCGCGGGGTCCCCGGCCATCAGCAGCAGATCGGTCTTGCTGGCGAGCGCCTGGTATGGCTCTTCCGCTTCCTGGAATTCAGATGTGAGGCGGCGATCGCGGTTGGGATCCAGCGCCGCTTTTTCCAGACGAACCTCGATGCCTTTTAGATAGCGCCCGTACTGCCGCAACATCTCAAGCGGCGTGTGGAATAGCACCCCGCGGTAGAAGAGACCACCAAGCTGGCGATTGATATCCCCCACCGCCATGGCCACAGCGAGATTTTTCTGCTGCTTGATCTGTTTGCGCAGGGGCACCAGCTGTGCGAGAGCCTTTACCAACAGGTCGCCGATCTCCTGTGCGGTGCCTACCAGCTTTTCCCGCTGTTCCAGAGCGGCGAGAAATTCCGCCTGAGTGCGCGGCCAGTTTTCATCCGCCCAGAAACATTCGCGCACCGCAGCCATCAGGATATCGTCCGCAACGTCCTCCCTGCGCCCCAAGTCCGCGGCACTCAGCCCAAGCTCCTTCCCTTTGAGCAATTCCTTACGCAGGTACTTTACCGGCTCCGGCAGGTGCAGAATGGCAAGGCGGCAGATACCGGCGCGGGTGTAGCGGCTGGCTTCCTCGGGGTTGTCCAACAGTTTCAGGTCGACACTGTCTTTGTTGGCAATCAGTGCGGGATATGCGCGCACCTTCAGGCCACCCTGATCCAACTGGTAGGTTGCTGGCAGATCGCCGAAATCCCACTCGGTGATGCCCGCGCGTTCGAAATCGTCACCGGCGCTGGCCAGCTCCTGCTGTACGCGGTCGCGATAGCGGGCCTGCAGGATGTCCAGGTCCCGATCCTGATCCAGCAACTGGCCTTTCTCGTCCAGTACCTGGATATTGAAGCGGTAGAAATCCTCTACCCCCTGCTCTGCCTGCAGCCACGCCTCATCCGGCAACTGCTGTGCGGTCTGACGCTTGAGCTCATGGGCCAGCGCCTGCCAAAGCGGCGTATCCCCGGGCTGCATGCGCGGCAATGCCTTGTCCACGGCGGCGGGTACTGGCACAAAATATTTGCGGTACTGCTTGGGCAGGTTTTTAACCAGGGCAATACATTTATCCCGCAATATGCCGGGCACCACCCACTGCAAACGTGCCGCCGGCACCTGATGCAGGGCACCGACCGGAACCTGGATGCTCACACCGTCGTCGATGCTGCCGGGCTCAAAGTGGTAGCTGAGTGGATACTCGATTCCACCGCTGGTAAGGGAGTCCGGGAACTGCGCTTCACCCACGTGGGCGGCATCCTGCTGCATCATCAGGTCACGGGGCAGGAACAGCAGCTCCCGATCCTTTTGTTCCGCCTGCTTGCGCCACTTTTCAAAGCCGGCCAGGTTAACCACTTCGGCGGGTATCCGCTCATCGAAGAAGCGGTACACCACCTCGTCGTCCACGACGATGTCGCGCCGGCGGGACTTGGCTTCGAGATCTTCCAGCTCCTCGAGCAATGCTTTGTAGTGCCGGAAAAACTTGCCCTTGCCGCGGTAGCGCTGCTCCACCAAGGCCTCGCGAATAAATACTTCACGCGCGACAACCGGATCCAGCTTGCTGAAGTGAATGCGCTGCTTGTCCACCAGCACCAGTCCATACAGGGTGACCTTTTCAAATGCCATCACTGCGCCGGAGCGAGGATTGTAATGGGGTTCGAAATAATTGCGCTTTACCAGGTGTTCAGCACACCCCAGCACCCAGTCGGGCTCAATCTTGCCCACGGTATGCGCAAACAAGCGGCTGGTCTCCAGCAGCTGTGCCGCCACCACCCAGTGTGGCGGCTTCTTGTACTGACCGGAGCCGGGGAAAATATGGAAACGGCGGTTGCGACAGCCGAGAAACTCTTTGTTCTCGTCACGCACGCCAATATTGTCCAGCAACCCAGGCAGAATCGCCATGTGCACATTGGCGTAGTCCGCGGGCTCCTTGTTCATTTTCAGGTCAAGGTCGCGGATCGCGAGACGCAGCTGGTGATGAATATCCCTCCACTCGCGTAAACGCAGCCACGATAGGAAGTTTTTCTGACACCACTTGCGCAGCTGGTTCTGGCTCAGCTCCTGGCGCTGGGCCTCATAGCCATCCCACAGATTGACCAGACTCATAAAGTCCGACTGTTCGTGCTGCCACTGTTTGTGCTTTTCATCGGACGCCTGGCGTTTTTCGGCAGGTCGCTCGCGCGGGTCCTGCACGGCAAGGGCACTGACGATGATCAACAATTCGCGCAGGCTGCCAGCCGGGCCGGACTCCATCAGCATGCGGCCAAGACGCGGGTCCAGCGGTAATCTCGACAAGGCGCGACCAAGCTTGGTTACCTGGCCCTTACCATCGACGGCTTTCAGCTCCTGCAACAGGTTATAGCCGTCGTTGATCAGGCGCTGGTCCGGCGGGTCCACAAACGGGAAATCGCGGATATCGCCAATTCGCAGCTGCAACATCTGCAGGATGACCGCAGCAAGGTTTGTGCGCAGGATTTCCGCATCGGTAAATTCCGCGCGCTGCAGAAAATCGTTTTCTTCGTACAGGCGGATACACACACCGGCACTGACTCGGCCACAGCGCCCCGCACGCTGGTTGGCACTGGCCTGGGAGATGGCTTCCACCGGCAAGCGCTGAATCTTGCTGCGGTAGCTATAGCGGCTGATGCGCGCGGTGCCCGGATCGATCACATAGCGGATACCGGGCACGGTGATAGAGGTCTCCGCCACGTTGGTGGCGAGTACGATTCGGCGTCCTTTGTGCGGCGCAAACACGCGGCTCTGTTCGGCCAGACTGAGGCGGGCATACAGCGGCAACACTTCAAGGTGCGGCAGCTGCGCATCGCGCAGGGCCTTGGCGCACTCGCGGATCTCCCGCTCGCCGCTCATAAATACCAGAATATCGCCACCGCGCCGCGGTGAGGATTTCTCCTCGTGCAGCAGCTCTTCCACGGCACCGATGACCTGCTCATTCAGGTCGGCATCGCTGTCGGCCGGTGGGCGGTAGTGGATATCCACCGGATAGGTACGGCCGGATACTTCGATGATTGGCGCATCGTCGAAGTGTTTTGAAAACTTCTCCAGGTCGATGGTGGCTGACGTGATGATCAGCTTCAGGTCCGGGCGCTTCGGCAGCAGGGTTTTAAGGTAGCCGAGCAGGAAGTCGATATTCAGGCTGCGCTCGTGCGCCTCGTCGATAATCAGGGTGTCGTAATGACTTAATAGCGGGTCGCGCTGGATTTCCGCCAGCAGGATACCGTCAGTCATCAGCTTAATATGGGTGTGCTCGGTGCTCTGGTCGGTAAACCGCACCTGGTAGCCAACAGAGTCGCCCAGCGACTGCCCAAGTTCTTCGGCAATTCGATTGGCCACCGTACGCGCGGCAATCCGCCGCGGCTGGGTGTGGCCGATCTGACCGAAGATACCGCGCCCGAGCTCGAGGCAGACTTTGGGCAACTGGGTAGTTTTACCCGAGCCAGTTTCGCCGGCGACCACCACCACCTGATTGGCGGCGATCAGCTCGGCAATTTCCTCCCGCCGCGCCACCACCGGCAACCCTTCCGGCCACTCCACTTTGGGGAGTTTCTGCTTGCGGGCTTCCGCCAGCGCCACAGACGCGGCAATCCGGGTCTCCAGCTGCGCCAGCATTCGATCCGCAGGCTTACCCTCTTTCAGCCGCCGGCGGGCGTTCTTAAGGGTGCGCTGCAGGTCGAAGCGGTCGCGCCCCATGCACTGGGGGAGCAACTGCTCAAATTGCTGCAAATTGGGCTGGGCGGGCTCTCGACTCATATGACTGCTTATTCAGGGTAAAACGGCAAACCGGCGATTATACCTGCTGGGGACTACCGGGGTCTGTCCCTAAACTTGCCCCCGGTACGCCTGACCTATACTCAGGTCATCGGCGCGTATTACAACCCCGCCGCGTGAATCCATTCAGGAGTCTCCATGCAAGACCTCAAGCCAAAGCCCCCCGCCACTGCCGGCGAGATGATGGGACACCCCAAGGGGCTGTTCCTGCTATTCGGCACAGAGATGTGGGAGCGCCTCAGCTATTACGGCATGCGCGGCATCTTCGTGTTCTACCTCACGTCGGCCGCGGCCGCTGCTGCCTTTGGGTGGGATGCGCTTTCCGACACGGAACTGCAGTCCAAGGCACTCAGCTATCTCGGCACCTACGCCATGCTGGTCTACCTGACGCCGATCCTCGGCGGCTGGATGGCGGACAACGTGTGGGGGCAGCGGCGCTGCATTATGTTCGGCGGCTTCCTGATGATGCTGGGGCAGTTTGCCCTCGGCTTCCCACACAAGTGGCTGCCGGATGGCACCGAGATTTACGGTCTTTGGTTGGGGCTAGGGCTGATGATTATCGGCAATGGCTTCTTCAAGCCGAACATTTCCACCATGGTGGGCGACCTCTACGAAGAAGGCGACAAGCGCCGGGATACCGCATTTACGATTTTCTACATGGGGATCAACCTGGGTTCGATTCTCGGCTATCTGGTGATCGGCTGGATCGGCGAGAAGGTGGATTACCAGCTGGCATTTGTGGTCGCCGGTCTCGGTATGCTGCTGGGCCTGATCCTGCAGATGACCCAGGCGGACAAGATGCTCGGGGAAATCGGCAACCAGCCGTCGGCAAAACTTGGCCTCAAGCCCAATCTGAGCAGCGATGAGAAAAAACGCCCGCTGACCCTGGAGGAGCGCGACCGCATCAAGGTAATTCTGGTCCTCGGTCTGTTTACGGTAATTTTCTGGGCGGGATTTGAGCAGGCGGCGGGGTCAATGAACCTGTTCGCCAAGTACAACACCGACCTGCATATTTTCGGCTTCGAGATCCCGGCCAGCTGGCTGCAGATGGTCAACCCGCTGTTCATCATCATCCTTGCACCCATTGTGGCAAGTATCTGGGTGGGCCTAGGCTCGCGCGAGCCGACGTCACCGGGGAAATTCAGTCTTGGTCTGATCTTCCTCGGGCTTGGCTTTCTTGCGATGGTGGGTGCGGCGATGCAGATCGGCGACTCCGAAACTGCGAAAGCAAGCCCCTGGTGGCTGGTGGTGGCGTATATCTTCCACACCATCGGTGAGTTGTGTCTGTCGCCGATCGGCCTGTCGATGGTGACGAAGCTGGCTCCGCTGCGTTACCTGAGTGTGATGATGGGTTTGTGGTTCGCGTTTATCGGTGTTGCCAACAAGGGTGCGGCAGAGATCGGTAAGCTGGTGGGCGAAACGGGTCCGTTGGCGACCTTTGGTGGCGTTGCGGCGGCGGCAATTCTTGCCGGGCTGATTCTGTTCTTTATCCGCGAGAAGCTGGTGGACTGGATGCACGGCGCGGAGGAAGAGCACACCGTGGTGAAAGACACCACCAAGGAAGAAATCGGCATCACCGCCGACCACGATGTGGCGCCCCAGCGGAAATTTGGGGAGTAGATTTCTAGAGCCCTGAAGACAATCTGTAGCGGCCAAGTGCCGGGTGGAGATTTTCAGGACCGCTGTGAATACATCCCTGTACGCTGCGTCGGCGACGTCCCTGTCGCCGACGCTCCTGAAAATCTCCACCCGGCACTTGGCCTTCGCATTAAAGATCGGCACTCCGAACCGATAGCTTTTTACCGCCCCTTTACGAGGTAGGCAATCGCCCTATCCAGCCCCTCAATCGTCATCGGGTACATATGCCCGTTCACCAGTTTCTGGGTCATTCCCGTACTGGCGGTGTACTGCCAGTACTCTTCGGCTGTGGGGTTTAACCAAACAAGTTTTTCGTAGGTATTGGTAACTCGCTGCATCCAGGCCGCGCCAGGCTCTTCGTTCATGTGTTCTACACTGCCGAAGCGACTGGTGATCTCATAAGGAGCCATGGCGGCGTCGCCGACGAAAATCACTTTGTAATCTTTGCCGTAGGTGCGCAACACTTCCACCAGAGGGGTGGATTCTGAATAGCGGCGGTGGTTGTCTTTCCACACGTGCTCGTACACAAAGTTGTGAAAATAGAAATATTCCAGGTGCTTGAACTCACTGCGGCAGGCGGAGAAGAGTTCCTCACACTGCTTTACGTAGGGATCCATGGAGCCGCCGACGTCGAAGAAGATCAGAACCTTCACCGCATTGTGGCGCTCGGGCACCATTTTGATATCCAGCAGGCCGGCGTTGCGGGCGGTGGAGCGAATGGTGTCATTCAGGTCCAGCTCTTCCGCAGCGCCGGTGCGCGCGAACTTGCGCAGTTTGCGCAGGGCAACCTGAATATTGCGGGTGCCGAGGCTGATGCTGTCGTCCAGGTTGCGGAACTGGCGCTTTTCCCAGACCTTGGACGCCGACTTGTTGCGACTCTGGCCGCCGACACGAATACCACCGGGGTGATAACCGCTGTTGCCGAACGGGCTGGTGCCACCGGTTCCGATCCACTTGTTG
Source organism: Microbulbifer elongatus (assembly GCF_020524885.1). Taxonomy (GTDB): domain Bacteria; phylum Pseudomonadota; class Gammaproteobacteria; order Pseudomonadales; family Cellvibrionaceae; genus Microbulbifer; species Microbulbifer elongatus_A. The sequence continues at coordinate 407,730 of NZ_JAIVKJ010000001.1, read as the reverse complement.
CCGCCGCTGTGTCTTTTCTTCTGTTCCTCGAGGCGTTTCTTGAACTCCTCAAGCATTTTCTCAAGTCCACCCATGGACTCGATTTTTGCCTTTTCTTCCTCGCTCAGCTGCTTCATGAATTCCGCACGCAGCCAGTCCTCAGGGATCATTTGTTCAAGGATATCGTCGAGGGTTTCCAGGTCTTTGAAATAAGCAGCGAAAGCGCGGTCGAACTTATCGAAGTGCTTTTCGTCCTTCACCAGGCAGGTGCGCGCGAGGAAATAAAAGTCATCCAGATTGGCGTACACCAGTCGCTGCTGCAGAGCTTCCAGCAGCGATAGCAGTTCGGTAATAGACACCGGTAACTGGTAGCGACGGAGATTGAGGAAAAACCCAATAAGCATACTAATGGTTCGACGTTATTCAGGAGTTGGGGAGAAGGTGCACCCGGTAGCGGCGCCGCCACATAATCAGAGCTTAGCGCCCTTCCCGACGCGCCATAAAAGCGAGACGCTCCAACATATGCACATCCTGCTCGTTCTTAAGCAAGGCGCCATAAAGCGGAGGAATCGCGGAAGTCGCATCGCGATTTTTCAGAACGTCTTCGGAAATATCGTCTGCCATCAGCAGTTTCAGCCAGTCGATCAACTCAGAGGTAGACGGCTTTTTCTTGAGACCCGGCACCTCGCGGATCTGGAAGAAAATATCCATCGCCTCCGACACCAGTTGGTGCTTGATCTCCGGATAGTGCACATCCACGATCTTCTGCATGGTCGCACGGTCGGGGAAGCTGATGTAATGGAAGAAACAGCGGCGTAAAAACGCATCCGGCAATTCCTTCTCATTGTTCGACGTGATGATCACAATCGGGCGCTGCTTGGCAGTGATGGTCTCGCCGGTTTCGTATACGTAAAACTGCATACGGTCGATTTCCACCAGCAGGTCGTTGGGGAACTCGATGTCTGCCTTGTCGATCTCATCGATCAACAGCACTACCCGCTCGTCGGCCTCAAAGGCCTCCCACAGCTTGCCCTTCTTGATGTAATTGCCGATATCGTGCACCCGGTCCACCCCCAGCTGGGAGTCCCGCAGGCGAGATACCGCATCGTATTCGTAGAGGCCCTGCTGGGCCTTGGTGGTGGACTTGATATGCCACTGGATCAGCTTCAGGCCCAGGCTGCTCGCCACCTCTTCCGCCAGCAGCGTTTTACCCGTGCCCGGCTCACCCTTGATCAAAAGTGGACGCTGCAGGGTCACTGCGGCATCCACCGCCATCTGCAGATCGTCTGTGGCGACGTAACTGTCGGTTCCGGTGAATTTCATGATCGCTCCGATATCGCTCAATTAGCCTGAAGATCGAAAACAATCATGGTAAAGGATGCCCACAAGGGGGCGAAAGGCGGAATCGGTCAGATTGGATGACGCTTGAGGGCGGGGGCAGGGATATTGCGACCAAACCATAACGATGGGTCACAAACCGGCAAATCTCGAGCCCGCCCTACCGGTGACTCAACAAAGGGTCAGGCTACTTGCGCGCGGCGACGGCGCACCACCTGGCGGCCCTTGTCAGTGATATACCAGCGGATACCCAGGTGACTGTGGATTTTGCCAACCATCTCCAGCACCAGCAGGCTGTTGAGGGCGCGGGCCACGGAATTGGTTTCCATGTTCCCCTCCTGCACCATGCCAGCGAGAGAGCGGAACACACAGTCGCCGTTATTCAGCAGGCTCAGTACATGCAGGGCGTTGTCATCCAGCTTGCGGATCTGGTTGAAGTCCAGGGTTGGGCCCTGATCCGGATCACCTTCGATCTCGTGCTCCAGCAGCGGCATCATCTCCAGCTGCATCGCGCGAATCTCCTGCTCCAGGTTTTCTACGCGCGCACGGGCAATGCTGGCATCCCGCAGCTGACGGCGCGCGGCGTTAAATACAAACATGCGCGAGGCGATGGCGGCGAGCAGGCAGTAACCGGTGAAAATCAGCAAGCGGGAAGGATCACCCTGGATTTCGATCAACAGATCGCTCTGGGTGAACTTGAGGAAAATGGGCACCATCAAAGCCCCGCACAGGCCCATGATCAGGCAACGGGCCAACCCTGCGGGATCTTCCTCGGTAAACAGCATCTGATAGTAGTTGACCAGGCCGCCGAGGATACCGGAGACCAGCATGACCGCGGTCAGTATTAGCAGGTGATCGAGCATCCCTGTCCCTTTATTTCATGCACTGCAGGCACTGCTTAGTTTGGTGCTCTGTTTGGTGCGTTTTTCTTCGGCTTCCGGGCCGTTTCCGGGTGCATATTGGCTTGAGTGCCATTGGGCGCCGCAATGGCAAATACTCCGCCACCCAAAAATCGCAAAAGAAATGGCGGGGGAGATTACTGCGGGCTCTATTAGATATAGCAGTTAGCTGGATGATCGGAAGCTGCAGGACGCAGCAGAAGAGAGGAAATGGCGCCAGTTACCGCTTGCGCGACACCCTGGCGCTGAATCAAAGATATGGACAATCAGTACTGGTCACTCTCGGTCATCGGACGATCTTTGCGGCGGCGTACCATCAGCATGACGATGCCCACAATCAGCATTACCGCAAACGCTCCTCCGGCAGCAAATACCAGGCTTGCCGCCACCTCTGGTGTGGCCCCCTCTTCCTCAAACACGGTCTGGTAAACAAACAGCGGCAGTATCGGGGTCAGCGGCCCCGCTGGATCAACCCCACGAGCCGGCACCATTAGTACAGTGGCCGCTTCCAGCAACAGCAGGTTGCGCACCCAGGACCAACTCCAGTTCCGCATAAACCACCACCCTGCGGCCAGCAGGATGACCACGCCACCGGCGTATATCGCCCAGGCCATTTTGAACTCTTCTGCCATGCTTTTTCTCTAATTCCCTTGCGCTTTCTTGTTTAACGTATTGGCTTTGCTTATTTACTTCTATTGTCGCGGCTTTGACTGAACAGCGGTTGAGCGGTCAACCATTCAAGATCACTCGTCACCCACCCAGGTGACGATGTAATCTTCGTAATCATCCGGGTGCACTTCCGTCTCACTGACGACCTTGTCCTGCACAGAGATACCGGCCTTGTGCACACTGTCGGGGTCACCGGAAACCAGCGGGTGCCATTCCGGCAGCTGCCCACCTTGAGCGAGTATCCGATACGCACAGGTAGACGGCAGCCAGGTAAACCCGGCGGCATCTTGCGGTGTCAGCTGGATGCAGTCTGGCACCTGTTGTTTGCGGTTCGGATAGTCGCTGCACCGACAGCTGTGCGTATCCAGCAATTTACAGGAAACGCAGGTTGTGTATACCTCACCGGATTCTTCCTCTTCCAGGCGATGCAGGCAACAGCGGCCACAACCGTCACAGAGGGATTCCCACTCTGCGGCCGTCATCTCCGCGAGGGTTTTGCGCTGCCAGAAAGGCCTTTGGCTGACCACGGTATTCGATCAGCCTCGCGGCAACTTGCTGTTCTGCGCGGCAATCGCCCGCATTTCATCGTCGGCCACCGGCGGCATCTGCAGATAGTAGCCCTGATCCTGCACCGCGTGCATGACCTTTTCCACATCCGCGCGAGCAAGTTTGCGCTCAGCGGTCAACAACATGGTGGTAACGTGCACTGGCTTGCCGAACAATTCCATCAGCTTCTCCGGCACACCTTCGAGGCCCTGCTGCTTTTCCACATACAGGTACATTTCATTTTCCCGCGGGCTGCGGTAGATATCACACAGGACTTTCACTAGCTATTTCTCAGGGATTTCAGTTCTTCAAGTAGAGGCTCACCAACGATGGCACGGCGCCAGCCGGTCAGGCGGCCCTCCAGCTCAGGCGTTGCCGCCTGCACCAGTTGTTCAAGCTCTTTTTTGCGCACCAGAATCTCCGGCGGCAAACCCGCCGCTTCCGCCAGTGCATTGACCTTTTGGCGCAGAAGCTTCAGCACCTCACCTTGCTCGCGATTCAGTGGCTGCGGCAGGCGTTGTGGCAGGTCATCACGCTCACTGGCGCGGGCGATGATCTCCAGCAGGGTATCGCCGTACTTGCGCAGAGTTTTACCCTCCAGGCCGGGCTGCGACAGCGTCGCCAGGTATTTGGACATGGCCTGGGCCAGGCTCATGCAAACATTTTCTTTCAGCAGGTGATTGCGCGGCATATTGCGGGCGCGCGCTTCGCGCTCACGCCAGGCACACAGGTCCTGTAGCACCGCGAGCTGATTCGGGCGCAGTCGCCAGGCCCCTTTGACCTTGCGGTAATACAGTTCCGGGGCCTCCGGCGCTTTGGCAGCCTCGACAACGGCCCGACAGTCTTCCCGCAACCACTCCAGGCGTTCCTGCTCACGCAGTTTTTTCAGCAGCAAGGCATACACCAGCGGCAGCCACGCAACATCCAGTGCCGCGTAGTTTTTTTGCGACTCGCTAAGCGGGCGCTGTAACCAGTCAGAGCGAGTCTCGCTTTTCGGCAGGTCGATCTGCAGCAACTGGTTTACGGTGGCCGCATACCCCAGACCGGCACTCATGCCGGAAATTGCTGCGGCAATCTGAGTGTCGAAGATGGGCTCTGGTACCGCCCCGAGAAGACGATCCAGTGTCTCCAGGTCTTCGCTGCAGCTGTGCATGATCTTCACCACGCTGGTATCCAGCAGCAGCGCGCGCAGGGGCTCGAGATCCTCGATGGCGAGATTATCGATAAGGTAACAGGACTTGCCGTCCCCGAGTTGTACCAGCGCCGGCAGCGGATAAAACGTGCGGCTGCGCATAAATTCCGTATCCAGCGCGACCGCACCCTGGGTGCGCAGGCGCTCGCACAATTCTTTCAGTGCTTCACTGCTATCGATCCATACCGGTGTCGTATCAACCGAAGAAGTTTTCAGGTCCGTCATCACAACACCGTGCGGCTGTTAAAGGCGTGCGCCAGGGTACCGCCATCAATATATTCCAGCTCGCCACCGATCGGCACGCCGTGGGCAATGCGGCTCACCGATACGCCTTTGGCGCGAGCGCGCTCAGCAATAAATTGTGCGGTTGCCTCCCCCTCTACTGTGGGGTTGGTGGCGATAATCAGCTCACTGATACCACCGTCTTCCTTTTCCCCCAGTCGCTCGCCAAGGAGATCCAGGCCGATATCCGCCGGGCCTACGCCATCGATGGGTGAAAGGTGGCCGTGAAGAACAAAGTACAGGCCGTGGTAATTGCCCGCCTGCTCGATGGCAAGCACATCTGCCGGTGTTTCCACCACGCATAGCAGTGTGTGATCGCGGCGTGTGTTGTTGCACAGGGAGCAAATATCCTGCTCCGTTAATGTACGACAGCGGTTGCAGCGACCGACCTTTTCCACTGCCTGCTGCAGGGAACTGGCAAGTAGCCCAGCCGCGTCGCGATCCTTTTCCAGCAAGTACATGGCCATACGCTGGGCAGACTTGGGGCCGACACCGGGGAGGCAGCGCAGAGCGCGGATCAGGTCTTCAATCAGGGGGCTGAACATAGTGTGCGTTGGGCCAAATAGTTGACGTCAGGTCGGGAAAAGAAAAAGGCCCTTACCGGGCCCGGATAGTTAATGTTTGGGCCGGTGTTAGCCGAAGGGGAACTTGAAGCCTTCCGGCAGGTTCATACCGGACGCCAGGCCACCCATCTGCTCTTTCTGCAGCTTCTGGCTGGCCTCTTCAACACGGCGCACAGTGTCGTTGACCGCTGCCGCCAGCAGGTCTTCCAGCATTTCCTTGTCTTCACCGAGCAGGCTCTGGTCAATATTCACATCCACTACATCGTGGCGGCCGTTCATGGTGACCTTGATCATGCCGGCACCGGACTCTCCGGTAACACGCAGCTCGGTCAGCTCTTTCTGCATCTTCTCCATGCGTTCCTGCATCTCGGCCTGCATTTTCTGGGCCTGCTGCATCAAATCGCCCATACCTTTAATCATGAAATTCACCGTTCATTCAATGCGTTTAATATTTTTTACGAGCCGGGAGGGTTCGCACTCCCGAACTGCCAGTCTGCGGGCTTACCCGAGATATTCCACCGATTCCGGCACCAGCTGCGCACCCAGCTCTGCCTGCAGATCCTGCACGACAGGATCTTTATTCAGCGCATCGCGGGCAGAAAGCAGTTGCGCCTCTTTGGTAGCGGCAATCAGTCGTGCGGGAGTGCCGCCGTGTACTTCACCCACCTGGATATGGACCGTGACCGGCTGACCGAAAAAGTCTCCGAGAACATCGGCCAGGCGACGCTGATGCCCTTCGTCATACAGACTGCTGAAGGACTGATCCAGGGTAAACGACAGTATATTGTCCTGTCGCCCGAGCAGCTCCAGGTGCGAGGCAATGGAGTGAAGGATACCGGTCACCCCCACCTGCGGGTACATCGCCGGCCAGCTGCCGGGGGACAGTGCGTCCAGACGCGCAGCTGGAACCGCAGCGGGTTCCTGCACCGCTGGGCGTGATTCTTCAGGCACTGCGCCAGCGACGGCGGTCTCGCGCTGAAATGGCTGACTCGGCGTGGATTCCACTTCCGCTACCTGCTGGCGAAGAAGCTCGCGCATGGCCGCTCGGTCACCCACCTGCGCCGCGGGCGCTGCCATCTGAGCCGCGGGCACTGCCATCTCAGCTTCAGCTACTTCCGCCGCCATCGCCTGTGGCGCCGACATGCCAGCGGCTGGTTCGTTTTCCAGCGGCTGTCGCTCCACCGATTGTTCTTGCGCGGGCTCTTCTGTCCCTGCCCCAACTTCCAGGGGACTTTCTTCCACCAACACGGCCGCTTCCGCCACAGGAGACTGTGGCAACCGGTCAGTTTCAGGCTTTTTTACAGGCGATTCCTGTGCAGAGTGTCGCGGCGCGGGATCTTCCGACCAGGGCGGCGCGTCATCTGCTGGCGCCTGTTCACGCACTTCCTCAGGATAGGATGGCTGTACATTCGCCGGCTGCGGCTGAGGTTCTGCTGCGCGCTCTACCGGCGCGTCCGTCACCGGCCCCGGTGTCGCAGGTATCTCTCCGGACTGAAGTTGTGGCGAAGGCGCGCTTGCGCCTTGCTGACCTGCACCTTGTTGATTGGCGACCTGCTGATTCGCGCCAGACAAGCTGGCGGTAGGAATATTGGCCACACCCTGCGGTTTGAATGCGAGCATGCGCAACAGTGCCATTTCAAAGCCACCGCGGGGATCCGGTGCCAAGGGCAGGTCGCGACGGGCGAGCAACGCCATCTGGTAGAACAGCTGCACATTTTCCCCGGCCATGGTGGCCGCGTGGCGCTGCAGCAACTCGGCATCGCCGAGTGCATTGTCAATGGCTTCCGGGAGTACCTGGGCGATGGCGATGCGGTGCAGAATAGCGGCGAGCTCTGCCAGCGCCGCACTATAGTCCGGCGCCTGCTCGGACAGTTCGTTTACCGCGGCAAACAGCGCAGACGGATTCTCTTCCGCCAGGGCCCGGACCAACTTCCATACCAGGGTGCTATCCAGAGTGCCGAGCATGGCCCACACTTCACCCTCACTGATTTTGCCACCGCCGAAGGCGATAGCCTGATCGGTGAGGCTCATGGCATCCCGCATACTGCCATCCGCAGCGCGGCCAAGATGCCAGAGCGCAGCCTCTTCAAACGGCACCAGTTCTTTTTCCAATACAAAGCGCAAGTGCTCTACAACGCGCTCCGGGCTCATATTCTTGAGATTGAACTGCAGGCAGCGGGACAGGACGGTCACCGGCAGTTTCTGCGGATCCGTGGTGGCGAGCAGGAATTTGACGTGGGGCGGCGGCTCTTCGAGCGTTTTCAGCAGTGCGTTGAAAGAGCTGTTGGACAGCATGTGCACCTCATCGATGAGGTACACCTTGTAGCGCCCTCTTGTCGGCGCATACTGAACGTTTTCCAGCAACTCGCGGGTATCTTCTACCTTGGTGCGGGATGCGGCATCTACCTCGATCAGGTCGACAAAGCGGCCGTCGGCAATCTCGGTACACACGGAACACTGGCCACAGGGTTCGGAGCTGACGCCAGTTTCACAGTTCAAGCACTTGGCCAGAATCCGCGCGATGGTGGTCTTCCCCACCCCCCGGGTACCGGCAAACAGGTAGGCGTGATGCAGGCGATTGTTATCCAGGGCGTTGATCAGGGCCTGTAGCACATGCTCCTGCCCCACCATCTCCCGGAACAGCCGCGGCCGCCATTTGCGCGCCAGTACTTGATAACTCATTCGCTCTCCGCACCTTTCGGTGCCATGTTTTGTCTAGGGTGTGTGCCGGTAGCGGCATACAAGAAGGCGGCCATTATACCGGCATCAACGCGCAGGAATAGAGACCTGCCAGTGGACCCGCTCCATGCCTGACCCTCCCGCCCCATCGCATCGGGGTAGAACTACCCGCCAGGCTGCGTCATCTCATCGTGTCAAAACGACCACTCGTCGATTGCTGTGCGCTTGTGTTATAACTTCTCGCAGCTCGACACCAATGCTCCTGACCACCGCCTGAAATGGCCGTGCACTGAAAACAACAATCACAACGAGCGCTGTACGGGGATTCCACCGACTGATGAATAAAGCCCGGAAGACACTTCTGGAGAAGCTGTTTGCCGACCACGGCCAAGCACTGGTGCGCTTTGTCACCCGCATTGTGCGCAGCACCGAAGACGCCGAAGACATTGCCCAGCACGCATACCTGCGCCTGCAGAAGCTCAGCGACGAGAAAGACCTCGAGAACCCCCGTGCCTACCTGTTCCAGATCGCCAATAATCTGGCGGTAGATCAGCTGCGTCGCGGCAAGCTTCATCTCGACTACGTAAACCAGCAATTGCCGGCAGAGGGTGCCACGGCGACCGACGACGATCACGTCTTCCACCAGTCCCCCGAGCGGGTTCTCGCCGCACGGCAACAATTGCAGGCCATCCACGAAGCAATGGACAGCCTGCCCCTAAAGTGCCGCCAAGCCTTCCTGTTACACCGAAGCCGCGGCCTGTCCTACGCCGAGATCGCCCAGGAAATGAACATTTCGGTCAGCAGTGTGGAGAAGTACATTCTCCAGGCCCTGAAAGCGTGCCGAAAGAAAGTCGGAAACTTATAGGTCGCTCCCGCATCTCAACACTGTCCACCAGACGTCACATAACCTTCGCCCTGCGGGCGTATGCTGACGCCCCCTGCGTGAACTCGCTCCCCCCCTGAATGTGACCTTGAACAAGTTTGGCGCAACCAGGCAACTGAGCGCACCGCCTTGCAGCAAAAAACAATAAATTTGTTTGAGGGGCCCCGGAGATCGTTCGTCTTACATATGAGCAGCGGCATCCAAGTAAGAAATAGCGGATCCCGCGGACAATATGTGCTAAATTTTGCGGAGATTTATCGCAAATATTGCACACAACAGATAGAGAAGTTGATTTGAACGCCATTCCTTAGCACCATATTGGTGCGCAAGAGCTGCGAATGGCGTCGGTGAGTGCCGCAAGACACTAATCCTTCAAATGACAACTCTGACAGGCAGTCAAACAGGTTTCGAAAACAAGGTATTAGTGCGGTGAACCCTCAGGAAGTACAAAACGTACCAACGGAAGACAGGCTGGATCAGGCGTGCGCCTGGATCGCTGCCCTGCGTTCCGACGCGATCAGCCCAGCTGACCGCCGCGCTTTTGCCGCCTGGATGGCCGAATCCGCTGCCAATCGTCAAGCCTTTGATGAAATGGCCGAGCTCTGGGGTGACCTGGGCGCACTCTCTCATATGCCCCTGGATACACTGTACCCGGAAAGCGTACCTAGCGCGGATTACCGCACCTCTTCGAACTCCGCGCCAAGCAAGTCCCAGACTCGCGCCCGCGCGACGACTTCTGCAACCGACAACGCCGGCTGGAATCTGCCCCAGTGGTTGATGGGTGGAAGCGCCGTAGCGGCCTGCCTGGGTATTGCCCTGTGGATTGGCAACCAGTGGTTGCAACAGACGCCGGTTCAGCAACAGATGTACGCCACTGCCGTTGGCGAGACCCGTACTGTCGCGCTGCCCGACGGCTCCGAAGTCAAACTGAACACCAACTCCGAGCTGATCGTCAATTTCAGCCGGGAAGAGCGCCGCACCCAGTTGCTGCGCGGTGAAGCCTACTTTGATGTCGCCCGCCAAACCTCTCGGCCCTTCACCGTGGCCGCTGGCAGCGCAAACATTCGCGTGCTGGGAACCCAGTTCAACGTAGAGCGCAATCCGGAAAACACCCGGGTTTCCGTGACCGGGGGTACCGTGGCAGTGAGCGAAGCCCGTACAGCCCGTGGCCTGCAGCCGGAATCAGTCAAGCTGACCCGCAACCAGAAAGTCAGTGTTTCTAACAGCGGCCTGTCCGATGTGAGCCGCACCTCCGCGGAAGAGGCGCTGGACTGGACCCAGGGGCAACTGGTGTTCGATGAAACCCCTCTAGAGGAAGCCCTGGAAGAGCTCAACCGCTACCTCAAGGTGCCTGCAGCCGCCGCCCCCAGTGTTAGCGACCAAACCCTATCCGGCACTTTCGAACTGACTGACCCGGAAAGCACCCTTTCTGCCATTGCTACCGCACTGGATCTCGAGCAGGATCAGAGCGATCCCAACCTGACTCTCTTGTCACCCAAGCCTAACTAAGATATAAAACCTGCCTTGGGTGATCGATCTTTTTTTAGCCAAAAGCTCGGCGATCACCCTCACCACAACATCAAACAGTAAGAACTGCTGTATCCGGTGCCTGATCGCGCTGGATTCGCGGGTGGGATGAGCAGAATTGAATTTCCGGCATTGGGCGGCACTGTCGTTGACTGGCCTGCTGGCACTCACAGAGAGTGCCGCTGCTGCCTGCCCGAAATCCGGGGTTCAGGTGTCCGAGGGGCCCCTTTCCCGCGCTCTGATTACCCTTGGCCGCCAGTGTCGTGTGTCCCTTGTGGTTCAGGACCAAAGTGCGTCGTCTATTTATACTCCCGAACAGACCCTTGAAACGCCCGACGGCAGTATCGCCCCGGCGCTGCGCCAGCTTCTTGAAAAGACACCACTGACCTTTACCCATACCGGTACCAATGCCGTTGCCGTGGTTGCACGGGGCGATGACGCCAGCGCCGGGGACAATGGGGAGCCACCTTTGCTTCCGGCCGAGGAAGTTACCGTTACCGGCCGCAACCTGACCGGTAGCCACCTTCGCCACCTGAAGTTAGACAGTTACGCCCCCATTGACGTGCTCGCACAGCCGGAACTGGAAATCACCGGCGCGCAGACTATATCCGAGCTGCTGAAATTCCTGCCGGCGGTCTCCGGCAATTCAACCAGCACATCGGTAACCAACGGTGGCAATGGCACCGCCACGGTGACATTGCGCGGCCTTCCCGCCAGCAACACACTGGTACTGATCAACGGCCGTCGCATTGTGAGCAACGGTTTTGGTGGCGAGGCAGCCGACCTCAACACCATCCCCCTGTCGGCGGTAGACCGTATCGAAGTGCTGAAAGACGGAGCCTCCGCGGTGTATGGCTCCGACGCCATCGCCGGTGTAGTCAACATTATCCTGCGCCGGGATTTCGACGGCCTCTCAGTGAACACCTACTACGGCCAGGCCGAGCGCGGAGACCAGCAAACCAACTCCTACAGCGTGACCTGGGGCGCCGGCGACGATGAGCGCCACCTGATGTTCAGCCTGGCGCACTACCGCCAGAGTGAGATTTTCAGCCGCGACCGCGAACTGTCAGCCTCGGCCGACAATCGTGCACGCGGCGGCACAGACCTGCGTTCATCCGCTTCACCGCAGGGTTATATCGCCCTATCCGACACCGTGGTCACCAACTCGGGCGATGGCTATGCTCCCTGGACCACCGAAGACCTCTACAATTTCCGCGAGCGCACCTCGGCACTGGTCCCTTCCGAGAGACAATCCCTTTACATCGCCGGCAATCAAAGCCTGGGCGAGGCCGCAGAGGCTTTTGCGGAAATCATGGCGGTGCGGACCAGGTCCGAGTCCACCATGGCCGCCACCCCGGTTTTCACCCGCTTCGACAATGGCGACCTGACGATTGCCGCCGACCAGGTTTACAACCCATTCGGTGAAGAGATCAAAGATGTGCGCAAACGCGTGCTGGAGCTTGGCCCCCGAATTCAACACAACGGAACGGACACCTGGCGCTTCAACACAGGCCTTAAAGGGTTCGTGGATGACTGGCAATGGGAACTGACGGCGGCCACGCACTACACCCAGGCTCGCGAACGCCTTACTAACCTTATTGACCCGAACCGACTCTCCGCCGGGCTCCAAGGTGTCAGTCATTGCAATACGCAAGTCGACTGCGTCCCCGTGAACCTTCTGGGCGCTCCTGGCAGCATCGATCGGGAGCAACTGGATTTCATTCGCGGAGAAAGCCGCGTTAACGGCGCCAGTCGGATGACGTCCCTGACCTATGTCGCAAACGGTCCCCTCGGGCAGACTCACGCCGGCGATATTCTCGCCGCAGCAGGTGTGGAAATTCGGCGCGAAGCGATCGATTTCGCTTCTAATGACGCCAACGGCTTATCTTTTATAGGCGGCGCGGCTTCCGGCTCCGCACAAGGGGAACGACTGATCGGCGAGGCATTTGGAGAGTTTTCCGTGCCTCTGAAGGCAAATTCCCTGTGGCTCGATGGCGCGGTGCGCTACTCCGATTACAGCGACTTCGGCAATACAGCCAACCCAAAAGTAGCATTGCGCTGGCGCCCGATTCCGTCACTCCTTCTACGCGCCAGTTATGCCACCGGCTTCAAGGCACCGACCCTGGTGGACATGAACCAGACCGGCTACCAGAGCCAAGAGTTTCTGTTCGACCCCTGTACCAACAGCAATGCCGATTCGCTGCCGGGCTGCAATGGCCGAGCGGATCAGTCCCGAATTCAGTACCTGACCGAGTTTGGCGGCAATCCAAATCTCCAGCCGGAAACCTCGGACAACCGCTCCCTCGGCATCGTGTGGACGCCAGGAGACTATACCGGCTTCCACATCAGCATGGATCTGTTTGATATTCGTCAGAACGACGTGATCGACACCAGCCCCCAGTACCTGATCAACCAGAACGCAAACAATAATCTGTTTGCCAACCGGGTGGAGCGGGATGATGAGGGTGATATCACCCGAATAGTCGCCACGCGGCTCAACATTGGCGCGCGGGAAGTCCGCGGCATCGACGCCAGTCTGCGCTACCAGCATCAGTCCCGCGAGCTGGGGCTGATCCGCTGGTCCATGAACGGCAGCCACATGGCCAGCTACCTCAACCAGCTGGCCCCAGGCAGCCCAATTGAAGACCTGTCTGGCACCTTTGTCGACTCCGCCAGTGGCGGCGCCGGCTCGCTGCCGGAGTGGAAAGCCAACACCGGCATTTACTGGCAACGCGGCCGCTGGGAAGGCGGATACACCATTCACTACGTCAGCGATCTTCGGGAAAACTTTACCCTGAACAATCAGAGTGTGACGCGAAAAATCGACAGCTGGTCCACTCACGATTTTCAGATTGCCTACGGCGTACCCAGCGGCTTCCGTTTCGCGCTGGGGATCGACAACCTGCTGGACGAAGCACCACCCTTTGCCGCCTCCGCATTCAACGATAACTTCGATGCCCGTACCTACGACCTGACCGGCCGCTACTGGTACAGCACGCTCAGCTTCAATATGTAAAGCAACCGCTGCCAATCGATTTCACAATTCCCCCTTTCCCACCCTATTCTGATTGCTGAATTTCCGTATCAGCGGACACTCCAGCGGCAAATCCTGTGTCGCGCACTGCAGGCATCCCAATAAAAACCAGCGCACACGCTGTTCGTATTTCTCTCCTTTTCTGACGTCACATTTGGCACAACCGAACCAAAGGCGCAATTTCATTCACCAATAACCTTGAATGAAGAAAAATTGTTCTAGGGTTGATAGCAAGCCTCTGTTGATAGAAGTGAGCAGTTGTCAGGGAGGGCATGGCCATATTCGGCGAACATCACCGGTATCAGGAGAGGTATACCATGGACAAAACCCGTCTTTCTCGGGCAATCAAGGGCGCGATCGCAGCTGCCGCCGTAACATCCAGCTTTTCTACCGTTTCTATTGCTCAGGATGCACAGGCGCAGGTTGAGGAAATTGTTGTAACCGGTTCTCGCATTCAACGTGCGACGGACGCCAATAGCGCCACCCCTATCAGCGTGTTCGATGCTGCCGCTCTGGAGCAATCGGGCCAGACAACACTGGAAGACTTTCTGCAGAACATCCCTTCCATGACCGGTGGTCAACTGGGCTCTTCTGTGAACAACGGCAGTGGCGGTCTCTCTACCGTATCACTGCGCGGTTTGGGCTCATCCCGCACACTGATCTTGATGAATGGTCGCCGCCTTAGCTCCTCCGCAGGCGCTACCGGCGTGGTCGACCTCAACACCATACCCACTTCGATTATTGAGCGCGTTGAAATCCTGCGCGACGGTGCATCGACCATTTACGGTTCCGACGCCATCGCCGGTGTCATCAACATCATCACCAAAAAAGGATTCGAAGGCGCGGAGTTGACCTTTGACTACGGCTCTTCGACCCATGGTGACGGCGACGAATACCTGGCGGCGATGACCATCGGTGCGTCCAATGATCGCGGTCACGTGATGCTCAACGCCCAATACACAAAGCGTGAGGATATTTCTCAATCCGAACGCCGTTTTTCTGAATGTCCGCTACGCGAAATTGGCGGTAACATCGTATGTGGCGGCAGTAGCTTTACAACGCCAGCCCGCTTCTCTCCCACCGCCAACACCAGTCAACTGATTGTCGATCCGGACACCGGGGTGGTGCGTCCTTATAGCACTGCCGCCGATGCCTACAACTTCGCCGAGGTGAGCTACCTGGTAACACCGCAGGAAGTGGCCTCCATGTACGGTTACGGCACCTACGAGCTGTACGACTGGAAAGATGTGACAACCATTAACGGCTTCAGCGAGCTCTCGTTCGTCAACCGCCGGTCCGACCAACTGCTTGCCGCGGAGGGCACCTTCTGGGGCCCCAGAGTGCCATCTACCAGTCCATTCTTTCCGGACTCTGACCTTATTCCAGCGGGTTCAGATGTAACCATCGGGCGCCGACTCGAAGAAACTGGCGGCCGCGCATTCTCTCAAGACCTCAATACCTGGCGCGGCGTGATTGGCTTCGAAGGCGAGTTCTGTAATGAGTGGACCTGGGACCTTTCCTACAATTATGCGCGCTGGGTGGACTCTCAAATCGACCGCGGCCGCGGAAACACCCTGCGGTTTGCCACCTTGCTGGGCGCAGTGGAGCCAGTTTATGAAACCGACGCGAACGGCGACCTGGTACTTGACGCAGACGGCGCGCCCATAGAGATAGGCACCGTACCTGTTGGGCCGGCCTGCGCCGACGACCCGGAATGCCCGGGACTGTGGAATCCCTTTGAAGAGGGCACTCTTACCCAAGAAATGCAAGACTACGCCCTTGTCACCAGCTCACCTGTGGAGCGTTCCACCCTGCGCAGCGTTCAGGCCAACCTGGTGGGCGACTTTGGTGAGTGGAGCCTCGCCAGCGAAGCACCCGCCTGGGCGGTGGGCTATGAGTACCGCACCGAACGGGCGGAAATAGTACCGGATGGTGCCGCGGAAATCGGCCAGATTTACTTTGTCAGTGGTGATGCCTGGGGTGGTAATTACAGCGTCGATGAATTCTACGGCGAGGTGCGCATCCCCATCCTCGATGGGCGCCCCTGGGCTGAAGTGCTGGCTGTAGAGGCTTCTTTCCGTTGGTCAGATTACAACACCATTGGTGACGACACTACTTTTGGTGCGGTAGTGGAATATGCTCCATTGGATCAACTGCGCTTCCGCGGCACCTACTCAGAAGGCTTCCGTGCGCCGGGGCTCGACGATCTCTTCCTGCCACCTACCGTGTCGGCGGAAACCTACGCCGACCCCTGTAATGAATATGGCTCTGAAGACGATGCCAATGTGCAGGCCAACTGCCTCGCAGATGGCTTTGCACCGGGAACCGAAATTCCCAACGATCAGGCAACAGGCTTGTTCGGCGGCAACACAGAACTGAAAGCGGAGAAATCCGAGAGCTGGACTCTAGGGGTTGTGTGGACGCCGACCTGGACCGATGACCTAGGCTTCACGGTCGATTACTTCAATATCAGTATTGATGACGCCATCGGCACCCTCACCACCAACACCATTGTGCAAAGTTGTTACGAGAGCCCGAACTTCAGCTCACCATTGTGCGGCCTGATCACTGGTGCAAACGCGGTTGGTAAAGCCCCCTCTCCGGTGGCCCCCACACGACGTGATGCTGATGGCAACATTGCCGGTCAGCTGTTGAACAGCCAGAACGTTGCCACCTTTGAGACCTCTGGTGTCGACCTCGGCTTCGACTATAGCATCAGCGCCGGTCCCGGCCTGGTTACTGTCAACGCCACAGCGACTTATCTACATGAGTGGAAATACCGCGGTAGCGCCGAAGACCCCACCATTGATCTCGCCGGTTACTACGGTGCAGACCCTGTGACTACTGCAATCGTCGCCTTCCCTGAATGGAAGTTCTACGGCACTGTAGGCTACGAGTACGACTGCTGGAGCGCTTTCACTACCGTGCGCATGCTCGGCGAGGTAGATGACTTCGACCCATCACCCGCTGACCTGGTGACTCACATCGATGCCCACTGGTATCAGGACGTGAACTTCAACTACTTCCGCTGGGAGAACATCACCCTGACAGGCGGTATCCGCAACGTCTGGAACCAGCAGCCCCCCTATGTCAGCAACAACGATGACATGAACACCCTGATGAGAAGCTACGACACCGTCGGCCGCTTCTTCTACGGAAGCGTGACTCTTCAGTTCTAAGCCTGATTTACCTCTCCTTCAAGCCCCGCCATTTTGGCGGGGCTTTTTTATGATCGGTCCAGCGCCGCCCACCCTGTACACTAAACCTGACAATCCTGCCATACGATCACGCATGAAATTTGTAACTTTTTGTTGAGGGAAGCGCCCTCCCATCCGTTAAGTGATCGTTGGGAAAGGAATGACCACTTGGGGGTAGTCATTTCAGTCAATCGCCAAAATTGGCAACACACTATAAGTCCAACAATAAAGAGAGGATATACAATGAAGAAGAACCTCCTGTCCATGGCCGTCAAGAGCGCACTTGGGCTCTCCGCTGTAATGCTCGTCCCATCCATGCAGGCTTTTGCACAAGAAGAAGCGACCAATCAAGACATCGAAGCTGGCGAGGTAATGATCGAAGAAGTCTACGTTACCGGCTCTCGTATCGCGAAACCTGACCTGGTCACCACTCGTCCGATCACATCCGTCGACTCCGAGTACATGAAGGAGCGCGGTATTACCAACGCGCAGCAGGCTGTAGCCGACCTTCCAGGTGTATTCGCAGCGGCCTCGCCGATTATTGGCGGCAACACCGCGGCTGCGTCCCAGGGGGTGGGCCAGCGCACCATCAACCTGTACGAATTGGGCTCCCAGCGCACCCTGACTCTGGTTAACGGCAGCCGCTTCGTATCCAGCAACTCGCCTTTCGGTGGCGCCTCTAACCCAGGCTCTCAGGTGGACGTGAACAACATTCCGGTATCCCTGATCGACCGCGTAGAAGTCGTAAAAGTAGGCGGCGCTGCGGTATACGGCGCTGATGCCGTTGCCGGCGTTGTCAACTACATACTGAAAGACGACTACGAGGGTGCCGAGCTGACCATCGATAACCGTATGATTGGCGGCGACCTGGGCAATGACACCTCCATCCGCGGCCTGATTGGTGGAAATTTCGACAATGGCCGCGGCAACATGGTTGTATCTGTCGAATACAACAAAATGGATAATATCCGCGCGGCGGATGTGCCGAGCCTCAGCGACGACTGGAGCGGCTTCCAGCCTTTTGAGGATGACCAGGTAGCTGGTCCCGATGGCGAGGTATTTGCAGGTCAGACTCGCCTCTACCCGGCACCAAGGGCTGGCGTGCTATCAAACAGCGGCCTGATCACTCCCGGATCTCTCGCCGTGACCAACCTCGGTATTGGCGCCTGGAGTGACGGCAACTTCTACCAGTTCGACCCAACTGGCTCCGGTGGTATCGTCGGCTTCGACGGTGGCACCCCACTTAACAATCAGGTGTGGGCTTCTGGTGGTGACGGCCTGAATCTGTCCGAGGCCAACTCGGCTCAAGAAGGCTACGAGCGCTGGAACATCACTGCCATGACTAACTATCGGCTGGCAGACAACCTGAACTTTAGCGCGCAGATTTTTTCTAACTCTTCCCTGGCAGAGAACCCCGGTTACCAGGCCGCGCACTACAGCTCTGGCATTTTTGGCGGCCTCGGTGCTGCCATGCAGTTCAATACCAGCAACCCCTTCCTGACCGACAGCGCTCGCGCACAATTGGAAGCTGAGCTGGGTGGCCCTGGCGACTTCTACATTCACAAAGCCTGGACGGGTCTCGGCGTGCGCGAAATCAGCAACGAGTCTGAAACCACCAGTTTCCGCTTCGGCTTTGACGGCGATTTCCAGCTAATGGGCGAGGAATGGACTTGGGATGCCACCTACCAGAAAGGCTGGAGCACCATCAGCTCTAACTCTAAGGCACTTGACGATGCCAAGTTCTTGGCTGCACTGGACGCAGGGATCAACCCCGAGACCGGTGCTGCTGACTGCCGTTATAACTATGAAGATGGTTATGGGGACAACCTGGTCAATCAGGGCCTTGGCCTGGTTTCCGATGACCACCCACTGGGCAAAGTCGGTGACTGTGTCGCACTCAACCCGTTTGGCGAAATTTCTCCTGAGGCATACAACTATGTGATGTATAACACCATCGGCAATAGCCGTATGGATCAGGACATCTATAGCGCATACACCTCCGGTGATCTGGTACAGCTACCCGCCGGCGGCCTGGGAATGGCACTGGGTGTTGAGCACCGCACAGAAAAAGCGGCGTTCGCTGACGATGGTACCGGCTCCATTCAGGGCCTGACCGACGCCAGTCTCGAGGGTGAGTACGACACTACCGATGTGTACGCGGAAATGTACGTGCCGCTCGTATCCGAGGATATGGGCTTTATCGGCCTCAACTCCCTGTCGCTGGAGACGTCCTTCCGCAGCATGGATAACAGCCGCTCTGGCGAAGACGACTCCTGGGCCGTTGGCATAAACTACCGCCCTGTTGCAGACGTAATGATCCGCGGTAACATTCAGGAGACGGTACGAGCCCCTGCGGTAACCGAACTGTTCCTGCCTCGGGTTGAGGTTTCAGAGTTCGCCAGCGACCCCTGTGATGCACAGTTCATTACCAGCGGCCCCAACCCTGAGGTGCGCCAGGCCAACTGTGCCGCCGAAGGTATCCCAGCCGACTTCAGCGGGGTATCGAAGAATGCCTCCCGTCGCGGCTTTAACGGTGGTAACTTGGACCTGCTGAATGAACAGGCGGAGAGCGCCAACATCGGTATCGTCTACACCCCATCCTGGGCTGACGGCCTGGCGATCAGTGCCGATTATGTCGAGATCGATATCAACGATGCGATCGTGAACTTCACCCCAACTGAGATTATGGAAGCCTGTTACGACTCCACGGACTTCCCAAATCAGTTCTGCAGCATGTTTACGCGTGAAGCAGACTTCCAGTTGCCCACCAACAACGCGTTTGACTCCGGATACGTAAACGCTGCCTTGCGCAGCCTGCGTGCCATGGAGTACACCATCTCCTATGAAAACAGCATCAACGAAATGCCATTCATGGACAGCCTGCTAGGCAACTTCGATGCCGGCTTCCTGAGTGCAGATCTGCGTATGTACAATCTGAAGAAGAACGCGACCTCCAATACCGGTTTTGACCTGACCGACTCCACCGGCCAGTACAACAACCCGGATTGGCGTGGTGATCTGCGCATTCGCCATGAGATTGGCAACCTGACCACTCTGGTTGACTTCCGATACACTGGCCGCGGAGACCGCAACACAGAACAGGCTGACCCTCTGCAGTACCTGGACCAGAACGGTAACCCCTACAGTGAGCTGCCCAGCCGCACGCTGATCAACCTCGGCGTGAACTACAACCTCACCGACAAGACCACCGTTCGCATGTACGTAGACAATGCCACAGATTGGGAGCCAGCTCCCATCGAGCTCGGCGTAGGATCCCCGCGCTGGACCTACGGTCGCTCGTATACTCTGGGCTTCAATACCGCATTCTAATTTGAGATATTGACCTTGAGCTTAAACCCAGCCTGGAAACAGGCTGGGTTTTTTAATGAAATCCATCGAAGTGCAAGGTTGGCATGAGAGCCCCAACTTCAATTCCCCACTATATAACCTAATCAGTGGCGCAAACGTGGCTAACAAAGCTCCGCCTCCAGCTCTAAACCTACCTACATCTCCTCCAGGCCCTGCCAGAATGACGGTGCTTTTTTGATCTACCCACCACCCGCGCATAGCCCTAAAGTCTTCACCCCGCCCACTCACGCCAAACCTCCCAATACTGACATTCCATTCCGCACAGAATTTGTAACTTTTTTTTGAGGGAAGTGCTTTCCCATCCGTTAAGTAATCGTTGGGAAGGAAATGACCACTTGGGGGTAGTCATTTCTAAACACGCCAATCTTTGGCAAAAACATCATAAATCCAACGATCAAGAGAGGATTTACAATGAATAACAGCTTTAAGAAAAGCTTGATTGCACTGGCAGTGAGCGCGAGCTTCTGCGCGCCGGTATTTGCCGCTGACGATACTCGCGGCTTCCTGCGCGGTAACGTGAGCGACATCGCCGGCACCAGTGTCGAAGGCACTTCCATCACTATCACCAACCGCGACCTGGGCCTGACTCGTACCGTACAGGTAGACGCAGACGGCATGTACCGCTTCCCTGCCCTGGTTACTGGCACATACGACATCGTAGTGAGCCGTGACGGGCAGGTTGTTACCGAGCAGAAGGGCGTTGTCGTTGGCCTGGGTGGCAAGACCCAGCGCGATATCGTTCTAGGTGGGGATAGCACCATCGAAGAGCTGGAAGTCCTCGGCAAGGTGACCACCATCGATACCAGTTCTGCGGTCAAGGACTTTGTTGTCAACACTGACGAACTGACCTCGCGCGTACCGATTGCTCGTGACCTGACGTCTGTGGCGCTGCTGGCACCTGGCACCCAGGCCGCAGACCGCACCTTTGCAGCCAACAACCACGATGAAGCCTCCATTTCCATGGGCGGCGCTTCCGCAGCGGAAAACGCCTGCTTCGTAAACGGCCTGAACATCACCAACTTCCGTAACGGCCTCGGCTGCAGCCAGGTTCCCTTCCAGATGTTCGAAAACGTCCAGGTTAAGGGCGGTGGCTACAATGCAGAATTTGGTCGTGCCATCGGTGGTGTAATGAACGCCACCACTAAGCGCGGTAGTAACGAATTCGAGACCGGCATCAACTTCTACTACGAACCCGACGCCTTGCGCTCCGATTCTCCGAACACCTACGCCGCCTACAACGACGAAGATGAGCGCAGCAGCACTAATGTGGATCTTTGGGCGAGCGGTGCCATTATTCAGGACAAACTGTTCTACTATGCCCTCTACTCTCCCCAAAAGCGCGAGTCCGTTGATGCAGGCCTGACCCGTGCCTACAAAAGTGAGTGGGATAATGACTTCTGGGGCCTGAAACTCGACTACATCATTGCCGACGGCCATACCCTCGAATACACCGGCTTCGACGACACCCGCGAGGAAGTAGAGACCACTTACCTCTACGACCGCGACGCCGGCGGCTTCGGTGACGAAGTGGGCGAGACCACCTACTCCCGCGGTGGTGAGAACCACATCTTCAAGTACACCGGCATCATGACCGACTGGATGACCTTGAGTGGCCAGTACGGTATCAACGAATATGCCCGTACCGATGCCGGTGAGCTCGATGGCAATCCGCTGATCATCGACCAGCGCAGCGGCACCGCCCTGTCTCTGGGCAACTGGGGCAACTCCGTGCCCTCAGCTGCAGACGACGAGCGTAAAGCCTGGCGTATCGATGCTGACTTCTATGTCGGCGACCACACTATCCGTGCCGGTATCGACAGCGAGCTGAATACTGCTGTTGACTCCACCATGTACTCTGGCGGCATCTACTACCGTTACTACGAAGCTGACGCAAATAACAAGTATGTTGCTTCCGGCGACCTCAATGCCGGTGACGAGTACGTGCGTGTCCGTAATCTGCAGGGTGGCGGTACCTTCGAGACCGAAAGTTCCGCATTCTACATCCAGGACGAGTGGGCGGTTAACGACCAGCTGACCCTGCACTTCGGACTCCGCAACGAATCGTTCGACAACAAGAACGCGGAAGGCCAATCTTTCATCAAGATCGATGACCAGTGGGCTCCGCGCCTGGGCGTTTCCTTCGACCCAACAGGTGACTACACTTCCCGTGTATACGCCAACTACGGCCGTTACTACATCCCGATTGCAGCCAATACCAACATCCGTATGGCGGCAGCCGAGCTGTTCACGGAGGATTACTACGTTCTCAACGGCCTGAACACCGACGATACCGCCATCTACGATCCGAGCACCCTGTTCGACAGCTCCGTATTTGGTGACGGCACTGTGCCCGACACCCGCTCTGTACTGGACGAAAATATCGAACCGATGTATCAGGACGAGCTCATTGTCGGCTACGAATTCAACCTGAACGACGAGTGGAACCTGGGCGTGCGCGGTGTATACCGCGACCTGAAGAGCACCATCGAAGATATCGCGATTGATGCCGCAGTTATCGACCACTACAACACCAGCGGTACTTGGGACACCAGCAAGTCCGGCACCTGTAGTGACGGCAATGGCGGTACCCGCCCCTGTACTGTTGAAGACGTGTTCAGCGGCTTCCACCAGTACGTGCTGACCAACCCGGGCGCTGACATGTCTGTATACATCACGGAAATGGACGAAACCGTTTCCCTGTCTGCAGCACAACTGGGCTACCCGGAAGCGAGCCGTACCTATAAGGCGCTGGAGTTCACCTTCGACCGCGAGTGGGACGGACAGTGGATGATGGGCGGCTCTTTGGTACTCGCAAGCCTGAAGGGTAACCACGAAGGCTACGTGAAGAGTGACAACGGCCAGGACGACGCCGGTATCACTACCTCCTTCGACCAGCCCGGCCTGACCCAGTACTCCTACGGGTACCTGCCCAGCGACCAGCGCTGGACCGCTAAGCTGTGGGGTAACTATCGCTTCGAAAATGGCCTGTCCCTCGGCGCCAACTTCGTGGCGGAAGACGGTCGCCCGGTCAGCTGTATCGGCAACCACCCAACTGACGTGTTTGCTGAACTGTACGGTGCCGAGTCTTTCTACTGTGGTGGCGAGCCTTCCGGCCGTGGTAAAGCTGGCCGCACCAGCGACACTTACAACATCGACGTGGCAGCGCAATACACTGTCGGCATGGGCAATGGATCTGAAGTAGTCCTGCGTGCTGACGTGTTCAACCTGTTCGACTTCGACACAGAAGTGGAAGTACGCGAACTGGGCGAGCTGGACAATGCGGGAACCCAACCGGACCCGAACTTCCTGAAGCCCACTTCCTACCAGTACCCTCGTAGCGTACGCCTGAGCGCTAGCTACAACTTCTAAGTCAAGCTAGGTATAGGTAGAACTCAGCCCCGGTCACATGACCGGGGCTTTTTTATTTCCGAGAGCAATCGATTTATACTCCCCAAGGCGACGAGTCATCAGCAACGCGCCTACCCAGCAGGAAGCTCATCTGCCATTTTGTGAATGAATACCGAAGTGCCGGGACGAAGCTAGAATGACGCAAAATTAGTTTCACGTAACATCAGTATTGGAGATTCCGTGCGCATTGATAATTTAGGCGAGACCCTTTCCATGATTGCCAAAGCCGCTTCCGTCGGCGACCGGAAATCCGCGGTTTCAATGCTATATAAACTATTTGACTTTAATTCGACCAGCAGCAAGCTCACCCACTTTATCGCCAATACTGCCGTTTCCCTAGGCGAATTCTCTCTCGCTAGCAGCGCCGCACTCAAACATCTGAACGCAGGGCCCGATAACGTTGAAAATCTACTGAATTGCTGTGCAATTCTGGCCGAGTGCGGCCAGTTTGACCAGGTAACCAAACTACTTGCGCCAGCCCTGGCCCGCAAAACAGTGCACGGTGCCGTGCAACACCTCGCCGGCACGATATTCCAGCAGCGGGGTATGCGTGACCAGGCTCGGGAATTACTGCTCAACTCTCTGTCAAAAAGTAACGATACCCGTGGCATAACCTGGCTAACCCTGGCTACCAGCAGTGACTTCGCCCAAGATGAGGAACTGTTTGCTCGAATTGTTAAAGCAGAAGGTCCGATTGCCCGCTCGCCAGACAATAACAAAATTCCGTATTACTTTGCGCGCGGTAAAGCAGAACTGGATCGGGGGCTTTACGATCAAGCTTTCGATACCTTTTCCACAGGCGCAAAGCTTGCGCGCAAATTGACTCCCTACGACGCTGACGCTGAGCAACAGCTCTACACTAGCATCACTCGCAGCGCCCGCGGCGCTCGGGAACCCGTAAAACGTTCCTTAACAAACGATTCGACCGAGACCAACCCAATTTTTATTGCCGGTCTTCCCCGCTCTGGAACTACCCTGCTGGAACAAATCCTAACCAATCATGAAAAAATTCTAGACGGCGGCGAATTCGGTGGTATGCGCTGGGCGACTATGCAATTTGGCGGTGTTACTAAGATACCCCTTGGCGACTCACACCCATCCACAGGGACCACAGCGCCTTTTGGTGAGATCGCCAATCTCTATCGGGATATTACAGCACAACGCTATGGTTCCAACGGCATCACCGTTGACAAATCCATCAACAACTCTCTATATCTCGGAATTATTACCAACGCTTTCCCGGATTCACCAATTATTCATATTGAACGGAGCTTTGAAGATATAGCCTGGTCATGCTTCCGCACATGCTTTAACCGGGGCAATCTCTGGAGCAATTCACTCAACGATATTGCCAACCATTTTGAACTCGAGCGGCAGCTGATGGCAACCTGGAAGAACTGCCTGGGCGATAGAGTTTATACCGTGAACTATGAAGATCTTGTCCGGGAACCGGAAACGGAGATCCCACGCATTCTGGATGCCTGTGGACTCACACACAGTGAAGCTGTGTTTAAGTTTCATGAGTCAGAAAGGGCAATTACAACTTCAAGCACTCATCAGGTTCGACAGCCGCTTTATCAAACTTCAGTATCATCATCCTCGCATGTTAGACATAGGATGGGTGAGTTTACTAAGGTGTTTGGCAAGAAGAATTAGCGCCGCCCAAAACGTTTAGTAAACATTCTTTTCAAGGGTATACTTGACAAAAAAACGATAACCACAAGGAAGCAGAATATGCGTATTTTAATGTGGACTTACCTAGCCCTAGCGCTCATCATGGCTCCACTGCCGGCTTTGGCAAACCAGCTCACCGCCGAAAGCTTCAGCGCAATGCCGATGATTTCTCAACCTACAATTTCGCCAGACGGTAAACATATCGCCGCAATACTGAATAGTGACGGTAAATCTCTGATTACCATTTCTCCGTTTGGCTCCGAAGACACATGGGTAGTAGCCGGCCTGGAGGAGGAAAAATTCAGGGTCGACAGTATCGACTGGGCAAGTAACGACCGCATATTGGCAAGCATTTCACAACCCAAGAATCTGAGCGCATATGGGCGAAAAATACGCGTACGCATACCAGCCCTGTTCTCTATTTCGATCGATGGCAAGTCCAACATTGAACTAAAGCGCAAGGGACGCCCCAGCCATGAGTTCGACATCTATCGCATGGCACCGAGACTGCTTACCACACTACCTAAGGACAAAGACCATATTCTGGTAGAGCTTGCAGACCCCCGTGACAATTACTACTCCTCCGTTTTCAAGGTAAACATCAATAACGGAAAATTCGAGAAATACCTCCCCAACAGCCTCCGGATATTTTCCTGGGGGGTGGACCGCAAAGGGCAGGTACGCCTAGCCTTTGGCAGGGACCGGGATCCTGAATCGCGCAAGGTGCATGTGTACTTCCGACAAGATAACGATGCAGACTGGGATCAAGTAGCCAGTTTTGACTCCTTCAAGGAAGACAGCTTTTACCCCATCCAGTACGAAGAGGAGTCACACTCGCTGATAGCCTTCAGTAACCGCGAGCTGGGCAAGGACGCCATCTGGCGCTATGACCTGGCGAAAGGAGAGTTTACTGAACTCGTTGGCGAGGCACCCGGGCAACTGGATGTGGAAAGCGCCCTGTACGTACGGCACGAAGATACGCTTGAACTGGTCGGGTTCAGCTACATCGATAATTTTGTAGAGAACAGGTACTTCGACAAAAACAGCGACGCCGAGGACCGGCAGATCACCAGTCTTTTCCGTAAACAGGGGCTATATGCCCATATGACAAGCCGCGATGAATCCGGTGATCGAAACATTTACTACGCGGTTTCCGATAACTCTCCCGGCAAATATTACCTGTTTGATCGCAAGGCAAAATCCCTCAGCTTCTGGTACAGCAAATATCCACAGCTTGAAAACCAGCCGCTACAAAAGGTAGAACCCTTTACGTTCAGTGCCCGTGACGGCATGCAACTGCACGGTTACCTCACCCGCCCAACCAATGTAACGGATGCCCCACTCGTGGTATTTCCGCACGGCGGCCCCGCCGCCCGCGATACCCAGTACTTTGACCCCTGGGTACAGATGTTTGTGAATAGCGGCTTCGCAGTCCTGCAGGTCAACTACCGCGGCTCATCCGGCTATGGCGAAGACTATATGACGGCCGGCTATAAGGAGTGGGGAAAAGCGATTCAGGATGATGTCATGGATGCCGTCACCTGGGTGGAAAACCAGAAACTGGCAAATACGAAGAAATCCTGCATCGTAGGTTCCAGCTTCGGGGGCTACATTGCCCTTGTCGCAGGATTCAAAACCCCGGAAAAGTTCAATTGTATCGTCAGCCTTTCTGGCATCAGTGATATTCGTTCAATGATCAGCTATGACCTGACCAGAGGCTTCAACAAATATTACGAAGAGATGGTGGGCAATATTCACTCTGCTGAGGATAGTAAAGACATTCAAGCCAACTCTCCGATTAACTTCGTGGATTCCTTTGAATCGCCGGTGCTACTCATCCATGGAAAGGCGGATACCCGAGTAAGCTATCACCAGTCTCGCGAACTGGCTGACAAACTCTCTTCAGCGGGCAAAGACGTCAAGCTAACCCTTTTTGATCACGGCACTCACCATTTCAATGAGGCCGGCAATCGCCTGGCGGCGATGAAGGAAGTCAACGAATTTCTTGAGCGTCACCTTAAAAAGTAATCATTATGCTGGGCGGAAGTAATCCACCCCCGATGCCGAGTGACAGATTTAATTCCACCGGAGCAAAACGGCGTTGACGCGAATCGCTGTTGTTTATTTTACCAAAACAGACATTACCGGCTCCCTTGCGGAGTCGGTAGCAACTGGCATCAACAGTGTGGAGGGGGCTGAGTCCGCTAGTATCAAAATTAATAGTCGTGATATCGTTCACGGCCGCTACTATAACGAGGAGGTTCTTTCTCTCGTTACAGCATGCAATGCGATCATATTCGGCTCACCGACCTACATGGGCGGTGTCTCAGCGCAGTTCAAAGCGTTTATCGACGCGACGGGTGACTTATGGGGGCGCCAAGCATGGGCGGGTAAAATCGCTGCGGGCTTTACCTGTGGCAGCGCTGTAAACGGAGATCAGGGCGTCACCTTGCAGTACTTGGCCACCCTGGCCGGACAACATGGCATGCTGTGGGTTGGCCTCGACGTTATACAAAGTCCATCCATCAACCGGCTCGGTTGCCAACTAGGAGTAACGGCCCATGCCCCCGATGGAGCCGCTCATTCTGCCGACTTGCGAGCTGCGCGGTACCTGGGTGCTCGAGTAGCGAGGGAGGCCTCGCGCCTGCAGATATTTCATCAGTGACCTATAACTGGGTTACACCTAAGCCAATACCCACACTCTTATACGCTAGCTTCCACCCCTATGGATACATTGACCGCCTTCCTCACTCTCCTCTTCGTCATGGACCCCTTGGGCAACATCCCGGTGTTCCTCGCCGCTCTCAAAAACGTACCACCGAGACGCCAGCTCTACGTGATCATGCGCGAGCTGATATTTGCATTGATTGTGCTGCTGGTGTTCCTGTACGCCGGTCGCTTTGTGCTTGCCTGGCTCGGGCTTTCTCAGGAGGCGATTCGTATCGCGGGGGCAATTATCTTGTTCCTGATTGCCATCAGAATGGTGTTCCCAGTGGAGGGAGGGATCATGGGAGAGCGGTTAGAGGGCGAGCCGTTCTTCGTGCCGCTGGCTGTGCCACTGGTCGCGGGCCCTTCCACGATGGCGATTCTGATGTTGATGACCAACAGTGAGGGAGAACAATTGTGGAATTGGACACTGGCACTGCTCGGTGCCTGGGGTGTATCCGCAGTAATATTGCTGGCGTCATCTCCGCTGGCGAAGCTACTTGGTAACCGTGGCCTGATTGCCGTTGAGCGTCTGATGGGGATGGTACTGGTGATGCTCGCCGTTCAATTGTTCCTGGATGGTATTAAACAGAGCCTAAACTGACGAAGCTCACAGTCTGAGAAAATTAGACAAAGTATTCATTTTTTTATTTTCCTCTGGAGGCCTCCGCTGCCTCCAGAACTTTACCCCAACCCGAAAAGTTCTGGCCGGACAAAGCTCCGCAGACTAATCGACCCACCCCGATCTGGCTACATATCAACCAAAATTTTCGTTATCTCATATCTCTAAGATGTGAGATTAGCGAATTTCATCCTAATAAAAACAACTTGCCAACAAGAATTTTGCCAGAAAGACGCCAGAATCAATAAACCAACACTTTGCAGTGTTCGAAATTCAACCGTAACGATCACAAACCAAACAAAAGGTCTAAATGAGATGAGAACACACAAAGACAGTTTAGTTCCACAAATGGATGACATCCTTTAAAGTCAGCAAGCACTAAAAATATACCTACAAATAAAAGTGCCTCTAAGTACATAAAGGATGCATTTATGATCAAGACCAAGTTGAGTATCGCCATCGCGACTTTCAGCGCATTCGCAGCCGCCAGTATTTCCGCTCAGGAAAACGTATCTGGCCAGGCCATAGAAGACGCGCTGTTGGTTGAAGAAGTCGTGGTGACAGGCTCTCGAATTGCGACCAACGGCCTGAATAGCCCGTCTCCGGTACAGGTTGTCGGCTCTGCCGATATCGACAATGCCGGTGTTGCGAACATTCAGGAGCTACTGCTGAAGAACCCGACCTTCGGCAGCCCGACTATCAGCCGCACCAACTCTAACTTCACCCTCTCCAGTGCCGGTGTTTCCACCGTAGACCTGCGCGGCCTCGGTGAAGACCGTACTCTGGTACTGGTCGACGGCCGCCGCTTTGTTTCCGGTGTACCTGGTAGCTCCGCGGTCGACATGAACGTGATTCCTGCGCAATTCCTGGAGCGTGTGGAGATCATGACCGGTGGCGCCTCGTCCCTGTACGGCTCTGACGCCGTTGCCGGTGTTGTAAACATGGTTTACAAAAAGGACTGGGAAGGCGTTGAGTTCGAAGTTAAGAGCGGCGAGAGCTTTGAGGGTGATGCGGCTGAAACCCAGTACAACCTGACCCTCGGCGGCAACATCGATGGCGGACGCGGTAATGTCATGGTGCACGCGGCCTACACCGATCAGGGAGCACTCTACTCTGCTGATCGCGATCGTTCCGCTAACGATATCGCCTCCCTCGGGGCATATGTCACCGGCAACCCGGACGATTTCTTTACCGCGATTGAACCCTTCTACTCCAGCTACAGCCCACAGGGCCGTTTCTACGCTGGCGAGAGCCAGTTCACTTACGACGCCGACAACAACCTCAAGCTTGGCTTTGACACCAACGGCGCCGAAGGTCCTGCAGACGGCTTCAACCGCAACGCCTACCGCACCATCGCCGTGCCGACCGAGCGCCGCCTGCTGGCCTCGCGCGGCAACTACGAAATCACCGATGGTGTGAACGTGTTTGTCGAGGGCACTTATGCCTCCAGCCAGACCAGCACTCGCCTGGAGCCTTTCGCGCTGGCATCCGACGATATCTATGCAGTGGACGGCTACGTGCCGATTGAATTCCTGGATCCAAACAATCCGGGCAGCACCATCCGCAACCCGCTGGTTGCCGATG
Organism: Microbulbifer elongatus; assembly: GCF_020524885.1. Taxonomy (GTDB): domain Bacteria; phylum Pseudomonadota; class Gammaproteobacteria; order Pseudomonadales; family Cellvibrionaceae; genus Microbulbifer; species Microbulbifer elongatus_A. The sequence goes on along the minus strand of NZ_JAIVKJ010000001.1, from coordinate 377,579 downwards.
AGATCTACAACGCAGCGGTCGACGAAAATGGCGATGGCCTGAAGGATATTTTCTTTACCCGCCGTATGCTGGAAGTTGGTAATCGCGGCAACACGGCTGACCGTGACACCTTCCGCGTGGTCACTGGCTTTGACGCCGACCTCGCAGGCAGCTGGAGCATGGACGCCTATTACACCTATGGCCAGACCAAGGAAGCTCAGGTTTCCGGTGGCCAGGTCAACGTCCTGAACTTCCGCAACGCACTGGAAGTCATCGCCGACGAAGATGGCAACTTGATCTGCCGTGATGAGCTGGCCCGTGAACAGGGCTGTGTCGCAGCGAATATCTTTGGCCATGGCGCAATGAGCCAGGAAGCCCTCGATTACGTCACCGCACCGGGCATGCTGGCGACCTTTGTCAGCCAGGAAGTAGCGGCGGTGAACTTCACCGGTGAGTTGTTTGACTTGCCAGCCGGCCCTATCGGCATGGCGACCGGCCTCGAATACCGTGAAGAGTTCTCCCGCAGCGAGTTCGATGCCCTGCAGCAGGCTGGCCTGAATGCGGGTAATGCGATTCCTCGTGAAGAAGGCGCGTTCGACGTTGCCGAAGCCTACGTCGAAGTCAACGTACCCTTGCTGTCCGGTGCCTTCCTGGCAGAGGACCTGAGCCTGCGCGGTGCCGTCCGTGCATCTGACTACTCCACCGTCGGCAGCACCCAGAGCTGGAACTTCGGTGTCGAGTGGGCGCCGATCTCTGATGTCCGTTTCCGTGCGATCAGCGCTCAGTCTACCCGCGCGCCGAACATCACCGAGCTGTTCAGTGCACCCAGCCAGACCTACCCGAGTGTTCAGGATCCGTGTGAAAACGTAACCGCTACTTCTAACGGTGCAATTTCCGAGGCATGCCGCGCCGATGAAGGTGTAATGGCTAACATCATCGAGAATGGCAAGTTCACTCTCAGCCAGTCTGACAAGCAAGGGGTCAGCGGTTACACCAGCGGCAACCCGGAGCTGCAGGAAGAAGTCGGCAAGTCCCTGACTGTTGGCGCGGTCATTACTCCCGATGGCATCCCGGTACTGGAAGACTTCTCTTTCACCGTTGACTACTTCAACATTGAAATTGAAGACGCCATTGTTTACACGCCGCGCCAGTTCATCCTGGATCAGTGCTATAACGGCGGCGACACTTCCTACTGTGACTTTATTACCCGTCGCCCGGAAAATATCGGCCCGAACAACGCCGGCTCACTGGAATACGTGGACACCCTGTCCGACAACACCGGTGAACTGGTTACCGAGGGTGTGGACCTCACTGTCGGCTACGACAAAGACCTGGCAGATTTCGGTCTGGCCGGCTACCTCAATGCCAAACTGTCGTACACCCACGTGCTCGAGGGCTACACCACTCCTGTACCTGGCGGGGAAAAAGACCAGTTTGCCGGGGAAGTTGGATCCGCCAAAGATAAGTTCTTCCTGAACCTGGGTTACGCCATCGGCGACGTCAATGTTGCCTGGAGCACCTCGTTTATCGGCAAGTCCTATCTGGATGACAGCTTCATGAAGGCCTACGGCCTGCAACCTGAAACCGTTGGCGTCGACGCAATCGCGTACCACGACCTGAACGTCAACTACACCCTGCAGGACAAGTACGAGCTGTTTGCCGGTATCTACAACCTGACCGACGAAGAGCCGCCGATGCTGATCACCGGTCTGCCCGGCAGCGACACCGGTACGGAAACCGATGCAGGCACTTACGACGTAATCGGTCGTCGTTACCAAGTGGGCTTCCGCGTAAACTTCTAAGTTTTCCGGAACTTGCCACTATGCGGCCAACTGCCCTGTATATAGGCGGTTGGCCGTCGAAAAGCGAGCCCCTACGGTGGCTCGCTTTTTTTATACGTCAGCTTTCTCGCTTCACTCACAGTGTTGAGATTTGACGCAATTCACTCAATTCCTGTTCGTACCTACTCTTGATATTCTGATCATTAATCAGGCTAAATGCCTTAGTCAGGTGTTTTTTCGCCGCAGTGTACTTGCCAAGTTGAAAATGGGTTTTCCCAAGCAAAAAGTGTATACGGTGGTCATCGGTGCTGTTGTCCAGGGCGCGGTTCAGGGTTGCGAGACTCGCGCGGTAGTTGCCGTTTACATAGCTATCTTTGGCATCATAGTAAAGAACATGTGGATGAGCTGCTTCCAGACTGCGGGCCCGTTTGTGAAACAGAGCCGCCATTTCTTCGTTTCCGGTTTCTCGGTAAAGCCGGCCCAGGCTACTCAGCGCCATCGTGTTTTCAGGGTCAAGCTGCAGAGCCAGCTGGTAAGATTGTTCAGCTGCTTTCGGCAAAGCATAACGCTTATACAGCGCTCCCAAATTAATCCAGATATTGCTGTCGCCCGGTGCGAGCTGCAGAGCCTTGCGAATCAACTTAAATGCATAGAGCCTGTCACCACCTGCACGCATCACCTCCATCGCCCGGTTGCTGTAATACTGGGAGAACGCGGCTCGATCGCTGATTCGGTATTGATACATGGTCGAGTCATAGTCCGCGAGACCGAAATCAACGACTTTGCGGCCGTAGGGCACTTCGGCCACCATATTTATGTGCCGGTAGTTGACGAAAGTCTGCCCGTCCTCGAATTTTCGGAGCTGTGGTGTTTCCACCTGATTGAAATAGGCATCAATACCCATCTCCCGGGTCAGCGAGACCAATAACATGGTTACTGCCAGGCAATTTCCCGTCTGTAACTCAAAGGTTTCAGCTGCACTCAAAGTGGTCTGTGCATCGTACTCAACGACAAACTGATCTCGATTAAACCGGCTCACGAGTTCGCGCCACCGCACGTCCAAGGGCGCGCCCGGAGACAACTCTTCCAGAAATTCGGTCATTGAAGGGCTGACAGACAACAGGCCTTGCTCAGGCAAGTCTTCCTTATCAAGTGATCGGTCAAATATCGCCCGGCCACTTAACAGGTATTCCGCATCGATTTGTGGAGCACCAGACTGAAAGGAATTCTTTGAATCCGTTGGCTGTGGCGCGCTCTGGGAAACGCATGCGACCAAACCAAAAGAGCAAACAAAAAATAAAATCCGCAAAAGCATAAATCCCGCCCGACAATCCTGTGTTGGCGCGGAAATTAACAACTTCACCAGGTCACGAAAACAAGTTATTGAACCAGGTCACAACAATTACGTTAGACAAGTCACAATTGCCTGTTCGATGAGCATATTGCAGAATTAACGATCTACGTTTCGTATTAAATATTCGAGCTTCCGACTATACGCTGACGTTGTAGAGGCATTCTGGGCCAGTGATAAGGCTACTTTTATATGCTCTCGGGAAGCGCGATATTCACCCAGACGAAAGCTGGTAAGCCCCATCAAAAAGTGAAACCGGTGGTCGTCTTCGTACTGCCAGATAGCCCGCTTTAACTGCCGTTTCGCGCTCTTATAGTCCCCGTGCTCATAGGCATTGCGCGCCTGGTAATACAGGTAATAGGGGTTTCGCTCACGGTGGTATCGGGCCTTATCGGCGTAATAGTCCGCCAGTTCGTGCCGCTGCTGTTTTCGGTAGAGGCGCTCAAGGTTACTTATGGCGATGGTGTGACTAATTTTGAGTCGCAGCGCCTGCTGGTAACTCTGCTCGGCCGCGGTGAACTGCCGATTGCGGCTGTAGAAGGCGCCGAGATTGGCCCAGAGGTCGGCGTCCCCGGGCTTCAGGTCCAGCGCCTTACGCAGATACCGGAATGCCTCGCGCATACTCTCCTGCTGCATTAACTCAAGACCGCGGTTGCTGTAGTACTGGGCAAACGCTTCCGTATCCGAGAGTCGGCGCTGGTCGTAGACGGGGTCGTACGCCTCCAGATTGAAATCCACCACACGGCGGCCGCGAGAACTTTCGCTCACCATATTGATATGGCGGTACACCACGAAGGTCTGAGACTCATCATGCCCCCACACCGGCGGGACCTCGACTTGGTTAAAGTAGGCATCCGCACCCAGCTCCCGGGTCATGGCCACCATCATCACGGTGAAAGCCATGCAGTTACCGACTTGCTGGCGAAAGGTCTCGCCAGCGGTGAGTGTTTTGTCCGCCTGGTACTGCACGGTAAATTCGCGCTCTTCGAATCCCTCTAGCAGAGCCCGCAGCCGTTGCTGGGGACTTGCGCTCGCGGCGACCTGGGCAAGATAGGCGCGTATCTCCGGTGCCAGGCCAAGAATATCGTCTTCCGGAAGTTCCGCGCTTTCCAGGGGCTGCTCAAACAGGGCCCGACCAGAAAGCAACCAATCGACATCTACTAATCGACTCGCCTCTGGCGGGGTGCCGGCACAACCGGCCAACAATAGCGCTACCATGGCCGTACAGACTATGGTCTCCCTCGGCAGAAATCGCTTGATCAAACTGCTATATGACCGATTGATTCCTGGCAGTCCAGAATTTTGCGGGGTTTTCACGGTTATTCTCCCCATATCGTGTTTCGAATCCCTGATTTTCCACAATTCCTGTCGTGCAGGAATACCTTTCGCAGGCTCATTTCCTGTTTCACCTGTAACCATTCGCCAGTTTCCGGGAGCGCTGTTACACTCGGGAAGGTCTCTATAAAGCTATAACACGCTAAAGCTATAACAATCGGAACAACTGATATGTCGTCACAGCTACAACAAAACAGCGATGGCTTCTTTGGCCATCCCAAAGGGCTCTCCACCCTGTTCTTCACCGAAATGTGGGAGCGGATGAGTTACTACGGCATGCGGGCCCTGCTGGTCCTGTTTATGACCGCAAGTCTGCAGGAAGAAGGCCTCGGCTTTACCGTCGCTGCTGCCGCAGCCATTTACGGCCTGTATACCGGTGCGGTGTACTTTCTTGGCCTCCCCGGCGGCTGGATTGCCGACCGTCTGCTCGGAGGTCAAAAGACCGTCTGGTATGGCGGTATAATCATTATGTGTGGCCACATCGTGCTGGCTATCCCCAACGACAGTACTTTCTTTATCGGCCTTATGCTGGTCGCGTCCGGTACCGGCCTACTGAAACCGAATATCAGCGCATTGGTCGGCCATCTTTACGCCTCTGACGACGTGCGCCGCGACAGCGGCTATGCCATCTACTACATGGGTATCAATCTCGGCTCCCTGATCGGCTACTTCATTTGCGGTTACTTTGGCGAGAGCATCGGCTGGCACTGGGGCTTCGGAGCCGCTGCCGTCGGTATGGCAGTGGGCCTGATACAGTATCGCTTCACCATCGGTAACCTCGGCAACGCCAGCCTGATGCCTGAGAACCCCATGTCTGCCCAAGGCGCCAAACGCGCCTGGCAAGTGATTGGTGCAGTGGTCACACTAGCAGCAGTTGTTGCCGGCCTGGCACTGACCGGCAAAATCACCATCAATCCGGTGGTGATTGCTCAGTACGTGGCCATCGTCTTCACCCTGACTTTCTTCGCCTACTACGGCTTCATCTACTTCGCCGGTAACCTCACCGACAATGAGAAGAAGCGCATGTGGGCACTGTTCCTGGTGTGCCTGGCTTCGGCCTGTTTCTGGTCCGGCTTCGAGCAGGCGGGCTCATCCCTCAACCTATTTGGTCGCGATTTCACCGAGCGTATGATTGGCACTTTTGAAATCCCGGCTTCTTGGTTCCAGAGCGCCAACGCCTTCTTCATCATCGTACTGTCACCGTTCTTTGCCGCCCTGTGGATCAACCTCGGCAAGCGCATGATCACGCCGTCTTACAGCATGAAATGTGCGATTGGCCTGATCATCATGGCGTCCGGCTTCCTGGTCATGTTCTTTGCTGCCCAGTACGCCGCGCAGGGCCTGAAAGTCGCCCCCATGTGGCTGATTACGACCTACTTCCTGCACACCGTCGGTGAGCTGTGCCTGAGCCCGGTGGCACTGAGTGCGGTCAGCAAACTGTCCCCGCGCCGCTTTGCCGGCCAGATGATGGGTGTGTTTGTACTCACCTACTCCATCGGCAACATCATCTCCGGCCTGCTGGCAGGTAACTTTGACCCCGAGAATATCCAGCAGCTGCCGAACCTGTACCTGCAGATCGCCCTGTTTAGCATTGGCATCGGCATTATCCTGGTGCTGATCGGCTTTAAGTCCAAGGTCTGGGAAAAAGGTGCGGAAGAAGACGACCACATCGAGCCCGTAGAGCCCGCCGAGGCCACAGGCAAGGCTGTCTGATCTAGTCTTCAGCCCCTCCATAAAAAGGCCGCTGCGGGAAACCGCAGCGGCCTTTTTTTTGTGTTTTGTGAATCGCTTTGTAGGAGCATGCATGCAGGCGAACGAGGCGTGGTACGGAGCGGTTCGCCTGCAAGCAGGCTCCTACAGTAACGGTGTGTTAGTTAACGACCACTGCGTAATTCAGCCAGATAAACCGCACACCGATAATGAATAACAACCCGGCAAAGCAGTTCTTCAGCAACTGCGGAGAAAGCCTGTGGGCCAGCAGTGCGCCAAGGCGCGCGAAAAAGGTACTGGCCAGGACAATGCCGAGAAACGCGGGCCAGTAGATATAGCCACTGGTCCATTCGGGCAGCTGCGGGTTGTTCCAGCCCTGCACCGCAAAGCTGAGCGCCCCGGCAACTGCAATGGGCAGGCCACAAGCCGCCGACGTCGCTACTGCACGCTGCATCACCACATGGCAGCGGGACAGGAAAGGCACAGTCAGTGAGCCCCCACCAATCCCGAAGATGGCGGAAACCCAGCCGATAAACCCGCCGGCGACCGACAAACCCACCTTGCCAGGTACTTTCTCACCATTGGTGGGTAACGGGCCCTTGCGCAGGCCATCCAGCCACATCTTGCCCGCGATGCCCACGGCAAATACACCGATCAGCAACTGTAACCAGGCACCGCTTAGCCAGTCAGCGGTCACACCGCCAATCCAGGAGCCAAGCAGAATACCCGGCGCCATGGCAGCGACTATTTTCCAGTCCACCGCGCGTTTGCCATGGTGGGTGCGAACAGAACTGATGGAGGTGATGATGATAGTAGCGAGCGAAGTGCCGACCGCCATGTGGGTGAGAATCTCAGGCGCGATGCCCTGGGCGGTAAATACCAGCACCAGAGCCGGCACAATGATCAGCCCTCCTCCCACACCGAACAGACCAGCGATGGTGCCAGCTCCTATACCCACCAACAGGTAAATCAATAAGACTTCCACTGCGCGCTCCCCTTCCCCTGATTCTCAACTTTTTAAAAGCAAAAAAAACGGTGGCATATAGCCACCGTTTTTGTATGCCCGCAAGCGGGCCGGAAACCCGGGAGGTATTACTCCTCGCCAGTGGCCTCATCCGCTTCCGCAGCGGCGTCGGCATTGGCTTCCTTGATGGACAGCTTGATGCGGCCGCGCTGGTCTACGTCCAGTACCTTCACTTTGACCATTTGGCCTTCGCTCAGGTAGTCGGTGACCGCATTGACGCGCTCTTCAGCGATCTGGGAGATGTGTACCAGACCGTCTTTGCCCGGCAGGAAGTTAACGAATGCGCCGAAGTCGACGATGCGTACAACCTTACCTTCGTAGATGGCGCCGATTTCGGCTTCCGCTGTGATTTCCTCGATGCGGGTAACCGCGGCTTCCAGGCTCTCACCGTCTTCACCAAATACCTTGATGCTGCCATCGTCTTCAATGTCGATGGAGGCACCGGTTTCTTCGGTGATGGAACGGATGGTGGCGCCGCCTTTACCGATCACGTCGCGGATCTTGTCCGGATGGATCTTCAGGGTGGCGTAGCGCGGAGCGTTCTCGTTCACTACAGAGCGGGATTCGCCGATCACCTTGTTCATTTCCGCCAGGATGTGCAGACGGGCGTGCAGTGCCTGCTCAAGGGCGGTTTCCATGATCTCTTCGGTGATGCCTTCGATCTTGATGTCCATCTGCAGCGCAGTGACACCGGAAGCGGTACCGGCAACCTTGAAGTCCATGTCGCCCAGGTGGTCTTCATCACCCAGGATATCGGTCAGAACCGCGAAACCATCGTCTTCCTTCACCAGACCCATGGCGATACCGGCTACCGGTGCCTTCAGCGGTACACCCGCATCCATCAGGGCCAGGCTGGAACCACATACGGAAGCCATGGAGCTGGAACCGTTGGATTCGGTGATCTCGGAAACCACACGCAGGGTGTAGGGGAACTCTTCCGGGTTCGGCAGTACTGCCGCGATACCGCGGCGGGCCAGACGACCGTGACCGATTTCGCGACGACCGGTAGCACCTACACGACCCGCTTCACCTACAGAGTAGGGAGGGAAGTTGTAGTGCAGCATAAAGTAATCTTTACGCTCGCCTTCGAGGGCGTCGATGATCTGAGCATCGCGGGTAGCACCCAGAGTGGAAACCACCAGTGCCTGGGTTTCACCACGGGTGAACAGTGCAGAACCGTGGCCCTTCGGCAGTACGCCAACTTCTACGGAAATCGGACGTACGGTTTTGGTGTCGCGACCGTCGATACGGGGCTCACCGCGTACAACAGCGCCGCGCACGGTTTTCTTCTCTAGCTTGCCGAAGTAGCTTTTTACGGTGCCGGCATCCAGCTCATCGGTGGACAGGGCTTCGGCCGCTTCGTTGCGCAGCTCGCCCAGACGGGTGGTGCGCTGCTGCTTGTCGGTGATCTTGTAGGCTTCAGCCACCTTCTCACCGAACTGGGCTTCCAGAGCGGATTTCAGCTCTTCGTTCACTGCTTCCGGCTGCCAATCCCAGGTGGGCTTGCCAGCTTCAGCTTTCAGCTCTTCACAGACTTTTACAACTGCCTGCATTTCCTGGTGCGCAAACAGTACCGCGCCCAGCATGATGTCTTCCGGCAGTTCAGCGGCTTCGGATTCCACCATCAAGACCGCGTCTTTGGTACCGGCAACAACCATGTCCAGCTCGGACTCTTTCAGAGCCGCGTAGCCTGGGTTCAGGATGTAGCCGTCTTTTTCGGTGTAACCCACACGCGCAGCGCCAATCGGACCAGCGAAAGGAATACCGGATATGGACAGTGCCGCAGAGGTACCGATCATGCCGGCGATATCCGGATCTACGTCTTTTTCCGCGGACAGAACGGTGATCATCACCTGTACTTCGTTCATGAAGCCGTTCGGGAACAGTGGGCGGATCGGACGATCGATCAGGCGGGAGGTCAGGGTTTCTTTCTCTGACGGGCGGCCTTCACGCTTGAAGAAGCCACCGGGAATCTTGCCGGCCGCATAGGCCTTTTCTACATAGTGTACGGACAGCGGGAAGAAGCTCTGGTCTGGCTTGGCTTCTTTGGCACCGACAACGGTACACAACACAACGGTTTCACCGATGGTGACCAGCGCTGCGCCAGTGGCCTGGCGTGCGACGCGTCCGGTCTCGATGGTGACCTGATCTTTTCCGTACTGGAAGGTTTTGGTTACTGGATTCACTAGACTCTTTCCTGTTTCCTTACGGCTGCTGGCCCATTCCAACAGCCCCTACAGTTGTTCGCCCACAGCCAACCTCCTACGAATTGATTTCTGTAGGAGCCTGCCCTGCAGGCGAATTTGCCGGACCTTTTCAGCGGGCCCGGCATTCCCGGAGTAAACATCACACCCCGGAGAATTCAAATTCTATAAAGAAGAATGCCCGCCAGAAGGCGGGCATTCTCAGGGTCTTAGCGACGCAGGCCGAGCTTGGCGATCAGCTGTGCGTAACGGTTCAGATCCTTGCGCTTCAGGTAGTCCAGCAGCTTACGACGCTGGTTTACCATGCGGATCAGACCACGACGGGAGTGGTGGTCTTGCTTGTGAGAAGCAAAGTGACCCTGAAGCTTGTTGATGTTGGCAGTCAGCAGGGCTACCTGGACTTCCGGAGAACCGGTGTCGCCTTCAGTTTGGCCGTGCTCTTTCAGGATGGCTGCTTTTTCGTTTGCAGACAGTGCCATAACGAATTACCTCGTTCGTAACATGCTTTGAACATTCGGCTGGCCCGTGCATGTTTACAGACCAGCTAATGGTTTACCTTTATTCGCCTTCGAACAGGCTCCTGCAGGTTATTTTACCAGGCGGCGCGGGGCGACCCGTCCGTCATCAGTAATCTCTCCAACGCCTAGAAATTCACCACTTTCCAGGAAGAGGCGCACCATATCACCTTCATCGCCCAAGCGATAGACCTGCAGATCCATTACCGGCTGGCCCTGACGCAGATAGTAACCCGTGTCGTCCGAGAGGATCATTTTGGGCAAGCCAGATGCGGGGGAATCCGCCGGAAGCAGGTGGTGGTCCAGCTCTTCGGCGCGACCGTCACCCCGCTCTTCGGTCAGCTCATCCAGGGTGACCGAGTCGTCCTCATGGTATGGGCCGGCGGCACTGCGGTGCAGTTTTTCCACAAAGGCCCCTACCCCCAATGCTTTGCCCAGATCTTCCGCAAGGCTGCGGACATAAGTGCCCTTGGAGCAGTGCACCTCAATCTCGGCCCGGGGCAGCTTGTCCGGAGAGTCGGCTGCCGGGGTAAAACTGAGCAGCTCGTAGGAGTAAATCTCTACCTGACGCGCCTCCCGCTCCACCTCGATGCCCTGGCGCGCCAGCTTGTACAGGGGCTGGCCTTTATGCTTGAGGGCAGAATACATGGACGGCACCTGGCTGATGGTCCCGCGAAAATCCGCCATGGCGTCACGCACCTGTTGCTCGGTAATTCCGGAGGCATCAGTGGTAGCCACCACATCGCCATCGGCATCGCCGGTTTCGGTGGTCATACCGAAGCAGAAGGTACTGCGGTAGCGCTTGTCCGCATCCAGCAGGTACTGGGAGAACTTGGTGGCTTCACCGAAACAGATGGGCAGCACGCCAGTTGCCAGCGGGTCCAGCGCACCAGTGTGGCCGGCGCGGTTGGCGAAAAACAGGCGTTTGGCTCTTTGCAGGGCGTCGTTGGCGGAGATGCCTGCGGGCTTGTTCAGCAACAGCACCCCATCCACCTGCCGGCCCCATTTTGGTCGGCGGCCCATCAGTCGTTGTCTTTCTCGCCAGCGTCGTCGCTGTCGCCAGATTTACTCTGATCGGACTTTACCGCCTTGTCGATCAGCGCCGAGAGGTGCTGGCCGCGCACGGAGGTTTCGTCATAGCGGAACTGCAGACGGGGGATAGTTCGGATCTGGATCTCCTTGGCGAGCTGGCTGCGCAGGAAACCTGCGGCCTTGTTCAGCGCCTCCATGGAGATATCGATCTTGTTGCGGTCGTCCTCGCCCACCAGGGTCACAAACACCTTGGCGGTGGTGAGGTCGCGACTCACTTCCACATCGTTGACATTGACCATGCCAACCCGCGGGTCGCGCACTTCGTGCTGAATAAGACGGGCCAGCTCGCGGCGCATGGCGTCGGCTACCCGGTCTGCACGGTGGAATTCTTTGGCCATTTTTTACCTATTCAGAATAGCGAATCGCCTGTAGTACAGGCTCCTACAGAAAACATTGTAGGAGTCTGCCCTGCAGGCGAACACTGGAACCCGGCTTGCGCCGGGGAGACGGTCGATTACAGCTCGCGGGCTACCTTGACGATATCGTAGACCTCAATCTGGTCGCCCGGCTTGACGTCATTGTAGTCCTTCACGCCGATACCACATTCCATACCATTGCGGACTTCCTGTACGTCGTCTTTAAAACGACGCAGGGATTCCAGCTCGCCCTGGTAGATTACGACGTTGTCGCGCAGTACACGGATCGGCTTGTTACGGTATACAACACCCTCGGTGACCATACAGCCCGCAATCGCGCCAAACTTCGGCGAGCGGAATACGTCGCGCACCTGAGCGATACCAACAATCTCTTCGCGCAGCTCCGGATCCAGCATGCCGGACAGAGCCTGCTTCACTTCGTCCAACAGGTTGTAGATCACGCTGTAGTAGCGAATTTCGACACTTTCGGTCTCGGCCAGCTTACGCGCAGCCACATCGGCACGGGTGTTGAAGCCGATAACAATAGCACCAGAGGTCAACGCCAGGTTGATGTCGTTTTCGGCAATGCCGCCAACGCCACTTGAAACCACATTGACGGAAACTTCTTCGTTACCAATCTCGGCCAGTGCCGCAAGGATCGCCTCGAGAGAACCACGCACATCCGCCTTGATGACAACCGGCAATACTTTCCTCTCGCCCGCTTCCATGTCCGCAAACATGTTTTCCAGCTTGGCAGCCTGCTGGCGCTGCATACGCTCGCGACGCTCTTTGTCGGCGCGCTGCTCGGCCACTTCACGGGCCTTTCGCTCATCCGCAACAACCAGGAATTCATCACCAGCATTAGGCGTGGTGTCCAGGCCCAGCAGCTCCACCGGAGTAGAAGGACCGGCTTCCTTGACGGATTTGCCCAGCTCGTTGGTCATAGCGCGCACGCGGCCGTAGCTCTGGCCCGCCAGCACAATGTCACCGCGCTTCAGCTCACCATTTTGCACCAGCAGGGTGGCAACCACACCACGGCCTTTCTCCAACCGGGATTCGATGACCACACCGCTTGCCGGCACCGATACTTTGGCCTTCAGCTCGAGCATTTCAGATTGCAGGGAAACTGCTTCCAACAGTTCGTCGATACCCTGACCGGTATGGGCAGACACTTCGATAAACTGTGTGTCGCCACCCCAATCTTCAGGAATCACGTCTTTCGCGGCCAGTTCGTTCTTCACGCGGTCGGGATCAGCGGATTCCTTGTCGCACTTGTTGATCGCCACGACCAGCGGGACGCCAGCGGCCTTGGAGTGCGCGATGGCCTCTTCCGTCTGCGGCATAACGCCGTCATCGGCGGCAACCACCAGAATCACCACGTCGGTGGCCTGGGCACCGCGGGCACGCATGGCGGTAAACGCGGCGTGTCCCGGGGTATCCAGGAATGCAATTTCGCCCTGGCTCGTTTTCACCCGGTAGGCGCCGATGTGCTGGGTAATACCACCAGCTTCGCCGGAAGCCACTTTGGTCTCGCGGATGTAATCCAGCAGGGAGGTCTTACCGTGGTCGACGTGACCCATAACGGTCACTACCGGCGCACGGGATACTTCTTCGCCCTCCACGCTCTGGGACTGGGCAACCAGCTTCTCTTCCATTTCGTTTTCAGAACGCAGCACCACGGTGTGGCCCATCTCTTCCACGATCAGGGCCGCGGTGTCGCGATCCAGGCTCTGGTTGATGGTGACCATTTCGCCCATTTTCATCAGGCGCTTGATCAGCTCGCCGGCCTTGATATTCAACTGCTTCGCCAGATCGCCGACGGTGATCGTCTCGCCCAGTTGTACTTCGTACACTTGCTTTCCTGTCGGCTTTTTGAAGCCGTGTGTGTTCTTGACTTTCAGCGTCGGGCGAGAGAGCGAGCGCGTGCTGCGCTTCTCGTCGTCGTCGCTATCGAAGGCTTCCAGTGCAGCATCGTACAGAGAAGTCTTGCTGGACTTCTTGGGACCACTCTTGCCGCGACGGCTGCGACGCTTGCGCGGCTCGTCATCATCGCGCGTGTCATCCGCTTCTACTTTGCGGCGTAACCCGGGCTTGGCGGCGGTGGTGGTGGTGGTCTCAGTTGCTGCTGGCTTCTTCTTGGCCTGTTCTGCGCGCTCTTTCTGTTCTTGCTCAAGACGTGCGCGCTCAGCTTCAACGCGGGCTTTTTTCTCTTCCAGCTCAGCCGCTTCGCGCTCGTCGGCTTTCTTACGGCGCTCCATGGCAGCAATACGCATGGCTTCGATGTCATCGACGTAAGAAGAACGGATGGGTGCCGGCTCGGGCTTGGGCTTGGGCTCAGGCTTGGGTTCTGCTTTGGGCTCAGGCGCTTCAGCCTTCTCGGATTCGGCGGAGGCCGCAGCCTCTTCGGCCTTGGCTTCGGCTTCCTGCTTCGCTTTGGCCGCTTCTTCGGCTTCCTGCTTGGCTTTGGCCTCTTCTTCAGCGCGCTTGGCTTCTGCCTCGGCGACCTCTTGCTCGGCACGGGCGCGATCGGCGGCAGCTTTCTCCGCTGCAGCCAGCTCTTCCTCAGCCTTCTGCAGCGCAGAAGTATCCAGCTCGGGCTGCTGCTCTTCGGATTCTGCGCGTTTTACGTAGGTGCGCTTCTTGCGGACTTCCACATTTACGGTCTTGCGGCCGGTGCCAGATCCGGTCTTGAGCGTGGTGGTAGTTTTGCGCTTGAGGGTGATTTTGCGAGGCGCTGCGTCCTCTTCCCCTTTGCTGCTGCCGTGACTGCTTTTCAGGAAGTTGAGCAGGACCTGCTTCTCTTCTGCAGATACGGGCGCATCCGCTGAAGTGTGGGGCAAACCCGCCTCCTGCATCTGCTTGAGCAGACGCTCTTCGGTGGCACCAACCGATTTGGCGAGTTCGCTAACTGTTACTTCGGCCATTCTCTCTCCTAAAAATTCGCTTGTGGCGGAGCAGCATCAATTCATTTGACTGCTCCACCCTTGGCCTGCTCGGCAGGCAATTCGGGGCGCGCACATCACAACAGTGCGCGGGGCCGGGCTTGCGCCCGGCACTCGGGCATCAAGCCTCTTGGTCACTGTCGTCGGCGAACCAGGGTTCGCGAGCTTTCATGATCAGTGCGGCGGCACGTTCCTGGTCCACGCCTTCAATGTCCAGCAGATCGTCTACCGCCTGCTCAGCCAGGTCTTCCATGGACGCTACGCCACGGCTGGCCAGCTGGAACGCCAATTGACGGTCCATGCCTTCCATATTCAGCAGATCTTCCTGCGGCTCGGAAGCGTCCAGCTCTTCTTCAGAGGCCAGCGCCTGAGTCAGCAGGGCGTCTTTGGCGCGGGCACGCAGTTCTTCGGCGATTTCCTCGTCGAAGCCCTCAATCGCCAGCATTTCTTCCAGCGGTACATAGGCCACTTCCTCGAGGGAGGTGAAACCTTCGTCCACCAGAACGCCGGCAACGTCTTCATCGATATCCAGGCGCTCCATGAAGACTTCCATGATGCTGCCGGACTCAGCTTCCTGCTTGGCCTGCCAATCTTCAACGCTCATCACGTTGATCTGCCACTCGGTCAGCTCGGAAGCAAGACGCACGTTCTGGCCGCTGCGGCCAATAGCCATGGCCAGGTTTTCTTCCGCTACCGCCACGTCCATTGAGCCTGCATCTTCATCCACCACGATGGACTCGATTTCTGCCGGAGCCATGGCGTTGATAACGAACTGGGCGGGATTGTCGTCCCACAGCACGATGTCTACACGCTCGCCAGACAGCTCGTTGGAAACCGCCTGAACCCGTGCACCGCGCATGCCAACACAGGCACCGACCGGATCGATACGACCGTCGTTGGTGTTAACGGCAATCTTGGCGCGCAAGCCGGGATCGCGGGCGGCACCCTTGATCTCGATCACCTGTTCGGAAATCTCCGGCACTTCAATACGGAACAGCTCGATCAGCATTTCCGGGCAGGAGCGGCTCAGCATCAGCTGCGGTCCGCGGGCTTCCGGCTGAATCTCCAGCAGAATTGCGCGAACGCGATCGCCAAGGCGGAATATTTCACGGCCAACCAAATGATCGCGAGGCAGGCGCGCTTCGGCGTTGTTGCCCAGGTCTACCGCGATAAAGTCACGGGTGACCTTTTTCACGGTACCGCTCACCAGCTCACCAACGCGGTCGCGATATTCGTCAACGATTTTGGCGCGCTCGGCTTCACGAACCTTCTGCACGATTACCTGCTTGGCAGTCTGTGCAGCGATGCGACCAAACTCGACGTTTTCCACCTGCTCACGGTAGACATCACCAGCCTTCAGCTCGGTGTCTTTTTCGTGGGCTTCCTCCAGCGTGAACTGGGTACCCAGCTCCGCCAGGGTTTCATCGTCTACCACTTCCCAGCTGCGGAAAGTCTCGTAGTCGCCGGTGCGGCGATCGATGATGACCTCGATGGTGGAATCTTCGTCGTAGCGCTTCTTGGTGGCCGTTGCGAGGGCCGCCTCGATTGCCTGGAAAATAATATCCCGGTCAACGCCTTTCTCGTTGGAAACCGCCTCGGCTACCAGCAAGATTTCTTTGTTCATGCAGCTGCCTCTTCAAAAACGCTACGTGCTTGCTATTCAATGCTTCGGTGAGCGCGATCAAGCCTGCGCTACCGGATACTTCTGCATTGCCCTTACTTCTTTCCACCCTCGAACTGAGGGACGATATTCGCTTTCTCGATACTGTCGATCGGTAACAGGTACTCATTCTCGCTGTCGATGCGCAGGACAATCTCGTCCCCCTCCACACCAGCCAGCAGACCGCGCCATTTGCGCTGGCCGTCCAGCGGCATGCGCAAACGCAGCTCAACCTGGGCACCGATATAACGCTGGTACTGCTCGAGTTTATACAGCGGCCGGTCCATACCCGGGGAGGAAACCTCCAGGGTGTACTTGCTGCTGATGGGATCTTCCACGTCCATGACCGCGCTCACCTGACGGCTGACTTTTTCACAATCATCGACGGAGATGCCGCGCTCGGCATCGATATAGATGCGCAGCAGGGCATTGCGACCGTGAGTCTGGTAATCGATACCCCACAGCTCACAATCCAATGACTCGACCACCGGAGCCAACAGCTCTTCTAAAAGTTCGCGTTTGCTTGCCATATCACCACTTTGGCCCGGAGACCGCCCGGGGCAGATGAGCAACGGCATTCGCTCGTTGCAAAAACGAAAAATGGGCAGCGAAGCTGACCCCACGGTCCGAATGAGAAACCGCGGCGCCGACTCCCGGCCCATTCGGATGGCAAACCGAGATACTCTCGTTTGCCGCAGATACGAAAAAGCCCCTAACAGGGGCTTTTACTGCGTAGTCACACATCATCAATGTGCCTACAAAATTTGGTAGCGGGGGCAGGATTTGAACCTACGACCTTCGGGTTATGAGCCCGACGAGCTACCAGGCTGCTCCACCCCGCAACAACTCTAGGGTTTGGCGACCGCTTAAACCTCATTAAGTATAAGCAGAATTTGGTAGCGGGGGCAGGATTTGAACCTACGACCTTCGGGTTATGAGCCCGACGAGCTACCAGGCTGCTCCACCCCGCACCAACGACCCTGGAAGCCGCCCCTGGTAAAGATCGGCTTCCTGCGGTGGGTTGCCCCAACCGCTCAGAGGCTGCGCATTCTATTGACCGCCCCTCTGGGAGTCAAGTCACTTTTGGCATTTGTTCACACAGAAGGTCGATCCTGTGTTTTGCACGAGATCAACCGCCATGCCTGCAGCCCAAAGCAGGCATAACGGGCTAACAGCAATTGATATAGATTCTCATTTTCTTTATTATCGCGCACAGATTATGGCAGGACGCAGACAGCAACTGCCGCAGGATACAAGCCTCTTCCCAAGGGAGCACGGCGCCAGCCGTCAATCCCCCGACCGCTTTGGCATCCTCTTTAACAACATTCGCGATAACAGCACCCAATAAGGAGCACAGCATGCGCTGCCTGAAGACCACTCTCGCCCTGGCCATAGCCGCTGCCAGTACAGCCACTCTCGCCGCGGAGTCAGAACCCCGTATAGAGGAAGAAGTAGTCGTCACCGCCAGCCGAACCGAAAAGCCCCTGAGCGCAATCCCCAACACAGTCACCCTCATCGATCAGCAGGAACTGGCCAGCCAGATGGCAGCCACCAGCGACCTGTCCACAATCCTCGGCAACCTGATTCCGAGCTTCTCTCCTAGTCGCCAGAAAATGACCAGTTCCGGTGAGAGCCTGCGCGGGCGTAAACCGCTTTATCTGATCGACGGCGTGCCCCAGTCCAATCCGCTGCGCAACGGCGGCCGCGACGGTCACACCATCGATCCACTGGTACTAGAGCGCGTAGAGGTGATCCACGGTGCCAACGCCATTCATGGTATGGGCGCTTCCGGTGGCATCATCAACCTGATTACCCGCACCCCCAGTGAAGAGTTCCAGCAGAGTGTGAGGGTAGAGACCGCGCTTCAGACCGAAGACATGGGTGAATCGGCAGGCTATAACGGCAGCTACAGTGTTTCCGGCAAGGTCGACGCAGTCGATGTACTCGCGAGCTTTACCTATCGCAACAGCGGTGTGGGCTACGACGCCAATGGTGAGATTGTCGGTTTCGACAATACCCAGGGCGACACCATGGACAGCGAAACCACCAATGCGTTTATCAAGACCGGCTACAGCTGGGATGATCAACGGATGCAGCTGACCATCAACCGCTATCTGGTGGAAGGCAACAACAACTGGCTGAGCGTGGATGGCGATATCAGCGAAGGCATTGCCACCACCGCGATCAAGGCACCGGTTCCCGGGGATGCGCCATCCAATGAGGTCACCACAGCCAATCTGCAGTACACCAACGAAGACCTGTTCGGCCATAAGCTCCGCGCCCAGATCTTTTCCCAAGACTTCGCCGGTACTTATGGCGGCGGCGCGTTTGCGACTTTCCAGGACCCGGCGTACGGCGAAGACATTTTCGACCAGTCCCAGAACAACTCGGAAAAGCGCGGCCTGAAACTCACCCTGATCAAGGACGATATCGCTGGTAGCGCCATCAGCCTTGCCTACGGTGTGGATCTACTGCAGGACGAAACCTGGCAGCAGCTGGTACAGACCGGCCGCGCCTGGGTGCCGCCCACAAAATATAAGAGCTCTGCGCCTTACCTGCAGGCAGAGTTCAGTGGCATCGACAAGCTGACCATCACCGCCGGCCTGCGCCACGAGCGCTCCGAGCTGGACGTGGATGACTTCACTACCCTGGCATCCTATGGCAGCCAGTTCGTAGAAGGCGGCAATCCGGAATTCAGCGAAACCCTGGGCAATATCGGCGCGACCTACGCACTGGCCGAAGGTCTGCGTATTTACGCCAACTACTCCGAAGGCTTTTCCATGCCGGACGTCGGCCGGGTGCTGCGCGGTATCAATCAGCCGGGCCTGAGCGCGGAAAGCTTTCTTGAGCTGGAGCCGATCCTGACCCAGAACCACGAACTGGGCCTCGACTTTAATAACGAACAGTTCGGTGCACAGATTGCGCTTTACTCCTCGGATTCCAACTTTGGCCAGCGTCTGGCGCTGGGAAGTGACGGTGTCTACAGCGTGAAGCGGGAGAAAACGGATATCGACGGTGCCGAAATGCGCGGCCAGTGGTTTGCGACCGAAACCGACACTCTGGAAGTTCGCTATGCCTACACCAAAGGGCGTTACGACTCCGACCAGGACGGCAAGGTAGATACCGACCTGGACGGCCGCAACATTTCCCCAAACCGTGTGAATCTGAGCTGGGCGCGCAACTGGACAGAAGACTTCAGCACCCGCCTGCAGGCCAACTGGCTGCTGGACCGCGACTTCGAAAACAGTACCGGTGAAGTCACCACCGAGTTCGACGGCTACGCCACCATCGATGCCAGCGCGCAGCTGAAAGCCCTGGGCGGCGAGTTCGCACTTGGCCTGCAGAACCTCACCAATGAAGACTACTTCACCTACTACTCCCAGACTGCGGGCAACGACGTGCGCAACTTCAAAGGTCTGGGGCGCAGCGTGAACCTGTCTTACTCCAAGGTATTCTGATCAGCCTCGTTTATGCGCAAAACGTTTTTCATTCTGCACAAGTACGCAGGCCTGACCCTGGGCCTGCTGCTTAGCCTGATCGGCATAACCGGCAGCCTGCTGGTGTTCGACCATGCGCTGGATGAAACCCTTGCGCCAGAGACCGTTACCTTCACGCCCTCTTCCCGCCCGGCCACTTACGCGGAGGTTTTTGCTTCCGCCCAGGCAGCCGTCCCGGGCAACCCACTGCCCAGCCGCCTGATGACCCAGCGCCAGCCGGGCAGTCCACACGTGGTGCGCTTTCCCACCCCGGAGGGCGCGCCCGGCCCCATCGAGGTCAGTGTTTCACCCACCGACGCCGAAGTACTGGCGGTTCGCGGCTGGGGCACCCCCGAGTACACCATGACCTGGCTGTACCGCCTGCACTACACCCTGCTGGCAGGCAAAAACGGCAAGACGGTGGTGGGCTTTATGGGCCTGTTGCTGATGGTGTTCTGTATTACCGGCGCGGTACTGTGGTGGCCCAAGCGAAGCAAGACTGCAAAAGGAAGGTGGAAGCGGGCATTCAGCATTTCCCGTAGCGGCAACCGCTTCCGTTTTTACTTTGACGTGCACAAGGTGTTCGGAATTTACTTTTTGCCGCTGCTGCTGTTGACCAGCTTTTCCGGCGTCACCCTTGTATTCCCGTCCCAGGTGGAAACAGTGGTCGGCGCCCTGTTCAAGACAGAACCGCGCCCGGCCCTGCCGCCATCGCGAACCGACAAGGGCACCCCCATCACCGCGGATGAAGCCGTCGCAATCGGCCAGGCCGCATTTCCTCGTGGCGTACTCAAGCGTATCTACCTGCCCCGCAATGCGAGCGACAGTTACGGTCTGACCTTTCGTGCCGAGGGAGAAGTCTGGAGCAATTACGGGGCCAGCATTACACGGGTGGACCAGTACAGTGGCGAACTGCTGATGACACAGGACGTAACCGAAATCCCCCTGGGCAACAAAATCCTGCGCTGGCAATTTCCCCTGCACAACGGCGACGCCTTGGGAATTGTCGGCCGCTGGCTGATACTGATCGCGGGACTGGTGCCCGCACTGCTATTCGCAACGGGTAGTTACCTGTGGTGGAAGAAGCGCCGACTGCGATTGCACAAGGCCGCGCCTGCAGCACCAACAAGGTCGATCGATCAGGCGACCACCGCCTGACCCGGCCGCGGGTAATGCGACCAGGTAAACGACACTACCGAGTGACCATTTAAGAGCTTGGTAAGAGCCCGGCAAGAGCCCGCGGCGCAGGCTCGTCCCTTTAGAATTTCCCCACCATATTGATAAAGACACCCTGACTGTCGTAATCCAGATCCGTCAGGTCGTCGGAGAAGTCGGTGAAGTTGTAGCCGATACCCGCCTTGAAGTTGCGCCCCATCTGTCGATACAGCGCCAATAGAGCACCGCTTTTGCGGTCGCCGGCATCTGGCAGGTCGAGCAGGCGCCCTTCTATGAGCAGGTCCCACTTGTTGACGAAGTGCCAGTCGGCGCGCAGTACGTACAGGTTCGCGGTACTGTCGAAGAATTCGGGGTTATCCCGCTCCATGCTCAGCTGGCCGAGGCGATGGGCGTACTTGGCGCCGATGGTCCAGCGCTGGGTAAGATCGTAATTGGTGTCGACCGAGAAGATATGGCTCTTCTGCACGAACTCGATGGCACTGCTGGTGCTGTTCGAGGTCACCAGCACCTGATCCGTGGTGGGCACATTGTAGAAGTAGGTGTACTTCAGCAACGTGTTCCAGCGGTCGTTGTACACCGGGCGATAGGCATAGCCCATCACGCCCTCGGTGAACTTGCCATCGTAGAACTGCCCCTGGGAACTCTGGCTGTCGGAGTAATTCAGTTTGCCGACCAAGCGCCAGTCCGGATTGATCTGGTAACTCAGGGTATTTTTCAGCAGCCAGGTTTTGCGTTCATTTTCCAGCACGCTCTGGAGATCGTCGTCGGTGCCTGTGCCCGATAGCGCCTGCATATTGTCCACACGGTATTCCACCGCACTGGACAGGCGCAGATCGCCGTCGTTGAAGCCCATGCTGGCGCCCATGGCGCGACGCTCGGTTTCCGCGCCGGTGCGCGGGTCTTCCAGGGTACCTGCTTCCAGGCTGGTGCCGTAATTCCACTTGTCGCTGGGTGCCAGATCCACGCCGAGTGCATGGGTAAGGCCTGTGGACACATCCCCGTGGGTGTAGCGCTCTTCTCCGTAGATACTCGTGGTATCACTGAAGCGGCTGCGGAAACCGCTGTTGAGGTTACCCTTGCGCGCGCGCACGCCGGTGTCGGTGCGCTCGTTGTCGAGGGTGTAATTCAAATAAAGGTTTGTGCGGTCCGTTACCAGGAAATCGGTACCCAGGCGCGCGGCGGTACCGGTATCCCCACCGGAAAGTTCGCTGTCGAGAGTCAGGCGATCGCTAACCCGGTAGGCGCCGCCGAAACCGACACGGTTGTTTTCATCCCGGTTACCAGACAACTCTGCCGTGCGCTGTACAAAACCAAAGGCGCTCCAGTCCGTTCCGGAATCATAGCTGGCCTGCACCGCCACATCGGTACGCTCGCCCTGCTTTTGGGTGATCGGCACAACGGGCGACAAGTCCTCGCGGGAATCGGAACGGGCCGCGGCGGCGAGACGCCAGCGTTCGCTCAGACGGTAGCCCAGCTCTACATCGGTGGCTTCGGTCTGCAGCCCCTGCTGCTGTTCACTGGTATCGGTTTTCAGGCCCACATCGAAACGCTCGCCGATGGGAACATTCACTGCGGCACCGTACTGTTCGGTTTCCCGGTTGGCAAGCTGGCCGGGTGCCGAGAAACCGGCATCGCGCTGCTGTGCATAGACGGTCGCGGAACCACGCGCACCTTCGAAGAAATCCCCCACCTGCATGGAGGCTTCAAACTTGCTGGCACCGGCCTTGGCGTTCGGGTCAAACGCGGACTGATCAAGACTGTTTTCAAAACCGCCCTGATTGAAACTGTAACCGCCATCGAGTGATGACAGGCTGTCGAGGGTATTGCCCTGGCTTTCCGCCACCTCCATCTTCATCCAGGTACCGGCAGTTTTGCGCAGGGTGAGATCCACACCGCTCAGGGACGATTCATTGTCTTCCTCATCCTGCTGGGTGGAGCTTACCCCCACGCGCACATGATCGCCTGCCCAGTAGTGGGCACGACCACCCACGGCCAGCGTGTCGAGATCGTCGAAGCCCGGGGTGTATTCATAGCGGGCCACCAGGTACTGCGGGTTACCGTTGTAGGAGCCATCCTGCACGATCAGGTTGTCGTTGGCGATAGCGGACAGCGGGCGGTTCAGCAGGATGCGCCCCTGAATGTAATCGACATCATAGTCGATCACCGGGGTGAGGTTTTTCACCCCCAGCACAATGCCGGAGTTTTTATCCCGCACTTCTACCCGCAGGCGCTCCGACCCGGTGAGGATATCCTGGTGACGCATATAGTAGAGGGAGCCACCGGTCCCGCGGAATTCATCGCGGCCGGCTATGGTCCCAGGCTCGGCACTGAAGGCATCGACCTGGAAACGTTTGTCGCCGAAGTCGGTGACATCATCCGTTTCAAAATGGAAATTGGCCCCGTAGAGCGCACGGTCGATATGCGCCAGTTCGTTATCGGTATACGACGCGTTGAAATTCCCCCACAGGCCGTAATCGTCGTAGTTCTCCAGTTTGATATAGAACTTGCCGGAGGTGGGCGCATCTTCCACTACGGTGGAGTCATCCCCGAAGGTCGGGTAATAAAGGTCACTGTCCAGACGGCGGAAGAGCGAATCCGGATTTTTTTCCATAAAGTTGGTAAACAGATCCTCTACCGGCCCCTCTTCCGTATCCGCGCTGGCGGAGAGGCGCCAGCCATCGCCGAAACTGCCACTGGTGTAGAACGCCAGGCGGCCATCGTAGCTGGCGGAATTGTCGTAATGGGTTTCGTCACCGGTGACCAGTGCCGCCGGTCCGTTGGTATCGTCTCGGGCGATGGTGAGGTCGGCGATGCCCACGGTAAACCAGTCATCGCGGGTGAATTCCAGGTCCCGCAGGAACAGCTCACCATTGCCTGCGTCATCCAGCACCGCCACTTCCACGGTGTGCAGGCCCTTGGCAAAAATTTCTTCGGCGACAAAATCGCCACTGCCACTCACCGGAACCTCGTGCCCCGCCAGCCACACGCTGTGGTTTGCCGGGATGTCCGAGCCATTGACCAGCACCGCATTGCCATTGACCGGAATATTCTGTTCAGCGAGGCGGTTTTCCCCGTAGCCCACCAACAGCTCTTTTTCCGTCGTGGTTTCCTGCAACTGCGGCTCGAAATTATCCACCAGCCACAGGGTCTGGGGGCGGGTCTCGTCGAAACGCTGCTTCCAGTCGTATACGCGCAGCACGTATTTCAGTTTTTTCAGCGGTGCCTGGTATTCCTCAAACGCCGCATCCCAGCTTCCCTCGCCATTCTGGTCCAGGGTAACCACAGCAAGTGGCTCGTCGCGCAGGGACTGTTCTTCTTCAAAAATGCGCACTTCCGCGCGAGTGATGAAGGACGGGTAGTTTGTGTAGCGTTTGAACTGTACCCGGCTATCGACAATTTCTGTTTCCGGGTCATCCGCATAACGGATGGTACTGGGGAAAGCGGTGACGTTCAGACGCGGTTGCATGGCCTGATTGTCAAAGCGGAACTGGATATTGGCATTCTCCAGCGCCACGTCAGTGCAGCGCTGCAGGTCCGCGGAATTCTTGTGCGGGTCGTACTCGGGGGCACCATCCACAGTAATACGCATCAGGTTCAGGGCGTAGGGGTTGTGGGCCTCGGCTTCTTGCTGAATCCGTTCGATTTCCAGGCGGTCCTTGTCTGCGAGCACAGCGAGTTCGTCGTACAGTACCTGTACTTCTACCCGCGCGCCGTCCATGTGGATAAACCCGGTCTGCACCACGTCTTTGGATTCCACAAAGCCGCGGCCTTCGAATTCCACCTGGGCGTCATCGAGATCGAGGTGCTGTTGCACCGCACGCATGGTTTTCTCCGCCCGCGCCGCAGAAAGGCCGACATCGTCGCCATAGACCATCGCCTCACGGCGCTCCATGCGCTGGTTATCGCTGTAACCGATAAAGCTCAGACGCACATTCTGCTTGCCCGCCACTTCGTCCATCATGCGCTGCATCTGCGCCAGCTGTGCACCGGATATCTGCGGATCGCCGCTATCCAGGAAAATAGGCTGGATATCACCTGTGGGAGACTCGTGGGCAATGGTAATGGTTTCCGCCGCGGCAGATTCCGGACAGGCTTGCAGGCCATCGGCCGCAGTTTCCAACAGGTCGTCGTACCAGAACTCCACTTCCACGCGGCGGTTCAGCGCGCGCCCTTTGGCGGTGTCGTTGGCGGCGATGGGCTGACTGGAGCCCTTGCCGCTACTGGTCACCATGTATCCCGGGAGGTTCAGCTGGTCGGCCACCGCCAGCGCCACCCGGCGCGCTTCGGCGCGGGACAATGCCATCTGGTCGTCGTAGAGTTCGGCGGGACCTTCCGGCAGCGGTTTGCCATCGGTGTGACCGACAAAGTGGATGGTGAGGTTAGGCTTCTCCACCAGGGTGTTGCGCACCTCCTGTACCCGGCGCACAAAGCCTGCGGGCAGGTCCACCTGGCCCGGCTGCAGGCGCAGCGGAGAAACCAGGTTTTTCAACCGCGCGCGCTTGTCGGAGCCGGCGGTATAACGGAGTTTACACACGGTTTCCTGGCGGCAAACCTGAACGCGATTGAGCTGTGCCGCCTCGGCACGACGCTGGGCGTCGCGAGCCTGCTGATCCAGTTCGAAATAGCGCAGCGTCACATCCACACGACGGTTCAGCTCGCGCCCTTTTTCGGTGATATTTTCCGTCAGTGGCTCACTGTCGCCGCGACCTTCAAACCGCACGGCGTCTTCCGGTAACTCCAGCGCGGTTTGAAAATATTCCGCAACCTGTCGGGCGCGCGCTTCGCTAAAGGCGACTTTATCCAGCGGCTCGGCCTGCCCTGCTTCCAGTTCTTCATTCAGCTCTTCATTCAAAGGATCACTGTCTGTGTGCCCCGTGAAAATCAGTTGCAGTTCGTGCGCGCCTTCAAGCCCTGCAAGTTTTTCCCGCAGCTGGGTAACCAGCTCCGGCGCGATCTCGTCGTCAACTTCCCGGTAAAGCAGCGGAGGCAACACGTTGCTTTCCACCACCGGCTCTTCCGGATCGATAAAGACCTCGGCGTCCTGTACCCACAACTGGCCGGCGGCCGGAATCAGGGTGGTCTCGGTATTACTGCCGAGCGGCTTGTTGGTGTAATCCCCCGCACTCTCCATTTCGGCGATTTGCGGCGAGAGACCGGGGATTTTCTGCCACCAGGAAATTTCGCGGTCATTCGCGTCCTGTGCCAGCGCTGCGGTACTCGCGAGCGCGGCAATGACTAATGCCAGCTTATTTTTTGAAGGACGGAACATCAGCGAGCTCCTCCCTGATCATCACTTCCGATCATTCGATTCACACTGCGTTTTAGCCCGTCCAGCACACCGCCGCGTTCGGGCGGCGCGCCACGGCGCCAGAAAATCTCGGTTTCAATATTAAGTGGGTAACAGCAATCCAGCGCCGCCCAGTCTTCTGCAATCCGGGCCTTGATTGTTTCAAGGCGCGCGTCTACCAGTGCGGGATCCTCATTCTCCGCCAAGTAAGACAGGCGCAGCACCGAAGGCGCCTCCTGCAGACGCTCCAGCAACAGCTCAGTGCGTGAGTGCCACTGCGGACGCAACTCGGTGGAGCCCGGCTCGAACACGGCTTCTGCGAGATCCAGACGCACTACACGATGCAGGCTGGTACCGAAGTTGAACTCCAGCATCTTGCCTCGAGTAGCGCGCTGTACCCGCGGGTTTTCCGTGGTCAGGCGGTAGCCGCTCGGCAAGCTGCGATCATCCAGCTTCAATACAAAGTTAGAGCCACGATCCGGGTTCGGCACTGCGGCACAGGTAATATGGAAACGACCGTGCGCGTCGGTGGTTGCCCTCAGTCCCTGCGCCGTTACTACCCGCGCACCGGCCACACCGCCTTCGCCACTATCCTGATAACCGTTCAGGTTTTTATCGTCGTACACCTTGCCGATAACATCGGTGCAGTCGAAGGTCGGATCGGGTACCACGCGCACTGTAGCGGAGGCTTCGCCGGAAGCCTGCTGTCCGGAAAGTTCGTTGAACATGCGTGCGCGGTTGATGTATTTACCCTCGCCCACACCGGAACCCACGACCAGCAGCAATTTCATGGTGCGGGTCTGTTCGCCTTCGACGCGCAGGTGCGGCCACTGCAGTTGCAGGCCCTCCACGATCGGCTCCAGCGGCTCACCATCCAGGTTCGCGGAACCGGCCACATACTTGAAGCCCGCCGGGAAGTAATCCACAAGCTGCAGATCCGTGAGCGGCACTGGCATGGTGTTGCTGAAAGTGATGGTGTAGGGCACCAGCTGGCTGCGAGTCACATTGGTCATGGCCGAGGTCTTGGTCAGCGCCAGCGCGCCCTCCAGCAACGGATCCAGGGCAATATGGTTGTTGTACAGCTGGCTGCTGCCCGGCTGGTTGGTATCGTCCAGATTCAGGCGCAGGTAGTAATCCGTCTCACTGGAACGGGCATCCATGTCGATGGATGGCGGCAGTGCTGTGAGCTGGATTTCACAGTGATTCGGTGTGCCGGGAATCACATCGGCGGCACTGCCCAAACAGGCACTGACATCGAAGCTTCCGGTCTCACTGCTGGTCTGCGGCGGAATGATCTGGGATGGGCCAGACGTATAGTCATCGTTAGGCACTTCCACGTCGATCAGGTAATCCATATTTACCGCGCACGCAGCACTGCTGAAGTTCAGGTCGAACTTGTAGTAGCCGCCCGACAACGTCACCTGGTTCTGTTGCGCCGGGTCCTCGAAGCAACTCTCCGGCACAGCCTGGCCACTGGAGGCCTGAAGCATACGCACGCGAGCACCTGCCACCGGTGCACGAAGTACGGAATCGTAGATCACTCCGTTGGGGGTAATCGGCAGGTTCAGGTTTTGCGGGTTGGCGCCAGAGCCTATGTAAATATCTCGGATATTCTGCGGGCCATTGGTGTAGTCAGAGCTCGCCATACCCAGAGATGCCGTGGACTCCACCGCGTTGGGTGCCAGATAGCGCAGCGCGTAACTGGCACCCGCCAGCTCAGCGCCCTCCATATTCGGCACAAGGCCGGCAAACTGGAAGTAGCCGTTTTCGTCGCTCTGCACGGTTTCCAGCAAGCCATTGTTGAAATACAGCTCTACGGTCCAGTTGCTCAGCTGACGCTCTTCACTGTCCGCGGTTTCACTGAAATTCACGTCGTGCCAGAGGTAACCAGAAAGGTTCGCAATACCCGGAGTACCGCCAATATCGATGGCCACCGTGGCCTCGTTATAGGCCGGCGGGTCATTCCATTTCACCTGCGCGGTGTTCACCACCGAGTAGCCCATTGCCAGGTTTTCGCCCAGCTTGGCTTCAAAGCGCAGGGTAATGGATTCACTCGGCTGCAGGTCACCGTAGTTGGTGCTGTAGTCGACGGTAATCAGCGAACCATCCACCATCACACCATCGGGCTGGCCATTCAGGCGCGCGGAATCTTCAACGTAAGTGAGCACACCCTCACCGGCCACCAGCAGGTCATCGTAAATAGTGACGAGGCTCGCGGGCACGGCGCTGATATTGGTCACGCGCACGATGTACTCAAGCACCTTGCCGGGCTCGGCCGCGCCACCGCCGATAACCGCCACTTCTTTGATGATGGAAAGCTGCTGTGCATCGCCAACTACCACTTCGGTAGGCTGGGCACCGTTGCTGCTGTTGCCATCTGCGTCGGTCAGGGTCAGCGGCAGTTCCAGGCTATAAATATTGCCCTGGTTGCTGATGATGGTGCCGCGTTCGGTATCCGCATTCACCATCACATCAAACACGATGGTGGCGGTCTGCGCGGTGGTAATGACACCCAACCCTTCTGTCGGCAATGGCGGCGTGAGGTCTTCACTGCTGATGGGAATGCCCGCCACCAATGGCGATTCGTCGCCATTGTCGGCCACGGCAAAACCATTCAGCAGGGTACTACCGGCCACATAGGTGGTGTATTCGGGCACCAGGTCCACAAGGCGCGCTTCCGTGGCATCCTTGCCGCCCATGTTGGCAACCGTGATGGTGTAACGCAGTACATCTTCCGGATCGACAATGCCTGCGGTCATATTGTCCACCACCAGCTCGACGGTTTTCTGTGCGCGGATCAGCGGCACATTACCAACGATGTCGATAGTAGGATCATCGGCCAATTCGGTGGTCGGATCGTCGGAGGGTTGCTCATCCAGCGGAATATTTTCGCCACTGGTATCTACGCCCGCGCCAACACCGTTGGCAAAGCCCTGGTTGGAAATTACCGTGCCGTCGTTGACGTCATTGATGGTCACATCAAAGGTGATGATCGCGGTCTGGCTGCCGGTACCACTGGGGTCGGCCAGCAACACGCCAACATCCGCACCGGGCGACTGAATTACCAGGGGCTGGGCCAGCGGCGTACTGCCATCCAAATCGTCCAGCACCGCACCGTTCAGGGTGGTGGAACCGGCAACGTACATGGTATTGGCCGGCACCTGGTCGCGCAGGCTGACCTGCTGCATGTTTTCATTGCCCGTATTCGCCACACGCAGCGTATAGCGCAGGGTATCACCGGGCATCAGGCTGTCGGGCTCACCGGTGAGATCCTCGGAGGTTTTCTCCAGCTTGAACAACGGCGCGGACTCGACGACGACTCGGGTTGGATCTTCATCGCCCGCCACTTCCGGGTCTTGCAGCCCGTTGATATTGGGATCGTCACTGACGAAGGTAGACTGACCGGGCAATTGCAACTGCGCCTGGTTCAGCACCGCGGTGCCGTTATCAATCACCGGCGCCAGCTGCACCTCAAATACGATCTCGATGCTGTCACCGGCTTCGCCAGCGGCCGCCAGGTTCAGCCCTCGAACATCCAGTAGCCCGGATGCATTGGTGCCACCCGCAGCATCGGTAGCACTGCTATCCGCGCCCGCTGGCAGGCTGACGATACTGAGCGTGCCAGACTGGAACGCCACCGCCGGATTGAGGCTGCCCAGGTCATCGGTTACCGCGAAATCCTCGACACTGACATCTTCTTCGTTGGTCAGGGTTAAGGTGTAGCGCAACAGATCCGCAGGCGAAGCGTTGATCGCCGGGCTTTCCGCGCGCGTAATGTTTTCCACCGATTTATAGAAGGCCACACGGGGCACCTGTGCGGTGGTCGTGAAGGCATCTTCGAAATCCACCACGCCCGGGGTACCATCGGTCAGTACACGATCGTAGACCCGACGCTGGTCAATATCCGCAGACAGGCTGTACCACTGGGTAGCGCCGGCAATATTTGTCAGCACCGCATTGTGGGTGGTGTCTGCATCCAGGTAGGCATCGTACGCGAACTGCAGGTGATGCTCGGCTGGCAGCGCCCCCGGGAGATCGGCAGAACCCATGACGGTCACTACGAGGGTACAGCTGTCCACATCGTAGCTGGTGGTGAATTCGCTGCCCTCACTCAGGGAAGCAACGGCATTGCCACCCGCATCGAGGATGTCCGCGGTGAAGTTTTCTGGAGGCGTGGTGCACATGCCGCCGGCTTCACCACCATCACTCTCTTTCGGCAGAATATCCGTCAGGGTCAGCTCAAACGCGTCACCCATACCAGCGTTGTAGACATCCAGAACAAAGCGGCCGGGGAGCCCCGCCTGCACATTGGCCGGGCCGGTTTTGTCCATCACCAGGTCCGGCTCGACGATGGTAAAGCTCACCGCATTGCCGCCACCCGAGAGATTGCTGCCGCCCTCTTGGTAGGTGAAATCCGCGGCGTTAACGATTTCCGTTCCCGCCACCGCCGTGGCGACATCCGCGACGCGCGCATAAACATCGATTTCCGCCACAGTGCCCACTGCAATGGATGCAATGTCAAACGTAAGCGTACCCGCAGCCTGATCGATCACGGGGTCGAAAGCTTCACCGTTCAGGGTCGCGCTCTCGAAGGTCATTATCTCGCCCAAGCTGTCGAGGGTATCGATCACCTGTGCATTGCGCAGCGCCACCGCATTGTTGGCAACACCCGGTACGGTGATGCGATATTGCACCAGCTCACCGATAGACGCGGTGCCATCAGCGGGAGAAATCAGGGCTTTTACGAGCGGCTCCACCACCGCCGCCGCTGTGCTCATGGCGAAGGGCACCGGCAACTCCACCGGCCCATATTTCTGGCCACTGGCATTTGGCAGTGACCAGTACTGATCGACCGCGAACGTATTCACCCAGGACTGGTCACCGCCGACGTCCTGATGGAAACCGATGTCGAAATCAATATCCACACAGAGACCGGCGGGCACCGGCGTGTTCAATACAAACACCATGTCGCCACCACGGGCAGCGGGCGCGGTGTAGGTATAGTCGCCATCCACCAGCGGCGTGCCGTCGATACTGACCTGCACATTGGCAATGGAGGTTTCATCCATTTCCATCGCCAGGGTATCGGTCAGCTGCAGATCGTAGGCCGGAGCATCACCACTGTTACAGGCGTGCAGGCGGAACTGCATGACGTCGTTGAGCAGATCGATATTACTGTAGGGGTTGGGTTTTCCGCTGCGCTCGGTTTTCTCCAAGCTGTCGATCACCGGCTGCAGCAGTGAAATCACCGCGCTGCTCTCCAGAGTGTCACTGCCGTAGGTCAGTTGCGCGGTATTGGTGAGCTGCTGCGCAGGCAGGTGCTCGATACCATTGTCTTCCGCAGCTTTTACCCGGTACTCGATCACCAGCGGCGCGCTGGCGGTGAATTCTCGGGTTACATCGTCAAGTACCCAGTCGATGACGCCTTCCGCACCCTGAGCCGGCACCGCACTCGCGGGAATATCCGCGTAATCAAACCCATTGCCCGCCGCGTAGGGGGCACTGGTATCCCCGTTGATACTTACAACACTGTCAAACACCATGCCCGCTGGCAGGGTGTCCTGCACCGCCACTGCCGGGGTAGTGCCGGCTTGCAGGCTCAGTTGCAGGCGATAGGTAACAAAATCCCCCACGCGCAGAGTGCCGATATCGGTTTCCGTATCGGTATCCTCTGCCACCGTTTTTTCGATAGCGGTATTGTCGTCGGTGATGATGCTCGCCTGTACCGGACCCACGCAGTAATCGTCCGGTTCTGTGACCGTCGGGCAGCCATTACCGTGACGCTCAAACACAGACTCGCCGGCAACATTCTCGTTCAGCGAGGTCCAGTCGAGGGTAATGCTGTTGTTGATGGGGTTGCCGAAAACGGAACGCACCTGGGCGTGATACACCAGCACCAGTTCACTGCCCTGCGGCAGGTCGAGGCTGTTATCGCCGTTGCCTTTACCCCACACCAGCGGGCCGAGGGGCGCACCAGTTGGCACCGGATTGAAGCCGGCAACATCGGCACCGTCGATCTGGGCGGTAACGGTAAAGCTGTCGTCCAGTTGCAGTTCCGGCGGCAGAGTATCCACCAGGTTCAGGTCGAACGCATCCGCGGTCGAGGCGCCATCATGGCGCACACGCACGGTGTACTCGAGCACATCGCCACCCAGTGCGGGTTGTCCGCCGTTGGTGAGATTGGCCACCTCTTTTTCCAGCAACAACAACGGCTCCACCACGGTGATGGCAGGCGCGTTTGCGGTAAGGGTTTCTGCCGCCCCCGTCTCCGGGTTCAGGTAGCTCAGTGTTGCACTGTTGACCAGGCTGTCGCCGGCGTCGGTGCTGGTGTCGTTATTGACCCGTGCGAAATACTGGATGCGAATGGTTGGCGTAATGTCGTTTACCGTCACATCGTCTTCATGTGCGGTATCCACGGTACCGATTTCCCAGGTCGCAGTACCAGGCGCTGTGGTGCCGTCTGCGGGGAAACTGGTAAATGCCGCTTCCGAGGGAACCTCACCATTGATGGCATCGATACCAATAAATTCGTAGGTGATGTCGTAATCACTGTTGTGGGTAAGCGCAAACTCGGTGCCGTTAGCATTCAGCGAATCGCTAATGGAAACCTCTGTGCTGATCCCTTCCGGCAGCTGGATTTCCAGCTGGAAATGCTTGTGCGCACCGATGGTCGGCACCACGGTATCGTCCAGATCCGTCTTGCTGAATGTCAGCGGCAGAACTTCGGTTTCGGCATCCGCGGTCGTTTCGTAATCATTGATCGCATCGGAGGGATCGTTCGGCAGCACACCAATACGCATACCGTCGATATCGCCATCGTTACCGATAGCGCCGCCGCTGTTCAGCGCGACATCAGTGCCGGGCAGAGACTGCCAGCGTGCCTGAATGGTATTGGGCAGGATTTCGTGGGGGCCAACATCTTCATTGACTTGCACTTTGAAGGTGAACGAGCGGGATTCACCTGCGGCGATGGCGTAGTCGGTATTGGCGCGATCCCAGCCGAAAATGGGTGCATTGGTATTTACACCATCGTTATCGCTATCGGGAGGATCGTTGCCGCCGATTTCACCCACGTAGGTATACTGACTATCCACAAGGTCATCCAGCACCTGCAGATTGTAGGCGGTAGCGGTTCCGATATTTTCAGCGGTCACAGTGACCGTGAGAATATCACCCGCATCAGCGTTGGAAACATCAAAAGCCTTCGTCAGCGTGACTAGCGGCTCGCCAATCTGCACTTCCACCTGTCCATAGTCGAGGCTGTGATCGGTGCCAGACTCGTCACGCCATTCCAAGGTGGCATTCGTAGTCGGCACGCCGTTGATCAATGACGTCCCATCGTTATTGTCCGCGCTATTCTGCACTCGCGCGGTAAACTTCAATTCAAACGTATAGCGAGTCGGGTCGCGATCTGCGGATGGATTGGAAAGTACTACATCCCCAAAAGACCACTGCACCTGGTTATCAGTACAAACTGGCGTTACATCTCCCACATCGTTGAGATCCGGACGCTTGAAGCCCGCCGCGGTCCAGGGTGCGTCATTGCTGAGGTCGATGGTGGGCGCGTCGGTACAAATTAACCCAGCCGGCAAATCATCGGTTACCGTAAGTGCGCGCAGCTGCGCTACCGGAAGTTCGGCAGTGAGCGTATATTCAATTTCCTCGCCAATTTTGACTTGCTGAATACCGCTAGCTGCCAGTGGCGTATCCGATAGACGACTAATCGTTTTTGGTTCGGTAACGGGCTCACTGAAGGTGATAGAGGCTTGCGCTTGTGTATCGGTATCTCCGGTTGCGGGATATACACGCGCGCCGCCGAGTTCACCACTGCCCGGCGTCACTACGGTCTGACTACCATGATCGTTATCACTACTACCTTCCAGGGAATCGTAATAGGTAACTTCCACGTTGTTTGTCAGTGTTTCAGCAGGGGCGATTCGATCGTCCGGATCCACGCGATAATACAGGTGCACGCTTTCGCCCGACTCCAGGCGGCGCAGACCTGCGCCATCGGCACCCTGGGTATGTGAAAAGGTAATGGTTGTCTCATTACCATCGTTCATCACGTTACCAACAATCTGACCTTCTTCACCGGGCTCATCGATAGTGCCGTCGCTGTCATTGTCGATCCCGTCGCTATCCAGATCTTCAATAAACAGCAGGTCCGGGAGGGTATCGACAACGGTCAGGTCATACACAGGCGGTCGAGGATGGCCATCCGCACTGCCCTCACTGGTGACAGTCAGGCGATAGATGTAGTCATTGGTGGTCACTGCACCCTGGTAATCGTCGGTCCAGCCAGCACCACAGGCACCGGTTGCCGCATTAAAATCAGACGCCGCACAGATTTCTTTCACCACGTCGATCTGCGGCTCGGTAACCACCACATCAACGCGACGTATGGGCTCTTTCGGGTAACCAACGGTTTCGCCACCGCCGTAGCTACCGAATTCGTACTCTTCCCAGATCCCCGTGTTGTTGTTGAAGAAAACCCCTTTGAAAGAAGAGTCGAGCACGTTGGCGCTGTCACTACCGTGGAGGTTCGGGGCCGCGCGGTCATTTTGGCTTTTGTTCAGCAAACGGTTGGTATTGTTGATCGTGAACCACTGATCAATATCAATAACGTAGTCGCTATTAGGCGCACCGCTAAAGCCAGATGCCTCGGTACCAGTAAAGCGCCAACCAAACGGAGTGAGCTCACCCAGCACAGAGGTAGACGGGTCGTTGGGTGCCTGGGTGGCACCGGCGATTTGTGACGTGACCAGCGGCGCGGTGCTCGAAATATAACCCTGCCCGTCCGGAATCAGATCCAGCACCTGGATATCACGCACCCCGATAAAGTTGAAGCCGCGTGAATCAAAACCAAACCAGCCGCCGGTCTGGATACGCACGGTACACTCTTCACCGATCTGCACGTGTTCTGCGGGCTTGGTCTGTCCGGGGAAGGTATCGGCCGCCGCACGGGTCACGGCCGCGCTGTTTTCATTACAGACCCCGAGATCCGGCAGCCCGCCAAAATTTCCTGAGCCGGTATCCCCGGCGGTTACCTGGTCTTTCTTCAGGTTGAAGCCGATACCGCGCGACCAGTGCGCATCCAGGGAATAGAGGTTGCCACGATCCACTTCACCATCCGTGCGGACATTGCCTGTGCTGCCCGGTATCGGGAACCACAGGGGGTTACCGTTGGCAATCGCCGTGGGATTATTCACGGTTACAGAGGCAATACTGCGGTTGCCGCCGTTATTTACCTGATTGACATTCACTGTCGGGGCGTTGACCTGGGTAGCAGCAATGGTGAAATCACTGAGGGTGAAAATTTCGCCCACCACATCCGCACGGAACGTAAGGTCATCCGCAGTAATTCCCGCGGCATCCAGGGTCTTGTTAACCTCAAAATTGAACGTCGCACTACTGCCCGCAGCCAGCGCCGCATTCAATTGTGCGCCCGTGGGCTGGCACTGATATACGGTACCGTCGCTCGGCAGCAACATGTGCATCTTGTTGACTTCATCGGGGGCGGGATTCACCGCCCACACCTTGTAAGGATCCGGATGCCCCATCGGACGACCATTGCCGTCTGTGCTGGTCGGGGAAATAGGGGTCACTGCACAACTGAAGCCCGCCGGCGCCGAACTGCTGACCACATTAATGGTCGCACCGAAACTGATATATACGCGGAAATCCCGCGCCTCATCGCCGCCCCGGTTGGTCAGGGTAACGGACAGCGGTGTCGTCTGGTTTCGATCGTTGGTGAGAATGAACGTCGGCTCGTTGATGTTTACATCAAGTTCCTCCGGGGAAAAATCCACCGGTGTGCCAGCGTCATTCGCGGCAAAGGTATCGTTCCGCCCGTTGCCGGTCATCGTGGATTGCAATACGCCTTGTGTATCACACAGGGTTTTGACCTGCACTTCGAGGGTATTATCCAGTGCCGAGAAAGGGCTGAGGTCCGGATCGGTTTTCTCAGAAGGACGCTGGTAGAGATTGGTAAAATCGTTTTCTTCCAGAACGTCCAGATCAGCGGCGCGGTCGAAGTAGTCCTGATCTTTCATGACTACCGCAAAGCGAATCACGATCACGTCACCGTGACGCATCAGGCCAGTGCTTTCTTCCGATTGATCGAGGTCAGAGTCGCTAGAACTGCTAAGTAGTTTGAATTGTGGCTCTGAGTTGTTGAGGTAATCGCTCTCGTTGCCAGAAGTGCCCGGAATCGGACCGTTGGCATTGACCCACTCAAGGGTATCCACCCGCCCCTCATAACTGCCATACAGGGAGAACGCATTCTCCAAGGTCGGAGCAAAACTCGGATCCACCACATATTCACTGGGTAGCTGATCGCGCAGATGCCAGGCCATGCTCGAGTCGAACCAGACGGTACCGCGGCCTTCGTTGCGCAGGGTAATGGTCATCAAGCCGCGCGTGCCTACTGGACCATTGCCGGTGATACCGGTCAGCTGACGCTCTACTTGCAGCGCATCGGCGCCACCGTTCAGACCGTAGTAGGTGTCCAGCAACGCCGTCTCTGTCTGGCCGGAGGCAATACCACCGGGAGGCGCTTGCACGGCACAGCCGAACTGCACATCTTCGAAACTGTTGGTTAATCTTCCGGCGGTACAGGAGCCATCATCGTGAATCTTGCCGACTACGTAGAGGTTGATATTGCCACCCGTGCGAATATCGATGGCGTCTGTGGAGGTACCGGGGGTTACCGCATCCACGGTGGCCGCATAGGGCGAAGGGATATTGTCGTTATGACCAAAGGGCGCACCCAGGTCCCAGTTACTCAGCACCGCACCGGTAACCGCATCGGTGGCCACACAGCTTGAACCACCCGGCAGGGTACCGTTCTGGGCCGCGATCGCATTCGCCGCCGCCGCCGTAGGACACACATAGTTCGCGTCCATTACATCCGCACGACTCAACAAGTCGTCAATCCGCAGATCCTGCAGCGGCGCGTCGCCGGTGTTTTCTACGTTGATTCGCCAGACGATGTCATCATCGTTGTGTCCGAAAACCTGATCACTGCGGGTGCCTTCACGCTGGCCACTGTCGTAGTTCCAGCCCTGCTTGTTGAGGGCAATGCCCGGCTGGCGGATATCGACGCCGGCGCTGTGCTGGCCGTCGGGGCGATCGTAGTTCTGCCAGAAATCGGTAGGGAAATTATCCGGATCCTCGGACCCATTACAGCGGTTCCCGCCGCAGCCGTCATACCAGGTATTGTCACTGCGGAAGTTTTCGCGTTGACCGGGATTATCGTTACAACTGTCAGCCATTGCGTAGCTGATGGTAGCGGTGGCCTGTGGGGTGGTGTTGTACAGGTCTTCCGGAGAATTGGTCGGGCTGCGGTGCACCGGGATACGCAAGGTAACGGTATTGCCCGGTGGCAAATCCGACATACCGTTGACAGAAATGGTGCTGTTACCACTGAGCGTTCCGCCCAGCGGCAGTGTTGCCGCCACACCGGTATAGAGCTCCAGACCATC
Source organism: Microbulbifer elongatus (assembly GCF_020524885.1). GTDB lineage: Bacteria > Pseudomonadota > Gammaproteobacteria > Pseudomonadales > Cellvibrionaceae > Microbulbifer > Microbulbifer elongatus_A. The sequence goes on along the minus strand of NZ_JAIVKJ010000001.1, from coordinate 340,208 downwards.
AGTCAGCTCGATAGTCAGACCACCGGAATTGCTGAAATTGAGCGACGGGTTCGATGAGCCGTAATCGGCATTGCGGCGGGTTTGGGTGCGCGTATCGCCATTAATGGTGACCACGCGAGTTTCATAGGGCTGATCGCCATCAGAGGCATTAGTACCGGCACGATAGGGGTTGGTAATCTGGACCTCTACGTAGCCATAGCTACAGAAATCACAGTAACTGTTCTGCACGGTGACCAGATTGGAAGGCGGGTTCTGCTCGCCGACCACACACATATTGGTATACGCAGCAAATACCTGCCCCGACGACAGAAATAGCGCAACTGACAGCAGCCACCGCACTGAGTATCTCAGTGCTGCAAGTGCATTTCTGAATGATTTTCGCCCAGTTACTTCAGACTTCATCGCGTTCCGCTGCCAGTGAAATTTATTATTTCGAGAGATGCCGCACAGGCGGCGCTACCGGAGAAGGGACCGGTCGCGGAACTTTATTGAAAGGGGGGAATCGGCACCGTGAAACAAGTCATACTTGCCGCGCCGTAAGGGGAACTTTTTCTACGTTTGCCAAACAGTTCTCAAGTAAAGCTAAGGTAACTTCTTAAGAAATGGCAGAGCCACCCAGGGGGAGTCCCTGGGTGGCTACTTTTTGGACTGCCGTCAGGCTGCGGGCAGGAAGTCGATCGGGTACAGGATGGTGATGGTCGGCACACCCTCCTTGGGCCCGAAGTTGAACCGCTTCACACGGTCAACAATCTTGCTGTCCAGCGTGGGCGAGTCCATATCACTGTTTTCGACCTGTGCCAGCGACACCGAGCCATCAGGTTCAATGGTGATCTTGAGCACCATCTTGCCCTGCAGCGCCGGGTTGTTTCGCAGCTCGCGGTTGTAGATCCGGTACAGCGCCGACTTGTAACGGTCGAACACGATCTGGATCTCTTCGTCGGTACGCGACGGCCCCATGCCATCACTAAGCGGCCGCTCTTCACCGGCGAAGTCACCTTCGGTACCGATGCCACTGGACACCCGCGAGAAGCTCACCCCATCGAGTGACGTTCCCACACCGCCAGCGTTGCGGCTGAGTGCGGCGGTATTGATACCGTCGGAGCCGGATTTCGCGGCTGCGGTAATGAGCGAGCGCTGACTCCGGTTTTCCTTTTTACCTGTCGTACTGAGCTGGGTCTGCTGCCCCAGACGCTGGTCGAGATCATCCTGGATCAACTCCTGGAAGTTGTCCTTGAATGCCAGGACACCCGCGCGCTCAACCTTCTTGCGCACCTGCTTTTTCTCCACATTGGAGGGCTTGGGCTCTTCCTTGGCAATTTCCTGCTTGGGCTTCTCAGGCTCTTTCTTTTTCTCTTCCGGCTTTTTCACCACCTGCTCGGGCGGCGGCTTGGGCTTGGTTTTCTTCTCCAGCACCAGTTTGGCCAGGCGCTCAGGCACCTCTACCACCTCGTCCTCATCCGGTTCCGGCAACTGCCAGACATGGATACCGAAGCCGAGGAAAAACGCAACCAGCAGACACGCGAGCAAGCTGCGGCGGAAGCGCCGCTCATCGTCGCCATTGGTGTTCCACGGCATGATGGCGTTGCGGAAGGCGTTATCGCCCAGCTCACGGGTGACTTCGTATTCGTAATGAACATCCTCTTCCGCCTGGCGAATCTCACGGAACTCCGCATCCAGATCAAAGAGGTCGTCCCGGCAGTCTTCCATCTTGTCCTGGATCTTGCGCTTGCGCTCAAGCAGCAAGTCCAGGTTTGCGTGGTAGATGCTGACGGTTTTCTGCAGGCGATGGATCAGCGCCTTGGAAGCATCCTGCTTATAGTGCTCCGCCCAGAACAGATCGCCGGCACCGGCGTCTTCAAGCTTTCCGAGGCGATCGGAAATCTCATCGAGCAGCTGGTGCTTGGCCTCATCCTGACGCAGCGAATCCAGCTTGCCATCAACTTCGCCGTACTCACCTTCGAGTGCAGCCAGCTGCTGGCGTACTGCTTCCTGCTTCGCTGTCAGTGCCTGTTTTTGTTGATGAAAATTATTCACAAAGGCTCACTAACTCTGAGATGCTTTTTGAATCACCGCCAGGGAAATTCGCGTGTATCCGGCGTTGGTGCAGCTGGACATGACCTTCTTCAATATTGCGAACGGCACCGTGCGGTCCGCGAGGATATTCACCTCCGGCGGCTCCGCCAGTAGTTCCGCCATGGCTTCGCTCACGTCTTCACCGGCTGCGGCGCGCTCTGCGAGTACGGCTTTGGCTTCTTCCAGCTCAGTCTCTGCCATGGTCACGGCTTTACCGACTTCCTGCACCATCGCTTCCTGGATCGCTGCCACCACCAGCTCTTCACTCTGATAAAGATCTTCGGTCTTCATCACCGGCTTGGCTTCGATCAGGACTTCGTCGTGGGTCACCATGAGGGTAACGGTTTCCCGCGGTTTGGATTCAACCACCGAGTCCGGCAGGGTAATAACCTTGGGTGCTTCGATGGCTTCATTGCTGGCACTGTTGGTCAGCAGGAAGAACACCAGAATGGTGAATACATCCATCAGCGAGGTGAGGTTCATGCCGGACGTTTTGCGCTTGCGGCTGCGCGCCATGCGCTTCATGCGTCTGCTTTCACGTTTCATGGCGCATCCCCCAGTGAAATATCGGGAAAGAGTTCCAGCGTTTCCGGTTGGGCTTCAGGATCCGGCTGTGCGCCCTCTTCCACTTTGGGCATGACCTGGGCACTGCGCACCGCATCCATAATGCCGACGAGGTGTTCGTAGGCCACATCCTGTTCCATCAACAATGTGGAATCCGTTTTTTCCGGATAGGACTCTTTGATTCGCAGCAAAAACTCGCGCAGCTTGGCCAGGTCGTAGACTTCTTCCGTGGGCGGAATAATCGGCAGACCATTCTCATCAGCCGGTACTTCCGCTCCGGCACCACCTTCACCAGCTGTAGCAGCCGCGGCTTCCGCGCCCTCTTGCTGGTTCAGATTTGGAAAACGCGCAATTACCTTGTCGCCATCACTGATTTCGAGCACTTTCTGCCGAACGACCACTTCCAGGGTCACTCCCGGGTCTTCCGCTCCGCCCCCGGCTCCGGTGGGCATATTGAGCTCCAGAATAGTGACCCGGGAAAACACTGCGGAAACCAGCAGGAACGGCACCAGCACAACCATAAGGTTCAGGAATGCGGTGATATCCAGTTCCGGGGCTTCTTTTGTTCTACCGTGACGCCTGCTTCTCATTACGCGGATTCCGGTTTGGTCACTTCTTCAGTAGCAGAGGCCGTTTTTTTCTGGGCCTGCTGGGTTTGCTGCACGTCGCGATTCACGGGTTTGCCAGACTTCGGTTCAGCGACCTTTTCTTCCTTGGCGGCATCGCTGCGGCGGCGAGTACCGGAAGACATGATGTTAAGTGCTTTCACCGAGACCATTTCGAGGCTGTCAACGATCTGGCCGGTAAGGGAGTTAAGCAGCGCATGCACGATCAGCAGTGCGATACCCACCATGAGGCCGAAGGCGGTGGTGTTCATCGCCACAGAGATACTGGCGGAGAGCAGGTCTGCTTTTTCCGCGGGGTTGGCGTTGGCTACGGCGGTAAAGGCTTCGATAAGGCCCATAATGGTGCCGAGCAGGCCGAGCAGCGTGGCGATGTTGGAGCCAAGCGCAACGTAGGGGGTACGCTTTTCCAGCTGCGGGATGCTCTCCATGATGCTTTCTTCCATGGCGATCTCGATGTCTTCGCGACGGCGTACGGCGCCCTGACGTTCGAGGCCCATGGCGAGCAGGCGGCCTACACCGGTGTTGTCGTCTTTGACGAGGTTACGTGCGCGGTCAAAGTCGCCGGTGTTCAGTACGGGTTGTACCTTTTCCCAGGTGGCGCGGTTGGTACTGCGTTCGTAGACGAGGCGGATATATCGCTCAATGGCGACCGCGGTGCCGAGCGCGAATACCACCAGAATGGGGTACATGAAAATACCACCAGTCTGAAAAAACGCGATTACGCTGTTAAAGAAATCCATCATTTGCCCTCTTGGTTTTCTTTCTCGGTTCCGCGGTTCTTTTCCGCTTTACCTATAGGTTTTTACTTCGTTGCTAGCTTTTTGAGCTCTATTTAGAGCCCGGTGGCGGCGCGGCACCGGGGGCGAGTTTTCAAAACCGCCATAAATACATCCCTGTAGGCTGCGTCGGCGACGTCCGTGTCGCCGACGCTTTTGAAAACTCGCCCCCGGCACCCCGCCTTCAATTCTGGCCTGGGTACTTCGTTAGCTTTTGGTTCTCAGTCTTCTGTAAGACTGAGTTCGTAAAACTCAAGCTCTCGCTCAAATACTTCCTTATCCAGTGGCTGCAGGCTCGGATCCAACAGGCTGGAGTTCAAGCCGCTCTCCACCCCGACTTCGGAGCTTTTCCAAGGCACGATGTAAAGTGACTTGGGCGCCTCCTTGTTACCGATAATGGAGATACCAGACAGTTCTTTTACTTCGCTGTCGACCTTCTTTTGTGACTCTTTGCTCTCTTCCTGTGCATGCGCCAGTGGCTGCACCAGTAGAAGGGCTAGCAGGGAGAAACCGATCGACTTCGTGAATATTTTTGCTTTCATCAATTGGCCCGCCGTTTCAGGTCAGCCACCCAGATGGAGACTTTGGGGTCTTCAGGTTCATATTTCAGGTACTGCTGGAATTGTGCGAGTGCACAATTCACATCCTGGAGGTAAAGGTCACACAAGATGCCGAGATTCTTGATCAGCGGTAGGTGTTCCGGGTGTAGTGCGAGCGCGTCGTTGTAGGTTTTGCGGGCTTCATCAAAGCGGCCCTGGTGGCGGTAGAGTACGGCCAGTTCGTTACTGGCGACCGGATCCAGGGGAGCTGCGCGAAGCGCCTCGAGGAACGACTCTTCCGCATGCTTTTCGTCGCCCATTTTAAAGTAGGCAATACCGAGATTTACGTAAGGCGCGGACAGTCGCTGTTCGCGTTCTACGACGCTCTGCAAAAGCTCGACGGCTTCCGGGTAGCGTTCGCCCTGCAGGTATTCCACCGCCTGCAGGAAGTCCCGGTTAACGCCGCCGGCGACCTTGACGTTCATGGGGTCAACCGGGCGGTTGGAGGTTTTGGGGCCGCTAGCACAGGCGCTGAGTAGCAGCACCGCGATACAAGCGAAGCCGGTTAGAAGACGCTTGGTGATAATCATCCTTTGTCTCCCTCGGTTTCCGTCTCCGCCAATACTGTCGGCTCGGCGGCTTCAGCCTTCTCCGGTTCTTTCTCTTCCTCTACATCCGGTACCGGCACTATCGTCATGACGATGTTGTGCGCATCTTCCGGGCGGTCATAGCGGGCGGGCACGAGACCGGCGAGCTGGCCGATACTTTGGCCTACCCAGCGGTTGTAAATGCCGGCTGCCATAAGATCGATGTTTTTCTCGTGTACGGAAATGGCGCGCTCTTCGAACGGATAGATCTGCTCTTCCAGCGCCAGCTCGTACTCTTCGAGCTCCATCGCATTCAGATTGGTGGGACGCTCGGAGTCCTTGAGGGCTCGGCTGAAGTGCAGGTAGATTTCGCCCAGATAGAAAGTGGCGGCTGCGGTGACGTCTGCCACCTGATAATCGATGAGGTCGCTGAACGCGCTGACGGCAGCTTTCATGCGCGTGCGCTTGTTGTTGAGGTTGCGCTCCAGCGGAGCGACCAAGGCGATCTCTTTGAAGGCATCAAACTTGGGCTCGGCCAGCTGCAGTGCGGCGCTACCGGCCAGATAACGCGTGCGGTCATTGCGCTCGTTACCACCGCGCGCCTCGATGCGCACCATTTCTTCCAGGGTATTGAAGTAGGCCTTGCGGTTGCCACTGTTGTTGTAGATATCGGCAATACGCTGGCGGGTTTCCAGCGCCGGCTCCATGGGGTTCGGAAAGAGCTCAACGTAGCGGTTCAGTACAGCAAGCGCCTTGTCGTAGCTCTTGGCTGCACCGTAAAGGTCCGCAGCCTGGGTGAGCGCTTCACGACGCACGTCTTCATCATCGGATTCGCGTTCGATACGCTCGAATTCTGCGCCGGCCAACAATAACTGGCCGCTTTCCTGATAGACCACCGCCAGCTTCTTGGTGACCTCTTTCTGCAGATCGTGCTGGGGATGGTTCGCACGGAATGCCTTGAGCACATCGGCGGCACGCGTCCAATTTTCCAGCTGAATCAAAGATGCGGCAGCGTCGTACTCGGCGGTGGCGAGAATGGATGCCCCCGGTGCCGCGTTGCGAATGCGCAGGAAGTGCTCGGCGGCGGCCAGGTGATCTTCAGCACGACGGGCCACATCGCCCTGCTGATAAATGGAGCCAGCCAGGTTATCCACCAGGTCGGCGCGATCCTTGGCATCGGCGGCGGTCATGGCGAGGGCCTGGCGGTAGCCGGCCTCTGCGTCGGTATAGGCTTCAGTATCGAACGAGGCGTGGGCCACCAGCAGCCAGGCAGAGCGGCGAATCTCGTGCTCTGCAGCGGGGAACTTCTCCAGCAACAGGCGGCCATTCTGGATGGTTTCGGCAAAGCTCTTAAGCTTGTATAGATCATCCACCGCGCCCAACAGAATCTGTGGCGCCTTTCCATGCTGCGGGAAGGTTTCAGCAAAAGTCAGGGAAGAGCGGATGATCTCTTTCTGTATGGCAGTCTTCTGTGCGGTGCTGCTTTTTGCCAGATCATTTTTCAGGTGCTCGCGGTAGGCAAACACCGCCGCGTAGCCGGCCTCACTGGCGTTTTCATTGATTTCATGACCGGTGTAATGGTACGCGGTGCGCTCGTACTCCTGTGCGGCGTTGAGGAAATCTTTGTTCTCAAGCATCAGGCCCGCGAGCTGGTAATTGATTTCCGGTGCCTTGGGTTGATCCGCAAACGAGCTCAGGTAGCGGCGGTACCAGTGAATGGCCTCCGCGTAATTCTCTCCGCGCTTCTTCGCGAACTGCTCGTCTTTCGGCTTCACATTCTGGTAAGCCGCGTGGTAGTGGCTCGCGAGGTCAATCAGGTTGGCCTGCAGGAATTCCACCACTGTGGCGTATTCCTGGATATCGAATACGGTCCAGTATTTGGCCTCCAGCGCATAGGTATTCGCGAACTCTTTTTTCGCCTCAAGCACCAGGCGTGGGAAGCCGCCTTTCTGGTAAATCTCGATCACGCGAATGGAGAAGTCCGGAGACACCCGGTGCAGTGGGTTGCGCTCTACGAAGGTGGTGTAGGACTTTGCCGCATCCTGGTAACGACGCTTGTCGAGATAGTATTCACCGAGGTGGCTATAGACGTAGGACTCATAGTCCCGCGTCCCCTTACGGGTAAAGTAATCGACAATGGATTCCGCACCACCCAGGTAGGAGAAGCTCAGGCTGATTACGCGGAAAGTGTCCTCGATGTGCTTGCGCTCGGTCTCGTTCGACTGCTGTTCAAAGTCGTAGCCCTGGGACACCTTGTGATCAAGCATGCGTACGAAGTCGTCCAGTGCCATCTCGTACATGTCCTGCTTGAACAGGGCCCAACCGCGCTTGTATATCGCCAGTTCGAAGAAGCTGGAGGCCACGCCCATGTCGATCACGCGACCGTAGGATTCTTCCGCGTCCAGGTATTTCTTGCGGGTAAAGTAGTACTCGCCGAGGCGGAAATAGGCCTCATCGAGATGGCGAGAAGCGGGATATTTGGCAACCAGCTGGCGCAGGATATTGACTGCCTCTTCGATCTCCCCGGTTTCCTCATAGGCGCGGGAGAGCTGGTACATCACCTGGTCGTTGCGCTCGTAGTGCGGGTACTGCACCAACAGCTTTTGATACAACGCGATGGCCTCGCGGGCATTGGCAGCGAGCAAAGCGTCGGGGTTGTCGCCGGGCAGGGAGCCATCGACCTCCCCTCCCTCAATCGCCACCGATGCGGTCGCGCGGGCTTCAAAGTCTGCCTGGTTTTCATCACTGGCGCGGGCCACGCCCTCCAGCGCGACCTCGGTAGCGGGAGCTGCTGTCGTAACTGCAGCGGATTGCGGTGCATCCAGGTTGACCTGGCCTGCTGCTGCTTTGCGTGCGGCAGCAGCGGTAATCGCAGAGGTGACATCTTCCTCGGAAAGAATGCGCGTCTCGGTCGACGAGGAGTAAGCGCCCTCTTCCGCGCGGTGTGCCTGCTTGATTTTCAGGTCGGCAATACGGCGGATGGCTTCCGGCGTGAGGGCCGTCTCCGGGGTTTCCTGCAGGTATTTCTGATAACTGGCGAGCGCTTTTTCCAGGCTACCGTCAATCCGGGTTTCCTGAATTTTGATATCCACTTTCTGCAGGCTGCCGATGGTGCCTCCGCTGTTGCTGGCGCAAGCGCTCAACAACAGTGCCGCGGAAGCCGCAGACACCAGGGCAACGCGGCTGAAATTCAGGCTGAGCCGATTCTTGGCCATTTCGCGATTACGCATCGTCCGCACCCTCCGAGCTTTCCACTTCAGGCTCTGAATTTTCCTGATCCGGCGCTTGCAGTTCGGGCGGATTATCAGTGGGCAAAGGCTCGCCATCCGGGTTCACAGCAGGTACGTCCTGATCAGGCTGGACCTGCTTCAATTGTTCCACCTGCTCCTGATACTGCTCAACTTTGCGCTCGTCTTCGCGCCGCTCTTGCAACTCGTTGGCCCGATCGTAGCTATCAGCAAGGGCAAAGCGGGCCTTGATCTGATAACTCTCCAGTTGTGCGCGGCGCTGATCCAGTTCGTGAATCGCGAGCTGCTCGAGCATGCTGCCCTGGCGTGCCATCAACTGGTCAATGCGATCCTGTGCACGATGCAGCCCGCCGCGCAGGCTGGCAATCTGGTCGGTGTAACCCTCATAGCTGTGGGTAGCCGCCTGACGGGTACGCACATAGCGCTGGTAGGTCTCCTGCAGCGTGGCGATCACACCGTCGAGTTCCTGCAGGTTCTTGTAGGCTTTGGTCAAACGGTCATCGAACTCGCGGGACAGGCGGAATTTCAACACGCCCTCGAGACGCGCGATACGCTCTTCAGTCTCTTCGCTGTTCAGGCTGGGATTGTAGGCAAGGATTTCGCGGACCTGCTCGAGAATCAGGCGCGCTTCGGTTTCGCTGCTTTTTGCCAGTAATTCCGGGCGGCGGTTCACCAGCAGATTGTCGATACGCGCGGCCAAGCGCTGCCGCTGCTCCAGTCGCATCTTGATGCGGGCATCGATCTGGCGGAAGGTCACATCGAGGCCGGGAAGGATCGGCTCGTAGTAGCTGCGACGCAGGGCGATGATTTCCTCGAACGCCTCCAGGCTCTGTAGCCAGTCGCGGTTGCGTTCGAACAGGCTGTTCAGGTCCTGGTAATTACGCAGGAATTCCTGGTAGTCGTTGGACGCCATCAGGTCGAGCAGGTAGTGCGTTTCCGGGGCATCGGGCAGCTTGCGCAGCTCCACCACCCAGTTCTTGACCTGGCTCGCCTCTTTGCGGCGCAGCGCCTCGAGCAACCTGCCCTCGCGGATACTGGTAATGGAGTCAGTAAGTACATCCACCTGTTCGCCGAACAGGTCCAGCGCCTGGCCGTAGTTCACCGCTGCGGTGCTGTGTACATCCAGTTTGCCGTAGGCGTAAGGCACCGCCAGCATGGCCTCGTGCACGGCCGCGTCGGTGGGCCGACGCTCTTTCAGCATCTGCCAGGGCACCAGGGCGCGATCGTAGCGCCCCGCGTTGGCCTCTACCCAGCCGGCACCCAGTAGCGCCTGATCAGAAAAGGGGCCGGAGAGCTGCACGCGATCAAAGTAATTGCGCGCGCGGTCGTACTCTTCCGCCTTCATCAGCTGGTTGCCCAGCAGCAGATTGGTTTTGTCCTGCAATGCCTGCTTGGCATTGCCACTGCCAGCATTGCGGCCGAGGCCATCGAGTACCAGCACGCCCTTTTCGGTTTCGCCGGCTTTCAATAGCGCGATACCCAGGTTGTACTCCACAAAACCCTGCAGGGACTTTTCCCCTTTCAGGTCTTCCAGCAGTGCCACTGCCTCTTCGAAACGGCCAAGCTGCATATACACCCGCGCCCGCAGAAACTGCTCATCGGCGCGCACCCGCTCGGGCACTCGCCCCTGGATCAGCTCTAGTGCATGCAGGGCATTGGCGAACTGCTGCTTCTGGTAATGAATTTTTGCCAGCCGGTACGCGGCCTCATTTTTGATCGGCTGCGCCACATTGCCCTGCAGCACCTGCTGCATCGCGCGACCGGCCTCCCGATGCATGCGGTAGGAAAGCTCCAGGTCACCCACGGCAAATTCAGCCTGACCGAAATGCACACTGAAGGGGTCAAGCTCGGGATCGTCCAGCAGGCGGTGCTGCTGAAGCTCCGTGTCCAGCCCTGAGATAGCATCGACGTAATTGTCCTGGTAGGCATTGAACAGCGCCTCACCAAAGAACAGGTCCTTGAGCTCATCAGTATGCAGCGCTCCCGGGTCCAGGGGCGCTTTGGCCTGCACAGGAATACTGTGCAGCGAGCTGAACGCCGACACACTCGCGAGAGTAACGCCGGCGATTGCACAGGCCAGACGGGGGAACATGCTTACCAGTCCTTGAAATTGATGGCGGACTGGTTGCCAGCGATCTGGATCTCAACGAATTTTGGACCCACTGCTTTTTCCACACTGTAACTGGCAGTCGCACGGTACTCTTTACCCGCTTTCGACTTGCCCATATAACTCACTTCCAGTGGGTGCGCGCCGGTCTGCACATTGGCGGTGTGGATTCGCTGCACACCGCCCTGCTGCAAGGCTTCAATTTCGCGGTAGGTATACAGGTGGTGGGCGACGACCTGGTTGCCCAGCTTCACTTCGACGGACTCCAGGCTGAATTCCTGGCTGTTGGGCAAGGAGATAAAGAGTGCTACCTGGGTATTGGAGGGGAAGAGTAGCTTTTCTTCCAGGCGGTTCAGTTCGGAAGTCAGGCTGATAACGTCCTTCTTAACGTCCTGAATCTGTTCATCGAGCCCGCGAATTTCCTCGCGGCTGACATTCTGGGCATTTACCAGAACGGACAATGACAGCAGCACCGCTGATGCCAGAGTGATCAGAATTCTGCACATATCCCTTAAACCTCAAACCCCGCCCTTGAAATTAGTTGCCAAGGTTTATTCTTAAAATATCCAACGAACGTCGGAGTGACAGCCTTAGCCGGGCAGATTGTATTGCAACCGGCCTATGGGGATATGTGAGGCGCTTCAAAACTCGCGCAGAGAGTTGGAGAAGAATTTTTTCTTAAAATTCAAAGAGAAAGCGAAATAATCTCGATAATGTGACAGGTATCACTACCACCATGCGATGAGAGGATGTGACACAACACTCAAAGTAGCGCGTATTTCCAGAATCAGTTCAAATTTCATACGCGGCCATAAGATGAGCTAACGAAAGTACTCAGGCTTACAAGTAGTGAGTGCTCACACGCTAACGGAAAATCTGCTTACCATTTCTTCAATGCTTTTTCGTCGCTGCTGCGGGCCTCTACCCAGGTGCCCAAGTCGCCAGGCTCACCCACTTCTTTTTTCCAGAAAGGGGCACGGCTTTTGAGGAAATCCATAATAAAGGCGCAAGCATCCAGCGAGTCCTGCCGGTGGGTGGAGGTCGCACCTACAAATACTATTTCCTCGCCGGCGTTCAGCGGGCCGTAGCGGTGGACAATCCTGACTCTCCCGAGCGGCCAACGGGCTGCGGCCTGACGGGCGATGTCGGTAAGTGCTGACTCCGCCATACCCGGGTAGTGCTCAAGCTCAAGCACGGTGACCGACTGGCGACCGCCAGTCTCGTCGAGCGACGCTTCAGGAAAGCCGAGCAAAGCTGTCGGGGAAAAATCCCGCACATTGCCAACAAACATACTGGTGGCACCATCGGAATAGTTTTCATTGCGCAGGCGACTGTACTCGACACCGGGATCAAAGCCTTCCGCCTGCACAGAAACAGAGATATCCACAGCCACTTCAGCCTCCGGTGACAGGCGGGAAGAAGGCAACCTCGTCGCCATCCTGGATCGCAGCATCCATGGTGGAGAGTTTCTGGTTGAGCGCGACCTGCAACTGTTCGTTACTGAGGGCGCTCTGCCAGGTTGCGCCCTGCTCTGCCAGTTTGCTGCGCAGCTGTGTCACGCTGGTCAAACCCGCCGCTTCGATTTCCAACCCATCCCGCTGTAACTGCTCGCGCAGGCTGGCGAAGAACAATACCTTGATCACGAGCTTTCCTCCGCGCTTTGCGGCGTCCAGTGGCCGCGCTTGCCGCCGGTTTTTTCCTGCAATTTGGTAGGGCCGATCACCATGGCGGGGTCGACGGCCTTGCACATGTCGTAGATAGTGAGAGCGGCAACACTGGCAGCGGTAAGCGCTTCCATCTCCACGCCGGTGCGGCCGGCGAGGCGGCAGTAGCTGGAAATATTGACGATATTGGCAGCCTCATCCAGTTCGAAATCCACCTGTACTTTGGTGAGCGCCAGCGGGTGGCACAACGGTATCAGGTCGGCGGTTTTCTTGGCGGCCTGGATACCGGCGATGCGGGCAGTGGCGAGCACGTCGCCCTTTTTGTTGTTGCCGGCTTTCAGTTGCGCAAAGGCTTCAGCGGACATAGCGATGGCGGACTGGGCGCGGGCGGAGCGGTCGGTGATGTCTTTGTCGGTGACATCGACCATGCTGGCTTCGCCCTGTTGATTGAGGTGCGTGAGGGTCATGGGGTTACTTTTTTGCTAGTTGCTTTGAGCGAATTATTTTGAAAGGTAGCCCACGAAGTTACAGGGCATATGGCTGGCAGTAAGCTGCTCCTGTAGCAGTTTTGTCCAGCCGGTTTTGCAAGCACCGGTGGAGCCGGGCAGACAGGCGATGAGGGTGCGGTTGGCGAGGCCGGCGAGGGCTCTGGATTGAATGGTGGAGGAGCCGATTTCCTCATAGCTTATGGAGCGAAACATTTCGCCGAAGCCATCGATATGTTTATCGAATAGAGGAGCCAGAGCTTCCGGGGTTGAGTCGCGGCCTGCAAAGCCGGTGCCGCCGGTGGTGATGATGACCTGAACTTCCGGGTCGGCGATCCAGGCGCTGACTTTGACGCGCAGGAGATATTTGTCGTCGATGACAATGGCTTTGTCGGCGAGGTTGTGGCCGTCTGCTTTCAGGGCCTCTACCAGGTAGTTTCCGGAGGTGTCGTTTTCTTCGGTTCTAGTGTCGGAGACGGTCAGGATGGCGATGTTGAGTTTTTGATTTGGGTCTTTTGGGGCGTGGCTCATGGTTTTTGTGCTCTGTTCTTGGTTCTGTGGCGAGCGGTCATCGGGTGAAAGGTTTCAGGACCGCTGTGAATACATCCCTGTACGCTTCGTCGGCAACATCCCTGTTGCCGACGATCCTGAAACCTTTCACCCGACGCCCGCTCTTCAATTCTAATTTTTGTACTTTGTTAGCATTGAAGAATTACCCACCAATGATGGATAAGTTTTGGGTTCCGCCTGTATTTCCCTGCTGCAGATAGTGGCTCACCTCTTTGTTGCCGATCAGTGCCCTCACTTTTGCTGCCAGGGTATCGGCATCGCCGTTGCGGATGGTTTCGCGCAGGTCGAGACCGGTATCGCTAAACAGACACAGATGCAGTTTGCCTTGGGCGGAGATGCGCAGGCGGTTGCAGCTGTTGCAGAAGTCTTTGCTGTAAGGGGTGATGAGACCGATGCGGCCCGCGTAGTCGGGGTGGACATATTCGCGGGCGGGGCCGGCGTCCAAGGCTCGGGGCAGCAGTTGCCAGCCGGTCTCAATCAGCTGTTGTTCGATGTCGCTGCCGCGCAGGTGGTTGCTGGCGAAGTAGTTGCGGTTGTCGCCGGTCTGCATGAGTTCGATAAAGCGCAGGGTGACGGGGGTGGTTTTTAGCCAGTTTAGAAATTGGTGCAGGCGGGCCTGCGCACCATCGCTGAGCAGGACGGCGTTGACCTTGGTCTGAACGCCCAGCTCCAGTGCGCGGTCGATACCTGTACGGATTTTGGGCAGGCAGTCGTGGCCGGTGATCTCGGCGAATTCACGGTCGTCGAGGCTATCGATGCTGATGTTGAGCTGGTCGAGGCCATTGTGGTGCCAGCTGTCGATGACACTGGGGAGTTTGTAACCGTTGCTGGTAACCGCCACGCGCCGGATGCCAGGGGTGGTTTTGGCGTTGTGGATGAGTTCCGGCAGGTCTTTGCGCAGGGAGGGTTCGCCGCCGGTCAGGCGCACTTTCCGGGTGCCCAGTTGGGCGAAGGCGCGGGTGACGGTGGCGGCCTCGGCGACGCTGAGGTCGGGGCCTTTCGGGGTGGCCTGGTAGCCGTCGGGCAGGCAGTAGCCGCAACGGAAGTTGCAGACATCTGTGACCGACAGGCGCAGATAGTAGAAGCGACGGCCGTGACCGTCCTCCAGAATTTCGTTTTGTTTCATCACCTTTCCAAATACGGGAGGCCGTTCGGTTTCCCTTGCGACCCTGGCGGGCTGGCTATGCCGCCCGCGGCCAGAACCCCATATCAGTAACTTAGGGATGCTGGCTCGGTGTAATGTTCAACTTCGATCGTTATTTGAGCTGGTAGCGCTCGTGGCACTGCCCTCTGTTCAAGGTTGGCTTTTCTAAAATGGACTTCGCTTCTGCAGAATACCGCATTATCGTCCCGCTTCTACCGGGGAATGCAATTTTGCCGCCAAGCCGCGTGGCAATCTGCGCCACACAATACTTTGCCAGTGCCATCAGAGCCCGACAATCACATGACTTCGAGAATCTTGAGCGTGTTGGTGCCACCGTGTGACTGCATGAGATCCCCCCGAATCAGGATGACATGGTCACCCTGCTTGACGATGTCTCGCGCCTTGAGGGTGTCCAGAGCACGCTGGTTCAACTCGCGGTCCCCCTCCTTTTCGCCGGGCACAAACAGCACCGAAATCACGCCACGGTAGAGGGCCATGCGGCGCTGCGCGATGGGGTCGTGGGCGAGGCCGACAATGGGCAGGCCGGAGCGGATTCGGGAGGCGATCAGCGGGGTGTAACCAGTCTGCGTCATACAGGCAATGGCGGTGACACCTTCCAGGTGGTTGGCCGCGTACATGGCTGACAGGGAAATGGTCTCGTCAATACGGGTAAACCCCTGGTGCATCCGGTGGCCGGATTCTTGTGCCGAACGCTCCCGCTCGGCGCCCAGGCACAGGCGGTGCATCGCTTCCACCGCCTCGACCGGGTAATCCCCAGCTGCCGTCTCTGCCGACAGCATCACCGCATCGGTGCCATCCAGCACCGCATTGGCCACGTCAAACACTTCCGCGCGAGTGGGCAAGGGAGCGGTAATCATTGTTTCCAGCATCTGGGTGGCGGTGATCACGGCGCGATTGAGCTGGCGGGCGCGCTTGATCATGCGCTTTTGCACGCCTATCAGCGCCGCGTCACCAATCTCCACCCCCAGATCGCCGCGCGCCACCATCACCGCCTCGGAGGCGAGAATAATTTCGTCGAGGATTTCGTCTTCGGCTACCGCCTCGGCGCGTTCAACCTTGGCGACCAGTCCGATGTGTTTACCGCGCTCCCCCAGTAATTCACGGGCCTCCTGCATGTCTGCCGCGCTGCGCGGAAAAGATACCGCCAGGTAATCCACACCGATGTCGATGGCAGTCTTCAGGTCGGCCCTGTCTTTGTCGGTCAGCGCGGCGGCGGACAGGCCACCGCCCTGTTTGTTGATCCCCTTGTTATTGGAGAGCCGCCCACCCACGGCAACGGTGGTCAATACATGGCGACTGGTGACCTGCTCCACGTTCAACACAACGCGCCCGTCGTCCAGCAGCAACACATCCCCTGCGGTTACATCCTCGACAAGTGCCTTGTAGTCGCACCCCACGCGTTTTTCATCGCCGTCGTTGGTGTCCAGCGCCATATCCAGCACAAAGGATTCACCTTCTCGCAGGATGACCTGGTTTTCTCGGAAGCGCGCGATGCGGATTTTCGGTCCCTGTAGATCTCCCAAGGCCGCCACGGTCCTGCCCTGTCGATCGGCGATCTCCCGCACCTGTTGCAGACGGCGACGGTGGTCATCGGCGGTACCGTGGGAGAAATTAAGCCGCACTACATCCACACCCGCACTGATCAACTTGTCGAGCACACCGGGCTTGTCACTGGCCGGCCCCAGGGTGGCGACAATTTTCGTACGACGCAGTGGGTTAGCGGTGCGCTGGCTGGCGGGGATCTGGGTCATTGGACTCTCTTTGACTTTCTGTATCTCTAGCTCACCGACAATATGTGACCGGAGAGCGATGTTATAGACACAGCTTAGCCAGCAATCTCATCCTGAACCGAGCGCAGCGCTACTTATCCACATGAGGAAGTATCAGAATTGCGCGGAAATCGTTGACATTGGTTCTGGTGGGCCCGGTCACTATCAGGTTATCCAGTTCGGCAAAAAAGCTGTAGGCATCATTGTTGGCGAGGTAATCGTCAGGGTTCAACCCCTGGGATTGCATCTTGCCCCAATCATCCGGCGAAAAAAGCGCACCGGCATTATCTTCAGAGCCATCGATACCGTCGGTGTCGATGGCGAGGCCGTATATTCCCGGGGCGCCCTTCAGGGCTTTGAATAGCCCGAGTAAATACTCCACGTTGCGGCCGCCGCGACCACTGCCGGTGACAGTGACACTGGTTTCACCGCCAGACAGAATCAGCAGCGGCCGAGTGGTTTCCGGCTGGCAATCCAGTGCCAGTCTGCCGTGTTCTGCACCCAGCTTCCGCGCCTCCCCTTCCAGGTTGTCACCCAGCACCCGGACATCAATGCCCGCAGCCTGGGCGGCTTCACGCGCGGCTTCCAGCGCGTCGGCAGCCTTTGCCAGTATCAGAGAGCTGTCACCGGAAAACTCAACGTCATCGGGTTTGGGACCGGCATCGGCGGACGCCAGATGTTCCTTTACCTCCGGCTCCAGGTCGATGTTGTAACGCTGCAGAATTTCCAGCGCATCGGCGGGTGTACTGGTGTCCGGCAGTGTAGGGCCAGAGGCAATCAGTGTGGGATCGTCGCCGGGTACATCGGAGATCAGGTAGGTAACTACGCGCGCGGGGTGAGCAGCAGCCGCCAGCCGGCCGCCTTTGATGGCCGATAGGTGCCGCCGTACGGTGTTGATCTCGCGGATGGGCGCGCCGCTGCGCAACAGCGCGCGGTTTATAGACTGCTTTTGCGCCAGCGTCAGGCCCGGCGCCGGCAGGCTCATCAGCGCGGAGCCGCCACCGGAAATCAGAGCGATTACCAGGTCGTTTTCTGTAAGTCCGGCAACCGATTCAAGCATTTTGCCGGCCGCCTCTTCACCGAGCCGGTCCGGCATCGGGTGCGCCGCTTCCAGCACCTCGATACGGGTACAGCGGGCGCCGTGGTCGTAGCGGGTAACTACTAGTCCTGCCAGCCCCGAGAGATCCGCCTGTGGATACTGCTGCTGCCACGCCCGCTCCAGGGCAGCAGCCATGGCCGCGCTCGCCTTGCCGGCTCCCACCACCAGGGTCTTGCGGCCAGGAGTGGGTAGATTGGCGGGCATCAGGTTGTCCGGGTGTACCGACGCCACCGCCAGTTCTGCGAGGCTGCGCAGCCATTGAGACAAATCAGCGGGATTGGTATGGGTATGGATTGGCGGTAACGGTTTCAAGTGTTCTGCTCCCCGGTTCGGCGTTGCTCTGGACTTTCCGTACACACTGTTAGTACACCGTGTTATTACACCAAAAGTATCCTGCAAAATCGGTTCCCACCGCGAACGCCGTCAATGGGCCCGCACCCCGAGCCCCCCTTCAAAATTAGAGAAATGCAAACTTGGCCAGGAAAACCGCGCTGAGGATGTACAGGCTCAGGGACACCTGCCGGTGCTGCCCGGTGCACAGCTTGAGCGCCGTATAGGTCAAAAATCCAAGGGCGATGCCGTTGGCGATGGAGAAGGTCAGCGGCATCATGATCATGGTCACCACCGCCGGAATCGCATCGGTGAGATCATCCCAGCGAATCTGCGCCATGCCGCCCATCATCAGCATGGCCACATAAATCAGCGCACCCGCCGTCGCGTAGGCCGGAATCATCCCCGCCAGGGGAGAGAAAAATACACACAGCAGAAACAGCACCCCCACGGTAACCGCGGTGAGCCCGGTTCGCCCGCCGGCCTCAACCCCCGAAGCGCTTTCGACAAAACTGGTTACCGGTGGGCACCCAACAAACGCACCCAGCACGCTGGACGTACTGTCTGCCTTGAGCGCGCGCGGCAGCTTTTCGATGGAGCCATCCGGCTCGATCAGCCCCGCCCTGTGCGCGACCCCCATCAGGGTGCCGGCGGTGTCGAAAATATTGATAAACAGAAACGCGAGGATCACGCTCACCATACTCAGGTCCAGTGCACCGCGTATATCCATCGCCATCCAGGTGGGCGCCAGGCTCGGTGGCGCCGAGACCAGCCCCTTGTACTCCACCTCGCCGAGCGCCAGACCGATAAGCGTTACCACCAGGATACTGACCAGAAAAGCGCCGAACACGCGCCAGTGACTGAGGGTCGCAATCAGCAGGAAACACAGCAGCGCCAGCAGCGCGGGCGGCTCGCGCAGGGAGCCGAGTGCGAGCAGGGTGGCATCACTCGGCACTACAATCCCCGCGGACTTGAGGCCAATCAGGCCGAGAAACAGTCCCACCCCGGCCCCCATGGAATAGCGCAGACACAGGGGGATGCTCTCCATGATCCACGCGCGCACCCGCGACAGGCTCATCAGCACAAACAACACGCCGGCAATCAGCACCGCGCCCAGCGCCACCTGCCAGCTGTACCCCATCTCGCCAACCACGGAATAGGCAAAAAACGCGGCAAGCCCAATGCCCGGTGCCAGCCCAACGGGCCAGTTGGCATAAAAGCCCATCAACAGGCAGGCCACCGCGCTGCCGATGCAGGTGGCCACAAACACCGCGCCGAGATCCATACCGGTATTGGCCAGCATGTTTGGCACCACGAACACGACATAGGCCATGGTGACAAAGGTCGTCAGCCCCGCCATCAGCTCCTGCTTTACGCTGGTACCATGGTCGCCCAGGGCGAAGATGCGCTCGAGAAGATTATTTAGCTGCAATGCAGGCTCCTCGGCCGAAGGGGTAAAAGGTTAGAGGGTCAAAGATTCGGAGTAGTACCTATTGTGGCCCAGCCTGGGGCTTTCGGGCGGTTTTCGGTCGGATTACGTCCCGCTTCTCATCCACCCGGGGCACCAGTAAAATCGCCCCTTTATCGGATACCAGAGATACCGGAGCACCACCCCATGGGCCGAGCCTACCAGAACCGCAAAGAATCAATGGCCAAGACCTCGAACATGAAGGCCAGGGTCTACAGCCGCTACGGCCGCGAGATCTACGTGACCGCAAAATCCGGCGGAGTCGACCCCAACGGCAACCTGGCCCTGCGCAGCCTCATCGACCGCGCCAAGAAAGAGCAGGTGCCCACTCACGTGATTGAAAAGGCCATCGACAAGGCCAAGGGCGGCGCCGGTGAAGACTTCTCCCGCGCCCGCTACGAAGGCTTCGGCCCCGGCGGTTGTATGGCCATCATCGAATGCCTGACCGACAACCCCAATCGCACCTTCGGTGACGTGCGCCAGGCCTTCACCAAAACCAAAACCAAGATCGGCACCGAAGGCTCCGTCAGCCACAGCTTCGATCACCTCGCCATCCTCGTGTTCAAACACGACGACGAAGAGGCGGCTCTGGAAGCATTGATGGAAGCGGATGTGGATGTCACCGACATCGAGAACGAAGACGGCAAACTCTCCGTATTCGCCCCGCACACCGATTACTTCAAGGCCAAACAGGCGCTGATTGAAGCCTTCGGCGATATCGATTTTGAAGTGGACGAGATCCAGTTTGTGCCGCAGACCTACACCGAGGTGACCGGGGATGATGTGGCGCTGTTTGAGAAGTTTTTGAATATGCTGGAAGACCTGGAGGACGTGCAGGCGGTTTATCACAATGTGGAGAATGTGTAGCTAACTACTAACTTGAGCCACCTCTCCGGGGAGCGAATTAAACCGCTCCCCCTCTCCCAAACTCATAAAAAACCAAAAGAAATCTCCTTTACAGATAAAAAAGGTATCCTCGTTTTCGAGGTTGACCAATGGAGCGATGCTTCCGGCCATGCCACCGTCTGGAATGGGAACGCCTGTTCTGACAAATGCTATTTTCCAATTTCCAAAAAGGCTTACCTATGGGAACTCAAAAGCAAGCATTCCTCATTTTGAGCATCTGTATAATTTCTGCCTGTAGCAAGAGCACTGCATCAAATCATCAAGCGATAACCAAAGAAGCTCAAGATTTTCGCAAGTACGCCACCGCAATCTGTCTAGGTACATCCTTTCCCGAGGCAGCAGTGAAGTCTGACGCCAATCGCTCAGCCAATGCGTATTTAGGCAACGTCGATCTCAAAGCGTACGAATCCCTGAGAGGGCAATTGAAAGGTTGGAAACCAAGCCGATTCGTCACCAAGAATGGCCCACAAGCAGCGATTGCCCGGTGTATGGAATTTTCAGAATCCGATGTAGTGGCCAAGGTTTTCCAGCAGTTTGATCCCTGCAAGAATCAGGAAGCCTGGCTCGATGAGACAGAGTTTAAGACACAGTGCAAATAATCACTTGCGCGTAGAGGGTGCCGAGAAAAAGCACGCAGAAGCGGGCCTCATAGCGACTAACTAGTCCCAAACAAGCTTTGGAATTATCGTGCAACCTCCACGAGGTGGTCTGGGGCTCCCACGCCAAAGTTGATCAAATGGCGCAGGAGCCCACTTATGCTACAGAGTCCAAGCTAGCTATTTCGCCAGCAATCCCCGCCGAACAAGCAACGCATCCACACTCGGCTCCTGCTCGCGGAAGTCGATGTACGCTTCCATCAGGTCCGTACTGTTACCGACAGCAAGGATCGCATTGCGGTAGCGGTCGCCGTTTTCGCGGCTAAGACCGCCCTCTTCTTGCAGGTACGCGAAGGCATCCGCGGCAAAGACTTCGGTCCACAGATAGGAGTAGTAGCCCGCGTAATAGCTGTTGGAGAAGATGTGGCTGAAATAGGTTGAGCGATAACGCGGCGGAACCGCCTGCAGGTCGAGGCCATATTTTGCCAGTGCTTGCTTCTCGAAGGCCTCATGGTCCTCGATCTTGGTTCCGGGCGCGATGCTGTGCCATTCCATATCCAGTAGCGAAGCCGCCAGGTACTCGGTGGTATCGAAGCCCTGGTTAAACTTGTTGGCTTTCAGGATTTTTTCCAGCAGCTCTTGGGGAATCTGCTCATCCGTCTGGTAGTGCCGGGCATAGTTCGCCAATACTTCGGGCTCGATACTCCAGTCCTCGTGGAACTGGGACGGGAACTCCACAAAGTCTCTAGGGGTAGCGGTACCGGCGAGGCTCGGATACTTCACGTCAGAGAACAGGCCGTGCACGGCGTGGCCAAACTCGTGAAACAGCGTGCCCACTTCACCGAAAGACAGCAACGTCGGCTGGCCTTCGGCCGGCTTGGGAATATTGAGCGCGTTGTAGACTACCGGCTTGTTTTTCAGCAGGTGGCTCTGGGTGACGATCTCGTTCATCCAGGCCCCGCCATTCTTGCCTTCACGGGCATAGGGGTCCAGGTAAAACAGCCCGACCGGCGTTTCGTCGGCATTGAAAATTTCGTACACCACCACGTCCGGGTTCCATACTGGAAGATCGGTGCGGGGCTTCGCAGTAATGCCGTACAGCTTTTGCATGGCAAAGAAGAGACCATCTTCAAGCACCCGGCTCAGCTCGAAATACGGCTTAACCTCGCTTTCATCCAGGTCGTATTTCTCGCTCCGCACCTTTTCGGAGTAATAAGCCCAGTCCCAGGGCTGCACCGTAAACTCACCACCTTCCCGTGCGATCACGGCCTCGATGTCAGCGGTCTCCTGCGCTACTCGCTCGACCGCCTTGGGCGCCAGATCGCCGAGGATCTTGAACACCGCCGCCGGCTCCTTCGCCATACGCTCATCAATCACGTAAGACGCCCAGTTCGAATAGCCCAGTACCTTGGCCTTCTCTGCGCGGAGCTCAGCCATCCGCCTGGCCAGCGCCCCGTTCTTGTCCTTCAGACGGTGGGCGGAGGTCTCCCAGATCTGCTGACGCAGCTCGCGGTTTTCCAGACTGCCCAAGATAGGCTGACGGGTGGTATTCACCAGGGAGATCATATAGCCCTGTTTGCCCGCCTCTTCTGCCGCGGCAGCCAGGGAGCTGATTTTGTCTTCCGACAGGCCTGCAAGCTGCTCCTTATCCGACACCAGAATGACATCATTCTTGAATGACCCAAGAATATTGTTGGAATACTCCGTGGACAGAGTGGAAAGCTCGGTATTAATGGTGCGAATCTGGGTCTTTTCGTCTTCTGAGAGCTTTGCGCCCGCGCGCACGAACTGCTTGTAATAGTGATCGACCAGTCTCTGGTCCTCAGCACCCAGCTCGGACTTCTGCTGATAAATTTTCTCGACACGGGAGAACAACGCACCGTCGAGGAAAATATTATCCATGTGCTCGGTCAGCCGCGGCGCTATCTCGCTCTTGAGCTCCTGAATCTTTTCGTTGGAATTCAGCGCAGACGCATTGAAAAAGCTACCGGTTACCCTGGTGAGCAACTCGCCGGAAGTTTCCAGTTTGACAATGGTGTTGTCGAAGGTCGCCGGCGCGGGGTTCTCTTTGATCGCCTGAACTTCAGCCACACTCTCCTGCAATGCAGCCTCAAATGCTGGCAGGTAGTGCTCCACTTTGATCTTGTCGAACTCGGGCGCCTGATATTGCAGCGGGCTTGGTTTCATCAGGGGGTTAGAGGCAACTGCCATTTTCGCTGCACCAGTCTCAGCTTCAGGCGTAGACGCTGCCTGTGAAGCAGCTTCGGCAGATTCCGTCTGAACGGTCGATTTGTCGTCAGAACAGGCACCGATGGTCAGACTGGCGCCGATCGCAATCGCGAGTAAGGACTTTCGCATGGTTTCTCCAATTATTATCTGTTGTGTGTACAGGGGCTCCCGGGTCTATACAACAACCCACGCGGACAGCTTCATGCTCGACCTGTCGGCAAAGCCCCTGAAAACGGGTAAAGCCAATGTGAACTCCAGGTCAGACTACCGCAAAACGCCGCAATAATCTGCCAAGGGCCAACATCAACGCCTGCCACTGCCCATGCAGGGATCCGGCCAAAGTGTGTGTACTCCAACCAAGGCAACTAATCACGTGACATAAGGCAAGCCGTAAGAGGAAGCAAAGGCAACACTGGGCTCAGTGATCGCCGCCCTAACCTATTCTTCAAAAACCTCATTTCGACAAACCAGCAAGTAACTGCGCAAAATTCAACCAGTGTCTATTTACAGGAAAATCAGCCGAAACCGTAGCGGGCGGGATTTCGTCGTCGGCGACGTCCACGGGCACCTGCAACAACTCCAGAATCAGCTCGCCGCACTGGCATTCGACGCCACTATCGATCGGCTCTTCTGCCTGGGCGACGTTGTGGACCGGGGCCCCGATAGCGTGGCCATGCTGGATTTTATCGACCAGAAAGCCGTCTTCAGCATCCTGGGCAACCATGAGGCGATGATGATCGCCGGCTTTGAAAGCAACGCAGATGTGCCGCTGCACTTTAGCAATGGCGGCGAATGGTTTTACGACCTGAACCGCAGCGAGCAGAGTCGCCTGGTCGACAAGGTCCGCCAGTGGCCCTGGGCGATGGAGGTTGATACCGGGCACGGTACCGCAGGACTGATCCATGCTGATGTGCCTGAGAGTAACTGGGAGATGGTTCAGAAGCTGACAAAGCTTGCCAGTCAGTCATGGGGAGAAGGTGCGCCAATGTCTGAGCCATATATCGCGACTGCAGCTCAACCGTTGCTGTGGAACCGCAGACTTATCCGGCACCTGTATCGCGAGATCATCGGCTTGGAGGATGGGAAAACGACGAAGGCGGAGTGTGCGCATGAATTCCAGCAATGGGAATCAAAGGTGGCAGGTACCAGCGCGCAGCAGCGTCGCCCTTTTCACGTAACCGGGGTCGGGTCTGTGTACCTCGGACACTCTTATGTGCCAGTTGCGACGCATATCGGCAACTGCCATTTTCTTGATTCTTTTCGGGGGGAGACCGGGGAAGAGTTGGGTTTGACCTGCATAAGCGGAGCTTGAATAAGGGAAATAGCCAGGGATACCTCTCCCGAAAACACAAAAGCCCCGCAATGCGGGGCTTTTGGAAGGATGCCGAACATATGAAACGTCGGGCTTTCAATGTGGTGCCCAGGGCGGGACTTGAACCCGCACGAGCATAGCTCACTACCCCCTCAAGATAGCGTGTCTACCAATTCCACCACCTGGGCAAAAACTTTACAGTTTTTGATTTAGCCTTTCGGCTTACTGAGGCTGCTCCTCAGTTTCTGCTTCTTCACCAGCTTCTGGCAGTTCCGCCTGAGGGGCTTCTTCTGCTGCTGGCAGGTCGCCTGCGGCCGGGGCTTCTTCCTGAACTTCAGGGATGTCGCCTTCGGTCGCGGCCGGCTCGCGGGATTCTACTGCTGCAGGAACCTGCGGCATACCGTCGACTGCCGGTGCTTCATCGCGGCTGGCGAGGATGGCCAGGCCGAAGCTGGTGACGAAGAATACCGTCGCCATAATTGCAGTCAAGCGGGAAAAGAAATTTCCGCTGCCCTGGCTGCCGAATACGGTGTTAGACGCGCCGGCACCAAAAGAGGCACCTGCTTCCGCACCCTTGCCCTGCTGCATCAGGATCAGACCGATGATGCTCAGTGCAGTGAGGATGTGTACTACTAATACCAGTTTTTCCATTGTCCAGAAAACCTGCTTTCGGGCGTGTGCCCTTGCTCAAAAGTTTGTTGCTGCGCTCAATTCGCGGCGCAGCAAATCTGTATAAATTCTTCTGCCTTCAGTGAGGCTCCGCCTACCAGTGCGCCGTCGATATCCGGCTTGGCAAACAGCTCTGCGGCGTTGGCCGCCTTAACGCTGCCTCCGTAGAGGATCTGCGTCTTGCTACCCGCTTCGCCGAGTTGCTGGCGAATGAACTGGTGCACTTCCTGCGCCTGCTCCGGGGTGGCGGTTTTGCCGGTGCCGATGGCCCATACCGGCTCATAGGCGATAACAGCATTCTGCCAGGTATCTGGCAAACCCAGTGCCACTACGGCCTGTATCTGCTCAGCTACCACTTCCAGGGTTTTGCCGGCTTCCCGCTCTTCGAGAGACTCGCCCACGCAGAGGATCGGGATCAGGCCTGCGCCCTTGGCTGCGGCGTACTTGGCGGCTACCAGCTCGTTATTCTCGCCATACAGGCTGCGACGTTCCGAGTGGCCTACGATCGCGTAGCGCGCGCCGAAGTCCAGCAGCATCTCCGCGGAGACTTCCCCGGTGTAGGCACCGGAGGGCTGCTCGCTGAGGTTCTGTGCCCCTAGCATTACCGCCTGGCCAATCTTGCCTGCGACGACACCCAGATAGGGGTACGGCGGGCAGATCACCACTTGGCTGGAACACTCGCCGGACTCCAGTCCGGTGTTCAGCTCGACCAACAGTTGCTCGGCGAAGGCTTTGGTGCCGTGCATTTTCCAGTTGGCAGCTACCAGGGTTTTACGCATGGGTGCTCCTCCAAGGGGCGCAAATCTTAGCGGTATTGCCGGTAACATACAACCAGCGTTTCCGGATATTTATTGGTTTTTCGATCGTTTTTCTATTTATGAATCAAGGGCTTCCGGTGGCTTTCGTTTAGCGGGAGAGCAAACGGTAGCCACCGGGGGGGCATCAGGCGTTGCCGACGCGCTCGACCACCCTGGCAATGTCGCCCGCCAGTTGTTGGACGACCTCGGGGTCTTTGCCCTCAACCATGACCCGGATCAGGGGTTCGGTGCCAGATGGGCGCAGCAGCACGCGGCCACTGCCGGCCAACTTGGACTCCACCTCGGTCACCGCACCCTGCACATCGGCGTGATCCAGCACACCGTCGCGGCTGGCGAGACGCACGTTGATCATGTGCTGGGGCAGCATTTCCATTTTGGCGGTGAGCTGGTGCAGCGGTTCGCCAAAGTCGCTCACTGCGCGGAGCACCTGCAGGGCGGAGATGATGCCGTCACCGGTGGTGGTGACATCGGTACAGACGATGTGGCCAGAGGACTCGCCACCCAGGGTCCAGCCGTTCTTGTACATCATTTCCAGTACGTAGCGGTCGCCCACTTTGGCGCGGGCAAAGGGGATCGCGCGGTCTTTCAGGGCCAGTTCGAACCCGTAGTTACTCATCTGGGTACCCACCACGCCGTTGCAGCCACCGAGGAACTGCTGGCGGTGAATGGCGATCAGGAACAGCAGCTGGTCACCGTCGATCAGGCTGCCGTTTTTGTCCACGAACATCACACGGTCGCCATCGCCATCAAAGGCGATACCCAGGTCGGCGCCGCGCTCAACAACCGCTTTCTGCAGTTGCTGGGGCTTGGTGGAACCGCAATCGAGATTGATGTTTTCTCCATCGGGCTGAACACCGATAGCGTGCACCTCGGCACCCAGCTCGCGAAACACCTTGGGCGCGATGTGGTAGGTGGCGCCGTTGGCACAGTCGAGCACGATATTGAGCCCTTTCAGGGAGTAGCGCCAAGGGGTGCTCGCCTTGCAGAATTCGATGTAGCGGCCCACGGCATCGTCGATGCGCCAGGCCTTGCCCAGGTCTTTGGCTGTCTCCATGGGCAGATCGAGGGCCGCTTCGATATCCGCTTCTACCTGGTCCGGCAGCTTGCTGCCGTCGGCACTGAAGAACTTGATGCCGTTGTCCTGAAACGGGTTGTGGGAGGCACTGATCACGATGCCCGCCTGGGCGTGGAAGGTGCGGGTGAGATAGGCAATGGCCGGAGTGGGCATGGGGCCCAGCAGACCGACGTCGACACCGGCGTTGATCAGACCGGCTTCCAGCGCCGCTTCAAACATGTAGCCGGAGACGCGGGTGTCTTTGCCGATCAGGATACGGCTGCGGCCGCTGCCGCCGGTACCTTCAACACGGGCGCCGAGCACTTTGCCGGCGGCGTAGCCGAGGCGCAGCATAAAGTCCGGGGTGATGGCCCCCTCGCCTACATGGCCACGGATGCCATCGGTACCGAAATATTTTCTTGCCATGGTACTTCTCTTTTTCTGGAGTTGGGCAGGCTTAGCGCTGCCCGACCCACGGTCTAAATTTGGTCACGCGCAGTCTACAAGCTGGCGCATTTTAAGCACATCTGCGGTCGCTGCCACATCGTGTACACGAATGATGTGGGCACCGCGCTGGGCGGAGAGCATCGCCAGCGCCAGACTGCCCGGCAGGCGCTCATCCACATTGCGGTCCAGAAGGCGGCCGATCATGGACTTGCGCGACATGCCCACCAGTAGCGGAACACCGTCCGGCGCCAGTTGCGTGAGATTGCGCAGCAGCGCCAGATTGTGCTCGTCGTTCTTGCCGAAGCCGAAGCCCGGGTCGTAGATCACCCGCTCGCGGGCGATACCGGCGTCGATGCAGGCCTGTAAGCGCTGATCGAGGTACGCGCGCACTTCGGCCACCACATCCGTATATTCGGGGTTGGACTGCATGGTACCGGGTTGCCCCTGCATGTGCATAAGGCACACAGGTAGATCCGTCGCGGCCGCCGCCTCAAGCGCGCCGGGGCGAGTGAGCGCTCGCACATCATTGATCAGGCCGGCGCCCACAGCGGCAGACTCGCGGATGACCGAGGCGGTACTGGTGTCCACGGAAATTACTACATCCAACCGCTGGCTGATGGCCTCTACCACGGGCACAACCCGCGCCAGCTCTTCCTCTTCCGTTACTGACTCTGCACCGGGGCGGGTGGACTCGCCACCGACATCCAGAATAGCAGCGCCATCGCGCACCATCTGCTCCGCCCGCTGCAGCACCAGGTCGAGATCCAGGCCACCGCCAGCGTAATAGCTGCCGCCATCGGAGAAGGAGTCGGGGGTAGTGTTGAGGATACCCATCACCTGTGGGGTGGAGAGGTCCAGGGTGCGGTTGCCGCAGTGTATCTTCATAAGCGCTTAACGTTGCTACAGTCCAAAACAAAACGGGCCCGTGGGCCCGTTCTGCGTCAGTGTGTTTACACACCCATCAGGCGATTACTTCGGTTAGTGGCCGTTGACCGGGCCACCGACCGTGCTGTCACCGTCTTTCGACTTTTCATCGGTTTCGGAGACATCGTCCGCCGGACCGCCGCCGGAGTAGTCGTTGTCGTGCCAGTCGCGGGGCGGACGTACCTTGCGGCGGGCCATCAGATCGTCCACCTGCTCGGCATCCAGGGTTTCGTATTCCATCAGCGCGTCTTTCATCGCCTCCAGAATATCGCGGTTGTCCTGCAGCAGTTTTTCCGCGCGCTCGTAACAGGTGTCGATGATACGGCGCACTTCCTCGTCAATCTCGTTAGAGGTCTTGCCGGAGATGGGGTTGCCATGGCCGGGCTGGCCACTCTCATCTTCACCGTAGTGCAGCGGGCCCAGCTTCTCGGACAGACCCCACTTGGTAACCATGTTGCGGGCGATGTCGGTGGCGCGCTCGATGTCGTTGGAGGCACCGGTAGTGACACCGTCCACCCCGAGGGTCATCTCTTCCGCGATACGGCCGCCGAACAGGGAGCACAGCTGGGATTCCAGCGCGCGCTTGCTCAGGCTGTACTTGTCTTCTTCCGGCAGGAACTGGGTAACACCCAGCGCGCGGCCGCGAGGAATAATGGTGACCTTGTGCACCGGGTCGTGCTCCGGCACCAGGCGGCCAATAATGGCGTGGCCGGCTTCGTGGTACGCGGTGTTGGTCTTTTCCTTTTCGTTCATCACCATGGATTTGCGCTCGGCACCCATCATGATCTTGTCACGGGCGCGCTCGAACTCATCCATGCTGACCATGCGGCGGTTGGCGCGGGCGGCGAACAGCGCAGCCTCGTTTACCAGGTTGGCCAGGTCGGCACCGGAGAAGCCGGGGGTACCGCGGGCAATGGTCTGCGGGTCCACATGCTCTTCCAGTGGCACCTTGCGCATGTGCACTTTCAGGATCTGCTCGCGGCCGCGGATATCCGGCAGGCCGACAAATACCTGGCGGTCGAAACGGCCGGGGCGCAGCAGCGCGTTGTCCAGTACGTCCGGGCGGTTGGTGGCGGCGATGACGATTACGCCTTCGTTGCCTTCAAAACCGTCCATTTCCACCAACAGCTGGTTCAGGGTCTGTTCGCGCTCGTCGTGACCACCGCCGACACCGGCGCCACGGTGACGGCCAACGGCGTCGATCTCATCGATAAAGATGATGCACGGAGCCTGCTTCTTGGCCTGCTCGAACATATCGCGCACGCGGGACGCACCCACACCCACGAACATTTCCACAAAATCGGAACCGGAAATGGAGAAGAAAGGTACTTTTGCCTCACCGGCAATGGCCTTGGCCAGCAAGGTTTTACCGGTACCGGGAGGGCCCGCCATCAGTACGCCGCGGGGAATGGCACCGCCGAGACGCTGGAATTTGGACGGGTCGCGCAGGAATTCAACCAGTTCCTGGACGTCTTCTTTCGCTTCATCCACACCCGCCACGTCGGCAAAGGTGGTCTTGATCTGGTCCTCGCCTAATAGACGCGCCTTGCTCTTGCCGAAGGCCATGGGGCCGGAGCGGCCGCCGGCGCCGCCCTGCATCTGGCGCATAAAGAACATGAAGACGGCGATAATGATCAGGATCGGGAAGCTGGCCACCAGCAGCTGCTGCCAGATGCTGGGAGATTCCGGCTCACGGCCATTGAACTGTACGCCGCCGCGCACCAGCTCGTTGGTGAGCTCGTCGTCAATGATCTGGGGCTGAATGGTCTTGAAACGAGTGCCGTCGGCTTTTTCACCGGTAATGACCAGGCCGTCCACCAGTGCGCTCTTGATCTGGCCGGACTGCACGTCCTGCACGAACGCGGAATAGCTCACGGACTCATCCCGGGATTGCGGCTTGAAGTTCTGGAAGACCATCAGCAGCACCGCAGCGATGATCAGCCACAACACCAGATTCTTTGCCATATCGTTCAAAGGGTTTGCCCTCGTTGCCTGTGCCCGGAATGCCTTCCAGGCAGCTTATTCCATTTCACCCAGTATAGGCGGGGAAGATCGTAAATCTGTCGCCCCGGTCATCGGGGACTGTATCAAAATTCAGCCCTTAAAGCCGCGCGCTACGACATAGACTTCGCGGGAGCGGGGACGGGATGCACCGGGTTTGCGGGTAACTACAGTCTGGTATTGACTGCGGAGGTCGCGGATCAGTTCATCGAAACCTTCACCCTGGAACACCTTGGCGACAAAGGCACCACCGGGTTTCAGGGTCTGGCGCGCCATATCCACCGCCAGCTCCACCAGATACATGGAGGCCGGCTGGTCCACAGCGCGCACACCACTCATATTGGGGGCCATATCGGAAATCACAAGGTCGGCGCGTTCTTCACCGAGCTTTTCCAGCAGCTGGTCGAAGACTTCCTGCTCGGTAAAGTCGCCCTGTACAAAGTCCACCCCGGCAAGGGCGTCCATCTCGAGGATGTCCGATGCAAGAACCCGGCCCTTGTGGCCCACCAGTTCTGCGGCCACCTGGGACCAGCCGCCGGGGGCGGCACCGAGATCCACCACGGTCATGCCTGGTTTGATCAGGCGGTCCTTCTCCTGCAGCTCCTGCAGTTTGTAGGACGCGCGCGAGCGGTAGCCCTCTTTCTGGGACTGTTTGACGTAGTGGTCGTTGAAATGTTCACGCAGCCAACGGTGGCTGCTCTTTGATCGGCCCATCAGTTACAATACATCGCTAATTTCTGGGGTTGTCCGCGCAGCTTGGCCGCGCTTGCTTACCCGAGTATGGGTTAATTTAAGGATGGAGTATTGTATGCCTTTAACAGCCGACCGCAAAAAAGCCTTGCGCACCCGCGGCCACAGCCTCAAACCAATTGTCACCGTAGCCGACAAAGGGCTCACCGAGGGGGTGCTGGAAGAGCTTAATCGCGCCCTGGAAGATCACGAGCTGATCAAGGTGAAACTGGCCGTCAACGACCGCGATGTGCGCCGGGAGCTGATTGCCGAGCTGTGCGCGCAGAGCAAATCCGAGCTGGTACAGGAGATCGGCAAGATCGCGCTGATCTTCCGCAAAGCCGAGAAGCCCAACGCGCGCCTGTCCAATCTGCTGCGCCCCTGATCCTGCCAGGCGCTAATCAGCCCTGATCAGCCCCATACCGGGCCGGACAACTGCCCGGCCCCGTGTTCTTGCGACTCTCCGCCGTGCGTAAACATGAAACTCAGTATTTCAACGCCATGTGCTTGGAGTCCGCTTTACGCAGGCGTTCGGTAAGCGGGTGCTTGCGCTTGCGCAGCTCCGCCAGCACCAACTGCGCCACTTCCCGCGCACCCAGCTGGTTCAGGTGGGTATCGTCGCGCACCCCCACCGGGTAATTGGGATGCATGCCCGGCGCGATATGCATAAAGCGCAGCGCACTGTCGCGGTCGCCCATAGCCTGGAAGTACTCCCGGGTCACCACTTCCATATCGATAAATTCCACCTTCTCGCTCTTCGCCACGTCCCGCACCAGCGGCGCATAGGGGTGGGTGTGCTTGATGGTGTTGTCACCATCGAAGTAGCGGCGGGTGATCGGTGACATCAGGATAGGCTCGGCGCCGGCACCGCGCACATCGCGGATAAAGCGGGACAGGTTGGCCTTGTACTGCTCCGGGGTGGTGTAGCGGTCTTTCTTGTGCTCGGACTCGTCGTTGTGACCGAACTGGATGATGACGTAATCATCTTCTTTCAGCTCGTCCATGATGCCCTTCCAGCGCCCTTCCTCGATAAAGGTACGGGTGCTGCGGCCATTCATGGCCCGGTTTTCCACCTTGATACCATCGTCAAAAAAGACAGCAAAGGGCACACCCCAGCCGGTTTCCGGATAGTCTTTGACCTCCTTGATCGACATGGTGGAATCGCCGGCCATGAACACAGTGGTCTCCGAGTCCGCCGCTGCCGCTGCACTGGCCAGCGCCAGCGTACTGACAGAGACTACTCGCCTGATAGTTTTCACTAACGTTCCCGTCATGGGCTACATCCTTCTCGTTTACTTCTTATATCTATTGCTAACGGTTACTGCTTACGGTCGCCTACGCAATTACTTCGACGGAGTCGGTGGGATAAAACTCCGCGGGAGTCCAGTGGGCATCGGAGCCGGGCGGCTCGGCACTGGTGCGGCAAAACGCAACGGCGCTGCGGTGCCGGCACAGGATGGATCCAGGTTCTGCCCCCAACCCTCACCGGCGCAGAGTGCCTCGGGCACAACGGACTGCAGGTGGGCGTCCGCCACGGACCAGGCCTCCGGCAGCAGTCCCTGCACGGCGACACTGGCACGGGGGCGAATTCGAATAGAGCCGATGCGCCCGCGCTGCCCTTCCGACACACGATAATCATCCGCCGAAGTGGGATAGAGGGGTTTGTTGGTAACCGCAACATCCCGCTCAATACCGTAACGAAGGCTCATCATGACGGCCTCGAACAGCATGGCAGTATCTTCCCAGGGACTGGTGTAGCTGTAAAAATCGCTAGCAGTATCCGGAAAGAAAAATCCGGAGATATCATCCGGGGAATAAAACCGCTGGGTGGCGGTTGCTTCTACACCGCGGTAACGCACATCGGCGAGATCAAACAGCTCCTGCGATTGCGGAGGGTTGATCGCGCTCACGGATTCATTCACCAGCGCGCCTTTCTGCGCCTGGGAAAAGAAAATATCACTGGTATCCAGGCCGCTATTGATCTTTGCCTGTGACATAGCGTCATTGGCGTGAGCCAGTTCGTGGTACATCAGTGAGCCCAGGTCTGCCTCCAGCTCACGGAACGGTCGGCTGTCGCGATTGGCCGGGTGGTAACCGTAAAACACGTAGTCATTGTTTTTTACGTAACGCGCCGGGGTCACGAAGTTGAGTTCGGAACTGAAGCCACTGCGGTAATCGGGAACCTCACTGATCACATCACGCTCTTGCGGTGTCAGCCACAGGCTGTCCGGGTCCAGGTGAATGGCACCGGTCAACGACCAGTAATAGGACGGGCGCACATCGCTGGAGATCACCACGGCGGTCACCGAGCGCAGCAGACGGGCAAAATCACTGTATGGGTCCAGCTCCGTCAGGAATCGCTCAAAGCGCTCCCCCATCCAATCGTGCGACACCAGCACGTGGTCCATGATGTCGTCCACCGTGGGCGAATTGGTGTACATGCCAATCACTGGCAGCTCGCCGAGGGTACACAGGTTCTCGTCGCTCAGCTGGTTGGAGTAAACACAGTCCGCCAGATAGTCGCGATAGGGACTGTCGTCGCGATAGGTGTAGACATTGTTCAGCGCCAGCGATTTTGCGCAGTAGTCACCGTCGCCATCGCAATAATATTCGCTGGTGATTTCCGGGCGATCCTGAACCACCACATAGGCAATATCGGTATACGCACCCGTAGTGGTTTCCAGGGTGGCCTGGATGGTAATCACCTGGTCTCCGGTGACTTTGGGGGCGGTGACAAAGAGTACCGGCTCCTCAGAGTCGTCGGTTTCCAGGATGGCGTCTGGCCCCGAAAGCTGAGCAAACGACCAGGTCGGATTGCTACCGCTCAGCTGGCTCGCATTCAGGCGTAAAGAAAATTGCGCGCCCTCACTCACGGCGCGATCGGCCCGCAACTGCACCCGGGAACCGGTGCTGCCGGCGCTGACCGAAATATCAAACGTTTCAACCTGCTGCTCGCCTTCGCTGTTGCTCGCGGTAAGCTGAAAGCTGTAATTGCCCGAGCTTCTCGCATCAAAGCTGATACCGGCAGTACCGTTGCCTGCCAGAGGCTCCACGTTGGGCCCCGCCAGTTGTTCCCACTCGAAGCGGGTGTAGCCCATCTCCGAAAGGCTGCCGACAATACCCACCGAGTCCCCGACTTCTGCGGTACTGTCACCACGCAGGGTCAACAATGAAGGCACCTGCGTAATCGGCGGTGTACCTGTGTCGTTATCTGCGCCACCGGAGCCACCCCCATCGCCTCCACCGCAAGCGGTCAGCACGGAGAGTGCGAGCACACCCAGGGGAGCGCGAATCAAGCTGTGCGACAAACAACGTGACACAAAGCCCTGGCGGGCAAATTGGTGGTTCGGAGAGCGTCGGGAAATGGCTGGCATAGTCGACTCTTTTTATATTTACTATTTTTGTAAGTACTCTGGCGCCATAGGTTACCATCGGTCTGACCAATGAGCGACACCAGAGCCATCCTTCTCGGCAACGCTCTGTCACAGTCAAAAAAAAGCGGCCACCTTGCGGGGCCGCTTTTTTTGAGTGGCTTGCTGTTGCAAGTGCAGGATCAGGCCGGGTTCAGTTTGCCCAGCACACTCTGCAGGCTCTCTTTCGCATCACCGAAGAGCATGCGCGAGTTGTCCTTGTAGAACAGCGGGTTGGCCACACCGGCGTAGCCGGAAGCCATGGAGCGCTTCAACACCACAACTTTTCCAGCTTTCCAAACTTCCAGTACCGGCATGCCGGCGATGGGGGAACCGGGCTTCTCCACCGCGTCCGGGTTGACGGTGTCGTTGGCACCGATCACCAGCACCAGGTCGGTCTCCGGAAAATCGTCATTGATCTCTTCCATCTCCAGCACGATGTCGTAGGGCACATTGGCTTCCGCCAGCAGTACATTCATGTGCCCAGGCAAACGGCCAGCGACCGGGTGGATGCCGAAACGTACGGTCTTGCCAGCCTTGCGCAGCTTGTCGGTGAGATCACTCACCGCCTGCTGGGCGTGGGCGACCGCCATGCCGAAGCCGGGCACAATCACAATATTCTTGGCCGCCTTCAGGTCGTCTGCCAGCTCGTCGTGAGTGGTGGCTACCGCTTCACCTTCCACTTCGTCGCCGCCGCCCGCCACTTCACCGTCGGAACCGAAACCGCCCAGGATCACACTGATAAAAGAACGGTTCATGCCGCGACACATGATGTAGCTCAGGATGGCACCGGAGGAACCAACCAGCGCGCCGATCACGATCAGCAGATCGTTGCTGAGCATGAAGCCGGTGGCCGCTGCGGCCCATCCGGAGTAACTGTTCAGCATCGAGATCACTACGGGCATATCCGCACCGCCGATGGCCGCGATCAGGTGGATCCCCAGCAGCAGCGCGATACCGGTCATCACCAGCAGGTTGATGATAGTGGCGTTGCTCACGTCCGCCGGGATGAACTGGGCCCCCAGTACCACACAGATCACCAGAGCGATCAGGTTCAGCCAATGGCGCGCCGGCAGCATCAGTGGCTTACCGGATATCAGCCCCTGCAACTTGCCGAAGGCAACGATGGAGCCGGTCAGGGTGATAGCACCGATGAATACACCGATAAAGATCTCGGAGTTGTGCACGATATGCGCTGCACCCTCGAGGTTGATACGCGGATCCAGATAACCACCCCAGCCGATCAGCACTGCGGCCAGGCCTACAAAGCTGTGCAGTAACGCAACTAGCTGCGGCATGGCGGCCATTTCGACCTTGCGCGCCAGATGGATGCCAATCACTGCACCCACGCCCATGGCGATAGCCACCGGCAGGTAAGCGCCAGAGGTAATACCGGCCACAGTGGCAATGATGGCAACCGCCATACCCACCATGCCGTAGTAATTACCGCGACGTGCGGTTTCGTGTGCGGACAGTCCGCCGAGGCTCAGGATGAACATCACCGCAGAGAACAGATAAGCCATGGAAATTACGCTATTCATGTCTCTTTCTCCTTAGCGACGGAACATTTTGAGCATGCGGTGGGTAACAAAGAACCCACCGAAGATATTGATACTGGCAAACAGTACCGCGATAAACGCCATGACAGTGACAATGAAGGAACCGGTGGCTCCCACCTGCAACAGGGCACCGATGATCACGATGCCGGAGATGGCGTTGGTCACACTCATCAGC
The DNA here is from genome assembly GCF_020524885.1 of Microbulbifer elongatus. Lineage (GTDB taxonomy): Bacteria > Pseudomonadota > Gammaproteobacteria > Pseudomonadales > Cellvibrionaceae > Microbulbifer > Microbulbifer elongatus_A. The sequence goes on along the minus strand of NZ_JAIVKJ010000001.1, from coordinate 304,309 downwards.
GGAGTGTGCAGGGCGTGGGACACATTCCAGATCACCTGCCAGCCGATAAAGATGGACAGAACAAACACGGTAAAGTGGGCAACAAAGTCCGCCGGTGCAGATTTACCCAGTGCCAGCAACAGCGCACCGGCCACCGCCCAGAAGGCCACCAGTGACAGCGGCGAAGACTTCTTCTCCGGCTTCGGCTCCACCTGGATCTGTGGCTCCGGCTTTTTCTGCTGGGGTGCTGCAGAAATTTTCGGTGCGGGCGGCGGCCAGGTGATTTCACCTTCTTTCACCACGGTAGCGCCGCGGATCGCCTCGTCTTCAAAGTTGATATCGATCTCGCCATTTTTTTCCGGCGTCATATCGGTCAACAAATGGCACAGGTTGGTGGCGTAGAGTGTGGAGGACTGGGTGGCCGCGCGGCTCGCCAGATTGGTGTAACCGAGGATGGTCACGCCGCTCTTCACGACTTTCTGATCGGCTTCGGTGAAGTCGCAGTTACCGCCCATTTCTGCGGCCAGATCCACAACCACGGAACCGTTGGCCATGGTTTCCACCATATCTGCAAGCCACAGTTTCGGTGCCGGCTTGCCGGGGATCAGTGCAGTGGTGATGACGATGTCCACTTCCTTGGCCTGCTCCCGGAACAGGGCCATTTCTGCATCGATAAACTCCTTGGACATCTGCTTGGCGTAACCGCCAGTACCGGAGCCGTCTTCCTCGATTTCCACAGTGAGGAATTCCGCACCCATGGACTCTACCTGCTCGCGTACTTCCGGGCGGGTATCGAAGGCGCGCACGATGGCACCCATGCTCTTGGCGGTACCGATGGCGGACAAGCCCGCAACACCGGCGCCGATCACCAGCACCTTGGCCGGTGGAATTTTACCGGCGGCTGTAATCTGGCCGGTGAAGAAGCGACCGAACTCGTGCGCCGCTTCGATCACCGCGCGGTAGCCGGCGATGTTCGCCATGGAGCTGAGTGCATCCATCTTCTGTGCGCGGGAAATACGCGGAATAGACTCTACCGCCAGCGCGTTGATGTTTTTGTCCGCGAACTTCTTCAGCAGCGCTTCATTCTGCGCGGGCTTCAGAAACGCGATCAGGGTGGCGCCGCTGGGAATCAGCTCCAGCTCGTCATCGTTGGGCTGCTGTACTTTCAGTACGATGCCAGCCTGGCTCAGGCACTCCGCCGCATTCGCACACAGCTTGGCACCGGCCTGCTCATATTCGGTATCCGGGAAGCTGGCTGCTTCACCGGCCCCCTGTTGGATGACAACGTCAAAGCCCAGCGACTGCAAACGCTTCACGCTGGCTGGCGTTGCCGCGACCCGCGCCTCGCCCGGCGCGGTCTCCTTTGGTATGGCAATAATCACCGTTTGTGCTCCCGTTAAAAATTTTTTCGTTGTTATTTAGCGCTCAACAAAGTTCTGTATAAAGCTCCGAAATGCGCCGACCCGGTTTTCCGGATCATTTTGTACCGCTACGATTTAATCCCGACTCCATTTAATCCTGAACAGCCGATCCCGTCATCAGGGTCATCGGATTTTGGCGTGAAAGAGATCCCTTTCGAGAAATAACTTTTTCCCGAAAAAATTAAATCCGTTTTGGCAGGACGATGAATTAAAGAGAATAAACCGGGCTAACGGAAATAGAGGATTCTTATTACTCGTTTAGTGGAATTCTATTAAAAATGCGGGAAATCGATCAAAAAACAGCACAAATAGTTGCCAGAGTAACGAAAAACCCGCTCACCAACATGACTATGCTGCCATTACATTATATTGGTCACGCTAAATCAACTGACGCCAAAGTTGTCGACTTATCCAGAAAATAACGGCTCGCAGTTCATATAAAAGAATATTTAATTAGGTATTCCAAATCGTTTATTTATATAAGCGCGAAATAATAACGCTTTGCTATGGAAATAATTCAGCATTGGAATAGGTATCAATTAAAACCATTTATAGTGACAAATAAATTTGGCTTATATTGAAGCGATTTATACTGAAACTGACCGAGCTGCGCGCTGATTTTACGGATTAAGGCCTCGACTCAGCGGACAGCTTGAAAGAAGCTTTCACCGGCAGGAAACCCAGCCCCTCGAGTTGTTGCTGCACGGGTTCGGACTGAAGGTACTGTAGCAGGCGGATGGCAAGGTCCCGTTCCCGGGTGTTCCGCAGAATGACCATCTGTTGATGAATGGGCGGGTGAAAATGGGCCGGGATACGCATGAACTGCCCCCGGCTCCCGGCCGCCATTGCCTGCCCGTAAGGAATCAGCCCCATCTCCCCTTGCCCCTCTTGCAGTAGAATCTGCGCGTGGCCCGCATGGCCCGCGTAAATCACCCTTCCCCGCAGCCGCGGCCACAGTCGCAGCTTTTTCAGCATACGTACCGCCGCATCGCCATCCGGCGCCAGTTGTGGATCCGCCACCACCAGCTTGTGTTTGCCCCGCCCCAGCAACAGGATCAGCTGACGCGGGGTAAGCGCGGATTGCGTGTTCGCGAGCTTGGTAGTAAGAGTGGAGAAGCCGGAGGACTTATCCGCGTAAATCGCCCTGCTTACCCACAGGGCCAGCTGTCCGCGGGCGTAGGGTTGGCGGCTGGCTGGGATGGTAAATCCGGCCTTTTCCAATAGGACTGGTCGCGCGCTATCCGCGGAAAGAAACAAGTCGAAGGACTCACCGGCACGAATCTGGCTGTACAGCAGGCCGCTGGCACCGGCAGTGACCTTGAGACGGCAACCACACTGCGCTTCGAAGTCCCCTCGCAAGGCTTCCACTGCCGGTTGAAAACCGGCGTCGACCGCGAGGCGCAATTCTGGGGGCTGGCGCAGGCCACAGCTTCCGAGTGACAGCAGAAGCAGTACACACAAAAGACAGCGGGACAGGAACCGGAGTTGCAGGCTCGCTGCGAGTTTTTGCCGCACCATGGACAACTACCTCCCTGTCCCCGGAACTCTATGTCAGACGCCGAAAGTCCTCCGGCCGGTTTACGTTCAGGTGCCAGTCGCCTTCCGGCACCGGCAGCTGTATACAGCCGAGATATCCGAACAGCGCGCGCATGGAAGCAATGGCGTTACCTGTGGCCGCAGCATTCAGGTACTTTCGGCTGCGGTCATTCAGCGGCAGCCAGCAGGGCAGGTAAAAGTCACCAATACACACCGCCTCTTCCACCGCCTGTCCAGCCACGCACAACTGCCCAAGCACGGACGGGCTCAGCAGTGGCATATCCACCGGTACGACGATCAGGCCGTCACAATCCAGCTCCCACTGGTCCAGATGCCGGGCGATGGCGTGCAATCCACCCAACGGCCCTGCGGTGGGAACACGATCGGGCACACCGCCCGGGCGGGCGCCGCTGACCAGTGTCGGCAGCAACTCAATACCTTCCGGTGGCCGCAGGGCGTCAAATACACTTTTGGCCTGCTCCAGGAGCGTACGCCCATTGGATAATTTTAGCAGCGCTTTGTCTTTTCCCATGCGGCTGGACTGCCCACCGGCCAAAACCACCGGGCAAACGCGTTTGAGGCCCGATCCTTGGCCACCACGACTGGAAAACTGGGATTCCGCGGTCATCTCTCTACATCAATTCCTGTACAGCCAATATGCACCACCATGGCGCGCACGCACAGCATCTCGCACCCGGAACGAGCAAGCAACTGCCAGTAGACAATCGTCTCTTACCAATAGGACCCCGCTTTTCAGCGCCTCTACTAGATTGGAAATAATTGGTACGAGTTTTGATTGTTCAAATGCCACAGGCAACGAAGCCCGGCAGCACAATCTGTGCCGCCGGGCTTTTTTTATGCCTGCGCAAAATAACCGGGAGAGCGTTATGCCTTCAAGCTCGCAACGAGCACAGCAATCTATATGCCTGAGTTTGGTCGCCATAGCAACGATTGCAGCGGCCACTCCCTGGACTGTGCTGGCGGAGGAAAATATCGCGCAACTGCCAGGAGACATGATCCGCAACAGTAAGTTTGGACTGAATTTCCGTCCGCGCTATGAGCACGTGCGCGATGTAGCTTTCCCCCATCATGCCACCGCAGGCACCCTACGCAGTCGCGCCACCTGGACCAGCGCCCGTTGGGACGGCTGGGAATTGCTGCTGGAAGGCGACAATGTCACCTATATCAGCAGCGAAAAATTCAACAACACCGAAAATGGTAAAACCCAGTTCCCGGTGATCGCAGACCCTGACTATAGCGAAATAAATCGCGTCCAGGTCAGCTATGCCCTGAAACAGGGGCTGTTCACCCTGGGGCGCCAGCGTATCAACTACGACGACCAGCGCTTCATCGGCGGCGTGGGCTGGCGGCAAAATGAACAGACCTACGATGCCTTCCGCGCCGAGTGGAACTTCAATGACAAGGTGTCCCTTGATTACACCTATATGTGGAACGTTAACCGAATATTTGGTCCAGACGGAGACGATGCCAATATCAGCGGACCGGTAAACGCGCTGGAGATAGATTACAAAATTCACCCCAACCACAACCTTAAGGGGTTCATTTACAGCCTTAACTTCCACGATCAGGAGCAGTTGGCCAGTGCCACGGTCGGCGCGGAGTGGTCAGTAGACTGTGACAGTTACCGGTGGCACCTGCGTGCCGCATCGCAAGGTGATGTCAGCGAAAACCCCTACAGCTACCAGGCGCAATACTACAATGCGGAATTCGGCACCAAGCCGGTACAGAAGTACAAATTCACCGGGTTTATGGGAACGGAGTGGCTCACCGGCGATGGCCAGTGGGCCTTCCAGACCCCACTGGCCACACTGCACAAATTTCAGGGGTTTGCCGACAAGTTCCTGACCACACCAGCGGAAGGTATTCGCGACTATTATGCTGGCGGCTCAGTAGTCGTTTCTGGCATCAAGTTTGCAGCTACCGTGCATAAATTCTACAGCGATCGCGACAGCCTGGACTACGGCAACGAACTGGACCTTGTCGCGACCTACTCCATAACAAAAAATATCGATCTGCTCGCCAAGTACGCCACCTACGATGCTGACGAATTCAGCAGCGATACGGACAAGTTCTGGCTGCAGTTCGATCTGAAGTTCTAAGTGCGATGACGACAACACCTGTCACACCCCCTGTCAGTATCTTGCTGGTAGACGACCAGCCAGAGCGCGCCACCATGGTGGCTGGGCAGCTTACCGCCGCCGGCTATAACCTCCTGGCGCAACTATCCAGCGCCGAGGGGCTACTATTCCAGGTGGAAAAGCACCGGCCGGATATTGTGCTGATCGATATCGAATCGCCTGATCGCGACATTCTTGAAAGTCTCTCGGTAATCAACCAGCACAACCCCACACCGGTTGCGATGTTTTCCGCCCGCGGCGGGGCCGACTTTATTACCAGTGCCGTGGAGGCCGGGGTGAGTGCATATATGGCTGAGGGCCTGTCTGCAGAGCGGGTAGCGCCGGCCATCGAAATTGCCATGGCTCAGTTCCGCAGTTATCAGCAGCTGCGCCAGTCTCTCGCACGCACTCAGCAGCAGCTGGACGAACGCAAGGTGATTGAGCGGGCGAAAGGTCTATTGATGGCCCGCAAAAACATCAGCGAACAGGCCGCCCATCAGACGCTAAGAACCCTGGCCATGAACAGCAACTCCACCATGCGCAATGTGGCCGAACAGATCGTCACACACCTGCAATCGCCAGTGAATTAGCGTCACCCCCGTGTGAACATGAATTAATAAATTGAAGAATTCGAGAGTATTACCGTGAGCAGCCTGCAAGCCGAGAAGCCAAACCTCAAACTCCTTTACCTGCGTCTGACCGACAGTGCGCCCCTGATCATTGCCCACGAACTTGGCTACTTTGCGCGTTACGGTCTGAACGTGGAGCTGCAACGGGAAACTTCCTGGGCCACCTTGAGAGACAAACTGATCGGTGGTGCCGCGGATGCGGCGGCAATCCTTGCCCCCGTACCCCTCACCCTCAACCAGACCCTGCCCAGCTGTGAAGAACAGCTGGTGAGCGGACTGATCCTCAGCTGTAATGGCAATGCCATTACCCTTTCCCGGGCCCTCTACGAATCCCTGAACATTTCCGCAGCCGAAGACGCTTCTGAGGCACCGGATATCGGTGCCGCACTCAAGTCCTTCATGCAGACCCGCGCAGACAGCGATGCACCGCTGACCTTTGCCAGTGTTTATCCCTTCGCCAGCCACACCCTGCAACTGCGCCACTGGCTCGCCAGCGCGGGTATCGATCCAGACAGAGACGTGCGCATAGTAGTTCTGCCACCGGAGCAAATGGTCGACCACCTGCGGCGCGGCGATATCGATGGCTACTGTGTGGGCGAGCCCTGGAATACTCTCGCCGTGCAGGAAGGCATCGGTGTGATCGCCACTCCCAGTAATGCCCTGATGCCGGCAATGCCGGAAAAAGTCCTGGCCGTGACCCGCAGCTGGCACGAGACAAATCCGGCAACCCACCTGGCACTGCGAGCTGCCCTGCTGGATGCCTGTGGTTGGCTCAGCGACCGCGGCCAGCGACGGGATGCGATCGCCATTCTCGCGCGCCCGGAATACCTGGACCTCTCGCAAGCGACCATTGCCGCCTCGCTTAATGACGAACTGATAACCTCCAGCGACCACACTCCCATAGCCAACCCCGGCTGGCACCTGTTCGCCCACCCGCAAACGGAACACGGCCGCCCAACCGAGCAAAAAGCCCGCGAACTGCTCGCATTATGCAAGGAGATTGCGCAGGTAGACGGAGGCAGCGCTCAGCTGTTCCGCTCGGACTTGTATCAGCAGACGCTGGACTTTATGCGTCACCGGCAGCTCGACAGCACGAGCACGGTCTAGCGCCGCCGACCTGCGCCCGCTGTCGGTGCAAAAACCTGCACCGAATAGTCATGGCACACCAAAACTGTGCGCCCCCATATGTGATGTGGCTGTATTTGAACTGCCGGTTGGTCATGTTTCGCTGTATTTGCCCTGCATGCCCAACGCTACAGCACAGCAATGCACAGGTTTCGAGCCATCGCTCACTAATCGCACCGGCGTGGCACAAAAATTGAATAACTAAATCGCAGACACAGCTACGTTAAAGAGCCCGAACGAGTTTCCGGCTACATCGAGTTAGGCCACATCGAGTTAAAAGGACAACGAAGTCCACCGGCGGCAGCCAGGTTGCCCCGTGGGCTTTTTTTATGCCCGCATTTTGGGACCTTGCCGCAACAAACCCAGGCTGATCCAGAATACAAACTGACGGGATACTCTTATGTCCAGTGATTCGTTAAACCTATTCTCCTTCAAGGGGAAAATCCGGGTGCTACACCTCACCTGGATTGCTTTCTTTATTACGTTTTTTACGTGGTTCAATCATGCACCGCTTTTGATGGCGATTGCCGACAGTCTGTCTCTGACTTCCGAGCAGATTAAAACCCTGTTGATCCTGAATGTGGCACTGACGATTCCCGCACGGGTAATCATTGGCATGCTGACCGATAAATACGGTCCGCGCCTCACATACTCTCTACTACTCGCCCTTGGCAGTATTCCGTGTTTTATTTTCGCCCTGGCGGACAGTTTTACCGCAGCGGCCATCGGCCGTTTTCTATTGGGTTTTATCGGCGCGGGCTTTGTCATTGGGATCCGTATGGTTTCGGAGTGGTTTCCGGCCAAGCAGCTGGGCACTGCCGAGGGTATTTATGGTGGCTGGGGCAACTTCGGTTCCGCTGCCGGTGCCATGACCCTGCCCACCATTGCACTGCTGTTTGGTGGTGAAGACGGTTGGCGCTATGCCATCGGTATTACCGGGGTGATTGCGCTGGTGTATAGCGTGATTTACTTCCGCTCTGTTACCGACACCCCGAAAGGTGGCACTTACTTCAAGCCGAAGAAAATCGGCGGTATGGAGGTTTCCAGCCCGTCTGACTTCGCTCTGCTGTTGCTCATGAAGGTGCCGATGTACGCGGCACTCGCGCTACTGACCTGGAAGCTGTCTCCGGCGGGTGTGGGTATGCTGGCGATGCCGGTAGCCGTGGTGATCTATATGGCTCTGGTGGTGCTTTATGTGTTTGATGTGAAGAAGTGTTACGACATCAATAAAGCCATTTTCGTGAAGCTGCCAGAGCCCATTCACCGCTATAAATTCAAGCAGGTGGCGGTGTTGAACATTTTGTACTTCGCTACATTTGGTTCCGAGCTCGCGGTTATTTCCATGCTGCCGCTATTTTTCTCTGAAACCTTTACCCTGGATCCGGTGAAGGCGGGTCTGCTGGCTTCGGCCTATGCCTTTATGAACCTGATGTCACGTCCGGCGGGCGGTATTATCAGTGACCGTTTCGGACGCAAGAGCACCCTGCTGATTCTGACGGCCGGCCTGGCACTGGGTTACCTGACCATGAGTATGATCGACAGCGAATGGCCGCTGTATCTGGCGGTGGCGGCGGCGATGGCGTGCTCTTTCTTTGTGCAGTCCGGAGAGGGCGCGGTTTTTGCAGTGGTACCGCTGATCAAGCGTCGCCTGACCGGGCAGATTGCGGGTATGACCGGGGCTTACGGGAATGTGGGGGCGGTGTTCTACCTGACCGTGCTAAGCATGGTCTCGTATCAGACGTTCTTCCTGGTGATTGCGGGTACGGCAGTACTTGGGTTTGTTACGCTGCTGTTCCTGGAGGAGCCGGAAGGACAGATGGCCGAGGTTATGCCTGACGGTAGTGTTTCTCTGATTGACGTAGCCTGAATCTCTATTTCTGTCGTGCTCCGGATTCAGCTCCGGAGCGCCGGGTACTGGTAAGCCTTTACAGGACACGCCGTTAACCCATCCATGGGGGCTTGGCTGCGAGATCCCTCTCGCAGACAGTCCTGCAAAGGCTTACCAGTACCCGGCTTTACATCAACCTTCAAATTACTAGCCACCTATTTTGAATATCACCTGCGAAACCAACATTGTGATCCACTCCGATCAACAGGCTTCCAATTCCGAAAAACTGGAATTTGTTACGGCAACCGATTGTGGTCAGCGTACCTACAACGACGATGCGGTGGCGGTATACCGGGCGAGCGGTAGTGAGCGGCGCTACCGGGGTTCGCTGGCGGCGATTGCGGATGGGGTGGGTAGTGCGGAGGCTGGAGGTGCGGCAGCGCGGGCGGCGGTCAGTGGGTTTATTTCCGACTATTACAGCACGCCGGATTCCTGGTCGGTAAAGCAGGCGGCAGCGAAAGTACTGCAGGCGCTGAACAGTTGGCTCTATCGGCAAAGCGGCGGTGCAGATGAGGTTCAAAGGGGCTGGTTGACGACTTTTTCGGCGGTCGTGCTGAAGGGAGCTACGGCACACCTGATTCATATTGGGGATTCGCGAATTTATCGGCTGCGTGATGGGCAGCTGGAGTGCCTGACCCGGGATCACAGCCGCACCCTGGGGCCTGGGCGGACGTTCCTGGGGCGGGCGTTAGGCATGGATGCACATATCGAGGTCGATTACCGGCAGGAGCCTCTGCAAGCGGGCGACCTGTTTTGTGTAACAACCGATGGGATCCATGATTTCCTACCGCATAAACAGTTCACACAGTTGCTTTGTGAACATCAACTGGATGCAGCGCAGCCACTGCTGGCAGCGGCGCTGGAAAATGGCAGTCTGGACAATCTCAGCCTTGCGGTGTGTCGGGTGAATGTATTGGACGCACCAGAGGCAGACGATCTGGTACGGGCGACAGGTGATCTGCCATTTCCCCCACCACTACGGCCGGGAAACAAGATCGACGGTTACGAGGTACTACAGGAACTGCATGCAAGTAGTCGCAGTTACCTGTACCTGGTAAGGGATATGGAATCCGGTGCGATGCGCGCACTGAAGGCGCCATCGGAAAACTTTATCGATGACCCGGCCTATATTGAGCGGTTTATCGCCGAGGAGTGGACCGGGCGCAGGCTCGAGCACCCGGCCATCGTCAAGGTGTTCCCTCCACGTGGGGAGCGCAGGTTCCTGTACCACGTGATGGAGTATGTCGATGGTCAGAATCTGCGACAGTGGATGCAGTTGAACCCGCATCCGCCGCTGGACCAGGTGCGCAATCTGGTACAGCAGCTGGTGAGCGCCCTGCGCCGACTGCAGCGCCTGGAGATCGTACACGGCGACTTGAAGCCGGAAAACATCATGGTGGATACCGCCGGCCGTTTGAAGCTGATCGACCTGGGGGGAGCCAATGCGGCAGGATTGCAGGAGCTACTGCGCTATCAGGACAGTGCACCGCCCGGCAGCAAGAATTACTGCGCGCCGGAATATTTTATGCGGGACGCAGCCGGCCACCGCTCGGATATTTTCTCTCTCGGGGTCATCACCTACGAATTGCTCACAGGGCACTACCCCTATAAGGAGCGATTTGGCAGCAATCCCTACCACCTGAAAAGCTACGCGAACATGCGCTACCTCAGCGCCTGCCAGCACCGGGAAGATCTCCCCGAGTGGATTGACGGAGCACTGAGACGCGCCTGTGCGCCGGCCCCACGAAATCGCTATCCGGCACTGTCGGAATTCGTGCAGGACCTGAACACGCCGAATAGCAACTTTATCAACAAAGAAAAGCCACCACTAATGGAACGCAACCCGCTGCTGTTCTGGCAGGTGGTCGCCGCGCTAGCGATACTCTCGCACCTTTTATACTTCCTTTAGTCCAAATTTTCCGTACTTCAACACTCTTTGCTCCTCAATGAGGCAAAAACGCAGCCGACGCACCAACTTGCTACAACTCACCATGCCAATTCAACAGTGAACTGCCCATAACCTGCGGTCTCGCCCCTTTTATCGCCAGGTTTATGGATTGGCACAGAGATTGAATACCTTTAGTCACAATCCGAAATTCTTTTAGCAAGGCAACGGCGCCTGACACTCTTCGACAGAAGAGGGATGCCCGTGCAGCCTTTCGCTTCCCCGGCTCCCCGATGCTTTTCTTCTGTCGAACTGATCAGGTTCAAATGGCAGAGATTATGGTTAAGCAAAAAATTGTCGTTATCGGCAACGGCATGGTGGGGCACCACTTCCTGGAACAACTTGCAAATCGTCCCGAGCGGGAACTGTTCGATGTGCTGGTATTCTGCGCCGAACCCCGCCCCGCCTATGACCGAGTCCACCTTTCCGAATACTTTGGTGGCCGCACCGCCGAAGACCTGGCCATGGGCAAGGTAGAGCAGTACCGGAATTGGGGCTATGACCTTCGCCTGAACGATTCCGCCGTCAGGGTCGACCGCGAAAACAAAATCGTGACATCCGCCAGCGGTGCTTCCGAGGCTTACGATCACCTGGTGCTGGCTACCGGCTCCTATCCGTTTGTGCCGCCAATTCCCGGCCACGAGCACGACAAGTGCTTCGTTTACCGCACCATCGAAGACCTCGACAAGATCCAGGCCGCCGCCGAAGATGGCAAGGTGGGCGTGGTGGTGGGCGGTGGTCTGCTGGGACTGGAAGCGGCCAACGCGCTCAAGCAACTGGGCCTGGAAGCCCACGTGGTGGAATTCGCCCCCGGCCTGATGTCCGTACAGCTGGATGAAGGCGGCTCCAAACTGCTGCGGGAAAAAATCGAAGCGCTGGGTGTGACCGTGCACACCAGCACCGCCACCGAGCTGATCAAGGAGATGGACGACGGCCGCCTGCGCATGCGCTTCAGGGGCGACAAGTCTCTGGATACTGACCTGATCGTGTTCTCCGCGGGTATCCGCCCGGAAGACAGCCTGGCGAAATCCGCCGGCATCGAACTGGGCGAACGCGGCGGTATTGTGGTGGACAACCACTGCCGCACCTCCGACAAGCATATTTTCGCCATCGGCGAATGCGCGCTGTTCAACAACTTTATCTTCGGCCTGGTGGCCCCCGGCTACACCATGGCGCGCACCGCTGTTTCACTGCTGTGTGGCGAGGCGGCAGAATTCAACGGCGCGGATATGAGCACCAAGCTGAAACTGCTGGGCGTAGAGGTTGGCTCTATCGGCGATGCCCATGGCCGTGCGGAAGGTTCCGCGGCAATTACCTTCGTCGACGAACAGACCGGCGTTTACAAGCGCATGATTACCGACAGCGCGGGCAAGAAGTTGCGCGGTGCGGTTCTTGTGGGCGACACCGGTGACTACGATACCCTGCTGCAGTACCACCTAAACGATATGGATCTACCGGAACACCCGGAGCAATTGATCCTGCCGGCGCTGGACGGCGCCGCCCCGGCGCTGGGCGCAGACGCACTACCAGACACTGCCACCATCTGTTCCTGCCACAATGTGAGCAAGGGCGACATTGTCGGTGCGGTTCAGGGTGGCTGCTGCTCTGTGGATGAAGTCAAAGACTGCACCAAGGCCGCTACGGGCTGTGGCGGCTGTTCCGCACTGCTGAAAAATGTGGTGGATACCGAGCTGGCCGCTCTGGGTGTGGAAGTGAACAACGACCTCTGTCCACACTTCCCCTACACCCGTCAGGAAATTTTCCACATGGTGCAGGTGGAGCAAATCAAAACCTTCGACGAGCTGTTGCACAAGCACGGTTCTGGTAAAGGGTGCGAAATCTGTAAGCCCACGGCCGCTTCCATCTTCGCCTCTCTGTGGAACGAACATATCCACAAGAAGCCCCACGTTGGCCTGCAAGATACCAACGATACCTTTATGGCGAACATGCAGAAAAACGGTACCTATTCCGTGGTTCCGCGCATCGCCGGTGGTGAGATCACACCAGAAAAGCTGATCGTGCTCGGCCAGGTAGCGAAGAAATACGATCTGTATACCAAGATCACTGGCGGACAGCGGATCGACCTGTTCGGCGCGCGCCTGGAAGAGTTGCCGGAAATCTGGCGCGAGCTGACCGATGCGGGTTTCGAGACAGGCCACGCATACGGCAAGTCGCTGCGCACCGTTAAGTCCTGCGTTGGCAGTACCTGGTGCCGTTTCGGGGTGCAGGACAGTGTGGGCATGGCGCTCGCGGTAGAGAACCGTTACAAGGGCCTGCGCTCGCCGCACAAGATCAAGATGGCGGTTTCCGGTTGTACCCGTGAGTGCGCGGAAGCCCAGAGCAAGGACATCGGTGTAATTGCCACCGAGAACGGTTGGAACCTTTACGTTTGTGGTAACGGCGGTATGCGCCCCCGTCATGCGGATCTGTTTGCGACGGACCTGGATGATGTGACGCTGATTAAATATATCGACCGGGTGTTGATGTTCTATGTGCGTACGGCGGACAAGTTGCAGCGGACTTCGGTGTGGCTGGAGAACCTGGAGGGAGGTCTGGATTACCTGCGTGAGGTGGTGATCGAGGACAAGCTGGGTATCTGTGAAGAGTTGGAGCGCCAGATGGGCAATGTGGTCGGCACTTACCAGTGTGAGTGGAAGACTGCGATCAATGATCCGGAAATGCTGAAACGCTTCCGCCAGTTTGTGAACACCGACGAGAAAGACGAGAAAATCGTATTCGTGGAAGAGCGCAAACAGCGTCGCCCCGCCACCCAGGAAGAAATCGTCAAGATTGCCGAGCCGGCATAGTTTTCAGTCTGGGACCGGTGGCGGCGGAGCACCGGGTTTAAGGTTTCAGGACCGCTGTAAACCCATCCATGGGCGCTGCGGCGGCGACGTCCTGTCGCCGACGCTCCTGAAACCTTAAACCCGGCGCTCCACCTTCACATATACCTTCAGTGACCAAAGTACTAGCAAAGAATTATGCATTATTAATCCCTCTACTCTTGCCATGAATATGTGGAGAACCAGAATGAGCGAAGTTGCCATAACCCGCACCGAGTGGCTGCAAGTCTGCAAGCGATCAGACCTTGTAGCCAATTCCGGAGTGTGTGCTCTTGTGGGCGATCAACAGATTGCCCTGTTTTTTTTACCCGAACAGGAACCCCAGCTTTACGCCATCGACAACTGGGATCCAATCGCCAACGCCGGTGTCATCGGCCGCGGCCTTGTGGCGGAAATCGATGGTGAGCTGACCGTGGCCTCGCCGCTGTATAAGCAGCATTACCGCCTAACCGACGGCCAATGTCTGGAAGAGAGCGATATCAAGCTGGCTTCTTTCCCGGTGGCCTTTGATGGCGATTATGTGCTGATCAAAATCGATCAGTAGGTTCCGGAAATCACAAGATACAAGCAGTGAAAAATGGCTTTAACAGAACTGTTCTCGGCGCGTAGGTCCTGCACCACCTGTCCTTACTGCGGTGTGGGTTGTGGGGTGGCGGCGACTCAGGAGCTGCAACCCGGTATTGACGAGCTTGGCGAGGCGGTTATTCGCATTCAGGGGGACGAGCAGCACCCAGCGAACAGGGGCAAGCTGTGTGTCAAAGGCTCATCTCTGGCGGATACGCTCGGCAACCATGGACGTCTGTTGAAGCCACGTCTGCACGGTGAAGATTGTGATTGGGAAACGGCCCTGGATTATGTCGCGTCGAGGTTTCGCGAGACGATCGATGAACACGGGCCGGATTCGGTGGCGTTTTATCTTTCCGGGCAGTTGCTGACGGAGGACTATTACGTTGCTAACAAGCTGATGAAAGGTTTTATCGGCACGGCCAATGTCGATACCAATTCCCGACTGTGCATGTCTTCAGCAGTAGCTGCGTACAAGCGCGCTTTCGGCGCGGATGCGGTGCCGTGTAACTATGAGGATCTGGACGAGGCGGAGCTGGTAGTACTAATCGGTTCCAATGCGGCCTGGACTCACCCGATTCTGTTCCAGCGAATGCAGGCCGGAGGTGCGAAGCTGGTGGTGGTTGACCCTCGCGGCAGCGCTACCAGTGAAATGGCGGACATGCACCTGGCGATCACGCCGGGCAGCGATGCGGCGCTGTTCAATGGCCTGCTGCACTACATTGCAGAATTCGGCGCACTGGATCAGGCATTTATCGACGGCCATACGGAAAACTTTACCGACGCCCTTTACACGGCCGCTGAGTGGACGCCAGAAAAGGTGGCGGATTACTGTGGCGTTGAGCTGGAGCAATTGCTCGAATTTTACGAGCTATTCGCCAACACTGAAAAAACCATCAGTTTTTATTCCCAGGGCGTCAACCAGTCCAGTACTGGTACCGACAAGAACAACGCCATTATCAACTGCCACCTGGTAACCGGACGTATCGGCAAGCCAGGCTGCGGTCCCTTTTCTATCACCGGCCAGCCCAATGCGATGGGCGGACGTGAGGTGGGTGGGCTGGCGAATATGCTGGCCGCACATTTGGATTTTACCGAGGACAATATTGATCGCGTCGGCCGCTTCTGGAATGCCACAAAGATGGCACGGGGGCCGGGGCTGAAAGCGGTGGATCTTTTCAATGCGGTGGAAAGTGGCCAGATCAGGGCGGTGTGGATCATGGCCACCAATCCGGCCGTCAGCATGCCGGATGCACGCCGTGTGGCTGCAGCCCTGAAAAAATGCCCCACGGTGATCGTCTCTGATTGTGTGGCGAATACTGACACGGCCCGGTGTGCCGATCTGCTGTTGCCCGCAACCACATGGGGCGAAAAAAACGGTACCGTCACCAATTCCGAGCGACGGATTTCCCGGCAGAAGAGCTTTCTCCCCAAACCAGGTCAAGCCCGCCACGACTGGGAAATTATCTGCGACGTGGCCCGCCGCCTCGGCTTTTCCGAGGCCTTCAATTTTTCAACGCCTGCGGAGATTTTTCGCGAGCACGCGGCCCTGTCCGGATTCGAAAACAACCAGGAACAGGCCCGCCGCGCCTTTGATATTTCCGCGCTGGCTAATATCAGCGACCAGCAGTACGACTTCCTCGCCCCGGTGCAGTGGCCGATCAACGCATCCAACCCCGATGGCACTGCGCGGCTGTTCAGTGAAAGTGAGTTTTACACTCCCAATGGCCGCGCGCGCTTTATCGCCGTGGATCCCCAACGCCCTGAACAGGAAACCCGCGACGAATATCCGCTGGTGCTGAACAGCGGACGTTTGCGAGACCAGTGGCACACCATGACCCGCACTGGCCGTGCCCGTAAGCTGCTCGACCACAGCGAAGCGCCAGAACTGCATGTGCACCCGCAGGAGGCGCAAAAGTTCGGTATCGAGGACGCGCAGCTGGTGCGTGTGGAGAGCGAGAAAGGTCAATTTTTTGGCCGCGCACGTGTCACTGCCAGTCAGAAACCCGGCCAACTGTTTGCCCCCATCCACTGGAGCGACAGTCTTGCTCACAACGCCACCGTGAGCGCACTGGCTATTCCCTTCACAGATCCATTCTCCGGCCAGCCGGAACTGAAACAGGTGGCGGTCAAGGTGGAGCCCCTGAGTGCCCAAGGTTACGCGTGTGTGCTGCTGCGTACCAAGGCAGCCGAGGAACTTCACAGCCGTCTGCAGGCCGGTGAGAAACCGCTGTTCGACACCATCCAGCACTGGTACCGCGTACCCGTGGAAGGCGGATACCGTTTCGAACTGGCCCTGAAAAAGCAGCCAGACTGGCAAGGCATTGCCAACAGCCTGCTCTCCCTGAACGCCAAGCCGCTAAACCGCCAGCACCTGCAACTGCCCACCGGCGAGCGCTGGGTGCTCTATAGCGAACAACTGGAACTGCTGGTATTCACCACCTACGACTGGCAAGCGCTGCCAGATCGCAAGACTCTGGAAGACGCGCTCAATAACCCCCTTCCAGAAACACCTGCCCTACTTCTGCAAAACGTCCCCGCCGGTGCGCAGATGGTATGCACCTGCCTGCAGGTGTCCCGCAAGGAAATCGAGACAGCCATTGCCGATGGGGCTGCGACGGTGGATGCGCTGGGTGAGTTACTGGGCTGTGGGAGCAATTGTGGTTCCTGCAAGCCGGAGATATCCGCACTACTGAATACCAATCTCGCGATTGCGATAGGCTAGTACTTGGCAGAACCCTCCTCAGCCGGCTATCTTGCGGTTCGAGCAGATAGAAAATAAGGCAAGCCTATGTCAGACGCCTGTGCAGAAAATGGCCTCCGCTCCGTAGAAGCCGCCAAGCAGATGCTGATCGACGGCATCAGCCCGATTACGGCGACGGAAACCATTCCTTTGAGTCAGGCCTGTGGCCGCGTTCTGGCCAAGCCTGTATTGGCCGCCCTGGACCTGCCCCCGTGCGATAACTCTGCAATGGACGGTTATGCACTCAGTGGCGACCATGCGAGCTATACCATAATCGGCAAAAGCCTCGCCGGTCACCCCTTTGCTGGTACCCTGGAACCCGGACAGGCTACCCGCATCACCACCGGCGCTGCGGTACCCGAGGGCGCCGACCGCGTTCAGATGCAGGAAAACTGCACACTCGCTGGCGATCAACTCACCATGCGCCGACCTGCGCAAATTGGCGAAAATATTCGTCGCCGCGGTGAAGACGTACACACCGGGCAAAGCCTTGTACCGGTCGGCAGTAAAATCAAAGTCCCCCACATTGCACTACTGGCCGGCGTCGGTGTTGCCAAAGTGACGGTGCTGCGCAAACTCAAAGCTGCCCTGCTGTCCATTGGTGATGAGCTAAAACCCATTGGCACGCCGGTATCCGATCTGGGCGATGGCGATATTTACGATAGCAATCGCATCGCGCTTCAGGCCGCCCTGGAGCAGCTGGATGTGGATATCCTGGACCTGGGCTGCTGGCCGGATAAGCCAGAAAAAATCCGCGAGGCATTTGTACAGGCACGGGACAACGCGGATTTTGTGATTACCAGCGGCGGTGTCTCCGTCGGTGAAGCGGACTTCACCAAAACGGTTTTACAGGAACTTGGTGAAATCGATTTCTGGAAACTCGCGATTAAACCGGGCAAACCTTTCGCCTTCGGCCGACTTCCCAAACCAGATGGCGAAGCCCTGTTCTTCGGCCTCCCCGGCAACCCGGTTTCCGCCATCGTTACCCTTTACCAGCTGGTTGTTCCCGCACTGGAAAAGTTACGCGGCACCTCCGAACAACGCCGTCAGCCTCCGCTACAACTCCGTGCGCGATTGCTAAACAATATTCGTAAAAAGCCAGGGCGGACGGATTATCAGCGTGGATTCACCTATCTCGATGAGGACGGGATTCAGGTAGTTGAGACTCGAGGTATTCAGGGGAGCCACATTCTTTCTGGCTTTGCCGGGGCAAATTGTTTTGTTGTTTTGCCTCGGGAGGGCGGAGACTGTGAGACCGGGGACTGGGTTACTGTTGAGCCTTTTACTGCCCCTCTGGCATAACTTAGTGGCCCCGATTAAGTCGCTTGGGTAGCGGCAAAGTACTGGGTACGGGTTTTCAGGACCGCTGTGAATACATCCCTGTACGCTGCGTCGGCGACGTCCTGTCGCCGACGCTCCTGAAAACCCGTACCCAGCACTTTGCCTTCGCTTAAAACCCCTATGTTCTTCACAGGCGGCTTTGTTAAATACAAGGAGGTAGTATGATTCTTGAGGTTGCAATTCTCGACGTTAAAAGCAGTCAGAATGAAAAATTTGAAGATGCTTTTAAGAAAGCGCAGAACATCATTTCTTCAATACCAGGCTATGTCAGCCACCAATTGCAAAAGTGCCTGGAAAAAGAAGGCCGCTATATCCTCTTAGTAAATTGGGAAAAGCTAGAGGACCACACCGAAGGCTTCCGAAAATCCCCCGAATACCAAGACTGGAAAGCCCTTCTCCACCACTTCTACAATCCATTCCCCGAAGTAGAACACTACTCACTAGTCGAGCTATAAGAACTCCAACGCGAAGGTCAAGTGCCGGGTATGGGGTTTCAGGAGCGTCGGCGCCATGGACGGCGCCGACGCAGCTTACATGGATGTACTTGCAGGGGGGCGCCTAGCTCGGTCCTGAAACCCCATACCCGGTGCTTGGCCGCTACTGAACTATCTAAGCAGGTACCACCACGCTCCAATGCTATAATCCGCGGCACCCCGAAAACCGAACATGATAGAAGTACCATGAGCCGCAGCCGCTACGAGAAATTCAAACAGGTGCTCCGCCAGCGCCAGCACGACATGACCCTGTTAACCGACCAGGTACACAAGGGCCAGAACATTTCTGCCATGCTGCGCACCGCCGATGCCGTCGGCATCCCTGAAATCCACATGGTACAGCCCAGCTACGGCCACCTGCTCTATCACAACACCGCCGGCGGCAGCGGCCGGTTTACCGGCAATGCCGTCTACCCCGATATCGAGACCGGCATGGCCGAACTCAAGAGCCGCGGCATGCACCTCTACGCCGCCCACTGGTCCGACCGCGCCATCGACTTCCGTGAAGCCGACTACACCAAACCTTTTGCCCTCATCATGGGTGCCGAGAAACAAGGCCTCAGCGACTATGCGGCAGCGCAGGCCGACGACCACGTCACCATCCCCATTATCGGTATGGTGGAAAGCTACAACGTGAGTGTGGCCGCGGCGATTATTCTGCAGGAGGCCATGCACCAGCGCACCAAGGCGGGAATGTACGATAACAAGGTGCTCGACGAGGAAGATCCGGCAATCAAAGATATTCTGTTTCGCTGGATGCATCCGAAAATGGTCAAGTATTGCGAGAAACACGGTTTGGCATTTCCGGAGCTGGATGAGGATGGAGACATTATTCCGCCGAAGGACTCTACGTATCGCCAGCCGAATATGCAGCGATAGAGTCAAAAGCGAAGGCAAAGTGCCGCCACAGCACTCCCCAAGCCCCACTGCCCGTTGCACCAAATCCAGCACCCATCTACCCTTGACAAACCATTTCCAAGACCAAGCATTCCTCAAGGAGGGCGTAGTGCACACCGAAGAAATCGAATACACCATCGACGGCGAATCCTTTACCGGCTACCTGGCCTACGATGAAAGCATCGAGGGCAAACGGCCCGCCATCCTTCTGGTCCACGAATGGTGGGGCATGAACGACTTTACCAAGGAAGAAGCCGAGCGTTTGGCCGCCGAAGGCTTCACTGCCTTTGCCCTCGACATGTACGGTACCGGCAAGGGCGCAGACAACCCTGACGACGCCGCCGCGCTGATGAACAAAACGATCGAAACCGAGGGTGCAGCACTCAAGTGCTTCAAGGCCGCACTCGATCTGATCAACAATCACGAAACCGTCCTGACCGGTGAAATCGCCGCCCAGGGCTACTGCTTCGGCGGCGCCGTTTCACTGACCATGGCTAGAC
Organism: Microbulbifer elongatus; assembly: GCF_020524885.1. Classification (GTDB taxonomy): domain Bacteria; phylum Pseudomonadota; class Gammaproteobacteria; order Pseudomonadales; family Cellvibrionaceae; genus Microbulbifer; species Microbulbifer elongatus_A. Next base: position 284,266 of record NZ_JAIVKJ010000001.1, on the reverse strand, counting down.
TCGGCCTGCCATTGAAAGGCGTGGTCAGTTTCCACGGTGCTCTGGAAACCGACGTGAAAATCAAGCCCGGCGATGTCAAAGCCCAGATCCAGGTTTACACCGGTGGTGACGACGACATGATCCCCGCCGAGCAGGTGGCGAACTTTGTGCAGGAAATGCAGTCCGCCGGCGTGCGCTTTGACGTCATCAGCTACCCCGGTGCCAAGCACGGCTTTACCAACCCTGCTGCCACCGGCCGCGGCGAAAAGTTTGGCATTCCTCTCGCCTACAACGAAGAAGCCGCTAACGATGCCTACGAGGGTGCAGTCGCCTTCTACAACAAAATCTTCGAATGGTAATCCCGCACTGCATGCCTTTCCCACGCCCCCGCTAGCGCGCCGACCGCGCTTCGGGGCACAATGTGCCGCAATTTTTGCGATACGCACTACCAACAAGGGGGAAGCGTGCAACCGATCATTTCTATCGAGGGCGTCGGCAAGACCTATGCCGGAGGATTTACCGCGCTCAAGTCCGTCGACCTACAGATACATCGCGGTGAAATCTTTGCCCTGCTAGGCCCGAATGGCGCTGGCAAGACCACCCTGATCAGTATTATCTGCGGTATCGTCAATCCCACCACCGGAACGGTCACCGCCGATGGACACGACATCCAGCGCGCCTTCCGTGCGGCCCGCAGCAAGATCGGCCTGGTACCCCAGGAGTTATCCACAGATTCCTTCGAGAGTGTGTGGAGCACCGTAACCTTTAGCCGCGGGCTGTTTGGCAAAGCGCCAAATCCGGAATATATCGAGAAGATCCTGCGCCAACTTTCCCTGTGGGATAAAAAAGACAGCCGCATTATGGCGCTGTCTGGCGGCATGAAACGCCGGGTGATGATCGCCAAGGCACTCTCCCACGAACCCAGCATCCTGTTCCTCGATGAACCCACCGCAGGTGTCGACGTGGAATTGCGCCGGGATATGTGGGAGATGGTACGCGGTCTGCGCGAAAACGGTGTGACCGTGATTCTCACCACCCATTACATCGAGGAGGCCGAGGAAATGGCCGACCGTATCGGTGTCATCAATCACGGCGAGCTGGTACTGGTGGAGGAAAAACACACCCTGATGCACAAGCTGGGCAAGAAGCAGCTGACCATTCACCTTCAGAACCCGGTTACCGCACTCCCCGAGAGCCTCAGCGAATTCGCACTGGAAGTCGCCGATGAAGGCAACCAGCTCATTTTTACCTTTGATACCCAGCGCGAGCATACCGGTATTGCCGAACTGCTGCGGCAACTGAATCAACAGGGCATTGAATTCAAGGACCTGCACTCCAGTGAAAGCTCACTGGAAGAAATTTTCGTCAACCTGGTGCACCAAAGCCAGAATGAACGCCAGCAGGCCGGATAAGGGGATTGATGATGAATGTTTACGGTATCCGCGCCATCTATAAATTTGAAATGGCCCGCACTGCGCGCACCCTGATGCAAAGTATTGCCTGGCCAGTGATTTCCACCTGCCTGTACTTTATCGTGTTCGGTACCGCGATCGGCTCGCGTCTTGGCGATATCGAGGGTGTCAGTTACGGGGCCTTTATTATTCCCGGCCTGATCATGCTGTCACTGCTCAGTGAAAGTATTTCCAACGCCTCGTTCGGCATTTTCTTTCCAAAATTCAGCGGCACCATATACGAGGTACTGTCTGCGCCGGTTTCCGCGTTTGAAATTGTCGCCGGCTATGTGGGCGCGGCGGCTACCAAATCGGTGATTATTGGCATCCTGATCCTGATCACCGCGCGCTTTTTTGTGGACTATGAAATCGCCCATCCCTTCTGGATGATTGGATTCCTTATTCTTACAGCAGTCACCTTCAGCATGTTCGGTTTTATTATCGGTATCTGGGCGGACGACTTCCAGAAACTACAGATTATCCCGCTGATGGTGATCACCCCGCTGACCTTTCTCGGCGGTGCCTTTTACTCCATCAACATGTTGCCGGAGTTCTGGCAGAAGGTGACCCTGTTCAACCCAGTGGTTTACCTGATCAGTGGATTCCGCTGGGCGTTTTACGGTGTTGCCGATGTGAACGTGGGCATCAGCCTGGGTATGACCCTGTTTTTCCTGCTGCTGTGCATGACAGGCATCTGGTGGATATTCCGCACCGGTTACAAGATACGTACCTGACAGAATTTGCACAAAAAAAAAGCCCGCCGGATTTTTCCCCGCGGGCTTTTTTATCGCCAGGTAATGGACATGGCTTACGCGGTGCCATACGCCCGCGCAAACACCCGCACCACTTCCGCCACATGCTCACGGATTTCTGACCTGGCTGGAGGCTCGCTGCACCCCAGCATGATCTGAATATGTCGGCAGCCGCCCTGCAACATACCAAAGAAAAGCTCCGAGGCCCGTTCGGTATCCGCCACTTGCAACTGTCCCAGCTCGCAGGCGCGATTCAGGAACCGGATCATCTCGTTGCGTGTGCGCATCGGGCCTGCCTCGTAAAACAGGTTGGCCATGGTCTGGTCCTGGGCGCCCACCGCGCTGATCAGGCGCATCAGCCTCAGGGAATCCTCGTGGTAGAGCATTTCCAGAAATGCCTCGCCGATTTTGTGCAGCATCTCCACCACCGGCATGCCCGGCTCCAGGGTAAACATCACCACCGGCATCTGGCTGCAGCACTTGGCCTCGATAGCGGCGCAGAACAGGGTCTCCTTATCGGAGAAATGGCTGTACACCGTGAGCTTGGACACCCCGGCTTCACTTGCCACGGCATCCATGCTGGTGCCGGTAAAGCCATGGGCAAGAAACAGGTGCTTGGCGGCCTCCAGAATGGCCTGCCGCTTGGCGGGGTCTTTGGGGCGGCCACGGCTGGCGGGTACGGAACTGGTAGAAATGGATTCGCTCATGGGTCGTCATCATCGTTATGTCGCACTTCACGCAATCAACGTTGAAGCACGCGCTCGCCGCCACCGAATTAGTGGACTCACGAGTTTAATATACTTACTATACTCGCCAGTATAGCAATTTGCACTGGCAAGGTATGGCAGACAACTGTACCAGTTTCCGCCGCCATCCCCACCCCCAAGTGCCGCCGCAACCCGCGAACCACAAGGAACGAGGCATTTATGAAAAGCTTCCTCTCGCGCCGTGTACCCACTCTCAGGCTGGCAGCCACGCTGGTCTTCACGTTCACCCTGCTTAACCTGACCGCCTGTTCGGCCCCGGAGGCCGAGAAAGCCAAGCCCCCGCGACCCGCCATCGTGGTCCATCCCACGGTTACCGACAGCCAACTGGCCGTCTACCCGGGTGAGGTGCGTGCGCGGCACGAGCCGACACTGGCCTTTCGTGTGGGGGGCGCGGTAACCCGCCGCCTGGTAGAGGTGGGAGATTGGGTCAAGCGGGGGCAGCCGCTGGCGGAGCTGGATGCCCGAGACCTGCAACTCCAGCGGGATGCGGCGAGAGCGCAACTTGAAGCCGCACAGACCGAGAGCCGCAATGCCGCTAATGAACTGACACGCTACCGCGACCTGCTGAAGCGGAAGCTGATCGGCGAATCCCAGTTCGATGCGGTGAAAACTCGCCACGACAGCAGCGTCGCGCAACTGGAACGCGCCCGTGCCCAGTGGAAGGTCGCCGATAACCAGGCGGAATACGCCGTGTTGAAGGCGCCCAGCGATGGCGTGATCACCCGCCGCAGCATCGATGCCGGCCAGGTAGTCAGCGCCGGCCAAGCGGTATTTGCCATGGCCGCCGACGGTGAGCGCGAAGTCCGTATCGACCTGCCAGAACATGAAGTGACGCGTTTCGCCGTGGGCCAGCCGGTGACCATCGAACTCTGGTCCGAACCGGGCACGCCGATTCGCGGCCAGGTGCGGGAACTCTCCCCCGCCGCAGAATCGGGGCTGCGCACCTTTGAAGCCCGGGTCGCGTTCTCACTGGACGGCAGCGCCAACAGCAAGCCTCAGTTGGGCCAGAGTGCCCGTGTATATGCCCGCACCAGCGCAAGCCGCCCCACCCAGCGGCTGCCCATGTCGGCGATTACTGCAGACGGTGCTGAGGCCTACGTGTGGCGCATGGCCCCGGAGACTTTCACCCTGCACAAGGTCGCGGTCACCGTGGCGAATTACGGCCATGAATATGCAGAAGTGATTTCCAGTCTTACACCACAAGACTGGGTACTCTCCGCCGGAACCCAGCTCGTTCGTGAAGGACAGCGGGTGCGCCCGGTGGACCGCCATAACCGGCCGATCGAATCCGACGACCGCCTGGCGCACAGCTTTTAAGCCTGGCGTACAGCTTTTAAAAAGAGCCTGTAAAAATCCCCTGTATTCACGGACACACCAAGATGTCATTCAATCTCTCCGAGTGGGCGCTGAAAAATAAACCGCTGGTGCTTTACACCATGTTGGTGCTAGGTCTGATAGGGGCCATCTCCTATACCCAGCTGGGACAAAGTGAAGATCCTCCCTTCACCTTCAAGGTTATGGTGGTCAACACCCTGTGGCCCGGCGCCAGTGCCGAGGAAGTTTCCCGCCAGGTAACCGAGCGCATCGAAAAGAAGTTAATGGAGACCGGTGACTACCAGCGCATCACCTCCTTTTCCCGCCCGGGCCAGTCCCAGGTCATGTTTGTGGCTCGCGACGATATGCGCTCCGCGGAAATCCCCGACCTCTGGTATCAGGTGCGGAAAAAAGTGGGTGATATTCGCCAGTCATTGCCTGCGGATATCCAGGGTCCATTTTTTAACGACGAATTCGGTACTACCTTCGGCAATATCTACGCATTGACCGGTCAGGGTTTTGACTACGCGTTGATGAAGGACTACGCCGATCGGCTGCAGCTGGCACTGCAAAGGGTCGATGACGTGGGCAAGGTAGAACTGCTGGGCCTGCAGGATGAAAAAGTCTGGGTCGAAATTTCCAATGCCAAGCTGGCGTCCCTGGGGATTCCACTCTCCGCAGTACAGTCCGTGCTGCAGGCGCAAAACCAGATGGCCGACGCCGGTATTGTGGAGGCGATCAGCGACCGGGTGCGCATCCGCATCAGTGGCCAGTTCCGCAGCGTCGACGAAATCCGCCAGTTCCCTATCCACGCTAACGGCCACACGTTAACCCTCGGCGACATTGCCAATGTAGAGCGCGGTTTCAGTGATCCGCCGCAACCGCGCATGCGCTTTATGGGTGAGGATGCCATCGGTATCGCGGTGTCGATGAAATCCGGCGGCGATATTCTGCAGCTGGGTGAAAGGCTGGATGCCGCGGTGGAAACACTGCAGCAGGATCTGCCGGTGGGGCTAACCCTGAGCAAGGTATCCGACCAGCCGGCAGCGGTAAAAAGTGGCGTGGGCGAATTCGTGAAAGTGCTGATCGAAGCACTGGTGATTGTGATGCTGGTGAGCTTTTTCTCACTGGGCTTTCGCACCGGACTGGTAGTGGCGCTGTCCATCCCGCTGGTGCTGGCAATGACCTTCGCGCTGATGAATTACTTTGACATCGGTCTGCACAAGATTTCTCTGGGCGCCCTGGTGCTCGCCCTCGGACTAATGGTGGACGATGCGATCATCGCTGTAGAAATGATGGCGATCAAAATGGAACAGGGCCTGAGCCGACTAAAAGCGGCAGGCTTTGCCTGGACCAGTACCGCCTTCCCCATGCTGACCGGCACACTCATCACCGCCGCGGGTTTCCTGCCCATTGCCACCGCGCAATCCGGCACCGGCGAATACACCCGCTCCATTTTCCAGGTGGTGACGCTTTCCCTGCTCGCCTCCTGGGTGGCGGCGGTCATTTTTGTGCCCTACCTGGGTAACCGCCTGCTGCCGGAACATGGCGGCCACGACCCTTCCAGCAACGCTTCGACAAGTGGCGCTACCGAGAAAGATCCTTACAGCAAGCCCTTCTACCAGCGCTTCCGCCGCATACTCAACTGGTGCCTGCACTATCGCAAAACCGTATTGCTGCTGACCGTGGTGGTTTTTGCAGGCTCGATTTTCCTGTTCCGCTTTGTACCGCAACAGTTCTTCCCCTCCTCCGCACGCCTGGAGCTGATGGTGGATCTGAAACTGAACGAGGGAGCGTCGCTGCACGCCACAGAGGAGCAGGCGCTGCGGTTGGAGGAGCTGCTGTCACAGAACCCGTTGATCGAGAATTATGTGGCTTATGTCGGCACCGGTTCACCGCGGTTTTATCTGCCGCTGGACCAGCAGTTGCCCGCCGCCAGCTTCGCCCAGTTTGTGGTGCTGACCCGCAATGTGGAAGAGCGGGAGCAGGTGCGCCGGTGGTTGATCTCCACCCTGGGAGAACAGTTCCCGGCGGTGCGAACGCGGGTATCGCGGCTGGAGAACGGACCGCCGGTGGGTTATCCGGTGCAGTTCCGGGTTTCCGGTGAGCATATCAGCGAGGCTCGTCGTATTGCCCGCGAAGTGGCCGCCGTGGTGCGTGGCAACGAAGACGTAGCCAATGTCCACCTGGACTGGGAGGAGCCCAGCAAGGTGGTAAAACTGGAAGTGGATCAGGCCCGTGCACGCGAAATGGGTGTTAGCACCGCCTCCCTGTCGCGCGCGCTGCAGGGCTCACTGTCCGGCACCGCCGTCGGCCAATACCGGGAAGACAATGAACTGATCGCCGTAGCCCTGCGTGGCCAGGAGCGGGAACGCCAGGCACTGGAACAGCTGGGCAACCTGGCGGTGCAGACGGACACGGGCAAGTCCTTGCCCCTGAACCAGATCGCCACACTCGACTACGGCTTTGAAGAAGGGGTGATCTGGCACCGGGACCGTCTGCCCACGGTCACCGTGCGCGCCGATATTTACGGCACCCAGCAACCCGCTACCGTGGTCGCCAGTATCCGGCCTCAGCTTCAGGCATTGCGCGACAGCTTACCGCCGGGCTACCTCCTGGAAGTGGGCGGCAGTGTGGAGGAGTCCGCACGGGGGCAGGATTCAGTGAATGCCGGCATGCCGTTGTTTATCTTTGTGGTGTTTACCCTGCTGATGCTGCAACTGCGCAGTTTCTCCCTGTCTGCGATGGTATTTCTCACCGCGCCATTGGGGATTATCGGGGTCACTCTGTTCCTTCTGCTATTCAACCAGCCGTTTGGCTTTGTCGCCATGCTCGGCACCATTGCCCTGGCGGGTATGATCATGCGTAACTCGGTGATTCTGGTGGATCAGATCGAGCAGGATATACGTCAGGGGCTTGTGCCCTGGGACGCCATTGTGGAATCTACCGTGCGCCGCTTCCGCCCGATTGTGCTGACCGCACTCACCGCGGTACTGGCGATGATTCCGCTATCTCGCAGTGACTTCTTCGGCCCCATGGCGGTGGCGATCATGGGCGGGCTCATTGTGGCCACCGCGCTCACGCTGCTATTTTTGCCGGCGCTCTATGCAGCCTGGTTCCGGATAAAAAATCCGCACAAGGAGAACGACCAGCTGGCGGCAGATTCGGGAGCCGCAGCAACCAGCTGATCGGCTCCCCGACAAACCCCGAAAACAAAAAAAGGGCAAAGCACTCTCCGTGCTTTGCCCTTTTTCATTTCATTGTCTTTTGAGGCCTGGTTTTTTGGGGCCACGTGTTTTGGGGCCTGATTTATTGCTGCTTGAGCGAGTCGTACACGATGCCCGTCCAGATATCCGGCTTCATAAAACCCTGCCCGTAATGTTCATCAAACTCCTTTGTAGGCTTGGCCGCAATGACCTGCTCTTTGGAGTTACCCGCATCCACCAATGTCTTGATCTTGTTGCGCAGGCGCACAAGCAGGTCGTGATATTCCTGCAGCCCCTTCTTGTCCGTAAGCGGCCCGTGGCCAGGAATAATTTGAGTCTTGTCGTCCGCCATTTCGAGCACCCGCGCCGCATTTGTAATCACACCATCGACGCTACCCCCCGCGGACAGGTCCACATAGGGGTAGCTGCCATTGAAGAAGGTGTCGCCCATGTGGATTACATTGGCATTTTTGAAAATGATGATGGAATCGCCATCGGTATGCGCAGGCCCCACGTGCTGGACACGTACTTCGTCACCGTTCCAGTGAAAAGTGGTGGCATCGGTAAAGGTGATAACCGGCAACGCGCCCGCCGCAGCGGGAGGCGTAGTGCGGTCCCACAGTTTGGTGAACTGCTCAGTACTCATGCGCTTGCGCACATTTTCGTGGGCCACAATCAATGCACCGGCCTTGCCCAGATTTTCGTTACCGCCGGTGTGGTCGCCGTGCCAGTGTGTGTTGACCACAAAACGCAGGGGCTTGTCGGTCAGTTTACCCACCGCCGCGAGAATCTTTTCACTCAGGGGGGCGAACTGGTCATCCACCAGAAAAGCACCGTCGTCGCCAGCAAACAGAGCCATATTGCCACCAGCCCCGGTCAACATGTACAGGTTTTCCGCTACCGGCTGGGGCTCGATTTCCACCTTGGAGAAATCCCGCTGGGCCTGCACCGACATCGCACTTGCGGCGAACAGTCCGACGGTCAACACTTTGGCAAGAAAAGATTTTTTCATTGGCTCATCTCCTGAAACTCCTGTAGTTCTTGAATAATTTTTATCAGGCGGTCGGGCCTGTCGGTCATTATGCCGTCGACGCCCAGTTCGATCAGCCGGCGCATTTCCGCTTCATCATTTACCGTCCACACATCCACCCGCACCCCGTGATCCTGTGCCTGATGCACACTGTTCCGGTCGATCAGGGTAATGTCATCGTAGTCCGTGGGAATATGCAGGGCCTGGTAGCGGGGGCTGAGCAGGCGAAAAAAGTGCAGTTTGGAGGCCGCGGCAAACAGCCGGACTTCATCGGAACCCGCACCGGTGGCAACCTGCGGGCATTCCTCGCGCAACGCATCAATGGCCCCCTGGTGAAACGAGGAAACAATGACGAGGTTACTTTTGTTAAACGCCTTCAACTTGCGGCAAAGTGCGCGAGCGGCTTCAACGTCCGGCGTTTTCAGCTCCACCACCATGGCGTAGCGCGGATAGGCCTTGAACACTTCATCAATGGTCAGGATACGCTGGGGATTGTCACGGTAGGGATAGCTGCTGCCGTCCTGACTCCAGTTGTAGGCAACATTGAGCTCCCTGAGCTCCGCCAGGGTCTTATCCCGAATTGCACCCTCGCCGTCGGTCGTGCGGTCGACGGTATCATCATGCATAAGCACCAGTTCGTCGTCCGCGGTGGCATGCACGTCCATCTCCAGCACGTCCACGTTCATCGCCGCCATCTGCTGCAGGAATACCGGTGTATTCCCAGGATAGAGCCCCTGCCCGGAATCGTCCGCGTGGGAGATCACCAGCGGCCGCCGGAAGCCCTCACTCTGATAACTCGGGAACTGCAGCCCAGTGTCCGGCGCCGGACGCGCAGCCAGATAGCGCCAGCCGACGAAGACCATCAGTGCCAGTAAAATGACCAGTAACAAACGCTTGAACATGCGACTTTCCAGATTTATCAGGCCAGGATTTTCAATAATCTATCAGGGCGGTTAGTGACAATACCATCCACACCCAACGCGATGTACTTATGCATGGACTCGGTTTTGTCTACCGTCCACACGGCCAGATGCAAGCCGCAACGCCGCGCCGCCTGCAAAAACCTTCGAGTAAACACTGGCAACCCGTAATAACTGGGTGGCAATTGCATGGTATTAAATTTCGGCTTCAGGAACCTTTCCGCAAATACGCAGTGTGCGGCGTAAAACAGCAACGCTTCCGGCAGCGTTGCTCCCGTGGCCACCCGCGGACACAGGCTGCGAAACTTGCGAATTACCCCAAGGTGGAACGAGGAAACGATCACACTGTCCTCTCGTCCGGCCGACTTTATCGCATTGGCCAGCGCCTCGGCTGCCCGCCCCTGGTCGTCCTTGAGTTCGATAATCATCGGGGTATGCGGGAATGCGGCAAACGCCTCATCGATGGTGACCAGCGGCTGCGGATTATCACGATAGGGGTAGTGCACCCCATCCGCCGACCAATGATAAGCGGCGTTGAGCCCCTGCAATTCGGACAGTGATTTATCCCCCACCTCGCCGCTGCCATCGGTTGTACGTTCAAGGGTGCCGTCGTGGATCAATACCAGATGGCCATCGGCGGTGAGGTTGAGGTCTATCTCCAGTGCATCCACCCCCAACGCAACCATTTTACGCAGGTACAACATTGTGTTGCCCGGATACAGGCCGCGCCCGCGATCATCACCATGGGCGATGACCAGCGGGCGCGGGCGTCGGGGGCGCAGCCAGTGAGCGGGCTGGTTCAAGGGAGGCTCACGGTAGAATTTTTTCCAGCCGCTCCAGATCGTTGACTACCCGCCAGCTGCCACCGCCCTCCTCTACTTTTTCCTGCCAATGCTGCAGGCGGCCAAGGTATTCGCTGGGGTCGACATTGTCACTGCTGAGCTTGGTCACGTTCAGGGCAACCAGGTCAAACCCGTTCAAGGTCAGCGGCAGATCGCGGTTGTAGCCCTGTTTGATCTCTTCCTTGAGGTCGGAAAAAATCAGGATGGTTTTGCGGCCGGGCTGCTTTTCGTTGAGAAATTCCACCGCCTGTAACAGACCGCCGGTAATGTCCGTGTAGGCTGCCGGCTGCGCGCTTTCTACAAAAGCGTCGATACTCTGCTGAAAGGCCCGCTTCTGGCGGTTGGCGACACTGGGGCGATCGTCAAACGTAACCTTGGCGTGGATGTTTTTCTCGCTGAAACTGCCGGTATTGATACTGGCTACGGCAAATGTATCCCCGGGATTTAATCGCGCCAGGGTGAAGTTGATCACCTGCTGGGCCTTGCCCAGCTCCTCGGTATAGGTACCGGAGGTATCGATCAACATATATACCCCCTGGTTGCGCGCTACCGGCTCACCACAACTGGCCAGCACCAGCGTCGAGACAACGGCCAATACAAGCAACAAACACTTTTTCATGATGGCTGCTCCTGTAATGTCGCTTCGGAAGTGGTCGCAGTCTTGCTGGAGGATTTGCCACCCCGCCTGGATGTCGATTTCTTGGCGGGCTTGGTAGCCACCTCGGGTGTTTCCGCCTTCGCCTTCGCTGCGACCTGCTCTCGCCAACCCAAGAAACGCGCCTCCAGCCACAAGGGGAAGAAGATAACGATGTCGTATACCCTAACCAGCAGTGTGCCCGCACGCAGCATTCCGGTACCGGCGAGGCGCAACACCACTGACATCAAGCGCAGGGTGAACGCTGCAACAACCCCGATAACCGTGCGTGTGGAAGCGATAAAGTTCTCCAGCGGGATGGCTACAAATGTCAGCGCAAACGGCAGTATAAAGCCCATGCCCATCTGCGCCGCAGTGGTGATCCAGTAAACCCCGCCCTCTGCAGCAACCACTTCCGCACCGCGCAACTGGGCACTAACCGCCAAATCTTCCTGCATCAGGATTTCGCGCATAAAGGCGAGTCCGGCCTCGACGGTAGCGAGGAAGAACAGCAGCGTAAACGCCGCCCACATCATCCGTGTACGCACCTTGTCACTAAGCGCACTGATCACAGGGAAGAGACGTGTAATCCGCAGGCACTCCATCACAAACAGCCCCATGGTGATCTCCACCAGGATGATCACCAGTGCGGAAATATCCGCGATCTTGAAACTGCCGATATAGCTGGTGCCGCCCACCATTTCGGTCATAGGACGTGCGATCAGGTGGAAATTGATCAGCGCACCGCCAACGGCAATGGCGAGCACAAAGGCGGAAATAAAAAACTGGCTCAGGGAAGACGAAGACAGCATACGCTGGGCCCGATCACTGCCCTGCAGGATTTCCTCGTAGCGATCCATATGGCCATCCACCACCTTGGCCCGCTGCTGCACCGTGGTGACGGTTTTATTCACCGCACCGAGGCTCTTCAGGATGGAACGCCACGCGGGCATCATCCGCTTGAGCAACTGGTGGCGCTCACGGGCGGACTCCCGGTAAGCCTCCAGCGCCTTGCCTTCGGCCTTGCGCATTGAACCGTGAATGGTCTCCAGTACATCGCCCACCACCGGATCCTGCTTGGCCGGAATCTCGGCGACCGCCTTGATGGCCTTGGCCCAGTTGGTGGGCTCCGGCGGCACTTCAGCGCTGCGCACGTAGTCTTCGTCGATGGTAGTAAGCTGTTCGCACAGTCTGCGGTGCAGTGCCGGGTATTGAGCCAGCTCCTTTTTCATGGCCCCTTCGATACGATCGAACTCACGTTCGATATGCCGCTCGGTGGCCTCGCGCCCGGCGGCAAGCAACACCTCGCGATTGCGCAGTTGCAAACGGCCCTCCGCGGCAGCGACCGCGTTGGCCCCCAGACGCAGGGACTGATGAAAGAAACGGGCCAGGGCGAGAATGCCCTGATGAACAGGCTTGCGCGCCAGAAACAGCGCAATCAATGCGATAACGAACCATAACCAGGGTGGCAGGCTCTGGAAGATTCCGGTCATGGTACAGCTTCCTCCCTTGCTGACAGGCAGCAATAGTTAACGTGTGTACAGACCTGACCTCAGTCTTGTAATGAAGTAGTGGCGCCTAATGCGACCATATTCCCAAATTTACTTAGAGACATAACCCCCGCATCCTATCAAGGCTGGGCGGCGGTTTCCTTTATATCGTCACAATTACCGTGAGAACCTCTACGTCGGAATACTGGGAACCGGTGAAATGAAGACAGTTTGAGGCGGGAAAGTTCACTTAAGGCTGGATCAGCGTTTATTTTTGCGCCAGGCAAATCCATACGGGTTAATCAAGGCGCTTACGGAACCGCAGTATGGCGAAGGTCATCATCAGCACGATGAATACAAGTAGCGCGAGCACATCCGGCCACAATTCGAGGATGTCCGCCCCCCGCAGCATCACCCCGCGCACCAGGCGAATAAAGTGTGTCAGTGGCAGCAGCTCTGCCAGCCACTGGGCCGCATGAGGCATACCGTCAAACGGAAACATAAACCCTGACAACAGAATCGACGGCAGGAACACAAAGAATGTCATCTGCATGGCCTGGAACTGGGACTGGGCGCGGGTGGAAATCAGCAGCCCCATCGCCAGATTTGCAAGAATCAGCAGGATCGCGGCAATGTACACATCTAGCAGGCTACCGCGTATGGGCACCTGAAATACGAGCTTGCCCAACAACAGGATCAGACTGGTCTGGATCAGGCCAATCAGCCCATAGGGCAGTATCTTGCCGATCATCAGCTCGGCACTGCTAACTGGCGTGGCGATCAACAGCTCCATATTGCCGCGCTCCCGCTCACGCACAATCGCCACCGCGGTAAACATCACCATGGTCATGGTGAGGATGATACCGATCAGCCCCGGTACGATATTGATCGCCGACACCCGCTGGGGGTTGTAGAAGCTGACAATACTTACCGGGCTCTGCGGCAGTGGTATCGAAGACTGTCGATCCGGCAGGCGCGTGTCATTTTCTGGCGGGGGTTCACCAATCGGCACCTGAGCCAACTGTGCCGCGGCACTCTGCACCACTGTGTCGCTGCCATCCACCATGATCTGGATGGCTTCCTGCCCCAGTGCCAACCGGCGCTCGTAATCGTAGGGAATGGCAACCCCTACGCTGATCTCGCCGCGGCGTAATAGCGCCAGCAACTGCTCCGGTGTTTCCGCGCTAACGACAGGCTCAATGACGCCAGTAGCGAGCATATCCATCACTTGCTGCCGGGACGCACTGGTATTGGACTGGTCGGCGATGGCCGCTGGCAGATTGCGCAAATTTAGGTTGATCGCGTAACCAAACAGCACCAATTGCATGATGGGAATGCCCACGATCATCGCCAGGGTCACGCGATCCCGGCGCATCTGTCGGAACTCCTTGATCAGCACTGCAAACAGCCGGCGTCCGTTCAAGCCTCGGGCTCCTCCTGTGGCGACTCAGCGTTCGACTGCTGGTGGGTAACCGCAACAAATACATCTTCCAGGCTGGGGGTAATCGGCCTCACCTCGGCACCCACTCCCCCCGCAGACAGGGCGGCTTCAATATGCCGCTGGCAGTCCCGATCGCTATCCACCAATACCCGCAAACTGTTGCCGATCTGCGCCGCACTGATCACGCCGGGCACCTTTACCAACAGCTGCTTGGCGCGATATTGCATTTCGGTCTCCACCAGCAAGGTGCGCCCATCGAGAGTGCCGGTAAGCTCTGCGGGGCTGCCATCGGCCACAAGGCGGCCGCGATCAAGGATAGCGAGGCGGTGGCAACGCTCCGCTTCATCCATATAGTGGGTGGATACCAGAATGGTGGTGCCCGCTTCGGTGAGTTCAAACAGTTTCTCCCAGAAATCCCGCCGGGACTCAGGATCCACCGCGCTGGTGGGCTCATCGAGAAACAGCAGCTCCGGCTTGTGGATAACTGCGCCCGCCAATGCCAGGCGCTGTTTCTGGCCACCACTCATGGTGCCGGCAAGCTGGCCCGCGCGGCCCTCAAAGTGGTACTCCTCCAATAACTCGTCGACACGCAGCCGCGCCTTCTTTGATGGAAGATTCTGTACTGCAGCGAGGAACTCCAGGTTTTCACGCACGGTGAGGTCGGCGAACAAGGAGAATTGCTGTGTCATATAGCCAATGTGCTGACGCAACGCTTCCGCCTGCTCTGGAATCGTCAAACCCAGCACTTCGATCTCGCCGGCTGTCGGCGTCAGCAGCCCGCAAAGCATGCGGATACTGGTGGATTTACCCGAGCCATTGGGACCGAGAAACCCGTATACCTGACTGCGGTGTACGGTGAGGTCTACATCATCTACTGCCTTCAGGCTGCCAAAATGTTTGCTCAGGCCGCGGGCGCGAATTGCAATCTCATTTTTCACGATCGTCGGGCCCATAATCGTCGACGCGCTCCCCAACCGCCTTCTCTGTCGAGCCATCCGCGCGCTGCGAGTCATCGATATCGATAGCAGTGTCAGCATTGGTCTGCGGGGAAGCGGAGCTCTTCGGCATTCCAGAGAAGGTAGCCTTTAGCGGCAGTCCGGCGGGTAAATGCGCGGCATTATGTTCCAGCTGAATTTCAGCGATGTAGCTAAGCCGCGTGACATCATCCCCGGTAAGCGCATAGTAAGGTGTAAAGCTCGGCTCATTGCGCACCATCCGTACCTGCCCCGAAAAAGGTCCATTCCCCCCTTTCTGCCCTTCCGTAATATCGCCGCCTTGCAGAAAAACTTGAGCACCCCCGCCCACCTGTACCTGAAGACGCAAAGGCTGCGGCACGTATACGCGGGCGTAGGGGGTTTCCCCTGTCAGCATGACCACGAGCGCAGCACCGAGTGGAGCTTCATCACCCAATTTGAACGGAATGCTGTCGACAACGCCAGGCTGGGGTGCACGCACCGTCAACTTATCCAGTAAAACGCGCTGAGCTCGCGCCTGCGCACGTGCCTCCTCCAGTGCCGCACGCCCCTGTTCAATTTCCTCGAAGCGTGTGCCGCGCTCAAGCTCGAGAAGCTGCTCCATCGCTGCCCTTACCTGTGCCTGAGCGCTTTCTGCCGATGCCTGGGCTGCATCTATATCCGAACGGGACGCATAGTTCTTTTCCCCCAGTGCCTGCAGCCGCCGAAAGTCTGCCTGTCGATCCCGCGCTTCAGCCTTGGTCGCGTCAAGCTCCGCTCTGGCGCGGGCGATCTCCTCAACCCTGGGGCCATCGGTCAGCTCCTCCAGAGCGGCCGCCTGCCGAGCAACTGCGGCTTCCGCTGCCCCGAGCCTTGCTCGGGTTTCCCGCGGATCCAACTGCAACAGCACCTGCCCCTGCGAAACACGCTGCCCTTCACGCGCGCCGATACTCACTATCTTCTCCGCAACCGGAGCCGGTAGGGAAATACGGTCCCACTCAAGGGTACCAAGCGCGACTTCTTCACGATGTTCACAGGCGGAAAGCACCATACACAACACAAGAAAAAGAAGTACAAATACACTCTTCACCGTGGTTAAGCGCATGGCGGTTAATCGCGACAACACAAGCCTCACTGGCCTTTCACTTGAAACTACCATCACCTTTTAAATTCCCTGCGGAAACCGAATCGCGCTTTCTCCTGGGGCTCGGAGATCCGCTGAAAATGCATGATTGCCCAATGCGGATTCCGAAAAATTATAAAAACGGAGCAACGCGCACAAATATTTATTAAAAAACGCATCTTTAAGAATAAATATTATGGAACAACTGTCATCTTAATTAGCCGTTGCACCGCAATTCCCGTCTACACTCCATACAAATTTCTCAAGGAATGAGATTTTCCACTTAATCGGGCTGGCATGAATTCCTCCAAATGAGAAGAAAGGAAAACATTCTCACACAAGAGATGGTTAGGGGGATATTTACAGGGGCTTCAATCCGCCAGTTTTGGAACATCTGTCTCATCCTGAGATCGTCATTGGCAAATTATGGGGTCATCTATGCCGATTCTCTTTTTGAGCGATTCGGGCCTGCACGGAGATCTGCTGTTCTCCCTTATTTCAGAGTCACTTCCATACAGCTGGGAAAAGTCAGAATTCGGACGACAGAAGCATTGTCTCAAGAGCTACGACGCGATAATCGTCAACTGCTTCGCGCTATCAGCACAGTCCTCACCGGGCACGGAGCTACAGCACCTCAAGAGCATCGAGCATCCTCGCGTTCTACTGATCAACCTGCCCAATGAGCTACCGAACCACATCACTGCACCACTGGAAGAGAGAAAGTTTGTCTTTCTTTGCGACAGCCGCACAAGCCAGCAGGACCTGATCCGAAAGCTATCCTCAGGCATCCAGAACTCGCGCATACCCGGTGACGCAGATTCTCGCTCCCGCCTGTTGCTGACCAAGCGAGAGCAGGAAATTCTTGCACAACTCACTACCGGCGAGCCCAACAGTGTTATCGCGTCGCGATTACACCTTAGCGAGCACACAGTGAAGAATCACATGTACAACATCTTTCGCAAGATCGGTGTAAAAAACCGCCTGCAAGCCAGCAATTGGGCAAAAATGCATTTGCAAGTTGAGCGGATATGAGACCCCTCGCCCTGATTCTGACTGTATTTCTTCTCGCTCCCGCTGCCGGTAATACCCAGGATGACAGCGGAACGCTGGAGGAATCCCAAGCAGCAGAAAACAGCGCACGTATTGAGGATGAAATCAGCGGGTTCAATGTAGACCAAACAATCACCCGGACCGGACATGATTTCGCCCGTTTCATGAGTGAGTACCGCAACCTGAATTATCCGGACAGCGATTACAACCTGACCATTCTGGAACGACCCTCAGCGCGCTGGGGCAACCTGATCTGGATAACCTACAACAACAAAACGGTATTTCGGCGCTTTATCAGTCCCAGTACCAACAATATCCGCGAGCTCGCGGAGGATGCAAGCAAAATGATCCACGAAATGGTTCTCCAGGAAAAGGTCCGCGCAGCGTTTACCGATCACTTCGATTTAGGAAAGGATGAGTTCTGATGAAAAAAAATAGACTAATCCCCCTGGCCGTAACACCAATACTGATGTTCGCCAGTTCCAGCGGGCTTGCCTCCCAGCTGATCTACGAGCCTACAAACCCTAATTTTGGAGGCAATCCCTTAAACGGCAGTTTTCTTTTGCAGAACGCGCAATCACAGGATGATCACGAGGATCCAAACAATCCCGCAGATCTCTATGAGCAGCCCAGCGCTCTGGACCGGTTTACTGACTCCCTGGAAACAAGGTTATTGAACCAGCTACTTACCGATGTGGGCGATGGCAACAGCGGCGAACTAATCACCGACGACTTTATTGTCCAGATAGTCGATAACGATGGTGTATTGACCGTCTTGATTACGGACCGGTCTACAGGTGACAAAAGTGAAATTATTGTAAGCGGCCTCAACCCAACTAACTGATCAATTACCTGTGACCAAGATGTACCAATAGAACAGAGGAAACAAAGCTATCAGATCCCTATAGAGGTACCCTGGACTGATCCGCAATCCCGAATAATCGCGAATAATACTGGAGACTAGCGTGATGTTTACAAGAGGTTCCAAACTTGTCGCCGCTCTTTCATTTATGCTTGCCATAAGTGGCTGTACCGCGGTCAAGGAGACAGGTGACGCGCTGTTTGGCCCAGGCCTGCAGGACGCGAAGCTGACACCGCGAAACAATACGTACCGCGACCTGCTGAATTTGCCCCAGCCAAAGGGCAAGATACTGGCAGCGGTATATAACTTTCGCGACCAGACAGGGCAGTACAAGCCCGCCCCCTCGAGCAGCTTTTCCACGGCCGTCACCCAGGGTGCCGCCTCGATGCTGATGAATGTCCTAAATGAATCCGGTTGGTTTATTCCACTGGAGCGCGAGGGGCTACAAAACCTGTTAACCGAACGGAAGATTGTGCGCGCGGCATTGGCGAAGCCCAATGCGCCTGAAAACAACCCGATGTTACCGTCATTGGTCGCCGCAAACATTCTTATTGAAGGCGGTATTGTTGCCTATGACACCAACATCCGCACTGGCGGTGCGGGAGCGCGCTACTTTGGTATCGGTGCTGACGAGCAGTACCGCGTTGACCAGATCACCGTTAACCTGCGGGCAGTCGACATTCGCTCCGGGCGTGTTTTGCACTCGGTACTTACGTCTAAAACGGTTTATTCAAAAGCGATTAGCGCCGATGTGTTTCGCTATGTGAAATTCAAAAGACTGCTGGAAATTGAACTCGGTACCACCACCAACGAACCCGCCCAGCTCGCCATGCTATCTGCAATGGAATCCGCCGTTATCCACCTGATAAGCCAGGGGATCGTTGCCAATTCCTGGGCACTGGACAATCCCGACGAAATCAGCAACCCGGTGCTGCAATATTACCTGAATGAAAATACGGCCATTCTGTAGCAGGGCCCAGCGGATCAGATAACGCCAGAATTATTCAAAATACCCATAATTGACGCCAAGAGAAACCAAGTATGCTTCCCAGGCCCACCAGAATCGGATGTGCATTTCTATCTATTGCGCCCCTGATCACAATGGTTGTAACTGCCTCCGCGATGGCTCAGGAGATTGATGGAGGCATCATTGAGCTGTCCGGCGCCAGCGAACTGGAGCTGTCTAATTTCGGCTATTCGGTGGCTAACATTGCCAATGTGTACCAGATGGGAAACTTCAACCATGTTTCAGCTGAGCAGTCCGGTACCGTCAATTTTCTCTCCGTGCAGCAGGTTGGATTTAAAAACCTGCTAATCAGTGCCCAAGCCGGCGACGGTAACAGTATCGTTACCACGCAGTCCGGAGAAGGCAATATTGCCGCGCTGATCCAGGCGGGCTACGAGAATATAATTCTGCTGGAACAGGTGGGGTACGCGCACCAGGCGGGGATCACCCAATATGGCGTGCGCAATTCAGCATCCGTTGAGCAAGTCGGGCTGTACCACAGTGTCACGATCAACCAGCGCGGCAATGGACTAAGCACAGCGGTGACACAGACCGGCGTATCCATGACGACCACTATCAACCAGTACGATTGAGGTTAGTAATGCTACATATTGAGCAGGTTGAAACGTCAGCGGCAACTGCCATACGCCATATAGGTTGCGCCCTGTGCCTTTTGGCAATCGTTATTCCCGAGCAGGTCGCCGCAGAACAAAACACGGTGTATCAGTACCAGGAAGGCCTGGATAATTTTGCGGTGTCTCAACAGCAGTTTTTCAACACGATAAACAACACCTTCGAGCAGGAGCAGGAAGGAGTACAGAATACCGCTGAGGGAACCCAGAAGCAGGAAGCGGGCAGTGAAATTCACCAGCAGCAAAACGGCGCATTCAATAGCGCGCAGGTGCAGCAACAGTACGGCGGTGATAATAGCGTACGCAGTACGCAGATTGGTGTAGAGAACAGCGCGACCAGTTTGCAGTCGGTGACCTACGATAACCATAGCCAGACCTACCAGGTCGGCTTTGGCAATGAATCGAGTAGCTCGCAGTTAAACGGCAATTTTAACGATATCCGTATTATTCAGTCAGGTATTGCCAACATTGCCACTACCACGCAGACCGCAGGTTTCTATACCAAGAGCTACACCGAGCAACAAGGTAACGACAACAGCGCAACGGTGTCACAAAATGGTGTGGATCACTTCTCTGCCACCGTCCAGGAAGGTGCATTTAATCGTGGCGCGACACAGCAATCCGGCGCGCTTCAAGAAGCAGATCTGTTACAAAATGGTTTGGCCAATCAGGCCTCTCTGTTACAGGCAGATGATTACAATCAGGTCAGCACCAGCCAAAACGGTAACTTTAACCAAGTGGTGGTTAGCCAAACTGGCACTTTTGGCTTGGGTGGCAATCACCAGTCTGTGGTGAGCCAGGTTGGTACTTTCAATGCGACCGCCATCTCACAGGCGGGTATTTCTTCCAGTGCCACCGTTAGTCAATTTGGCGTCGGCAACTCGGTATCACTTACCCATTAGTGCCGCTCGTTTCCTTTCAGCGCCACCCTCTCACCGCCACCTTCTTCTCCACATTCGCCAGCTTTTATTCTGTGCCGGGAGGCCGAGCACCTGTCGCCCAAAAAGAGGTTTTGCCCGCCAAATTCCCCCCAATTGGTTATGAAACCAGACTTTCCAGACCACAAATTGATCAAAAAATATACTTTCTTCCTAGTTTTTCACCACTTCCCTCCTATAGCGCCACGCCGTCCCAACTACAAAACTCAATAGCAAGATGATCAAAATTTAACCCACCCGATCATTTTTAACTCTCGCGACGAGAGTCGTTTCGGGGCAACTTCACTACCATCAAAGCTTCTGCCAGATCGCTCCATTAGATAGGGCACGTGGTAGCCAGGTAAGGAGTGCTCCGGAAGAACTGAGGAATCCGGGTGACAACATAGAGTGTGCAGTGGGATTGATCGATACCCGCTGCCGCGCGACTGAGACCCAAAGAATATGGCGCTTATTTGTCTGTGCCATAGATAATCAGCACCCCCGGGGCTGGTTGTACTTAACGTCCGAAGTAAAGGAGCAACTCATGAAGACGTTTACCCCCATTGCCGCTGCAATCCTTCTAGCCGCCAGCGGTTCCGCCTTCGCCGCGAACAACACCGCCAACCTCACTCAAGTCGGTGTTGGTAATGGCGCCCTCGCAAATCAGCAAGGCCCAACCACCAACAACAACACCATCAACCAGTTCCAAGGAGGCTTTTTCAATGGTGCTGCTGCCGTGCAGGCTGGAGAAACCGGCAGCCTGATTACCCAGACTCAGCTGGGTGCAGCAAACGGAGCCTTCTCCCTGCAAGCCGGTGGTATTGCTAACAATGCCGCCATCCTGCAAGTTGGTGCGGTGAACGGTGCTGCCACCACTCAGGTGGCCTCCGGCCTCTCTTCTGCATCCATTACCCAGGTGGGCTTCTTTAACGGCGCTTCCGTTCTGCAAGCGGTGAGCCTGCTGAGTTCAGCATCCATCACTCAGGTTGGTATTGCCAACACCGCGTCTGCGGTTCAGGTGCTGAGCCTGGGGAACTCTTCAACCATCAATCAGCTGGGTATCGCGAACAACGCAGACTCTTTCCAGTCTGGCATTCTGCAGTCTTCCAGCATGACCCAGGTAGGTCTTGGTAACGATGCAGACACCCGTCAGATCGGTCTGTTCAACGAGGCCGATATCCTGCAAGTTGGCCTGGCGAACGAAGCAGACGTATCTCAATTGGGTCTGGGTAACTCAGGCAGCACTGCACAGTTCGGCTTCCTGAACGACAGCTACATCGGTCAGGTTGGTATTGGCCTGACGGCCTCTACTACTCAGCTGGGTGGTTTCAACAACGTTCTGGTTGGTCAGGTTGGCCTCGGTGACACCGCTACTTCCCTGCAAATTGGCTTTGGCAACAACGGCTTGATTCTGCAGTAATCCCGCAGCGGCTGTGAATACGGCGAGCGGCTTATTCAGCCGCTCGTTGTTTAACTCTTCTCCACCACAAACCACTCCAGCTAATACAGAAAATTCCTTTCGTAGTTCGAAGTGAAGGAGTTCATGTGAAGTACCTAGCTCATGTCAGCGCCTCAGTGCTATTCGCCATAAGCGGATTCGCTCTGGCCGACCAAAATACAGCAATTCTCACCCAAACCGGGGTGGGAAATACGGCAAGTGTTGACCAGACCGACGCCGGCGCTGTGGGTAACCTGATCCAGCAGACACAGTCTGGTTTTTTCAACCAGGCATATGCCACACAGGTTGCCGAAACTGACAGCGCAATCTTTCAGACACAGAACGGTGGATTCAATGACGCTTACGCATTGCAGTCCGGAGGATCAAACAATGTAAGCAATGTACAGCAGCAAGGGTTTGCGAATACCGCATCCACCTTTCAGCTGGGCTCAGCCAACAGCACCGCGATTGTGGTTCAACAGGGCTTGAATAACGATGCGCGAATTGACCAGGTGGCAGGCACCGACAATGTTGCGGTCATCGAGCAGACCGGGCTGGTGCACAACGCCTATATCGGCCAGTTTTTCAGTGCCGGCTCGCAGGCATATATATTCCAGGACGGGATAGGAAACGATGCGGGCATCCTTCAGGGCGGTGTTGGCCATACGGCAAGTATTACCCAGTCCGGCGTGGCTAACGATGCCGGCATTGTACAAACCGGCTTTTTCAATACCGCAGATATCAATCAGAGTGGTTTTGGTAATGACGCGCTCATTACCCAGACTGGATGGTTTAATGCGGCATCCATTTCGCAGGACGGCTTCCTGAACAATGCCAATGTGTTACAGCTTGGCTTTGGCGGTCATACAGCCGTGGTCACCCAGATTGGCGGCCTGAACAATGCGAACGTGGTTCAGAGTGGTTTGAACGAAACAGCCATCGTGACCCAGATCGGGATTGGCAACCAGGCAACTGTTTTACAGTAGGTTGTTTACTTGCCAGAAACAAAAAGGGCGGCCAATGGCCGCCCTTTTTCGTTACTCAATCAAGATCTTTTTACAGATGCTCAACGGTATCAATCTCGTACTCTACCGAACCGGAGGGAGTATTCACCACCACAATATCGCCCTCTTCTTTGCCGATCAGTGCACGAGCAATGGGGGAATTCACAGAGATCTTTTTCTGTTTCACATCCGCCTCATCGTCACCCACGATTTTGTAGGTCACTTCCGAGTCGTTTTCCATGTGGATGATGGTCACTGTGGTGCCAAAAATTACTTTGCCGGAAGGCTCGATGGCTTTTACATCGATGACCTGGGCGAGAGACAGCTTGCCTTCGATATCCTGAATTCGTCCTTCGATAAAACCCTGCTTTTCACGGGCGGCGTGGTATTCGGCATTTTCTTTCAGGTCGCCGTGCTCTCGTGCCTCGGCAATGGCCTGAACTACTGCCGGGCGCTGTACTTTTTTCAGGTCTTCAAGTTCTGTACGCAGGGCTTCGGCACCCTCTACAGTCATAGGTACTCGGTTCACGGGAACCTCCAGAATTTCTATTTTTCACCTTCAAAGGCGATGTTATTTACGGTATTTCCCTAACGAAAAAGCTCCACCAGACGGCGGAGCTTTCGGGGTAGCGGCCCCGGAGGGCCGCCGGAATAAGCGCGCTGTCAGCCCTGCAAACGCACTACCCGCTGGTGCAGTTCCTGCAGGCTACGCACCTTGTGCGGCTCGGCAATTTGCATGGCCATGGCCATAGCGCGAGCTGCCGCCAGGGTAGTGGTGTAGCAAACCTGATGGTTTTCTGCGCTGCGGCGAATATCCGCAGAGTCGCGAATGGCCTGACGCCCTTCGGTGGTGTTGACCACCAGTGCAATCTCGTCGTTTTTAATCATATCGACGATATGCGGACGACCTTCGCTCATCTTGTTTACCGTTGTAACGGTAATATCCGCTTCTTGCAAGACCTTGGCGGTGCCGCGTGTCGCGACCAGGTCAAAACCGAGGCTCGACAGTTCACGCGCCACGTCTACCACACCAGGCTTGTCCACATCGCGCACGGAGATGAACACCTTGCCGGATTCCGGCAGTGCGTCGCCGGCGCCGATCAGCCCCTTGTCGAAGGCTTCGGCAAAGCTCTCGCCTACACCCATCACCTCGCCAGTGGATTTCATTTCCGGGCCGAGGATCGGGTCGACCTTCGGGAACTTGTTGAACGGGAATACCGACTCCTTGACGGAGTAGTAATCCGGCACAATCTCGGTTGTGAAACCCTGATCTTTCAGGCTGATACCAGCCTGACAGCGCGCGGCAATTTTCGCCAGTGAGGTGCCGATGCACTTGGAAACAAACGGCACGGTGCGGGACGCGCGCGGGTTCACCTCGATCACATAGATCTCGCCGTCCTGGTACGCCAGCTGCGTATTCATCAGGCCAACAACACCCAGCTCGCGGGCCATCGCCTTGACCTCCTCACGCATCTTGTCCTGCACGTCCGCGGGCAGGCTGTAGGGTGGCAGGGAGCACGCGGAGTCACCGGAGTGCACACCACACTGCTCGATGTGCTGCATGATCGCGCCGATCACCACATCCTGGCCATCGGACACCGCATCGATATCTACCTCGATGGCGGAGTGCAGGAAGTGGTCCAGCAGTACAGGTGCCTCGTCGGAAACCTCTACCGCTTCCTTCATATAAGTCTTGAGTTCGTCTTCCTTGTAGACAATCTCCATGGCGCGGCCACCCAGTACATAGGACGGGCGCACCACCAGCGGGTAGCCCACTTCCTTTGCCTTCTGAATGGCTTCGTACTCGGAGCGGACGATGGCGTTCTGTGGCTGCTTGAGGCCCAGACGCATGATCATCTGCTGGAAGCGCTCGCGATCTTCCGCACGGTCGATCTGCTCAGGGGTAGTACCGATGATCGGTACACCTTCGGCGGCGAGGAAACGCGCCAGGTTCAGCGGGGTCTGGCCGCCAAACTGGACGATTACGCCCACCGGCTTTTCCTTGCGCACGATTTCCAATACATCTTCCAAAGTGACCGGCTCGAAGTAGAGGCGATCAGAAGTGTCGTAGTCAGTGGATACGGTCTCCGGGTTACAGTTGACCATGATGGTCTCGTAACCGTCTTCGCGCATCGCCAGCGCCGCATGTACGCAGCAATAATCGAACTCGATACCCTGGCCGATCCGGTTGGGACCACCGCCGAGCACCATGATCTTTTTCTTGTCCGTAGGCTCCGCCTCGCACTCTTCATCGTAGGTCGAATACATGTAGGCGGTGCTGGTGGCAAATTCCGCCGCACAGGTATCCACACGCTTGTAAGCGGGGAAGACACCCATTTTGTGGCGGAATTCACGCACGGTCTTCTGGCTCACGCCCAGCAGGTCCGCCAGGCGCTTGTCGGAGAAGCCTTTGCGCTTGAGGTAGCGCATGGTCTCTGCGGTCAATGCCGAGGTAGGCATGGACTTCAGTGGCTCTTCGATATCCATCAGCTCCTTGATCTGAACCAGGAACCAGGGGTCGATGCCGGAGAGTTCGTAGACCTCGTCGATACTCATACCCATCCGGAAAGCATCGCCCACATACCAAATACGGTCGGCGCCGGCCACGGACAGCTCGCGGCGCAGACGCTCTACAGAGCCCACTTCCGCCGGGTCCAGTTTCGGCTCGAAACCGAAAGAGCCCACTTCCAGGCCGCGCAGGGCTTTCTGCAGGGACTCTTGGAAATTACGACCGATGGCCATGACTTCACCCACGGATTTCATCTGGGTAGTCAGGCGCGCGTCGGCTTCACCGAACTTCTCGAAGGTAAAGCGCGGAATTTTGGTAACCACGTAATCGATGGACGGCTCGAAGGACGCAGGGGTAGCACCACCAGTGATGTCGTTCTGCAGTTCATCCAGGGTGTAGCCCACCGCCAGCTTGGCCGCGACCTTGGCAATCGGGAAGCCAGTGGCCTTGGAGGCCAGTGCGGAGGAGCGGGACACCCGCGGGTTCATCTCGATCACCACCATGCGGCCGGTCTTGGGATCCATACCGAACTGCACGTTGGAGCCACCGGTTTCCACACCGATCTCGCGCAATACCGCGATGGATGCATTACGCATCAGCTGGTATTCCTTGTCGGTGAGGGTTTGCGCCGGGGCCACGGTGATGGAGTCACCGGTGTGTACCCCCATCGGGTCGAAGTTTTCGATGGCACAGACGATGATGCAGTTGTCGTTTTTGTCACGCACAACTTCCATCTCGTACTCTTTCCAGCCGAGCAGGGATTCGTCGATCAGCAGCTCGTTGGTAGGCGACAGGTCGAGGCCGCGCTTGCAGATTTCTTCGAACTCCGGCCAGTTGTAGGCCACACCGCCACCGGAGCCACCCATGGTGAAGGACGGACGAATGATCACCGGGAAGCCGAACTCTTCCGGGACCTTTTTCGCTTCCTCCATGGAGTGAACGATCTTGGCGCGCGGGGTTTCCAGGCCGATGGCCTTCATCGCCTTGTCGAACAGATCGCGGTCTTCCGCTTTCTCAATTGCGTTCTTGTCCGCACCAATCAGCTCACAGCCGAATTTCTCCAGCACGCCGTGCTTGTCCAGTGCCAGCGCACAGTTGAGTGCGGTCTGGCCGCCCATGGTGGGCAGGATGGCGTCCGGGCGCTCTTTCTCGATGATCTTGGCTACGGTTTTCCACTCGACCGGCTCGATATAAGTGGCATCCGCCATGGCCGGGTCGGTCATGATGGTGGCCGGGTTGGAGTTCACCAGGATCACCCGGAACCCCTCTTCCCGCAGGGCCTTACAGGCCTGCGCGCCGGAGTAGTCAAATTCACAGGCCTGACCGATGACGATGGGGCCTGCGCCGATGATCAGAATGCTTTTAATGTCTGTGCGTTTTGGCATCTTTCTTCCGTATCTAGCCGGCCGCAGCCGGTGGATAAAATTCTGGTCTTCGTTTGAGGAGGCTTCGGGTTACCGGCGCGCTTCCATCATCTCGATAAACTGGTCGAACAGCGGCGCCACATCGTGTGGGCCAGGGCTCGCTTCCGGGTGGCCCTGGAAACTAAATGCCGGCTTGTCCTTCAGGCGGATGCCCTGGAGGGTGCCGTCGAACAGGGACTTGTGGGTAACTTCCACATTGTCCGGCAGGGAGTCCATATCCACCGCAAAACCGTGGTTCTGCGCGGTGATCATCACCTTGGTGGAATTCAGGTCCTGTACCGGGTGGTTACCACCGTGGTGGCCGAATTTCATTTTTGCGGTCCTGGCGCCAACCGCCAGGCCCAGCAGCTGGTGCCCCAGGCAGATACCGTAAGTGGGCAGACCGGTATCGAGGATTTCCTGGATCGCCTTGATGGCGTAGTCGCAGGGCTCGGGGTCACCGGGGCCGTTGGACAGGAAGACACCGTCCGGATTCATCGCCAGCACTTCAGACGCAGGTGTCTCCGCCGGTACCACAGTGATGCTACAGCCGCGATCCACCAGCATGCGCAGGATGTTGCGCTTTACACCGAAATCGTAGGCAACCACTTTGTAGGGCTGCGCCGCCGGCGCCGGCTTGTGTCCCTGGCCCAGCTCCCAGGTGCCTTCGTTGAAGTCGTACTTTTCCTTGGTGGAAACCACCTTGGCCAGATCCATGCCTTTCAGGCCGGCAAATTCCTTGGCCTTTTTCAGCGCTTCGGCTTCGTTGACGTTTTCCCCAGCAATAATGCAGCCGCCCTGAGCGCCCTTGTCGCGCAAAATGCGGGTCAGGCGGCGGGTATCAATGTCGGCAATACCAACAATGTTGCGCGCCTTAAGGTAGTCCTCGAGGGACTGCTCGTTGCGGAAACTGGATGCCAGCAGCGGCAGATCACGGATTACCAGGCCGGCAGACCAGATCTCGGCACACTCTTCATCTTCAGAGTTAGTACCGGTATTGCCGATATGGGGGTAAGTCAGGGTAACGATCTGGCGGGCGTAAGATGGGTCGGTCAGGATTTCCTGATAACCGGTCATGGAGGTGTTGAAAACCACCTCACCAACGGTTGAGCCTTCCGCGCCAATAGCGCGACCGCGAAAGACACTGCCATCGGCGAGCACCAGCAGTGCCGGTGTGGTGCTGGGCATCAGGGATTCCGGCGTGGGAACGGCGTTGTTCAATTCAATCTCCAGTCGTCAGAACAGCTTCCGGGCGGGGTGAGAGGGCGCGCCTTGTCAGCGCAACCGGTGCAGTTTCAGGTGCAACGTTTTACCGGGAGCCTTTTATAAAAAAGCGAGATGAAACTACTGCTTCATCTCGCTTTTTTATAAGGTTATTCACGGTCGGCTCACTGAGGCTGTCACCAGGGCTCTCACTGTGTGGCCGGCAGCCGATTTAGGGGCTGGGGGGCGGGATATCCACCCTTTCCGGCACTTGTTTTATGACTTGGAAGCCACGGGCCCTGCGGGCTTTTCCTGATGAAATAACATCGCAGGAGGCGCGGGCGACTACAGTGGGACCTTTCCAAGCCGGGCGCAGATTCTACGGGAAACCGGGGTCGATCGCCAGTACAAATTTACGCCATCTCCTCGATAACGATCCAGGGAGCAGACGAGCCCAGGCGGAGAACGCCTCCAGGGCTAATTCACCTGACGGCTCAAGCGGAAAAGGCTGTTCCCCATCTTCAGTTCCGCGCGGTCCAGGCGGGTTTTATTCAGCTGTAATGCCAGGTTGGCACCGCTACCGGCAAACTCGACCATGCCACCCAGGACCGCAAAACGGCGCACATCACTCACCGTTAACACCGGGAAAAACTCTAGCGCGCCCACCGCCTCGGCCAACTGCTCGGCGCCCATATCGCCCATCACCATAATCTGACAGGACCGCGCGCGTATCATCTCTCCGTCGTTCACCCGTTCCAGCTCAACCATACGCCCCTGTATCCGGTGCCGATGTAACCGGGCAGTCAGCGGAGCCACCAGTTCATCGCCGCCCATCACGCAAATCCGGAAAGGGGCGCCAGTGCCATTGAACACCTCGATCGGCCACTGCAGGTGGTGCGCGAAATGGACGATATAGTCCACCATGACCTTTCGCCCCAGGTCAGTATCCGACAAGTGCTCACTGGCCGCCGCGCGCGCCGGCACTCCAGATGCGATAAACAGGATAAGGAAGGGCAGGAGCAGACTGCCAGCGAGGCGCGTCACCAATCGTACGCCGCATCCCCCGCCAGACTGGCTCTGGGGATAGTGAGAGGAAAATTCTGACTTCAACATCTTCAGGGGTCACCGGCACAGAGAAACCACCTGCGAACCATGAACACTCGTTCAAACGCAGCGGGACCAACATAAGGTTAGTAACCACAAGGTTAGTCCCGCCCCCCGCCAGCCACCAACGGACAGCGGCAGCGGCGCGCCAGAAAATATCCCGATGCGCCGCAGGCCTTAATCCGTGGTCGAGGGCTCACTACCGACGATAGCCGGGCGCCATTTAAGCGCCTTCTCGATCGCCAGGATCATGGAGCCGGCAACGTCCTTGCGAGTGGCGCTCTCAATGCCCTCCAGGCCGGGCGAGGAGTTCACTTCCAGCAGCAGCGGCCCCTTCTTGGAGCGGATGATATCCACGCCCGCCACTTTCAGACCCAGGGTTTTCGCCGCCTTGATCGCCAGCTTGCGCTCTTCCGGCAGGACTTTCACCACCGATGCGGTACCACCTTGGTGGATGTTGGCGCGAAACTCTCCAGGTGCAGCTTCCCGCTGGATGGCGGCAAACACCTTGCCGTCTACCACAAACAGACGCAGGTCCTTGCCCTGGGCCTCGCGGATAAACTCCTGCACCAGCAGGTTAACCTTCAATGACTTGAAGGCATTGATCACCGATTCCGCAGCCTTGCGCGTTTCAGCCAGTACCACACCGCGGCCCTGCGTACCCTCCAACAGCTTCACGATCAGTGGGGCACCGCCCACCATTTCGATCAGCTCATTGGTATCCATGGGCGAGTTGGCGAAGCCGGAAATCGGAATATTCAAGCCATCCTCCTGCAACAGCTGCAGAGAGTAGAGCTTGTCACGGGACTGGCTGATGGCCGAGGCACCATTCAACGCATACACCCCCATGCTCTCGAAGTGGCGAGTCAGGGCGCAGCCATAGAAAGTCATGCTCGGTCGAATACGCGGGATGATGGCGTCCAGATTGTTCAGGACACGACCATCGCGGTAGTGCACTTCCGGCTCGGCAGAATCCAGCTTCATATAGCACTGGCGAATATTCAGGAAGGTCATGCGGTGACCGCGCTCGGCACCGGCTTCCATAATCCGCTGGTTGCTGTATAGATCCGGGTTGGACGCAAGCACGCCAATGCGCAGGCCGGTACCCGCGATATGGTGCTCGTCGTGGTAGTACTCCTCCAGCTGACTTGGGGGCATCTCACCCAGACAAAAGCTCTCGGACGGATCCACCAGCATGCGCCCCATCATCGCCTCACGGCCGAGCAGCATGCGATAGCCCATGGAGTCGCGGTTGGTCAGGGTGAGCTCGATATCCCACACGCTGCCACCGATACTGATGCTGGTTTTGATGACCAGGCGCTTTTCCGAGTCACCGGAGGAGCTGCGTACCGTACGCTTGTCCAACACCCGCGCTTCACAGCGCACGCGAGGCCGGCGCAGGTTCTGCAATGGGTGCGCCTCAAAACTCACCCACGGCTCACCACCGCGATTGAATTGCTGGATGTTGTACGCATGCAAACAGGAGGTCTTGGCCCCGGAGTCCACCCGCGCCTTGATAGCGGGAATACCCAGCCCCGGGAATGCACACCACTCCTCACTGCCGACAATGATTTTCTTCTCCAAGCAAATGCTCCTAAATAGTTTTGGCTCGCGTTATTTGAGCGCCAGAACGTCGCGCATATCGTATTGTCCCGCTGCGCGACCAGTTAACCAGATCGCGGCGCGTACTGCACCGCGGGCAAACGCCAGCCTGCTGCTGGCCTTGTGGGTAATTTCAATTCGCTCGCCATCGGCGAGGAAGGAGACCGTGTGCTCCCCCACTACGTCGCCACCGCGCACGGTGGCAAATCCGATGGTGTCGCGCTCGCGGGCGCCGGTCTGCCCTTCACGGCCATAAACGGCCACCCTGGAAAGGTCGCGCCCGAGCGTGTCGGCGATCACCTCGCCCATGCTGAGCGCGGTACCGGAAGGCGCGTCTACCTTATGGCGATGGTGAGCCTCGACAATCTCGATATCCACGTCATCACCCAGCACCCGCGCCGCGGTTTCCAGTAAGTTAAAGCACAGATTCACCCCGGTGGAAAAATTGGTGGCGAAACACAGCGGCGTGCTATCACCAGCGCTCAACATCTGTGCCTTCTGACCCGGCGTGAAGCCAGTCGTTCCGATCACTATGGCCTTGCCGTGCTCCGCACAGTAGGCCGCGTTGTCGAGGGTTGCCTCGGGCGAAGTGAAATCGATCAGCACATCGAATTCCGCCTGCCCCAGGCTATCCACAATGGCCAGCCCGTTGCGCCCAAGCCCGGCAACCTCACCGGCATCGGCGCCAACCAGACTGGAGCCCGGCCGCACTATGGCGCCGCTGAGCTTTGCCCGCCCTTCCTGCTCCGCAAACGTCACGGCCTCTGCCAGCACCCGGCCCATACGACCGCCAAATCCTGTGATTGCGATATTTACTGACATCTCCCCTGACTCTCCTGTTCTGCGACCGGGCTTGCGAAAGCCGCGGATTCTACCCCGGTTTGCGCCCGGGGCAATACCGTTACGACCTTACAGTCTGCGCCCCTCCAACATAACAGACCAGTGACTCGCGGGTATGTCTTGCGGCGCCGAAATCCTCTACTAGGCTTTTAACAACGTGTAGATTGGAGCGCCAACCATGCCCCCGAATTCCCGCGACCCGTTCTGGACTTCCCTCTCCGCCGCCATCTGTGCGCTGCTGCTGTTTACCCTTGTCTCTACCGGCAAGGCTGTGGATACATCCGGCCTCGGAGATGACTTCTGGGAAAAGTACGACGACATTGCCGACTGGGTGACCTTGCGCCTGAAACTTACCCCGGAGCAGGAGGAGAAGGCGCTGCCACTGATGGAAAAAAACTTCGAACTGCAGCTTTTGATTCTCAAGGACTACGGCTTCGCCCGCGGCAAAATGCCCAAGCTTACACGTGAGCAAAAAGAAGAACTCGATGCGAAGATCATCTCCGTGCGCGCGGCGACGCGAACAGAAATGGTCAGGATACTCAATGCGGAGCAATTGGAAGAGCTAAAGAAAATTCAGCAGGAATACCACGACGAATTCCGCCGCAGGCTGGCCGAGAACTGAAGCTCGGACCGCAATGAAATAGAAGTAAAGATTAAGTGAAATAGCAGCGAAATATGAGAACCGGGAGCGCGTTGCGCACTCCCGGCAATCAAAAAACTTATCCGCGGATCAAGCCGAGCAGTTCGTCGGTTTTCGCCTGCATCAAAGCCTTATCCCCACGGGATTCGACATTCAGTCGCACCACCGGCTCGGTGTTCGACATACGCAGGTTAAAACGCCAGTCATCAAACGCGATACTGAGCCCGTCCACATGCTCGACACTGTTGGCACCGGCCGCATACTTCTCTTCCGCCGCCTGCAACAGCGCCTTGGGGTCCTCGACCTTGGAGTTGATCTCGCCACTGCAGGGGAAGGCGGCCATACGCTCACCCACCAGCTGCGAAAGTGACTTGCCGCTGAGGCTCACCAGCTCTGCTACCAGCAACCAGGGAATCATACCGCTGTCACAGTAGGCGAAGTCGCGGAAATAGTGGTGCGCACTCATCTCGCCACCGTAAATGGCATCTTCTTTGCGCATGCGCTCCTTGATAAACGCATGGCCGGTTTTGCTTTGCACCGGCGTACCGCCAGAGGCCTTGACGATATCTTCGGTGTTCCAGGTCAGACGCGGGTCGTGCACCACTTTGGCACCGGGGTGCTTGGCAAGAAAGGCTTCCGCCAGCAGTCCTACCACGTAGTAGCCCTCGATAAATTCGCCGTTCTCGTCAAAGAAGAAACAGCGGTCGAAATCACCGTCCCAGGCAATACCAAAATCCGCACCGCTTTCGCGTACTGCCGCCGCGGTAGACTCGCGGTTTTCCGGCAGGATCGGGTTGGGGATACCGTTAGGGAAATTACCATCGGGTTCGTGGTGAACACGCACAAACTCAAATGGCAGGCTGGGCGCCAGCGCATCGACCACAGACCCGGCACCACCGTTACCTGCATTGACCACCAATTTCAGTGGCTTCAATCCGGAAACGTCCACATAACCCAGCAGGTGTTTCACAAAATCATCACGGTGAGCAAAGGTATGCAGATCTCCGCGCTTGCCTGCTGCGGCGAAGTTATTTTCTTCCGCAAGTTTTTTGATATCCAGCAGGCCGGTATCACCACTGATCGGGCGGCTGCCTGAGCGCACGAACTTCATGCCGTTGTAGTCCATGGGGTTGTGGCTGGCAGTAACACAGATGCCACCGTCAAAGTCCCCGTGGAAAGTGGAGAAGTAAATCTCTTCAGTACCGCACTCGCCAATGTGGAACACATCGGCACCGGCATCGCGCAAGCCATTAGCCAGAGCATCGGTCAACTCAGCGCTGGTCAGGCGGATATCATGGCCCACCACCACACGGCGGGCATCCAGGAACTGGGCAAAGGCACGGCCCACGCGGTAGGCCACATCGGTGTTCAGCTCGTCGGGCACTCGGCCGCGTAAATCGTAGGCTTTAAAACAGGTTAATTCAGACATCTCAACCTTTCTCCCCAGGTAAATAGATATTCTTGTATACGTGATTGGTCGCTTCGATAAAGCCATCGACAGAACCGCAGTCGAAACGACGACCCTTAAAACGGTAAGCCAGCACGCAGCCGCGCTTGGCCTGGGTCAACAGGGCATCGGTAATCTGCACCTCGCCATTTTTACCCGGCGGGGTTTCGCGGATCAGGTCGAAAATGTCGGGGGTGAGAATATAGCGACCGATAATCGCCATATTGCTCGGTGCATCTTCAGCTTTGGGCTTTTCCACCATATCGGTGACCTGGAACAGATCCGGTTTGATCTCATTGCCGGCGATGACCCCAAACTTGTGAATCTGCTCTTTCGGCACTTCCTCAACCGCGACGATGCTGCAGCGGAATTGCTTGTACAGCTGCACCATCTGCCCCAGTACGCCCACTTCTTCGTTCAGGCACAGGTCATCGGCCAGCACCACGGCAAAGGCTTCGTCACCGATCAGCCGCTGCCCCTGCAATATGGCATCGCCGAGGCCGCGCATCTCTCCCTGACGGGTATAGGAGAAACTGGCTGTGTCGATCACCTTGCGCACGCTCTCGAGATAACGCTCTTTGCCGGTGCCGGCAATCTGGTGCTCCAGTTCAAAATTGGTATCGAAGTGGTCCTCAATGGCGCGTTTGCCACGACCGGTCACAAAACCGATCTCGGTGAGCCCTGCTTCAATCGCCTCTTCCACTCCGTACTGAACCAGAGGCTTATTCACCAGCGGCAGCATCTCTTTAGGCATGGCCTTGGTTGCCGGCAGAAAGCGGGTTCCATACCCGGCCACCGGGAAAAGACATTTTTTGAGCATTGCTCCCCCTCATGAAAATACGGATGTGGCGCCCTCCTGCGCCGAATTGCGGCAAGTTATCACAAAACTGTGGCAAGAATCAGTCCAGCTTTGCGCCGGGCCCAACCTGGGGCGGAGGCCAGAGATATCAAGCCCTGCACCGCGGTCAAGGGCCAATTGGGACAGTTCCGGTCACAAAAAGGGTTATGACCGACTGGACAAGCCATCCTTAGCCCTTAGAATGCCGGCTCGTGTAAGAAATGCCCAGAATCGGGGACCCAATGAGTAATTTCGTTCAAAAAAGCAGCTACACCCGTGAAGAACTCCTGGAATGCAGCCAGGGTAAAATGTTCGGTCCGGGCAATGCCCAGCTGCCCGCTCCCAACATGCTGATGCTGGATCGCATCACCCACATCGCCAAAGACGGCGGGGAATTCGGCAAAGGGGAGCTGATCGCCGAACTGGATATCACACCGGACCTGTGGTTCTTTGATTGCCACTTCCCCGGCGACCCGGTAATGCCCGGCTGCCTCGGCCTCGACGCCATGTGGCAGCTGCTGGGCTACTTCCTTGCCTGGAAAGGTAACCCGGGCCGCGGCCGCGCCCTGGGCTGCGGTGAGGTGAAGTTCACCGGCCAGATCCTGCCGACCAACAAGAAGGTCACCTACCACATCCAGATGAGCCGCCTTGTAGAGCGCAAGCTGGTGATGGGTATTGGCAACGGTTCTGTGTCCGTCGATGGCCGCGAGATTTACACCGCCAAAGACCTGCGTGTTGGCCTGTTTACCCGTACCGACAACTTCTGACAGCGGCACTCTTGAGCAAAGAGCCTGTCAGACAAGTGTCTGTCACATAAAACAATAACAATTCACTCTACAAGTTTTACTGGAGATCACTATGCGCCGGGTAGCTATTACCGGAATGGGCATCACTTCCTGCATTGGCAACAATACCGAAGAAGTGCTGGCCTCCCTCAAAGCCGGCCGCAGCGGCATCCGCTACATGGACGAGTACGCCGAGCTGGGTCTGCGCAGCCAGATCGCCGGCGTGGTCGACATCGACTTCAAGGAACATATCGACCGCAAGCACCTGCGATTCATGGGCGATTCTGCGGCCTACGCGTACATTTCCATGGCTGAAGCCATCAAGATGTCTGGCCTGGAAGAGTCCGAGGTATCCAACCCTCGCACCGGTTTGGTGATGGGCTCAGGCGGCACCTCCACTGCCGCCATCATCGAGTCCGCCAACATCCTCAAAACCAAGGGTGTGCGTCGTGTTGGCGCCTACCGGGTACCTCAGGTCATGGGCAGCACCGTGTCTGCGTGTCTGGCCACTCCCTTCAAGATCAAGGGCGTGAATTATTCCATCTCCTCAGCCTGCGCAACCTCCGCGCACTGCATCGGCAACGGTGCGGAGCTGATCCAGATGGGCAAGCAGGATGTGGTGTTCGCCGGTGGCGGCGAGGAACTCGCCTGGAGCCTGACCCACTTGTTCGACGCCATGGGCGCGCTGTCCTCCAAGTACAACGATGCCCCGACCACGGCTTCCCGCCCCTATGATGCCAACCGCGACGGCTTCGTCATCGCCGGTGGCGGCGGCTGTGTGGTTCTCGAGGAAATGGAGCACGCCAAGGCCCGCGGTGCGAACATCATTGCTGAGCTGGTAGGTTACGGAGCCACTTCTGACGGCTACGACATGGTCGCCCCCAGCGGCGAAGGCGCCGCACGCTGTATGCAGCAGGCACTGGCGGGCATGGACGGCAATGGCCTCGAAGGCGGTGTGGATTACATCAACACCCATGGCACCTCCACCCCCGTGGGCGATGTGGCCGAGCTGCGCGCCATGAAAGAGGTGTTCGGCAACAATGTACCGGCCTTTGCCTCGACCAAATCACTCACCGGCCACTCCCTGGGCGCTGCCGGCGTACAGGAGGCGATCTACAGCCTGCTGATGATGCAGAACAGCTTTATCGCCGCCTCCGCTAACGTGGAGACCGTGGATGAAGCGGCCGAAGGCCTGGACCTCGTGACGGAGCTGCGGGAAACCGAGGTGCGCCGCGCGCTCTCCAACAGCTTCGGTTTTGGCGGCACCAACGCCAGCCTGATTTTCGACAAGGTCTGATCCACCGGATCCAGACCCCGAGCCGGGCACAAAAAAGGGCGAATCGCTTGTCGATTCGCCCTTTTTTTATTTGACTGCCCGCTCTGGTGCCAGAACTCAGGCCCGGGGCCCAAACTCAGGACTCCGGCTTCTGCAATCGCTCCAGCCAGAGCTCCACCTGCCGGGTAAGACCCTGTCGCCAGCTGCGCTGCTGGATGCCGAATACATCCCGCAGCCTCTCACAGCTCAATACGAAGGAGCGATCTTCCGGCACAGTCGCCGGTGCCACCAGCACGGCGGCAAAATCCTCGCCATACAGCGAGCGCACCCGATCGACCACTTCGCGGCCGAAATCCATTGCAGTGCAGGTATCCGCGGAGCCGTAATGATAGAGGCCGGATCTGGGCGCACCACTGGCCAGCTGCTGAGCGACAGCGACCGTTACCCGCACCAGATCCGCGACGGTAACCGGGTTACCCTTGCTGGTCTCATCCAGGGTGACCGGGTTGCCATTCAGCAGACTGCGCAGGATGCGCCCAAGCAGTGCATCTTCACTGCGATCCACCTGCCACCCGAGGCGCAGAATACTGACATTGTCGGCAGTGGATAGGATTTCCTCACAGGCAAGCCAGTCCCGTCCCCGCTCCGAGGTGGGAGACGGTGATTCCTCTTCATCAATTTTTTTACGCCGTGCGCGACCGAAAACGCCGTAGGAGGAAAGATGTAGCAAGGCCGTGTAAGGCAGCCCCTTCAGCGCCTCGCACACGGCTTTTGCCTCGCCCATGCGGGCGCCACCGCCACAGCTGGCGGCATTAATCACGATGGTGCCGGAACGGGCCGGAAACTGCTCCACCGCCAGCTGCTCACGGCCGAGCAGCTGCACGCGGAACCCGACCTTCTGCAACCCCTTTTGCAGGGCGCTGTCGATCGCGTTCCCGGCGCCGATCAGCGCCACGGTATCAGGCTGGTATCCGGTGTGACACATACTGCTACCTAGAACGGAATATCGTCGTCGAAGCTGTTGTCGAAACCACCGGCCGGGGGCTGATTGCCCGCGGGCTTGTTCTGGGGCTGACCACCTTGCTGGCCTCCCTGTTGAGAAGGCGCCATCGGAGACGGTGCGGAGCGACCCTGGGAGAACTCATCCTGGTAGCCGCCCTGCTGACCCTGCTGGGCAAAACCGCCGCCCTGTTGCTGGCCGTAGCCGCCACCCTGTCCCTGCTGCTGGAAACCGCCCTCACCGCGGCCGTCCAGCATCTGCATTTCGCTGGCAACGATCTCGGTGGTGTAGCGGTCCTGGCCAGACTGTTTGTCCTGCCACTTGCGGGTGCGCAGGGAGCCTTCCAGGTAGACCTTGCTGCCCTTGCGCAGGTACTCACCAGCAATTTCCGCCAGGCGGTTGAAGAACACCACGCGGTGCCACTCGGTACGCTCCTGCTGCTGGCCGGTCTGCTTGTCTTTCCAGGTTTCGGAAGTCGCCAGGGTAATGTTGGTTACGGCACCGCCACTGGGCAAGTAGCGGGTTTCCGGGTCACCGCCCAGGTTGCCAATCAGGATTACTTTGTTTACGCCCCTGGCCATAAGCCTCTCCTCTCCGGGGGCCTCACCCGGGTATAGGGAGGGGAGGCCCGTTCAGTCTTCAAATGTTCAAAATTGGGAAAGGCGGCGGTGGACGGGCCAACGAGCCAATCCACCGCCGCCTACAGTGTATTTATATCCAGCAGCATACATCACTCGCCACATGGCGTCACCGCCACCCGGCGCGGGGGATGCGGTAAAACTGCTCCAGTTCAGCTACTGGTCAGCGGCATCCGCGCAGCGCGCATCTGCCACCAGGTCAGAGACCAGATTACCAGCACCCCCAACATCCATGTGGCCACCGCTCCGGCCCCGCCCTGGCCGTAAACCACACCGCCAAGGGTGCCACCGACAAAGGCACCGAGAAACTGCATGGTCGCGTAGAGGCCGCTGGCCGCGCCGCGACATTCCGGCGGCGCAATACGGGTCAGCTGTGCCGGCAACAGGGCTTCCAGTAGGTTGAAAGCGAGGAAGAACAGGCCCAGGCAGACCAGAATCCAGCCCCCCTGTACCTCAGACTTCAACGCGACACCGCCGAAAACCAGCCCCAGTAGCGCCAGACGCATGGCCGCAGGTACCTTGTGGCGTTTTTCCGCCATGCGCATAAGCGGCACCATGAAAATGAAAGCGCCAAGCATCAGCGGGCCATAGAGTTTCCAGTGATCTTGGCTGGCCAGGTGCAGCTGGTCGACCAACAGTAGTGGCAACGGCACAAACATTATGGTCAACAACAGATGCAGGAAAAACACACCGCACACCAGGCGCCACACGTCGCCCTGCGCGAGCAGGCGGGAAAAATCACCTTGCTGGGGTGCACGACGCGCAGACTCCTCGGGTGTGGGCACCAACCGCCAGACCAGCAGCACCCCAACCAGCGCCAGTAACGCGGTGAGCCAGAAAATGGCCGACAGGCCGCCAACACTGGCGACCAGTGGCCCCAGCACTACCGCCAGCACAAACGCGACACCGATTGAAGCACCGATCACCGCCATCGCCTTGCCGCGATTCTCGTCGCGGGTCAGGTCCGCCGCCAGTGCCATGGTCGCCGCGGCAATGGCCCCGGCCCCCTGCAAAATGCGCCCCGCAATCAGCCCATACACGGAGTCGGTGGTGGCAGCCACCACGCTGCCCAGGGCAAACACCGCCAGCCCCACGAAGATAACCGGCTTGCGCCCCCAGCGATCACTCAACACGCCCATGGGAATCTGCAGAATGGCCTGGCTCAGGCCATAGGCGCCCAGCGCCAGTCCCAGCAATGCCGGTGTGCTGCCGCTGTATTCGGCGCCGTACAGTGACAGCACCGGCAGCACCATAAATAGGCCCAGCATGCGGAAGACGTAGAGAGAGGCAAGGCCGGCGAGCGCGCGGCGTTCAGTGGGGTTCATTCAACATCCCGGACACAGCAAAAAGGCCCGCATTGTAACAGCGTAGGCAACGGAGGTTGATCCCCCGTCACCTAACAGCAAGATAGAGCAAATCTATGGTGGAAAAGGCTTCAATTACGGCCGTACTGGTCTTCGATACGCACTATGTCATCTTCACCCAGGTAGCTACCGGACTGGACCTCGATCAGTTCAAGAGGGATGGTCCCCGGATTTTCCAGACGGTGGACGACACCGAGAGGGATGAACGTGGATTCATTCTCCGTCAGCAGAATCTGATCGTCGCCGCGGGTCACCTTGGCGGTGCCCCGCACCACTATCCAGTGCTCGGCACGGTGGTGATGCATCTGCAGGGACAGCTGACAACCGGGTTTGACCACGATGCGCTTCACCTGGAAACGCGGGCCCGCGTCAATCGAGTCATAGTAGCCCCAGGGGCGGAACACCTTGCGGTGATTCTCCGCTTCACTGCGCTCGCTGGCCTTGAGCCGCTGCACCAGGGTTTTCACCTCCTGCACCCGGCTCTTGTCAGCGACCATCAACGCATCGTCGGTGTCCACGATCACAAGGTCCTGCACCCCGAGAATGCCTACTAGGCGATCACCGCCGTGCACCAGACAGCCTGAGGCGTCTTCAGCCAGCACGTCGCCGCGCAGCAGGTTGTCGTTGTCGTCGCGCTCGGCCAGCTCCCACAATGCAGACCAGGAGCCCACATCGCTCCATCCTGCCTGCATGGGCACGACGGCTGCAGATTCGGTCTTCTCCATCACCGCATAATCCACAGAATCTGACGGGCAGCGGCTGAAGGCATCGGCGTCGATACGGGTGAAATCGAGGTCCCGCGCGGCGCCGGAAAATGCGGCGCGGCAGGCGGCCAGCATATCCGGGTGATGCTCGGCCAGCTCTTCCAGGTAGCGCGAGGCGCGGAACAGGAACATGCCGCTGTTCCAGTTGTACTCGCCACTGGCCAGGTATTTCTCCGCGGTCGCCAGATCCGGCTTTTCTACAAACTCCGCCACCTTCCAGCCATCAGCCACGGCATCCCCGCTGCGGATGTAGCCGTAGCCGGTTTCCGGGCTGGTTGGCACTATGCCGAAAGTCACCAGGTGGCCGTTTTCCGCCAGGCTCGTGGCCGCGTTTACCGCCTTGCGGAAGCCTTCGGTATCCGCGACCACATGGTCTGCAGGCAACACCAGCAGTAGCGGATCCTCTCCGTGCTCAATAGCGGCAAGGGCCGCCAGGGCAATCGCCGGCGCGGTGTTGCGAGCACAAGGCTCCAGCAGGATCGACTGTGCAGCACGGTCCACTTCCTGCAGCTGTTCCGCCGCGGCAAAGCGGTGGCTCTCGTTACAGACAAGAATTGGCGCCTGCACATCTGCCAGACCGTCCAGTCGCAGGGCGGTTGCCTGCAACATGGTCTGACTGCCGGTCAGGGGCAGAAACTGTTTCGGGTAAGCTTCGCGGGACAGCGGCCACAGGCGTGAGCCGGTACCACCACATAGAATGACAGGGATCATGATTTCCGTATCCACACTGCGTTATTCATTCGGGTTACTCCCTCGGATGGAGGCACCAGCATTTTCGCACACTGGCGCGCCAGATTATACTTGACCGTTTTTCCCCGCCCGGTTCAACGCAGGGCCCGGCCAGCAACACAACAGGACGCCCAGTGGATACGATTTACGTCAGAGGTGCGCGCACCCATAACCTGAAGAATATCGACCTGGATATTCCCCGCGACAAGCTGATTGTGATTACAGGCCTTTCCGGGTCTGGTAAGTCCTCACTCGCCTTCGACACCCTCTATGCCGAGGGCCAGCGTCGCTACGTGGAGTCGCTCTCCACCTACGCCCGCCAGTTCCTGTCGATGATGGAGAAACCGGATGTAGACACCGTGGAGGGCCTGTCGCCAGCCATCTCCATCGAGCAGAAATCCACTTCCCATAACCCGCGCTCGACTGTGGGCACCATCACCGAGATCTACGACTACCTGCGGTTGCTGTTCGCGCGCGTGGGCGAGCCCCGCTGCCCGGACCACCACGAGCCGCTGCAGGCCCAGACCATCAGCCAGATGGTGGACCAGGTACTGGCACTGCCCGAGGGCAGCAAAATCATGCTGCTGGCGCCAATAGTGCGCGACCGCAAGGGTGAGCATTTGCACGTGTTCGAGCAATTGCGTCGCGACGGTTTCGTGCGCGCGCGCATCGACGGTACCGTATGCGATCTGGACGACACGCCCAAGCTCGACAAACGCAAGAAACATACCATCGAAGTGGTGGTGGACCGCTTCAAGGTACGCGACGACCTGCAGCTACGTTTGGCGGAATCCTTTGAGACCGCGCTCAATCTCACCGATGGCATCGCCTCCATCAGCTTCATGGACGGCAATCAGGAGGATCGCCTGTTCTCCGCTCGCCACGCCTGCCCGGTGTGCGACTACTCACTGGACGAGCTGGAACCGCGCCTGTTCTCATTCAACAACCCCGCCGGCGCCTGCCCAGCCTGTGACGGCCTGGGAGTCAAACAGTTCTTCGACGAAGACAAGGTCATCCTGGATCCGGAGAGCAGTATCTCCGAAGGCGCAATCCGTGGATGGGACCGCCGCAATATCTACTACTACCACATGCTGGACTCCCTGTCGGAGCACTACGACTTCGATCTGGACAAGCCATGGAAGAAGCTGCGCAAAAGAGACCGGGACGTCATCCTGCACGGCAGTGGCGATACCCAGGTGGACTTCAGCTATGTGAATGACCGCGGTGACGTCACCATCCGCCGCCACACTTTCGAGGGCATTATTCCCAATTTCCAGCGGCGCTACCGGGATACCGAGTCCCAAAGTGTGCGCGAGGAGCTGTCCAAGTACCTGAGCACTCAGAAGTGCCCAGACTGCAGCGGCACCCGCCTGCGCCGGGAAGCGCGCAATGTGTTT
Organism: Microbulbifer elongatus; assembly: GCF_020524885.1. Lineage (GTDB taxonomy): Bacteria > Pseudomonadota > Gammaproteobacteria > Pseudomonadales > Cellvibrionaceae > Microbulbifer > Microbulbifer elongatus_A. The sequence goes on along the minus strand of NZ_JAIVKJ010000001.1, from coordinate 241,916 downwards.
GTGGATAACCAGACCCTGGCACAGATCACCGAACTGCCGGTGGGTGATGCCTTTGAGTACTTCGCCCACCAGCTCAAGTTCCAGGGCGCACAGAAAGAGATCGCAGACAAGATCCTCAAGGAGCTGCGCGACCGCTTCCGCTTCCTGGTAGACGTGGGCCTGAATTACCTGACCCTGAACCGCAGTGCCGAGACCCTGTCCGGCGGGGAGGCCCAGCGCATCCGCCTGGCCAGCCAGATCGGCGCCGGTCTCGTGGGTGTGATGTACATTCTCGATGAACCCTCCATCGGCCTGCACCAGCGGGACAACGAGCGCCTGCTGAATACCCTCACCCACCTGCGCGATATCGGCAACACCGTGATCGTGGTGGAACACGATGAAGACGCGATTCGCGCGGCGGACTTTATTGTGGATATAGGCCCCGGTGCCGGCGTGCACGGCGGCGAGGTGGTCGCCGCTGGCAGCCACGAGGAAATCGCCTCTAGCGAACGCTCACTTACCGGCCAGTATCTGTCGGGCGTCAGAAAGATTGAAGTACCGAAAAAACGCAACCCGGCGACGGGCGACATGCTGCGCATCGAGGGTGCCACCGGCAACAACCTGCAAAGTGTGGACCTGGAAATACCCGTAGGTCTGTTCACCTGTGTCACCGGTGTTTCCGGCTCCGGTAAATCCACCCTGATCAACACCACCCTCTACCCGCTGGCAGCCACGGCGCTCAACAAGGCCACCACCTTAAAGGCATCGCCGCACAAAGCGATCAAGGGACTGGAGCACTTCGACAAGTGCGTAGACATCGACCAGAGCCCCATCGGGCGCACGCCGCGCTCCAACCCCGCCACCTACACCGGGATTTTCACACCTATCCGCGAGCTGTTTTCCGGCACCCAGGAAGCGCGCTCCCGCGGTTATAAACCCGGCCGCTTCAGTTTCAACGTGAAAGGTGGCCGCTGCGAAGCCTGTCAGGGGGATGGCGTAATCAAGGTGGAAATGCACTTCCTGCCGGACATCTACGTGCCCTGCGACACCTGTAAGGGCAAGCGCTACAACCGCGAGACCCTCGAAGTACACTACAAGGGCAAGAATATCCACGAAGTGCTGGAAATGACCGTGGAAGACGCGCGGGAGTTTTTCGACCCGGTGCCTTCCATCGCCAAGAAATTGCAGACGCTGATGGATGTGGGCCTGTCCTACATCAAGCTCGGTCAGGCGGCCACCACCCTATCTGGTGGTGAAGCACAGCGAGTGAAGCTGTCACGGGAACTATCCAAGCGCGACACTGGCCAGACCCTGTACATTCTCGATGAACCCACCACCGGTCTGCACTTTGCTGATATCCAGTTGCTGCTCGACGTGCTGCATCGGTTGCGCGACCACGGCAATACCATTGTGGTGATCGAGCACAACCTGGACGTAATCAAGACGGCGGACTGGATTGTGGATCTCGGTCCAGAGGGCGGCTCCGGCGGTGGCGAAATCATTGCCAGCGGCACACCGGAGCAGGTGGCAAAGGTCAAGGGCTCCCACACCGGGCGCTTCCTGAAACCAATGCTGAAGCGATAGCCAGAACACATGCGCTAATCCATCTACGGGAACTTAATGAAAACAATAAAACCTTCCCTCAGTATCGGCCCGGCGACCATGGTCGCCGCGGCATTTATCGGTCCTGGCACAGTGATCACCGCCAGCCTGGCTGGCGCGCAATATGGCTACACACTTTTGTGGGCACTGTTGTTTGCGATTCTCGCGAGTATCATCCTGCAGGAGATGGCCGCTCGGCTCGGTGTGGTTAGCGGGGCTGGGCTGGGAGAAAACATTCGCCAGTCCCTGGACCAACCACTGCTGCGCTGGCCGGCCCTGGCGCTGGTGATCGGCGCTATTGTGGTGGGCAATGCGGCCTACGAAGGCGGCAACCTGGCGGGCGCCAGCCTCGGCCTGAAACTACTCACCGGCACCGACCTCACCGCAGGCACCGCTTCACTCTGGCCCATGGTGGTTGCGGCAATCGCCGCTGCGCTGCTGTGGAGCGGAAGCTACCGTCTGATCGAGCGCGCCCTGATCGCACTGGTGGCACTGATGAGCGTCGCATTTCTTCTGACCTTCATTATTACCCGCCCGGACTTGTCCGCATTGTTTGGCGGGCTACTGAAGCCCACCCTGCCTACCGGTAGTGCACTCACGGTAATCGCGCTCGTAGGTACCACAGTTGTGCCCTACAACCTATTTCTACACAGCTCCAGCGCCAGCAAAAAATGGCAGTCACCTGAAGAGCTGCCGTCTGCACGGCGGGATATATTTCTCTCCATTCCGGTGGGTGGATTGATTTCCATCGCCATCGTTTCCACCAGTGCCGCAGCATTTTTCAGCCACCAGCTGAGTATCGGCAGTGCCGGCGATATGGCGCAAGCCCTGCAGCCGCTATTTGGCAATGCCGCGGTTTACTGTATGGGCATTGGGTTGTTCGCTGCCGGTATTTCCTCTGCACTTACCGCACCACTGGCATCGGCCTATGCTCTGAGTGGCGTTCTTGGCAAACCCGCAGATCTCAGGGCACTTCAGTTTCGCACCATCTGGCTCAGCATCATCGTGATCGGCGCACTCTTGGCCACACAAGGGATTCGCCCCATCCGGCTAATCTGGTTTGCACAGATCGCCAACGGCCTGTTGCTTCCGATTGTCACCGTTTTTTTGCTGTGGGCAATGAACTCCACCAGGCTCGGGCACTACCGCAATAACTGGTGGCAAAACCTGTTGGGGGTACTGGTACTGGCGATTGCCATTGCGCTGGGCGGGCGCAGCCTGGCGTCCGCATTCGGCTGGCTGTAAGCCCTCGCGCGGAAAATTGAAATGGATTTGGGAGTTGAAATCGATTTGGGAATAGAAATGGATAAGGGACTGGAAAGCGATATGAAATGGGCGGTGACCACTATCGATATCAATTGCGACCTGGGAGAAGGCAGCAGTGAAGCAGATTGCGCCCACGACGCCCGGCTGATGCAGTTTATTTCCCGCTGTAATATCGCCTGTGGCGGCCACGCGGGCGACACCACCACCATGACGCTGTCGCTGAGGAATGCGCGCGAAGCCGGAATTGCTGCAGGCGCCCACCCGGGCTATCCGGACCGTAAAAATTTTGGCCGGGTATCAATGGACCTCCCGCGGGATCACCTGCTCTTCAGTGTTCGCGAACAGATACAGGCACTTCAAAAACTGGCAGCCACTGAACAGGTAACACTCAGCCATATCAAGTTGCACGGCGCCCTGTACAACGACGCCGAAGCCAGTGACGAACTGGCTGAGGATCTGGTGCAACTGATTGCGCGAGAGTTCCCCGACCTGACAATTCTGGCGCTCGCCAATGCAGCTCTGGAACGCGCAGCAAAAAAATTCCGACACCCGGTACTGCGCGAAGGCTTCATGGATCGCCGTTATCTCAATGATCACCGGCTCTCTCCACGCGCCATGTCAGGCGCGGTGATCGAGGATTTCGAGCAGTGCCTGCAGCAGGTACTGGCACTTGCCACGGGCCAACCATTTTCATCGGTCGAACACAAACCGCTGCAGTTCTCGGTCGACAGTATCTGCTTGCATGGCGACAATCCGCAGGCGGTATCCATTGCCGAGAAACTGGAGCAGTCACTGTTGCGTGCGGGAATCCGTATATGGCGATAGAGCGTGCGCCAGCTGAACCCGGTTTTGAACTTCAGCCAAATGGCGATGCCGCAGTGGACATCCGTTTTTTTGCAGAACCGTCCGCGGCACTGAGTGAAACGATTATCTCCCTCGCCGAGTCGATAAATGCCAATACGATAACCGGCGTCACCGAGCTGGTGCCCGCCTATCAATGCCTTACGGTCTGCTACAACCCTCTGCAGCTTACCTGTGCCAGTGACGGAACGCCGGGAGTTTCAAAGCTGCGGAGAGTACTTGCGGCAATCACCGAAAAAGCTCTGGCGCAAAATACGCCTTCGCAACGGGAACGCTACCTGATCCGAATTCCGGTGTGCTATCACGATGATTTCGCGCTGGACATGCGAGCACTTTGCGCGCACACCGGACTCACACCGAAAGAGGTCATCTCCCGTCACACCGCGCCAAGCTACCTGGTGCATATGCTGGGTTTTACTCCAGGATTTCTCTATCTAGGCGGTCTCGACCAGGGACTGTATTGCCCTCGCAAAGCGCGCCCGGCATTGCGCGTACCCGCCGGCTCGGTAGGCATTGGCGGCAGCCAAACGGGCATCTACCCACAGGCCACCCCTGGCGGCTGGCAGGTGATCGGCCGCACGCCCCTGGCGCTGTTTCGACCACAACAGGAGCCTGCATATATCGCTCACCCCCTGGACCAGGTCCAATTTTTCGCGATCAGCAAAAACGACTTCAGCGGCATCGATCCATTCTCAGCGCCGGAGCAAATCTCGCTCAGACAAGCAAGTAGCGAGGCGAAAAAGCCGTGACCCTGCGCATTCTCAAACCCGGGCTACAGACAACGATCCAGGACACAGGTCGCCCCGGCAATCTGTACTGGGGGCTCTCCAGCGGCGGCGCAGCGGATACTTTCGCCATGGCCCTGGGTAATCGACTGCTGGGCAACCCGGATGGACACCCCTGCCTCGAAGTGACACTCACCGGTCCTGAAATCGAATTTGGCGAAGACCTCTCCGTCGCCATCACTGGCGCCCACTTCGCCCTATTTCACAATGACAGGGCGATTGCGAACGATGAAGTTATTCAAATGTATCGGGGAGACACGCTGCGTTTCGGTGCACTCAGGTCTGGCGCTCGCGCCTATATCGCACTGGCCGGGGAAATCGACATAACCGCTACTCTGGGCAGCCGCTCTACCCATGTAGTAGCCGGTATCGGGGGTATGCAGGGGCGGCCGCTGCAGGCCGGTGACCAGATACCACTGCGCTCCTGTCGATCAGCGCCCCCGCGCAGGCTACCGCCACAATACCGGCTGGACTATCGCGCGAGGCCCTTGCTACGGGTGGTGCCGGGGCTGGAACAGCATTACTTCTCCACCACAGCACATGAACAATTTTACGGGGGAGGATTTACCGTATCTCCGCAAAGCAACCGGATGGGCATCCGCCTAGCCGGTGAGTCATTGCCGGTAGAGAACATTCCTCAACAGATATCCTCCGCGCTATGTCCGGGAACCGTCCAGGTGCCACCCAATGGTCAACCCATTATCAGTTTTGTGGAAGGACAGACGATTGGCGGGTATCCCCGCATTGCCCATGTGATTAGTGCAGACCTGCACCGACTGGGGCAGCTGGCACCGGGCTCACGGCTTGACTTCGAGAGCGTCGACATAGACACCGCTCACCGAATTCTTCGGGACAAGTCGCGCCTGCTCACAGAATTGTCGGAGTTTACTGATGAAGTCGAGTGACAAGACGACAGGGGAAGGAGAGATAATACGGCAGCCAAAAACAGCGGCCGCCGTGCCTGGTAGCGTGGCACCTCAGGAAAGGAACCGCGGACAGATAATGTTACGGGGGCGGACCGCCTCAGCCGTCGACCCAGGTTACCGCCTCATCTTCGTGCTTGTCACCACAGGGCGTAGCCTTGGGCGGCACATAGCCAACCCGAGACTCGGGTGCCGTATGGCGCTGCTCCCAATAGGCGATGGCTTCACCACACAGTGACTTCTGCTGATCCGTCAGCGCAACGCCGTTCGGCCACTTGCCCAGTTCGATCGCACGCTTCAGGCTACCCACGATTTGGGGATTCAGGATTTTTAGCAAATCATCCAGCGATTGGAACATCACTACTTCCTACAAATACACAGTGCTCAAATACACGAGACTGAAACAAGAAAAGCCGGTCAAGGACCGGCTTTCCATTGCCCGGAACCGAAGGGTTAACCCCCGGCCCCGAAATACCTTTGGCTGTTAACCTCAGGCTTCTGCAGCTTCTGCAGTCTCGTCCGCTACCGGACGATCTACCAGCTCGACGTAGGCCATCGGAGCCTTGTCGCCTGCACGGAAACCGCATTTCAGAATGCGGATGTATCCGCCCGGACGGGCTTCGTAACGGGGACCCAGTTCGTCGAACAGCTTGCGCACAGCATCCTTGTCACGGATACGGGCGAAAGCCAGACGGCGGTTGGCAACACTGTCCTTCTTGGCCAGGGTGATCAGCGGCTCGGCAACGCGACGCAGCTCCTTGGCTTTCGGCAGTGTGGTTTTGATCAGTTCGTGCTCTACCAGAGAGGCAGTCATGTTCTTGAACATAGCCTTGCGGTGAGAGCTGGTACGACTGAATTTACGGCCACTATAACGATGACGCATAACTCAATTCCTCACGACTTCGATTGCTTTCTCAGCAAGTCGTCTGGGAGTGGCGCTAGCAGTTGGCGCACGCCACTCGGTTTTCTTCACGCGGGCGGGCAAACACACCCGCGCCACAAACGCTTTACAGGGAGCTCAGCTTGCTGTCGCCCTTGAGGCTGGCCGGCGGCCAGTTCTCGAGACGCATACCCAGGGACAAACCACGGGAAGCCAGAACGTCCTTGATTTCGGTCAGGGACTTCTTGCCCAGGTTCGGGGTCTTCAGCAGCTCTACTTCGGTACGCTGAATCAGGTCGCCGATGTAGTAGATGTTTTCTGCTTTCAGACAGTTGGCCGAACGCACGGTCAGCTCCAGATCGTCAACCGGGCGCAGCAGCACCGGATCAACTTCTTCTTCCTTCGCTTCCGGCTGGGCATCCTTCTCGCCTTCGAGGTCCACGAATACTGCAAGCTGTTGCTGCAGAATGGTGGCGGCGCGACGGATAGCTTCTTCCGGGTCCAGAGTACCGTTGGTCTCCAGATCCAGCACCAGTTTGTCCAGGTCGGTGCGCTGTTCTACACGCGCGGATTCCACGCTGTAGGACACGCGACGAACCGGGCCAAAAGAGGCGTCCAGTTGCAGGCGACCAATGGCGCGGGTCTCTTCTTCGTCTTCACGACGTGCATCGGCGGGCTGGTAGCCACGGCCGCGCGCGACGGTCAGACGCAGGTTGAGTTCCACGTCGCCGGTGATGTTGGCGATCACGTGCTCAGGGTTCACGATTTCAATGTCGTGATCCACCTGAATGTCGCCAGCGGTCACTGCACCCGGGCCCTTCTTGCTCAGGCTCAGCACTGCCTGGTCCTTGCCGTGCATCACCACCGCAATTTCCTTCAGGTTGAGCAGGATTTCGATTACGTCTTCCTGCACGCCCTCAATTGCGCTGTACTCGTGCTCAACACCGTCGATCTCAACTTCAGTGACGGCGCAGCCTGGCATGGAGGACAGCAGGATGCGGCGCAGCGCGTTGCCAAGAGTGTGGCCAAAGCCACGCTCCAGCGGTTCCAGAACCACTTTAGCGTGGTTCTGGTTGTACTCGGTGACGTCAATACGACGAGGTGTCAAAAACTCGTTGACAGCAGTCTGCATAGCCATACCTGTATTACAGTTTTATTCCTTAAATGGAACAGAGCCTTACTTGGAGTAGAGTTCCACGATAAGGTTTTCATTGATCTCTGCCGGCAGATCTACGCGATCCGGAACACGCTTGAAGGTACCTTCCAGCTTGCTCGCATTCACGTCTACCCACTCAACGTCACCACGCTGTGCAGCGAGGGAAACGGAGTTCTGGATACGCATCTGCTTTTTGGACTTCTCGCGAATGGAGATAACGTCACCTTCTTTAACAGAGTAAGAAGGGATGTTTACGGTAGCGCCATTCACCAGGATCGCCTTGTGAGATACCAGCTGACGCGCTTCAGCGCGAGTAGAGCCGAAGCCCATGCGGTAAACCACGTTGTCCAGGCGTTTTTCCAGAAGTTGCAGCAGGTTTTCACCGGTTGCACCTTTCAGACGCGCCGCTTCCTTATAGTAGTTGCGGAACTGCTTTTCCAGCACACCGTAGATACGGCGTACTTTTTGTTTTTCACGCAGCTGAACGCCGTAGTCGGACAGGCGACCACGACCGGCGCCATGAACGCCAGGCTTGGTTTCCGCGCGGCACTTTGACTCGTGCGGGCGAACGCCACTTTTCAGCTGAAGATCGGTACCTTCCCGACGGGAAAGCTTACATTTTGGTCCAATATAACGTGCCATTTCGTCAACCCCCTCTTACACGCGACGTTTCTTGGGCGGACGACAACCGTTATGCGGGATCGGCGTCACGTCGGTGATGTTGGTGATCTTGTAGCCGCAGTTGTTCAGGGCGCGAACGGCAGATTCACGACCCGGGCCGGGGCCCTTAACTTCGACATCAAGGTTTTTCAGGCCGTACTCCTGAGCGGCAGTACCTGCGCGCTCAGCGGCAACCTGGGCTGCGAAAGGCGTGCTCTTACGAGAGCCGCGGAAACCGGAGCCACCAGCGGTAGCCCAGCTCAGAGTATTGCCCTGACGGTCAGTGATCGTCACGATCGTGTTGTTGAACGATGCGTGGATGTGGGCAACACCGTCGACAACGGTCTTTTTGACCTTTTTGCGAACAGTAGTTTTTGGCTTAGCCATACCTGTATCCTAAATCCTGTACTTGTGAAGACTTGCGCGACGTAAGTAATTACTTACGGATCGGCTTGCGCGGACCCTTACGGGTACGGGCGTTAGTCTTGGTGCGCTGACCGCGAAGCGGCAGGCTGCGACGGTGACGCAGACCGCGGAAGCAACCCAGGTCCATCAGACGTTTGATGTTCATGGATACTTCACGACGCAGATCACCTTCAACGGTCAGTTTTGCAACTTCACCGCGGATGGTTTCAATCTGGTCTTCGGACAGATCACGAAGTTTGGTGGATTCAGCGATACCTACCGCTGCCAGAATAGACTTGGCCGTAGTGCGTCCGACACCATAGATATGGGTCAGGGAGATCACGGCGTGCTTGTGGTCTGGTACGTTTACACCAGCAATACGTGCCATAGAGGCATACTCCACGTATTGTGAACCAGCGCTACTTTGGTGATGGCGCGGTTCAATTCTCAATTCGGCGCTGACAGCGAATAAAAAGCCACCAGCACCACCAAAAAGGCGCGCAAGAATAGCTTTTCAAACACCAAATTGCAATAGCCCGCCTCTCCCAAGGCCGAAACCCAGGGTAAAACGGACGACAGTCAACGCCCCCTTTTGAAACTTTGAGCCATGCGAAATCATGACTCTTCAGTTTCGCCGCACACCATAAGGTTTGCGGAGCGCCTTTTTACACGGGGCTGTGCAAAGAGGCAAATCTTTTCACTTTCATTTGGTATTCAGACCATTCCATGATTCGAACACCTGACCCACCCTCCCTGGCGAGTCACCAATCGACGCAATAGCGTCGATTAGCCCTGCCGCTGCTTGTGACGCGGCTCGGCGCTGCAGATTACCCGCAGAACGCCTTTGCGACGTACGATTTTGCAGTTACGGCAGATCTTTTTTACAGAAGCGCGTACTTTCATGACCTTACCTCAATTCAATCCTGCTGCTGTGGTTGCCGATCAACGGCGGCCGTAGCTTTGCAGATTTGCCTTTTTCATCAACCCTTCGTACTGGTGGGACAACAGGTGCGACTGCACTTGCGCCATGAAGTCCATCACCACGACCACAACGATCAGCAGTGAAGTACCCCCCAGGTAGAAGGGAATGTTCAGCCCGACCACCAGGAACTGCGGCAGCAGGGATACCAATGCGATGTAACAGGCACCCACCAGAGTCAGACGAGTCAGAACGCTGTCGATATAACGCGCGGTCTGCTCACCGGGGCGGATACCGGGCACATAGGCACCGGATTTTTTCAGGTTGTCTGCGACTTCGTTGGGGTTGAACATCAACGCCGTATAGAAGAAGCAGAAGAAGCCAATCAACAGTGCGAACAGAATAATGTTCAGCGGCTGACCGGGGCCCAGCTGGAGCGCCATCCACTGCAGGATCTGCGCACCGACACCTTCACCACCCTGACCGAACCACTGCGCCAGAGTCGCAGGGAACAGCAGGATACTGCTGGCAAAGATCACCGGAATAACACCGGCCATGTTGACCTTCAGCGGCAGATGGCTGGACTGTGCGGCCGGCGCCTGCGAGTAGCGACCCGCCTGGCGACGCGCGTGGTTAATGGTGATACGGCGTTGACCGCGCTCCATAACCACTACGAAATACACAACAGCAATCGCCACGAAGCCAATCGCCAGCAACATCAGGATATGCAGCTCACCCTGACGCGCCTGTTCGAACGCCTGGCCAATAGCACTGGGCAGCCCGGCAACGATACCGGCGAAGATCAGCATGGAAATACCATTGCCGACACCACGCTCGGTGATCTGCTCTCCAAGCCACATCATGAACACCGCACCGGTCACCAGTGACACTACAGCCACAAAGTAGAAGCCGAATGCAGGCTCTGCGGAATACGCGAGATTCTGACCGGCGAGACCGAAGGTCATACCGATGCCCTGGATCAGTGCCAGCAACACCGTCAGATATCGGGTGTACTGATTGATCTTGCGACGCCCAGCATCACCTTCCTTCTTCAACGCCTCCAATGAAGGCGTCACCGCGGTCATCAACTGCATGATGATGGACGCGGAGATGTAAGGCATGATACCGAGGGCCAGAATACTCATCCGCTCCAGTGCGCCACCGGAGAACATGTTAAACAGGCCAAGGATGGTTCCCTGGTTCTGATTAAACAGGTTTGCCAGCTTTTCCGGATCAATACCGGGCACCGGAATATGAGTCCCTATGCGATATACAAGAATCGCGAGAAACAGAAAACGAAGGCGAGCCCAAAGCTCGCCTAATCCCTTGCCGTTACCCAGGGAGTTAACACCAGATCCTGGTCGTGCCATTGGGGCCTCGATTTAGTCTTCTACTTTTCCGCCAGCAGCTTCGATGGCTGCTTTAGCACCTTTGGTAACGCCCAGACCTTTAACGGTAACCGCTTTGGTCAGCTCACCGGAAAGGAACACTTTGGCGCGCTTAATGTGGCCGCCGATAATATCGGCATTTTTCAGCGCTGCCAAATCAATAGTGTCACCTTCTACCTTGGCCAGCTCCGCCAGACGCACTTCCGCAACAAAGCGGCCAACGCGAGAGGTGAAACCGTACTTCGGCAGGCGCTTCTGCAAAGGCATCTGACCGCCTTCGAAGCCCGGACGAACACTACCACCGGAACGGGACTTTTGACCCTTGTGACCACGGCCACCGGTTTTACCCAGACCGCTACCGATGCCGCGACCAACGCGCTTGGCGCTGTGCTTGTGACCCTCAGCGGGAGACAGTTCATTCAAACGCATGTTACGCCTCCTCCACTTTTACGAGGTAGTTCACTTTGTTGATCATGCCGCGCACAGAGGGAGTGTCTTCCACTTCCACAGTGTGACCAATGCGGCGCAGACCCAGTCCAGCAACACATGCCTGATGGTTTTTCAGGCGACCGTTGATGCTTTTAACCTGGGTTACTTTGATGGTCTTTTTAGCCATGACTCATTCACTCAAAGCAAGTTCAGAGTGGGCCGCAGCGACAGAGCTGCTGCGACCCAAACCGAATCAGTTCAGGATTTCTTCCACAGACTTGCCACGCTTGGCGGCTACGTCTTCCGGGCTGCTCATTTTGCCCAGCGCACTGAAGGTAGCGCGAACGACGTTTACCGGATTGGTAGAGCCGTAGCACTTAGCCAGTACGTTGTGGACGCCAGCCATTTCCAGTACGGAGCGCATGGCACCGCCGGCAATTACACCGGTACCCTGGGAAGCGGGCTGCATGTATACCTTGGAACCGCCGTGGCGACCGTTGGTAGCGTACTGAATGGTGTCACCGTTCAGGTCTACCTGGATCATGTTGCGACGCGCAGCTTCCATTGCCTTCTGGATGGCAACCGGCACTTCACGCGCTTTACCACGACCGAAGCCAACGCGACCATTGCCGTCGCCAACTACGGTCAGAGCGGTGAACGCGAAAATACGACCACCTTTTACGGTTTTGGCAACGCGATTGACCTGTACCAGTTTTTCCTGGAGGCCTTCGTCGTTGCTCTTCTCGACTTTATCTCTAGCCATAACTCAACCCTTAGAATTTCAGACCGGCTTCACGGGCAGCGTCTGCCAGGGCCTTAACACGGCCGTGGTATTTGAAACCGCTGCGATCGAAGGCTACCGCTTCAACGCCGGCGGCCTTGGCACGCTCAGCGATCAGGGTGCCAACAGCTTTTGCAGCGTCGACGTTACCGGTTTTGCTTTCACGCAGGTCCTTGTCCAGAGTAGAGGCAGCGGCCAATACCTTGTCGCCATCGGCAGACAGGATCTGTGCGTAAATGTGGCGGGGAGTGCGGTTCACTGTCAGGCGAACGGCGCCCAGCTCACGGAACTTGGCGCGGGCACGACGTGCACGACGCAAGCGAGATTGCTTCTTAACGTTCATATCTATGCCTTACTTCTTCTTGGCCTCTTTGCGATACACGCGCTCTTCGGCGTAGCGGACACCCTTACCTTTGTAGGGCTCCGGCGGACGGAATGCGCGGATCTCAGCGGCCACTTGACCTAACAGCTGCTTATCGCTGCTCTTCAGTACGATTTCAGTCTGGCTCGGGGTTTCAGCAGTCACACCTTCCGGCAGTGCGTAATCTACCGGGTGAGAGAAACCGAGAGTCAGGTTAACGGTCTTACCAGATGCTTTCGCACGGTAACCTACACCGTTCAGCTGAAGTTTCTTTTCGAAACCCTGACTGACACCGACCACCATATTGTTAACCAGCGCACGGGTGGTGCCAGCGAGGGCACGCGCCTGCTTGGAACCATTGCGTGCAGCAAAGGTCAGCTGGTTTTCTTCCTGCTTAACTTCCACGTCGGAGTGGATGTTGAAGTTCAGGTTGCCATTACCACCTTTAACAGCGATGTCCTGACCTTTCAGGTCAACGGAAACGCCAGCGGGGATACTTACGGGACTATTTGCTACTCGAGACATATTAACCCCCGCTTAGAATACGGTGCAGAGCACTTCGCCGCCGACACCAGCCTGACGGGCCGCGCGATCAGTCATCACACCACGAGAGGTGGAGACGATAGCGATGCCCAGGCCGCCGCGAACGGATGGCAATGCTTTCTTACCTGCGTAGTTACGCAGGCCTGGACGGGAAACCCGATCCAGCTCAGCAATTACCGGCTTGCCCTGGAAGTATTTCAGTTCGATAGTCAGCTCAGGCTTGGCACCTTCGCTAACCGCTACACCAGTAACGTAACCTTCGTCTTTCAGTACGTTGGCTACGGCTACTTTCAGTTTGGAAGAAGGCATAGAAACACTGCCCTTACCGCGGCCCAGGGCGTTGCGGATGCGGGTCAGCATATCTGCCAACGGATCTTGCATACTCATTACTTAAGACTCCTCAAGTCTGCCGTATTACCAGCTGGACTTAACCAGGCCGGGGACATCACCACGCATGGCTGCTTCACGCAGTTTGTTACGGCACAGGCCGAATTTGCGGTAGACAGCGTGGGGGCGACCAGTGATACGACAGCGACGTTGCTGACGTACCGGGCTTGCATCGCGCGGCAGTTGTTGCAGCTTGAGTTGAGCCTCCCAACGCTCCTCTTCAGAAGCGTTGGCACTGGCGATGATCGCCTTCAGCTCTTGACGCTTTTCAGCGTACTTAGCTGCGGTTCGAGCGCGCTTGTTCTCACGCGCAATCATGGATTTCTTCGCCATGGAATCCTCTTAACCCTTGAAAGGGAAGTTGAATGCTTTCAGCAGTGCGCGACCTTGTTCGTCGTTAGCTGCTGTAGTAGTGATACAAATATCCAGACCGCGGATCTTGTCTACTTTGTCGTAGTCAATTTCCGGGAAGATAATTTGTTCTGTTACACCCATCGAGAAGTTACCACGACCGTCGAACTGCTTCGGGCTAATGCCACGGAAGTCGCGGATACGCGGGATCGCGATGCCTACCAGACGCTCCAGGAACTCATACATGCGCTCACCGCGCAGAGTTACCTTACAGCCGATCGGCCAGCCATCACGGATCTTGAAGCCCGCAATAGACTTGCGCGCTTTGGTCACGATGGGTTTTTGACCAGTGATCGCAGTCATGTCACTGACTGCGTGTTCCAGTACCTTCTTGTCACCAATGGCTTCACCAACACCCATGTTGATGGTGATCTTGGTGATGCGCGGCACGGACATTACGTTCTCAAGTCCCAGCTCTTCTTTCAGCTTGGACGCGAGTTCTTTGGTATAGAGCTCTTTAAGCCTTGCCATGTTTTCCACCTGACTTATGAGTCAACGGCTTCGCCGCTGGATTTGAAGACGCGGATCTTAGTGCCATCTTCCAATACTTTGAAGCCTACCCGGTCAGCTTTTTGAGTGCTCGGGTTGAAGATGGCCACGTTGGAAGACTGAATAGCAGCTTCTTTCTCAACAATGCCACCGGCAACACCCATCTGGGGGTTCGGCTTTTGGTGTTTCTTGATCATCTGAACACCGGATACGATCAGACGGCCATCGTTCAGCACCTTACGTACGGTGCCACGCTTGCCTTTGTCGCGACCGGCGATAACGATCACTTCGTCGTCACGCTTGATCTTGCGCATAACTCTTCTCCGCTCGTGGCTTAGATAACTTCGGGAGCCAGTGAGATGATCTTCATGAACTTCTCACCGCGCAGCTCGCGAGTTACCGGGCCAAAAATACGGGTGCCGACCGGAGCCAGGTTCTGGTTCAGCAACACCGCTGCGTTATCGTCAAACTTGATCAGGGAGCCGTCGGGGCGACGCACACCTTTCTTGGTGCGAACCACAACCGCGTTCATCACCTGACCCTTTTTCACTTTACCGCGAGGAATTGCTTCCTTAACGGTTACCTTGATGATGTCGCCAACGCCAGCGTAGCGACGGTGGGAGCCGCCCAGCACCTTGATGCACATGACACGGCGAGCCCCACTGTTATCGGCTACTTCTAAGTAGGATTCTGCTTGAATCATTGTTCCTCTCCGAAAACCTGTTTAGGTCTTCACAGTCAATGGGCCAGGATTAAACCTTCGCCGCACGCTCTACAATAGTCTGCAAGGACCAGGACTTACTCTTGGACAGCGGACGAGATTCCTCAATGGTTACGACATCACCGATGCCGCACTCATTGTTTTCGTCGTGTGCCTTGAGCTTGGTGGACTTGCTCACGATTTTGCCGTAGATCGGGTGCTTAACACGGCGCTCGATCAAAACGGTGATGGTTTTATCCATCTTGTCACTCACGACCTTACCGGTCAGAGTACGCTTCAGTTTTGCTTCAGCCATGATTAATTACCTGCCTTCTCGGTCAACACAGTCTTAATGCGAGCAATGTCGCGACGAGTCTGCTTCAGCAGATGAGTCTGAGTCAGCTGACCGGTGGATTTCTGCATGCGCAGCTTGAACTGTGCTTCAAGTTGGCTCAGCAGTTCCTGGTTCAGCTCCTCAACTGACTTTGAGCGTAGATCTGCAGTCTTCATTACATCACCGAACGCTTAACGAAAGTTGTCTTTACAGGCAGCTTGGCTGCGGCGAGCTCGAAAGCTTCGCGAGCCAGATCTTCGGATACGCCTTCCATTTCATAGAGGACTTTACCCGGCTGGATCTGAGCTACCCAGTATTCTACGTTACCCTTACCTTTACCCATTCGAACTTCGAGGGGCTTACTGGAAATGGGCTTGTCCGGAAACACACGAATCCAGATCTTACCGCCACGTTTAACGTGACGAGTCATTGCGCGACGAGCCGCTTCGATCTGACGCGCAGTAATGCGTCCACGACCGATGGCCTTGAGGCCGAACTCGCCAAAGCTCACTTTAGAGCCGCGCTGGGAAAGACCGCGGTTGCGACCCTTCTGTACCTTGCGGAATTTTGTACGCTTCGGTTGTAGCATCTGCGCACCCCTTATTTAGCAGCTTTCTTGCGAGTCTTCGCTGGCTTTTCTTCGGGGATTTCGTCACCGATGACTTCGCCTTTGAAGATCCAAACTTTCACACCGATGATGCCGTAGGTAGTACTGGCTTCATAAGTGCCGTAGTCGATGTTTGCACGCAGAGTGTGCAGCGGCACACGGCCTTCACGGTACCATTCGGTACGGGCAATCTCGGCACCGCCAAGACGACCACTAACCTGAATCTTGATACCTTCCGCGCCCTGGCGCATGGCGTTCTGTACGGCGCGCTTCATAGCACGACGGAACATAACGCGACGCTCCAGCTGCTGAGCAACGTTCTGGGCTACCAGAGTGGCATCCAGATCAGGCTTGCGTACTTCTTCGATGTCAATGTGCACGGGCACACCCATCTGGGAAGTCAGCTCGTTGCGCAGACGCTCTACGTCTTCACCTTTTTTACCGATCACGATGCCCGGACGCGCAGTGTGAATGGTCACACGAGCGGTGTTTGCCGGACGCTCAATCTCGATACGGCTCACAGAAGCGTGGGCCAGTTTCTTGCGAATGTATTCGCGAACTTTCAGATCCGTGTACAGCTTGTCTGCGTACTCGTCGCTGCCGGCATACCAAACAGAGGTATGCTTTTTAACGATACCCAGACGAATGCCGGTAGGATGTACTTTTTGTCCCATGGTTTTCTCGCCTGCTCTCTTATTTCTCGGCTACTTTCACAGTGATGTGACAAGTACGCTTAAGAATACGATCAGCACGACCCTTGGCGCGCGGCTTAATGCGCTTCATGGTCATACCCTCATCCACGAAGATGGTGGAAACCTTCAGCTCGTCCACGTCAGCACCTTCGTTGTGCTCGGCGTTGGCGATGGCAGATTCCAGAATCTTCTTAACGATCGCAGCACCCTTCTTGTGGCTGAAAGCCAGGATATCCAGGGCTTCCTCGACACCTTTGCCGCGAATCTGATCAGCTACCAGACGCGCCTTTTGTGCCGACAGACGAGCACCGCGTAATTTTGCTTGTACTTCCATCTTAATTACCTCGGCTTAGCGCTTCTTCGCTTTCTTATCCGCGGCGTGGCCACGGTAAGTGCGGGTAGCAGCGAATTCGCCCAGCTTGTGACCAACCATTTCTTCGTTGACCAATACGGGCACGTGTTGACGACCGTTGTGAACGGCAATCGTCAGGCCCACCATTTCCGGCATAACCATGGAACGGCGGGACCAGGTTTTAATCGGTCGACGATCATTTTTTTCAATCGCCGCCTCCACCTTCTTGATCAGATGAAGATCAATAAAGGGACCTTTCTTTAATGAGCGTGGCACTGTCGATTCCTCTCTAGCAGCTCAGACATCGCGCGGCTTATTTGCCGCGACGACGTACAATCATGTTGTCGGTGCGCTTGTTCTTACGCGTTTTCTTACCCTTGGTCGGAACACCCCAAGGCGTCACAGGGTGACGACCACCAGAGGTACGACCTTCACCACCACCGTGCGGGTGGTCTACCGGGTTCATCGCCACACCGCGAACGGTAGGACGAACACCGCGCCAGCGTTTGGCACCTGCTTTACCCAGCTTGCGCAGGCTGTGCTCGGAGTTGCTCACTTCACCCAGGGTGGCGCGGCACTCAGACAGAACTTTACGCATTTCGCCAGAACGCAGACGGATAGTCGCGTACTGACCTTCACGAGCAACCAGCTGTACAGAGGCACCGGCAGAGCGGGCCAGCTGAGCGCCTTTACCAGGCTTCAACTCGATACCATGAATCACGGAACCAACCGGGATGTTGCGCAGCGGCAAAGTGTTACCCACTTTGATCGGCGCAGCGTCGCCAGACTGGATCTTGTCGCCAGCTTTCAGGTGCTTCGGCGCAATAATGTAGCGACGCTCACCATCGGCGTAACAAACCAGCGCGATGTGTGCACTGCGGTTCGGATCGTACTCCAGACGCTCAACGGTGGCAGGAATGCCATCCTTGTTGCGCTTGAAGTCCACCACGCGGTAGTGATGCTTGTGACCACCACCGATATGACGGGTGGTAATGCGACCGTTGTTGTTACGACCACCGGACTTGGATTTCTTCTCAACCAGCGGAGCGTAAGGCGCACCTTTGTGCAGGTCGGAATTAACAACCTTTACCAGGTGACGACGGCCGGCAGAGGTCGGTTTAGTTTTTACAATAGCCATTGCAACTTTCCCCTTACTTAGGCCGTAACGTCGGCAGTTTCGAAGTTAATGTCGCTGCCTTCGGCCAGACGAACGTAGGCTTTCTTCCAATCATTGCGCACGCCCATGCCGTAGCGGGTGCGCTTGGTTTTGCCTTTAACGTTCACGGTGCGAACCTGCTCAACAGAAACATTGAACAGCTTTTCTACCGCGGCCTTGATTTCGGCTTTGGAAGCGTCGGTGGTTACCTTGAACACTACCTGGTTGGCGGCATCCGCCAGCACAGCAGCTTTCTCGGAAATTACCGGGCCCAGCAGTACTTTGTAGATTCGCTCTTGGTTCATCCCAGCACCTCATCAATTTTCTTCAGTGCAGAAACGGTAACCACGACCTTGTCAAAACGAATCAGACTTACCGGGTCGATAGCCTGCACGTCGCGAACATCGATCTTGTGCAGGTTGCGCGCGGCCAGGTAGAGGTTTTCATTTACCTCTTCGGTCACGATCAACGCTTCGGACAGATCGTACTGTGCCAGCTTGGTTACCAGCTGCTTGGTCTTCGGCGCATCAACGTCGAAGGACTCAACCACAACCAGACGCTCCTGGCGAGCAAGCTCGGAGAGAATGCAGCGCAGTGCAGCGCGGTACATTTTCTTGTTCAGCTTGACGCTGTGATCACGCGGCTCAGCGGCGAAGGTTACGCCACCGGAACGCCACAGCGGGCTACGGATGGTACCAGCGCGTGCGCGACCGGTGCCCTTCTGGCGCCACGGCTTTTTGCCGCCGCCGGAAACCGCGGAGCGGTTTTTCTGAGCCTTGGTACCCTGACGAGCGCCAGCCATATAGGCGACGACTGCCTGGTGCACCAGGTCCTGATTGAATTCACGACCGAAAGTCACTTCAGAAACTGCAACAGTGCCTTTAGCGCCTTCGGGAGTAGCGATATTCAGTTCCATATCTATTTCCCCTCAGACTTAGGCTTTAACTGCCGGACGAACGATAACGTTACCGCCGGGCGCGCCAGGTACGGCACCCTTAACCAGCAGCAGGTTACGTTCAGCGTCCACTCGAACAACTTCCAGGTTCTGCGTGGTAACACGCTCAGCACCCATGTGACCGGCCATTTTCTTGCCTTTCCACACGCGGCCAGGAGTCTGGCACTGACCGATAGAACCGGGGGCGCGGTGAGACAAGGAGTTACCGTGGGTAGCGTCTTGCATACGGAAGTTCCAGCGCTTAATACCGCCCTGAAATCCTTTACCTTTGGAAGTGCCGGTTACGTCGATCTTCTGGCCAGCTTCAAAGCTTGCAACAGTGATCTCAGAACCGATTTCGAAGGACTCTTCAGAACCGTCAGTACGCAGTTCGAAAAGAGCAGTGCCAGCCTCTGTATTGGCTTTGGCGAAGTGGCCCGCTTGGGGCTTGGAGACACGGGAAGCCTTACGAGCACCCACAGTAACCTGTACTGCGGAGTAGCCGTCAGTTTCCTGAGTTTTCACCTGAGTGACGCGATTCGGAGCTACCTCGATAACAGTTACCGGGATAGACGCGCCATCTTCAGTGAAGATGCGAGTCATGCCGCTTTTGCGGCCGACAATACCTATAGTCATCTTTTCAACCTCTCAGTGCACGGGGCTTTAACCCACTGCGGCCGCCCAATTTCAGAGCGTTACACTACCCGAACCTTTTTCGCTCGGGATTCGGTAGTTAATTAAAAGTGTTAGCCGAGACTAATCTGAACCTCAACACCGGCCGCCAGATCGAGCTTCATCAGCGCGTCAACGGTCTTCTCGGTAGGCTCAACAATGTCCAGCAAACGCTTGTGAGTACGAATTTCGTACTGGTCGCGCGCGTCTTTGTTGACGTGCGGAGAAATCAGCACGGTGTACTTCTCTTTACGAGTCGGCAGCGGGATAGGACCGCGTACTTGCGCGCCAGTGCGCTTGGCCGTCTCAACAATCTCCTGGGTAGACGTGTCGATCAGCTTGTGATCGAACGCCTTCAGGCGAATTCGAATGCGTTGACCCTGCATGGAATCAAACTCCAATTAAATCTAAAGAACGTCCTCTTACGCAGCCCCGAGGGCGGGCGAAAAGGAGCGCGAAGTCTACGGGTGATTTTTTGGCCTGTCAACTCCCGGACCAGAACAATCTTGGTGAGACTGTGCGAACGCTGGCGGCGGGAAACTAAACTTAAAGTAAGGCAGAAATGCGCCACACAGGAGGGACAGCTCATGACCATGGCACCCACTGTCAGTCGATACCTCAATGACCATTCGGTTCACTACCGAGTAATTCCCCATGAGCACAGCGCAACCAGCCGGGAAAGCGCTCACAAGGCCGATGTTCGCGAAGATCGCGTTGCCAAGGCAGTCCTGCTTAAGGATGAGCGGGGCATGGTAATGGTGATCATTCCTTCGAGCAGCAACTTGGACATGCGCGCAGTTCGCGACGAAACCGGACGCAATCACCTTGAAATGGTGAGCGAGTCAGAGTTCGGCAATATCTTCAGCGACTGCGAGCTCGGCGCCCTTCCTCCGCTCGGACAGGCTTACGGCATGACGACGCTGGTGGATACCGGACTGGATAGTCGCGACACTATCTATCTCGAATCGGGCGACCATGAATCCCTGATCGCGCTGGACGGAAAGGATTTCGACCGCCTCATGGCATCCAGTCGCCACTGCAATCTGAGCAAGGACTGGTGGTAAAGCTCATGTACGAACACCCACAAATAAAAAAGGCCGCAGTGTAAACACTGCAGCCTTTTCGTGCTTAAAACCAGGACTAAAGATTAGTCGAGGATTTTAGCTACAACACCAGCACCAACGGTACGGCCACCTTCGCGGATTGCGAAACGCAGACCTTCTTCCATGGCGATCGGCGCAATCAGCTCAACTTTCATCTGAATGTTGTCGCCCGGCATTACCATTTCGGTGCCTTCCGGCAGCTCAACCGCACCAGTTACGTCGGTGGTACGGAAGTAGAACTGCGGACGGTAGCCTTTGAAGAACGGAGTGTGACGGCCACCTTCGTCCTTGGACAGGATGTACACCTCACCTTCGAACTTGGTGTGCGGGGTGATGGAGCCCGGCTTGGCCAGTACCTGACCACGCTCAACTTCGTCACGCTTGGTGCCACGCAGCAGCGCGCCAATGTTCTCACCAGCACGGCCTTCGTCCAGCAGCTTGCGGAACATTTCAACACCGGTACAGGTGGTCTTGGTGGTCTCTTTGATACCAACGATTTCGATCTCGTCGCCAGTATTGATGATGCCACGCTCAACACGACCGGTAACAACGGTACCACGGCCAGAGATGGAGAATACGTCTTCGATCGGCATCAGGAACGGCTGGTCAATAGCGCGCTCCGGCTCCGGGATGTACGCGTCCAGGGTTTCTACCAGCTTCTTAACAGCGGTAGTACCCAGCTCGTCGCCATCTTCACCGTTCAGTGCCATCAGGGCAGAACCGGCAATGATCGGAGTGTCGTCACCCGGGAATTCGTACTGGTCCAGCAGCTCGCGCAGCTCCATTTCAACCAGTTCCATCATCTCGGCGTATTCTTCAGAACCAACACCACCACAGTCTTCTGCCAGCAGGTCAGCCTTGTTCAGGAATACAACGATGTACGGTACACCAACCTGACGGGACAGCAGGATGTGCTCGCGAGTCTGCGGCATCGGGCCGTCAGTTGCGCCACATACCAGGATAGCGCCGTCCATCTGAGCAGCACCGGTGATCATGTTTTTCACGTAGTCGGCGTGTCCCGGGCAGTCAACGTGCGCGTAGTGACGGGTCGGGGACTCGTATTCAACGTGAGAGGTGGCGATGGTGATACCACGCTCACGCTCTTCCGGTGCATTGTCGATACCGTCGAAGGCAACGGCAGCGCCGCCCCAAACTTCGGAACATACGCGGGTCAGCGCAGCAGTCAGGGTGGTTTTACCGTGGTCAACGTGACCGATGGTGCCCACGTTTACGTGGGGCTTGGAACGTTCAAACTTTTCTTTTCCCATTTTCAATGTCCTCTAGCAAAAAGAAGTTAGGAAATTAACCTTTGTTTTTCGCGATGATTTCGTCAGCGACGTTTTTCGGCGCTTCAGCGTACTTCAGGAATTCCATGGTGTAGGTTGCACGGCCCTGGGTAGCGGAGCGCAGGTCGGTGGCGTAACCGAACATTTCGGCCAGCGGCACTTCTGCGTTCACAACTTTACCGGAGGCGCTGTCTTCCATACCCTGGATCAGACCGCGACGACGGTTCAGGTCACCAACAACGTCACCCATGTTCTCTTCCGGGGTAACCACTTCAACCTTCATCATCGGCTCAAGCAGTACCGCACCACCAACCTGGGCCAGCTTCTTGGTCGCCATGGAGCCGGCGATCTTGAACGCCATCTCGTTGGAGTCCACATCGTGGAAAGAGCCGTCGTACAGGGTAGCTTTCAGGCCCAGCAGCGGGTAGCCAGCCAGAACACCGTTCTGCATCTGTTCTTCGATACCTTTCTGTACCGCCGGGATGTATTCCTTCGGAACCACACCACCCACGATCGCGTTTTCGAATTCCAGACCTTCCTGGGACTCGTCTTCCGCCGGCTCGAATTTCACCCAAACGTGACCGTACTGACCGCGACCACCGGACTGACGAACGAACTTGCCTTCGATCTCAGAGGTGTTGCGGATAGTTTCACGATAGGCCACCTGCGGCTTACCGATGTTGGCTTCCACGTTGAATTCGCGACGCATACGGTCAACGATGATGTCCAGGTGCAGCTCACCCATACCGGAGATGATGGTCTGGCCAGTCTCTTCGTCGGTCTTAACGCGGAAAGACGGGTCTTCCTGAGCCAGCTTGCCCAGAGCGATACCCATTTTTTCCTGGTCCGGCTTGGACTTAGGCTCTACCGCAACGGAGATTACCGGCTCCGGGAACTCCATACGCTCGAGGACGATCTTGGCGTCTTCAGCACACAGGGTGTCACCAGTGGTCACATCTTTCAGGCCGATGGCCGCTGCGATGTCACCTGCCAGTACTTCTTTGATCTCTTTACGGTCGTTGGAGTGCATCTGCACCATACGACCGACACGCTCTTTCTTCTCCTTAACGGAGTTGTATACCGCGGTGCCGCTTTCCAGCTTACCGGAGTAAACACGGAAGAAGGTCAGAGTACCAACGAAGGGGTCGGTCGCGATTTTGAAAGCCAGTGCGGCGAACGGCGCGTCGTCGTTCGCTTCACGGGTTTCAACGGTCTCGGCCTTGTCCAGCAGAGTACCTTCAATCGCTTTAACCTGGTTCGGCGCCGGCAGGTATTCGATTACCGCGTCCAGCATGGCCTGTACGCCCTTGTTCTTGAACGCAGAGCCGCCCAGAACCGGAACGATTTCGTTGGCCAGGGTGCGCTGACGGATAGCTGACTTGATTTCTTCTTCGGTCAGTTCACCTTCTTCCAGGTATTTTTCCATCAGCTCTTCGGTCGCTTCCGCAGCCGCTTCCACCAGGAATTCGCGCATTTCTTCGCACTCGTCCTGCATGTCGGCCGGGATGTCGGCGTAGTCGAAAGTCATACCCATGTCTTCTTCGTTCCACAGGATGGCTTTCATTTTCACCAGGTCGACAACGCCCTTGAACTCGTCTTCCGCGCCAATGGTCATCTGCAGCGGTACTGCAGTGGCGTTCAGACGGGTTTTCAGCTGGCCTACTACCTTGCGGAAGTCTGCACCGGCGCGGTCCATCTTGTTCACGAAGACCATACGCGGTACTTCGTACTTGTTGGCCTGACGCCAAACGGTTTCGGTCTGCGGCTGCACACCGGAAGAGCCACACAGCACAACAACGGCGCCGTCCAGTACACGCAGGGAACGCTCCACCTCAATGGTGAAGTCAACGTGTCCAGGGGTGTCGATGATGTTTACGCGGTGCTGCGGAAACTGCTGCTGCATACCAGCCCAGAAACAGGTAGTCGCTGCAGAGGTGATGGTGATACCACGCTCCTGCTCCTGCTCCATCCAGTCCATGGTGGCTGCGCCTTCGTGCACCTCACCAATTTTGTGGGACAGACCGGTGTAGAACAGTACGCGCTCGGTAGTCGTGGTTTTACCGGCGTCTACGTGGGCGCAGATACCGATATTGCGATAGCGTTCGATAGGCGTTTTACGTGCCACAGTTGTATCCTCGATATAACGGCAAAAGGCAGCGCGGAGTTTTACCTTCCTTGCTGCCTTTCGATTTTATTTTCCGATGGAAATAATCATCAGACTTAGAAGCGTCACTATCTTAGAAACGATAGTGGGAGAACGCTTTGTTGGCTTCCGCCATACGATGCACGTCTTCACGCTTCTTGACCGCGCCGCCCTTGTTCTGGGAAGCATCGATCATTTCATTGGCCAGGCGCTGGGCCATGGACTTCTCACCGCGCTTACGGGAGAAATCTACCAGCCAGCGCATTGCCAGCGCGGTACGACGTGCGGGACGCACTTCTACCGGCACCTGGTAGGTAGCACCACCAACACGACGGGACTTTACTTCCACCATCGGGGCGATGTTTTCCAGGGACTCTTCGAAAATTTCAATCGGATCTTTGTTCAGCTTTTCTGAAACCAGATCCAGCGCACCGTAAACGATGCTCTCTGCCACGGACTTCTTACCAGAGATCATGACATGGTTCATGAACTTGGCCAGAGTCACGTTCCCGAACTTGGGATCGGGCAGCACTTCGCGCTTGGCGACTACTCGTCTTCTTGGCATGGGATTGCCTCTCTTCAGGGTTACTCTGAGACGCCGCCGTACTAACTACAACTAGCAACTACAAATCGGCGAGCTCAGCCTTACTCCGGTTATTCGTTAAACCGAAACGCAATGTTGTCTTAAGGGGATTAGGCCTTAGGACGCTTGGCGCCGTACTTGGAACGGCCCTGCTTGCGATCGTTTACGCCGGCACAGTCAAGTGCACCGCGTACAGTGTGGTAGCGCACACCCGGCAGGTCTTTTACACGACCGCCGCGAATCAGCACCACGCTGTGCTCCTGCAGGTTGTGGCCTTCACCACCGATGTACGAAGTTACTTCGTAACCGTTGGTCAGGCGCACACGACAAACTTTACGCAGTGCGGAGTTCGGCTTCTTCGGTGTAGTGGTATACACACGAGTACAAACTCCACGGCGCTGCGGGCTAGCTTGCAGTGCAGGCACGTCGCTTTTTTCAACTTTGCGTTTTCTCGGCTTACGAACCAACTGGTTGATCGTTGCCATTAAAAATCACTCCAAAAATAAAACGCCCCCACCATGAACAGCAGTGAGGGCCTATCGTCAGTGCGCGATAGTCCGCTGAACCCAAGGGTCACCCCAAGGTTCGCCGAACAATCGCACCCCATTAGCGGGGGCCGCATTCTATAAGCGCGGCCACCGCGAGTCAATCATCAGGCGAAGTAAACACTCACATCCCCTGACAACTGCAATCCGGAACTGACCGACAAGCTTCCTCTACAAGGGAACCCGGCGGTCAGACTACTCCGTTCCGTCGACCTTATTCCCCGGAAGATTTCAGGGCTTCGGTCAGCGCTGCTTCCACCTCTTCCGCAGATGGGCCCTCGGCGTAGCCGTGGGATACCTGCTGGGTGCGCTTGCGCTTGCGCTCGGCGTGGTAGGCAAGACCGGTACCGGCCGGGATCAGACGACCTACTACCACGTTTTCTTTTAGGCCGCGCAGGCTGTCTTCCTTGCCGGTTACCGCCGCTTCGGTCAGTACGCGGGTAGTCTCCTGGAAGGAGGCCGCGGACAGGAAGGATTCGGTAGCCAGGGACGCTTTGGTAATACCCAGCAGCAGACGCTCGAACTGAGCCGGCTGCTTGCCTTCGGCGCGCAGACGTTCGTTCTCTTCCACCACGCGCTGGTATTCCACCTGGTCGCCCTTGATGAACTCGGAGTCGCCCATCTCAAGGATTTCAACTTTACGCAGCATCTGACGAACGATGGTCTCGATGTGCTTGTCGTTGATGCCTACACCCTGGAGGCGGTAAACCTCCTGGATCTCGTTGGTGATGTAGCGCGCCAGCTCTTCCACACCCTTAAGGCGCAGAATGTCGTGCGGGTTGGACGGGCCATCGGAGATAACCTCGCCCTTCTCTACCGTTTCACCTTCGAACACGGTCAGCTGGCGGTGCTTCGGAATCAGTACTTCGTAGTGATCCTTGCCATTGGCCAGCGGCTTGCCATCACGCGGAGTGATCTGCAGGCGAACCTTGCCCTTGGTTTCTTTACCGAAAGACACGGTACCGGAGATCTCCGCCAGGATGGACGGCTCTTTCGGCTTACGCGCTTCGAACAGGTCGGCAACCCGCGGCAGACCACCGGTAATATCCTTGGTCTTGCCGGATTCCTGCGGAATACGGGCGATTACGTCACCGACATTCACCTTGTCGCTGTCTTTCAGGCTGAGGATGGCCCGCGGCGGCAGCGCGTAATGCGCGGGCGCATTGCTGCTCGCCAGAGTCAGTTCTTCACCATTCTCGTCAACCAGGGTCACCGCCGGACGCAGGTCTTTACCCGCTGCCGGGCGCTCTGCCGGATCGATAACCTCGATCGAGGAAAGACCGGTAATTTCATCAGTCTGCTTGCGAATAGACAGACCATCTTCCATACCGGACAGTTTCACCCAGCCGGCCACCTCGGTGATGATCGGGTGGGTGTGCGGGTCCCACTTGGCCACGATCTGGCCGCCGTCGATGCTCGCACCTTCGTCGACGCTGATCACAGCACCGTAAGGCAGCTTGTAGCGCTCACGCTCACGACCGGCGCTATCGGCAACGGCCAGCTCACCGGAACGGGAAACCGCTACCAGGTTGCCGCCTTCGGTCTTCACGGTCTTCACATTGTGCAGACGCACGGTACCGGACTGCTTCACCTGGATGCTGTCCGCCGCGGATGCACGGCTCGCCGCACCACCGATGTGGAAGGTACGCATGGTCAGCTGGGTGCCCGGCTCACCGATGGACTGGGCCGCCACAACACCCACGGACTCACCCGGGTTGGCGCGGTGGCCACGGGCCAGGTCACGGCCGTAACACTGGGCACAGATACCGTGCGCAGTCTCACAGGTAATCGCGGAGCGAACGATCACTTCGTCGATACCCATGCCTTCGATACGCTCAACCCATGCTTCATCGATCATGGTGCCAGCCGGTACCGCGATTTCTTCGCTGCCAGGCTTGGTCACGTCGCGTGCGACTACACGACCGAGGATACGGTCACCCAGGGACTCGATCACGTCACCGCCTTCAATCACCGGCGCCATGGTCAGGCCGTCGTCGGTGCCACAGTCGATCTCGGTGATTACCACGTCCTGTGCAACGTCTACCAGACGGCGGGTCAGGTAACCGGAGTTCGCGGTTTTCAGTGCGGTATCCGCCAGACCTTTACGAGCACCGTGGGTCGAGATGAAGTACTGCAGTACGCTCAGACCTTCGCGGAAGTTCGCGGTAATGGCGTTCTCGATAATGGAACCATCCGGACGCGCCATCAGGCCACGCATACCAGCCAGCTGACGAATCTGCGCCTCGGAACCACGAGCGCCGGAGTCCGCGTACATGTATACGGAGTTGAAGGAGTCCTGCTCGGTCTCTTTACCTTCGCGATCGATTACCGGCTCTTTCTTGATACCGGCCATCATCGCCTGGGTTACCTTGTCGTTGGTACGGGACCAAACGTCGATAACCTTGTTGTATTTCTCACCCGCAGTCACAAGACCGGATGCGAACTGGGTTTCGATTTCCTTCACTTCCTCTTCCGCGGAAGCGATCAGCTCGGCCTTGGCCGCCGGGATCTCGAAGTCGTTCACACCGATGGAGGAACCGGACTTGGTGGAGAAGTCGAAACCGGTGTACATCAGCTGGTCAGCGAAGATAACGGTCGCCTTCAGACCCACCTTGCGGTAACACTCGTTCAGAACGCGGGAAATCGCCTTCTTCTTCATCGGCTGGTTCACGTACTCGAAGGGCAGGCCTTCCGGCACGATGTTCCACAGCAGCGCACGACCAACGGTAGTGTCGTAGATGGTGCGGGTAACCTGCTTCTCACCGTCTTCGCCGATGGAAGTTTCGTCGATACGTACCTTGATCTTCGCCTGCAGGCCGACCTGCTTGGCGTAGAAAGCACGGCTCACTTCCTTGATATCGGCGAAGAACATGCCTTCACCTTTATCGTTGACGCGCTCGCGGGTCATCCAGTACAGCCCCAGAACCACGTCCTGGGAAGGTACGATGATCGGCTCACCGTTAGCGGGCGACAGGATGTTGTTGGTAGACATCATCAGCGCGCGGGATTCCAGCTGCGCTTCGATGGTCAGCGGTACGTGTACCGCCATCTGGTCACCGTCGAAGTCGGCGTTGTACGCCGCACACACCAGCGGGTGCAGCTGGATCGCTTTACCTTCAATCAGTACCGGCTCGAACGCCTGGATACCCAGACGGTGCAGGGTCGGTGCACGGTTCAGCAGTACCGGGTGCTCGCGAATCACTTCGTCGAGGATGTCCCATACCACCGCTTCTTCGCGCTCGACCATTTTCTTGGCCGCCTTGATGGTGGTGGCCAGGCCGCGGGCTTCCAGCTTGCCGAAAATGAACGGCTTGAACAGCTCGAGTGCCATTTTCTTCGGCAGACCACACTGGTGCAGACGCAGGGTCGGACCAACCACGATCACGGAACGACCGGAGTAGTCCACACGCTTACCCAGCAGGTTCTGACGGAAACGACCCTGCTTACCCTTGATCATGTCAGCCAGGGATTTCAGCGGGCGCTTGTTGGAACCAGTGATGGCGCGACCGCGACGGCCGTTATCCAGCAGCGCGTCCACAGACTCCTGCAGCATGCGCTTTTCGTTGCGCACGATGATGTCCGGCGCGTTCAGCTCGAGCAGGCGCTTCAGACGGTTGTTACGGTTGATCACCCGACGGTACAGGTCGTTCAGGTCGGAAGTCGCAAAGCGGCCACCGTCCAGGGGTACCAGCGGGCGCAGATCCGGCGGCAGTACCGGCAGAGCCTGCATGATCATCCACTCCGGCTTGTTGCCGGACTTGTAGAAGGCTTCCAGCAGCTTCAGGCGCTTGGACAGCTTCTTGATCTTGGTCTCGGAGTTGGTCGCCGGGATCTCTTCGCGCAGACGCTGGATCTCGGACGGCAGCTCGATGTCGTTCATCAGCTCCTGGATGGCTTCTGCACCCATTTTCGCTTCGAACTCATCGGCGAACTCTTCCATTGCTTCGAAGTACTGCTCGTCGTTCAGCAGCTGGCCGCGCTCCAGGGTAGTCATACCCGGGTCGGTCACAACGTAAGATTCGAAGTAAAGCACGCGCTCGATATCACGCAGGGTCATATCCAGCAGCAGGCCGATACGGGACGGCAGGGACTTCAGGAACCAGATGTGGGCAACCGGGCTGGCCAGTTCGATGTGGCCCATACGCTCACGGCGTACCTTCGCCTTGGTTACTTCAACGCCGCACTTCTCACAGATGATGCCGCGATGCTTCATGCGCTTGTACTTGCCGCACAGGCACTCGTAGTCCTTTACCGGGCCAAAAATCTTGGCACAGAACAGGCCTTCGCGCTCCGGCTTGAAGGTACGGTAGTTGATGGTCTCCGGCTTTTTCACTTCGCCGTAGGACCAGGAACGGATCATGTCCGGCGAAGCCAGACCGATACGGATAGCGTCAAATTCTTCGAGCTGATCCTGGGCTTTCACCAGGTTTAACAAATCTTTCAAGGCCTTTCCTCCACTAGGGGGTAGTCATTCCGGCCAACTGCCTCTGGGGCCGGAAGTGCCGGTGGTAGTGATTCGCAATCGCCGCCACCGGCCTCTGTCTACTAAATCCGATTGATACCAGTGTTACTCGTTTTCCAGCTCGAAGTTCATACCCAGCGAGCGGATTTCCTTGACCAGTACGTTGAAGGATTCGGGCATGCCCGGCTCCATGCGGTGGTCGCCATCCACGATGTTCTTGTACATCTTGGTACGACCTTCCACGTCATCAGATTTGACCGTGAGCATTTCCTGCAGGGTGTAAGCGGCACCGTAAGCTTCCAGTGCCCACACCTCCATCTCACCGAAGCGCTGACCACCGAACTGCGCCTTACCACCCAGCGGCTGCTGGGTAACCAGGCTATAGGAGCCGGTAGAACGCGCGTGCATCTTGTCGTCTACCAGGTGGTTCAGCTTCAGCATGTACATGTAACCCACGGTTACCGGACGCTCGAAAGAGTCACCGGTACGGCCATCGTACAGAGTGATCTGACCGGAATCCGGGATGTCCGCCAGACGCAGCAGCTGCTTGATCTCGGGCTCTGCAGCACCGTCGAAGACCGGAGTCGCCATGGGTACACCGCGACGCAGGTTTTCGGACATGGCCAGAACTTCTTCGTCAGACAGCTCGTTCAGGTCTTCAACGCGACCGCCGGTGGAGTTGTAGACCTCTTCCAGGAATCCGCGAATCTTCGCTGCTTCCTGCTTCTCCTTGACCATGCGATCGATCTTCACACCGAGACCTTTCGCCGCCATACCCAGGTGCATTTCCAGTACCTGACCGACGTTCATACGAGACGGTACACCCAGCGGGTTCAGTACCACGTCGACCGGCTCACCGTTTTCGTCGTACGGCATGTCTTCCACAGGCTTGATCACGGAGATCACACCCTTGTTACCGTGACGGCCGGCCATCTTGTCACCGGGCTGGATGCGACGCTTGATCGCCAGGTAAACCTTGACGATTTTCAGCACGCCCGGCGCCAGGTCGTCGCCGGATTCCAGTTTTTTCTTCTTGTCTTCAAACTGCTCGTCAAGCAGCTTGCGACGTTCATTCAGCTGTGCTTCGGCTTTTTCCAGCTGCTCGTTCAGGCTGTCTTCCGCCATGCGCAGCTTGAACCAGTCTTCGCGCGGCAGGCCGGCGAGTACTTCAGCATTCAGCACGTCGCCTTTTTTGACGCCTTTACCACCGGCAACCTTCTGGCCGTCCAGTGCAGCCGCCAGACGCTCGAAAGTCGCGCCTTCAACGATACGGTATTCCTCGTTGAGGTCTTTACGCACTTCGTCCAGCTGGGCTTTTTCGATGGCCAGGGAACGCTGGTCTTTCTGCAGACCGTCGCGGGTGAAGACCTGTACGTCGATCACGGTACCGCGAGTGCCGGAAGGCGCACGCAGGGAAGTGTCTTTTACGTCGGACGCCTTCTCACCGAAGATGGCACGCAGCAGTTTTTCTTCCGGAGTCAGCTGGGCTTCGCCTTTCGGGGTTACCTTACCGACCAGGATGTCACCAGCGCCCACTTCCGCACCGATGTACACGATGCCGGACTCATCCAGTTTGTTCAGCGCAGACTCGCCCACGTTGGGGATATCCGCGGTGATTTCCTCACTGCCCAGCTTGGTATCACGGGCAATACAGGTCAGCTCCTGAATGTGAATGGTGGTGAAGCGATCTTCCTGCACCACGCGCTCGGATACGAGGATGGAGTCCTCGAAGTTGTAGCCGTTCCAAGGCATGAACGCGATGCGCATGTTCTGGCCCAGGGCCAGCTCACCCAGGTCGACGGACGGGCCGTCGGCCAGGATGTCGCCGCGCGCAACCACGTCACCGGTCTTCACGATCGGGCGCTGGTTAATGCAGGTGTTCTGGTTGGAGCGGGTGTACTTGGTGAGACCGTACAGATCCACACCCGCATCACCGGCTTCCACTTCATCGTCGTGTACACGCACAACCACACGGCTGGCATCAACACGCTCGATTACACCGCCGCGCTTGGCAACGATACATACGCCGGAGTCGCGCGCCACGGTGCGCTCCATGCCGGTACCTACCAGCGGCTTCTCAGCGCGCAGGGTCGGAACCGCCTGACGCTGCATGTTCGATCCCATCAATGCGCGGTTAGCGTCATCGTGTTCCAGGAACGGAATCATTGCCGCAGCAACGGACACTACCTGACGGGCGGACACGTCCATGTACTGGATTTCGTCCGGGGTCTTCAGGGTGAATTCGTACTGGTGACGCACACTGACCAGGTCATCGGTAAAGCGACCGTTTTCGTCCACCGCAGCGGAAGCCTGTGCAACCACGTAGTTGGCTTCGTTGATCGCAGACAGGTACTCAATCTCGTCGGTAACCTGGCCATCGACAACCTTGCGATACGGGCTTTCCAGGAAGCCGTAGTGGTTGGCGCGGGCGTAGGTCGCCAGGGAGTTGATCAGACCAATGTTCGGACCTTCCGGCGTTTCAATCGGACATACGCGACCGTAGTGGGTCGGGTGCACGTCTCGCACCTCGAAGCCCGCGCGCTCGCGGGTCAGACCACCCGGACCAAGCGCGGATACACGGCGCTTGTGGGTAACTTCCGACAGCGGGTTGTTCTGGTCCATAAACTGGGACAGCTGGGAGGAACCAAAGAATTCCTTCACCGCAGCCGCAACCGGCTTGGCATTGATCAGGTCCTGCGGCATCAGGCCTTCGGACTCCGCCATGGACAGACGTTCTTTCACCGCGCGCTCTACACGCACCAGGCCCACGCGGAACTGGTTTTCGGCCATTTCGCCAACAGAACGCACACGACGGTTACCCAGGTGGTCGATATCGTCCACCATGCCGCGACCGTTGCGGATCTCGATCAGGGTTTTCAGAACATCGACGATGTCTTCTTTGCTCAGGGTGCCCTGGCCAGTCTCGTCCTCGCGATTCAGGCGGCGGTTGAACTTCATACGACCTACCGCAGACAGGTCATAGCGCTCATCGGAGAAGAACAGGTTTTCGAACAGGGACTCGGCAGATTCCTTGGTGGGCGGTTCGCCCGGGCGCATCATGCGGTAGATCTCTACCAACGCTTCCAGCTGGGTGCGGGAAGGGTCAGCACGCAGGGTGTCGGAAATGAACGGGCCGCAATCCAGGTCGTTGGTGTAGAGCGTTTCAATGCTCTTCACATTCAGGACACGCAGCTTGGCAACCACTTCATCAGTGATTTCGGTATTACATTCAACCGCTACTTCGCCGGTGGACTCATCGATGATGTCGTGAGCCAGAACGCGACCATTCAGGTAGGTCAGCGGCGCTTCCAGGTTTTCCACACCGGCTTTTTCCAGCTGGCGGATGTGGCGCGGGGTAATACGGCGGCCTTCTTCAACGATGATCTTGCCTTTGCCATCCTTGATGTCGAAGGAGGCAACGTCACCGCGCAGGCGGGACGGGATCAGCTCGAGGCTAACGGTGTCGTCTTCCAGGGTGAATTTGCTGGTTTCGAAGAACATTTCCAGCATTTCCTGGGAGGCATAACCCAGGGCGCGCAGCAGGATAGTGGCCGGCAGCTTACGACGACGGTCGATACGTACGTATACGAGGTCTTTCGGGTCGAACTCGAAGTCGAGCCAGGAGCCACGGTAAGGAATCACCCGCGCGGCATACAGCAGCTTACCGGAAGAGTGTGTCTTGCCCTTGTCGTGATCGAAGAATACACCCGGGGAGCGGTGCAGCTGGGACACGATTACGCGCTCGGTACCGTTAATTACAAAGGTACCATTTTCGGTCATGAGCGGAATTTCGCCCATGTACACTTCCTGCTCTTTAATGTCCTTGATGGACTTGTTAGCAGATTCTTTATCGTAAATGATCAGGCGAACGCGAACCCGCAGCGGGCAGGCGTAAGTCACGCCGCGCAGGGTACATTCCTTGACATCGAAGGCAGGTTTGCCGAGGGTGTAGCTCACGTACTCCAGAGCGGCGTTGCCAGAATAACTGACAATCGGAAATACAGACTTGAACGCCGCCTGCAGGCCGATGTCCAGGCGCTCATCCGGGCGCGTGTCGGCCTGAGTAAATTTGCGATACGAGTCCAGCTGTATCGCAAGCAGGAAAGGTACGTCCATGACCTTAGGCAGTTTGCCAAAATCCTTGCGGATACGTTTTTTCTCAGTGTATGAGTAAGCCATTCATATTCCCCAGCTTGATCGGTGACAAGACTTCATCAGAACTGCGGTCAGTAAATCTGACGGTACGCAGTCCATCCGGGCGAGAAGTCTCTGCACATTGCGCTACGCTTAAAACAGGTGGTTAAAAACTGCACCGCCCTGTGCGCAAACTTCTCGAATTCTCTCGATAGTTTGTCGTTTGCTCGGCCCGGGCCCGCCGGAAATGGCGCAAAAAAGCCCTATGCCGCAAACGGCAAAAAGGCCGGCGGACACATGTCCACCAGCCTTTCCGCCAACCCCTGATAATTCAGCGGTTGGCGGTGATCTGTAAAACCGAATTACTTCAGTTCTACAGTAGCGCCAGCTTCTTCCAGCTCTTTCTTCGCTGCTTCGGCTTCGTCCTTGGACACGCCTTCTTTCAGCGGGCTCGGAGCGCCGTCTACCAGTGCCTTGGCTTCTTTCAGACCCAGGCCAGTGATGCCGCGAACAGCCTTGATCACGTTCACTTTCTTGTCGCCAGCAGAGGCCAGGATTACGTCGAACTCGTCCTTTTCTTCTGCAGCAGCTTCGCCGCCAGCCGGGCCAGCCATAACTGCAGCAGCTGCGGTTACGCCGAACTTCTCTTCCATAGCTTCGATCAGCTCAACAACGTCCTTAACGGACATTTCGGCGATCGCATTGATGATATCTTCTTTAGTCAGAGACATGAGTTAGTACCTGATTTCGTGTGAGCAGGAAACTGCTCGTAATTTCTTTAAAAGTTGAAAACTGCCATTTCGCTCGAGCGAAATAATTACGCAGCTTCCTGCTCTTTTTGGTCGCGAACGGCCGCAATAGTGCGAACCAGTTTGCCAGCAGAGGCTTCTTTCATGCAGCTCATCAGCTTAGCGATTGCTTCATCGTAAGTCGGCAGGCTTGCCAACAGAGCGATGTCAGTCGCTACGCCTTCGAAGGCGGCACCTTTCAGCTCCAGCTTGTCATTGCCTTTTGCGAACTCTTTCAGGATGCGCGCGCCGGCACCCGGGTGTTCGTTGGAAAAAGCAATAATGCTGGGGCCGACGAATTTCTCAACGAGACATTCGAATTCGGTACCTGCCAGAGCGCGACGCGCCAGAGTATTGCGGACGACTTTCAACCAAACGCCGTTCTCGCGAGCCTCTTTGCGCAGGGCAGTCATGTCATTCACGGTTACGCCACGGGAATCCGCAACAACCGCAGACAGAGCACCCTCAGCAGCCTGCTGGACTTCCGCGACAATCGCTTTCTTGTCTACGAGTCCAATAGCCATAGTGTCACTCCTGGATTTGAATGAAGGCCGGGTATTACATGTAAACCCGACCCGTTCCGGTGCTTAAAGCTCAAATCCAGTAAAAATACTGGTTTGGGCACACCGTCTGCGTAGGCTCGATCTCCTCGGTTTAGAACCTATTGGCCAACCTGGCCGGAGAGCGGATTAAGCAGGGGGCATTTAAACCTCAAATACCCTCCGCACCTACGGTCTTTGACGGCCCGCCGCCCTGCCCAGAAACAAAGCCCAGGAAGAGCGGCGAACCCCAAAGTTCTTTTTACTGAACGCAGTGAATCCCTGGGGGATTACTTAACGTCCAGAGAAGCCTGATCCAGAGTCAGACCCGGGCCCATGGTGGTGCTCAGGGTGATCTTTTTCAGGTATACGCCTTTGGCAGAAGCCGGCTTGGCCTTTTTCAGGTCAGCAACCAGTGCTTCCAGGTTCTCTTTGAGAGCCTTGACGTCAAAACTAACTTTACCGATACCGCCGTGGATGATGCCGCCCTTGTCAGCGCGGAAACGCACCTGACCAGCCTTGGCATTCTTAACCGCAGTCGCAACGTCCGGGGTTACGGTGCCGGTTTTCGGGTTCGGCATCAGGCCGCGCGGACCGAGGATCTGGCCCAGCTGACCCACAACGCGCATGGCGTCCGGGGAAGCCACAACCACGTCGAAGTCCATCTTGCCGGCTTTTACTTCAGCAGCCAGCTCGTCCATGCCTACTACGTCGGCGCCCGCTTCTTTAGCGGCGTCAGCGTTGGCACCCTGGGTGAATACGGCAACGCGTACTTCTTTACCGGTACCGTGCGGCAGAGTGGTAGCACCACGTACAGCCTGGTCGGATTTACGCGGGTCGATACCCAGGTTGATAGCGGCATCAACGGTTTCTGCGAATTTTACGTTGGAGAACTCTTTCAGCAGGGCTACAGCTTCTTCGATGCCGTATGCCTTGCCAGCTTCCACTTTCTCAGCCATTGCGCGCTGACGCTTGGTCAATTTAGCCACTTACAGACCCTCCACTTCGATACCGGCGCTGCGAGCAGAACCAGCGATGGTGCGCACCGCTGCATCCATGTCGGAGGCAGTCAGGTCTGCTTTTTTCATTTCCACGATCTCTTCGATCTGGGCACGAGTCACTTTACCGACTTTCTCGGTGTTCGGACGGCCAGAACCGCTCTTGATCTTGGCAGCCTTGCGCAGCAGAACCGCGGCGGGCGGAGACTTCATGATGAAGGTGAAGGAGCGATCGCTGTATACAGAGATCACTACCGGTACCGGCAGGCCCGGCTCCAGGTTCTGGGTCTGCGCGTTGAACGCTTTACAGAACTCCATGATGTTCACGCCGTGCTGACCCAGCGCAGGACCAACGGGCGGACTTGGGTTGGCCTGACCGGCCTTCACTTGCAGCTTGATGTAAGCTTCAATCTTCTTAGCCATTACAGCTTCCTCTTTAACTGGGTGTTAGCGCCTGCGCTGTACACTCATACAAACGTGCAACGCTCAGCTCCCCTGTTTGCCCCAAAAACCGGCAACCGCAAGGCATACCGGGTTTTCAGGGACGCGAAAGCCCTCTTCCGCGCAAAGCGAAAGAGGGCCGAATCCTTCCAGCTCGAAATCAGCTCTTTTCTACCTGACCGAATTCCAGCTCTACCGGAGTGGAGCGACCGAAAATCAACACCGCCACCCGCAGGCGACTTTTCTCGTAGTTGACCTCTTCGACCACACCGTTGAAATCATTAAACGGACCGTCGATAACACGCACCATCTCGCCCGGCTCGAACAGCGTCTTGGGCTTGGGCTTATCGACAGAGTCATCGATGCGATTCAGGATAGCCTGAGCTTCGCGATCGGTAATCGGCGCCGGCTTATCTGCCTTACCACCGATAAAGCCCAGCACTCGCGGCGTTTCTTTCACCAGGTGCCAGGTATCGTCATTCAGCTCCATTTCCACCAGCACATAACCGGGGAAGAACTTGCGCTCACTTTTACGCTTCTGGCCGGCACGCATCTCCACCACTTCCTCGGTGGGCACAAGGACCTCACCAAACAGGTGGTCCATTTCGTGCAGCTCAATGCGCTCCTTGAGAGAAGTCTTTACACGCTTCTCATAACCGGAGTAAGCCTGAACCACATACCAATGCTTTGCCATGGATTAACCTTTAACCAATAATCTTGGAAGCAGCCCAACCGAGCCCGCTATCCAGCGCCCACAGAATGACTGCCATCAGCAGTACAAACACCACCACAATCAGGGTGGTCTGGGTCGCTTCCTGACGGGTCGGCCACACTACCCGGCGCACTTCATTTTGCGCTTCCCGCAGCAGATTCCAGAAGGCGTTACCCTTCTCGGTCTGCACTGCCACAAACACCGCTACCAGGCAAAGCGCAACGATTGCCAACACACGATACAGCAGGGGGATTTCGGCGTAGTAGGAATTGCCCGCCACAGCAGCACCAACGAGCAGCGCCACCAACAGCCACTTGAGGCCGTCAAGACGAAAGGTTTTCGCCTCTACTTTAGCATTCATACAAAGAAGCCTTTAGCGCGCCTCAATACTGCAAGGCGCTTTTATTGCCAACGACCGCAAAGAGCGACAGCAGTACAGGATAGCCCAACTGCAGGCCCCTCGCGGGCATCTGAAAGTTGGCAGGCCAGGAGGGACTCGAACCCCCAACAGCCGGTTTTGGAGACCGGTGCTCTACCAATTGAACTACTGGCCTGGAACACCCGGATACATGGCTGCAGACGCCAGCACCGGAAAAAACGAGGGGCGGATCATACCACCCACCCCAGCGTTTGCAAGTGCGACCACCAATTCATATTGGCGACCGCACTCAACGCATCGATTACTCGATGATTTTGGCTACAACGCCAGCACCAACGGTACGGCCACCTTCGCGGATCGCGAAGCGCAGGCCATCTTCCATGGCGATCGGAGCGATCAGGGTAACAACCATCTGGACGTTATCGCCCGGCATTACCATCTCGGTACCTTCCGGCAGCTCACACGCACCAGTCACATCGGTGGTACGGAAGTAGAACTGCGGACGATAGCCTTTGAAGAACGGGGTGTGACGACCACCTTCATCCTTGGACAGCACGTACACTTCCGCTTCGAACTTGGTGTGCGGAGTGATGGAGCCCGGCTTAGCCAGTACCTGACCACGCTCTACTTCGTCACGCTTGGTGCCGCGCAGCAGGGCGCCAATGTTCTCACCAGCACGACCTTCGTCGAGCAGCTTGCGGAACATTTCAACACCGGTACAGGTGGTAGAAGTGGTCTCTTTGATACCAACGATCTGGATTTCGTCACCAGTGCGGATGATGCCACGCTCTACACGGCCGGTTACCACGGTACCGCGACCAGAGATGGAGAATACGTCTTCGATCGGCATCAGGAACGGCTGGTCTACTGCACGCTCCGGCTCCGGGATGTACTCGTCCAGGGTTTCAACCAGCTTCTTAACAGCGGTGGTACCCATTTCGTTGTCGTCTTCGCCGTTCAGCGCCATCAGAGCGGAACCGGTGATGATCGGAGTGTCGTCACCCGGGAACTCGTACTGGTCCAGAAGCTCACGAACTTCCATCTCTACCAGTTCCAGCAGCTCTTCGTCGTCAACCATGTCGGCTTTGTTCAGGAATACCACAATGTAAGGTACACCTACCTGACGGGACAGCAGGATGTGCTCGCGAGTCTGCGGCATGGGGCCGTCAGCAGCGGAACATACCAGGATAGCGCCGTCCATCTGGGCAGCACCGGTAATCATGTTCTTAACGTAGTCGGCGTGTCCCGGGCAATCTACGTGCGCGTAGTGGCGGGTCGGGGACTCGTATTCAACGTGAGAGGTAGCGATGGTGATACCGCGCTCACGCTCTTCCGGTGCGTTATCGATACCGTCAAAAGCAACGGCGGAGCCGCCCCATACTTCCGCACATACGCGAGTCAGCGCAGCGGTCAGGGTGGTTTTACCGTGGTCAACGTGACCGATGGTACCCACGTTTACGTGGGGCTTGGAACGTTCAAACTTTTCTTTTGCCATTGCGGGCCTCCCAATATAAGCGTGAGCCGAACTAGCGACCTTACCAAGAACGGCTCCCGCCCACTCACAGAAAAGAGTCCGCTCGGGAGCCTGCGCATCCGACCTGCCTCACGACAAAAAACCCGGATACAAATAACCGCGGAGACACAGGTCACCGCGGCTACGAATAATGGAGCTCATGGGCGGATTTGAACCGCCGACCTCACCCTTACCAAGGGTGTGCTCTACCCCTGAGCTACATGAGCTTACTCCAGATGCCGACGACTACGCCGGCGCAGGCGGGGCCGCCTGCTACACCCCATAGGGGCAACTTCCAAACCAGGCTCCGCACTAGAACATGGAGCGGGCAGCGGGAATCGAACCCGCATCATCAGCTTGGAAGGCTGAGGTTCTACCATTGAACTATGCCCGCGCTATCGCGTGCGAAAACCTCCAAGTAGAAGACCAAACAACCTCTTCTACTTTCGATGCCAGCACACAGGCATCTAAAATAATGGTGCAGGGGGGTGGATTCGAACCACCGAAGCTTGCGCGTCAGATTTACAGTCTGATCCCTTTGGCCACTCGGGAACCCCTGCTCGAAAGCGGTGCGTATTTTCTACAGCGACCCATTCGATGTCAACAAGTTTTTCCTTAAAATTCACACACTTAACTGAACTTCTTCAGCAGCCTGTGAAACAGGATAGAGATGGAGCTGACGAGAGGAGTCGAACCCCCGACCGGCTGATTACAAGTCAGCTGCTCTACCAACTGAGCTACGTCAGCATCTCCAAAACGAAGCCTTGCGACTTCACCGCGAAACCCGAAGGCCTCGCTCACCTCAAGGGTTGTTGATCCCCCCTGAAGTGGAGGCGGGATTCTAGGGGAAGTGTCCGTGACAAGCAACAGGGGAATGTCGCTTTTCTTCACCCCGAACCTCCTCACCCCCAGTTCGCCGCCAGATTACTCTTCCGCGCCGCTACGAATCTCGCTACACAGGTTCTGACGGCGACCGATATCCGGGTAATCCAGCTGTAATTGCTCCCAGAAATCATCCGCGACAGACTCCGGGGATACCCCGCCATCATCTTCGGCTCCACCCAGCGCACCGAGCACCACCCAGCGCTCAAGGTACGTCTGGGGCTCCTCGCGAAATTCGGCGGCGAAACCGCGATCCTGCAACTCTTTGGTCAGCACCTGCGCGCGTTCGATCTCAGAGAAAATCCCGAAAGAAATACCGTTTTCCAGCGACCCCTTGGGAATAACGTAGCTATCGACACCCGCGGCCTGCAGCTCACGGAGCTTGCGGAACGCTTCCTGTGAAGAGTTTAGCGGCGCCAGGTAGACCCAGTAGCGCATCTGCCCCTGCATTTCGATTTCCCGCAGGGACGCCTCCATTTGCAGCGCTCGCAGGCGTTGGGCGACATCCTCCCCTTGATATTCCTCTTCAAACGGCCCCACCAGGGTGCACAGCGCATCTGAGGCAGCAGGCTGAGCACCCGCAGGCGACCGCTCCGCGCCCGATTTTTGATTTGCAGGCACCTGAGGCTGAGCCTGTGCAGGCACCAACTCTTCAGGATCCACCTCACTCACTAGCGAGATACTGGCAGCAGCCTCCCCCTCGACAACAGGAGCAACCCGCGCCACGGAGGGTTTGCCGCTCGACAGGAACCAGGCAAGCAGGCCGACATTGGCCAGCACCAACAACATG
This sequence comes from Microbulbifer elongatus, assembly GCF_020524885.1. Lineage (GTDB taxonomy): Bacteria > Pseudomonadota > Gammaproteobacteria > Pseudomonadales > Cellvibrionaceae > Microbulbifer > Microbulbifer elongatus_A. The sequence goes on along the minus strand of NZ_JAIVKJ010000001.1, from coordinate 200,946 downwards.
AATATCCAGCGCATAATTTCAGGCAATCAAAACCCGTCAGTTAATACCGGGCAGTTAATATCAGGGAACCGCGGCAGGGGGCAGAAAGCGCCTAACCGCAGAGCAAGGCGCATTGTAGCCAACCCTGCCACACTTCTGGCAGCTACTGGCGCACAACCGCGAGTGAAAAACCCGTTCAACAGGTGCAATAGAGGGAGTATTTATGGATTGGAAAGAGCCAACCCCTCCATGACCAGATCCTCAGCAACCTCACACGGGCGATCACACCAGTCCGCGAGAAAACGACCATCGCCACCGCAAAACAGCAGTCGCGGACCGGGTAGCCCCTCCACTGCGCACTGATGCGCGAGCGTATCGTAAGTGCGCTCCACTGCGCCGAGGACCATCAACGGCAATCCGTGATTGACCGCATCGGCGGTATCCCGCCCCGGGGACAGCGAGTCCAGTGAGGCAACGGGCTGCGGCACTTTCACGGCGTCGGTCTCACTGAACAGGGCGCGGCGCATCAATCCGAGCCCCGGGACTATGTACCCCCCGAGGTGCTCACCGTTCGCGCCGAGCAGATCCAGGGTGACCGCACTGCCGCAGTCCACCACCAGCGCGGGCGTCGGTGTGCGCCGAAATGCGGCAAGCACCGCAAGCCAGCGATCAACCCCCAGGCGCGAAACATCCTGATAGGCACAGCGCACGCCGCCGCACTCAGCGGCTACCCGCGCAAACTCGACATCCACGCCGAACTCCCCCGCCAGCCGGGCCGCAATAGACTCGGCCACACCAGGGCCCGCCACATTCGCAGCCCGGACTCGGGCCGGCGCATGCTCTGCCCAAACAGCGGGCAACGACTTCGATCGCCACCAGTCCCCGGGATCGAACACACCTCGCGCGACAACGTTCACGTCATCTTCGCCAGCACACCTGATCACTCGCCACTTGGCCCGGGTATTGCCCTGGTCCAACTCCAGAATATTCAATTTTCCACTCATTCAGCTGCGATCCGCAGGGCGCAGGGAAACCTCGCCACCGTGAAACACTTTTCGCTCGCCATCGATGTCCAGTAACAGCGCACCACTGGCGTCGACGCCACACTCAATACCACACCAGCGCTGCTGCGCGGACTGCAGGCACACCTCGGCACCGGCAAACTGATCCAGCGCCAGCCACTCTTCCCGCAAGCGCGCAAAACCGGATTCCGGGTACTGCTCCAGCATCGGTAAAAGCTCATCGAGCATCGCCGCTACCAGCGCATTGCGCGAAATACCCGGTCGCACCTCGGCGAGATCGATCCAGGGCTGCCCTATGGATTCAGCCGCCGCCGCGGGCATGCGCATGTTGAGGCCAATACCCACCACGACCGCGCAACGATCCGTCAGGTCACCACTCAGCTCCAGTAACACGCCGGCCAGCTTGCGGCCGCGACACCACACATCATTGGGCCATTTCAGGCGCACATCCGGCACATCGAACTTAGACAGCGCCCGCGCCAGTGCCACTCCCACAGCAAGGCTCAGCCCCTCCAGCAGCTGCACCCCGCCACTGAACTGCCAGCCGATGGAAATACTGACACCGGAGGCAAAAGGGCTGGCCCAGGCGCGACCGCGCCGGCCGCGACCGGCGGTCTGCTGCTCCGCCAGTACCACCTGCCGGTGCCCGGATCCGGACTCAAGGCTGGCAAGCACCCGCGCATTGGTGGAATCCACCTGGTCATACACCTGCAAGTCACTTAACAGCGACGCCGCACTGGCGCCGAGCTGCCGCTCGATATCTAGCGCATCCAGCAGATCGAGCCCGCCGGCCAGGCAATAACCGCGACCTTTTACCGACTCCACCTGAAGCCCGAGCGGCTCCAGCTTCTGCAGCTGCTTCCACACCGCCGCACGGCTCACCCCCAGCACTTCCCCAAGGGACTCGCCTGAGTGCACTTCTCCATCGGCCAGCAACTGAAGCAGTGGGCGCAGGGTGGCCAGTGAACTGGGGGACGATTCGGGTGTAGTACGGGAGACCAAGATGCACTCTCCAGAGTTGACTGCCCTAGAGCAGAAATTCTGATGGTTACTTTTTGTTAAACAATTTCGTTGAATAATTTCGCCGGTTACTTTTGGCGGTTTAAGCCAGAAAGGCGGCTTAACGATATTGACGGCAGTAGCGGTGACCAAGGGAAGTCAGGATTTCGTATCCAATGGTTCCCGCTGCCTCCCCCATGTCATCGACGGTAATGGCCTGCCCCAGCACTTCGATCAGCACCAGCTTTGCGCGCTGCTCATCGCTCAAGCCAGATACATCGAATACCGTGGTATCCATGGAGACCCGCCCCAGCATAGGGACGCGAATTCGCTCATTCCCGGCAATGGCCATGCCCCAACCGCGACCGCTCTGGGCGCGCAGCAGACCGTCCGCATAGCCGCCCCTGACTACCGCCAACCAACTGCCCGCCACCGCGGTCTGCGTCGCGCCGTAACCCACGGCACTATCGCGACTGAGCTGGCGCAATTGCAGTACCGGCAGGTGCAGACTGGCCACTGGCCGCATGGGGTTGGGCTGCACAGGTGTGGGATTAACCCCGTAGAGCGCCGAGCCAGGGCGCACCAGGTCAAAGTGGAATTCATCCCCGAGACAGATGCCCGCCGAGTTCGCCAAACTGGCGCGCACATTGGGACATACCTGGCGCAATTGCCCAACCATACCGGTAAAGGCGCTTAGCTGTTCAAGGTTCTGTGCGTGCCCAGCTTCGTCTGCACAGGCAAGGTGACTGAGGATTAATTGCAGATTTGCGCTCCGCAGCAGACTCTCCTGCGCCAGCAATTCGGTAAATTCTTCAGCGCCCATCCCCAGGCGCGTCATACCTGAATCAACCTTGAGCGCCGCCGGTGCCGCGAGAGATGCATCCCCGCCCAGCCCCAGCGTCAACTCACACCAGCGCTGCAGCTGCTCGGTAGTAACCAGTACCGGGATCAGACAGGCTTGCGCGCAATCGCGCTCGCAACCCGGCCGAACACCTGTCAGCAAATAAATAGTGGCCTCCGCAGGAAGAACCGAGCGCAACGCCTCCCCTTCCCGCTGGGTAGCAACAAAAAAGCTACGGCAGCCTGCAGCAAACAGCGCCGGCGCCACTTGAGCCACACCCAGACCGTAGGCATCCGCCTTCACCACGGCACTGCACTCAGTGGCCCCTTTCAACTGCGCCCGCAGCCACTGGTAGTTCTCAACCACTGCCCCCAGGTCAATGGTGAGCAGCCCCTCGCGTTCAGATTCGCAAATTGTCACTGACACAGTCTTCCAAGTACTCCAAAAATCATCTGACAGAAAACCCGGGCAGCCTTCAACTGGCCGACAGCAGGTTTTCCCGGCGCAGGGCCCGGGCACCCATCATTATCGCTACCGCCACCAGCAGGAGAGTGACCAGAGAGCCGGACAGCATCCAAACGGGTGATACCCCGTCGCCGATCAGCAACCCCTTGAGCCACTGCTGATGCCCCACCAATGGCAGTAACTGCCAGCTTTCCGCCAGTTTTACCTGGGCGATATCCAGCATCATCAACATGACCAGCGGCGCAATCTGGAAAATGCTCAACTGGGTCTGGGCATCCTTGAACGAATGGGAGCGCAACGCCAGCAGTATCTGCAATACGGCGACCAGTAGCGCCAGCGGCAGCATGATCACCCCCATGGCGATCACGCTCCCCACCGTCGTCGCTCGCTGAATACCGAGCTCGGTAAGCGGCATAACCGGCATCAGCGCTACCAGTGCCGCAATTGCCAGCAGCGACCCCAGCCAGCCAAGGCTCGCCACCGCGATGGTCTTTGCGGTAATGATCTGCCACCCCGCCAGCGGCTGCAGCAATAATGGCTCCAGACTCAGTCGCTCGCGCTCGCCGGCAGAGCTGTCTACCGCGGTAGAGAGGCAGGCAATAAATAGCGTCATGATCAACAGCCCCGGCACCGTGGCCAGAATCAATGCGCCGCGACTGGAAGGCGTACTCACATCCCGGGTCTCCACCCGCCACGGCGACAGCGTACGCGGCGCCACACCCCGCGCTGTCAGACGCTGGGTTACCACCAGTTGTTGCAGCGCACCCAGGCGCTCCTGCACATCGCGCCGGGCTCGCCCACTGGTGGATTCGGAACTGTTCACGTACAGATAAACCTGGGGAGCGCGAAAGTCCTGGTAGCGCCGGGAAAAATCCTCGCTAAAGGCCAGCACTATATCGTATTCCCCGGCAAGCAGTTCACGCGGCTCTCCCCGCTCCAGTCTGGTCACCGCCAGGTTTGGCGACGCCAATCGCTCACTGATCAGCGGTGCGCGCTCGGCACCGAGCAATGCAACCCGGGTGACCTCCTCGCTCTGCTTTTTCACCATAAAGGTGGTGCCGCCGGCCAGCATGACCGGAAACATCAGTGAAAAACACACCGCCATGACCAGGGCGCGACGGTCGCGCCAGGCTTCGAGCAACTCTTTGCGCAGCAGCGGGGCCATTTGCTTCCACCCGTGAATAAATGCTCCCGGATTCACGCCGGCTCTCCTTCTACTCGCGCCATGGTCGGACGCGGTCCATAGGCCAGCGCCACAAAACTGTCTTCGAGGCAGCTGCAACCGGTCTCCGCAGCCAGCTGCTCGGGCGTCCCCGCCCCCACGATTTGCCCCGAAGCCATCACCAGTACCCGGTCAGACAGCTCCGCCACCTCCGGCATTACGTGACTGGAAAACAGGATGGTGGTGCCCGCGGCGCGCAACCGCAGCAGGGTTTTACGCAGCAGGCGCACCGCCAGAACATCCAGGCCGCGGGTGGGCTCATCGAGAATCAGGTGCCGGGGACGGTGTACCAAAGCGCGCGCCAGGGACACTTTCATGCGCTCCCCCTGGGAAAAGCCCTTGGTGCGACGGTTCCACAACCCATCCAGCTCCAGCTCGTTGCGTACCGCATCGAGGGCCTCCTGCAGCACCGCCCCGGAAAGCCCCTGCATTTGCGCAAACACTGACAGGTACTCGCGCACAGTGAGGCGTTCGTACAAGCCCTCGCGGTCTCCGACCACCCCCAGCTGGCGGCGCACCGCCATGGGATTGCTTGCGGGGTCCGCATCGCCCACCAGTACTTGGCCGGAGTCCGCCTGCAGCAAGCCGCATACAATGCGCAGGCAGCTCGTCTTGCCGGCGCCATTGGCACCGAGTAGCGCGGTGATACGGCCGTCCGGCACCTCGAAGCTGAGGTTGCGCAGCACCGTCTGGCCGCCAAAGGATTTACAAATCTTGTCAACGCGAATCATGGCTGGTCACCTCCCGCAACTTCTTCACTGGAGGGTGTCTCTCCGGCGCTCTTGTCCCCAGCGAGCATGGAGTCCGCTTCGGGAAGCGCGAGCTCCGGTATCAGTGCCGGGCCGAAGGCGCCCGCCGCAAACGGGGGACGACGGATATCTGCCAGACAGCGGTCATTCAACGGGACCCCGGGTTGGTCAAGAAACTGCAGGATCAGGTCCGGCACACAGCCGCGCGCGGAGTTGATATGCCCACCCCCCTGGACAACAAGATGTTGCTGGTTGGGCAGGTAGCCGAGCTGTTCGTCGGCATATTTCGGAGGAGTAATCGGATCTGCGGTACCGGAAATCAACAGCACCGGATGTTCGCGGGGCTCCGGCGCGTCGTAGGGCTGAGGCGGCACCGGCCAGACTTTGCAGCCCTCGACAAAGACGCGGATAAACATATCGCCAATAAACGTTCCCTCGGCGTCCCGTGCGATATCCGCGGCATCGATGCGGTTCATCTCTTCGGCACAGGCCACCGACAGCGTCAGCCCCATCGACATGCCGCCTTCCATATCTGCAAACAGGCCGAGAATGCCGGACAGCGGCGCATAGTTTCCGCGACTCGCCTCGCTCACCGCAAACGGTAGTTGCGCCGCAGCGGCCGGGTCATACAGCGCGGTGCGCACTGCGCCGGCAAGCATCCAGGTTTCCACAGGCTCGTCCACGGCGCGGCCGGTAAACGGATCGGGGAAGCTACTCGCCTGTGCGTCACTCCAGTTGCGCAGCAAGGTATCCAGCTGACTGCGCCATTCGCCAAACCCGGCACAGACCGGATCCTCACTACAGGCCTCCTCCAGCTCCTGCAGGGAAGACTCTGCCGCGGAAGCAGCGAGAAAAACCTTGGTATCGATTGGCGCAACACCGTCGAGCACCAGGCTCTGCAAAGAGTCCGGATACCACTGCTGGTACAGCAGCGCGGTTCGCGTACCCCAGGAACCGCCCCAAAGGGAGATACGCTCATGTCCCAAAGACCGACGCACGGTTTCCAGGTCGTCCACGGTCTGGCGACTGTTGATGGTCAGCGGGCGCTGACCGGCTCCGATATAACAGGCCGCCATCTTCGCAGTGAAAAGCTCAATACTGCTCGGGGTATCGACACCCAGGCCACAGTCGAAGGCATCGGAACGACCACCACCGCGGCGATCCACCATCACGATATCCCGCCCCCGATTCAACTTGCGCAGAGGATTCAGCAGGCGCGCCAGATCACTGGCGGCCTGACCGGGACCACCGGCGAGCAGATACAGCGGCTCGCTCTGGCCACTATCTACGGCCGGCGCAACCAGCACCGACAGCGCGACATCCCCTTCCTCACTGACAGGCACGCGATAACAACGCAAAGCTTCCGGCCAACCGTCCGCGTAGCAGGGCTCACTTTCAAGCTTCGCCGTTACAGGGGCGATCGGTTGCGGTGTCTCCGCTTCAGCAATGACACTCATAGAGAGCGCACTGCCAATCACAGACAAGCCCAGCCAGACACGCAATCGGCTGGGGATGAGAGGCGTCCTTGAGTCCAATACTCACTCCTGCTTTTGTACAGCCAGTTGAAAATGGGGCGGCAATGGCCCGTCAGGCCAGCCAGTAAACCCGACCAGTCTACCGGACTTTTTCCGCCCCCGCCCACGGCCTACCAACGCTCACAGCGATAGTCGTAGCACCCCGGCACGGGCGGTGGTATGGTTTGCGGTCATTTTCCTATCGAATAATTACTACGCGCCGACACCCCGCCGAGAAAAATGAGCTTTTCAGACAGAGAAAAACAACTGGTACGGGCAGCTTTTGCCTGGGGGCAGATCACACAGAAGGAAGGCTATACGCTCTCCGACCTGGAAATCGAGAAGTCGGTTTTGTTCCGCCGCCTGCTGGCAGGCCGCCCTCCCCTCGCATTCCCCCCGCCCCTGCGCCACGGTTTCCCATGGTACGAGGTGATTGAAGGCCGCAGTGAGCATGTGGTCAACGCTTCCGAGGCCTCCCCGGAGCACAGCATCATCGCGCCGGGTAGCAAGCCGGGCGATACCTGCATCCTCGTCGATGGCGCTTTCTGGCGTGTGGCGGAGACCATCCGCGAGCGCGAGGAATATCTGGTGGAGTGGGGCGAGTACCCGATGCAGTGGCGCTTGTGCAAGCACTGGGAAGTGAACTACGAGATGACCCAGCAGCTGCACAATTTCCGCAAGGACAATCCAGGCGCGAATGTGAATCTCGCCAGCCGCAGCGGCCAGAAGGAATACAGTGAGTTCCGTGTGGACGACGACCAGACGGTGTGGCTGTCCGAGTGGCACCTGACCCGTATCGGCCTGCCTGGATGGGTATGGGTTGGCACCGAGGTAGACGCGGAACCATCGGTGCACGAACTGACACCTCTGTGCCAGGACCAGCAGGGTGCACTGGTACTGGGTGTTGCCGGCGCCGACCGCGGCCCGGGCTGGCTGCGCATCGAGACCGCCAACGGCGACGCTCGCTACATCAAACTGGGCGACGAGCTGGAATACAAATCGGTTATTGCCTCTGCGGTTACCGAGTTCGACCGATTGCTCCACGGCATTGCCGGAGACGACCTGGAAGTCATGGACCGTCGCAACAACGACCTGTTGCGCTGCTATCGCGTGCCCATGCAGCTGGCTCCGCTGGAGCACTTCGATCTGGGTGATGTGAATTACGACTTGGTGCCTGAGAACGCGTACGTCGGGTAGCTCTCAACTTCGAGGTAATGGGAGCTTCGAAATTATTCCTGTGGCGCTGAAGCACTGGGCAGGTGTTTTTGAAACCGAGCTAGGCGCCCCCCTGTGAATACATCCCTGTCGCCGACGCTTTCAAAAACACCTGCCCAGCACTTCAGCTTTAACCCCAACTCCGCAACTTCGTAGGCAGCCTACAACCCACTAAATTCAAATCGTGGTATTTGGCTCATGCGAAGGTGCCGACGCCGGGGATCTGTTCGCGAGACCTTCCGCGAGAGGGACCTCGCGGAAGAGCCCCCATGGATGGGTTCACGGCGTGTCTCGCGAACAGATACCCGGCGGCGGCACCGCCACCGCGCTAGCTATCGAGCGAAAACCACCGAAGCGAAATCAATCCACATCCCGCCCACGCCCGGCACGTAGTAGTTCAAACCACTCTTCCCGATCCAGCTCCATTTCCAAGGCTGCCAACGCAGACTCCAGCCGTTGAGGGTTGCCACTGCCCAAAACCGGGATCATCTGCGCAGGATGTTTGAGCAGCCACGCCAACGCCAGCTGCATCGGGCCGCTTTCCGCATCCAGGCCGCGTGCCTGGGTCAGTCGCTGAAGCTCCCTCTGCACCCGCACGGCATCTTCATCACTACCACTGAACAAGCGCCCACCGGCAAACGGTGACCAGGCCATAGGGATGACCTTGTGTTGCTGGCAGTGATTCAGCTGGCCGTCAAACATTGGCAGGGAGTGCAGCAGGGAGGCTTCGATCTGATTGGCCGCCAGAGGCAGAGACAGGCGCGATTGCAGCAGGTCAAACTGATGAGGCAGGAAGTTGGAAACCCCGAGGTGTTTCACCTTGCCTTCCGCCACCAGCGCCTCAAGCACTTCCGCCAGCGCATCGGCATCCATCAGCGGATCGGGGCGGTGCAGCAATAACAGGTCCATCTGCTCGATACCCATATCGCGCAGGCTGGTTTCCACCGCATTACGCACATGCGCTGCTCCGGTGTCGTAGTGATTGATACGCGCACCGGAGGCTTCGCCGGCGAGGCGGATGCTGCATTTACTGACGATTTCCATGCGCTCGCGCAATTGCGGTTTCAGCTTCAGCGCTTTGCCAAAAGTCTGCTCACAGCGGTAGTCACCGTAAATGTCCGCCAGGTCGAAAGTGGTTACCCCAAGGTCCAGCATCTGCTCGAACAGCGACAGACGCTCAGCGGGGGAGTAGTTCCAGTCGGTGAGTCGCCAGAGACCGAAGGCGATGCGGGACAGCGAAAACTCGGGAACGAGAGGAGAAGAGACTCTCTGCATAAAAAATCCACCGGGTTGGGAAATCAATCCGGTGGATTTTCGCATAGTCACGGAGGGGCGTAATCCTCCCCCGGCGAGGGTTACGGTAGCCCCAGGGTCTCGGCTATATCTGCCCAGGAAACCAGCTTGAAGTTCTGCGTCTGGCTCGGCATGCGATTACGGCCATCCTGCACCACCAAAAGCCCCTGCGGATACTGGCTGCCGAGAGCGGCACTGGACACTTCGAGGCCGTCGGTTTCCGAACTGCCGTCGAGGTTTTTATCCAGGTTGATATCCACCTTGAAGTGGCCAACAAACTGACTGCCGTCGCGGCTGAACAGCGCATAGCTGTTGTTGCCCTGACTGGAGACCACCAGGTAACTGTTGTCGCCGGAATGGTACAGCCCCATACCCTCTACATCCGCAGCCAGGCGCTCGCCATCCACGGCGGCGATCAGTTGGGGCCTGGCTTCGCCACTGAGAAAGGCGGCGATATCAAGGCGCCATACACCGCCATCTTCCTCACCGAAGAACAGCATCTGCATTTCGTCATCGACCACACAGCCCTCCACCTGGCTATCCACAGCCAGAGAGGCCACCTGTTTCAGGCTCCAGTCGACATTGCCGCTGCCGGGCACAATTTGCAGCAGTTGCATCCCGCCCTCTTTGTCCGATACCCAGGCCATCAGGTCTGCGCCCTTGCGGTAAACACACAGGCCGTAGGGGTCTTCCATCTCCAGGTTGCGCACCCCCAGATAATCGACCTCACCCGCCGCGCTGATACCGAACAGGCTCACGCCGGGGTCGGTGCGATTGGTGGCCGCAGCGATAGCGGCAAATTTACCGTGCTGGATGGGGCGCAGGTCCACATTGTTCACCCGGCCGACCGCAAAGTGTTCCACCAGCTTGCCGTTCAGGTCATAGACACTGAGACCACTTTTTTTGTCGGTCCCGAGGATCAGGCTCGCTGACGGCTTGGCGAGGTTCACCCAGATTGCCGGGTCATCTGCGGCGTCGCCACCGGAGGTCACCGGGGCCGTCTGGGCGCTGGCCCGCACCCGCGGAATTTCTACCGGGCCGCGGAACGCCTGCATTTCCGCTGCCGGTTCCGGCAGCGTCACCGCAAAGCGGTGCACCTGGTCACTTTCCTCTTCCAGCGCCAGCAGCGCGCCCTGCAAAACGGCGGTGGAAACCGGCTCAACATCCGCGAGCATTTCAGAGAACAGGGGTTTCTGGCGCGGCGTGTTGATGTTGAATGCGAGCACCCGGGCACCGGCAGTCAGCCAAAGGTTGCCACTGACTCCGTCCAGCCACAGGCCACCAAACGCCTCTTCCGCCAGCTCTGCCGGGGTGGCGAATACTTCGCGCCCTTCATCCATCTCGGCATCCGCATTCAGGCTCCAGATACCCAGGGGCGGTTGCGCCACCAGCAACTTGCCACTGCGGTCGTCCACCACACAGGAGGAAACCTGTTCGCCAAAATACAGCGGGCGCACGCCGGTAAATTGCCAGGCCTGTTCCCGGGGGTGCACGACATATTCGTGGCCGAGGCCGTTTTCATCGATGGCGAACAGATGTGTGCGGCCGGCCTGACGCGAGAAGCACATGGCCACCTGAGGCGCACTGGTTGCCATGGCACCGAGGTAACGGATTCGCGGGCTACCCTTTTCCAAATCCAGCAGTCGCAGCTGCAGCTCGCTGCTGTCTTCGTCGTAGACCGCGATCAACCAGTTGTCCGCTTCCAGCTGCTGCAGGGCAAACCGCTCCACGGTGCCACCGTCAAGCCCGAGCTGCTCGGCACCGGCACCGTCAACCAGTACCAGCCCCCGCTTTTCGCTCGCCAGCAACAGGTAGTCGCTGCCGCCCAGTTGCAGTGGCGCCAGTTGGCTGGAAACCACATCCTGAAGCGCCAGGGCATTCTCGGCGGTGATGGGTTTGGGCGCCGTGGAATGTTCAATCTGCGGCCCGCAGGCACTGAGCAGGCCGACCACTGCCAGCGCACCAGTAATTCTCAAGAAAAGGTTATACGCCATATCACTACCGTTCATTGACACTTCTGTTGTTGCTTCGACCACTCAACAGGCAACAATACGCCCGCTTTGGGTCAGAAACATGGCAAACAGATGACCGGTGACTCCAATATAAAAAAATAGCAGAAAGCCCCGGCAGCGATATCGTTTGTATCGGTGCCGGGGCCCCTGCCCTTTTATCCGGAACTGCTGCGCGACTTAAAAGGTCGAGTAAGTCACACCCAGCACGTAGGACGGACCGTACTCTTCGTACTGGCCGTTATAACCGCGACGGTTGGCGTAGAAGGGCTCATCGGTGAGGTTCACCGCATTGAAGAACACCTGCATGCCATTTTCGAAACGGTATTTGGCGGAGAGGTCCAGCTGCATGTGGGTATCTTCGTAGAGATCAAACGCTTCGTCTTCCAGATCCACTTCCAGCAGGCGCTCACCTTTGTACGCGGTGGACAGGCGAAGACTCAGGGCATCACGCTCGTAGCCAACGATAAAGTTGGCAACCAGGTCTGCCTGGGAAGGCAGGGAGATCTTGTCGCTGCGCTCTGCATTGGCTCCCAGGCCCAGGTTCGCATCGGAATCAGTCATGGTGGCGTTGGCGCGCAGCAGGAAGCCGTTGTCGAAGCCGCGGGTCCAGGACAGTTCCGCACCGGTCAGGGTCGCCTTGTCACCATTGATCGGCTGGAAAATCTCGGCCTCTTCCACTTCTAGACCACCAACGTACATGCTGTAGTCAGCGGTACTGGCCACATCGGCAGTAACGATAAAGTTATCGATCTGCTTGTAGAAGGCACCGACAGAGAACATGCCCAGTGCGTCGGCGTAGTACTCGAAAGACGCGTCAAAGTTGCGTGCTTCGTAGGGATCCAGCAGCGGGTTACCGGTTTCCACCTCCAGCTCGCCCTCGTCGTACTCGATGGCCGCGGGAGACGGATTCAGGGCACCGAAAGACGGACGGGACAGTGACTCGGTGTAGGCCGCGCGCAGCACGATGTTTTCGCTGTAATCGAACTTGAAGTTCACGCTCGGGAACAGATTGCTGTAGTCGTTCTCGTACTCCACTGAAGAGACGTAAACATCCTCCGCGACTTCTTCTGCACCCGGGATGGCTTCGCCGGACTCTGCTACACGGTAACCCTGGGCAGAGAAGTCGGTGGCTTCATAGCGCACCCCGTAAACCAGGTTGGCGCGGCCGAAGTCGATATCGTTCATCACGTAGATCGCGGAGATATCTTCGTTCATCACGTAGTCGCGCGCGCTGTCCAGGGCGGTGTCGGTTTCGTCAATTTCGAAGCTGGCCAGATTGGCATCGATAAATGCGTTCAATGCACCCTTGTTCACTCCCGGGCCGAAAGTACCCAGACCATACTCGATGCCACTGTTGGCGAAATCGGCGAGAGTGAAGTCGCCACCGAAGCCGTCGTACACGGTCGCATTCAGATCACCGGTCTTTTCGCGGCGGCGCTCATGCAAACCGAATTTCAGCTCGGACGGGCTGCCCGCCACTTCAATGTCGCGACGGATGTCGATACGGAAGCTGACTTCTTCGTCGTCGGTGAAATTGTCCTCGATGACAAGCTCATCCAGCTCGTAGTTAGCGGCATCCATGGCGCTGCCATCGGCGTACATTTTTGGGGTTTTACCGGCGCTGGTATACCCCAACTCCAGCCCTTCCTGAACGAAGGTGGTATCGCGACGGTGCGGTTCGGACTCTTCTGCGTGGGAGTAGCCCAATGCGTACTCCACACCCCAGGCATTCAGATCGTGGGCACCACCGGCCACCACAGACAAAATCTCCTGCTCCTCGAAACGGTCTTTCAGTTCTTTCTCCAGCGCGGCGTCTGACCAGGTCACAGCACTGCTGGAAACGGTATCCGGGTCGTCATTTTCTTCGTCCAGCTTGTAGGAATTGCGCTGACGCTGCTCGTCGTCGGAAAAATCAGAGTAGAGGCTATGCAGGTAAAGCTGGTGGCCTTCGGTAACCTCCAGGTCGAAGTTAGCGGCGAGGCCGGTGCGTTCACGGGTCACGGTGTAGTCGCGCTCTTCGATTTCCGCAGCGGTGATGCCAACGCTTCCGTCCAGCGCGGTAAATTCTTCCCATACGCCGTCGGTTTCAATGTTCTCCGAGCCGAAATTGCGCTGCTGATGAGAAGCGGCGATGGCAACACCAAGAGTGCGGCCGTTCAGGTCAATTTTGTTGGTATAGGTACCGGCAATTTTCGGGCTGTTTTCACCCTGCAGTTCGCCGTAGCCGTTTTCTACCGACACTTTGTAGGTCTGACCATCGTAATCCAGAGCGTTGATACTTTTGATCTCGATGGCGCCACCAATGGAATCGGCACTCATATCCGGTGTCAGGGTTTTGAACACTTCCAGGCTGGCCAGCAGGTCGGATGGGATAACGTCCAGGGCTACCGCGCGGCTGTCGGTTTCCGGCGCCGGCAGGCTCATGCCATTGATGGTGGAAGCGTTCAGGTTGGGGTCGATCCCCCGTACGCCCACGAAACGGCCTTCACCCTGGTCGCGGGCAATGAAGACACCAGCCATACGCTGCAGGGCTTCGGTTACGTTGGCGTCAGGCAGTTCGCCGATGGCTTCGGAGGTCTGTACTGCGACCACCTTGTTGGATTCACGCTGGCGCTCGATGTCACTGCGGGCGTTAGCGGCCTGTGCGGTGACCACGATGGTCTCCATCAGCTCGCCTTGTTTCTCCGACGCCTTTTGTACAACAGATTGTTCAACAGATTGCTGTGCACCGGCGTTCACACTGATGACCGCCGCCGCAATCGGCGCCAGCATTTTCAGATTAAATACAGCCTTAGTCGCATTTTTAATCATATTCCCCGTCCCTATCTGGAAGTGGTTTATTAAGAGCAGAAGCAGTTGGGCGACCGGTACACTGGCGGAAAAATCCATGTCCGGCCTGTTGATTTGTGCGCGCAGGCTAGACTTGGCGTGTGAAGTTTGCGTTACGCTTTTTTTAAATTTGTCATAGAGCAGCGGTAACCTTGCTCTCGAAGCCGCGAGCGAAATATCGAAATTGCTTGCGCAGCGCCGGCCTCAGGTCGATTGCGGCGACCTGTCGGGATAAAGAACACTGATGGTGAATAATTTATGACAAGCCACAAAGATGAAAACGCAGCCAGCGAACAGCCGACCAGCCTGACACGCAGGAGTCTGTTCAAAGTCATTGGTGCCGCCACCGCCGCAGCAACCGGCACGTCTCTGCTAACGAGTTGTAGCGAGCAAAAAAATTCGACAGCAACGAATCTCGGATTCAAGGAAATCCCCCACAAACTGGATTTCCAGCACCACCTGCCGAATGGCTACAGCGCCGACCTACTGCTGCGCTGGGGTGATCCGCTGGATGCCTTTACCGGCGCTTTTGTACCGGAAAGACTCGACGCGAAAGAACAATCCCGCCGCTTTGGCTACAACAATGATTTCATCGCGTATATGCCGCTGGATCCGGATGCCGCTCCCGGCGAAGGCGACAAGCACAGCCTGAGCCGCAACAGCGAGCGCGGCCTACTCTGTGTCAATCATGAATACACCCAACCCCACCTGATGTTTACCGGCTATACCGAAGCCAGCGCCAATCGCGGCACCAGTGACGAACATATTGCGGTGGAGCAGCAGGCCTGTGGCCACAGCGTGGTAGAGATAGAGCAGACTGCCGATGGCTGGCAGCCAGTACTGGGCAGCCCCTACAACCGGCGTATAACGCTCACCACCGCCATGGCTATCGTCGGCGCCGCTGCCGGCGACAAACGCCTGCAAACCGGTGAGGATCCCAGCGGTACCCAGGTACTGGGCACCGTTGGAAACTGTGCCGGCGGCAAAACCCCATGGGGTACGGTGCTAATCGCAGAAGAAGGATTTGGCGGAGCATTCCAGGGCGACCCGGACAATGTGGCGGACGAGGTAGAGGCCCGCAATCACCACGCCTTCGGCGTCGACAAAGGCAACCGTAACTGGGGCGATTACGATCGCCGTTTCGACATTACCGCGGAGCCCAACGAACCAAACCGTTTTGGCTGGATGGTCGAATACGATCCTTACGATCCGAATTCCAAGCCGCGCAAGCTCACCGGTCTCGGCCGTTTCGAGCACGAAGGTTTTACGGTGGTGAGCAAGCCCGGGGAACCCATCGTGGCCTACGGCGGCGATGACGACGAACACCAGTTTGTGTATCGCTTTGTCTCGAGCGGAACCTTTCAACCTGGCAACAATACCTACAACCGGGAGTTGCTGACCGAGGGCACCCTGTACGCAGGCCAGTTTAACGAGGGCGGCTCCGGCATCTGGCTGCCGCTGGTTTTCGGGCAGGGACTACTGACGCCGGAGAACGGGTTCCGCAATCAGGCCGATGTACTGATCGACTGCCGTCGCGCGGCCAGGCTGATCGGCGCCACCCCAATGGATCGCCCGGAAGATGTGGAAACCAACCCGGTGAACGACTGCACCTACGTGATGCTCACCAAAAATAAAAAACGCGCGACGGGGGAGGAGAATGCCGCCAACCCGCGCGCACGCAACGCCGCCGGCCATGTTCTGGAAATTGTGCCGCCGGGGCGCAGCGGGCTGCGCGACCATGCCAGCAATACTTTCCGCTGGAACACCTTCCTGCTAGGCGGCAATCCCAATGCGGAAGACCCTGCAGAACGGGGCGCCTACGGCCAGCAAAATCCGGCTAATATCTCCGCCCACGGCTGGTTTGCCAACCCGGACAATGTGGCTTTCGATAGTCGAGGAAATATGTGGATTGCCACCGATGGCTGTGAGAGCTTCGGCTTTCATGATGGCCTGTGGGCGATGGCTACCGAAGGTGAGCTGCGCGCTGCGCCAAAGCACTTCTTCGGCTGCCCGGAGGGCGCTGAAATTTGCGGCCCGGAATTTACGCCCGACGGCAAGACATTGTTTATCTCGGTGCAGCACCCGGCGGATGCTGGCGATTCAACATACGACAACCCACTACATCGCTGGCCGGACAATGATCCCAAGATGCCGCCGCGTCCCTCGGTGCTGGCCATTCGCCGGCAAGATGGTGGCAGTATCGGCAGCTGAAATTCAGGCCTTCAAAAGCCCTCAGCGAAAACTCTTCAACCATCGCAGCACAGCCTGGCGTCGCCACCACAGCAGCAGCAACGCCAGCGCCGTGTATATCGCGGGCTCAATCCAGCCACTCTTTACGGACCACCAAAAGTGCCAACAGGCGAGCAGCACGACCAGGTACAACAGGCCGTGCAGCTTTTTCCACTGTTTTCCCATTTTACGCATCAATGCGGGGAGAGAGGTGACCGCCAGAGCGAAAAGAATCAGCCAGGCGCTAAATCCGAGCAGGATATAGGTACGCTGGACCAGCTCGCTACCGATCAGTGACCAGTCCAGAGCCAGATCGAGCCCCAGCCAGGCACTGAAATGCAACGAGGCCCAAACGAAGCACCACAAACCGAGCGGGCGACGCAAACGGTTCAACTGGCCAAAATGCAGCACACGTGCCAGAGGCGATATCAGCAGCGTAAGAAGCAGAAGGCGAATGGTGCCCATGCCGAGATAGTGGATCAGCTCCTTGACCGGGTCCCCGCCAAGATCGCCGCGATTGATGGCGACAAACAACCACAACACCGGCAGCAACGCGCCGACATGCACGCCGACCTGCAAAACGATTGCCAGAAGCTTGCGCCAGGAGGCGCCATGGGTTGCGCCGCTCATCAGTAAAACTTTTTCAAATCCATACCCGAGTAGAGGCTGGCCACTTCCTCCCCGTATCCATTAAACGGCAGGGTGTCCTGGCGCTTTACCGCAAAGAGGCCACCAGGGCCGATAAAGCGCTCACTGGCCTGGGACCAGCGCGGGTGGTCCACGGCAGGGTTCACGTTGGCGTAGAAGCCGTATTCCTGCGGCAACATCTTGTTCCAGCTCGTGGGCGGCATCTTCTCCACCAACCTGATCTTAACGATGGACTTGATCCCCTTGAAGCCGTATTTCCAGGGCACGACCAGGCGTATCGGCGCACCGTTCTGCGGCGGTAGGGTTTTGCCGTAGAGGCCGACAGAAAGGATGGTGAGCGGGTGCATCGCCTCATCCATGCGCAGCCCCTCCACATAGGGGTAATCCACCCCACCACCCACATAGCGATTGCGCTGACCGGGCATCTGTTCCGGATCGTAGAGGGTCTGGAAGGCGACGTATTTGGCACGGCTTGTCGGCGCAAAGCGTGTGAGGAATTTGCCCAGTTCAAATCCGACCCAGGGAATCACCATGGACCAGGCCTCAACGCAGCGCATGCGATAGATACGCTCCTCCAGCCCGATCTCGCTCATCAGCTTCCACACATCCACCGTCGCCGGTTTTTCCACTTCGCCCTCTACCGTCAGCGTCCAGGGCTCGGTTTTCAGTCCCTGACTGTTTTCCGCGGGGTCCGTTTTGCCGGTGCCAAATTCGTAGAAGTTATTGTGGTTCATGACCTTGGCTTCCGGCGTCAGTGTCAACGCGGGAGCAGGCTTTTGGGGGGCGAAGTCCAGCGGCTTGCGCGGGGCCGCTTTCGGCGTGTCACTGCCAAAAAGGTCCAGGCCGTAGGAATTGCGTGCGAGCAGCAGACCGCCGATACCAGCTCCCAGCCCGGCGATCACCTGGCGACGGGAGACATACGCGGACTCAGGAGTCGTTTGCGCTTCCGTCAATGTATGGCGCGATGGTGATTTGATCAGCAAGGTCACTCTCCTTTGTTCTCACAGGCCATGGCGGATGTGGCAGTTTACTGTTTGGTCGCGGAAGCGGCCTGTGTCTTACACGGACTTGTTACGTAAGAACCGGTCTCAATAGATTGGTTCAGGGTTATCAACAATTGATCTTAATGCCGAGTGCTGCGGGAAACATTTTTCTTTGTGGGCTCAGATACCACAAGCTATTGTTTTATTACTACCGCACCTTCTCCGTGAAGCTGTGGCCGTTGGCCCGACTTAGCCAACCCCCAACAACGCCCGCAAAGGGCCTAATGAGGTTGCGAACATGCTTGAGACAATTATTGTCATACTTGTCGTGCTCTGGCTGCTGGGGCTCGTGAGCTCTTACACCATGGGTGGCTTCCTGCACGTATTGCTGGTGATAGCGGTAATACTGCTGATTCTGCGTTTGGTGCGGGGCCGCGGACCATAGCGTGAATCCGCTTCCCAAAATCGGGAACAGCTAAAAAACGCCGGCTTGCCGGCGTTTTTTTATGGAGGTGCACTTCGGATGGTCAGGTCATAAAGAACTGCTGTAACCCCAGCAACACATTGGTGGTGGCCACCGAAGCGAGTATCAGTCCCATCACCCGGCTGACGATACTGGCGCCGGCATTGCCAATCCAGCGGTAAATCCAGTTAGCGGTTAATAATAGCAGCAGCACAATCCCAAGGACCGCCAACATGGCGCTGGCAGTATTCACTTGATGAATAGGGTCAAATCGGTGGTTATCGGTGAGTACCACCGCCGCCAGCATGGCACCGGGAGAGGCAATGGACGGCACCGCCAGAGGGAATATCGCGGTTTCATGGCCTTCGCGAATGATTTCAACTTCGTTTTCCGGCTTGCCTGCACCAAAAATCATGGTCAGCGCAAATAGAAACAGAACGATGCCACCGGCCACCTGGAATGCGGACAGGGGTACGCCGATGGCCTCGAGTAAATACTGCCCCAGCAACAGGAAAAACATAAGAATGCCCGTGGCGACGGCAACCGCCAGAATAGCAATCTTGCGCCGCTGCCACTCGCTGTGCTGGGTGGTCACCGCAATAAACACCGGCAGTGTACCTACCGGGTCGATAACGGCAAAGAAAAAGACAAAGCTGCTGATCCAATCGTTCAAGTGAGAGCCTGTTTGTCCGTGCTAGTATCGGCAAATGGAAGAAGATGGTTCCACAAGAGTCTAGTGCATGACAAACCATTCCCCGACTGCCCGCCGTATCGCCAAAACAATCCTCAATGGCTTTGATGCCTATTTTGCCGATTTCCAGAATATTACCCTGGGCGCCAAGGCGCGGTTTGAGACCGCGGCCTGGGCAGCAGTGCGGGAGACCAATAAGGAACGGATCGACCTCTACAAGATCAAGGTCAACCAGGTGTTGAAACTGGTGCATTCGGTCACCAGCAAGGACACCACCCAACTGGAGCTGTGGGGGCAGGCCAAGGCGACCTACAGCCAGTTGATCGCCAATCACAACAACTATGAAATCGCCGAGACCTTTTTTAACTCGGTTTTCTGCAGCCAGTTCCAGCACGCCCATATTCACGACAGCCACATTTTCGTAAAACCCTCCCGTGCGCTGGATGACAAACCCCTGCGGGATTACTCCATCTATATCAGCTACAGCGGTCGCGATGGAATGGAGGCGATGATTGAAGACATCCTCGCCGACTACAGCTTCTCCATCCCCTGGGAAGATATGCCGCGGGATGTGGAGAATATCTGCAGTACCCTGCGCGAAGGCCCGCTGGCAGGCATGCTGGAAGGGGAAGATGACGAACACCGGTTGCGGGTAGACATGTTGGAATCCGTGTTCTATCGCAACAAGGCCGCCTACCTGGTCGGGCGGCTGATGTTCGCCGGCGAAGTGATCCCGCTGATACTGCCCTGTCTCAACAATGGTCGCGGCAATGTATTCGTGGACACCCTGATCCACGACAACGACTCCGTCAGTATCATTTTCAGTTTTACCCGCTCCTACTTCATGGTGGACGCGCCCATTCCATCGCGGTTCGTGCGCTTCCTTTCCACCATCATGCCGCTCAAGGAAAAGTCGGAACTGTACAACTCCATCGGCTTCCACAAGCACGGTAAAACCGAGTTCTACCGCCATATCCTGGCGCATATGAAGGTGAGCAACGATAAGTTCATCATCGCCCCCGGCATCAAGGGCATGGTGATGAGTGTATTTACCCTTCCCTCCTACCCGGTGGTATTCAAGGTCATCAAGGACAAGTTCGATAATCCGAAAACCGTGACCGAGGAAATCGTCAAGGATAAGTACAAGTTTGTATCCCGCGCTGACCGCGTCGGCCGCATGGCGGATACCCAGGAATACACCAACTTTATTTTTTACCGCAACCGCTTCAGTGATGAGCTACTGCACGAGCTGCAAACCCTCGCCCCATCCAAACTGCTTGTAGATGAGAAATGGGTCATCATCAAACATCTGTATGTAGAGCGGCGTATGGAGCCGCTCAACCTTTACCTGGACCAGGCGGATGAACAACAGACGATTGAAGCCATGGAAGAGTACGGCAATGCCATCAAGCAACTGGCGGCGGCAAATATCTTCCCGGGCGACATGTTGCTGAAGAACTTCGGGGTAACACGTCACGGCCGTGTGGTTTTTTACGATTACGATGAACTCTGCCCACTAACCGAGTGCAACTTCCGAAAAATTCCCGAGCCGCAAACGGCGGAGCAGGAGCTGGCCGACCGCCCGTGGTACACCGTCGCCGAGGCGGATGTTTTCCCGGAAGAATTTCGCCTGTTTTTCTCCGGTAATCCGGTGGCCCGCAAGGCGTTCGAGGACCAACACAGCGACCTTTACGATTACCGATACTGGCAGCGCCTGCAGGAACGCATTCGCGCCGGCCGCGTGGAGAGCACCTTCCCCTATCGTCGCAAAGTGCGTTTTCATCGGCTGCCGATCAAGCGCACTGCGCCCTGATACTGCACGGATTACGCGCCTGGCTGTGGCATCAAAACTATCAGCCAAAAAGCACAGGGCAAAGGACAATGGGCCCCACGCAACGACTGACGGCAGAGTCTCACCGGGTATAGGGAGTCCCATCGGTGGCTGGAAGTTTCAGCGGCTATAGTTAAAAAAGCGGAACGGTACCGATGGAGGTAAGAAGTGCGGTATATCGGCTGTAATGCCCTGAGCGTTGGAACGATGCTGTGGAGCCTGTCACTCAGTGGCTGCGGTTACCTGCCCAGCGAAATGGATGGCGACATCAAGACCGACAAGTCAAAGCCTCCTGGAACCGCCGCCATTGTCGCCATGCACACTGCCAGCTGTGAGACCCCTGCCAAGGGCTACAAGCTGGTCTCATTCGACACCCTCTACGAATTCACCGACGATCCGCGCCAACCTTTTCAGCCCTCCGCCAACCTGCCTGCTAAATACGATGTGCGTGCCTATTTATGGGGCTACGACAACTGTATGGCCAAGGGTACCTGCAAACACGGCGATCACTACTGGTTGATCAAGCGTGGTCCAGAGGACGACTTCTCTACCTGGGTAGTGACGCCGCAGTATCCCCGCATCACCATCGCCTCCCGCTGTAAGGATCACCTGAAAGTCGGCAAGCGCTATCGGCTGTCGTTCGAGAATGGCAAGCTGGTGGGGCTCAGCAGAAACTGAGCCGGCCGTCATACCTCCAGCTTTTTCAGGTACCGGTAAATCGCATCCTGAGAACGCACATTGCGCTTGCTGTCGCGATTGGCGATGCGCCCATTGCTCTGATCCGCATCGAGAATCCGCGCTTTCTGGTTGTCCTGCCACTGCAATTCGAGAATATCCAGCACCGTCTTGCGATGGACCGCCGACAGTAGCGGGAAGGTGACTTCCACCCGGTGATCCAGGTTGCGAGTCATCAGGTCGGCAGAAGAAAGGTAAACCTGCTCCTCGCCACCCTTGTCTCCACCCGGCTCGCCACCATTGAGGAAGGCGTACACCCGCGCATGCTCAAGATATTTGTCCACCAGACTGATCACCTGAATGTTATCCGACAGGCCCTTGGTCTCACACAGCAGTGCACACATACTACGCACGATAATCCGCACCCGTACCCCGGCGGCACCCGCACGATACAGGCGCTCGATCACTTCGGAGTCCACCAGGTTATTACACTTGATGAAAATCTCTGCAGGATCGCCGGCAGTCGCTGCGGCAATCTCACGATCGATACAAGCGAGGATGTTCGGGCGATTGCTATGGGGTGACATCCAGATGTGGTTGTAGTCCACCTGTAGGTGGGGCTGCTTGATAAAGTCGAATACCCGGTAGGCATCCTCTCCCAGTTTGTCATCACTGGTCAGCAGGCTGAAATCGCAGTAAAAGCGTGCCGTGCTCTCGTTGAAGTTGCCAGTACCGAAGTGGGTGTAATAGCGATTGCGACCACCCTCTTCACGCAGGATGGAAATCAGCTTGCAGTGCACCTTCAAACCAGGCACGCCGTAAATGACCTCAACACCTGCATCACTCAACTCATTGGACCAGTGGATATTGGCCTGCTCGTCGAAACGGGCTTGCAGCTCAACTACCGCGGTCACCTGTTTCTGGTTTCGCACCGCGTTGACCAGCGCCGCCACTACCCGCGAGTTCTGCGCTACGCGGTACAGGTTGATGCGTATCTCACGCACCTTGGGGTCAATCGCTGCGGAGGCCAGCAACTTGGTGATTACACGAAAATCGTGATACGGGTAATAGCACAGCCGGTCCCTCTCCCGCAGCCAATCGAAAATGTTGGCGCTGTCCGGCAAGGTGGGGAGTGGTGCGATTTTACGGTAAGTGTGCTGCTTGCTATCCGCCGGGAAACTCATGAAATCTTTTGAGTTGTGGTAGCGGCCGCCGGGCGTATAGCTGTCGTAGCGCCCCATCTTCAGCTTTTTCTTGATCATCTGCAGCAGTACTTCTGGCATGGTGGAGTCATACACCAGGCGCACCGGTTCTGCCTGCTTGCGCTTTTTCAGTGACTTCGCGACCCGGTCG
Source organism: Microbulbifer elongatus (assembly GCF_020524885.1). Taxonomy (GTDB): domain Bacteria; phylum Pseudomonadota; class Gammaproteobacteria; order Pseudomonadales; family Cellvibrionaceae; genus Microbulbifer; species Microbulbifer elongatus_A. Next base: position 177,933 of record NZ_JAIVKJ010000001.1, on the reverse strand, counting down.
ACAATGTTCTGGGTAACGTGCTCCCCCAGTTCGAGCTCGGCGTCGCGGCTAATCTTGAAGGTATAGGCGGCCGCTTTTTCAATGGGCAAAACAAAGCGGAACACGTCCACGAGACAGGCGCGAATCACATTGTCGAGAACAATGTAGACCTTCTCATGGCGTTTCTCGCGGTGGGGTATGGCGACAAACCTCGGCAGGATATCCGTAGGAAGCTCCAGCCCGGCAAAGCGCAGACTGCCGTCTTCGAGCTCGAGATAGATACCGAAATAAATGCTCGCTTCGTTCAGCAGCGGCATGGTATCCCGGTCGTCAATAAAAAATGGCTCCAGTTCCGGCAACACTTCGCGGTGGAAGTACTCCTCCACATAGGCGCGCTGGTTATCCGTCAGCTGGCGCTCGTTGATGACGTGGATATTGTTCCGCCCGAGATCTTTTAACGCCTTGGTATAGGCATTGCCGAAACGGGCCTGCAGACGCAACACCTTCTCATTGATATTGCCCAATAGCTCCGAAAAGCTCTCTTTTTTCTTGCTGCCCTTGGTAAATGTGGCCAGGCGGCGCACATCCGCTACGCGAACCCGGTAGAATTCGTCGAGATTGTTGGAAAAAATGCCAAGGAAGCGCACCCGCTCGATAACCGGAACGCTCTCGTCCTCCACCTCCTGCAATACACGGGCGTTGAAGGAAAGCCAACTGATCTCTTTGGGGAAGAGGGGGATGTCTTTTGCCATACTCTCTACTGCATTCTCCGTGGGACAGGTCCCCTCATCGCCATCGGGGCGCGATAGACCTGTGGGCAGAGCAAAGTTGTTCGGTCTCAATCGGGTAAACGCTCTTAAAGCCATAGGTTATAGCAACGCAGTTTGCTACATTTTTGTTACACGCATTTGACAACGATAACCATGACAGCCGCTGACGCTACCACTATCCACTCCGCCAGTACCAGTGCAGACAACAGTCACGAGCGCTACGCTGCGCTCGACCTGGGCTCCAACAGTTTTCATCTGCTACTGGCCGAGTTTCGCGATCTGCGCATGGTGCGACTGCATACCGACCGCGCCATGGTGCGACTGGCGGAAGGTCTGGACAATGAGCGCAACTTGGCGCCAGAAGTTGCTGAGCGCGCCCTCGAAGCCCTGCGCCGCTTCGCACCGGTGATACAGGACCTGCCCCTGGACAATGTGCGTGTAGTCGGCACCAACACACTGCGCGCCGCCAGTACCCGAGCGGATGGTTTTCTGGAGGCAGCGGAAGGCATTCTTGGCGCACCCATCGAAATCATTTCCGGCATTGAAGAAGCGCGCCTGATCTATTCCGGCGTCATGGCTGCAGCAGAGGGGCCACCGCAGCTGCGCTGTGTGGTGGATATCGGTGGCGGTTCCACCGAGCTGGTCCGCGGTGTGGAAACGCCAAAACAATTGCAAAGCGTCAGCATGGGCTGCGTCGCCTTTAACCGGCGCTTTTTTGACAGCGGCAAGATTGACGCCGGCAAACGCAATAATTTCATCCGCGCCCGCCGTGCCGCACAGGCAGAACTTCAGGAACTGCAGCACATTGCCGATGATGCGCTGGTGATGGGTGCATCCGGTACAGTCAAATCCGTGGCGCGCGTGCTTAACGATGGCGAGCTGCTGCCTATCCTGCGCGAGGACCTGGATAAACTCGCTGACAAGGTGGCGAAGTGTAAAACCGTCGACAGTATCGATTTACCGCATCTTGACCCTCAAAGGCGCCCGGTGTTTGCCGCAGGCCTTGCGATTCTGCATGGGATTTTTCGCGAATTGAATATCGAACAGATGCACATTTCCCCTTACGCCATTCGCGAGGGCATCGTCCATGACCTGGCCGGCCGCGCGGCCGGCGGCGACCGCCGCGCGGATACCGTGGCCAACCTGATGGAGCGGGGGGAAATTGATCCCGCGCAGGCCAACCGTGTCGCCAATACCGCGCTGCAGTTTTTTGGCCAGTTAAAGCCCCACTCGCAGGTCGCCCAGCGGCGCCTGTTGCGCTGGGCAGCGGACCTGCACCAGATCGGGCTATCCCTGTCCCACAGCAGTTTCCGCAAGCTGGGTGCCTATATGATCGAGCACGCGGACATGGCCGGGTTCAGCAAAAACGAACAGGAAAATCTCGCCTATCTGGTGCGCAACCAGCGCGGCGATATCAAGGCGGTACAGGAGCACTACGGTTTTCACCCCGACAGCGACCTGCTACTGTGCCTGCGTCTCGCCTGTATCGTACACCGGGATCATGTGGACCGGGATATCGATGGCCTCAACCTGTCCGCGCACGGCCCCGGTTACCTGCTACAGGTCCCAGAAGCCTGGCTCTACCAGTTCCCGGCGATCGAAGACCTGCTGGAGCTCGAGGTACAGTGCTGGGAAGACAAAGGCATCAAACTGAAATTGAAACAAATATAGCGATCTATTCAGGAACCCTGTGACCAAATCCGGCGCTCAAACGAGCTCTCTCGACCAGCTGCACCTGCAACATCACTACGCCGACCTGGGGCCGGCCTTCGGCACTCCCACGCCCCCAGCCCCACTGCAGAATCCGCATCAAATTCACGTTAACCAGCAGGTGATGGCCCTCATTGGTCTCGACACAAAAGACGTTGAGCATCCTGACTGGCCCCTGTACACCACCGGGGCAAAGTTATTTGCTGGCAGCGAACCCACTGCCATGAAATATACCGGTCACCAGTTTGGCGGATACAACCCGGAATTGGGAGACGGCCGCGCCCTACTGCTTGGCGAAGCGGAGCACGCGGGCAAGCGCTGGGACCTGCACCTCAAGGGCGCAGGTAAAACCCCCTACTCTCGTTTTGGTGACGGACGCGCAGTATTGCGCTCCACCATTCGCGAATACCTGGCAGGCGAAGCATTGACAGCCCTGAGGATTCGCAGCACCCGCGCACTCAGTATTGCCGGCAGTAATGAGCCGGTGGCGCGGGAAAAAATGGAAACCGGTGCGGCGCTGATTCGTGTGGCGCGCACGCACATCCGCTTCGGGCATTTCGAATACCTGTTCTACACCCGCCAGCTGGATGCGCAAAAACGGCTAGTGGAATTTGTCTGTGAACAGTTTATTCCTGACGTTAAGGACCAACCCATTCAACAGCAAGCTGAGGCGCTGTTGCGGTTTACGGTACAGCGCAGTGCGGAACTGGCGGCCGGCTGGCAATCGGTGGGTTTCGCCCACGGTGTATTAAACACGGACAATATGTCGATCATTGGCGACACCTTCGACTTTGGTCCCTACGGATTTCTCGACGATTACGAACCGGGTTTTATCTGCAATCACTCCGACCACACCGGCCGCTATGCATTTGATGCACAACCGGGTGTGGTGCTGTGGAACCTTAACGCGCTGGCTCACGCTTTTTCCTCACTGCTTGATACGGAAGTTCTGAAGGATTGTCTCGGGGAGTTTCAGCCGCTGCTGATCGACTACTACGCGGGGCTGATGCGAGCCAAACTGGGACTGGAAATGGAAGATGACGGCGACCAGCAATTGTGTGCAGACTTGCTGGAATTGCTCGAGCACGGCCGCGTGGATTACTCGCTATTTTTCCGCGCCCTGAGCCACTACGCTGGCGAACGACCGGCGGGCACGCTGGAAGCCCTGGTCTCACCTTCGCAACATGAAGCCCTGGGAAATTGGTTACAGCGCTACGATCAGCGCCTGCAAAAGGAGACGCGCTCTGTGCAGGAACGCAGCCGCGCAATGCTGGCAACAAACCCCAAATTTGTGCTGCGCAATTACCTGGCACAGAAAGTGATCGAAGCCGCAGAGGCCGGTGACTACCAGCCCCTGAGTGTTTTCTTTGATCTGTTGCAGGCGCCGTTTGACGAGCACCCGGGATTCGAAGAGTGGGCGGCGGCGCCAACGGACGCGGGCAAACATCTGCCCATCAGCTGCTCTTCCTGACGGTGAACACACACCCGGTAGTTCACAGATTCCAGTTAATGACAGCGCCAGCCGTATTTTGTCGCGGCACCCTTTCTGCGAACATCTACACTAAATTGGAAGCCAAATGGCAGAAACCGACCAAATAAGGTGATATGGTCACACCTTATTTTAGCGATGGATCCCTTTATGAAAAACCGACTCTCTCCGCTGAAGGCTCTAATCCTTGCACTCACCACACTGCTGTTCACCACTCAGCTCGCCTTTGCCGACGTGGTTGGCCGCTGGACGACCATCGATGACGAAACCGGGCAGAAAAAATCGGTTGTCGAGATTTACGAACAGGGCGGCAAATATTACGGCAAGGTGGTCGACCTGCTGATGAAGCCGGACGATACCGTATGCGACGCCTGCCCGGGCGCCAACAAGGGCAAAAAAATCGTCGGCATGAATGTCATCACCGATATGGTGAAAAAAGGTGACGTCTACGAGGGCGGTCAGATTCTCGACCCCGCCAAAGGCAAGGTCTACGACTGCAAGATGTGGGTGGAGGGCGGCAACCTCAAAGTCCGCGGCTACCTCGGGTTCTTCTACCGGACCCAGACCTGGTATCCCGCCAAGTAATTCTTTTCGATGCTCTTCCAGGGCAAATAAAAAAAGAGGGCATTGCGCCCTCTTTTTTATTTGCCCTGGTCAGTCTCTTATTTTCTCTCGACTTCCACCTTGTCCACCTTCTGGAAACCACGCGGCAGTTTGTTACCCCTTCGGCCGCGCTCGCCCTCGTAGTGCTCCAGCTCGGCAATCTTGATCTTGGTGTGGCGCTTGCCCGCATGGATGATCAGTTGATCCTTGCCTTCCAGCACGGCAATACCCACCACAATTTCCTCGCGGCTGGCGGCACGTGCGGCAGGGATGTTAATGATTTTGTTGCCCTTGCCTTTGGAGAGCTCCGGGAGTTCCGATACCGGGAATACCAGCATGCGGCCCTCGCTGGTTACCGCCGCAAGCAATGCAGACTCCGGGTTTTCGATTTCCTGGGGAGGCAGCACCTGCGCGCCTTTGGGCAAACTCAGCATGGCCTTGCCCGCCTTGTTGCGGGACTGCAAGTCGGCGTACTTCGCGATAAAGCCATAACCAGCGTCGGATGCCAGCAATACCTTCTGATCGTCCCCGCCCATCAGCAGGCCCTCGAAGGTGGCCCCGGACGGCGGATTGATCCGCCCCGACAACGGCTCACCCTGCCCCCGTGCGGAAGGCAGCGAGTGGGCGGCAATGGCGTAGCTACGTCCGGTGCTGTCCAGTAACAGCGCCGGCTGGTTGCTCTTGCCACGGGCGGCGTATTTGAAGCCGTCACCGGCCTTGTAACTGAGGGACTCCGGGTCGATCTCGTGGCCCTTGGCCTGGCGAATCCAGCCCTTGGCGGAGAGCACAACGGTAATCGGGTCGGAGGACAACAGTTCGGTTTCACTGAATGCCTTGGCTTCTTCCCGCTGCACGATGGGCGAGCGGCGCTCATCCCCGAATTCATCGGCGGCGGCCAGTAGTTCTTTCTTGATCAGGGTCTTCAGGCGGCGCTCGCTGCCGAGGGTTTTGGTAAGGCTCTCGCGCTCTTTTTCCAGCTCCGCCTGTTCACCGCGGATCTTCATCTCCTCGAGGCGCGCCAACTGGCGCAACTTGGTATCGAGGACATATTCCGCCTGAACTTCCGACAGCTCAAAGCGCCGCATCAGTTCCTGTTTCGGCTCATCGTGGGTGCGGATGATCTCGATCACTTCATCGATATTGAGGAATGCGATCAACAAGCCATCCAACAGGTGCAGGCGCCGCTCGACCTTGTCGAGGCGGAACTGCAGGCGGCGTCTCGTGGTAACGGTACGGAAGCTCAGCCACTCGGTGAGGATCTTGTCCAGTGACTTCACCTGCGGGCGACCGTCGACACCGATCATGTTCAGGTTGACGCGGTAGCTCTTCTCCAGGTCGGTGGTCGCGAACAGGTGGTTCATTACCTGCTCCAGGTCCACGCGATTGGACTTGGGCACAATCACCAGGCGGGTTGGGTTCTCGTGGTCCGATTCATCGCGCAGGTCGGACACCATCGGTAGCTTCTTGGCCTGCATCTGTGCGGCGATCTGCTCCAGCACTTTCGAGCCACTGGCCTGGTAAGGCAGCGCGGTGATGATGATGTCACCGTCTTCCTTGGTCCAAACCGCACGCATTTTCACCGAGCCCTTACCGGTCTCGTACATTTTCTGCAGGTCAGCCCGCGGCGAGATAATCTCGGCCTCGGTGGGCATATCCGGGCCCTGGATGTACGCACACAACTCACTGACCGTGGCTTTGGGGTTCTCCAGCATATGCACCGTGGCATCCACCACCTCGCGCAGGTTGTGCGGCGGGATATCCGTGGCCATGCCCACGGCGATGCCGGTGGTGCCGTTCAGCAGGATATTGGGTACTCGCGCCGGCAGAACCGCAGGCTCGTGCATGGTGCCGTCGAAGTTGGGCTGCCAGTCCACGGTGCCCTGTCCCAGCTCGGACAGCAGTACCTCGGAGTACTTGCCCATACGGGATTCGGTGTAACGCATGGCGGCGAAGGATTTGGGGTCATCCGGCGAGCCCCAGTTGCCCTGGCCGTCCACCAGCGGGTAGCGGTAGCTGAACGGCTGCGCCATCAGCACCATCGCCTCGTACACCGCACTGTCACCGTGCGGGTGGTACTTACCGATCACGTCGCCCACGGTACGCGCGGACTTTTTGTACTTGGCGCTGGCCTTCAGCCCCAATTCGCTCATGGCGTAGACAATACGGCGCTGCACCGGCTTGAGACCGTCGCCGATATTGGGCAGGGCGCGATCGAGAATCACGTACATGGAGTAGTCCAGGTACGCCTTCTCGGTGTAATCCGCCAGGTGCTGGCGTTCGGATGCTTCAAAGACTGAGGGCTCGGTCATACTGCGAGAGTCTCGTTATTTTGTTGGGTGTCGTGCATACAGAGGGGGGATTATGGCGGACAGTGGCGAGGGGTTCAAAGCCTGCGCGTCTGAGGTAACAGGATTGCGGTGCAGTATCCGTTCCTGATAAAAACAGTGTTTTCGCTGTTCCTGTTCTCCCGCCAGCAAGGTAGCCAGCTAATGTCCGCCCCAAATTTCCCGTCCAGCCCCCTCTCCAGCCATCTGCCTTGCTAGCCAGAAAATGAGCAACCTGAAACTGTGCGACGTCGCTGTGGGGGATCTGGAATCCATTCAACTGGATATCACAGCGGGAGAAATCCTTTGTCTTTCCGGTCCCTCTGGCTCAGGCAAAAGCCGCTTGCTGCGTGCCATTGCCGACCTGGAATTACACGATGGGCAGGTACAGCTGGGAAACACCGAACAAAGCGCACTTCCCGGCCACCGCTGGCGAAGTGCGGTAATGCTGGTACCCGCGGAAAGCGCCTGGTGGCACGAGACCGTCGGCGAGCATTTTAAAGGCCGCCCTGAACAGCTACTGGAACAGGTTGGGCTGCCCCCAGAGGCGTTTGAATGGCAGGTGTCCCGCCTATCCTCCGGAGAGAAGCAGCGCCTTGCGCTCGCCCGCGCCCTGTCCCGCAAACCCTCGGCGTTGCTGCTGGACGAGCCCACCGCAAACCTGGATAAAGACAATACCCAGCTCGTGGAACACTGGCTGTGTGACACCATCCGCGAACAAAAGATCCCCACCCTGTGGGTAGCCCATCATGAAGACCAGATTCAACGGGTCGCCGACCGGCACTTTCACATTGAAAATTCCGGCGTAAAAGAACAGGCGGTGACATCATGAAGGACGCATCGTGAATACCATCGACCTGAGCTGGTGGCAGCTGGGAATTGCCGCGGGGCTGGTGCTGGCGCTAGCGGCCTGCACCTGGCTGGCGCAACTGAGGGTTGGCCGCCCGCTGCTGATAGCCGCCGCGCGCACCGCCATTCAGCTCGCTTTAATCGGCTTTGTGCTGGAGGCGCTGTTCGCGGTCGGCAGCCTGCTGTGGGTGGCACTGATGGGATTTGCCATGCTGTTGCTGGCGGGGCGCGAGGTGGTGGCCCGCCAGCAATACCGGCTGCGGGGCGGCTGGAGTTTCGGCATCGGCACCCTGTCGATGTTTGTCTCCGGGTTCACTATTACCGTGCTGACACTGGTGGTGATTATCAGCCCCCAGCCCTGGTACCTGCCGCAATATGCCATTCCCCTGCTGGGTATGCTGCTGGGCAATACCATGACCGGTGTGGCCCTCGGGCTGGAAAGGCTGACAGAAGGGGCGCGCAAAGGACGCGGTGAAATCGAAAACCGCCTGATGCTGGGAGAAACCTGGCAGCAGGCCAGTGCCCAGCTGCGCCGGGATGCCATGCGCGCGGGCCTGATGCCCACCATCAATGCCATGGCCGCCGCGGGTATCGTATCCCTGCCAGGCATGATGACCGGGCAGATTCTCGCCGGCAGTTCGCCAGCATTGGCAGTGAAGTATCAGATACTGATCATGTTCACCATCGCCGCCGGCACCGGCTTCGGCACCTTTGTCGCGGTGGCGCTGTGTGCGCGGCGGCTGTTTGATGCACGCGAACGACTGCGCCTGGATCGACTTTCACCGTAGGCGAACAGCTGTTAGTAAGGGAACAGCCGTTAACCGATAATGTGAAATCAACCCCCGGCTTCCTTGCGCACTTCATTGATCAGCCCGCCGGCAATCACGGTCGCCACCTCTTCATCGCTCATATTGTGGATAACTTCCAGGGTTTTCCCGTTCGCCAGTTTCACCTGGACGGTGTTGCCGTTCTGTAATTGCGACGGAAGATCTTCGAATTCCAGTTGGTCGTCCTGATTCAGGCGTGCCAGATCCGCCGCCTGCTTGAATAGCAGCGGCACTATGCCGAAATTGATCAGGTTGCGGCGATGGATACGAGCCATGGACACCGCGATAACGGCGCGCACGCCGAGATAGCGCGGCGCTATAGCCGCATGCTCACGGCTGGAACCCTGTCCGTAGTTATCCCCCCCGATGACGAAGCAATCTCCCCCATGCTTTTTGGCCCGTTGGTAAAAATCTTCATCGATACGGGAAAAGGTGAAGTGGCTGATGGCCGGGATATTCGAGCGCAATGGAAGAATGTCGGTACCCGCAGGCAGTATCTCGTCGGTGGAGACATTGTCACCGGCCTTGAGCAGGATGGGGCCACTCAACTGTTCGGATAGGGGCTCAAAATCTGGCAACGGCTGGATATTGGGGCCTTTCTCCAGCTCCACGGGAATCTCGTTGCTGGTGTCCTGGGGGCCCAGCATCAGCGGGCGCATGTCATCGAGCTTTTCCGGCTCGGTGAACGCCGGGTAATCCATGTCCATATCCCGTGGGTCTGTGATCTTACCAGCGAGGGCACTGGCGGTAGCGGTTTCCGGGCTGCACAGATAGACCTGATCCTCTTTGGTGCCGGAGCGGCCGGGGAAGTTGCGCGGTACCGTGCGCAGGCTGATGCGACCACTGGCCGGCGCCTGCCCCATACCGATACAGCCGTTGCACCCGGTCTGGTGCAGACGCGCACCGGCCTGTAACAGGCTGTTAAGGTCGCCGGTGCGGCTGATTTCTTCCAGTAATTGACGGCTGGTGGGATTGATATCCAGTGATATATCTTCCGGGATTTTCTTTCCTTCCACCATTTTTGCGGGGATCACAAAATCCCGAAGGCCGGGGTTGGCCGAAGAACCAATATAGCTTTGATAGATGGGCTTTCCCGCCACTTCGCGCACAGTAACGACCTTGCCCGGGCTGGAGGGGCAGGCAATCATCGGTTCGAGCTTCGAAAGGTCGATCTGTTCACGCTGATCGTATTGCGCCCCCTCTTCCGCTTTCAGCTCGACAAAGTCCTCCTCGCGCCCCTGCTGCCGCAGAAAAGCCCGCACTTTTTCATCCGCGGGGAACACGCTGGCGGTCGCGCCCATTTCCTGCCCCATATTGGCAATAACATGGCGATCCATGGCAGTCAGGTTATCGAGACCCGGACCGTAATATTCAAACACTTTGTTTACGCCGCCTTTTACATCGTAACGCCGCAACATTTCCAGGATCACATCCTTGGCGCTGACCCAGGGTGGCAACTTGCCGGTGACCTCGACACCGACGACTTCCGGCATCACCAGCGAGAAGGGCAACCCGGCCATCGCCAGCGCTACCTGCAATCCCCCGGCCCCCATGGCGAGCATCCCCATGGCGCCACCGGCACAGGTATGGCTGTCGGAGCCCAGCAGGGTTTTTCCGGGCACGCCAAAGCAGGCCATGTGCACCGCGTGACTAATGCCATTGCCGGGGCGGGAAAACCAGATGCCCCATTTGCGGCTGGCGCTGCGTAAAAACAGGTGGTCGTCGGCGTTTTTGAAGTCCGCCTGGATCAGGTTGTGGTCCACGTACTGGGCGGAGAGTTCCGTTTTGACCCGGGGAAAACCCAGGGCCTCGAACTCCAGCATCACCATGGTGCCGGTGGCATCCTGGCACAGCGTCTGGTCGATTTTTAGTTTCACGGCTTCGCCCGGATGCATCTTGCCGCTGACCAGGTGCTGTTCGATCAACTGTTGGGTGAGATTTTTTGCCATGATGTCTCTCCTGTTGTCCGACCTTGATGATGGATTCTTGACGGCTGACGACTTGTCGCACGTCAGTTGGAAAATTCCACTCTGGGCGCATCAGAGTCGGTACCAATATAGTCCGGTGCGCACTGGATAAAGTCCTCCTGATCGAGCCCGGCCTCAATCAGGAATTTCTGTACTTCGCGACTGCGGCGGTGAGACAAGCGCAACAGCTCCTCGCGAATGCCGCGCGGGGGCTCCTTATAGAAGCTGTCGCGGGCTTCTCCCGCTGCGAACACCGCACCGGTCTCATGAGGGAACATGATTTCCAGGTCTCGCGCCGTAGCCACACCGCAGATACCCGGGCGGGCCTTGGGATTGTCACGCATTTTCGCCACCATACCATTGAGCTGCGCCTTCGCGGCTTCACTCAGGGTATCGCTGCCGGGGGAAAATTCGAGGTCCGAGAAACTGACCGCGCGGAATCGCGCCCACGCCAGCTTCGCCAGACTGTAAAAGCCTACCGGGGTAAAGTAGGCAAACAGTGCTTCAAGGATTGCACGCTGCAAGAGGTCGCTGAAAATAAAGCTCAGGGAAAATTCCGGGTCGTACAAGTCGCCAGTCACCGGCATTTCAAAACGCACATCGCCATTACCGTCTTTCAGCAAGGCCAGTGCAAGGCTGAGCGGTATAAAGCTGGATTTGACTTCGAGGTTATCGCTATCGCGCACACGGCGAACCTTGATTTTCTGCAACTCCATTTTGGCCAGCGCGTCGACCATATTGTCGTCCACTTTGACATTCATTACTGCATCCAGCTGCCCCTGCAGAATCTTGTAGCCTAACAGGTTGGCGATATAGGGCGTGGCCGGAATCAGGTTGGCGCCCTCGACATAACCGAGCAGTTGCGCATTCCAGTGATTGTTTTCCAGAAGATCTATCTGCCCCGCCAATTGCATGTCGCTGTATCCGCCGGGACTGCCGTTGAAAACCATTACCCCGGGCGCGTCCTCGGGGTAATTACTGAGTCCTCGCAAAAGCAGGTTGATATGCCGGACAGGCAGCCTCGCCTGATAGTCGTGGCGATTGTCCAGCCACAGGAAGTGGCCTCGATCCACGTAGACTTCGCTGATCCGATAGCGAAAACGGTTAGCCCCGGCGGCCACATCCTGGCGCCGGAAGCGATAGCGTTCCAGCGGCGGAGACTGGCTGCGAAACCGCTCCCAGGCGCCGAGGTCACCCTGCGGCCCTCGCGCCAGAATGCTGCGCGGTTTCACTAACTCGATGGTATTGATATCCAGTATTTTCTTTCCGGGAACGTATTCGAACTGATTGAGCGACAAACGTTCAAATTCCGTATTCCAGGGGTGGTTCACAAACTCCTGCGCGCCTTCATCCCGTCGAAACAACTTGCTATTAGCTAACCCCAGATACATCAGACGGACTAAATCTTTCGCCACGGTGAGCGCGGTAACCTCGGCATACTCCGTTTCCAGCAACAGGTCTCCGCCAGCACTCTGTACTTTCAATGTATCCGCAGTAACCGTATCCAGCTGCAATCGACGCTGGGCAAGATCGAAGTGACCATTGGCCTGGATGGTTTGCAGGTAGATGCAGTGGTGTATGCCTTTGATATAAGCCTGGGGAATACAACCGCGGACATTGTTCAACTGCAGGTTTTTACCGAGGATTCGCTGGCGGCCAATTCCCAGCTCGTCCACTTGCAGGGAATCAATATACAACAGCTGAGCAGGCAAATCCGCCGGGTAGTCATGCTGGGTTATTCTGAAACCTTCAACACGAATATTGTGAAAGCTTCGCTCGGATAAGCCGCTGCGCAAATTGCTTAGCCTGAAATTGTGTTCACGTTCAATCTGTATGCTGGCAACTTCATAGCAGGGAGTATGCGGCTTTTCTGCAAGCTTGATGGAACCAAGACAGCCACTGAGGCCACTTATTTGTCCCCGCTGTACTTGCAGAGCGTCCGTTGAAAACACCAGGCCGCTGACCAGCATATGCTCAAGCTCTATCCGCTTTCGCCCGCCCTGGCGGAGGACAAAGTCCTCCAATGCAATCTGGCCATTGGCACGTAGCGCCTCTCCGGCGCCCAGTCGTTGGCTGCCGGCTATTTGCAACTGCCCAAAGACAATACAAAGCGGGTCTTTAAGCGGTTCACTTCCAGGCGTACCTGGCAGGCAGCCGAAAAAATCCACCGCATTCAAGTCTTCGACCTGAACACGGGCGCCACCGGGCCAGCCCAGTGACTGCCACCTTAATTGCGCCAGCTGCAGTATCGGTGCCTCGCCCTGCACGGGCGTCAACTTCAGTTCCGCAGCCCGCAGGGGACCGAGTAAAACCCGGTTCTTCGGGTTATTTTCCGTCGCCGAAACGGGGCTTCCCAGGGAAATCAGGTTGTCGCCACTTAGGTGCAATTCGCCAGTCGACAGACACCCGCGCCAGCGTGCGCTGCTATCGCCACGCAACTGCGCCGCGGCAAGCCAGTCGTTGAGACCACAACCGCTGGCACTTTGAACACGCAGGTTATGCAAATTTAACTGCACTGGATCGCGCGGCTGCTCGGCCTGTACCAGTCCAAGCTTTTCAACCTGAAGATTTCCCAACTTTAATTGCGCGGGGCTGTCCAGATTGTGATGGAGTGCCAGATTCACCACCGTCAGACCACCGCCGTCTGAATTCAGGTCTTTCCCGCGCACACAGCGGGGCAGCATACGGTCGGGCTTGTTCCCCGCAGGCAAGCAGAGATCTACGGCTCTGGCCTGTAATTGCCCAATCGTCCAATCCGCACGGGCGCCCGCTGTGCGCGGCAGATTTGCCTGTAAATCGAGTCCATGCAGGCCGTCGATTTCCAGGGTTGTGTCCCGCTCGCTGCCGCTGAGAGAGAACTGCTCGAGTTCCAGATTTTTCAGATCGACACTAAACCTGTCGCGACCGTAGTCGATCGAGAAGCGATCGCCGGTGCGGAGGGTTGTCACATCTACACAGCGGGCTTTGCCAAAACAAAAATCTGCAGAGTCCAGTGCGGCCCCGGGTAACGCCAATCGCAGTCGCGCCGGCCTGGATTGCAGCCGGAAATCTGCGTTGGGCAATCGCAGCTGCGACAGTGAAAACAGTGATTGGTTAGCGGCACTTTTCACATTGGCGGATTCAACCGTGAGTTCCGCGGCAGAAAAAACAACGCGCCGCCTAGAGCCCTGGTTGTCGCTGTTGTTGTCGCTAGCGTTGCGCTGCGTGGCGACAGCCAGATTGAGCGGCTGCTGCTGTCGCAGGTTGTGTATCGAAAAACACTCCGGGCGCCGCTCGGCATTACCGCCTCCGGCAAGTGCCTGCCACGACAGCGGCAAGCAGCCGTCAAGTTTACTCAGTGACAGCGAAGCGAGTTCCAGCTCTATTTGACGAGCCGCTATTTTGCTGCCGATTTCTTGCCCAAGTTTTTCTGCTTCGGACTCGTCGGTGTTGTCGTTTTCACTGGCGAGGCGCTCGACCGACAGGCGGCCTTTTTCCACCCCGTCCTTTCCATCAGGCAATTCCTCTTGCTCGCCAAACCAGCCATCTGCATCCTCGCTGGCGAAGTACTCCCCCGGTACCAGTTTCTGGCTGCGCACACGAAAGAATCCAGTGCCAGTATGTAGCTGTTGCAATTCCAGTCCGGTCTGCCGGGTCGGGTCCTTGCTCAAGTGATCGGACAACAACAGCGACGCCAGCGTCAGCTCACCGAGCACCAGGTAGGGCGAGGGCTCGAGTGCCAGTACGAAATCACCCTTGCCCTGTAGCTGTTGCAGGCGACCGCAGAGTGGCGACAATCTCTGGGGCAATAAACCCTCGGGCATACAGCCTGCAAACTTGTCGAGCGTGACATCTTCCAGCAGGTAACGTTTTTTTCCGGGGGCGAGTTCTACCCGGCTCCAATCGAGCCCGGTGAGGGACAACTGATCTTCCGGCTCGCCCTGAGCTGCGCCCAAACGAAATTTTTCCAGTACAAGTGGCCCGCTCTCCAGAGCCCAGGTTTGCGCTGGATTTTTTCCCTTGGCGACCTCGCGCGGAAACTGCAACGCAAAATCTTCTGGCACCCCCAGTTGATGCAACAACACGCAGTGGTCCCTCTGCCCCCAGAGCTGCCCCGGAATGCACCCGGTGGCGCCGTCCAGCGATAGCTTCTGCAACTGCAGACGGCGCCGGTCGTTGCGATACTGCAACGCCCCGAGACGAAGATGGTTTACGTTTAGGGGATTCTGCAGTGCTTTGTCGGCATCCCGGTCAATCACTGTGCCCTGAACAAGGCTCGCCTCGGCGAGATCGACACGAAAGCCGTCCAGCCAATCAAGGGTAGTGGGTTGCGGCAGCCTCACGCTGCCGGCGCGAATACAGTAATGATGGTTGCCAGGGCGGGTGGGGCCGGAGCGCAGGCGACTGGGGCACCACGAGAATCCGCTGGCGCCGGCACTTTGCCATTGCAGGGATTTATCCTGGCGCAGGAAGTCAAAATCATTGATGGCGATGGTTTCCGCGTGCCAATTGGGGTGGCGCCGGTTGCTATAGCGCAAGCGCAGTTCCTGCCCGTTTATCCGGTGCCAGGCTATTTCCGACTGCCGGCCAAAAGAGAAACTCGCCGGTCCGCGTACCTGCAGGCGCCGCGCCGTACCGCAATGGCCGGTGACTCGTCGCAAGCCGGGTATCGCCTCGGCCCAACGGGCCGGCGGGCAACTGCCGATTTTGCGTGTTGTGGTCTCAGCGACCGTGAGCAGATTGCCGGGACGCTCAAAACGAATCTTGCGGGTCTTCAGCCGCACGATGGCAAGGTTGGGGTTTTCCCCGGGGGATCTGCGCATGTCGCCCTCGGCGGGCTCCTGGGTCCTGCTGCCAAGCCCCCCAGCCGCATCTTTTCGAGGGTGGTCGTCCCAGCCGAGCAGATTATCCAGCGCCAGATCATCGGCGCCGATGGAAAACTGTAGTGGTTCGCCGGCATTTTCCCTGAGCCCGGCAACAAAAAAATCATCCAACGCCAGAAAGCCCATGCGAACACAACTGGGAGAGTTCCACTGGGGCTTGTGCTGGTAGCAAACGGTGGTGTCGCGCAGGGTGGCGGCGGTCAAGTCCACGCGCCAGTTTCGCGGCGGCTTCACCCCACCCTCTTTCAGGCGCCAGCCACCAATCTCCCACACCCTGCCTTGCTTGCCGGGCTCCGATTCGAGGTCCATATAGGCCCCAACCAAATCCACTCGCTTTACGTGGATCTTTCCCTGCAGCAACTGCCACCAGCTGAGCCCAAGGGTCGCTTCCTCAGCGCTAAAACCGCGCTCGAATTCGTTGCGAGCCTCCACCCCGCGCAGGTGTGCGCTCAGGCTCGGCAGGGATATATCCATATGCTCGATACGGGCTTCCAGACCTCGCTCGTGTAACCAGCGCTGGACCGCACCGGGAAGCACAATGGAGAGGAAGATATTCAGGGCGCCAATAAGCAGCAGAAAGAAAACCAGCAGCCAGAGCAGGCGGTGGATTCCTCGATATTCTGCGGTCTTATTCGCGGGAGAAGTGGACATCTAAACTCAGCGCACAAGAAATTTCGCGCAGCCGGTATTTTCAGATTAGGTCAGATCGGTTGCTGCACGCTCCCTACATTAAAGACCAGCACCGCTCAGCGAGTTGTCGCGAGATCCTGCAACCCAGAATTTTTATTGCCGAAACCATCGCCGACGACACTCGACTCAGATATTCCGGCGCCACATGCCTCAAAACAGCACGACCAGAGCGTGCTAAAGCCCGCACCCCCGTTACACTGTTTATATTTCAACCAAACTGGTACGCATGAGCTGGCCAGGGCAGGTACCGGTGAACGATCCAGATAAACCACAGATGCGAGAAGATACTCACTTTCAGGCGCCCCACGCCCAAGCACCTCAGTATCAAGACATAGTGCTGATCGGCGGTGGCCACAGTCACGCCGCTTTTTTGCAGCGCTGGGCAAAGAAGCCGCTTGCCGGCGTCCGTCTCACCCTGGTATCTCCGCAGGTACAAAGTGCCTACTCCGGCATGCTGCCCGGAATGATCGCCGGCCATTACAGTTTCAGTGACATCCATATCGACTTGCCCCGCCTCTGCGGTGCAGCTGGCGCACGCTTTGTTCAGGCCTGTGCCCACCATATCGACCCGGTGGAAAAGAAAGTTTCCCTGCTCGGACGCCCGGACCTGGAATACGACCTGGTTTCCCTCGACGTTGGCGCCACGCCCTGTCGCAAGATTCCCGGATCGGACCTCGCCATCCCCGTCAAACCGGTAGGCCACTTCCATCGCTACTGGCAACAACTGAAACAGCAGGTGCAGGGTGAACATAAACCGCTGCGCCTGGGTATTGTGGGTGGCGGCCTGGGCGGCTGCGAGCTGGCCATGGCCATGTCCTGGGCGCTGGAAGAGCCGGTATACAGCGGGCGCGTGGAAATTCACCTGATGCACGCGGGCAACCGACTTCCTGAGGAGTACGCCCTACTGGCGCGCAGAATGGTGGCGCGGGAGCTCGGTCGCCTTAATGTACACACCCATCGCAACTGGCGCGTTGCAGAGATCACTTCGCGGGGGGTTCACAGTGATGAGGGTGACTTCCTCGCCCTGGACAAGGTGCTGCTGTGCACCGAGGCGGGTGCCCCTCCGTGGCTGGCCCAGTCGGGCCTTGCACTCGATGAGCAGGGCTTTGTGCAAGTCGACGAATATCTGCGGGCAGTGGAGTTTCCCTCTGTGTTTGCCACCGGCGATGTAGCCAGCCCGCCAGATACCCGCACTCCGCGGTCTGCGAGAAATGCGCTGGATCAAGGGCCTGCGCTCTATCACAATCTCCGCGCCACTTTGCTGGAACAACCACTCAAGCCCTATCGGGCAAGCAAACATTTTTTCAGCCTGCTTTCATGCGGCAGCCAGCGCGCCATCGTCGCTCGCGGCGGTTTTTCCGCAGCGGGAAGTCTGTTCTGGCACTGGAAGGATCACCGCGATCGCCAGCAGATGGGGCGCTTGATGCGCCCGCTAAAGCAAGGTTATACGGGCCGGTCGTCAGCCGGCACAAAATCAAAGCCCACCATCTTTTCATCGCTCGCTGCCAGCTGGAAGAACCTGTCGCGCCCAGCGCCACGTGGCCTTGAACGACGCGACGAGATGTCTGTGGCCGGGCTGCGCAATCGCGCGAATATCACCTCAGCGGCGGGCCTACTGAACCGCACCTTGTCGTCACTGCCGCAATCACAGCCGATTGCAACGGCGCTCGCCCGTGGCGAAGACACCAGCTCAATCAGGCTCCACAGCGGAAATTTGCTGGTACAGCGCTCTTCTCAACTGCCGGCTCTGGTACCCGACCCCTGGCTGTTCGGCCGCTTGAGTGCCCTGCATGCACTCTCGTATCTGGTCGCATCCCAGGTTCAGCCGCTCTCTGCGCTGGCGCAAGTGACTCTGCCCCAGGGTGCATCAGAACTCGCCACTCGCGATCTGCAACAATTACTGGACGGCGCGGCGCGGGAACTCAATCAGCACAATTGCGCATTAACCGGAGGCAGCACTGGCGAGGGCCCGGAGCTGCAATTGGCGTTAACCATTACCGGCGAGACAACCACGGAGCCGCTGCAGAGCAAACCCCAACTGCGTGCCGGTGACTGCCTGATATTGACCAAACCCCTCGGCAACGGCACCCTGCTTGCCGCCGAACAGCAAGGCAAAGCCCGCGGGCGCTGGATGCAGCAGGCGCTGGAGCTGATGCTACAAAGCAACGCGACCGCAGCGGATATTTTTCTATCCAGCCACGCTCACGAACTCGACGTGGTACACGACACGGGCCTGCTGGGTCGGGTGCTGGAAATGCTCAACTGGCAGATAGGCCACAGCGCTCAGTCTGCATACACAGAAGGCGCCAACCGGCAGGATGCCCTCCAGCTAGGAGCCAGACTGTTTGCCGATGCCCTACCCCTGCTGCCCGGCGCCACAAGTTGCGCCGGACACGGGCTGCTGTCGCGCCGGCACCAATACAACGCCCGCGCTTTCACCGCACTGCAAAACCCGACCGCCTGGCGCGCGGCCCCGCTGCTGCCATTGCTGGTTGACCCGCAGATCTGCGGCGGGCTTCTGGGTGCCGTTCCCGCAGACTGTGCCGAGGATTGCCTGACAACGCTACAGGCCTCCGGCTGTCGCCACGCCGCTATCATCGGTGTTGTCGAAGAGCTTCCAGCATCCGGTGATCAACAGCACTATGCAGCGCAACCGGTACAGCTGGCACAAAGCGGCGACTGGAAAAAACTGACCCGACACCAGAGTGAACTGATTTCCTGAACAGCCTGCATTCCCCGGCTGCGCCCCGACCCGATATCGACCAAAACACTTTCCGTTGAAACCAACTTGCCGTTGTTTATCCGGCTGAGTGCGCTAGTATTGCGCCCCAGAGAATCAATCGTATTTAAAAAAATATTCACGGAAAGCCAACACAGCCTTCCTCACGGGTCTTCACAGAGGCCGCCGCCCGATTGCGAACTTGTGCACCTGAAAACAGGTTCACCCCCGATCGACCGACCTTCGAAGTCTGGGCTCGCTGGGGCACACCAAGGCGCGCGAAGAGCACGAATTTTTAGCTCTACAGGAAATCTCTGTCATGAAGAAAATCGTTATTGTCGGCGGCGGCGCCGGCGGGCTTCAGCTGGCCACCAGTCTCGGCCGTCACTTTTCCTTCAATCGTTTTCATCGCCGCAATAAGTCCCCTGCCGCGGAAATTACGCTGGTCGACAAAAACCGCACACACATCTGGAAACCGCTCTTACACCAGGTGGCCACCGGTGCGCTGGACTCCAGTCTCGATGCACTCAATTACCAGGTCCACGCCCGCGCCAATGGGTTTCAATTCGCCCTCGGCAGCCTGCGCGGTCTCAACCGGGAAGAAAAAACCATCGAACTGGATGAGGTGTACGGCAACGACGGGCAACCGCTGGTACCAGCACGCAAACTTGAGTACGACTTCCTGGTGTTCGCCCTCGGCAGCCAGAGTAATGACTTCAACACCCCCGGTGTGCGCGAGCACTGCCAGTTTCTCGACAGCGCCGAACAGGCGCAGAAATTCCATACCCGACTGCTCGACCAGTTTCTGCAACTGGAAAACCGTGTAACGGAAGAGGTGCAAATCGCAATCGTCGGTGGCGGTGCAACCGGTGTGGAACTGGCCGCGGAGCTGGTGGACGCGGTGCACGAGATGGGACATTACGGGCACATCAAGAATGGCGATCTCAAGGTCACCCTGATTGAGGCCGGCCCACACCTGTTGCCGGCGCTACCGCCACGGCTCGGCAACAGTTCGGAAAAAGAACTGACCAACCTCGGTGTGCGCGTACTCACAGGTACTCAGGTCGCCGAGGCGACACCCACCGGATTTGTCACCAAGGACGGCGAGGAGATTCCCGCGGCCATTCGCGTCTGGGCCGCCGGCGTCAAGGCGCCCGACTTCCTGCAAACGCTCGATGGTCTCACCCTGAATCGCCAGAACCAGATTGAAGTGGCATCCTCGTTGCGCAGTAAAGATGACCCGGCGATTTTCGCGCTCGGCGACTGTGCAGGCTGTATCGATGCCGCCGAGCACAAGGTACCGCCCCGTGCGCAGTCCGCGCAGCAGATGGCCAAGACCGCCCGCGACAACCTGATCGCATTGGTGGAAAACCCGCAGGCAGAATTACAGGCATTTACCTACAAGGACCGTGGCTCACTGGTTTCCCTGTCCAAATTCGACGCGGTGGGTAGCCTGATGGGAGGACTGGTCAAGGGCAGTTTCACCATCGAAGGGCGCCTCGCTGGCCTCGCCTACCGCTCACTCTATCGCATGCACCTGGCCGCCCTGCACGGCTGGCCAAAGGCAATGCTGCTGTATCTGATCGGACAGGCGAACCGCTTTGTGAAACCCCGCCTGAAAATGCACTGACCGAAATCGCCCTCCGGCGATTTCATCCACGCTTTTTTTGCAGCATTCGTGCCGGTACCATGTCCGGGTACCGGCTTCCTTTTCCGCGGCCCCATCACTCACCGATATCCGATTTTCACTGAATGACACGACTACTCGCCCTAGCCCTCAGCGCACTCGCCATAACGGAACAAGGCCAGGCCGTGGAGCAGGCCGTGGAGCAGGCCGTAGAGAGTAATCACGACCTCGAACAGGTTACGGTAACCGCGACACGCAGCGCGCGCACCCTGCAGGCACAGGCAGAGTCGATCTCGGTTGTGAATAATGCGGCACTGCGGCAAATCAGCGCGGTCCACCCAAGTCAGGCACTCGCATCGGTACCGGGTACCTGGGTCAATCGTGGCAATGGCCAGGAAAGTCTGGTCGCGATTCGTTCGCCGGTGCTGACCGGTGCCGGTGGTTGCGGCGCTTTCGCGATCACCCAGGACGGCGTACCCGTGCGCGGCACCGGTTTCTGTAACATCAACCAGCTGTTTGACAGCAACTTTGAGCAGGCCGGGCGTATCGAGGTGTTGCGCGGGCCGGGGACGGTGCTGTACGGCTCGGACGCCCAGCACGGGGTGATCAATGTATTGAGTGCGGCACCTGCAAACGGGCGGGAAACCAACGCGGTGATTGAGGGCGGAGCCAATCAGTATCAAAGGGTGAAACTGGGCTACAGCCGCGGCGATGATGACGGCGGGTTCCGCATCGGCTTCAGTGGCGCACGCGACGGTGGCTTCAAGGACGATTCCGGTTTTGACCAGCAAAAACTTCAGCTGCGCGGCGACGGCCATCTGGCGGACTGGTCCTATCAGTCTCTGGTGAACATCAGCAACCTCAATCAGGAAACCGCCGGCTATGTAACCGGCAAGAACGCGTACAAGAACGACACGCGCAAACGGGAGAACCCCAACCCCGAGGCCTTCCGCGACAGCCAGTCCGCCCGCGCGCAAATGCGCCTCGAACGGACGCTGGACAACGGCAACGCTCTGCAAATCACGCCTTATTTACGCCACACGGACATGGCATTCCTGATGCATTTTTTGCCGGGTACGCCGCTGGAGCAGAATGGCCAGCGCAGTGTTGGTGTGCAGACAGCGCTGCGCCATGGCAAAAATACGCCGGTGCAGTTCATCAGTGGTGTGGATCTGGAATATACCGCGGCTTGGCTCAAGCAAAGCCAGGAAGACGGCTTCTCCGTATTCCCCGCAGGTAAACAATACGATTACTCGGTCAACGCAACGCTTGCTGCTGCCTTCAGTCAGGTGGAACTGGCGTTGTGGCAATCAACCAGTGCGACCATTGGCGCCCGCGGAGAGTATCTGCGCTACGACTACGACAACCAAATGATCAGCGGCGACACCACGGATAGCGGTGAAACCTGTATCAATGGATTTACCGGCGCCATCGGTTGCCGCTATAGCCGCCCACAGGACCGCAACGACGCCTTTGCCAATCTGTCAATCAACGCCAGCCTGGTACATACCTTTGCCAACGAAGCTAGCGGCATACTGCGCCTGGCCCATGGCTTCCGCGCCCCCCAGGCGACGGAGCTTTATCGGTTGCAGAACGGACAGTCTCAGGCAGACCTGGATTCAGAATCCATCGACAGCCTGGAACTTGGGTTACGCCAGTCAACAGAAACCATCCGTTACGGCGTGACCGCGTTTTACATGCAAAAGGCCGACGTGGTATTTCAGTCTTCCGAACGGCTGAACCTGAGCAATGGCGAGACCCGCCATTACGGAGTGGAATACGAACTGGAATGGCTGTTAACGGACCGCTGGCGCATTGGTGCCACCGGCACTTTCGCACGGCACCAGTACACCAACAATGTCAGTGCGCCGGGATCCGGGCCGATCATGAGTGACGGCAAGGATATTGATACCGCACCGCGGCAGCTGCACACCCTCAACGCCTCCTGGCAGCCGCTCGCATCCACGCGGGTCGCGCTGCAATGGCACGACACCGGCAGTTATTACACGGATATCGAAAACGCCCACCGGTACGATGGACACAAGCTATTGCATCTTCGTGTACTACACGAGCTGAGTGACAGCACCGCGCTCGGTGTGCGAATAGAAAACCTGGCGAATGTGGATTACGCGGAGCGCGCGGATTATTCCAGCCTGGGTGGCGGGGACCGTTATTTTATCGGCGAACCGCGCAGTGTCTTTGCAGACCTGCGTTTCACCTTTTAACTACGCCGTAGAAATATAATCAGGTCAGGGCCTGACCACCACCGGCCCGCCCAGGTTTACGCCAGGCGCCTTCCAAACTTCGCCCCACAACAGTCTCCAGCGCATGGGCCAACTCAGCGCACAGACGGTACCCGCTTCTGCAAATCGATAATTTTCGCAGGGCTGGGTCAAGTCGGTGATTCCGATTTCCGTGTAAGCGGGGTGGCGATAGCGGTAGTGATCAATCAGGTAACGCAGACCGTCATCAAATGGCAGGTATTGCCAGCGGATCCGAACCGGCGTGTTGGTGGTGCCGGTGCGTCCCTCGCCCTCGCGGAACCAGCTCGTCAGCTGCCCGTCGACACCATAGGTGCGCTCGAAGAAGAGCCGGCTTTGCAGGTCGTCACTGCCGTTGTAGGTGGCAATCTCCACTTCGCGCAACTGCCCGCGGCTGTTATAGCGATACTCGATCTGTTCACGGGCTTCCGGGGTGCCGTCGGCGTCGTTATCCAGTGTCATTTCTTCACTGAAAAGATTGTTGTCATTGGTATAGCGGTAAGTGAACGTCCGGCGGGATTCCACGGTGCCATCTGCATCGACATCGAATTCCCAGGTCTGCTCACGAAGCTTGCCATTCGTCAGGTAAACATACTCATAAGTATTTTCGCGATCGACCACCCCGTCGCCATTGTCATCGATACGCTGGATTTCCCGAAATAAACGCTCTCCGCTACCGTAGCGAAATTCGACCTCGGATCGCACATCCACCACACCATCAGCAGATGCAAGGTCGCCATCATCCAGTGTATCCACCAGTTCCAGTAACAGGCCGTTGCGATTGTAGAGAAATTCAAAACGCTGCCGGCGCTCGACGATGCCATCAGCATTCAGATCCAGTTCTTCCAGCCGCCACTCCAGCAAGCCATCCTCATCGTAGAGGCTCTCTACCCGGAATAGCGAGTCCAGAATTTCATCGACGTTGTCATCCAGTTCATAGACGGAAAGCACATTGTTACCGCCATCGTCGTATTCAAAACGGTACACTCTGCGCTCCCCGACCAGCAGCTCGCCATCCTCCTCGACCACCCTGACCAGGAAACCGTTGTCACTGTAAAAGCGCTCGTTGCGATAAAAGAAATCCACAGTGCCGTTTTCGTCGGTGTCGGTTTCCCGCAGCATAAAGATCCGGCGCCCCAAACTGTCATAATCGTATGACAGTCGTTCGCGCCAAGTTTCGGCGGTATCCGGTAGCACGGTGAAGTCCACGATCCGCGGCAATCCAAGGCTGTTGTATTCCCAGCGAACTTCCTGTTCTATCTGCTCATCGTCCTGGATATTACGGGTTTCCCGCACAGGCAGATGCACCGGCACCACAATACCCAGCACATCGTAGAGGTACACCAGCGGGGCATCTAACGGCAGCTGATATTTGATGGAAAAGGCCGTTTTGATTGCCGGCAGTGAATCCAGTCCGCGTCGGTAGGGGAAAGCGTAGAGATCATAGAAAAAATCGACCCGGTAATCTGCCAGGTCAGCATTCCAACCGGAGAGGTCGATACCATTGTCCGGATTCTGATCCCGATCCAGGGTCAGCAGTAGCAGCATTATATTGGACACTATGTCCAGCGCGTCCGGCCACTGGTGATTTTCCAGAGCCGCTCGCAGATCGGCCTCTTCCGTGTAAGGCGCACTGCCTGCCAGATCAAAGGGCGTCAGCTCGTCCGCGCCTGCTGCCTCACCCAGGATGATACCGCCGAGGAAGAACTCCACCTGTTCACCATCGCGGTAGCGAAAGGTACCGTCGCTGTCGGTAACGCCGGAAAAGCTCGGAGTTCGATAACCAATCCCCTCGAGTTCCAGGAAAGTCCCGCTCATCTCCGCACCACTACCTGCACCGGCGCCACTACTGGAGCTGGCACTTCTGGCGCCCCCAGAACTACTGGAACTGGCACTGCTGCCCAGCGCACGCGAGCTGGAGTTACTGTCACTACTGAAGTTGCAGGCGCCCAGACACAGGCAAAAGAGGAGACACAGAAGCAGGGCAAAAAACCGCGACATACCCGTGTCCCGGAACGGTAACAGGTACTTGGAAACGGTAACGACACCCGGTAAAGCGAGCCTTCCTGGCACTGGGTACTCCTTGTCGAACTGCAACTGCTGGTACAGCAACAGTGACTACATCGAACTTCGGCTTCAAAAAAGTATTGCTGAATTCTGCAGAGAACGTCTGTGGGATTGCGCAGGATTGTACCGATTGACGTGAAATGGATGGGGTTTTATAGACTTGCGCGCACTACTGCGCCAACCGCCAGTTTGCTAAGGCGAAGGATTAACAGGATTACCAAAAGCAAAGCCCCGGTAGCTGGGACTACACGGGGCTTTGCCAGGATCAGGGCCGTATCGACCCAAAAGATAAGTCAGGCGAGAAAATCAGATTTTCCAGCTCTGGACCTTCTCCAGACCGTGTTCGGCCACCCACTGGTTCAGCTGCTTTGGATTGCGCTTTTTCTTTTCAATGGTGGCGTTGGTGTACGGGTTGCGATAGTGGCCGGTCTCCAACTTGGGCTCCGCCGGCTTGTTGGTAGCGGTACGACGCGTGGTTTTGCGCGGCGTTTCGCCTTCGCGCTTCAGTGCGCGCGCTACGCGGGCCTTCAGACTACGCACGTAATCAGGCGCGTCTTCATCGCTCAGCTGACCTACCAGCCAATCGACAATCTGCTCGCCGCGAGCGCTGTACAGCTCTTCTTCTTCCATTTCATATTCAGCTGCCAGATTGATCAGCGCCTTGTCGAATGCGATAACACCCTGCTTTTTACGTTCAGCCTTGGCCATCTGCTCTTGCAGCTCTTCAATTTTGGCCTGGTGTTCAGCGATCTGCTGTTCAATCTGGTCGTATTCCTGAAACATATAATTTGAGCCTCAAAATATAAGGTTTTTGTTTTGGATAGTGTGACGCTGGTAAACAATCACCAGTGTTGTAGATACTTATTGGAAGCGTGTCTCTATAACGTAGAGTTCAATACGCTACTGGGTAACCATTGCTGCTATTCCCGGCAATCCAGATAGACGGCCCGGTTATCTGGTGTATATAAGATAGTCCGGAATCACCGAGGGATATCCGCTAATTAACGGATTTATATAACCACCTGTCGAAACATTGAAATACCGCACATAATTCGGGAACTCCCCTTTCAGGGAGAGAAACCTGAATTCCATTAGAAATGGCAATCAACTAACCGCTGTAATTGATAAAAAATTGAGCGCGCTCAACGTCTTACGCCCAAATGGCAAAGACAGATTAAATCGTTTTGATATCGCCAAAAGCAATCGATGAGATTGATTTCTTTTATAAGCAGCGGAAGTTTCTAAAATGATGGCATTTTCCGATATTTCAACCGCGATGCTCTGTAACCGCGTATCGATCGAGTACTTCTGGATTATTGACGAATACCCGCAGGTCGCTACCCGCAATGGGCTCCCGCGAACGCGCGCATAATACTGCGTTGATTTAGTTTAGCCAACTGTCTAAATATCTTTTCATCTTTTCCCGCTGCTTTTCACCATTGTTCTATTCTTGCTGGTGAATCCGGGTCCAACATTCCGGTTCGAACGCACAATCAGGGGAGATCGAGACCATGGCCAAGATACGCGATATCCATCATATGCCCACTCTGGCGGCGCTGATGACACCCTTTCCCTACCATATCGATATCGATGCCCCCATCGAAGCGGCCACGGCTCTAATGGAGGAACACAAGGTCCATCACCTCCCCGTTACCCGCGATGGTGACCTTGAGACCATCATCTCCCAGGGGGATATTGAGCGCGCACAGTCACCGGGGCACCGCCTGGAGGAACAGCAGCTGTACGTGCGCGACTTTTGCGCCCGGCGCCCTTATATCGCCGACATCCACGACCCCCTGGACAAAATTCTGCTGGCGATGGCGGATACCGGTATCGGCTCGGTGCTGGTCATGAAGGAAGGAGAGCTGGCGGGGATAGTGACGGTGACCGATGCCCTGCGGTTTTGCGGCGAGTATCTCGCGGACCTTGTGCAATCACCGGAGGACGGCGTCGCCTGAACTTATAGCGGCCACACCCAAAGCAACATAGGTACAGCCACCGACAGTACGATAATCTCCATCGGCAACCCCATGGGCCAGTAATCCCCGAAGCGGAATCCACCGGGGCCGAGGATCAAGGTATTGTTCTGGTGCCCTACCGGGGTGAGGAATGCACAGGAGGCGCCGATAGCCACCGCCATCAGGAAACTGTCCGGATTGACGTTGAGCTGGTCGGCGGCACTCAACGCGATCGCGCACATCACGGCGGCCGTCGCCGCATTGTTCATAAAGTCTGACAGGGTCATGGTGACCACCAGAATCAGCACCAGTGCAAACACCGGGTTTCCCTGCGCCAGATTATCCAGCATCGATTTGGCCACCACATCCGCCGCGCCTGTACTCCCCATCACTTCGGCCACCGCAATCAAGGCCCCCAGCAGAACAATCACCGAACCATCGATGGCCTCGTACATGCTGCGCAGGGGTACCACCTTTAGCGCCATAAACGCCAACACACAGGTGGCAAAGGAAATGGCCGCGGGCAACAGACCAAAGGCCGCTCCCGCCACCGCAAGCCCCATGGACACCAGCGCCACATAGGCTTTTTCCTTGTTGGGGATAGTGATGTCACGCTGGGCCAGAGGTACACAGCGCTGCTCATTGGCGAAGTTACGCAGGTTTTCCTCGGTACCCATCATCAACAATGCATCGCCACTTTTTAGCGCTGTGGAGCGCAGACGTTTCACCGATCGGCGCCCCTGGCGCGATAGCGCCAGCAGATTGATCTCGTAGCGGCCCGCCAGGCGCAGATTTTCTGCGGAGCGCCCAATGAGATAGGAATCGGGGAGTACTACCAGTTCCCGCAACACTACATCTGCGCGGTCCCGCGCGCGTTTTTCTTCTTTGTCCCTGCTTTCTTCTTCGCCGCCACTCTCTTTCTGTTCTTCAACCTCACTTTCCGACGGAGAGGAATCATTGTCGCTGCGAGTGAGTTCTGGCGGTATTTCCACTGCATCGACATCGACAATTTCGCGGCTCGGGTCCGCGAGCTTTGATACCGCGACCGGCGCTTTATCTACGGCTTTGGCTCCGCTGTCGGGCTCCCCCTCATCTTCTTTATTCGCTTCATTTACCTCCGGACCCTTGTCCTTCTGGTCTTTGTCCTTCTGGTCTTTGTCGCCCGACTTTTTGTCCGCCGTGTCCTCATCTCCATTGGTCGGGTCTGCGGCCAATGTCAGCCCGAGGCTCGACAACACGGCGGCGAGGGACTCCGGCTCGGATTCGATTACCAGCAGGTCGCCGGCGCGCACTCTCAGTCCGGGCATCGCAGTTGAGACACGGGCGTTGTTGTGTACCAGCCCAATTACCTGCGCGTCTTCATCGCCGATCATCCTGACCAGCTCTGCCAGAGATTTATCAATGGCAGCACTCTTTTCTTTCACCAGTGCTTCGGTGATGTAGCGGCCAGTGTCAAAGCTGCCGGCGCCTGCCTGAGTGCGTGCGGGCACCAGCCGCCAGCCAATCAGTGCAACAAACAGCACCCCCACTAGCGCCACCACCAGGCCGACCGGAGTAAAGTCGAACATGCCATAACTGCCAGCACCGGCGCTCGCGCGAAAACCGGATACGATTAGGTTGGGCGGCGTGCCGATCAAGGTGGTCATTCCGCCGAGAATAGTGCCGAACGACAGCGGCATCAGTACCTTACCCGGGGGAAGCTGGTAGCGATCCGCAAGGTCCGTCGCCACGGGCATAAGCAAAGCCATGGCGCCGACGTTGTTCATAAACCCGGACATACCGGCACCGAGTGCGGTAAGTGCGGCGATGGCGAGGGTAATGCCGCCTTTCTTGGGCACGACTTTCTGCGCCAGTGCGTCCATGGCGCCAGTGTTCTGCAGTCCTCGGCTCAAGATCAATACACAGGCGACAGTGACGACTGCCGGGTGACCAAACCCGGTAAACGCATCTTCTGGTTCAATCAGGCCGACAAAGACACAGGCAAGCAGCGACGCCAGCGCCACCATATCGTGACGCCAGGGGCCCCAGATAAACAGGACGATGGTGACGGCGAGAATCAGCAGGATAATGATCTGATCAACGGTCATGGGCAGGTGGAAATCCAATATGCACTCGCCCGCGAAAATTCATCGGGCTAGAAACAAACATAGTGGATTTATCGCTGGGCAGCGTCGGATTGAATCGTGACGGCGCTACTACCTGCAGCCCCTTCGCATTCACCGATGTGCGCTCGAGTAAGCAACTACTGGTTAGACAACTGCAGCCGCTTCAGCCCAAACCTTTTTGCCAACAGCCGATCGCGCATCCAGCGCGGCAGCCAGCGCGCCATCCATGGCAACAGGCGACTTTTGTTGCCAATCCTGAGCAGGGTGGCCGGGCGCTTGCGCAGCAGCTCCGCTGCCAGGCGCTTGGCCAGATCGCGGGCCAGGGTGGCGTTCTGCTGGGACTCGAGGGCGCGCGCACGTACGTGATCTTCGCTGCGCTTGTACCAAGAGTCTGGAGCCAGCAGACCGCGCAGGGAGGTCTCTGCGTGGCGACCGAACTCGGAGGCGATGGCCCCGGGCTGCACGGTAACCACGCGAATGCCAAAGGGCTTCAGCTCCAGACGCAGTACGTCGGACAATGTGTGAAGGGCGGACTTGGAGGCACAGTAGGCGCCGGAAAAAGGGGTAGGCATAACACCGGAGACGGAGCCGATATTACAGATCACACCGTGGCGGCGGGATTTCAGCAGTGGCGCGCAAGCCCGGGCCAGGGCCATGGGGGCAAATACATTGGTGCGGAACTGGGCCTCCAAAGCGCGGGTATCCAGTTCCAGCAGTGGGCCCATCTGACCATAGCCTGCGTTGTTAACCAGAATATCCAGACGCCCGTAGGCCGTCTTGATGGCGTGCACCACGCGGTTGATATCCGCTTGGGAATTGACGTCCAATGCTTCGGTGGCGATCCCCAGGTCTGCCAGTTCCAGCAGGCTTTCGGCGCGGCGCGCGGTGGCAATAACAATGGTGCCACGGCTGTGCAGGGCGAGAGCCAGTTCGCGGCCAATACCGCTGGAGCATCCTGTAATCAGGGCCACCCGGTCCGGCACCACATAACCGCGGCCAATCTGCGCCAGGCTCTCGGCGGCAAAGTTCTGATCGGAGGGGCGAAACCGATTGGCGGGGGGCTTGCTCACGTTACTGCTCCAATAACTGCATCCAAACAGCGTCCAATACTGCGCTGGTGTTAATCAGACGGATCCGGGGTCGGGCCGGGTGTCAGTTTGAAGTGGGGGTTCTGGATCAACCCGAATACGTTGCCGAAGGGGTCGAGGAAGCTGGCCATCAGGATACCCTCCCCCACATCGACAATTTCCCCGTGCTGGCGCGCGCCAAGGCTGTTCATACGCTCCACCTGAGCGGCTATGTCTTGCACGCCCCAGTAGGCGACGACGCCATCGGCGCGGCTGGTAACATTGCGCGCATCCGGGTCCAGCCCAAGCTCGAAGCCACCCACGCTGTAACCGACATAACACTCGGCCTCGAAGTAGGGTTCAATTTCAAGCAGCGTGGTATACCACGCTTTGGCTTCTTCCAGATTACTGACGCCATAAATGACGCTCTGTACTCCTGAAAACTGACTCACCTCAGACCTCCTGTTGGAGATTTGTTTCCGGCTTTACTACCTGATTCAGTACAGATGTCGCCGGGTTATTTTTGTTTGATTTTTGCTCGACTGCATTGACGTTACTGCAGTTCTTGCTCGAGTTGTTCGAGCAGGTCCAGGGGTTCAATCTCTTCCCCTTCCATGTCGGCATTCCAGTTGATGCCGACCAGCAATACATCTTCGTGCATGCCTTCGAGCCAGTCGTCCATAAACTCTTCGAGGTCGACGGGAACAACCTGGTAGTCACTCCAGTCATCGGCAATATGCGCTTCGGCAAATTCCCGCTGCGACCAGAAGGGCATGACGTCGGTATCAGCATGCCGTTCAGATTCGCAAAGGGCAAACCCTTCTTCCCCTTCCAGCGCCCACACACACCCCTGCTCTACTGCTTCTGGCAGAAAGCGGGCGCAGTTTTCCTCAAAGTCGTCTCCGAGAGGTTCCAATTCCATACCGGCTTGCCTTAAAAATGATTTGGGGAGTTTACGCCAGAATGGGCAGGATAAGTAGAAACTTGCGCTGGGTTGTGGGAGGTATGGGTTTTGTGGATTTTCTAATCCCACGGTGGCGCCCACTAGAGCTGTAAAGTATGCCCATTCTCCTTGAGCCAACGGCGCAACCGCTTGTAGTCGGGGCACAGACTTGCGACCAGAGCCCAAAACTCGCGACTGTGGTTGTGGTGTCGCAGGTGGCAGACCTCGTGGATCACTAGATAATCCACCACCGGCTCCGGTGCCAGGCAAACCAGCCAGTTGTACTGTAGTTCACCGCGAATGGTGCAGTGCCCCCACTTGCTACGGGTGCGGCGGACTTTTACCGAGGAAAATTCGAGCCCCAGAAAATTGGCGAAGTAGCGAGACTTTTCCGTAAGAAGCTGCAAAGCTTCCTGTTGATAGAGCTTCTGCAATGCAGCCTGGATCTGATTCTCGTCCGGTTCGCGCAACCGGCTGTAAAGCTGGATATAGCCGTCGCGAATACCGGCATCCGCCGCGCGCGCCGCGCGATCAAGTTCCAGGGTTTTGCCCAGCCATGGAAAGTGTGCGCCAAACGCGAAATGGTGATCGGGCATCTGCGCCTTGCGCCGGGCGACACCGCGCAATTGCTCGCGCACCCACTGGATATTTTCACGCAGAAACTGGTGACCGTGCCGTTCGGCACAGCGCTGTGGAATCCGCACTTCTGCCCCCTTCTCCGTTACCACCAACCCCAGGCGCTTGCGGCGCGGTGAGCGGGACAGGCGGTAGGAGACTTCTTCGAAGGTAAACAGATTCCCGGTCACAGCATCAACATAAAACGATAAAAATTATTGAGAAGGTACCGGCACCACCGCCATGGTGATGCGGGAAATACAATTGAGTTTGCCCCTGGGATCCTTGATTCGAATCTCCCAGACCTGGCTGGTGCGACCGATATGCACTGCGGTGGCTTTGGCGGTAACCTCACCATCCGCTACCGGGCGCAAGTGGTTGGCGTTGATCTCCTGACCCACGCAGTAAAACTTGCTGGTATCCACCACCATATTCGCAGCCATGGAACCGAGCGTCTCTGCCAGCGCCACGCTGGCACCGCCGTGTAAGATGCCAAATGGCTGGCGGGTGCGATCTTCTACCGGCATGGTGCCGACGAGATAGTCGTCACCAATTTCGGTAATTTTCATTCCCAGGTAGCCGGGCATGCAGTTGCCCATGCTCTGGTTCACTTCATCCAGGGTCGAAGTGGTGTGCCAGACAGCCATAAATCACCTTGTTGTATTCGCAGCGTTAACGAAACTCTGATTGAGCCCGACGCCGAATATCAATAGAAAAGCAACGGATTGAAAGCACCAAAGCCACCAAAGCGCATCATCTCAGCTTCCAGATGGCGCATTTCCCGCAGCAGGCTGCGGCGTTGGCTGCGCAGGGCTCTGCGCTCCTCTTTTGATTCGGCTTCTTCTATGGCCTCCTCTACGCGGTAGACTTCCCGCTCTGCCGTCTCGTATTGGCTGACCAAGGCGTTGTACTCCTGTTCGGCCTGATAGACCGCCAGCCCTCGCTCGTAATTGGCCAAAAACAGGTCGGCAGTGGGGCCGGTGCACACACCTTCATAATCGCGTCCGCGGCGGCCCACCACGAAACCGTTTTCTGGCGTGCAGTACTGTTCCACCCCCTCTTCGTGACCGCGCATCCAGGCAGCGGTGTCTGTCCGCACGCCGTACTCGTGGCACTTCTGCGCAATCTTGTAGACGGTGGCCTGACTGCGACCGCGGGCACCGTCCTCGATACCCCGTTCGTACCAGAGGCCAGCCTGGCATTCATCTTCTGAAATAACCGCGCAGCCGCCGGTGAACGTGATGGCTGTCGGAATTGAGAGGAAAGCGAGTAACTTCCAGGTTTTCATTTTGTCGTCCACGAGTTGTTCGGCTTAATTACATGGCACTGCCGGTGAACCTGCGCTGAATCAGCCAAAGCGTTTGTCGGCGACAAACGGGTTGGTTTGGCGCTCCTGGCCGAAGGTGGACATGGGGCCG
Source organism: Microbulbifer elongatus (assembly GCF_020524885.1). Classification (GTDB taxonomy): domain Bacteria; phylum Pseudomonadota; class Gammaproteobacteria; order Pseudomonadales; family Cellvibrionaceae; genus Microbulbifer; species Microbulbifer elongatus_A. The sequence goes on along the minus strand of NZ_JAIVKJ010000001.1, from coordinate 145,083 downwards.
TGGCCGGGGATGAACTTTACCTGGTCACCCAGCGGCCAGAGTTTTTTGGTGATGGAGTCGAGCAGGTCCTGGTGGTTGCTCATAGGGAAGTCGGTGCGGCCGATGGAGCCTGCGAACAGGACGTCGCCCACCAGTGCGAGATTGCTCGGACGATGGAAGAAGATGACGTGGCCGGGGGTATGGCCAGGGCAGTGCACGACTTCGAGGGTTTCGTCGCCGACGGTGACGGTATCGCCGTCGTTCAACCAGCGGTCCGGGGTAAAGGTCTCAACCGGGGGGAAGCCGTACATCTGGGCCTGGACTTCGATTTTTTCGATCCAGAACTGGTCGGCTTGCTGCGGGCCTTCTACGGGTATATTGAGGTCGCGGGACAGGGGTTTGGTACCGCCGACGTGGTCGAGGTGGCCGTGGGTGAGGAGAATTTTCTCGAGTTTGAGGCCGCGCTCTTCGACAGCAGCGAGGATACGATCGACATCGCCACCCGGGTCTACTACCGCGGCGCGCTTGCTGTCATCGCACCACAGGAGGGTGCAGTTTTGCTGGAAGGGCGTGACGGGAACCGAGTGAAATTGCAGAGCCATGGGAGTACCTGTTTTATCTTCGGTGCCGAGTATAACGCCCAGAGGTACTTCGGCTAAATGGTGGTACCCGCGATTCCCGTTCAGTGGCGGTCCCGCTATCGGCGCCTTCGATTTGTATTTTTGCGCGTTAGATCGCCGCCGCAGTCGCCCGCTGCATGGGGCTGGGCCTGCGTGCAGTGGACTTTTTCAGCACCTCTTTCACATCCTCGACCAGCATCTTCTGCACCATCTCGCTCTGCCAGTAGCCATCGTGGGAAACCAGCTGTGGTCCCCAGCTGGCGGCACTCCAGTCCGCCAGGGGCCTGGTCTCGAAGTCGCGGTAGACGGCCTGATTGTAGGAGGGGCTGAGGGGTTTGAGGGGCCAGCCGAACAGGTCGTCGGGATGGTAGAAGTTTTTCCAGCGGAAGTTATAACCACGTGTGTCGGAGGTGACGGCCTGGATCTGGTCGCGGGCCATGGCGGCGGTCCACAGGGGGTTGCTGGCACCGAGGGTATACCAGTGCGCAAGGGTCTTGCCGCGCAGGAAGAGGTCTTTGGCAGAGCCTTTGTGTACGCCTTTGGGGCCGCCGTCGCGCCAGATGCCGTGGCTGATGGTTGGGCGCTGGGCGTCCCACAGATAATTCGACAGGATACTGCAGCCGATGGAGTGGCTGAGTAGTATGACCGGGGCGTTGTCGCTGGTGGCTTTAGCGGCCTGCTCGAAGGTCTGGTAGATGGCCTGCTGGGTCTTGTCGTAGTTTCCGCCGCGCTGGTCAATATCGGAGAGCTGGGAGGAAGCTTCGGCCAGGCCGTAAAGCATGAATTTGCGTGCGCGCAGGTAGTCCATGTCGCGCTTCTGCATGGCTTCGAACACTCGCTCGAGGTTGGGCTGCAGGTGCCCCTGGCAGAGAATGGTGTCGGTGTGGATGCGGGACCAGTCGTCGCCCAATCCGCTCTTGAGTGCCTGAAACAGCGGCTCGGCAAAGTCTTCGTCTACGGCACCCATGCCCGGCGCCGCCAGGATGACCAGATCAGCCATTGTCGCTCCCCGTGATGTTCTTGTAAGCGTTGTTGTGTGTCTATTGTTATTGGATGCGTATACCTCGCCGGGGTTTTCCCGCGCATCGATTTTTTCTTAGCTAATTGTAATTTTGTGCTGTCGCTCCCAAGGTGGACTGTGAACGCGGTCACCACACCAGAGAGACAGCAAACCGAAAAAGCTACCACCCTCCGGGGCCAATGGGAAGAACAGGGCGACAAATGAGGCTTTTTGCGCCGATTTTGTCCACCTGGCAGTGGATTGCGCAAAAAAATACGTTTTTTTTGCTCCAGCCAGGAACTTCAACGCCAGCGCTCACTCAAAGATACCAGTTCCCCCAGATCGCATCGTTTGAACGCGTGGTGATCGAACTCTCTCATCGTATCTCTGCTTCAAGCCGGCCTTGCGCCGGCTTTTTTCTGTCTGCGGATGACCGGGCAACTCCTCCCCCGAGGGGGAGGACGCGCACTGATAGGGGGGCTGGCACACTAAAGTTGTACAATTGCGCCTACCGGGGTTTGCTGTTGTTCTGGTGAATGGAAGCCCCGGCCCAAGCCCTGTTGATCGGTCAATGCCATGCTTCTAGCTTCCAAGTACAGCCTCCCCGACTGCCCGGAACACACGCTACAGCGCCCGCGCCTGCAGTCTCTGTTGGAGCAGAGCCAGAGTGACCAGCTATTACTGGTTACCGCCCCCGCCGGTTACGGCAAGACCACACTGGTCACCTCCTGGGCCACGGAGCAGGACAACCCGGTCGCCTGGTACTCACTGGACAGTGGCGACAATGAGCCCAGCCAGTTCTGCCGCTACCTGGTAGAGAGCGTGCACCGCGCCACCGGCAACGGCGTGCCGGAAACCAGCAAGATCATCTCCGCACAGCACAACCTCGACCCTTCTCTGGTCATCAGTCAGATGCTTGCGGAGCTGCGCCAGCTCCCCAGCGAGCTCCGCATCGTCCTCGATGACTACCACCAGATCGACAATCCCGCGGTACACGACGCGACTCGCTTTCTACTGCGTCACGCTCCCGCGGGTATCGGCGTGGTTATTACCAGCCGCAGCCAGCCCCCACTGGGCCTCGGCGCCCTGCGCTTGCAGGGGCGACTACTGGAACTTTCCGCCGACGACCTGGCGCTCACCATCGAAGAGACCACGCAATTACTGGCTCGACGCCTCCCCTTTGCGCTTGGCAGTGACCGTGTCGCACAACTGCATCAACTGTCCGAAGGCTGGCCGCCAGCCATCCAGATGTTCGCGCTGTCTGTGCGCAGCCAAGAGGAAGTGGATCGCTACCTCGGGGAACTGGAACAGGGTCATGCGCATATTCTCGACTACTTGGCCGAGGAAGTGCTGGAGCGACTGGAACCTGAGCTGCGCCAGCTACTGGCCCGCACCTCCATACTTACCCGGGTGAACGGCCTGCTGGCAGAGCGCCTGAGCGGACAGACTGGCGGCCAGCAGCAACTGGAGACTGCCGCTAGCCGCGGCCTGTTCCTGCAGGCACAGGATTCCAGCCGGCAGTGGTTCCGCTTTCACCCGGTATTCGCCCGCTTTCTGCAGCGGCAACTGTCCGACAGCAATGAACTCACCCAGCTCCACCAGACCGCCAGTGACACCTGGCAGGAACTCAACCAACCTCTGGAAGCCCTGCGCCATGCGCTGAAAGCGCAAGACCGAGAGCGCGTGCACCGCCTGATCGCCGAACAAGGCGAGCAGTTCCTGCGCGAAGGCCAGTTCCGCGTACTGAACGACAGTCTCAACTGGCTGGGCGAAGAACAGATCAAGTGCCATGCGCCCTTCACCCTGCTAGCAGCGCGCCTGGCCCGTGACAGCTTCGATTACGAGCGCTGCAACAAACTGCTGGCGGCATCCGAAAGCTGGCTGCAGCGGGAAGACCCGCAACAGTGGCAGGCCTTCGAAGGGGCCTTCGCCGCAATGCGCGCACAAGTTTCCGTCTCACGCGGGCAGATCCTCAAAGCCAAGGAGTACGCACAGGAAGCGTTGGAGCTGTTACCCAAGGAACAAATCAATGAGCGCATCGCCGCCCAACTGGTGATCGGCGAAACCAGCTTCTGCCTCGGCGAACTGGATCAGGCCATGCACCACATGGAAGCGGTGGAAAAAGCCACCATCGCCCGCCAGGACATCCCCAATGCAGCCTGGGCCCTATGCCAGCAAACCGAAATTGCCTTCGCCAACGGCCTGCTGAAAAAAGCCGCCGCACTGCAGGCGCGCGCACAACTGCTGGTGGAAGAACACCACCTGGTTGGCCTGCCTATTTCCGAATTTATCTACCGCCTCAAAGGCCAGTTGCAGTGGGAAGGCGGCGACCTGGACGGCGCGGCAGAATCCGCTCGCCGCGGAATGCAGATCAACCGCAAGGTGGGCGAGCGCTGGCTGCTGCCGGAATACACGCTGCTGCTGAAAGTCGCCCTGGCACGTGGCGACAAGGATGAGTGCCTGGAATGGATGGAGCGGGTGGAACACCTGCTGACGGGAGAGCAGTACCACCGGGACTGGGTAGCGAACGCCGACGCCGCCAGAATGCGCGTTTGGCAGGCCCTGGAAAACACCGATGCCATTGCCAGCTGGCAGGAGCAGGCAGAGCCTGTTGCCGACCGGCCCAGCAACCACTTTGAACAGTGTCACGGCCGCAACCATGTGCGCGCACTGATTTCCTTGCACCGCTGGTCCGACGCCAACCGCCTGCTGGGGCGCCTGCAACAGGTGGCCGAAGAATGCGGCCTGATCACCGACCAGCTACGCAACCGCGTCCTCGCCGCACACCTCGCGTGGTTGCGGGACCGCAAGGAACCTGCACTCAGCCACATCCGCGCAGCTCTTACCATCATGCAGGACAGCGATCTCACCGCCAGCTTCCTGCAGATCGGTAAGCCGATGATCGTGCTATTAAAAGCCGCACTGGAAGAGACCGGTGAAAACGCCCTCGACGAGCGCCAGGCAGAAAAAGCACAACAACTGATGAAGCTCGCCCAGCAACAGCCCGAACTGGGCGGCGGTATCCGTATCGAACTGGACGAAACCATCGTGCGCGAAATTCTCGCCAGCGACGCCGTCCCAGACTTCCTGCGCCACTCCCCGCTCACCCCGCGGGAGTGGCAAGTCCTAAACGCCATTCACTCCGGCCTATCCAACGAGCGCATCGCCCGACACTTCAAGGTCGCACCGAGTACGATCAAGACGCATATCCGCAGCCTGTATCAGAAACTGGATGTGAAAGATCGCCAGCAGGCGATTGCACTGGCGGAGCAGCTGTTGCGCTCGGTGCAGGATAAGCCCTGATAAAAAAAGCCGGTTTTAACAACCGGCTTTCAGGGACTTTTGCATTTCTGGAGCTTCGGATGGCCCAGGGGGATAGATGTTAATGGGCCATTTCAGCGGTGCAAACTCTTTGCTCAGCTGCATATTGCCGACTTCTTTTTTTATCGCGTCAACGCGCGCCTTAGTTTCCGGCCCCACTTCCAGAGTGATACTGTTAAAAATATTGTCTTGCAGTTCTTGTAACGGATTGGTATCAAAGGCGACATTACCCTTGTCATCACGGCTGTAGAGGTCCTGAATAAAGCAGACTTCAACAAAGTACTTGTCGGTAATCGGGAACACAAACAATTGATCTGGAAGCACCAGATCACTGACATCCTCACCTCGGTTATAAATTTTGAAACTTGCACTTGGCACAGGCAAGTGTTTGTGAGGCTTCCAGTCAACAGGGCCGTGATAGCGGGGTACATGAGCCATATCCCCCTCCCAATTTTCATGCCCATAACGATCGTGCAGATACTGCACAACCACCGTTTCGAATGCGTTTGGGTTTAAGAAGGAAACACCCGGCAGTTGATGCTCATCCGATCTTCCAATGATCGCAATTGAAGCATGCAGTTCGCCCTTACAACCAGTCATCCAGGGGCCGTAAAATGCCCACCGACGTGCCCACAAGCATGCGACCCCCCAGCGCCTTCCAGGCATTGAGAAATCCGTGTGCAATCCCGCAGGAGAGTCGTTCAATACATCATACCCGGGGTACGTTCTCGTTTGTTTAACTATGGAATAGCGAGGACTGTGGCGAGGGGCAGTAACGCACACCCTATTACCTGCCATATACAGAGGCGTCACGGGAGACCCAGCAAAAAACGGCCCTGCCGGGGTACAATACTCATGCCTCTTGCGCCATTCGAAGGGAGGATACTTAATTAAATTCCGCATCTTGAATACTCACAGTTTAAATCTTCGGCGCAGGTCCTGCGCTACACTTTGACCGATCGCATAGACGGCACCTGCCCCACCAATAGCTGTGGCTATACTTCCGAGGATTACCATTGAAGGACCGCCAATTAGTGCAGCTCCAATCCCTATTGGAGTCGAAACTGATACAGCCCCCTTAAACCACGCCATAGCATGTTGATCGCGCCCGTAAGGATCACTTTCATTTTTCATCCGCGCACCGGCAACAGAAAACTGGCTTACCCCACCCCGAAGGCTTAGCCCAGTATCAGCAAACTTCTCGTTCACACCGAGCTTAAGCTGATGGGCAAGCTTTAATGCTTTTCCCGGAGAAGTTCGGGGACGATAGAAATAAACAGTGTGCCGCTCCAAGGTAACACCCTTGTCGACCAATATTTGCATCGCCTGAGTTAGCACCGCAGAGCCCCCAAAGTCCGCCACCCAAGCGACAGAGTCAATTTTTCGAGCTCGCTCCATGGTTGCAGCCAAGTGAACAGCTGATGAACGACTAGAATTTATGGAAAGAGGGTTATAGCTAACAAGATTTCCTAGGCGTCTTTTACCAGGCGTGAAGTGGAGGTCGCATCCTTCATTTCTTACTGGTGCCGTATTCTTCCCCAAGAACGTCATCGCCCCACTAATACTGTAGTTCGCAGCATCATCTGCAGTTTCGTAATGTGAATCAGCGATGGTTACTAGACGCCCTGAAACAGGCTTTATTTGCCCACTTCCAGTGTACTCTGTTCGCCAAACACCTTTGTTTGCTGCAAGTGTTGCCCGATATGTCCCTAAGCGAACTCTCTCCTTTGCTTGCTCGTCCACTCGATAATAATTATCGTCCATCACCAGCTCAGTAATACAAAACTGGTCATTGATCCAGCGCACCACCGTAGCTTTCAGCCCAGGTAAAAACACATAGTACTTTTCACTGCCACAACCACGCTGGCGCTCACCCGGTCGCACATACACATTGTTTTTACCCAACATGCCGGTGGAGAGCGCGTTCAGCTCTTTTATCGCGATGCGCGCCCAATGGTGATTGCGCTGGGCGGCCTGTTGCAGGCGGTCGTAGATTGGCTTCAGTTCGGGGACGCAACTGATGGGCTTGCCAGCGTGCTGGCCAGCAATCAACGGATAGTTCTGGGGAGAGACTTGGGGAGGGCTATGTGGGGTACTCATGCGATTCCTTGCACTATTTCAAATCCATCTGAAAGTGCCCCGAATCTTAAAGAGCGCTAATATCCGCTTCAAGGATTATTGCGTGCACGTCAGTACCACCTTGGCAGGGAGACTAGGGCCCGCCCCTGCTCAGCGTCCGACTCGCGCGCAAACCGGTAATGCCGGTTTTAACAACCGGCTTTCAGGGACTTTTGCATTTCTGGAGCTTCGGATGGCCCAGGGGGATAGATGTTAATGGGCCATTTCAGCGGTGCGAATTCTTTACTCAGTTGCATATTGCCGACTTCTTTTTTTATCGCGTCGACGCGCGCCTGAGCTTTAGAGCCAAGCTCTAAGGTGATGCTATTAAAGATGTTGTCTTGCAGCTCCTGCATCGGGCTAATGTCGAAGGCGACATTGCCCGTTTCGTCACAACTGTAGTACTCCTGGACGAAACAGACTTCCACGAAGTGTTTATCGGTAACCGGAAAAACAAACAACTGATCAGGAAGCGCAAGATCACCCAAACCCTCACCTCGCCTATAAACTTTGAAACTTGCACTGGGAACAGGGAGATGGGAGTGACCATGCCAGTCCGCGGGGCCGTGATAACGGGGGACATGAGCCATATCATCTTCCCAATTCTTATGACCATAGCGGTCATTCAGGTAACGTACTAATACAGTTTCAAATGCCTTGGGGTTAAAAAAAGATATATTTTCAAAAGAAAACTCATCAAAACGCCCCACTACCGACACACTAAGGCTTAGCTCACCTTTGCAGCCTGTCATCCAAGGCCCATAAAAAGCCCACATTCTGCCAAGTAACCCAATGCTTCCCCAGCAATCATTAGCCATTACGCGAAGTGGATAATGCGCTAATTCATTATCAGTCAGAACGTCGTGCCCAAAAGGTACATTTTCCCCCCTAACCGATGAGCGACGAGGACTATGACGAGGCACTTTCAGCTGAATATGGCTACCATCTAACTTAATATGCTCATGAGGGGCTAACGTAAAGCTAGGCCCCTCAGGAAGGCAATATTCATTACTAGACCGCAACTCAATAGGTGGATACTTCAAGTAATTTCGCATACCCGCCCCTTTAAAATTTAAAGCGGCGACGTAAATCCTGCGCCACACTCTGGCCTACTGAGTAGACCACACCAGAACTACCAATTACGGTCGCGTTCCCTCCCATACGCCAACTGCTTCCCCAGCCAATGCAGCAGCCACGCCGATTGGTGTGCATACAGCAACAGCGCCCCGTGAACCTGCTGCTAGCCCTCCGCTCCATCACCGATATGCGCGCAATCCAGCTGAGAATGGCTTTAACAAGCGGCATTCAGGGACTTTTGCAGTTTTGGAACTTCGAATGGCTCAGGAGGGTAGATGTTGGTGGGCCATTTCAGCGGTGCAAACTCTTTGCTCAGCTGCATATTGCCGACTTCTTTTTTTATCGCGTCGACGCGTGCTTGGGTTTCGGGGCCCAGTTCCAGGGTGATGCTTTTGAAAATCTTCTCACGCAAATCCTGAAGCGGGGAAGTGTCAAAAGTTGGGCGATGTTCAGTATCGAAACTATAAACTTCCAACTCAAAACAAACTTCAACAAAGTATTCATCAGCGACCGGGAACACAAAAAGATATTCAGGATGAACTAACTTCTCAGGGTTTGCTCCACGACTGATTTTAAAGCTAGCGCTAGGCACTGGGAGATGAGTATGGGCCTGCCAATCTACCGGACCGCGAAATCGTGGAATATGGGCAAGTTCATTTTCCAAGTTGTGATGTCCATACCGATCATTCAGATAGCGCATCAGAACCACTTCAAAGGCCTTGGGATTAAGAAAAGACAGACTATCGAAGCTGCTCTCCTCAAATCTGCCAACCACACCGACACTGAAATTCAGCTCCCCCTTACACCCGCTCATCCACGGACCGAAGAAGGCCCATAAACGATGCACAAGGCAGCTCCCCCCCCAATGAGAGTCCGACATAACCCCCTGCCCATATCGGCTCAAGTGCGGTTCAGCCAAGACATCGTTACCCGGTGCCGTTCGGACCTGCTCCACAGATCGGCGCAGAGGTTTATGTTTCGGTGCCTGAAAATGCAAGCGATTTCCCGCAAGAGTTAAAATGGTTTTTGGTGAACCAGAAAAAGATGGCCCATTGGGAATACAAGGCTCATCTCGGCGCAGCCATTCTAGCGGAGGATATTTGAATATATTACGCATAGCACACCTCAACGTTTGAATTTATAACCAAAGCTTTCTGCGGCGCTTTTACCCAGTGCGTGCACCACACCAGCGCCACCAATCGCAGTGGCTATGCCTCCCACAACCAGCCCTGCTTGTCCACCAATTACGGCAGCCAAAAAACCTGCTGGGGCAGCGACCTTGAGCCCCCCGTTCAGCCATGCTTCCGCATGATAGTCTTTGCTATAAGGATCGCTTTTATTGTTCAGTCGAATACCCGCGACACTGAACTGGCTGAACGCTCCACGGGCACTGAGGCCGGTATCCGCAATGCGCTCATTTAATTTCATCCGCAGCTGGTGAGCCAACCGCAATGCTTTAGCCGGTGAAGTGCGCGGCTTGTGAAAATAAACTGTATGGCCTTTTAGGCTAATGCCCTTATCTGCCAATATTTGCATTGCCTGAGTCAGCACAGCAGACCCGCCGAAATCTGCCGCCCAAACTACCCCTTTGACGTCTCGTGAAGATTCCATTGAGGCTGCCAATAAAAGCGCTGAAGCGCGACTATTTTCTACCTTCAGAGGGTTGTAGCACAGAAGTCCACCGCCCAGCGGTTCCCTCCCGGGGGTGAAATGCAAATCCGCTCCACTATCAGAGACGTGAGCGGCCCCTACACCTAAATGCTTCACTGTTCTGGGCATTGTTTCTCTCAATGCATCAGATATCTGATTGAACTTACCATCAGCGACTGCGACCAAGCGACCCTGCTGCGCAGCAACTTTTCCATCCGCAACATATACCGCTTTCCATTCGCTTCTCACGGGATCGATAGAAGCCCGATATAGGCCCATCCGGGTAGTGTCTTGACCCGGCGCCGTCAAATCGTAGTAATGATCATCCAATTCCAGCTCAGTAATACAAAACTGGTGATTTGATCCAGCGCACCACCGTAGCTTTCAGCCCAGGTAAAAACACATAGTACTTTTCACTGCCACAACCACGCTGGCGCTCACCCGGTCGCACATACACATTGTTTTTACCCAACATGCCGGTGGAGAGCGCGTTCAGCTCTTTTATCGCGATGCGCGCCCAGTGGTGATTGCGCTGCGCGGCCTGTTGCAGGCGGTCGTAGACTGGCTTCAGTTCGGGGACGCAACTGATGGGCTTGCCAGCGTGCTGGCCAGCAATCAACGGATAGTTTTGGGGAGAGACTTGGGGAGGGCTGTGTGGGGTACTCATGCGATTCCTTGCACTATTTCAAATCCATCTGAAAGTGCCCCGAATCTTAAAGAGCGCTAATATCCGCTTCAAGGATTATTGCGTGCACGTCAGTACCACCTTTGCGGGCTGACCGGGAACCTCGTTATCCCCCCTGCCCCCCACCCGTGAGCGGATGAGCAGAACCATGAATGATCGGTCACACCTTGGTTTTAAGCCGCGCTCCATGCCCCCTCCCCCCCATTCAGGGAGGAGGAAAGTCAGCTTCTGCACCGCCATACTGACCCTAACCTAATAAAGTATTCCTAAATGGACCCAAGGCATGAGCGGTAATCCCAACAGCAATCACAACGGGGAATGGTGGCGCAACAGCGTTATCTACCAGATTTATCCCCGCAGCTTTTGTGACGCCAATGGCGACGGAATCGGCGATCTGCAGGGCATCTGCCAGAAGCTCGATTACGTGAAATCCATTGGTGTGGACGCTATCTGGATCTCTCCCTTCTTCAAGTCCCCGATGGTTGATTTCGGCTACGACGTGTCCGATTACCGGGACGTTGACCCAATTTTCGGCAACCTTGAGGACTTTGATCGCGTGATCGAGGGTGCCCACGAGCGTGGCATCAAGGTGATCATCGACCAGATCCTGAGCCATACCTCCGACCTGCACCCCTGGTTCGAGGAGAGCCGCCAGAGCCGCGACAATGCCAAGGCCGACTGGTACGTATGGGCCGATGCCAAAGAAGACGGCTCCGCCCCCAACAACTGGATGTCCAACTTCGGTGGCAGCGCCTGGCGTTGGTGCACCCGTCGCCGCCAGTACTACCTGACCAACTTCCTGAAGGAGCAGCCGGACCTGAACCTGCACAATCCGGAAGTTCAGGAGCAGCTGCTCGCCGACCTGCGCTTCTGGCTGGAACGTGGTGTTGATGGATTCCGCCTGGATGCCATTAACCACGCGTTCCACAACCGCTCCCTGCAGGACAATCCACCGCGCCCGGTGAAGCTGGACAAGAACGGCCTGCCGCCGGTAAACAGCTACGAGTACCAGTGGCACATTCACGACAAGTCGCAGCCGGAAAACCTGGTGTTCCTGCAGCGCGTACGTGAACTGATGGACGAATACCCCGGTTCTACCACCGTGGGTGAAGTGGGCGATGACAACACCCACAAGATCATGGCCGATTACACCACCGAGCATCGCCTGCATATGGCGTACTCCTTCGACCTGCTGTCGGAAGACTGCAGCGCGCAGTTCCTGCGCGACACCCTGGAGAAAAACCGCCGGGTGACCGAAGAAGGCTGGCCTTGCTGGTCCATCTCCAACCACGATGTGCCGCGCTCATTCACCCGCTGGAACAAGGGTTTCGATGCGGAAGCATCCATGGCCCGCGCTCCGCTGTTCCTGCTGATGCAGCTGATGCTGCGCGGCAGTGTGTGCCTGTATCAGGGTGAGGAACTTGGGCTGCCGGAAGCGGACGTGGCGTTTGAGGACCTGCAGGACCCCTACGGCATCAACCTGTGGCCGGAGTTCAAGGGTCGCGATGGCTGTCGCACCCCTATGCCCTGGTTCAACGGCGGCGAGATCAATGCGGGTTTCTCCAAGGTGAAACCCTGGCTGCCAGTAGCAGAGGAACACTACCACCTGGCCGTGTCCCTGCAGGAAGACGACCAGCACTCCATGCTGAACCGCTTCCGTGCCCTGCTGAAATGGCATGCAGAGCTGGCGCCAGTACTGGCGACCGCCGAACAAGAGATTATCGATACCGGCAACGACCTGCTGGTATTCGAGCGCACCAGCGCGGATGAAAGCTATTTTGTGGTACTGAACCTGGGCAACGAAGCGGCAAGCCACGTTTTGCCTGAAGCCTTTGTCGGCGCCGAAGATATTACTCCGGCGGAGTTTACCGGTAGCGTCTCCGGCGCCACCGTGGATCTGCCGGTTGCCGGCGCGCGCGTCCTTCTGCGGAAGTAACGACTGCCGCCATTGGATGAAAAGATTCGACGACTTTTGAGAGCGTCCGGGTAAACCCGGCCCGCCCACAGCCGCAGCGGGCAAAAATTGGCGCACGCTTACCCGGCTGCACAGAACCCCGGGCCCACAACACGCTCAAAGGGTTACCTCTCAAATAAGATCGTCAACATTTGTTGCTCTCTCGTCAAAGCACGATTTCCAGTTCTTCTGGAATCTTTCAAGCCGGCTTCTTAGCCGGCTTTTTTTTGCCTGTTCGCCCCCACGCCGCCTGAAGGCCCGCCTCCAAAATGGAAATATGCGCCAACGGCGTCATTCCAATTAAATGTAATAGGTGCCAATCGCGGACCATACCATGCCTCTCACTTACCCCGATGCCGCCCGCGGCAAAGGGGCAAGTCTCATCCCGCGGCCAAATCGGGAAACACCGGCGCGCCGCTTTGGGGAAATTCACAGGTCAGGTCTGTGCACCATGGTGCAGGGGTTCGTTCGCCCTCTATTTCAGTGGCAACACCTCACCAGCACGCCGCCCTGCAGTTCGCTCGCGAGAGCAGATGAGGTACGCATGCAAGGCTCTTCCACGTTCATCAAAAGCGCTTTCAAGAAAATCGCCCTGGGTGCCAGCGTAATACTGGCCTCCTCCGCAGTATTTGCCCCATTGGCCCAGGCCGGTGACTACCCCTACCCCTATCAACAGCACAGATCCATGACCGATGGCAGTGCCTGGTGGCGCCGGGATGTAATCGGGGGTACGCCACATATCATCATCGACATCAGTGAGCAGCGTGCCTACTTCTACAAAGGTAGACAGCTGGCCGGCGTCTCCCCGGTTGCGACGGGTATTGCCGGTTACCGCACGCCAACCGGCAGCTTCCGGATATCGGAAAAGAATATTGATCACCGCTCCAACCTGTTCGGACACTACGTGGATCGCGCGGGTTACGTGCGTAAATCAAGCGTGGATGTGCGCAAAGACAGACGTCCGCCGGGCACCATTTTCCGTGGAGCCTCCATGGACTTCTTTATGCGAGTGAACGGTGCTGTGGGTATGCACGCGGGCAAGGTGACAGGCCGCCCGGAATCCCACGGCTGTATCCGGTTACCCTGGCACATGGCGAAGATTTTTTACGAGAACGCGCCGATGGGCACCAAGGTGACTGTGCGCCATTAAACCGGCAACGGATACGAAAAAGGGCAGCGAATGCTGCCCTTTTTTTGTGTTTGCGACTTTGAATCAGCCGAGACTTCCCAACACGCTGCGCATGCTCCAGAAGTCCCACCCCTCCGGCAGCAGCGCGCGCTCTTCTTCACTGGCAACGATACCCCGGCGATGCTCGGGCCATGCCAGTACCGCAACCCCCTCGTAACCGGTGAAGCGATGAAACAATACCGGTGCAGAAAGCTTGCGTTCGAGCTGTTCACACAGAGGGTGCCAGGACAACGGCAACTGCCGGCGCACCGAGATCCAGTCGCGCTCACCTTCCGCTCCTTCTTCTTCAGGCTCCTCCCGAGGAAACCTTGCCAATTGAAGCTGAGCGGCGTGCCGTGCCCGGCTGGCTGCCAGTGCGCTATCGTCCGGCAGGGTAAGAACGCCCATGGCCTGCTGCTGCGCACAGAGGACACAGGCATCAATGGAAAGCCCCAGTGCGGTGCCTCGCTCGACCGGCACAAACCAGTGATGGTCGGCGGGAACCTGCCATTCGCAAAACCCACAGGTTCCGACGTCGGCCGCTTCCGGCTCAATACTCTCCAAGGCTTGTGCCACCTTCCCCGGAGCCCAGAAGTGCGCTTCGTCACCGGGGAAAAATTCCTGCGCATACTGGCTTACGTGCCATTGGAAATTAAAGGCCTGGGCAACACGATTGCGATCCCGCGGCCCCAGACTGCGGAATCCACGGTGATTGACCTTGGCGAGACAGTATTCACAGGCGTGCGGCGTCGCTTCCAGGCCGGGCGCTGCCAGCGCCTCCCGTGAAGTACCGATCCATACCGCCTGTGCAGCGTCTTCCAGTGCGCCACAGCAGCTTGCCAGGTGTACGCGGTGATAAAACTCCCTGCGCACCTGTTGATCTTCGACAACAGAAACATCTACCGCATACACCATTACCGGGTGGCCGCGGTACATCCATCCGTGTTCGGTCTGATCCAAATCCCCAAGCGCCACTTCCATGCCTTTGACCAAGGCCTGCTGAATGGAACCGTCCTGAACCTCGGGCGACTCCTGGCCTGCAGCCTCTCCCGGCGAATCTAATGGCTCTGGGGTTTGATCCAGCACGACATCAGATTCGGCATCAACGCCCGATGTCGCACCAGCAGAGCTCCCCATACCGGAAATAGCCTGGGTGAGTGCTTCCAGATGGCGGCTCCAGCGGCTCATCAGAAAGACTCCTCGAGGATACTGTGGATCTTGGTTTCAGAGTTGGTGATCACGCGGAAGGCCACTCGCTTGGATTGTTCGATGTTCTCACTGCCATCGTCATTGTAAATCGGTCGCGAGGAAGAATACCCGACTGCCGCCACATTCTGCATCATCCAGCCGTGGTGAGTGGTTACTTCATCCAGGGTGTACACATAGCGCAGTACCGAACGCGCGCGGTCCTGGGACAGGCGCAAGTTGTTGAAGTACATGGCATTGCGGTCGCTGCTCTGGCCCCAGCCGGTGCTGGTATGTCCCTCGATGCGCACAGCCTCTACAGACCCCTTGAATGGCGCCAGCACGTTCATATAGCGCGGAAAGAACTCTTCAAACACGACCTGGTAACCACCGCTGAGCGCGGCCTCACCGGTATCGAACATGGCGTCGGAGTTGTTGAAGGCCACCGTCAGGGTATCGCGGTCGATGGTCGCGCCCCAACGTGCCAGATCCGGTGCAAATTCTTTTTGCAGGGACTCGTAAATCGCCAGCTGGTTTTCCTTGTAGGACATGGCGATGGTACGAATCTTCTCCCGCTCGATCATCACCGAGCGCATCATTGCCACGGCAATGCACAGGAACACCATCATCAGTCCCGCCATCAGGTCGGACACACTGATCCAGGAGGACTCGCCCTCGCCGCGGCTGCGACTGGAACCATAACTGCCGGAACGGGAAAACCCGGACCCCGAGTTCATCAGGCGATTTCCTCACGCGCACGTTCTGCGGATTGCGACAGCTGCGCATTCTGGGCGGATACAGTCAGTCGCTGCATTTGCGCCACCAACTGACGGTAGTCGCGGGTGAACTGACCGCTGATGGTTGCCAGTGCCTGGCCCATGGCCGCGATAACCCCTTCCACTTCCTCTTCCATCTTGCGCTCTACCAGCTGGTACTGCTTGCCGATGGAGTTTTCCGCATCGCCCATGCTCTTGCGGATGACATGACTGAGAGCGTCCACCATTTCCTTGTGCGTACGCGCCTGCTGCAAGGCGAGTTCCTGCATGCCGTTGCGGTGGGTAGTGACAGAATCCTGTACCAGGCTCTGGATAAAGTTCGCGTCCAGGCTGGACATCTTTTCAAAGGCGCCGGAAACGGCTTCGATTTGTGCGCCCAGCAGCTCACTCTGTTTGGCAATGCTTACCAGGGACTGCTTCATATCACTGGTCATGACCTGCTGCACCACATCGATCCCCTGCACAAACTGGTCGATACGCTCACCCAGGTGCGGCAGTACGTCCTGCATCTGTGCGCTCACACCGCGGTAGCGTTCCAGCTGCTCATTCAACGCCTGCATTTGCGCACGCGCCTGATCATTGACACTCTGCATGCCCTCAAAGAACTGAGGTACTTCCGCCAGCTGCTGATGGATCTGCTGCAGATCCCGCGCCACCTGTACCAGCCCCATTACCGCGGTGTCACAGTGCTCGGACCAGTACTCCACCCGCTCCTCGTGCGCCTTGTACTCGCGGGTGAGGGTCTCCACCATTCCGTCGAACTGGGCAAAGTTATCCCCAAAGCGGGTCATGTTTTCGCCAAACTGGTTTTCCACTCGCTCGTTGAAACGCGTTACCACCTGCTCCATTTCCCCAACCAGCGCGCGGGACATCTGCTCAGAAAAGTCCGCCAGCTGGGCCTCACTTTGCTTGAGCTGGCGCTCCTGGCCTTCCGCCAAGGTGTTTTGCAATTGCTGCAATGCGCTGTGGATATCTGACAATTCGGTTACCGGGGCGTTTTCTCCCGGCATGGGGATAAAGCGAGTCAATGCGCGCAGCAAGATAGACAAGCCGATACCACACACGCTGGTGATAAACGCGGTTTTCAAACCGTCCAGCAGGTTGGCAATACTCTGGTCGATATCCGCCAGGCTGAATTCAAACAGCCCGATAATTACCCCGGTGAACGTACCGAGAATACCGAGGGACGTGAGCAGCCCCGGGGCCTGTTCGACAAACTCACCCGCGCGACGTAAAAACCGGCATAGCAGTGCAAGCACAAACAGCACCAGCATCACGGACAGGAAGCCCTCGGTTACCGCATCCGGGCTCAGGGCGACAAAGACAGAGCGCAAGAATTCAGACATGGAAGCAATCTCGTTTGAACAATTCTCGAGTTAGTTTCTCGAATTAATTTTTATGATCTTTAGGATGGCTAAGCTTTCAACTGCAGTACAAATTCCTGCACGGCATCCCCCGATGGCAGCCGCCCCAGGTGATGGCTAAACAACCGGTAACGCGGCAGCAGTCGCATCAAATCCGCGGTACTGCCTAAACTGCGCGCACCGCGACCTTCCGAAATACCGGTAACCGCTACCCGCTCGTCCTCCAGCAGCTCGAACATGGCCGGGCGCTCCGGCTGCTGGCTCGATTTGTAGACGAGGAAGTGCAACTGCCCACCGGGCGTCATGCGCCCCGCCAGTAACTCACCCAGCGCCTCCACCTGCTCCGGGCTGCAAAAGTTCAGCAGGTCCCACAGAAACACGCCATCGAGCTTGGTGCCGGGGGCAAAGCTGAACATCGACTCGCTAAAGCCGCTGCCCTCACCGTGCATTTTCTTTCGCCAGGCCAAGGATGCGTGCAGGTCCTCAACGTACAGTGAACCCACTTTCTTCTTCAGTGCATCGATGTTGCGGCCATTCTTCCGGCCACAGTCCAGTACCGTGGCGTCACCAGGTAGTGCACCCAGCGCTTTGTGAATTCCGGCGAACTCCATCTGCTCATCATCACGCACCTGGCGGAAGTAGGCACTTACATCGGAAGCGCCGCCGCTGCGCACCTGGTTACGGGAAGTAGTGCTGTCGTACTCGAGAAAATGTTCGGTGACATTCTGGTCCATACCCTCCCGCTTCATCAGCGAGTTGAATAGGCTGAACCTGTCCATGCATTTCAGCAAAGTTACCGTGGAGTGTCCTTTGGAGGCCACTTCTGGATAACTTGGGTCGTCTACATATTCAAAACAGAAGTTTTCCTGCAGACGGAAGCGCCGCGGCTTGTGCGGTTGATTCCGTCCGGTGTAGCGCATGGTGTGGAGAATGGTTCCCTGCTTCAGGTGTGGCTGCAGCAGGCGAATCAGGTGCTGGATAACGTCCAGCTCAAGGAAGTTCAGCAGGTCCCAGCACAGAATCACATCGAACTTGAGATTTGCCGGCTTGGGAAGCAGGTGATCTTCCAGAGCCTGTAGCGGGTCATCACTATGCTGATTGTCAGCCAGGTATTCCACCAGGTCTTCGATATGACACTGGCAATTGAGGCCGAGAAAAGCCTGGGTGGTGCCGGACGAGAGAGGTCCGAGGTCGAGTATTCGGTCCCCGCTTTTGACCATCTCGGTCGTTAACGCAGCGAGGCCAAAAGAGCGGTGTTGCATTGTTTATCGCAAGAATTCGGGGCGTGAGCCAGGGGAAAGAAGGCAACGCCGCACGAGGGGATGCGGCGTTGCAGCGGAGGTTTAGCTGTCAGCCAGCTCCGCGTCCTTGGCCGAATCCTTGGCTACATCCTTAGTCGGTGCGAAAGCTTTTTTTGCGGCGGGCTTGCTCGGCGCTTCATCTTTCGGCGGCAGGTTCGGATGAACCAGCTTTTCCTTAAACTCGGAGTGGCGAGAGCGCATCTCGTCATCGGTGTCCACCATATCCATGGAGCCGCGGAACTTACCGCCGTCGTCCAGCTGGATACGCGGGGCAATCAGGTTGCCTTTTACTACCGCAGTGTTACGAATCTCGATCAGCTCGTCCGCCAGTGCGTCGCCGGTCAGAGTACCGTTGATCACAATGTTCTGTGCGTGAATATTCGCGTTGATTTCACCTTCGCGACCAATGGACAGGTCGTGGCCTTCCATAATCACGGTGCCTTCGATGGTGCCTTCAATATGCAGGTCTTCGGTACCGATCAGTTCACCGCGGAACTTGATGTTTTTACCGATGACAGAGCGATCCTTCGCCATGGATGCGTCGAGCTTGTCCGCAAACGGGCGCTCGGTTGCACCACTATCGTTCATTCCGGAAAGAAAAGAGCTGGAATCCAGACTCGCGTCTGGTTTTGGGTCGAGGGGATTCGCCATTGTTCAACCTAAGTTAACCGTAGAGAGCTATTGTTTTTTGTGAAGCAACGTTTTTAGCCGTTTTCTCTGACAGTTCCCATAGAGAGTGAGACAAAAATCTATTCTTCCACTCACTTTGTGAGGACTTTCACAATAATTTTTTAGGCGCCAAGCAGCAGGCGTTCACTTTCGCATAAAAAGCGCACAACAGTACGAAACGGATTTCCCCGAGTTATTCACCTAGCCAAGTGAAGCGACCTTTCACATTGCATAAATACTGTTTAAATCAGCGAAAAAACACCCAGTTTTATTTCGCTACTCGCACGAATCCTGTCACCCCTCTTGCCGCACCAGCCACCCGCTACTCTGCAAAATCGCGCGGCGCGCCCAATAATGGTGTTTTCACCGGCTTCGCCGCACCGGGAACAATCACAAACGAGTTGCCCCCCGGGTTGATGTCATAGAGGTATGGGCCAGCCTTTTTCCAGTTGTTGACCAGCCAGAGATTACCGGACGGATCCACGCCGCCCCCGGTAACCCGATCCAGCGCGTCACTGGTGTAACCACTCATGGGGGAAATGGGGTCACCCAGCTGTTTGCCTGCGGGGCAGTCACCACTGCCACAGATATGCGCTACACCAGTATCCGGCCAGGTGGTGGACTCATCTACATCCTTGGTGGGCGTGTTCCCAAAGTTGAATACCCATAGGCTATCGTCACCATCGACCGCATTACCCCAGGGAATCGTCAGGCCACCAAGGGTGACAGTTTTCGCCATACCACCACCAGCGGGGACGAACACGACGGAAGGGCTACCACCATCCTGCGGATCCAACGGGTCAATGCAGGGTATATTCACTGAGTCAGAATTGGATATCCACAGGTTGCCCTTGCTATCGCTGGAAATTCCCATTGGCCAACGCAGTTCGGCACCGTTGATAGCGACTTCACTCGCATTTCCAAGTAAGTCCAGCCGATAAAGCTTTTGGGCCTTGTTACCGGTTACCCAGGCACGACCGCGGTTGTCGATGGCAATGGCGAATGGTTTCAGCAACGGCGATTCACCGTCGCGGTAAATGGCTTTGGATCCGGGCAGGCGCACATTTTGTGCGAGTAGAGGGTTGCCGCCGCGAATTACAGTGACCGAATCATTACCGCAGTTGGCGACCCAGATATTGCCTCGACGATCGGACACCGTCGCCTGGGGCCATGAGATACGCCCACGGGTAAAGCCGTTTTTCCCCGACACGGGCACCCCGCTCGGAAGAAACAGTGAAACGCTGTTGTGGGTGGCCGGTATTTTGTTCGCCGGGTCCGGCGGCACAGTGCCATCGGCGCAAGACGGCGCCTCGAAGCCAAAATTACCAACCCATACATTGCCCCGGGGGTCCAGGGTGATACCGAACCCGGCGCCGCTCAGACCACCGTAAAAAAAAGGAGACTCCGCAAACTGCTCGCCCCAGGGATGGAATTTCATCAGGCGCTGGCCGGCACAGGCGAATTCATCGGGAGCCCTGGGCACATAGTTATCGTTGATCCAGGCATTGCCCTTTGCATCGAACGCCAGATTACCGGGACCATTCATCAGATTGAATCGATCCTGTCGGGAATAGCGACCTCCGGTAAATTTTATAAACAGCAACCAGTTACTGGGCTGCTCCGTGAGTGCCGGCTGGAACAGCGGGACAACCAAAGCGAGCTCGAACAGCGGGTCCACCTCGGTCATTTCATAATTGGTAAAGGTCGGGTTTTTGGCGATGTTCGCCAGCGCCTCAAGCACATTGGTGACGGGCGGCGCTCCCTGTGGTGTGGTTATCTCAAATAGCGTTTTGCAATTCGCATCCTGGGCCACACAGGCTGCAACCACATTTGAAAGTGCATTGAAGGTAGGGAGTGTCGAGGTATCCGGCCCATTTGGTATATGCAGTAAAACGTCGCCTACATTGCCATTTTTCAGGTCCGCCATATTTGCGGCCATTTTTACCGCATTGCGCATTCCAACAGGGTTGCCGGTAATTTCTTTGCGGCGGATAAACTGTGCGAAGGCGTTGCCTAAAGCCACCGTAGTACGCTCGTTCAAAACCAGATATTCAGGAATCTCTGCACCTTCGACAGCGGCCGCCAGCATCACCGAACCCTTTTCCGCAATCACAAACAATACCGGCGCTAGCTTCCTGGGCAGTGCATGGGGAAAGTGGTAGGGAAGTTTGAAATCACCAGAAGCGTTACTCACAGTACTGGCAAGTTTGCGGTAGCCCCCATTGCCGGGGAAACTCGCGTAGAGCGACACACGGAAGCCAGCAAGTGCAGCACCGTTGCCAATCACTACACCCTTGATGGCGGCATATCTGGGGTGCCAAGTAAACTGTGAATCGACCTGGAAACTCGGAGTAGAAAGGGAACTTGTAGAAGGCGTGGCAGGGTCAGCATCGGCGCTCGTAGCGCTTTCGGAAAGCATCGCCAGGGCCCCGAACAGGCACACCAGCGCCCCCCAGAACACCAGGCTGGCCCGGCCTCGCCCATCGCCGCCTTCGCCGCCTTCGCCACCTTCTCCACTTCCGCGACTAAGCGCTTTTCCCAGGCCGCGGACAAAACTTCTGCCAAACCCCATAGCCCCAACTTCCCTGTCAACTTCACAGATAAAAAAGGCGTACCTGGCGCAGCGACGTCCTGTCGCCCCCACACGGTTTTAAGGCTACCTAAACGGGCAGCCCTAAAAAGTATGGCACAGGGAAATGGCTGTTTAGCGGGAAGCCGGCGAAGTGAAGTAATCGTGCGCCGCGCGGTTTACACGCCCGGACAGGCGCAGCGTCGAGAGCATGGTGGGAATCGCCATCACCGCGTACATACCGATGATCAGGTTGTTGACGATATTCAGCGAGGCCACCGCGCCAAACACGATCAATGACAGATAGATGACGGTGTACACCGTCTGGTATCGATTACCAAACAGGAATACAAAACACTTCATGCCGTAGTACCAGAAGGTGACGATGGTGCTGAACGCCAGCGGCACCACCATGATCAGCAACAACACCGGACCCCAGCCACCGAACACGCTGCTGAACGCATCCGCCGTGAGTGAGACACCTTCGATCCCCTCGCCCTGCTGCCAGACCCCGGTGAGCAAAATCACCAGTGCGGTACAGGTACAAATGATCAGGGTATCCACGATCGGCCCTACCATGGCCACAACCCCCTCGCGTACCGGCTCGGTGGTTTTTGCGGCGCCGTGGGCGAGCGATTCGGTACCGATACCGGCCTCGTTGGAAAATGCTCCGCGGCTGATGCCCGTGGCAATCACCGTACCCAGTGCGCCGCCGGCCACCGCCTTGCCGGTGAAAGCATCTGAAAAAATCAGCCCGAACGCCGCCGGAATCTCCTGCCAGAAATAACCGATCACTCCCAGAGTCAGCAGCAGGTAGAACATCACCATCGCCGGCACAATGCGCACGGCAAACCGGCCGATGCGCTGAATCCGCCCGGCAATGACCGCCAGCGCCGCCAGTGCCAGCGCGACGCCGAGGCCAAACTCAAACTGCAGGGCATTCTCCGCGGACACCCACCCCAATGGCTCTGCGAAAGAAACCCGTAACAGCTGCACCGTCTGGTTGGACTGAAACGAAGGCAGCAAGCCACAAAGCCCGGCAATGGCGAACAGATAGGCCAGCGGCTGCCAGCGTTTGCCGAGCCCCTCGCGAATCACATACATGGGGCCACCCTGGATTTCACCGCGGCTGTCGCGGCCGCGATACATGACCGCCAGTGTTGCGGTATAGAACTTGGTGGCGACCCCGACGAGCGCCGTCACCCACATCCAGAAAATGGCCCCGGGCCCACCGGTGCTGATGGCAATCGCCACCCCGGCGATATTGCCAAGGCCAAGGGTGCCGGAAAGCGCGGTAGACAGCGCCTGCCGGTGCGGCACCTGCCCGGGATCGTGTGGGTCGTCGTACTTGCCACGCAGTAGATCGATGCTGTGGCCCAGATGCCGGTAAGGGCGGCCGCGGGAGCTGAACAGCAGAAACAGGCCGCCCCCCACCAGCAGCACCAGCAGCGGTGTGCCCCAGGCGTAGGTTACGAAGGTGGTGAGCGCTGAATCGATAGAATCAAGAAAAGACATGCAACAAGAGACCGGCCAAAACCCCCAATGCTCGCGCAATATTGACCGGATCTCAAATGCGAGTTTCGTCAGCCCTGCATCGCCTGCGGCTCAACACCTGAATCATGGGCCTGAATTACGCGCACAAAAAAGCCCCGACGAGCGGGGCGTTAAATGATCAATTCCAGCAATCAGATCAGGCCGCGGCGGCCTCGCTGTTGGGTGCCGGGGTGACTTCGTGCTCGCGCACAAAGAACACAGAGATAGCACCACAAACCATGAACACACCGGCCAGCATAATGATGTAGATGGCCTGGTTGTCGAACACGGCTGCCAGGATCGGGCCCGCAACCAGTGCGGACAGGATCTGCGGCGCGGCAATGGTGAAGTTGAAGATGCCCATGTACACGCCGGTTTTACTCGCTGGCAGAGAGTCGGACAGGATCGAGTAAGGCATCGCCAGGATTGCCGCCCAGGCAATACCCACGCCGATCATCGGCAGCAGCAGGCCAATAGCGCCGCTGGGTACAGTAACTTCAGTAATCAGCAGGTTAACCTGGGTAGCCTCGCCACCCTGGAACAGCACGAAGCTCATGTAACCCAGGCCACCCAGCAGCAGAGACAACGCGTAGGTAAGCTTGCGGCCCAGGGTATGGGCAACCCGCGCCAGCACAATGGAGAAGATTGCGGCAAACAGTGAGTAGGCGGCAAAGATGATACCGACCCAGTCACCAGCGGCACCTTTGGCAGCGGCAATATGCGCGGGGATTTCGCCCACGGAGGCCAGGTATTCAGAGTCGAACCACTTGGCCTCGACGCCCCACACATGCTGGGTGATCGCCGGGGTGGTGTAGACCCACATAATGAACAGGGAGAACCAGGAGAAGAACTGCACCACCGCCAGCTGACGCATGGTTTTGGGCATATTTTCCAGCAGTTTGAAGAAGTCACCCAGGCGCTGGGACATTGACTTGCGCTCCGCCAGCTCACGCGCCAGCTCCGCTTCATCAATCCCCTTGTACGCATTGTATTCCTTGGGCGCGTACTCCTTGGTGCGGAACACGGTCCACAGTACCGAGCCCAGCAATACAGAGGCACCGATATAGAAGGCCCAGATCACTGAAGGTGCCACCTCGCCCGCGCGGGACGTGTTATCCAGGCCGATGACGTTGGTCAGGATGAACGGCAGCATGGAGCCCATCACCGCACCGATATTGATCAGCAGGGATTGCACCGAGTAGCCCACAGTACGCTGCTCGGAAGGGACCATATCCGACACCAACGCGCGGAACGGCTGCATGGTGACATTGAAGGCCGCATCCATCAGCGCCAGCATCACACCGCCAAACAGGATCGGGGCAACGAACGCCACCACAATGCCCGCATTGGGCATAAACGCCATACCCAGAGCCGCAGCAATGGCACCGAACAGAATGTAGGGGTTGCGACGACCAAAGCGGTTCCAGGTGCGGTCCGAAGCGGAGCCGACGATCGGCTGCACGATCAGCCCCATCAAGGGCGCCACGATCCAGAACAGGGAAAGTGAGTGCAGGTCTGCACCCAGATCCGACAGGATCCGGCTGGCATTGGCATTCTGCAGGGCAAAGCCGAACTGCACCCCGAGAAAGCCGAGACTGACATTCCACACCTGCCAGAAAGGAAGTTTGGGCTGTTGTTTCATCGCTGTGACCACCTGGTTATTGTTGGCACTGGGCACTGTATTCGCAGACGTCCATTCGTCCTACCGAATTGCAGCGCTCTGGTTATGGGTGAATTCTGTCAGCCACGGCAAGTCTGGCCATCCTCCCCGGCGGGGGCTGAGAAATAGGCAGCGTCTGGCAGACGCGGGCGCCAGGCCACAAGGGAATCCAGATAGGTGATTAGACAGGAAGGTAGAAATAACCGCCAGCGGCTGGAGTAATGCCTCTTTCAGGTTTTGACCAAAAGGTCTAACAAGTAATCTAGCCACGCCACAGAGTTAAAAATTTAGGACTTTAAAGTGTTAAATCGCCTTAAAGTACCAAATACTGCACATTAAAAACCAGCTTAACAAAGTCCCACAATTGGGACATAATCCTTGAGAAGTGCCTGAAAATCCCATTTAAAGGACTTTATGGACTACAAAGCACAATCCCCTCTCGCCATTGCCGAAGAGCTGGGCCAGCGGCTCAAGCAGGCGCGCCTGAACCGGGACCTCACACAGCTGGAGGTGGCGGAGCGCGCAGGCGTCAGCCGCAAGACGGTGCTGAATGCGGAAAAGGGCAAGACCCAGCTGGAAGCCCTGGTCGCCATACTCCAGGCGCTGGACCTCACCGCGCAACTCGACCACTTCCTGCCACCGCAGCCCCCCTCCCCGCTACAACTAGCCAAGCTACAGGGCAAACAGCGCCAGAGGGCATCGGGCCAGCGCTCCAGCGAGGGCAGCCAGGCTAAAGACGACCAGGAGGAGACCCCGGAATGGTGATGCAGGCCATCGAAGTCCACTACAAGGGCAAAACTGCCGGCGCCGTCAGCTTCGACACCAACACCGGTATCGGTGCCTTTGAGTACGAGCCCGACTTTATCCACAGCGGCATCGAACTCTCCCCCCTGAAAATGCCCCTGGCAAAGCGCATCTACTCCTTTCCCGGGCTGAGCCATGGAACCTTCCACGGACTCCCCGGCCTGATCGCCGACTCCCTGCCGGACGACTTCGGCAACGCCGTACTCAATGCCTGGATGGCCAGCCAGGGCAGAAACCCGGCGGACATCACGCCCCTGCAGCGGCTCCAGTACACCGGCAAGCGCGGCATGGGCGCCCTCGAATACAGCCCCGCGACCCGCATCAAAAAACTCAATGCCACTCAGGACATCGCCATCGACGAACTGGTGGCCATCGCCCAGGAGGTTCTCGATAGCCGCGCCGGGTTCCGCGTGCATCTAGATAAGACCGGCGAAGACAACCGCGAAGCCATGATGGCCCTGATGTCTGTCGGCATGAGCGCCGGCGGCGCGCGCCCCAAGGCCGTACTCGCCTTTAATAGCGACTTCACCCATGTGCGCTCCGGGCAGACCGACGTGCCCGAAGGATTCACCCACTACCTGATGAAGTTCGACGGTGTGAGTGAGCACAGCAAAGGACAGGAAACCTTCGGTGACCCCATGGGCTTCGGTGCCATGGAATACGTCTACAACGAGATGGCCACCAACTGCGGCATCGACATGATGCCCTGCCACCTGCTGCGCGAGGGCAACCGCCGGCACTTTGTCACCGAGCGCTTCGACCGCCGCGGCAACGACAAAATCCACATCCAGACCTTAAACGGCATCGCACATGTGGATTACAAATCCCCCGGCTCCTTCTCCTACAGCGAACTCTTCGCCGTCGCCCGCCAACTGAAACTCAGCGCCCTGGAGGCAGAGCAACTGTTCCGCCGCATGGTATTCAATATCGTCGCACGCAATCACGACGACCACGCCAAAAACTTCGCCTTCCAGCTGACCGATAAAACCTGGCAACTGGCCCCGGCCTACGACCTCGCCTACAGCTACAAACCCGGAAGCCGCTGGGTAAACAGCCACTGGATGAGCCTGAACGGCAAGCGCGAAGACTTTACCCGCGAGGACCTCTACAGCCTGGAGAAAATCAGCCCGCTGTTTTCCAGAAAAAAGATCGATGGAATTGTGAATGGGGTGATTGAAGAGGTTTCGAGGTGGACGAGCTTGGCTAATGAGTTTGAGGTGCCTGGATCGCTGATTGAGGAAATCGAAGGGAACCTTCGCTTGAATATTTAGGTGTCACTTAGATGGCGCCAGCACAAGTCGAAGGCGGCCAATACTTGCTCCTTGGGTTAAAAATATTGTTAAGGGAGATGCCCATATATAGCCATATCTCCCATACCTATATCTAGGCATAATGTCCAGATATGGCGATAACTGTCTAGATGTAGACATAATGTCTATATCTGGGGCTTTTGAATAAACTGTTATTCGTCAACATAAGGAAATGTAATGCGATCGATATTGCCAATCTTTATTTTTCTTTTGGGAAATGTTGTTTTTGCGGATAGTTCGGACATAGAGATTTTACAAAAACTTAGCCTGAATGAAGAAATGGGTAGGCTAAAGGATATTTGTCCCTCGGAATTGTATAGTAAATCGGATTTTGTTTTTAAAGATCGAATTTCGTATTGCCGAGAAAGAAAAGGTGATTGCTTATCTAAATGTGAAGGTGGTGATCCTAATTTCTGCTTCGGTTTGGGGAGTGTGCTGCAAGAGAGAGGGATCTTGGAGCTTTATCCTGAGCTTCTCTATGCTAAAGCATGTAAGCAGGGTCTCACAATTGCATGTACTAATCGAGCGGCAGGATTGATGCGATTCGAAGCTGAATCAAAGCAAAAATGCTACTCTTCCACATTCAAACTAACCTGCTCGAAAGATGATGTTTGGGGTTGCGTAATGTACGGACTGCTTCTACACGAAGGTAAAGGTTTTAATAAGAACGATACTCTTGCGTTAGAAGTTTTGGATTCAGTGTGCAAGCTTGATGCGGAAAATCAAGCTTGCCAGTATGCTCAGCAGCTCAAGAGTAAAATAGCTGAGTCACGGAATGCGGTAGTGGAAAAGTGAAAGCGCATAACAATTCAAAGCAAGCCGACGTGCTATCGCACGCGGCTGTTTGAGGCGTTATATTTACTGAGAGTTTAAATGCAATTTTCATTGTCGCAATTAGCTGGAGCCATTATTACATCGGCTACTCTTGCTTCTGGGGTTGTCGTATACATTAAAAGCGAGCAAGTGAATCTCTTAAAGGATCAGATTTCAGCCTTTAAATCCCTTAATGATGTTGGCTTAGAAAGCCTCGCTAAAGATGCAGCAATAGCAACATCTGAACTTAAGGAAACCCTTTCTAAATTACAGGAAAGAAAATCTTTAATTGAGAGAATTTCCAAACAGGAAGAAACCATACAAAACCTAGAGTCCAACAGTGAGTCGCAAGAAAATAGAATTAAAATGTTGGAATCTCAAACAAATTCTATGTTTTCTTCGAATAGCAGCTTTTCATTAAAAGATAAAGAGCACGTTAAGCTGTTCGACGCAAAATATGTCTTAGCAGTTAGAAAGGTGCAGGGTGAGGATGTATATTTATCTTTAAATAATGAAATGAAATTTTTGAGACCCGGCGATTACTTAGAGTTAACCAATAATGAGATTCCGTGTAAGTTATTTCTCGAGAGCCTGAAAAAGTGGGACGTTGCTGAATTTAGCCTCCTGTGTAAAAAAATATAACAAACGCAGGCAGTATGCTACAACCCTTCGGGCTTCTCCGGGATGTCTTACCTTGTGCGGGCGTTAAGCAAATATGAATCCAGCTATTTCCTTGTTAGATGACTGTGAAATGTTAAGGGATGGTGGTTCGCTATGCCTTTCTTTTCAAGATCAGGGTGGAACTCAATGGTGGTTGCTAACGCGCCGTAGTGAGAGCGGAGATGGACATTCCAGTCCTTTCCTCCAACGCTATGACCTTGATGTAAAAATTGAAATTGAGTGGAGTGATTTGGTTTCGTATTGTCAGCCCGCTCGAGATTCAATTAATAGGGATTGGAAGGGCGGTACAAAATATCTCGATCACAATATAGTATCTGCCAATTCTTGGCTTGACGCTATGGAGCTCGTAGGCAAGCATCGTGGCAAAATCCAATTTGAGGATGTCCACGGTATTGGGTTTGCATACCTAAAAAAATCGTCGGACACTTAATCATGCCCGCGAATATGCTTAACAAGCAGCGGCAGAGTGACAGCCAACGCTACGCACCTTTTGTGTTCCCCGCTGGCGCTAAAACATTAACACAAATGGTGCTCCGCGCTGGCTCCGCCTGCGCTGAGCCTTAGAATTATAGACATCATAACCATGAACGAAATATAAACTCATTTCGCGAGGCCTTGGGGTATAAGAACTCCGAATCTCACGCGTTATATGGAAAAACAATACGTAGATGAATTCTTTGAACATGGAAAATTAAGGATTCCCTCGTTCAGGCGATTTAGAAACAATCCCGATGAAGAGTTTGGAGATCCCTTTGAGGGTAGAGTGTCTGCGCAAATAACTACACCAACGGGATCACATGCCATTTCTGCTATAAATGGCCAAGAAGCCTATGTGCTCTGCGCCACAACTGTAGAAAGTCGATCACTCGAAGCAAAATTCAGAACAGAGTATGGCTTCCGTATTACAAACTCACTAGGATTTGCTAATTGCATCTCGTCTCATATCGCTGGCTTTGTCGGTGGATTCGAAGGCCTGTGCTCTTATCGAGACGATATTTCCGTCAAGAAATTTATTGATCAGTCAGTTGCGCCCCCTGACACTTTTTCTAATCCTGAAGAGTGGAGTAAGGAGTACGAAAAATTTGTGGGTGTGCAATCGCGCGACGCATTTCTTATTAAGCGATCAAGGTACTCCCACCAGGCGGAGTATCGGTTTATCTGGTTTTCACAAGGAATCGAGAAGGATTACATAGACATTACGTGTCCCGAAGCGAGGCAGTATTGCCAACCAATTAATTCTAGCAAATCAATGCAGCTGACCGCTAACGCGCCGGCTGATTGAGGCGTTATAGCAGCGAATGGCAATAGTGAATCACTCACGTTTTAGAGAAGTTACATTTGACTCTGCGGATGAGCTTTGGGACGCACTGAGTCCAACTAAAGAATTCTTCATGCCGCCCAATAAAGTAATTTATAGGGGACAAGCCGACGCTTAATGGGAATTGCTTCCCTCGATACTCAGAGGAGGTGAATTGTCACCGGCATCTACAATGTGGGGACGTAATGTTACAGCAGACAATCAGGTCTTTTCTGAGCTTCGCATACTTGAGATTTTTGCAGAATACTGCGATCAAATAGGTATTCGAATACCAAACGATTCTTGCTATTTTAGGGAAACAGCGCTAACCACAAAAAATCAAGATTGGTATTTTATGAGACCCGAGCGCTGGCCAAATGAAGAACTACTGGAGGTCATGGCACTAGCCCAACATCATGGTGTTCCAACTAGGCTTCTGGATTGGACAAAAATTCCTTATGCAGCCGTATATTTCGCGTCTAGTTCTGCGATATCTCAATGGAAGCAATGGAGAGAGTCAGATCGCCTGGCAATTTGGGCGCTAAATATTGAGCGAATTAGCTTGTATAAAGGCGTCAGGGTGGTTGAGGTTCCTGGCTCAATTAGCCCACATCTATCTGCTCAGTCTGGACTATTTACTGTTCATCCTCATAATGGTTTAAGAGGTGAAAACTTCACCGTTAAGGGGCTCGAGGATGAATTTGGAAATCTACCTGAAACTCCACTGTTGAAGATTACTGTTCCAGTAAAAGAGTCTGTAAGGCTACAAGAGCTTTGTGGATCAATAGGTTTTACGGGAGCACGGATCTATCCAAGTGCAGATGGAGCAGGCAAAGCGGTTATGGACAGCCTTAACCTTTGGGCCCTGCAGAAATCGCTATAACAAGGCCATGAACTTCGTGCCTTTCGGCGCCGGACAGCCTACGCTGCGCTCCGGCGGCTGGTTATGGCAACGTTATATTTCGGATGCGACAAACCAAGGAAAGGAAAATGTTCAGTTATAAAAATCTAAAAACCGTAAACCTTCAGCCGCTACTGATAGTCGCAAATATTTTGCATTTCATTTCAATTGCTGTTCTTGTCCTAGTGCCGATTTGCATTGTTCCTGCAATGCTTCTAGGTTTCTCTGCCTCATATACACTTTCGTTTATTTTCTACGGAGCATTTGGAGTTATTTTGGCTGGATTGCTCGCAGCAGTAGTAGCATTTGAAGAGAGCTACCGACGAAGGACGGCACATTTAGAGGCCACGCAGGAAGAGCAAGCTTGACCATCGATTGTGAAAAACATTGAGACGCAGGTATCACTACTTTCTGAAAAAGCAGAAACGGTGATGCGAAGCGACTGCCAACACAAAAATGAAGAAAATGGATACCAACAAAAATGACTGAAGCTACAGGCTTGCGAAACCAAACGGACTCAAAGCTCGATGATGATCTCTGGCTGAACGAGCACCTCTTTGAGATCCGCGAGAAAATCGTCGCCAGGGCGAATGAACTGTTGCTTGATGCGGATTATGAACTCACCAAGGCAGCGGCACTCTCGGAAGCAGCCAAGGAGTATGCGCCGGGCAAACGCTTTCCGGGTGAGCACCAGCACTCGTGGAGAGCAAGTATTCTGTCTCAATTGTCGGCGGTGACCCTGATTTCGGCGCTACTTGCCATTGTGTTCGGCTGTATTGCTTTCGGAATCTCTATTGCTGCTGAAGAAGGGGAACCGGTGCCGGATGTTTCAGGCTATATCGATCTCGTGAAGATCTTTGCCGGTGCCGTCGTAGGCTCGACCGGGGCGGCAGCAGTGGCTAGTCACACGAGGGGAAAAGTGAAGACCTGATCACACATATGGCACGATCAGCTATAAAGGGCACGCCGGAAGCTCCGGTTCTGAGAACCTCGCAAGGTGAGGCTACCAGTAACGAAAAGCACAGTTAGATAGTCAACATTGAGTAAGTACGATGAGCGATAGTTGGGACGAGTACGCTGAAGAGTGGGACTCGAATGCAGACGTGGCCGAACATTCCGAGAAGGCCTTTCTTTCGCTGAAAAAGTTCATTAAACCCGAGGGGTTAACCGTTTTAGATTTTGGCTGTGGTACCGGGCAGCTCGCACAGAAAATTGCGGACACCGCAGCTTCGGTTGTGGCAGTAGACACATCACCGAAAATGATTGATGTTCTGAAAGCCAAGAAGATCCCCAATATCACGCCAATGGCTCTGGATCTCTCGGAGAGTTCAGCTAAGGACAACCCGGCTTTTCGTACCGGGTTTGACTTGATTGTCGCTTCGTCGGTATGTGCATTCCTGCCAGACTATGGACAGGCGCTACTTGACCTGAAAGCCCTATTGAGAGAAGGCGGCACATTCGTGCAGTGGGACTGGCTGCGCTCAACAGATGAAGATGATCGAGGCTTTACCAAGGAAGAGATTATTGAAGCCTACTCGAATGCCGGGCTTTCGACCGTAGAAGTGTCGGAAGCGTTTTCTATCGGCTCCATGCAAGTATTGATGGGTGTAGCGACCAGGGCATAGTTGGGTATACATAGCATCGCCCACCCTCTCCGCAGTGCAATTATCGCCTGGCTGTTTTCTTGGCCAGAAAGATTGCGTGCCGCGCGCCCTTCCCCGGCCTTTCACGCACGGTTTTAACATCAACCTGAAATCCAGCCTTCTTCAGGCGGTTGGCATACACCGTATCGGGTGATGCCGACCAGACGGCGAGCACGCCTCCCGAGGTGAGGCTTTTATAGATGCTGCTGGTGCCGTCAATGGAGTACAGCCAGTTGTTATCGCTCTGGGTCAGGCCCTCGGGGCCGTTGTCCACGTCCAGTAGTACGGCGTCGTACTCCTCGCGGCGATTTACCAGCAGCTCGCCCACATCGCCAATGTGCACCCCCACGCGCGTGTCGTCCAGCGGGCGACCGGCGCACTCACCCAGCGGCCCACGGTTCCACTCCACCACTTCCGGGATCAGGTCCGCGACAATGACGTGAGCGCTGGGCGGCAAAGCGTCGAGTGCTGCGGCCAGGGTGTAGCCCATGCCCATACCGCCCACCAGCACGCGCGCATTCTTGTGATTTTTCAGGTGGGCGCAGCCCAGTACAGATAGCTGCTGCTCACTGTTGAACCGGCGGCTGTTCATCAGCTCCCCGCGGGGGCCGGACAGTGAAATGGAGAACTCCTGATCGCGCTGGCGCAATGTGAGGGTGCCGCCATCGTTGGGGATCTGGGCGGTTCCGAGTTCTATCCAGGGTTTCATGGGGCAAGCTCTGCAGGGGGGTAGATAGGGAGTGGCACTCTAGCATACGGTGGTGGATACTGGGTCGCGACAGGCCAATCACCAGCCAGGAAAAGGAGAACGGCATGGATTTGGGTGCATTTTCAATCAGCCTCGCGGTAAAGGATATCGAAGCCTCCAAGAAGTTTTACGAAAGCCTCGGATTTGAGTCACTGGGCGGCGACTGCGGGCAAGGATGGACGATTCTGAAGAACGGCGAGCATGTCATCGGGCTGTTTCAGGGGATGTTCGAGAAGAACATGCTCACCTTCAACCCCGGCTGGGACCAGCCTGCACAGAACACCGGGGAATTCACCGACGTCAGGGCACTGCGCGACGAGCTGGTGAAACGCGGCATCAAGATCGTCAGCGACGATGCCACCAGCGAGTCCGGCCCCGGCAGCATCGTGATCGAAGACCCAGATGGCAACCCGATCCTGATCGACCAGCACCGGTAACCTGTTCACGGGCACACACCTACCGACCACCCGGTCACAACTTGTTTCTCCCCACACTTTCCTCCCCCTCGACCGAGGGGGATAACAGCTCTGAGCGGAGCGGGCAAAATGGTGCGAAGAGGTAAAAAAGAACACCGTACCCCATTCACCCGTACGACCAGGTGCCCGCTATGTCCAAACCTTCCGGCCTGCTGTTTACGCTATTCCTCGCTATCAGCGGCAGCTGCCAGGGCGCCGTGTCTAGCTCGGTCCCGTCCATCAGTAAAGTAGAGCCGCCCTTCTGGTGGACCCGGATGGCAGAGCCGAACCTGCAACTGATGGTTTACGGCCAGGATCTCGCGGATGCCAGGGTACACGTTGAGTACCCCGGGGTCACAGTCACCGGCACTGAGCGAGAACAGAATCCCAATTACCTGTTTATCAACCTGAATATCGCCACGAGCACTCAACCCGGAACCCTCACACTCGAACTGCGCGGAGACGACTGGCGGCAGAGTATCGATTATGTACTGGCCCCCCGCCGCTCGGGATCCGCGGAACGTCAGGGGTTTGACAGCAGCGATACCATTTACCTGATCACCCCGGACCGCTTCGCCAACGGCGAGCCCGCCAACGACAGCACAGCAGACACAAAAGAAGAGGCCGACCGTACCGACCCGAACGGCCGTCACGGCGGTGATATCGCGGGTATGCAGGTGCACCTCGATTACATCGCCGATATGGGCTTCACCCAGATCTGGCCGAACCCGCTGATCGAAAACGACCAGCCTCAATACTCCTACCATGGTTATTCAGCCACGGACTTCTATCGTATCGACCCCCGTTACGGCAGCAACGCGAGCTTCAAAGCGTTCGTGGCGGCGGCGAAAGAAAAAGGCATCGGCGTTATCCAGGACATGGTGCCCAATCATATTGGCGACGGGCACTGGTGGCTCGCGGACCTGCCGAGCGGTGACTGGCTGAACGGCAAGGGCATCGAAACAGGCGAGTACGAGTACACCAACCACGCCCGCACCGTGCATATGGACCCCTACGCCAGTCACAAGGACCACCAGCTGTTTACCGACGGCTGGTTTGTGGACTCCATGCCAGACCCCAACCAGCGTAACCCGCGTATGGCCAACTACCTGATCCAGAACGCGATCTGGTGGGTGGAGTACGCCGACCTGTCCGGTATTCGTGTGGACACCTACGCGTATTCCGACGCGGACTTTCTTACCAACTGGTCAGCGCGACTGATGCAGGAGTATCCGAACTTCAATATCGTCGGCGAGGAATGGACCCGACAGGCGGCACTGGTGGCTTACTGGCAAGCGGGCAACAAAAACCGCAACGGCTACATCTCCCATGTGCCAAGCATGATGGACTTCCCCCTGCTCTACGGACTGCGCGATGGACTGGAAAAACCGGAGACCTGGAGCACCGGTCTAGTCACCCTGTACGAGTCACTGGCGAATGATGTGCTCTACCCCGATCCCAACAATCTGGTGATCCTTGGCGGCAACCACGATATGAGTCGCCTCTACAGCCAACTGGATGAAGACCTGGGCAAGTTCCGTATGGCGGTGGCCTACATCGCCACCATGCGCGGTATTCCGCAGTTCTACTACGGCGATGAAATTCTGGCGAAAAGCCCCAAGCGCCGCGACGATGGTGTGGTACGCAGTGACTTCCCCGGCGGCTGGGCCGGCGACAAGGTAAACGCATTTACCGGTAAGGGCCTGAGTATCGAACAAAAACAGGCACAGCAGTTTGTGCGCACCCTGTTCAACTGGCGCAAAGACAAGGAAGTTCTTCACAACGGAGAACTCACACACTTTGCGCCGATCGACGGCCTGTATGTGTATTTCCGCTATGACGAAAAAGACACGGTGATGGTAGCAATCAACAAGAGCGATAGGCCGCGTGAACTGCCGCTCACGCATCTCTCGGAAATTCTGGGGGGTAAATCCACCGCGACGGACATCACCAATGGCCAATCCAATACGCTCAATGAACTAGTTATCCCTCCTGGCGATGTGCTGGTTACCGAAATATTTTAAAAACAGAAGTAAGCGACGATGAAAGACATCATGACAAATAAGCCTAAAAGGCTATTTAAGAAACTCGGGCTGGCCACGCTGCTGGCGACCGCACTGCAACCTGCAGTTGCGGACTCACTCTCTGAATCCGCACGCAGTTACCAGAGCCACCAGCTGCTCGGTGACAAACTGGTCATCGAGACCAGCGACAGCCAGGTCACCCTGACACCGCTCAACCAGGCCTCCCTGGAAGTGCACTATCAGCGCGAGGGCATGAAGCAATTGCCCTCCTTCGCCCGTGCGGACCAGCTGCGTGCCGATGTACAGGCGCAGCTGAGCGTTTCCCACGATGCGCTGCGCTATTCCCTCGGCGAGCTGACCGCCGTCATTCACAAATCCCCTTTTGCCATCGAATACCTGCGCAATGGCGAGCGGCTGCTGAGCGAGGAGCACGGTTTCTTCGCCAACCAGACCCTGCGCGGCTTCCGCTTCAATCTGGCGGAAGATGAAAAGCTGATCGGTGGCGGTCAGCGCGTAGTCGGCATGGACCGTCGCGGTCACCGCCTGCCGCTGTACAACAAGGCACACTACGGCTACACCACCGAATCCGAGCAGATGTACTTCAGTCTGCCGGCGGTGATGAGCAGCAACAAATATGTGCTGCTGTTCGACAACAGCGCCAGTGGCTTTATGGACCTGGGCGCCAGCGAAGAGAACGTCCTGCAGTTCGAAGCCGTAGCCGGGCGCACCAGCTACATTGTGGTGGCGGGTGAAAGTTATCCACAGCTGATTGAAAACTATGTCGACGTCACCGGCCGCCAGCCGATGCCGCCGCGCTGGGCACTGGGTAACTTTGCCTCACGCTTCGGCTACCGCTCCGAGCAGGAAGTGCGCGATGTAGTGGCAAAGTTCCGCGAGGAAGACTTCCCGCTGGATGCGCTGGTACTGGACCTCTACTGGTTCGGCCCCGACATCAAGGGGCACATGGGCAACCTGGCGTGGGACAAGAATGCCTTCCCCACCCCGGTGGAGATGATGGCGGATCTCCGCGAAGACGGCATCAATACCATCCTGGTCACCGAGCCGTTTGTACTCTCCACTTCCGAGCGCTGGGACAATGCCGTTGCCAGCAATGCGCTGGCGAAAAACGTTGCCGGCAAGCCCAAGCAGTTTGATTTCTATTTCGGCAACACCGGTCTGATCGACGTATTTTCCGAAGACGGCCGCGACTGGTTCTGGAATATCTATAAAGACCTGAAAGAACAGGGCGTGTCCGGCTGGTGGGGCGACCTGGGGGAACCAGAGGTACACCCCGCAGACACCATTCATACCGTAGGCAGCGCCGATGAAATCCACAACGCCTATGGCCACCGCTGGGCGCAGATGCTGTTCGACAACGAAAAGGCCGATAGCCCGGAGCAGCGCCCGTTCATCATGATGCGTTCGGGCTTCCCCGGCTCACAGCGTTTCGGCATGATCCCCTGGACCGGCGACGTCTCCCGTGAATGGGGCGGCCTGCAGCCGCAGGTGGAGCTGTCTTTGCAGATGGGCCTGCTGGGCTTCGGTTACACCCACTCCGACCTCGGCGGCTTTGCCGGCGGTGAAGAGTTCGACCGCGAGCTGTATATCCGCTGGCTGCAATACGGCGTATTCCAGCCGGTATACCGCCCGCACGCGCAGGAACATATCGCCCCGGAGCCGGTATTCCACGACCGCAAGACCCGCAACATCACCCGCGAGTTCATCAAACTGCGTTACCGTCTGCTGCCCTACAACTACACCCTGGCCTTTGAAA
Source organism: Microbulbifer elongatus (assembly GCF_020524885.1). GTDB lineage: Bacteria > Pseudomonadota > Gammaproteobacteria > Pseudomonadales > Cellvibrionaceae > Microbulbifer > Microbulbifer elongatus_A. The sequence goes on along the minus strand of NZ_JAIVKJ010000001.1, from coordinate 108,004 downwards.
ACAGCCAGACTGGCATGCCGCTGATGCGCCCGCTGTTTTTCGAAAATGAAAATGCACTGGCGCTGATGGACAACAAGGACGCCTACCTGTGGGGTAACGACTTCCTGGTAGCCCCGGTCACCAAAGCAGATACCGACGAGGTCTCGGTACAGCTGCCCGGCGGCATCTGGTTCGATTACTGGAACGACAACCAGTACGGCGGCGACCTGGCACGGGTAGAAGTGGACCTGGAAACCATCCCGGTGCTGGTACGCGCCGGTGCCTTTATTCCCACCGTCCAGGACATGAAGACCACCCGCGAATATTCCAGCGCGAACCTGCGCCTGGATTACTACGCCCACGAGTCGGCAAAGCAGTCCAACGGCTACGTGTACGAGGATGACGGTGTTACCGCGAATGCCTTCGCCAAAGGGCAGTACCAGAAACTGCTGTTTGCCGGCGAGCGCAAAGAAACCGGTATCCAGTTCAGCTTTGACCGCGAAGGCAACGGTTATACCGGCGCGCCCGAGAGCCGCACCGTAGAGCTGGTGCTACACAACTGGGAGCAGGCGCCTGCGGAAGTAGCCGCAGGTGGACAGTCGATTGCGCTGGTGCGTCGCAGCAAGGAGCTCGCCGCAAACACCGCCTGGTACGACAAGCGCAACAAGACGCTGCACGTGAAGTTCAACTGGGCGGAAAAAAGCCAGAGCCTGACCGTTACCCAATAATCCAGCGACAGTAAAAACGAATATCGAATTATGAAAAAAATTGCACGACTACTGCTGGCTTCCGCCATCGCCACCAGCGCACTGACGGCCTGTGAGAGCAAGGTTGAAGCCCCGCAAGACCAGAAGCCGGCACCGGTGGCGAATGCCACCGACGGCAAGCCCGTGATCTACCAGGTATTGCCGCGCCTGTTCGGTAACACCAATGACACCAACAAGCCCTGGGGCACCATCGAAGAAAATGGCGTAGGCAAGTTCAACGACTTTACCCCCAAGGCCTTACAGGAAATCCGCGCGCTGGGTGCCAACTACATCTGGTATACCGGCTCCCTGCACCACGCGGTGGTGCGCGACTACACCGACTTTGGCATCGCCAATGACGATCCGGATGTAATCAAGGGCCGCGCCGGTTCTCCCTACGCGGTCAAGGATTACTACAGCGTAAACCCGGACCTGGCCGAGAACCCTGCGGAACGCCTGCAGGAATTCAAGGCGCTGATCGAGCGCTCTCACGAGGCCGGGCTCAAGGTCATCATCGACATCGTGCCCAACCACGTTGCGCGCAATTACCAGTCCCTCGCCAAGCCGGAAGGTGTGCGCGACTTCGGCGCCGACGATGACAGCAGCGTGGCCTACGCCCGCGACAACAATTTTTACTATGTTCCCGGCGAGCCCTTCCAGGTACCGGTGGCAGACGATGGTTACCAGCCGCTGAACGGTGAAGCACACGCGCTGATCGATGGCGAGTTTGCCGAGGTTCCGGCCAAGTGGACCGGTAACGGCAGCCGCGCGCCGCAGCCCGCGCAGGGCGACTGGTACGAGACCGTCAAAATTAATTTTGGTGTGCGCCCGGACGGCAGCCACGACTTCCCGGCACTGCCAAAGGAATTTGCACAGAAAGACTTCCGCGCGCACGCGGCCTTCTGGGCAGACAAAGATGTACCGGACAGCTGGAAGAAATTCCGTCAGATCACCGACTACTGGCTCGACTTCGGTGTCGATGGTTTCCGCTACGATATGGCCGGCATGGTGCCGGTGGAGTTCTGGAGTTACCTCAACTCCAGCATCAAGATGCAGAAACCGAACGCCCTGTTGCTGGCAGAAATCTATCAGCCGGACCTGTATCGCGATTACGTGCACCTGGGCAAGATGGATTATCTCTACGACAAGGTCGGCACCTATGACGCTATTCGCGCGGTAATGGAAGGCAAGGCCGGTACCGACCCGCTGGTGGACATCCAGCAGAGCCTGGACGGTATCGAAGACAATATGCTGCGCTTTATGGAAAACCATGACGAGCAGCGTATTGCCAGCCCGGAATTTGCCGGCAACCCGCAGGCGGGCGTCCCCGCCATGATCGTCTCCGCCACTATCAGCGGCGCTCCGGCACTGGTGTACTTCGGCCAGGAACTGGGTGAACCCGGTGCGGGCGATGCGGGCTTCGGCAAGGCCAGCCGCACCACCATCTTCGACTACTGGTCAGTGCCCACTGTTCGACGCTGGGTTAACGGTGGCCAGTACAATAGCGAGCAACTCAGCAACAGCGAGAAGGCCCTGCGCGAAACTTACCGCACCCTGCTCAATTTCGCCCGCCAGAGTCCGGCGCTTGGCGGTGAGTTTATGGACCTGCACCGCCACAATCGCGAGCACGGCAAAGAATACGGCGAGCAGCAGTACAGCTTCGCGCGCTGGGAAGGCGACGACCGCCTGCTAGTTGTCACCAACTTCGCCGACAGCGCAGTTGTATCGTCCCTGCACCTGCCAAAGGCGCTGATCGCGGCCTGGGAGCTGGATGCCGGTAAGTACACCCTTACTAACCAGCTGGATAGTGCGTCTGTAGAGATGGTTGTCGCCGATGATCAGACGGCCACCGTCTCTGTGAAGATGGCTCCGCTGTCCGGCCAGATTCTGAAAGTCGTTCACTAATAGTCACCCACTAATAGTCTCTCACCGACTTTCACATCCGATACCGGGGGCGCAATCGCGCCCCCGACTTCTCCCGCCGTCTTCAACTCCCCTCAAGCTCAGCCCTCTTGGCCACCGCTATAGGCGAAACCTTCCCGACCTGTTACTGTCCTAGACTTCACAGTCAGTGGTTTACACTGATTTTTGAGGCGCCAGATTCTGTGCGCGGGACTCAACGGGAGGATTTGCAGATGGGTGGCATCAAAGATTGGCTGATCGCCCTGCTGGTTGCGGCAGCGGTAATATTCGGCATCTACTGGTTCGCGGTGCGGGATAGCGCCGAGCCCGAAATCCCCGCCCCTGCACCCGAAGCCGCGCCGGAAACACCCAGTGTCGACCTCGATGAGCCTGAGGATGAACCGGTAATCCCCCCCGCCCCGGAGCCCGCAGAACCGGAAGATCCCCCTCGCCAGCTTCCCGCGCTTAACAACAGTGACAGCGAAGCCCGCAAAGACATCATCAGCCTCTCTTCCGACGGTGCCCTCGCCAAATGGATCGTCCCCGATGAAGTGGTGCGCAAATGGGTAGCCGCCGTAAATACGGCCACCAAAGGCGACCTGATGCATAAGAACCGCCCGTTCACCAATGTGGACGGCAAGCTCGCGGTCAAGGAACTGGAAACAAGACAGGACGGCCAGAAAGTCTATGTGCTGTCACAGGAGAACTACCAGCGCTATGAACAGCCGGTACGCCTGTTCGCCATGGTGGACACCGACACCGCGGTAAATCTCTACCAGTTCTGGTACCCGCGCCTGAAACAGGCCTACGGCGAACTGGGACTGAAGAACAAGAACTTCCACGCAGCCGTGCTCGCGGCCATCGACCAGGCCCTTGCCGCACCGGAAATCGAGGGCCCCATCAAGCTCGTGCGCCCAACGGTGTATTACAAGTTTGAAGATGAAAAACTGGAAAAGATGCCCGGCCTGCACAAGCTGATGATCCGCATCGGCCCGGACAATGCAGCGCGCGTGAAGGAGAAACTGCGCGAGCTGAAAGCGGCGTTACAGAATCTGCCGACCAACGAATAACCTGGATTTACTTCCCTGTACACCGGCGGCCTTTTGCCGCCGGTTTGTTGAACGTCTTAGAAAAATTCGTATTCCAAAAGCAATCGCAATGTCTGGTCCGGGCTCTCGCTTGTAAGCCCCTGGATCACCCCAACCTCCCAGCGCAATTGTCGCCCACCATCGAGACGCCAACTGCCCACTGCCACCGGGCCTATGCCAAGCAGATCTTCCGCCGCGTAGAATTCCAGCGCCGGTTCAAAGTGCGGGGATAATCGATAACGGGCCTGAGCACGCAGCTCGGTTTCAAACTCCTCGCTGACTCGCCCCCACTCGTACTCGAGTGCGAGGTTCGCGGAGCCTGTCCAGCGGCCCCAATCCCGGGCGGTGATCAGTGTTGCCGCGGCTTCCCACTGGTTCGCCGAGAACTCACGTTCGAGCTCAAACAACATTCCCCAGTCCGCGGCGTACTCACCCTGCTCCGTCAACTGCCACTTGGCCTCAAGCTCTACAGCCTCCACCTCGAAATCGTCCTGCGGTTGCTTCTCACCGATGGCATACACTTCGCCAAACCAGCGATCACTGAAACCGTAGCCAACCCCCAGTCTGTGCTGCCACAAGCCATCCAGCTCAGGCTCATCCGAATCACGCGCACCAACGGCGCGCCACTCGATTTCCGTTTCCAGAGCATCCACGTAGGGATCGTAAACCCGATCCACCAGATTGCCATCCGCCAATGCCGGCAGGCCAGGCAGGAAAAGTGCAAAGCGGGTTACAAATTTTAAGGCCAGCTTTGGTGTTAATCGGGGTATTAGCCTTGTAGCGCTATGCAAACTCATTGGAGACTTCTCTTCCCGATTCCGAAGGCGTTTTCATCCAGGTTGCCCACAGCAGCAATGCCATCAACATCAGGCCGCCGAGGTAAGCACTTACCGCCAGCAGCGTGGGTGAGGCTTCGTAACCCAGCAGGGCATAACACAGCTGGCCCACCAGTGAATTTTCCGGTAACAGCGCAGAGCTATCCCACAGCGGCGGGCCCGCGGGCAGCCAGTCTGCCTGCTCCAGTAACTGGGTAGCCTGCAGGCACAACCCCGCCGCCACCAGAGTGAGCAGTACCAGCGCAACTACTAAACGGCGCTTTCGCGCCAGCCCCACCAGCAGATAGTAAAACAGTGCACCAATACTGAAGCCGATACCGGCGCCGATTAGCGCACCCAGCATGACACTCTGCAGCGAATCGATCTGGTGCCGAAACGCGATCATGTACACGTAAACTTCCGACCCTTCACGCAGGGTAGCCAGGGCAACAGCCAGCGCCATGCACCATTGCAGCAGCTTCAGATACTGCTGTTTGCCGTCGCGATTCCAGATCAGCAGCATGCCGATCACCAACAGCAGCCCGTATATGACAAACTGCATCGCCGCGTTCAGTAACTCCTGCCCCATGCCCTCAAACATTTCCGAAACAGTGCCGATACTAGCCCCGTAGGCGATGGAACCAAGAATTCCACCCGCCAGCGCCATCAGGATCCAGCGCGCAGCCAGCCCGGTATACTGACTCATTGCAAGCAGAATACTGAGCAAAAGCGCCGCTTCGAGTACTTCGCGCAGTACCAGAATGACGCTGGTCAATAACATGATGTATTCCCCCGTACCGTCATTCCGCAATCACCTTGCCCTGTGCCGTCTTCGGGTTAAACTCACCGAAGAATGGATAAACACCGGGCGCCAGCGGACCGATAAAGATGATGGCCTTTTGCCCCCCCATGATCACTTTTTCGCGGTTAAGCTCATAGCTTTCGAACTCTTCTGGTGTCGGATCGCGGTTGATCACCACCAGCTTGATCTTGGTATTGGCAGGCACTTTAACGACCGACGGATAGAACAGGTGATCGCGGATTTCAATCTGCAATTCCGGGCGCGCAGCCTGCACTGGTAGCACAGGAAGCAGCACAGTAAGCAGCATGGCGATAAAAATGGTAACGAGATTACGCACGCCGGCTTTCATCTTGATTCTTTTCCGAGTTCGTTTCTAAACGGACTTTTGCATTGCGCCCTGGCACATCCGTCGCGGGTAAAGGGAGGCACACCGTCACCATCAACCCCGGCAACTGCGCATTTCCCAGCGGCGATGTGCCGAGTGTTATCCGCGCCCGATGCAACTCGGCGATGTGATGCACGATGGAAAGTCCAAGCCCACAACCGGGCACACGACTTTCATGCCGATCGCCACCCACCCGATAAAAGCGCTCGAAGACCCGTTCGCGCGCATCCGCGGGAATCCCCGGGCCCGAATCACAAACCTCCAGCTCAACGCACTTTTCCCGCTGATTTACAGCGACCGTGATACGTCCGCCCTCGGGAGTGTATTTACACGCGTTGTTCAGCAAGTTTTGCAACAGCAACACCAGTGCAAACCGATCGCCCTGAATAAAGGCCGCCTGGCCGCGTAGCTCTATTTCCTGTTCGCGTCGTGCAAATGCGGGATAGAGTTTAGCGACTACATCCCTCGCCATGCGATGCAGGTCGATGGACTCGAAGCGCGCCGGGTAGTGCTCTGGCGTCATCCGGAACAGGTTGAGCATCTGTTCCACCAGGTGGGCCATGCGCTCAATACTCTGCTGTAGCTGCCACAGGGAATCCGGCGCCTCTGCCCCGCTGTGCTCCAATGAATTCGCCAGATTGTCCGCATGTACCTGAATGGCGGCAATCGGTGTGCGCAGCTCGTGCGCGGCATCGGCGGAGAAGCGCCGCTCCCGATCAAAGGAGGCCTGCAAACGTTCAAGCAGCGCATTGGTGGAATCTACCAGCGGCAAGAGCTCCTCCGGCGGCGATGCCAGTGCCAGCGGAGTCAGGTCCTCCGCACGCTTGCGGCGCAACTCCCCCGTCAATTGCCGCAGACTGGCCAGGCCGCGGCCGATCACCAGCCAGATCAACAGGCCAGCAACGGGCAGCCCGAGCAGAATCGGCACCACCGACTGCAAAACCACCTCGTCCGCGAGGCGAAAACGCAAGTCGACCCGCTCGGCGACACGGATTGAACGGCCGTCGTCCGCAGCATGACTGTAGACGCGCCAACGAAAGCCGGAAAAGTTACTCTCGGCAAATCCATCCGATGCGTCGCCGATGGGATCGGTCGGCGCATTGTCGGAGCGCATCAACAATTTTCCATCGCGAGACCAGACCTGAAAGGCGAGCTGGTCATTTTCCTTCACGACCAATGGCGCACGCTCGTTAACAGGAATGGCGGCCAGCAATAGTGCGGTACCGATAACCTGGCGATCAAACAGGCGTTCCGCCTCTGCCATACTGGCGCGGTAGCCGTGTAAGGCGGCAATAAAGTTGACCAGAGTGATGGTCGACAGCAACGCGATCAACAGAAAAATACGAATGGACTTCAACGCGTGGGCCCCAGCTTGTAACCGACGCCGCGAATATTCTGGATAAGATCGGGACTGATTTTTTTACGCAGGTTGTGAATGTGTACATCCACCGTGTTACTGGCGACAGATTCGCCCCAGCTGTAAAGCTTGTCTTCCAGCTGCTCGCGACTGAGAATGTGGCCGGGACGCTCTGCCAGCGCACGCAATAAGCTGAACTCACGGCGTGAAAGGCGCACCGGGTTGCCCCCGTGCAGGACCGAGTGAGTTGCAAGATTGATGGTCACGTCGCCAATCACCACTTCTGCAGAGCCACCCACACTGCCGCGCCGCTCCAAAGCGCGCAGGCGCGCCAGTAATTCATCGACCGCAAACGGTTTGGTCAGGTAGTCATCGGCCCCCGCATCCAGTCCCTGCACCTTAGACGGTAAATCGTCGCGGGCGGTGAGGATCAGTACTGGAATTTTTCTCTGCTGGCTGCGCAGTGCTTTCAGCACGGCCAACCCGTCCATATCCGGCAGGCCCAGGTCGAGGACCAGCAGGTCCGGCTCGGACGCCGCAACCAGTGCAACGCCCTTACTGCCGGAAGGCGTGTGATCGACTGCATAACCGGCGTGACGCAAAGCCGTGGCAATGCCTTGCGCCAGTGACAGATCGTCTTCAATCAACAGTATCCGCATACTGATCCGCTGTTTTTCCTTGTGACCCGGACCCAGTCAGGCTAGGGATCAATCGAGTTTATGCCGGATTTTTACCTGCAGTCGCTTTATCTGGCCCAGGCGCCCTTCACGAGCCAGCGGACGATCCGGGTCTGCGGGACCGTGCTCCGCGCGGTCGGCATAGGTCAGTGCCTGGGCATAGTCCTTCTGCTGGAAAAGATAGTCCGCGTAAAAGTAGTTGGCATCCATGTCGCTGGCGCCATATTCCAGTCCCTTCAACAGCAGGGTCTGTGCCTTTTTATCATCCCCAAAGCCGATGGGCCAACCGGGAACCTGGTAATAGAGCGAACCGAGACTGGTATAGGCCGCGCCATCCAGGACACTGCCATCCAGGGCGATGGCCCGCTCCAGGTCCGCCTTTGCCGCTTTCACAATTGGCAATGCACCGAGCCCCCCTTTTGCACCAGCATGGGATGCGCGAATAATGCCACTCCATGTCCACACCGCGGGATTATTCGGATAGCGGGCACTCAAGGCGCTCGCTTTCTCTACCAGCGCGGCGAACTCGTCCGCGCGTTGTTTTTCCGGCACATGATATTGGATTTCAGCCCACTGCTGCTGAAGAGCGTGCACTTGCTGTTCCGCAGTCTGCGCAAAGGTTGGCACGGCCAGCACACTGACCATTAAAAACAACAAACTGCGCAGCCCGGTAACAATGCATCCTTTGCCGTAAATCGGGTGGGTCATCATGGCATATCTCCGTGAACTTGGTTTTGCTCCGCGAACCGGCGAATGACCGGCATTTTTTTGACCAGTGCGGTGTCCACCAGGAACGGCAGCAGCGCATTGACCTTGATAAACAGGCGCTCGGGCCAGCCCATAAAACGGCGCGCACTGCGCCTGCCCTCGAGCAGGGCGACACACTGGCGCGCCACCTGCTGAGGTGAATCCGAACGGTTTCCCAGTGCGCGATTGAGCCCCACTACCGCTTCGGTATTGAGGGAGGTATCCACCGCGCGCGGCGCGAGATAATGGACTTTGACCTGGCTATCCCCGAGTTCGCGGCGCAGCGCTTCGGTAAACCCGTGCAGGCCGGATTTACTGGCGCCATAAATACTGAATCCGGGGTGGCCGATGTGGCCGAAGGCAGAACCGATATTGATCACGGCACCGCGATGACTGCACTGCAACAGCGGCAGCAGATCGCGCGTGAGCGCCATGGGGACCAGCAGGTTGGTTTCCAGTATCGACTGCATGGCGACATCGTCGGTGTCTGCAAGCAGCGCAAAGCGCGCGATACCCGCGTTGTTAATCAGCACATCCAAACCACCGGGGAGGTCGCTGCAGGTTTTCACCAGCGTCGCACGCTGCTGTCGGTTGCACAGATCCGCGACCAGTACCTGATGCCGATGTTGCCCGGGTAGTGAGTTACAGAGCTGCTCCAGTGCCGTTTTGTTACGGCCCTGTAGCAATAACCGGTGCCCACGCGTGGCCAGCGTATGGGCCAGTGCACTGCCAATACCACCACTCGCGCCGGTCAGAAGAATCGTCAACGCATCGCTATTCCCGTCCATCTCACGCGACCTCTGCCAGTGCGGATCGGGTGTCCACTTCGCGGAATATATCCGCATACAGGCGATAAATGGCGCGCGCGCTGTGGACGATGGCTTTCTGGTCCTCGGGACTCTCGATCCGGTTCATTAGTCCCTGAAAAAATTCCACATGCCCTACATCGAGAGCACCGTGAGAGCGCAGGTAGCTAAACGCGCGGTCGGGAAGCCCAAGAGACTCCTTGATGGCACCTGCTGCCAGATCGGCGAGTTGGATAGAGGTGCCCTCCAGTACATTCACCATGCCGAAAAATCCCAGGGGGTTGCCGCGGGCAATCGTGTCGTACGCGTAAGACACCATCAGTTCGGTAGCGAAATTCGGTTTTCCGTGACGCACGGCCTCGGCATTGGCGCCGCAGGCTGCAATATCGTTCAGGATCCACTCCTGGTGCCCGATTTCTTCCTCGATATATTCCGCGAGAGCCTCCCGAATCCATTCCTGGCTGTCGTTAAGGCGACTGCCGCACGCCATCATCAGCGGCACCGTGTGTTTAACGTGGTGATAGGCCTGGGTAAGAAATCCGACGTATTCCTCAAGAGTGATTTCGCCCTGTGCACCGCGCTGGATCAGGGGAACACTGAGTAACTGCTGGCGCTCGGACTCGGTCTCACGCTGTAATTGGTCGAAGAAATTCATCAGGCAACTCCTGGAGTTTGTTCACCGGTTGAGGAAACCGGTACGAAATGGGAGGTTTGATTCGGTTCACCGCCCTTGTTCGGCTGGAAGTGATCGTTCTGATAGAGGCGCTCGATCAGCAGTGCATAGCGCTCGGCAATACATTCGCGGCGCGGGCGACCATTGGCGGTTAGCAGGCCATCGGCAAATGTGAGAGGCTGTGGCAATAGGGCCCAGTGTCGAATACGCGCGTAGTCGGGCAAGGTGCGGTTCACAGAATCGATCCACACGCCGATTTGCTGAATATCGCTGCCGGCTCGCGGCAGCACCAGTACGCCGCAATACGGACGCGCATCACCAACCACAACACACTGCAGCAGCGACTGTGCGCACAGCAGCTCGCTCTCAATCCACTCCGGGGATATGTTGCGACCATAGGAGCTGATCAGGATATTTTTCTTGCGCCCGGTGATATGCAGGAAGCCATCGCTGTCGCGGGAACCCAGGTCGCCGGTGGCGAGCCACCCGTCACCAGTGTCCTCGCCGTCATCGTCCTGCCCACTGCCCAGATAACCCAGGTAATGCGGCCCGCGCACTACCACCTCACCATTGCGCAACGCAATTTCACAGTGCGGCAGTGGTTTTCCCACGGTGCCCGCACGCGCGTCACCGGGAAGGTTCAAAGCAACCACCGACCCGCATTCGGAGAGACCGTAACCCTCGTAAACCGGAAGCCCCCGGCCTGACGCATCGCGCAGCAGGTCTGCAGATACCTTACCGCCACCCACGGCTACAAAACGCAGACTCGCAGGCGGTTGCCAGCCGCCCTCGTCCACCTGCTCCAGTAAAGATTTCAGAATCTGCGGTAACAGGATCAGGCTTTCGGGTTGATGTTCATCGATACAGGCACACAGGCGTTTCATATCTAATTGCGAGCTGCCGCTGAATCCGAGGCGCTCAAGACCCGGTGCCAGTACCGTCCCCCCAAGTAGCCAGCAGGTGTATGCGCCGGCCACATTTTCCAGCAGGGTTGCCAGCGGTAACAGGCAAAGATGGGTGGCACAGCCCAGTGGCGCAAGGCTGTTTGCCAGAGCCTCAGCCGTGGCGAACTGGGTCTGATTAGAGAGACAAACGCCCCGGGGAGTACCGGTGGAGCCGGAGGTGAAAGTGACTTTGGCGGTTTCCGCGGGCAGACTTTTTCCGGGTTGCGCTTCCTCATCCAGGGCTTTCAACTGGGCCAAATCCCACGGCAGCAGTGTCATGCCAGCGCAGGCTTCACCAGTGCCGAACCCCGGTGTATCGACAAAATATTCCGGCGAATCTGTGATTAATGCCTGCAACCCACTGGTGCGGACGGTGTGCAACAGCTGCTGCGGGGAAAAGAAGGCCGGCAGCGGCACCAGAGCCACCCCGGCCAGCTGGCACGCCAGATCCACCAGCAGCCAGCGGGGGCCATTGTTCGCGAACAAGCCGACCACATTAAGGTTGCGTGCTTTCAACTCCGCGGCAATCCCTGTAACCACCTGCAACAATTCGCCATAGGTAAATGCCTCGGTGTCGCCAAGCAGCGCGGCGCGACCGGGAAAGCATTCTGCGTTCGCATGCAGTCGGTGCAGCAGTGGGGAATCCGAGTTCAGCGTCGCACTCATTTGCCCGCCTCCAAAAATTTTTGGGCAAGCACGGTGGCCTGGGGACGGCACACCGCCATAAGCTCGCGGATGAGGGGGCGTGTCAGCAGCCGCTGCCGCTCGGCCCTGACGTTGATCGCGACCACCGCCGGGGAGGTGTTGTAGTAGGAGCCCCAGTCGGCCAATTCATCACCGAGGCGCGCGCCGTCGGCACGACACAGGACCAGCTGGTTGTCGGTGAGTTTCTGCAGCAAGTGCTGCACTTCCGGAGTGGCGGTGAATATCGCCCAGGTGAGATCTGCGGCGGCGAACAGTTCCGCCAGCATCAGGAACAGCAGCCGGCTGCCACCGCGGGCGGTAGCCACCAGATTGCCGATTTCGGCGATGTCTCCCCGGCCTACTGGGACTCCAGCCTTTTTGGTGAGCACCGTCTCTACCGGGTCATTGAGATAATGCTCAAGAAACAATGGCGCAGTGGAGGCGCGGCGCAGGCCAAGCACCCCGTGCATCTTCTGCCCTTTGCCGTAGGACAGCAGCCACGGCATGAAATGCCGCAAGCGCGCACCATAAACCTGCTGGAACTGCGCGGAGATGTAGCCTTCCACCGCCATGCGCTCGCGCTGGTCAGTGCCACAAAGCTGAAAGGTGATGGGCGCGGCTTCACGGTCACGCCCCTGCGCACTCTCAAAGCGATGTTCTACTGGGGAATTCTGCTCAAGATTAAAGGCACTCCAACAGCCGCCAGCTTCACCGGACGGTGATCTGGGCGGAATCGCAGACTGCAAGCGGACATCCACTGCCATTTCCTTTTCTCCTTGGGGGATATCGGATATGGACAGTCTACGGGGGCTAAATTAAGGCAAACTTAAGACTTTCAATCTGGCACTGGATCCTTTAGCCAGCACACGCTGGACGGTGAAACGGAAGACAATGCCATCCGCATCCAAGTGAATGACTCCCCACAGAATGCTTCTCGCGCCAGGTTTTCACCCGCTCAAACTCCTTGCAAGCTCGTGTAAATTCACAGAACATCTTGGACAGATGTACGAGGTTCCACAGCGGTGGCGCCTGATGAAGCATCAGGATAAACGCCAGACCGAAGCACTCTACACCGGCTCGGGAAAAGCGCCCCATGGAGAAATCAGCCAGAGGTACCTTGTTGTTCCAGCAATGCATTTTTGCATTGCTCACAGTTACTTTGAGCGCCTGCGGGGGCAGCTCGGGGGACACCAATGCTGGCTCCGGCTCTGGCAGCAGTTCTGGCTCCAGCTCCAGTAGCAGCTCAGGTTCCAGTTCCAGCTCAGGTTCCAGCTCCAGCTCAGGTTCCAGTTCCAGCTCCAGCTCCAGCAGCAGTTCTGGCTCCAGCTCTAGCAGCTCCAGTTCTGGGGGCGGCAGTTCCAGCGGTAGCGGCTCCGGGGGCAACTCCCCACCTGTAATCAGCAACATCTCCCTCACACCAAACCCCGCCTTTACCAATACACCTTTGCATCTGTCGATATCGGTAACAGATCCACAGCAACAAGAGTTGACTACCAGCTACCACTGGTCGGTGAATGGCATACCTATCGAGGGTACCGATGGCACCACGCTGGCCTCCGAGTACTTTTTCAAAGGCGATCAGGTAAGCGTTGTGGTTGAGGTCAGTGATGGAGAGCTTGTGGCAAGCAGCACTCAGTCGCTAACCATCAGTGATGCACCGCCCATATTCTATGTCTCGGGTGCCCCCGAAGCCGTAGCGTATGGCGTTCCGATCAGTTTTCCCGTCACCGCCGAGGACCCGGATGGCGACGAAGTCACTCTCGAATTCCTGGGCGGCCCCAATGGTATGCAGCTCGATGATGACGGCGTGATTTCCTGGACCCCCACTGGCCCCATGTTTGATACCCGACAGACGGTCCATTGGAAACTGTCTATGGCGCAGGGAGATATCAAGGAGGTGCTCTCCGGGCGTATTACGATCGTCGACGAAGATCGGCAGTCGCCACTGACTCGAAGCGGCATTCGTTTTGATAACAGCGGTCGGCAGAGCATTGCGTCAGGGGATTTTTCCGGGGATCAGACGCACGAGTTGCTCGTGGCCGATGACGCCCAGAGCCTGTACACCATTGGGTTCGACGGCAGCGGCTACGAGCAGAACTGGATGTATCCATTTATTCTCGAACCAGGAGGAAAAATTAGCTGTGTCGCTAGCGGCGATATCGACAACGACCAGATTGATGAGATATTCGTCGGCTTCGATAATTCAAACAATTTTGGCAGTGAAGACAAAACCAAAATACTGGTCCTCGATGGCAAATCCCGCCGTGTACGCCAATCCATTGACATTGATGCATCACTGGTAACCGCCATTCGAATCGGTGACGTGAACAATGATGGCCATAACGAGATCATTTCCCTGGTCAGGATAAACCCTTATGGAGACGATGAAAGTATCGTGGAAATTCGTAGCCACGATACCGCGAACGTGTTGTGGCAATCGTCCTTTTTAGCGCAGCAATCTGATTTAGCCATAGGTGATACCGATGGCGATGGCACAGACGAGCTCGTACTAAACGGGGGATACATTTTTGGTTTTAACGGCGACCAGTTTGCCAATGAGTGGTTTTACGGTGAAAGTTTTGGCTACCAGGTTAGGGCGGCGGATATCGATGGCGACGATATTGATGAAGTCATTGGAAACTCCAATAACAGCTCAGCTCCTGGGCTCAATGTGTACGACGCAGTAAACAAAACGGTAAAAGGACAGTTGGCCGGAAGATATTCAGATTTCTCGGCTTCTGATGTCGACGGTGACAAACGATCTGAAATACTTGCGATTCCATACGCAGAAAATGAGTCCGCGCTTTACAGCTTCAACCAGGATACAACATCAAACTTTTCCGCAGACTGGACGCTAAACCTGTCAAGTGCTGCCAGCAAGGGCTTGATTGCCGACATGGATGGCGACGGCGAGCAAGAATACGTCATCATTCATCCGAGAGAGTCTCCCCTGATCGTCGCAGGAGAAAATCCAGAAATTGAGATTGAATGGCAGGGTGGGCAGAGAGTGGATGGCCAATTCTCCGGTGGCGAGCAGGCAGAATTCAGTCACGATGGAAGTCGCCTGATTTTCTTTAACCGAGGGAGCCGAAATGCCCTGGCCATTCAGATGGATCCGCTGTCTGGCGACCTCAAATGGACTATGAGTCTTGGGGCTGGCACAGTCTCCACCTTCTGGGATATTGCCCTTAGTGACATAGGGCAGGATGGCAACCCCGAGCTACATTTTATCAATCGCCAAACGCTATCTATGTATGACTTTTTCTCCGATTCCATCGTCTGGAGCAGTACCCTGCCCGATTACGGACGTGCAATCGCAGAGGGAAGACTAAATGAAGTTTATAAAAGTGTGCTGGCGATTGTTACTGACGACGGCAGGCTGCAAGTCTATGACCCGAACAGCCAGACACTGCTCTGGGAGGCATTAGTCGAAGGTGGCAAGAGTGTCATGATCACCGATTTCGATGGTGACCTAAACAATGAAATTATCGTCACCACGAATGACACCATATCGCGCTACGCACTAGTCGACGGCAACCTGACGCTGGTGCAACAGCAGACCATGGCACAAATCGCACCACTGTTGGCGCCCCCCGAGTATGTTAGTGCTCTACAGGAGGCCTACATTAACAAGCTGGCTGTGGGCGATCTGGACAGTGATGGCAGGCAGGAGTTGCTGTTCACTGCCGCCTATGAGCCCGAAGTCACATGGCTTGTGGTTCTTAACCACGACCTCTCGCCACGCAGCGCGTACCGGCATTCCGGCGATATTGGAAGCCTGCTGGTACAGAACTATGGTACCGGCCGTCGCAATATTTTGATAAGCAGTGGCTCGGATCTGCTCAACAATACCCATAGCCAGATTCTGGAGCTCGCTCCCGATTCATTCATGCTGGTTTCGGAGTCACCTTACCTCCCCTTCATGCAGGCGGGACACGGGTTACAGTTTGTAGATACCAACAACGACGGCATTCCGGAACTGAGCTACAGCAATTATTTCTCGATGAACGTCACGCGTTGACTGCGCAAAAACAGCCAGCATCTACTCTCGGGGCAAAAAAAAGCCGGTACCAGAAAACCTGATACCGGCAAGCCTTTCGACGAGAAAGAGAGGGTCACACGCAGCCAATCACTGCTCTGTTACCGGCCCGGTCACATTACTTACCGGGCCGACGAATCAAATTCATTTCCGCTTAATCCCGGGTTATCGGGCGCTTAGTTTTTGCTTTTCAGGCGCACCCAGCAGCAGCGTATCGAACTCGGTGTCGAACACCAGTACGCCATTCTCTACCTTTGCTTCTGAGCCTGAGTAGTAATCTTTTACCAGGTTACCGTCTGCAAACACGTCAGACGCAGTCACACGTTTTTCACCCACCGGCATATCCAGGGCCACCATCACGCGGTCGCCTTCCAGTGAGCGGGAGAAAATATACGGTGCTTCGCTGAGCTGCTGGTGTACGCCGGCACCCACTGCGAAGTGAGACTGACGGAATTGACCGAGTTTCTGCCAGTGGCTCAGGATTTCACTGGTTTTTGCCTGTTCGATGCTGCTCCAGTCCATGGGCACACGCATGGAGGCGTCGCCATAGGCCTGCTCGTCAATCATCGGGCGGGCAATTTCGTCGCCGTAGTAAATCTGCGCAGCACCCGGGGCCAGCATCAGTTTCAGTGCAGAGCTCTTGACCTGCTTGCGCTCGCGGTCAAACGAGTGGTGGTCGTCGTGGGAGCCCAGGTAGTTCACCACGGAAACACCTTCCAGCTCACCGCCGTGGAGGATGCTGGAGTATTCGCTGAAGATAGTTTCCATATCCTGGCCAGCGTGGGCGGCGAAGCCCATGTTGATCAGGCTGTCGAAGCCGTAGTTGAAGAAATCCACCTTGCGATCGCCGAAGTCGTAGAAACGGCCGTCGCTGCTGGCGAAATCATTCACGCCATAGTGGAAAACCTCACCCACCATGAAGAAGCTGCGATCATCCAGCTTTTCTTGCGGGTTGTTGGCCTTCCACTCTTCCAGGGCAAGGCTGGCTTCTTTCTTGAGAACCGCCCAGATTTCCGGCTCCACATGTTTCACGGTATCCACACGGAAACCGTCTACACCGTATTCGCGCACCCAGTCGGTGAGCCATTTGACGATGTAGTACTTGGGCGCACGCGGGTAGCCGGTGCGCTCGAAGAAGGCATCCAGCTCCGCCACTTCCTGCTCCAGGCGGCCTTCGCGCTGCCACTTCTCGGTCAGCTGCGGTGGCAGCTCAACCGGCTTTTCACTCTCGGTGAGAATGTCGGGCAGATTGTCGGTCAGTGCGCACTGTACGTTCTGGGCAAAGCTGCTCCAGTCACACTGGGGATTGGTGCGTACCCAGTCGGAGGGCCACAAGGGGTCTTCTGCAGTAACCGGACCGGTGTGATTGATGATCACATCCAGCAGGATGCGTACGCCCTTGCTACGCGCCACCTGAATAAGTTCCGCCAGGTCTTCTTCGGTACCGAAGTTGGCGTCCACGGTGGTCCAGTCTTTTGGCCAGTAGCCATGGAAGGCATAAGTGCGCTTATCGCCTTCGTCATAACCGTGGATGTTCTCGATGACCGGTGACATCCAGATGGCATCGACACCCAGATCGGTGAAGTAGCCTTCTTCCAGCTTCTGGATCACACCGCGCAAGTCACCGCCGAGGAAGCCGCGCATATACGCTGCATCGCCCTTGCGCCCATAGGACAGGTCGTTGTCCGGATTACCGTTGTGGAAACGATCCGGCAGCATGAAATAGATGGTGGCGTTATTCCAAAAGGGGTCGGCAGCCGCAGACTTGATGTCGGTCAAGGCGGGAACGGCCTGCTCCGGCGAAGATGCCTGCGCGTCCGCGGGGGCATTCGCTGCTGAATTTGCGCCGCCGTCGGAACAGGCGGTAATTGACAGTGCCGCTGCGGAAATCAGCGCGGCCAAACCGGTCATTTTTCTCATTATCTTCTCTCCGTCGTTATCGAACGGTCATCACTACAGCCTAATGTACGCGCCTGGCGCCTGGATTCATCCTCCCTGCCCGGGGCGTAGGTGAAAAAACCGGCGGCCGGTGATAGGCTTGACCGCCCGTTCGCGGGGCCGCCCAGAGGCCCGTGGAACCTCCGGAGAGAGGCCTAAAGAGGGCGCCAACAATAGTGGGCGGTACGTCTGCGCGTTGGGCGAATCCTTACTGCGCAGTGAGAGAACTTAGGGACCAGATTTAAAAAATTGAAGGAGTGAACATGCAGGATAAACCCGTAGTATTTGTGGTGGTGGACCCCAACGACGACCGCCACGTTGCCCTGGAGCGCGCCCTGGCCACCGCCCGCGAGCGCAGCCCACAGCCAAAGCTTGCCGTTTTTGTGGCCGTCGACGGTGAAGCCGTAGACACCCGCGCAGTGAACGACCACCTGTTCCGCGATGAGTTCTGGTTCCGCGACCAGATCCGCACCCCGATCGAAGAAGCCGGCGTTGAATTCGAAATCAACGTCTGCTGGTCCAGTGACTGGCAGGGCGCGATCATTCAGGAATCCAAGCGCTACAACGCGGAAATGATCTATCTGCCGGTACACGCCCGCACCAGCAGCCGTCGTTTCACCTTTGCCGAGTCCAAGTGGCATGTACTGAAGCAGGCCAAGTGCCCGGTGGTACTGATCCGCCCGGGTGCCAAGGATCGCCGCAAAGTGGTACTGGCCACGGTCAACTACCAGGCCCAGACCACCCAACAGCGCCAGCTCAACCGCCAGATCACCGAGCGCGCCAACTACATCGCCGAGATGTACGGTGCCGAGCTGCACCTGGTCAACGCCTACCTGGACTCCATGCTCTATCCGGACCGCGGTGCCCTGGCCAAACTGGCACAAAAAACCGGCGTTCCCACCGACCGCATCCACGTGAAGCAGGGCTACACCAACGAAGTAGTTGCCGAAATCGCCAAAGAGATCGATGCCGATCTGGTGGTGATGGGCACCCTGAACCAGTACGGTGAGACCGGCTCCCTGCTGCGCGGCAATACCGCCGAGCGGGTGATCGGCTCTGTGGATACCGATGTGATGGTGTGTAACGCGTTTACCACAACCGCGCACTGATCCCATTGCTCCCGGCCCCGCATTTGCGGGGCCTTCCATTTCCCCCGCGCTCCCCATGTTCACCCTTCTCCCCCCAAGCCTAGGCTGAAGCAGGCTTCCTGCAGACATTGGATACTGGCACACTGCCCCAGCTGCGAGAGATATAACAGTGCGCAAGAAGCTCACCCTGGCCGTCGCCCTGCTGCTGGCGACCCAGCCGATAATTGCCGGCGCATCACCAACGCCAACATCTACCGCACAGCCGAACGTGCACGTGATGCCCGCCATCGAGATGGGCACCCTGCAACGAGAACGCACTTATCGGATTTACCTGCCCGAGAGCTACGAGGACTCTGACAAGCACTATCCCGTGCTGTATATGCACGATGGGCAGAACTTGTTTGACGACGCCACCTCCTATGTCGGCGAGTGGGGTGTGGATGAAACGCTCAACCAGCTGGCGCAGACCTGTGGTCTGGAAGTGATTGTCGTGGGCATTGACCATGGCGACAAGCTGCGCATGACCGAACTGAACCCCTATGACAATGAGCGATTCGGCAAGGGTGAAGGCGATGCTTATGTGGATTTCCTGGTCAATGAACTGAAGCCTCGCATCGACCGCGAGTATCGAACCTTGCCAGAGAGGGAACATACCGCGGTAATGGGAAGCTCGATGGGAGGCCTCATATCCAACCATGCAATCAATCGCCACCCGGATGTCTTTGGCAAGGCCGGCATCTTCTCCCCTTCCTACTGGATAGCGCCGCAGATGTTCGCCTCGACCAAAAACAATCCGCGCCTAAAGGAAACTCGCACTTACCTGTTGACAGGCAAACTAGAAGGCAAAGAGATGAGCGCAGGGCACCAAAAGATGCAGGCGCTCCTGGAGAACACCGTACCCGCCGGACAGTGGTATGCGGAGCTTGATCCGCAGGGGGAGCATAATGAAGCCTTCTGGCGGGGTGAATTTCCGCGGGCGGTGAGCTGGATGTTTGACGGGCATTGTGAAAATTAAATGGAGCGTCCGTTTAATTTGGGCACGCATCTACCTCTACTTTGCACTAAGCATAGGTCGAGATAAAAAAATGCCGGCAAACCGGCATTTTTTATTTCAGCGAACGGCATTGACCAGGCGATCGACCTCTTCCCGGTGGGACCGGAAGTTCAATCCACATCGCCCGATAAAACTCTGAATTTCATCTAGCTTGTACTTGTGCGCAAGCGCGTTGCCTGGCTTTAATTGATGCTGCTCAGGGTAAAGGCCGTAACCCGCCAAAAGGCAGTTCCAGGAAATCGAGGGGTAGTAGCGGTCGATATCCTGGCGATCCAGTTCATCGGAAATATTTTTCCCCCGCACCCAAGTCTCAAGAACCGCACGCAGTGAGGACGAGAGGTGTTCATTGCGCCCATTTTCAATCCAGTAGTCTGTATCACTGCGCGAATTGACCCTGTAGTGGGCCACAATATAGTTTCTCACCGCTTCAAATCGATCATTGATGCTCTTGTTAAATGGTGCACGATTCTTGTCTGTGAAGTTACCCTTCTCAAAGGCGTCGATAAACCCTTCCACCGTCTCCTGCACAAGGTGCAATGCGGTCGCCTCGAGCGGCTCAATAAAGCCTTGAGAAAGACCGACAGCCACGCAGTTCTTCATCCAGTGTTGTTCAAGCCGGCCCACCTTCATTTTCAAGTGCCGGACTGCCACATCGCTGTCCAACAAGCCAAGATGCTGCCGGAACTCCGTTTCTGCCTGCTCCGGGGTGCAGAAACTGCTACTGAACACATAGCCGTTGCCAATGCGGCTGGTCAGCGGAATCTTCCACGCCCAACCGTACTTGAGTGCCGTTGATATAGTCTGGGACTCGAGCTCATCTTCGCCAGGCGTCTGCACAACAACGGCGGAATCGTTGAACAGGTTTTTTCCAAAGCTAACGAAATCCGACTTCAGTGCCTGCTGGATCAATAAGCCCCGAAATCCGGAGCAGTCCACAAATAGGTCACCGGAGATTTCCTGCCCCTCATCAGTGACCACACTGGCAATGCCGCCATTCGCATGCAAGCGAACATCGTTGATTGTCGCCTGTACATGATTTACACCGTGATCGCGCGCAAACTGTGCAAGAAACTGCCCAAGCAACGTGGAGTCAAAGTGATACCCATAGTTGATTTCAAATGGAAAGTTTTCTGACGGGATCGGAGACTTCTTCTGGGCAGCGAGGTGCGTGGCCAGGAAAAAGTGATCCGGGTGCCCCTCCACATCAACGCCCTGTCGACGTACATAGCTGTTGTGAAAAAATGCCGGCGCCGTGTAATCATCCGGCTGTGCAGGAAAGGGATGGAAGTAGCTGGTAAAGCCAGGCCGCACCGACCAATCCTTAAAAGTGATTCCAAGCTTATAGGTCGCGTTACAGGCTGGCATCCACTGTTGCTCAGTGATACCCAAGGAATCCATGAAGCCCTTGAGCTGTGGCGTGGAACCCTCGCCCACACCAATAATGCCAATATTCGGTGACTCGATCAGTGTGATTTCAAATCCTTTTTTGATCCAGCTCTTTGCCATCAGGTTGGCGGCCATCCAGCCCGCCGTGCCTCCACCGACAATGACAATTTTTTTCGCGGGAGCAGCCCCCGGATTTTGACTCTGTTCAAACATGCTGAAACCACAATTCTTAAAGCAAAAAAGCCGCCTGTCGAGTTACCCCGGCAGGCGGCCTGTGTTACTGCAAAGCAGTCATGGGACTATCTTAAGTTCCGCAATCAGAACTGATAGCTCACACCCATGAAGTACTGACGACCGTACTCGGCGTACTCCGCAACCGCACTCGGTGTGCCGTAAGTTGCGATGTTCGGCTCATTGGTCAGGTTATTAACCTGGAACAGAACGTCTACACCATTATCGAAGGAGTAAGAAGACTGCCAGTCAACAGTGGTGTACTCATCGGCCATGGTCAGGCTGGAACCACCCGGTGCCACACCGGCAAAGGCATACTCATCGCGGTAACGAGCATTCACGTTAGTGCTAAAGTTGCCGATATCCCAGAATACACTGGTGCTCCACACGTTCTTTGAAAGACCGGGCAAAGGCAGCAGCTGATCAGGGAAGTTACCACCGCCATCTACCGCTGTCTCACTCTCAGTGTAGGAGTAGCTGCTGGTCATACCCAGGCCGGAGAAGATACCCGGCAGCTGATCAAAGGTATCGGTGTAAGCCAGTTCAATACCGCGGACGTAACCACCCATATCGTTGTTACGCACGGTCTGGTATTGACCTTCGACCAGACCTGCCGGCGCTTCCAAGCCGATCTCGGACCAAGCGATCTCACCTTCGAAGAAGGTAACAGTCTCGATCAGGGATTCGATATCTTTGTAGAACACGGCTGCAGTTACAGCACCGCCATCTTCAAAGTAGTGCTCGTAAGAGATATCCAGCTGGTTCGCGCGGAACGGATCCAAGTTTGGATTACCTTTTGACCACACGTTGTAGCGGTCGCTAACACCATCATTAGCGGTATCGATCCAGGAACCTGCACCACCGCGCAGCTGGAATACCGGCGGACGACCCATCACTTTAGCCGCGGAGAAGCGAACCTGGTCCTGCTCGGTGATGTGGAAGCTCAGGTTCAGAGACGGCAGTACGTCAGTGTACTTTGGACCGTACTCAACGTGAGCATAGTCATAACGTGCTACACCGTTGTCGTCGATGATTTCATCGCCTTCGCCGTCACGCACCTGCTGGATGCCGATAGACTTGGTATCGGTTTCAACTACGCGCACACCTGCGTTACCGGTGACCGGAATACCAAACATTTCGGTATCCAGGTTCGCCATGAAGTAATAAGCGGTAACTTCTTCTTTCAGCTCGCCACTTTCGATAAGGGTCCAGTTGTGGTCCCAGGTCTGCTGGGCATCGTAGTTACCCGGGCCAAATACCGCGTCGGCGATACCTTCCATATCTACCATCAGGTAGTTCGGGTAGCCGGACATGGAGCCACCGAAGGATCCTACGGTTACGAAACCATCCAGCTCCATTGGCATACATGCTGCGTCACTACGGTTGAACTCACAGCCTTCGTTCAGGACGACGTTGCCATCAGCATCAACAAAGCCGTTCTGGCCTTCGCGACGGCCCCAGCGGAAAGTGCTGCGGTCATCAGTAAATACCCGCTCGCTCCAGCGAACACCGGCCTCAAAAGAAGCAATTACCGGCATTTCAACATCGTATTTGAAGTCGAATTTCACGCTGTCCAGCTCATCGGTGTACAGGTGTGGGAATTGCTCCCAATCACCCAAACGCATATGGCTGAGGTCGGTGTAATCGGTATTGAATGCGACAGAAGGCATGTTGCCCGCGTTCAGCTGATACGCGAGACTCTGGCCACCCAGCTCTTGCCAGGACTGCAGGTTGCCGTCGGCATCGTATGTCAGGTCATAGGCGTGCAAGCTGGCGATACGGTCAAGACGGCTCTTCTCGCCACTGCTGTGTGCGATATCCATTTTCGCATTGAAAGTATCGGTGATCTGCCAGTCAAACTCGAAACCAAAGCTCTCGGTCAGGGACTCGGTTGACTGGTCCTCCTGGCGAACTTCGATCCATGGGCCAACCAGGGTGGTCAGGGTAACATCGCCACCGGTCAGGATACCGTCTTCAACGACAGCGTTTTCGATGTCGTAAGTTCCCGCGTCGCGCTGCAGGCCATCAACGTAGAAACCGCTGCGGGTGTCAACAGAGCTAAAGTCAGAGCGGAAATAGTCAAACTGGGCGCTGACGGTGTCACTTGGCTGCCAGACGACAGAAGCCAGATAGCCCTGACGTTCGTCTTCGCCATTTTCTGCACGCAGCTGGAAGCCCTTGATGATGCGATCTTCGCTACCGTCGCCATCAAAATCACGCGCACCTTCGATGAAGGAGTTCATGTGCTCAGCGTTGTTTGGCTGGGAAAGGTCGGCGTAACCAACAGCAACACCCAGGGTGTCATTGAGGAACTTGCCCTGGTAAGAGAAGCTCACGCGCTGGCCGGCGTCGTCGGCACCAACGTTTTCCGCAGCGTCGTTGAAGGAGTAACGCACGTTGGCATTGAAGTTATGCTGCTTTTCCGCCTCGAGGGGGTTGGCAGTCTTCATTTCAACAGTACCGGCAACACCACCCTCGATCAGGGATGCTTTCGGTGACTTGTAGACGGCGGCTTGGGTAATCAGCTCGGAGGGGTACTGGTCAAATGCAATCCAGCGACTGCCGGCGGTGTAGCCACTGGTGCTCGCCTGCTCGCGGCCATTCAGGCTGGTCTGAACAAAGTCACCATTCATACCACGGATGTTCAGCTGGGAAGACTGCCCAGAGTCGCGGACTGTGGTCACACCCGGCAGGCGGCCAAGTGCGTCAGCAATAGATACGTCCGGCAGAGATGCCAGGTCACCTGCGTCAATCACCTCGGCAACTACATCGGAATCTCGTTTGGCGGAAATGGAATCGAGAACACTGGAGCGAATACCAGTTACTACTACTTCTTCCAGCGCTTCAGCCTGTTCCTGAGCATAGGAACCCATGGAGGCGCTCACGGAAGCGGCAATTGCTGCAGACAGCAGTGCCGGCCGGAAACGTTTGTTAGTCAGACTCATCATCTTCTCCCTTGGACTTATGATTATGGTGAGTATTGCCATCCTAGGCTTACCCGAAGTCCTTATCCTCCACCCCCGGGGGGGGAGGAGGGGGGAGAAACTGGGGCCGGCGGAGGAATTAAGGAGGAAATGGAGCCGGCCCAGGTCACCATCGCGCGCGCATTATACAGATCGACTGAAATTTAACCAGAAAAAATGCTGCGCGAAAACACTGGAAGCGAAAGAGAGAAGAACTTGATCAGCGCTCTAGCCAAGCAGCCGCGCCGATCAGGGCGGGATAGCCGGCTTTCAGTACTTCCACCCGCACGCCCTGCAACCACTCTCCAAGGCGTCCCTTATTGGTAAAGCGCTGCTCGAACTGGCTCTCCGGCAGCAGGGATTCGATTCGCGGCAGAACACCGCCCCCCAGGAAGATGCCACCGCGGGCCACATAATAAAGGGCGGCGTCACCGGCGGCGCTGCCGAGGAAGTTGAGGAAGTCGATGAGGGTTTCACGGCACAGAGGGTCGGTGCCATCGAGACCGCGACCGCTGACGTCCGGTGGGGTGAGGTCTTCCGCCGGGCGTCCGTGCAGGGC
Organism: Microbulbifer elongatus; assembly: GCF_020524885.1. Taxonomy (GTDB): domain Bacteria; phylum Pseudomonadota; class Gammaproteobacteria; order Pseudomonadales; family Cellvibrionaceae; genus Microbulbifer; species Microbulbifer elongatus_A. The sequence goes on along the minus strand of NZ_JAIVKJ010000001.1, from coordinate 83,141 downwards.
GCAGACCGCTCGGTACAGATTGACCAGGCCGCCGCCACTCAGCACGTACTCGTTGTATACGGGCATCTGCTCGCGGGCCAGGATTCGCAGAAGCTCAAGTTCCCGCTCACTGCCGGCAGAGAGATTGGCGTGACCACCCTCTCCCGGCACGACGCGGTAGGCGCCAGCTTCATGGATGATCGCGGCTACCCCAAGGCCGGTGCCAGGGCCAAGCACAGCCATGCAGCCGTTGGCTTCCGAGGGCACATCCCGCAGTGCCCACTTGTCCCCTTCTTGCAGGCGCGGCAGGGAGAGCGCCAGGGCGGCAAAATCGTTGACCACCAGAGCGCGCTCCAGAGAAAAGCGGCTGCACAGCTCTTCGGCGCGTATATCCCATCCCAGGTTGGTCATGGTTACACGCCCGCCCTGCGGCGTCTTTTCGACCGGTCCGGCAACCGCGATACATGCCTGCGTTGGGCGCGGATCCTTCAAACCTTCCAGCCACTGCCCCATTGCGGAATAGAAGTCCTCAAATTTGGCGCAATTCACCACTTGGATGGACTCGAGCCGGTAGCCCCCTTGATGTGGGTGGGCGATGGCGAAACGGGCGTTGGTGCCGCCGATATCCGCGACGATACTGGTCATGACGCTTTCCTTACATATTCTGCATGCTGCGAGAGCGGCCGATGCGACTCGCTCGAAACCACTATCAGGGCGAACAGACACCCTGGAAAAATGGCGGTATAAGGTAATGATTTGCCGACGAAAACTCCAGTCCTCCCCCCTCTTTATGGTCACAAATTCGGGGGGATGAGGCGCCTGAAGAATCATCTTCAGATCGGACGTTTTCACGGCGTGTTAAAACGCGACACTGACGCATCGACTAAAGACATGGAAGCGGACGCAGGGGAAAAAATTACCGGCAGGGATGCCTGCCGGTCCAGCTAATACGGGAGGCCGACGAGAAAGGCCAACTAGCAGGAAGAGAGATGAAGTCAGGCCTCAATCCTTGTGACGAGCGCCGATGTACCACATCTGCGCCGCACAGGTTGCGCTGAAACCCGATGGACATAGCATGCGGCCAGGCCCTGCTCACGTCGCCCCACTTTCAAGAAATCGGCAAACTGGGCAGTGTCACTTTCGAAATTTTCGCAAACTGGATCACCGGGACAGTGGAATCACAACCGGCTGCGCTCCTACCCCGGCGGGAATTCTCATATACTCACGCAAACAAGAAAGATAAAAATGCCATAAGAACGAAATACCACTCGGCGATGACCCCATGAAAGAATATATCTTCAATATCCACGACGTGGTTCTGCTGATGACCGCGGCGGAATGCCTGTTGCTGGCGGTGTTCCAGTCGATCCTACCCACCCGGGCTCGCCACGACGGCCGCCTGTTGACCGCGTTTTTGCTAATTATCGCAGTGTCCTCTGGCTGCACCCTGCTTCTGTGGAATGATCAGTTTTCTCTTGCCCCCTGGTTTGAGCAGATCCTGCTGCCCTACCTGCTTTTCGCCTCCCTGCTACTCAAGGGACCGGCTATTTACCTTTACGTCTGCTCCCTTACGCAGCAGAAACTGAATCTCAATCAGCGCCATGCCCTACATTTGTTACCAACGGTTATCGGGCTACTGTGCGTTGCGGTGTTTAGCATCTCCAGCAATGACCTGCGCCTCATGCCGGACGCCGGTCAGTCCCTTTCAGCAACCACCATCGAATCTATCTGGGATCTGGCTTCCCTGGTGCCCTTTGCCTACGCAATCGCGGCCCTGATGCGCATCCGCCGCTACCGCCACGCACTGAAAGACGAGTACTCCCACTTTTCCGAAACGGAATTGCACTGGCTTTCCGCCCTGACGTGGGGTGTGAGCATTGCCTGGGGATGGACCATGGTCGTACACGTGGTGGCCAAGTTCTCCAGCGATGTCGTGGCCGACTATATGGGGATCGCCGACAACTACCTCGCGTTTATCCTGATCAACGCATTTTTTGCCTATAGCCTGACCTATGCGCACCAGTTGCTGGTAACCAAGCCAGAGGAAGAAACTCGCGAGACCATCAGCGAGGAAGAGCCTTCGGAACCCGCAATCGAGAAAGTGCGTAACGCAATGGAGGGCGACCAGATTTATCTCAAGAAGAACCTGAACCTGGAACAGTTTGCTGAACGCATTGATCTACCGGCAAAAGAAGTCTCGGCGGTGATCAACAAGCACTTCGGCACCAACTTCTTCGAATTTGTGAACAGCTACCGGGTCGAAGCTGCCAAGGCGCTGCTATCCGACCCGGACAAGACCGACATGACCGTGCTGGATGTACTGCTCGAGTCCGGTTTCAACAGCAAGTCTGCATTCCACCGGTTTTTCAGCCGTCTCGTAGGCATGTCGCCCACGGAATATCGCAAACGGGCGCTCGCAGCTGATGAGTAATCGCCCTAAACGAGGGCAGTGAAAATAGTTCGGCCAATAAAGTAAGGGCGCCATTTGGCGCCCTTACTTTTATCTCGCTCACTTTGCATGCACCGCCCCTGAGTGCGGGCACACCAGTGAATCAACCGCAGTTGATATCGGCATCCGCTTTTGAGGCGATGCGAATATCATGAACGGTCACGTCCAGAGAGCCCGCAGTGCGCACATAGAAGGGGGACAGCACCATATCCATTTTGGCGCCGCCGGCAGCCAGGCACTGCAGGTCTACGGTGACGGTTTTCCACTCACCGGGAGCTGCGCTCTGCAGCACGTCGGTAATGGACTGCTCCGCGCCACAATCCTGACCACAGTACATGCCCAGGCTCACCGCATCACTGGGTGCACTGTCGACCTTCACATCGAACATCAGTGCACCCTGGTTGCCCAGATAGGCGGAGAGGTCGGTGCGACTGTTGGCGAAGAAGCCGGCAATCGCGTTGCCCTCACCGGTCCAGCGCAAACGGCGACTGTCTTCCTGAACCTTGCGATCTACCGACTGCACGCTGATGCCTTGCAGCCTGGTGACACTACTGGAAATCACAGACTGGTTGTTTCCAGCATCGGTTACCTGGAGGCTCCAGGGGTCCATTGCCCGACCATTGAATACCGCCAGCGCTTCATTGCCGTCGGACTCGATCAGCCCGCTCTCCTCGGAAAGCACAGCCACCTGCACATTGTCTTCGTAGCCGAGGCCATAACCGTAGCTGAATTGCGCCAACGCTTCATTCTCGCCAGGGTTGCGCACGATGGGCTGGGCATCATTCGGCCAGGAGAAGGTCAATTTGCCGGTAAAGTCATGGTTCACCTCACCACTGACTTTGCGGAAGAGCACATCGGCTACACCGCCACCTTCGGTGCCGGGCTGCCAGATCACCGCAAACGCATCGGAGGCATTGATTTCCGGGTTGGTCCAAAGCGGGCGCCCAGTGATGAACAGGGAAACCACCGGGATTCCCTGCGCCTTCAGGCGCTGCAGTAGCGCCAGATCGGCATCGCCGTTGTAATCGAGATTGGCGATATCCCCCTGCATTTCCGCGTAGGGATCTTCACCAAATACGACAATGGCCACATCCGGTTTCTGCTCGAAGTTACCATCCACCGAGAGCTCCACGGTGCCGCCGGCCGACTCAACCACTTCGGCGATACCGCCGAACACGGAAGTCGCACCGGGGAAATCGCTGTTCTGGTTGCCGGTTCCCTGCCAGGTGATACTCCAGCCACCGGACTGCTTGCCGATATTGTCGGCGCCGTCACCAGCCACCAGTACACGCTGGTCGCGCGCAAGAGGCAGCAGTCCATCGTTGTTTTTCAGCAACACCAGAGATTCGCGCACCGCCTGACGGGCAATAGCGCGGTGCGCAGGCGCACCGATCAGGGACTCGTCACCGGCATTGGCGCGCTCGGACGGCAAGCCCGCCTCGAACAAGCCTGAACGCATTTTCACCCGCAGGATACGGCGCACCGCGTCGTCGAGACGCTCGGCAGAAATCTCACCGCTCTTCGCCTGGGCCACGGTGTTGGCAAAGAGGGCTTTCCAGCTCGGGTCCGGAGCCATAAACATGTCGAGACCGGCGTTGATCGCCTGCGGACAACTGTCAGTGCTGCAGCCATTCACGAACTGGTGACCGGCCCAGTCGCCGACCACAAAACCGTCAAAACCCAGGCGGTCTTTCAGTACATCGGTCATCAGGTATTTGTGACCATGCATCTTCTCGCCGTTCCAGCTGCTGAACGATGCCATCACCGACTGCACACCGGCTTCGATTGCAGAGAAGTAACCCTGGGCGTGGATCTTGACCAGCTCTTCTTCACTCATTACCGCGTCGCCGCGGTCGATGCCGTTCTCAGTGCCGCCATCAGCAAGCCAGTGCTTGGCAGTCCCGATGACGTGCTTGCCTTGCAAGCGCTCTTCAGTGTCGGCGCTGCCTTGCAGGCCTTCCACCAGTTTGCCGGCGTAGTTGTACACAACCTGCGGGTCTTCAGCATAGGATTCGTAGGTGCGCCCCCAACGGTCGTCGCGCACGACCGCAAGTGTCGGCGCAAAGATCCAGTCGATACCGGTCGCGCGCACTTCGGCAGCGGTGGCGGCGCCAATCTGACGCATCAGTTCGGGGTTCTGGGTGGCACCGAGGGCAATGTTGTGGGGGAACAGGGTCGCACCGATCACATTGTTGTGACCGTGAACCGCGTCAGTACCCCAGATCATGGGGATGCCGACTCCACCGTCACTGGTGTCCACGGAGGCCTTGTAGTACTCGTCCGCCAACGCAACCCAATCGGCCACGGTCGCGTGCTTGTTGTCGTTGGGGAAGCTACCGCCACCATTCAGGATGGAACCGATGTGGTACTGCTTCACATCTTCCGGTGTAGCGGTACGGATTTCCACCTGCACCATCTGGCCGACTTTTTCTTCCACGGTCATTCTGGCAAGCAGTTCGTCAATGCGCGCTTCGATCGCCGGGTCTTTGGTGATGGGGCTACTTAACTGCGGCCATGCGGCATTCACGCTGGCAGCGTTGGTGTCTTCCGTTTTCGCCCCCTCGGCCATTTTCTGCTCACCACAGCCGGCGAGTCCGCCGCCGGCTATCAAACCGGAGATGACCCCCAGCAGAATTCGCTTCTTCATCACCGTAATACTCCCATCATGATCTGGCCCATTATTGTTCTGAATTGTCATGTGACTTGTTATTGCCGGACAGTCGCGCTCGTCAAACAGCTGGCTAAAGCCTGCCCGGCTTTTCCAGCGTTCTTTTTACGCGCCGCCCCGAAAAGGGTCGTCCCACTTCGCCACCCGGTCGCAAAATGGTGCAAACCACCTTGCCACTTGGCGTCAGACGTCAAAATGGGACGCCGTTTTTCGATGAAGGGAGCGATCAACAGGCAGCGATCAACGGGTGAGTTTTACATTATCCACCTGTAGCACCACGCCCATCTGGTTGTCCCATCCTGGCGAAATCACGAAAGGGGTATTCACACTCGCGGTATTGAGCCCGCCCTGCTCCAGCTCCAATAGTGAGATCTGGAAGTGGGTCCATTGATCCAGCGCGGGCATGTCCAACGGATAATCGCCGGACGAACACGGGTACACACAGTCGGCGCGAAAGGTCAGAGCAGCGGAGCCCGCATCCGGCGGCTCGGCAAGCACCTGAAGGTCGAACTCGATGAAGGTGTAGTCGCTCAGGTCATAGGTGGCATCAGACTGGAAAAAGCCGATACCCTGGTCGGTATTCCAGGTGATCTGCCCCACGTCTCCATAGTCACCGCCGCCATCCGCCACCGCATATTCGACCGTGCCTGCTGCTGTCCACGTATACCACTGATAGGGCGCCTTCACTTCCCCATCGAATATCACCAGTTCATCGCCTTCAGTATCCGGAGCCTGCGGTGGTTGAGTGCCGGGATTGAGCACAAATTCGCCATCGGTGCTGGCACAACCCTTGCCCGTCTCAAAGTCTTCCGTGCACTGGTAAACCCTCACATAGTCGATCTGAAATTCCTGCGGGAAAGCACTCTCATCGATACCGGTATCGTTTACGTTGGCCGGCCAGTCACCACCTACCGCAAGGTTGAGGATCAGGTGAAACGTCTGGTCGAAGGGCGCCAGTGTGTTTTCCAGTGCAGCCGTGGTGTACCAGCCATCATTGGTCTGGGTGGCGTAATGGTCACCATCCACATACCAACGGATTTCACCTTCTTCCCATTCCACCGCGTAGGTGTGGAAATCGTCCGCCGGGTTCAGGTCACCGGGAATCTGGTAGGCCTCGCCGGTATGCACATTGCCCGGCCAGCTGCCGCCGTAGTGCAGCGTGCCGTAAACACGATCTTCGCCGCCGACCTTCAGATTCACGGCCTCTAAAATGTCGATCTCGCCGGAGAGTGGCCAGCCACCGTATACCCACTCGGTGGGAAGCATCCAGAACGCCGGCCAGGAGCCCTGTCCGAAGGGGAGTTTTGCACGCATTTCAAAGCGGCCATATTTCCAGTCGCCCAGCCCTTTGGTACGCAGGCGTGCAGAGGTATAGGTGCCGCTACCAGACACATCGCTGGGGTCGTAGTTGGGGTCGTCGTCTACGCGGTTTGGCCCAGTCGCATCTTCCCGGATCGCTTTGATATGCAGTATGTCATCCGCCACCCAGGAATTTTCCGGCGCATCGGTGTAGCACTGCGCCTCATTGTTGCCACCGCCGGTACAGTTTTGCTCATGGGACCACTTGTCACCATCAATACCCACACCGGAAAACTCATCCTGCCATACCAGGCAATATCCGGAGTTCATCGGATCCTCAATACACTGTTCGGGGCGAGTATCGACTACTGGCGGATCAACGAATTCGTTATCTTCATCATTACTGCTGGAGCTACCGCCGCCGCAGGCCGTCGCTGCCATGGCGATTGCGAGGGTCGAGCTGCGGAACATAAATCTGGACATCACTGCCTCCTAGTTCATTTGTTTATTTTTTTAATTGCTATCAACAGAGAGCGCGCCATTTTTAGCCCGTATCAGGATTCACCGTCGCCCCACATTGAGTGAACTTCTAACGTGGGTCATAGCCAACCCGGGCTTATACAAGAATCAGATACAGGCAATAAAAAGGGCGCGATAAAATCACCGCGCCCTCGGGTCAGGCTCTGAAAAAACGTTTACAGTGAATTCAGGAAATTCAGCACATCTTCTTTTTGCGTAGAGGACAGAGCCTGATACCCATTTTTCGCCTGCTGCCCCTCACCGCCGTGCCACAAAATGGCCTCTTCTACGGTGCGGGCGCGTCCATCGTGGAGATAGCTGTGTTGCGGAGTGCATACTTCATTTCCCTGTCCGCCAATGGGGTTTTCCACTCCGCCGGTAACACAGGCAGAAAGGCCCAACCCCCACAGCGGCGTGGTACGCCACTCCGCACCACTGGCTTCGTTCTCACCGAGATTGTCCGCGAGGCCCGGCCCCATATCGTGCAACAACATATCCGTGTAAGGGCGGATGGTCTGATCGCGCAACTCCGCAAATGGGTGGTCACTACTGGTCTGCTGTACTGGCGTGTGACAGTCGGCGCAGCCTATGGATGAAAACAGTTGTGCGCCGTTTTGAACGGATCCATCGTTGTAATTGCGCTGCGGACGCACACCCAGCAGAGCGATATACTTGGTAAGATCCTGCAGGTGTGTATCTGCCAGCTCAGTGCCTGACGATCCACAGTCAGACTGACTGCTGCCGCAATCCGGTTGCGGAAAAACCGAGGTCATCACGCCCATATCGGTATTGAAAGCACGCGCAAGTTGATGCCGAATACTCGAAGCACCGGCCTTCCAGCCAAAACGGCCGAGACGGGTCTCCCCCGATTCCGGATCCAGCACACGACTGACCCGTCCGGAGATACCATCACCATTGCTATCGGCCGGATCGGCTCGGGAAATGATGTCAGTTTCGGCAATGGCTTCTAACAGTCCCATTCCTACCAGGTTGGGGGCGATACGCGCAGAAAAACGCGCGGGTGTTACGCCGGAGAAACTGTAATTGGGTGACCGCAACCCATTCTGTTCCGTCCAATAAGCGATGGAAACCTGGCCCTCACTGGCCGCACCACCACGTGCTTTGGGTTGTAGCGCACTGCCAAGATAGGGGTCAGGATTGCCATTGGCATCGGCCACCTTAAACGTCCACTTTTCCAGCGGCTCACCCAGTGCTGCCGGCGCCGCGCGGCCATTGCGCTCGTGGCAGCTGGCACAACTGTCGTTGATATAGTGCGGCCCCGCCAGATTGATCATCGGCGCGAACGGTGGATTTTCGAGGGGCTTTTCATCATGCACGCCGTCGATTGCCGAACTGTGCAGTACGCGCCGGCCGCGCATAAATGGCTGCGCATTGTCGTAACCTACATTGGTTGCCATCTGCATAAAATGGTTGTCTGTTTCGCCAGAAGTCAGAGCGTGAACAGTGGTATCGCCACCGAGCCACGCGGCTTCAGGAAGCTTGAAGGAATCCTTGATACCCCCAAACGGGGTGGTGCCACCCACATCCCAGGGCACCAGCCCCTCACCAACGATGTACAGAAATGTTGTTCCGTAATAATTGGCGCGGCCGTTAGGCACACTCGCATCCAGGAACTGGCTGACTTCAAACTCCAACAAGTCGCCTATCTGGATATTGCGATTTTCCCGACAGTTAAATGTGCGCTCCTTGTAGTAGTTGTACTGATCCACCACCACCATGGTGCCGTTGTCACAGTATTCAGCGACCGTACCCACACCACGATAGAACCAGCGGTTTTCTGCCTCGGTATCGCTTAATTTAAATTCGGTGCGCACATTCATCCGCACAGAATCGCCGCCCTTGGCCACTTCATCGATAATTTCGACGGCCGCGGTGCGGTCTTCCCAGTAAAAACTCAGGTAATGATCGTATGCCTGAAACTGGTCTTCCTTTGCGTGACGATCCCGCGCGCGATCGGAGAAACGGGTGATGAGTGCTGTACCGGTCTCAAACTGAACCGCCGGTTCCAGTGCCGTACCGCTGTTATATAGCGGCACGATGTTGCCAAGGTCACCACCAGATGAACTGCTGGACCACGCACCTCCAGATGAAGAGCTACTGGAGGACGAACTACCGGAGCCACCGCCGGATGACGAAGACGAAGACGAAGACGAAGACGAAGACGAAGACGAAGACGAAGATGATGATGAGGAGGAGGAGGAGGAGGAAGAAGAACTACCGCTCTGGCCGGAAAACGTAAACTGGCTGGATGGCAAGTTTTCTCCAACACCACCGGTAATCTTGGTGTAGTAAACGGAGATGACATCACCCGCGGACAGGTTCGGAATATTATGGATCCACAGGTTTCCATTCTGCTGCATGCGAACATTCTGCTGACCACCACCATTGACCGAATAGTGCACGTCAACAATATCACCGCCTGTCACGCGGGCCTGCGCCGTGCTTGCATCCAGTTCCACCACGCACCCGCTGTCACAGCTTACGGGCGTACCGTAAATGCCCAGCTCCCAGATGGAATAGCCCCAGTAATTACCGGCACTGCGGGTCACACCGTGAATACGCACATGGCGGAAAGCGCCGCTGACTGGCACTGTATCTGTGCGATGACCGAACTGGCCGCCGGTCTGGGTAGACAGTGTGGTCCACTGGTTGCCGTCATTCGAGCCACGGATTTCATAGGTCTCCGCGTTGGCCGCCTCCCAAAAAATTTCCACCTGGTTAAGGTTGTACGGCTGGCCGAGGTCCACACTTAACCAGGACGGATCTGTCTGGGCGGCAGAAGCCCAGCGAGTGCCGTTATTGCCGTCAACCGCATTACTCGCGGCAAGGTCCGCGGTACTCGCAATTACCTGTGCGCCGGAGGCGAGATTGGTTTGCTGGGCCTGGCTAGGCGGAGAAAAGCTTACGGCGCCGATCATTAAAAATGCCGCACCACTAATTAGGGAAAAGATGGGCGCGCGAAACACGCTCCGGTCACTTTGGAGTTTACGCATCTAAAACCTCGCTTCTTCATTATTTTTGATTATCTGTATGCGAGCGCCGTAGTTCACATCTCAGTTCATCGCGAGGCTGAAGGTAGTTATTTTGATGCAGCGGGGTCGTCCCACTTTAAGAAAACCGCCAATCTGGGGCGAAAGATTGGCGACGAAAATAATTTCTACGACAGGAACGCCAACTAGCTACTGGTTTTCCGCGACAGAAATTCCTGCAGATATTGATCGTGCATTTTCAATTTCGACATGGCGCCGTCAACATGCTGGCTGACCTGCTGCATAAATCCGCGTAGTTCATCTTCAGACATCACGTCGACCAGTGGATGGTACCGCTCTGGCATTAACCCCTGCCCGAACATTACCTGCTGCCACGAATCCACAAATAGTTCATTGCCCTCTCTATTTACATGCCCCGTCTCGCGGAATAGTTCAATCTTGGCGGAGAGGGTATCGGGAATGCTCATATTGCGGCAGTAACGCCAGAATTCTGTGTCGTCTCGCTCTGTCACCTTGTAATGCAGGATGATGAAGTCTCGGATACGCTCCATATCAAATTCTGCTTCACGATTGAACGTATCTATGGCTACCGGACTGATTTCCTGATGGGGAAAGAGCCGCAGAAAGCGAACGATATTTTGCTGAATCAAGTGAATACTGGTTGACTCGAGCGGCTCCAAAAATCCGGAGGACAACCCTACCGCCACACAGTTTTTATGCCATTGTTTACGACGGCGCCCGGTCTGGAACTTGATTAATCTCGGATCGGTCAAGGGCTCACCAGCGAGGTTGTCCATCAACTGCTGGCGCGCGTCGTTCTCACTCTGGTAACTACTCGAAAATACGAGACCATTGCCCACCCGATGCTGCAGCGGGATTCGCCACTGCCAGGCACTTTCACGAGCGATTGATCGGGTATAGGGTCGTGGTGGCTCCACCGCCTGCGTCTGTACCGCGACGGCACCATCACATGGCAACCAGTGCGACCAGGACTCAAAGCCCGTATGCAAGGTTTTTTCGATCAACAGTGCCCGCATCCCGGTACAGTCGATGAAGAAATCACCTTCCAGCTGTTGGCCATTGTCCAGTTTCAGAGAAGATATATGACCGTTCTCCGAGTTGAGCTTCACATGGTCAATTTTTCCTTCGATACGCTTTGCGCCATGGCGCTCACTGAACTGCCGAAGAAACTTGGCGTACAGGCTTGCGTCAAAGTGGAATGCGTAATTCAGACCATTATTTGGCAAGTGGGAAAATTTACCCGCCTCTGCAGCACGGCGCTCCAGACAGTACTCACCAAAGTCACCGGCAAACCCAAGCTCTCTTGCGCGCAGCCAGAAATGTTGAAAACCACAGGCCCAACAATCTCTGCCGGTAACGCCAAATCCATGCAAATAATCATGCCCGACCTTGCGCCAGTTCTCGAAACGAATGCCGAGCTTGTACGTGCCCTGGGTCGCAGCAAGGAATTCAGCCTCATCAATACCCAGCAAACGATGGAAGAATAGCAAAGTAGGAATCGTTGCTTCACCTACACCTACGGTACCTATCTGATCGGACTCCACCAGAGTGATATCCAGTGAGTCACCCATCAATTTGGAGAGTGCCGCTGCGGTCATCCACCCCGCAGTACCGCCTCCCGCAATTACGATTTTTTTCAACGGCTTATTCATGGATTTCTCTCTCTCATCGTTCCCGCATTTTCACTCAGGGAGTTCTTTGCAGTTTTTCTAGTAATAATTTTTTCAACCTGCCGGAGGCGCCTCGATCCAGATTCGCGAGCAATCCCCGTCGCGCACGCGGTATGTGTTCTGCCGCCCGTTCCCGATTCACCACGAAGTGATCAAACAAGTTTCCCCAGGCACGGCGCTGCGTTTCAGGCAAGCCACCAATTGATAAAAGGGCATGCATAAGCGCATCTTGCGGCAACCCCGACCAGGCCTCGGTTGATCGCCACCAGTAGTTGATCAACATATTGACCTCATCAAGGCCCTCTACCTGATGCCACCACATGCTCGGCACATAGAGAATGTCGCCGGGCTCCATCTCGGCGACCTGGGCCCTTTCCATCGCCTCGCGAAATCGGGGGAAGCGCTGGTAATCGGGTGCGTAGAAGTCCACCATGCTGATCGCCTGACCAGCCGGATTGAACTCCAGCGGGCCAGGGTAGAGATTGGCAACCTGATCCGGCGGGAATAGGGTAAAGCGTCGACGGCCTGCGACAACGCAGGCCAAATTCTCGGGTAAATCGAAGTGTGCCGCGATACGAGTGCGATTGCCCAGCCACAGTGAAACGAGCGGCAGGTACTCGCCCAGGGCAAGATCATTGTCGTCGCGCATCCCAGGCAGGTGGTGATCTACCGGCGTAGAGCCGATATAACAATAGTCACTGCCTGCCGCGCCGGATTCCAGCATACGTAAAATTGCAACAAGATTTCCGGTGGCACGTTCGAAGTTAAAGCCGTCCATACTTTCGTTGTAAAAAATGCGGCCGTTTGTTTCCCCCGCAGCCCGGAACACGACAACCGGCCGCCCCCGGTCAAATGCTTGTAAATACTCACTCAACTGGTTGGCGCCTGCGGCCTTAACCAACGGCCAGTGAGAAACCGCGCTTTTGAAGAGTAAAGGATGTGTTCGGTTCTTTACTATTTCGGCGATCTCGTCTGCGTTGACACCAGAGCGGATCTTTACCGAAGGTATTTGCTCTGGATACTTCATGAAAAGGCGGCTCCCGTGGCGCTGTGCGCGATGATTTTTGCAATCAATTGGCGGTTATCCGGCAGTCCGTTGCTATATGCAGCCAACTGCTTCTGAACCTCTGCCATAAGGGCACGTGCGCGCGCCTGGTCATCGTCTTTCCGTGGGGAACGCAACCAGTCGCACTTGAAGCCCATACCATTCAGTACATAACGATAGCTCGCAGGAGGAAACAATGGCTGTGCTTGTGGGAAATCCTGCTTGGCCGGGGCGCGATGACGCCAGAACCCGAGGTTTTCCTGCAATGACTCTGGAATACTTTCTTCGGCGCGATGTGCCAGCCAGTAATCGGAATCGGTGCGCGCCGATAGCACATAGTGGAGCTTGAGAAAATCAACGATGTTGTCCCAGTGAGACAGCATCTGGCGATTATAACGCTTTGCCGCAAGCGGTATCTGCTGCACGCTGGCCGGCAGTAAATCCCGGATCAGCGCCGCACCCTGTTCAACCAGAGCGAGCGCGGATGCTTCCAGGGGCTCGATAAAGCCCGCCGACATTCCGACGGCCACACAGTTGGCCCGCCACATTTCCGCGCGGTAACCCGGGGAAAATTCCAGCTTGCGAATTTTCAGTTGCCCCATGTCTTCATCGGGCAACTCACCCCGCAGGAATTGTTTCAAGTCCGCTTCGGCCGTTTCCGTGTCACAAAATCGACTGGAATAAACCGAACCGATACCACGGCGTGTAGGCAGGCCAATGTCCCAGATCCAACCATGTGCCCGAGCGGTGGAACGGGTAACGGAAGCAATGGGTGCCGTCTCGCTGGCATAAGGGATCTGTACTGCCAACGCGCGATCGTTGAACAGGACCTGCGATTTATCGACCCACGGTACCTTGAGGTGTTCACCGATTAGCAGTGCAGAACCACCGGAGCAGTCCACATACAGATCTGCGCACAAATGCTCGCCAGTGTCGGTGACCAGTGCGCGAATTGTGCCGTCCTCGGCACTCTCCACGCGCGTAACTTCAGCCTGAACATGCTTTATACCAAGCTGATTGACGCAGTGATCCCGCAGACACAGTCCGAATTTTACTGCATCAAAATGGTAACCGTAATTTAGTACTGCAGCGTATTCAGGTGTGCCCAGCTGTTTGGGAGCAAGATGGGCATCGCAGATTGCGGCTTGGGGGGTCACGCGATAAGCGTACTCGCCGGCATCAGCGAAGCGCGCCAGATCCTGTTCGAAGTACCCGTGAGGAAGGGAAAAAGGGTGATAGTAACGCTCGCCAGGATTATGCGAACGCCAAGATGTAAATAGGGAGCCCTGCTTGAAGGATACCTCGCATTCGGTGAACAACCGCTTCTCACTGAGACCAATACGCCGCAGCGTTTCACGCATGGACGGCCATGTGCCCTCACCGACGCCGACGGTGGGAATCGCCGGTGACTCTACCAGTGTTACATCGCAGAGTCCGCCGCGTGCACGACCGTGTTCCGCAGCAAGTACCGCCGCGGTTAACCAGCCTGCTGCACCTCCGCCCAGAATTACAATGGAAAACGGAGACTGTGTCATTTTCGAGCCCTCCCACTTCAAGGACATCAAATAAAAAAAGGGCGTGATCACTCACGCCCTTTACATCCTGTGAGACGTGAGTGGCGGCTGCCCGCCACTCCAGACATTACATCAGAAGCTGTAACGCACCCCCAGATTATACCGGGCACCGGACTGGATCGCTCCAATCACCATGTTTTCATGACGACCGTACAAACGCTGAGTTTCGTCGGTCAGGTTAATACCCTCAAGAAATACAGAGAAGTTATCCTGGATATCGTAACTCACATTTGCATCCAGCTGGCCGTAGGCTTCGGTGTACACCGGGTTACGCTCACCGTTGCCGTCGAACGTGTTGGTCAGGAAGTCGTCACGCCAGTTGTAGGCAAGACGCGCCTGGATACCGTTCTTGTCATAAAAACCGATGACATTGAAGGAATCGCTCAAGCCAAACAGGACAAACTGGTTATCAACGCCTTCACCTTTGTTGGTATTGAAGTCGTCATACGCAATGTCGCCATTCACAGTGGTGAAGTTGACGATACCACCAAAACCGGAGTCACCAAACATATGCTGTACGGCAAACTCGAAGCCGTCGATTTTGGCCGTTTTGGCATTTACCGGGGTAAGTATCTTGAATTCGGCCAGAGCGTCGCCTTCTGCTACTGAACCAATAACGTCGCCATACTGTGCCTGCATGTACGCAAGAATTTCAGCGGAGGTCGCATCACTGCCCAGGGCTGCGACAGCCGCCTCGTAGCGCGGCCCCTTGGCCGGGTGCGCCAGGTCGAACGGCGTTTCGATGAACGATTCTTCGCCGATAAAATTATCGACATTTTTCTTATAGTAACCCGCAGAAACGTAGCTGCCCTCACCGTAATACCACTCATAGGATAGGTCGAAATTGGTGGACTCAAACGGATTCAGGTCGGGGTTACCACGCGCACCGGTGCCGTCAATGATACGCACACGCGGATCGATAGTCTGACCGCCCTGAATATGGGCATAGCTGGGACGGGTAATGGTCTTGCTGACCGATGCGCGTGCGACCATGTCATCATTCAGGGAAATGTTGAAGTCGATATTCGGCAGTAGGTTGCTGTATCCACCCTGTTGCTCACTGAAGCCAACGCCGTTGGCGTGTGCATCGAATTCGTTAGCAGAGGTCCACTCGATGTAGTCGTATTGGGGCACCTTTGCTTTCGCATCGATATCGGTCTTTTCGTAGCGCAGACCGATCGCCAATTGCATCGGCATGGGCACATCTTCCCAAGCCAGGTTCACCTGGGCATAGGCTGCCTGCTGGGTCTCAACCGCAATGCGGTCAGTGGTGAAGTTATCGTCTACACAAAGGACGGTACCGCAGGGGCTGATGGTTTCCCCGTTAGCCTGTGCAATTGCAGAGATGGCATCGCGCATGCCGTCAAAATCGGCCGCGTAGTAGTACGGGGTCATTTCCGCACTGTCGGCACTGCCGAACTGATCGAGCGCATCGGCCATGCTCTTACGCACAAAAAGGGAGTCATCGTAATCTTCCGGGGTACCGTAGCCGCCCCAGGTGCCGCGCTCCGCAACCGCGTACGCGGAACGGTTGGAGGACTCCATATGAGCAACACCGAAGTCAATGCTTTTAACCGCACTGGTATCGATATCAAAGGTGCCGTCAAACTTGGCCTGTTCGATATCGTGCTTCATGTAGCTGCTGCGGAAGCTGGTACCGGAGGTCAGCATCTGTGACGGATCGAAACCCTGGCCATCGATAAATTCGAAGCTCGTGGCTGGGAGGTCATACCCATAATTCACAGTGGTGGACGCGCGGTTGAACTGCACACCGGCAATATTGTTGTTCGTGCCACGCTCATCTTTTGCGCCGTTCTCAGCACTGGAGTTGTGGTAGTCGAACGCCAGCGTCAGGTCTTCGCGCGGACTCCACACCAGGTTGAGGCCGATAGAGTTATTTTTATTGACCCGCCCCCAATCGCCGGCGTTGAAGGTGACGTCAGAGCCGGTGCCGTCGGTGTACACGATCGGCGCGACAACGCTGCCGTTGCCAGAACCTTCGGTAAATGAGCCGGATACCGGCACACCATTGAACCAGGCACCCATGGCGTTGTACTGCTCTTCAACGTCCTGCTCGGCATAGGTGTAGTCCAGGGTGGCTTCAAAGTTATCCTGCGGCGCCCACTGCATGGTCAACTGGGCATTGGTGCGCTCGCGCTGAACTTCGTTGAATGAGTAACCCACACCGCGGGGCACCGCGTAGATGTCGCCCTCCTGTGGGGCGTTCTCGAAGTTGGTATTGTCCGGCGCGATGGAGCCCCAGTCACCTTGTCCGCCCGGAATGGTGTACCAGCCCGGGCCAGTTTCCGCTTTCGCGAAGCCGCTATCGCGCTTGGAGTGGGAGGCAGCCACCGCCACACCGAAAGTGTCGTCGGCAAACTTGGTGCTGAAGATACCGGAGACTTCCGGCGTCAGGCTGTCGCCAGTCTTGCTGGAGGTGTCATGAGTGGTCTTTGCACCCACATTCAACACCAGGTCGTCCATCTCAAGTGGACGTGCGGTGCGAATATTGATCACGGAGCCGATACCACCGGTGCTCAGGTCGGCCTTGCCGGTCTTGTATATTTCTACTGCACTCACGCCTTCTGCTGCGAGATTGGCAAAGTCGAAGGAGCGAGCAGCGGAAGCGGTGGTACCTTCAATGTTGGCCGCAGGCATCTGGCGACCATTCAGGGTGACGACGTTGTAGTCGGGACCAAAGCCGCGCACGGTAACCCTGCTGCCCTCACCATTCTGACGATCGATGGACACACCGGTGATCCGCTGCAGGGACTCAGCCAGGTTAGTGTCCGGCATCTTGCCGATGTCTTCTGCGGAGATGGCGTCAACAACACCTTGGGCATCGCGTTTGATATCTGCAGATTTTTCCAGACTGCCGCGAATACCAACTACGGTCACTTCTTCCAGCGCGGAACCCTGATCCTCTTGTGCCAGCGCATGACCACTAATGCCTGCCACGGTCGCGATGGCTACTGCGATCGATTTTTTCTTGAATTCGTTCATCTTACTCATGGAGTTGTCTCCCCCATCGTCACGTCATTTTCGTTATTGATTTCGCCAGGACCGGGGACCTCGAGACAACGCTAGGATAACCCGATCTGGCTCGAGCCTATACTCCCGCTGCGCGCCAGTTTGAGTCGTCCCACCTTGATAAATAACCCAAAAATGGACTATCCCACCTTGAACCCAGCAAAGCGGGAATGGGAAAAACCTTAAAAATCAATACGTTACAGAGGTGACGCATTTTTGCACTATTTCAGCGCAAACCTTCGGGCGGGACGGTGCAGTTTTGGGGGCCGAGGCGAAATTTTACCCCGAGGCAGGAAAATGACTAGATAGACAACCTGTGACTCCGGCGTCGAGCCCACTCAATCAGTCGACCATTGGCAACGGCACAGGTCCGATGAATACTGCCACAGGGTGTGGCCGCTCCGCCCTCAACCTTTTACCGCGCCGGCTGAGAGTCCAGATACCAGGAAGCGCTGCAGCGCCAGAAACAACAGCATGACCGGCAGAGACACGATAATGGAGCCCGCGGCGAAATAGCCCCATTCGGAAGCGTAATCACTGACGAAGAAGCGCAACCCCACCGGCACCGTGTACAGGGATTCATCGTCCATAAAGATGGAGGCGAGGATGAACTCATTCCAGGCGGTCATGAACGCAAACAGCCCGGTGACGGCGATGGCCGGACGCGCCAGGGGCAGGATGATGCGGGTGAAGATGGTCCAGCGAGAGGCCCCCTCCAATAGTGCCGACTCCTCGATCTCGTAAGGCAGCGTGTCAAAGTAGCCCTTCAGCATCCACACGCAGAACGGCAGCGCGGTGATCGAATACACCAGGATCAGCCCCAGCCAGGAATTTCCCAGCCCCAGCCACTGCACCACGATCACATACAGCGGGATTAGCATCAGCACCGCCGGGAACATTTGCGAGATCAGAAACAGCATCAGCCCACGCTCGCGGCCGGCAAAGCGGAAGCGGGAGAAGGCATAGGCAGCGCTGCAACTCAGGGATAAGCCCACCGCCGTAGTGGCTAGGGCAATCACCAGACTGTTGCCGAGCCAGCGCAGAAAAGGTTGCTCGCTGAGCAACGCGCGGAAGTTATCGAGGGTCCATCGCTCGGGCAGCGGTATCAGGGCGTGCAGGTGCTGTGCGGGGCTGGCATCTGCGGGCAACTGCACCAGCGTCAGCGCCTGCTGGCCGGAGAAGGCGAGACTGACCACCCACAGCAGTGGATAGGCGACCAGCAGCGAGGCAAACACCAGCAGGGCAAAACGCCAGCTGAAGATGTCACTGAGTATCCGGGCGAACCTGCTGGGCACGCTTCGCCTTGCCCTGCCAAGGACCACGTTCATCGCACGCCCTCCAGGGTGCGGCTGACTTTGGTCTGCCACAGGGCGTAACAGAACAGCAGCGCCAGGATCACCATGGAATAGGCGGCTGCGTAGGCGTACTGGTATTTTTCAAATCCAATGCGGAAGGCCTTGGTGATCAGGATATCGTTCGCTCCCGCCGGGGCGCCGTCGCTGACCAGGTAGATGACGTTGAACATATTGAAGGTCCACACCACCGACAGGACCACTGCCGGGATCAGAACTGGCTTCAGCAGCGGCAGGGTAATGGAGCGGAACTGGAACCAGCGCCCTGCCCCCTCTACTTTGGCCACTTCGTACAGCTCTCGCGGGATCGACTGCAGGCCGCCGAGGATCACCACCATCATGAACGGGATACTCAACCACACATTGGTCACCAGACCGGTGAAAAAGCTGGCACCGATGGAGTCGAACCAGGCCACCGGCGCAAAGCCCAGGACTTGCAGCCCCTGATTGATCACCCCGAACTGCGGATGGAACATCCCTTTCCACACCAGCGCGGTGATATAGCTGGGAATGGCCCAGGGCAGGATCAGCAGCATGCGGAAAATGCTGCGGCCGAATATCGGCCTATCCAGTGCCAGCGCCAGCACCAGCGCAAGCCCGACCGCCAGGGCGACATTACTCGCCGTCCACAGCACGGTAATAAACAGGGTCCAATAAAAATTGTCGAAATCGAGACTGCGCTCGCTACCCTCCCCGCGCCACAAATGAAAATCCCCGAGTATCGCCGCATAGTTGTCGAGCCCCACAAACCGCGACCACAAGGGTGTGTGCTCATTGAATACTGTGGTGTCGGTAACCGACAGCAGCAGCCCATAGATCAGCGGGAAAAACACCAGCACCAGCATGCCCAGCATCGCGGGCAATATATAAAGGTAAGCGGTGCGATTTGCTCGCCAGCTACCAGTGAGCTTGCGGCGGTAACGCCGCCACAGACCGATCGCGACCGCGATCAGTAGCAGCGGCACCAACCACAACCAGCCGGGCATTTGCACGGGGCCGTCGCCGCGCGCGCGGGAGCGTTCCAGCCGCGCCAGGTCCGCACTCAGGCGGCGCTGCAGCAACTGCAATTCCGCATGTGGCTGTGCCGCGCCCTTCACCACTTTTTTCAGCACATTTTCCAGAGGTACCCAGAGAAGCGCCATGGCGGGCAGGTTGGGAATGGGCACTGCGGCTTCCAGCTGCCGGCGGAACGCCATGGCTGTTTCATCATTGGCAATACGCGGATGTTCGAAGGCGCTGACATTGGCGGGCAGCTGCCCACCCTCGATGGCCATCTTTTCCGCAGACTGGCGACGGGTTAAAAAGTCCATCACCGCCACTGCGGCCTTGGGGTTGCTCGACCACGGCGAAAGAAACAGCCCTTCCACCGCAACCCAGGGCGCGAGCGGCTGGCCCGTCTCACTGTTAATGGGGAGCGGCTCCACGCGGTAGTTCACCTGCGGGGCAATCTCCCCGAGCATCCAGGGGCCACTGATCACCATCGCCGCGCGCCCCTGATTGAACAGGCTCGTCACCAGGGTGCTGGTGGGCTCGTCAGGCAATATCTGGTCCTGCTGCACCCAGCGAGTGAGCATCTCCAGGGAGCGGACATTGGCCTCACTGTCCAGGTTCAGGCTACCGCCGCGATCGAAGGGCCCACTGCCAAAACTATTCATCAGTGCGCCGTGGAAAAAGGGTTCGGTGTAGCTGTAGGCAAGGCCAAAGCGCCCGCTGCTGCGCTCGGTGTGGCGGCGGGCGAGCGCCACCAGCTCGTCGGTGGTAGCAGGGGCGGTCTGGATGAGATCGGTATTGAGGATCAGTGCCGGGCTTTTGAAGTTCAGCGGCAGGCCATAGAGGTCACCGGCAAAGGTCATGGCGTCCAGCAGCTTGTCGGGAAAGCGCCGCAGTATTCGCTCACTCACATAGCGGTCGATGGGTGCCACCGTCTGCCCGGCGCTGGCCCAGCCACCCACGCGGTCGTGGGCGATGATAAACAGATCCGGCCCCTGGCCGCGGGGCAGTGCGGCGGAGAGCTTGTCTGCGTAACCGCCAAAAGGCACCGCCAGGGCTTTGACCTGAATCTCACTCTGGCTTTGGTTGTAGTCGTCGATCAGCGCCTCGAAGGCGGTGCGCTCGGCACCGCGATAGCTGTGCCAGAGGTTGAGGGTTTCAGTAGCGTGCCCCCACAGCGGGAACAGCAGAAAAAACATGACCTGCAGGAGCCTGCCTGCAGGCAGGCTCATACCGTTTCGGGGAAGCATCAGGCACCCACTCCGGCGCGGGCCCCATCACTGCGAATACGCTGCCGGCTCTCGGAGTCAAACAGGTAGACCGCGGCGGGATCAAAGGCGAGCTCGAGGGTGTCGCCCGGAGTAAATGCCCGCAAACCCGGCAGCCTTGCGACTACCTGCGACGAGCCTGCGCGCAGGTGCACCAGC
This sequence comes from Microbulbifer elongatus, assembly GCF_020524885.1. Taxonomy (GTDB): domain Bacteria; phylum Pseudomonadota; class Gammaproteobacteria; order Pseudomonadales; family Cellvibrionaceae; genus Microbulbifer; species Microbulbifer elongatus_A. Next base: position 62,107 of record NZ_JAIVKJ010000001.1, on the reverse strand, counting down.
ATTTCCGCACCGAGGCTCTCCACCAGCTCTATCGAGCCCGTGAGCCGCGGCCAGTTGGCCGGCGCATTGGCGGCATAGACCAGCTTTTCCGGGCGCAGCCCTAACACCAGCGCGCTTTTCAATGCCGACAAATGCGGACGCGGCAGGGTGAGCAGCTCACACGTAAGCTGCCGGCCATCGTTGTGCACCGGCACCAGGTTCATGGATGGCGCCCCCATAAAGCCGGCAACAAAGGTGTTGTCCGGGTCGTTGTAGAGCTCCAGCGGCGTGCCCACCTGCATCAGCGCGCCGTCATTGAGCACCGCGATGCGGCTACCCAAAGTCATGGCCTCCACCTGGTCGTGGGTAACGTATACCGAAGTGGTACCGAGCTGGCGGTGCAGGCGGCTGATCACGCTGCGCATTTGCACGCGCAGTTCCGCATCGAGATTTGACAGGGGCTCATCAAACAGAAACACCTGGGGATCGCGCACCATCGCCCTTCCCAGTGCCACCCGCTGGTTCTGGCCACCGGAAAGCTGCCCCGGCTTGCGCTGCAGCAGATCGGCAAGACCGAGCGTTTCCGCCGCCTCACGCACCCGCCGCTCAATACCCAGCTTGGGGAAATTGCGTACCCGCAGGCCAAAGGCCATGTTCTCGAACACGGTCATATGCGGATACAAGGCGTAGTTCTGGAACACCATGGCGATGTCCCGATCTTTGGGCGGCATGTCATTGACGCGGTGGCGGCCGATGGAAAGGTCACCGGAAGAGATGGATTCCAGCCCAGCGATCATGCGCAGGATGGTGGATTTACCACACCCGGACGGCCCCACCAGCACCATGAACTCGCCGTCACTAATCTTCAGATCTAGCGCCGAAACCGTGGCCGGACCATCACCGTAGTGCTTGGTCACCTTTCTGAATTCGATATTCGCCAATGGACTGCTCTCTTGTCGCCCTCTTGCCACCCTCTTTCACTGGGCCTAAGGGCCCGACCGTGTGCTTATTGTTATACGCCCAGTGAAGTCAGCAAACGACATTATACGAATGGCGGCGATATTGGAATTGTAGCGATTTGTGGTACGTAACCCCGACCTGCTCAGAACCATCTATGGCACATACGCTAACGTTGAAACCAGTTTGAAGCTTTAGAACCAATTAAATTGGCGTCGACGCCGGCGACTTTGTGGTGCAGGTGAAATGTTCTCGCGCCATTCAAATTTCAAAAGCACACGCCTGTACTAACTTGTATGGGCGCAGCTGTACCGTGCACTCAGAAGTCAATAAGTACGCTAAGGACAAAGAGATATGCGCCTGGCTCCTTCTGCCACACTGGCGGCTTTCGGGCTGACAATGGCAACTCTTTCCGCCTGCTCGGTGAAACCCGTCGCCATGGACGACGCCAGCATCGATCAGCGCGCAAGTTCCGACTGGCAAACCGCTTTTGGCAACCAGCAACCGGTCACCGGCCCCATCGACCTGAATGAAGCCATTGCCCGCGCTATTGCCTACAACATGGACAACCGCCTAAAACTGATGGAAGCGGTGGTCGCCAATCGCAACCTGAGTTTGTCGCGCTGGGACATGCTGCCGGAAATTGCCGCCAGCGCCGGCTACAACCATCGCAACAAACAGCACTTCGCCAGCAGCGAGGACGTGAACGGCAACCAATCCCTCGCCCAGTCCACTTCCCTGGATAAAACCTACAGTACCGCGGGGTTCGAGCTGTCGTGGAACGTGCTCGACTTCGGCATCAATTATCTCTCCGCCAAACAAGCTGCAGACGGGGTAATGATCGCGATTGAGCGCCAGCGCAAGCTGATGCACAACGTGATCATGGATGTGGAATACGCCTTCTGGATGGCCGCCGCCGCCCAGCGCGCGCAAGGCCAGTTGCCGGGCCTGATCGAACAGACCCGACGCGCACTGGAAAAGTCCCGCCAAAGCGCCGAGCGCGGACTGCGCCAGACCGAGGCCAGCCTCTCCTATCGTCGCGACCTGCTGGATCTGATGCAGCAACTGCTGGCACTGGAAGGAGACATGCACAACGCCAAAATGGAACTGGCTTCGCTGATGGGCTTACCACCCGGCACCCAGTTCTCGGTCAGCGCCGCACCCAGCGACGTGCTGCGCAGTCCCTTTTCCGAAATGAGCATTTTGGAACTCGAACAGTACAGTCTGCGCAATCGACCGGAATTACTTGAAGAGGACTACCGCCAGCGCATTGCCGCCACGGAAATCCGCAAGGCCTGCCTGCAATTACTGCCGGGTCTGGAGCTGCGTACCGGCTATTTCTACGACGATAACAGTTACCTGCTCTACAACGATTGGGCCGAAAGCAGCCTGCGCCTCACCTGGGATTTACTCGGCACTGTGGTCACCGGTCGCGACCTGATTGGCTACGCGCGCGACAACGAGCGCCTGGGCGATGTGCGCCGCGCGGCGCTAACGGTGGCAGTGCTTACACAAGTAGATCTCGCCTACAGCCATGTAAAACGGGCCCAGCTGAACCACAGTTATGCCGCGGAAATGGCGGAACTTGACCGGGCTATGGCGGGCCAGTCCCGTGCTCGCTGGCAATCCAGCCAGGGCACCGAACTGGAAAGCATTCATGCCGCCACTCAGTCACTGTTGTCCAGTGTGCAGCAGGACGTGAGCTACGCGGACTGGCGGAGCGCCAACGGCCGCCTGAGCAACGCCGTGGGTTTCCAGCCCGAGTTCTATATCGACTACCGCCAACCGCTGGACGTGATCGAACAACAGGTTGCGGATATGCGCACCCAGAGCGCGAGCATGGAACTACTTCCCATCGGAGGCTACAACCCGGAGGGCGTGGAACAGCGCGAGGCGGAAATTCGTGAAGACGGTCAGGCCGCGGCGCACTGGTAATTCGGCGGGCCGTGCCGGTCACAATATGTTCAGGCAATCGGTGACAGCAAAAAAGTCACAGTGGTAGATGTTTTGGTGGTAGCGACAATGCAAGTTCCGGTTTTTCTACGCGCGGTGATCCTCCTCGCCGCTGCTCTTGTTATCTGTACAGTACAGGCACAAACCCAGCCCGAAACCGAATCGGCGCCAGCAAAACTCAACGCACTCAGTCGAGTGCAACTCTCCAGCGAACTGGCCGCGCGCATTACCGAGGTGCGCGTACGCGCTGGAAACCATTTTAAAAAAGGCGACCTGCTGGCCCGCTTCGACTGCACCGAGCTGAAAGCGGAACTGGAAGGTGCCGAATCCCAACGCGCCCTGGCTCGTCGTCAATTAGAGGCAAATATTTCGCTGCGTCAACTGGGCGGCAATATTAGCGAGCTGGAAATGGTACAAAGCGAAGCGCAGCTGGCGGACGCCACCGCCAAGCGCAAGGTACTGGCACACCGCAACACCTATTGTGATGTGCATGCGCCCTTCGCAGGATTTGTGGTGAGCCGACAGATAGAGCCACACCAGCGTGTAGAAATCGGCACGCCGTTATTCGAACTGGTAGATAACCGGGGGCTGGAAGTGGAAGCCATTATTCCCTCCGGTTGGCTGGACAAGCTATCCGTGGGCGCTGCTTTCAGGGTCACCATCAACGAGACCGGCCGCGAGTACAACGCTGTTTTACAACGTATTGTTCCGGTAGTGGACCCGGTAACGCGTACGGTCCGCGTAATCGGCCAACTTGAAGAACACCCGCAAAATTTCTCATCGACACTCTTGATTTCCGGCATGAGCGGTGAAGCCCACTTCGCCCTGCCAGATCAATCCGACGATATGCTGGCGGACCGAACACACAGCAGTGCGTCCGAGGGAGCCAACTGACGTGGACGCAAGGCTGCTGGAAAAACTCAACAGCTTTCTCGCTCTGGAGAAAAAACTACGCACCGCTAACAATGAGGCGCAGATTGCGCGCATTGCCTGTACCGACAGCCAGCTACTGCTGGCGTTTGATGCCTGCCTGTTCTTCTCCGGTGCCGGGTTAAAACTTAGCGCGGCCTCCAATGTCAGCAGTGTCGATGCCACCAGCAGTGAAGCCCAGCGCTGGCGTCGCCTGGTCTCCGAGAATCTTCACAACACGAAAAATTCGTATCCTCTACAACTAGAGATTGCCGGGACTTGCAACCCGTCAGATCCAGACCAGCAGAACACTTCCCTCTTCCTGACACTGCTGCCACTCGATGGCGGCAGTGATATCCTCGGCTGCCTGGCATTTGTGCGCGCAAAAAGAATGTCCGAGCAGGAACTGGAAGTCCTGCAGGAACTTGGCGCCGCGGTCCGTCAATCCCTGCTCGCACTCAGGGGCGTGAAACACTTTTCCTTTCGAAGATTTTTCACCCGCCGGCCACTGGTGACAGCGGCTGTCATCGCCGCCATCTGCCTGATTCCGGTGCGCCAAAGTGTCCTGGCACCGGCAACGCTATCCGCCATAGAGCCTCGCATCGTATCCGCACGCACCGACGGCGTGATTCGGGAAATCAATATTCCTCCCAATGCCTCCGTTCAAGACGGCCAGCTGCTGTTCACACTGGAAGATGCCGAGGTCAGCGCCGAAATTGACCGGGTAGAGCAGGAAATTGCCCTCTATACAGAGCGCCTGCGCATGACCCGCCAATACAATTTCCAGCAGGCATCCGCCGGGCATAAACTGGCCGAGGCCGAGGCCGACCTCGCCATCCGCACCCTGGATCTCGCCTTCCAGCGCACGCAACTGGACAAGACCCGCATCAGAGCCCCCGCTGCCGGGGTAGCAATTTATACCGACCCGGCGGAGTGGATAGGCCGACGTATCCGTGCGGGGGAAAAAGTGATGGAAATCGTGCAGCCTGCCGCGCGTCAGATTCAGATTGATCTCCCCACCAATGACGCCATCACTCTGCCACAAAGTGCACCCGCGGTTTTTTACGCGGAGTCCGACCCGCTGTCTCCCATCGAGGGTGAGCTGCACTATCACAGCCTGCTGACCAGCGAAGGGGAAAACCTCCCCGCCAGTTATCGCCTGCTGGCAACCATTCAACAGGATCAGCCACAAGTCCGGATCAATACTCGCGGTCACGCCCGTGTATACGGCGCTCGTGTGCCACTGATCTACTACCTGCTGCGCCGACCACTGGCCTCCGCCCGTCGCTGGATAGGGGTTTAGCCCCCGAAAGAGGTAACCGAGTAACGTGCACAGCCAGAGTTTTGCCAGCCAGCCCGCGGACCCAATACCGCCTGAAGCCGCACAGGAAACCCAAGCTTCCTGGCCCCCCCTGCGCACCGACTTGCAGTTCCATCGCGCGAAAGAAAGCGACGCCCATAATGAAACCTGGTTGCTCTACGACCCCTTGCGCGGTCAGTACCTGGAACTCGGAGAGCTGGAGCTTTTGGTTTTGCAACTCTGGGACTGTGGCAGCGCAGAAAAGGTTGCCGCCGCTATCGCACAGCAACAAGGTTGCGCGGTCGATCCGCGACAGGTGGAATCCGTCGCCCGCTTTGTGGCCGACAATGAGTTACTTCAAACAGACAGCGGTACACTCTCTGCGAAGCTCGCCGCGGCGAGCCCCATGCAAAAAAGACTCGTTCAACTTCAGCAGAGCCTGTTCTGGCGTAGACCGCTCTTTGTTCCCGAGCTGAGCAGCCGCCTGTTACTCCCCCTGGCTCGCTGCACCGGTCAACCGTGGTTTTACGGTTTGCTGCTACTCGCCTCGCTGATCGCTGCCCTGTCGGTGGCACAGCACTGGCCCGAGTTCATCGCCTACTTCGACGCCAGCTGGAATCCGGTGGGAGCACTAAGTTTTTTTGCGTGCTACCTGTTGCTCAGCCTTGTTCACGAGCTCGGCCACGCGAGCGTAGCGCGTCACTACGGTATCCGCGCCAACAGCGTGGGAGTCGGACTGATTGCACTAATGCCGATCATGTTCAGTGAAATCACTGATGCCTGGCGCCTACCACGCCGCGCCCGTCTGCATATCTCTGCTGCCGGCGTCACGTTTGAATTGGTACTTGGAGTTTTCGCCGCACTGGCCTGGTGCCTGCTGGACGACGGGCCATTGCGCGCGCTGACGTTCTACCTGTTTACCACTTCCCTGTTCACCACACTGATGATCAATGCGAATCCATTAATGAAATTTGATGGCTACTACCTGTTGAGTGATTACAGCGGTGAGAAAAACCTGCAGCAAACTGCGAATACCACTCTGCGGCTCTGGCTGTGGTCAATGCTACTGCGTTCCCACCAGTTGCCGGGCGGCCGCAGGCAAGGCCTGTTAGTACTTTTTGGGTTAGCCAGCCTGACCTACCGGCTAATGGTATTTACCCTGATCAGCTATGCCGCTTACCAGCTTCTGTTCAAAGCTGCTGGCGTCATCATTTTTCTACTGTGTCTGGGACTGCTACTGATCATTCCTGCCTATCGGGAGGTTGTTAGTTTTCTCGCACACCTTAGAGAGCAACGACAACCGCAATTCGGCGATACAAGTCCACCGAAAGAAAAGGCAAACACCATGGCGCCTCCCCCGGGCCAGGAATCGCATGTTCACCAGCGAATCCTGCAATCTCTGCGCATGTTTCGGCCACGTGTTTTTCTGAGCCTCGGCATACTGACGGCTGTGTTGATGATCCCGCTGCCGTGGCCGGTGCAATTGCCGGCCGCCACCTTTTTTGCACAAGAGCAGAAAGTCATGGCACCCGCGGGTGCCATCTTGCAGTCGCTACCAGTGCAGCGCGGCGACACGGTGAACGCCGGACAGCTCATCGCCCAGTTTGATAACGATGAACTGGCGTACCGCATCGCGCGGACTCGCGCAGAGCTGACGCTGCTCAAGCGCCGCCAGCACAGCGATGGTTTTGCAGAAAGCCTCGATGCCCTCAACGGTGTCTACCTGCAGGATCTGCTCAGCAAACAGCAGTTGCTCCGCACGCTGGAAACAGAACACCAGCAACTTCAGGTAAGTGCCAAGGTTTCCGGGACCGTGGACTGGGTGTTACCCGGACTGCATACCAATCAATTTCTCGACCTGAACCAACCATTTCTGAGTATTGCCGCCAGCGACAGTATTCGCGGGCGCGCCTATGCCGAGACACAACAGGCCACCCGCCTAAATCTCTCTGAGAGAGATGAGCCCCTGCGCGGGCAGCTATTCCTGCACGGGCAATGGCAACCTGTTCCGGTTGTGGTAAGCGCGCTCGAACAGATCGCCTCGCGGCGCATTCAGGACCCCGCGCTCGCTTCGGCGTTCGGTGGTCCATTACAGACACTAGCGGATGAGCACCGCCGCTCTGCCGAGGCACTCCACCTGATTACGTTCGATATTGCCATTGAGGCGTCGAATGAAGGCAGTGGCGAAAAAGCCATACCCGGCACCGCACAACGTGCCGGTCACCTGGTATTACTGGGCGAGCCGGTGAGCCTTGCGCACTTGCTGGCACGACGTATAGCCGGTGTTTTGATCCGCGAAAGCGGCGTTTGACACCCGAGATTAAATCGTATTTTCCAGGTCATCCGGACGATGACCAATATGTACCGTAAGGAAAGAGGTATCCCATGGAACTCAACGAGTTTTCCAGATCGTCCCTGGCACAGGCCATCAACCAGCGGGGCCGCCGACTCACCAGCCTGCACCGAGCACTGGAAAAGCGGGTTTTACTGGATGCTTCCGTTGCCACCGATGTCAGCCATTCGGGCAACGACAGTGGCTTGACTGGAAGCGCAGGAAGTTTCGATAGCGGTGATGACACTACCGCGGCGCTGCATAACGACAAGCCCAGTGACAAGCAGGGCGATACGAAAAAGCTGTTCACTGAAATACAGGAAAGTGAGACCGGGGCAAGAACCGAACTGGTGGTGATCGACCTGCAGCTGAATGACGCCCAGGCACTGGTCGACGATCTGGTTCGACAGGCCTCGGAGATTACGGAAATTGGCGATGCGCTGCAGCTGACTATTGGTGAGCGCAGCATCACCTTGCTGGCACTGGATATCGATGACGGCCTGAATACCGTCACCGACTTTCTGCAGCATAGCGGACAGACATTCGACGCGATCCACCTGGTCTCCCACGGTGGCGCCGGCGGTATCGATGTAGGGGGGGATGCACTATCTCTCTCGTCACTGGCTGGAGAAGACGGTAGCGACCACAGTGCACAGTTGCAGAGCTGGGCTGACCACCTGAACAGTGGCGCGGACATTCTTCTGTATGGCTGTAATACCGGTTACAGCCTGACCGGGGAAAACTTTATTGAACAGCTCGCCAGCCTGACAGGGGCTGACGTTGCGGCATCGGAAGATGCCACCGGCAGTGCCCTGCGCGGCGGCGACTGGGATCTGGAGGTACAAAACGGCGAGGTGGAAACCGACATCGTTTTTTCCCAGTTGCTACAGGGCACCTGGGAAGGACTGATGGTGGCCACACCCTCGGCCACTGTGGATGCGCCCGCGGAAGACTTTATCAATGAGTCCACGGATATCGGCTTCTCCTTCGACAACGATGGTGACACCACTGGCTACGGTCCCTTTATCGATGTGGTGGCCGGGCCGGGGCTTGAGATCGAGAGCGTCAACGGCCTCGCCGGTGCAAATGTGGAAACCTACACCTACGAAAACGGCCAGTGGGTGGACAGCGGCGGCAATCCGGTGGAGTTCCACCCCTACGACTTTAATCAGACCGGGGCCATTCCCCTGCCCCCCGGTACGGAAGGTGCCACCTGGTATGCAATCCAGCTGCCCTTTGGTTCCTTTACCCCGGGCCAGCCGTCTTTCGATTTTAGTATTAGCGCGCTGCTGGATGAGGCGGCCGGGGCCATGGTCGGCGTGCCAATTCCAATCTGGGTGCGACCCGGATTCGCCTTTGGCAACGACCCACTGAACAACCCGGATACTGACCCGCCCATCCTCTCCAATCCGATCGAGACCACAGTCACCCCCACGGTAATCGATGTCACCAAGGTTGCACAGGATGGTGATGGCGATAACAGCTCCATCGGCGACGATGGCGAGACGGTGACCGGGCCCAGCGAGCCGGTAACCTGGCAGGTGAGTGTGGATATCGCCAACCTGTCGACCATCAATAACCTGGTGGTGACGGAAGTGGTACCCAACAACTTCTACTATCTGCCAGGCAATGTCGTCGTGACCGACGCCGGCGGCAATACCCTGCAGGAGGGCGTCGACTACGACCTGACGGAACCGCCCGAGGGAGCGACCAACAACGCCGAGCTGATCGTTGAGTTTAGCAATCCGGTCATCGGCATCGAGGGTGGTGGCGATATCGTCATTACCTACACCGGCTATGTGCCGGACTTTGATGCGAATGGTAACCCGATTGTCATCAACGACGGTGCCAACGATGCCGTGCGTAATACCGCCAGTGTCACAGGTGATTACAACGGTGAAGGCATCAGTGATAGCGACGATGCGATCATTACTGCGACCGCAACTGCGCTACAAAAAAGCGTAACAGCCATTGAAGACAACGGAGGTGCCGGAAACACCCCTGGAGATCGGCTGCAGTACACCCTGACTCTGCAAGTTTCGGATTATATGGAGCTGGCGAACCTGATCCTGACCGATACCATGCAGGACGGTATCGAGATTGATCCGGATTCGTTTACCTTTGAACTTTTCGTGAACGGTAATACGGTCGGCCCAGATGCCCTCGGCGCTGGCAATACTTCCGTGGTGGTAAACGATCCCGGCGACGGCACCACCGATATCAGTATTGATCTCTCCCAGGAACTGATTGATCGCGGCATCAGCGCCGACGGTAGCCTAATCGGGGACCTGTTCGCCGACGCGATCACCGAAGGCACCACCACCATCACTATTACTTACGAGGCCACCATTCGCGAGTTTTACCTCGCCACTGATGATCCGGTGAATGTGTTTGACACAATCAGCAATCAGTCCTCCGTGAACGGCACTGCAGAATCTGCCAACGGGGAGGGTGTCGAAAATGGTAGCGGCGCGGGTGTGACAATCGACGGCGCAGATTCTGAAAAAAGCGTCTACGCCATTGAAGGCAGCACCGACCCCAACGACCTTGGTGAAATTGCCGTAGGTGAAGCCGTCACATTCGCGATTGAAGTCGATCTCGCTACGCTCGATAGCAACGGTATCCAGATTACCGACTACCTGCCGCTTCCGGTATTTCTGGCCTCCGAACCCACATTTACCGATACTGCCGAAGGCTCCTTGATTCCCGGTGTTGGTGAATGGGGCTTTGGTCCGGCCACCGATTTTGACAACTGGCCACCTGACTACCTGAACGACATCAATATCACCACCAGTGCCAATGCTGGCGACAACTCGATCACCTGGAACTTTGCACCTGTCGATCAGGAGGATTCCATTGGCGGAACTATACAATTGCTGTTTACCGTCGAGGTACAAGACGAACCCTTCACCGACGGACTCTTCCTGACCAATGTATCGCAGACGTCTGTCTCTGGTACCGATGAAACGGTGACCTTACCACCGGATAATATTCAGGTTGAAGTGGTATCGCCGGAGATCAATGTCACCAAGGGCGTGATCGGTACCGATGATAGCAGCGGGGTATTTGACCCCACCACCACCGGGCCGGTGACCTTTGTTCCCGCTGGCACAGATCCCATTCCGAATACGCCGCCCTGGATTGGCACCATCACCAGCGACGGGCTCGATACCTCCCCCATCGACTCCAACCTGAGTGAGGTGGACGCCGGTGATACCGTCCGCTTTGCCATTACCGTGGAAAATACCGGTGGTTCCGATGCGTTCAATCTGGTGATCAGCGATACCCTGCCGGATGGATTTGAAATACCTGCGGGTGGCATCAACCTCCAGGTATTTACCGGTGACGGAACCCCGGTCGCGTTCACCGGTAATCCGGAAGACCTCTTCACCACAGGAATCACTCTGACCGACCCCTCCGCGGACGAGGGCGCGCTTAACGAGGGGCGCGATCCCGATACTGGGCCCACGACTGACGGCAGTAACATCATTGTCATTACCTATGACCTGATTTCCACAGACACCGTGCAGCCCGGTCAGATCATCGAAAACACCGCACAACTTGAGCAATACGGCGGAGTCGATGGGGGCAACGATTACACCGACGGCAACAGCAATATCAACTGGCAGGACGATGCCACCGTTACCCTGCGCGAAAACGAGGTCGAAAAAACGCTGGTAGGTACCAGTATTCCCGGCGACAACAATGCCAACGATGAAGCGGTTATCGGCGAGGTAATTACTTATACCGTAACGGCAACCATTGCCGAGGGTGTAACCCCCTCGGCCAGCCTCGTGGACACTCTGGACGACGGACTGGTGTTCCTTGGCATTACCACTGTCACTTCATCTTCTGCTGATATCCAGAATGGAGATGGCACGCCCTGGGGGATAGGCGATATTGATGAATCGACAAACGGCCAACAAGTAACCTTTGATCTCGGTGATCTCAACAATATCAACCGCGACAACAACGTCGCTGAGACGATCACGATCACCTATGAAGTACTGGTAGCGAATGATGTGGCCAACCAGAGCGGGGATCAACTGAATAATCGCGTTGAATTCCTCTGGGATAGCACGGCCGATGGCGTCGACAACCCCACCGTCAATGACACAGATTCTGCAGAAAATGTAACGGTGATCGAGCCGGACCTGCAGGTGGACAAAACCCTGTCCAGTACCGATCCGATTATCGATGCCGGCGACCCTATCCAGTACACCATCAATATCTCCCACACCGGCTTTTCCGACACGGGTGCCTTCGATGCAACCTTTATCGACACCCTGCCCCCGGAGCTGACTGGTGTATCGCTCGCCAGTGCCATCCTCACCGTGGATGGCATGAATACCGATGTAAGCGATATTTTCCAAACGGTCGGCAATACCGTACAGACCATTCCGGGAGAAAGTTTCGACCTGCCCCTGGGCGCTACTCTAACCATCATTGTGGATGCTGAGGTGGTCGATCCGATCCTCGCTGGCACTACCGTTACCAACACCGGTACCGTCGACTGGGAGAGCATCGACGGCGATGACCCCAACGAGCGCACCGGTGAGGACGGCGAGGGCGGGGCCCTGAACGATTATGAAGACAGCGGCAGTGTCGAATTCGATATTGCCTCGGTCGCAGAAGGCAAGGTCATTCTCAATAGTTCGGTTCAGGATGAATTCAACGGGCGCACTGAAGCGGTGATCGGCGAGGAAGTCACCTATTTTGCAGCCTTCCTGGTACCGGAAGTTTCTGTGCCGCTGGCACAGATCATCGATACCCTACCCGAGGGCATGGTGTTTGTCCGCGTTGAAAGTATTTATGTCGGTGACGATATCGAGATTCTCAGCGGCGGTTACGGCGACCCCACCGTCACCGTTAATCCGGACGGCACCACCACTCTGGACTTCGGCACCGCCAACCTGGCTAACAATGCCAACGGCACGCTGGATGCCAACGATCTGATTGGCATCACCTACACCGTGCGTGTCATCAATGTCGATTCGAATCAATCCGGCACCGAGTTAACGAACAACGCGCAGTTCTTCTGGGACCAGGACGGTAACGGCGACAATATGGACGATGACGGGTTCGTGGAAGACTCCACCACCGTCACCGTGATCGAGCCACAGCTGGTTATCGACAAGAGCGCAGATGTCACCAGTGGCGATAACGGCGATGCGGTCAATTACACCATCACTATCACCAACCCCGACGACGGCAGCAGTACCACCGCCTACGACATCACCTTCAGTGATCCACTGCCGGCTGAGCTGAGCGATATCACGTTCAGTGCCTCGCTGGAAACCACTGCCGGTACCTCGGACGTTACCGGCTTTTTTGAAATTATCGGTGGTGAACTGGTATTGAACCCGCAAGCGGAGCTGGACTTGGCGCCCGGTAGCTTGGTCACTATCAATGTCAGCGGCATTCTCACCAACACCATTGCCGGCAGTACTATCAGCAATACGGCGGACACCGACTGGACCAGTCTCGACGGTGTGGATGAAAACGAACGCACCGGGGACGGCGGAATAAACGACTATTTTGCCAACGACAGTGTAAATATCACGGTCAACGGACCGCAGATTGAAAAGGTCCTGGTTTCCACTTCACAGAACGACAGCCTCAACGACGATACCGAGGCTACTATCGGTGAAATTGTCACCTTCTCAGTGACCGTGACGCTGCCGGAGGCCTCCACCACCGGCCGTATTACCGACATCTATGGCCCGGGTTTTGAATTTCTCGAATTGGTCAGTGTCACCGTGAGCGACCCGGATGCGATCCAGTTCAACCCCGGGGATGTTACCGCTATCGACGACCCGGCTAACAACACGGTCGGATTCGACTTTGGCACCCTGGAAAATACCGATACCGACAACAGCACCGAAGAAACCATAACTTTCGTGTACCGCCTGCGGGTGACTGATATCCCGAGCAATGTCGACGGCACTACACTAAGCAACGACGCAACGCTGGAATACGATACCGATGGCGATGAGATTCCCGATGCCAGCGTCAGCGACAGCGCCTCGGTGGATGTGGTCGAGCCGCTACTCACCATCGACAAGGAACTGCTGAGTGACACACCGCTCACACTCGGAGGGATTGCCACCTTCCAGCTCACGGTGCAGCTGGACCCCGCCAGTGGTGGCCACGCTTACAACGTCACCATCGAGGACGCACTGCCACCCTTCCTCTCCGGCGTGGAAAATGTGCAGATTGAAGTAAGCGGCGGCACACCGGTCATTATCGACAACTCCACCGCCAACCTGCTGTTGCTGGAGATCAGCGAAATCGATCCATCCACGGTAGTCACCATCACTGTAGACGCGCGCGTAACCTCCGACCCTGCCGCAGTGGGCCAGACCACTACCAATATCGCCGATGCGGTATACACCAGTCTCGACACCCCCGAGGGCGGTGATGATGGCGATATCGAACGGGAGTACGACGACAGTGACCAAGTCTCGGCATTGATTGAAGCCGTGGACCTGTTTATCGACAAAGACGATGGTGGCATTTCCGCCGAGCCTGGCGACCAAATCACTTACACCATCAACTATGGCAACCGCGGCGAGCTCGATGCCACCGGTGTGGTCATTACCGAAAGCCTGCCCGAGTACGTCACCTTCGACCCTGCCGACAACCCGGGCTGGACCCTGAACGGTGACACCCTGACCTTTAATGTCGGGGACCTGGCAGCCGGTGAAACCGGCTCGGTGGAACTGGTCGTCACCGTGATCGAACCTCTGCCGGCCGGTGTCGAGGAGACCAACAACACCGTTTCCATCGATGGCGACGAGACCAATGGCGTCGACCCAACCCCTGAAGACAATACCGACGTAGACGTGACGCCGCTGATCGCGGCACCGGATTATGTAATCGATAAAATCGAGAACTTCGACGACCCCGCGGCCCCCGGAGAAACCATCAGTTGGGACATTGTCGTCACCAACGAGGGCAACCAGGACGGAACCGGAGTGGTGGTCACCGACACCCTGCCCACCGGCGACTTTTTCGATGCCGGGTTTACTGCCAGTGACGGCGGTGTAGTGGACCTGGATGCTGGCACTGTTACCTGGGATATCGGCGATCTCGCGGTGGGAGAAACGGTTACTCTGACTCTCACTACTACCGTTAATGAGAATGTTCCGCCAGTTTTGCTACCCACCCAAGTCAACTCGGTGGAAGTCACCGACGACGGCACCAATGGCCCTGATCCCACCCCGGAAAACAACAGCGACAGCGAGCCCTTCGACATCACTCTGGTGGATCTCGCCATCACCAAGGACGACGGCGGTATCTCTACCACGCCGGGGGGCTCCATCACCTATACGCTGGAATATGCCAATATCGGCGGGTTTGACGCCGAAGACACGGTCATCACTGAGACATTGCCGGACAATGTAACTTTCGACGTAGCCAACTCGGATCCCCGCTGGGTGGATCAAGGCGATGGCACACTTACCCTCGATCTAGGCACCGTGGCGTCGGGCGAGAGCGGCAGCGTCACCTTTACCGTAATCGTCGATAACCCACTGCCAGCGGGGGTAGAAGAAATACTGAATGAAACCGAGATTGATTATGGCGGTGGCAATGGCCCAGACCAGAACCTGAGCAACAACACCGACGACGACACCACGCCAATCGACGCCGCACCGGATTACGTAATCGACAAGATCGAGAATTTCGAGGACCCGGCCAACCCCGGCGATAGCATCGAGTGGACCATTGTGGTGACTAACGAAGGCAACCAGGATGGTACTGGCGTGGTGATTACCGACGCCCTGCCGAGCACCAACTTATTCTCGGAGTTCACCGCCAGTGATGGCGGTGTGATCGACCTAAATGCAGGCACTGTGACGTGGGATATTGGCGACCTTGACGCGGGAGAAACCGTCAGTGTCACCCTGACAGCCGTGGTCGTAGAGCAGCTTCCAGTGGCGTTCCCCCCGCAGGCCAATGGCGTGGAAGTGACCGATGATGGTGCCAACGGTCCAGACCCGACCCCGGAGAACAATACCGATGTCGAGGAGTTTGATATCACCTTTGTAGACATGTCGATCAACAAGTCAGTCGGCATGCGTGAGATCGTACCGGGGCAAACGGTTATCTACACCCTGGAATATGGAAACCTTGGCACATCGGACGCCTCCGGGGTCACCATCACAGAATCCCTCCCCGAGTACTCGACCTTTGACCCAACAAATTCCACACCCGGCTGGACGCTTGTGGGCGACGAGTACGTCCTCGACATTGGTGATGTACCTGCCGGCGGCTCAGGAACCGTCACATTTGCGGTAACTTTCGACGAAACGATTCCCGCCGGGGTCACCATCATCCCCAATGTGGCGGTGATCGACGACGATGGCACAAATGGACCGGATCAGGAGCTGGAAAACAATACCAGCGATAACAGTCGGGTCCCCCCCGAAGTAGTCATCGTTGCCCAGCCAGATTATGAAATTGACAAGATCGAGAACTTTGATGACCCGGCCAACCCCGGCGACGCAATCTCATGGACCATAGTGGTTGCCAACAACGGCAACCAGGACGGCACCGGCGTTGTGGTAACCGACACGTTACCGGATACGAGCCTGTTCAACTCTTTCGTTGCCAGTGACGGTGGCGTAATCGATCTCGCTGCCGGCACCGTGACCTGGGATATCGGCGACCTGGCCGCCGGGGATTCCGTCACCCTCAGTCTGAGTGCGGTGGTCAACGAATCGGTGCCTACCAATATTCCTCCGCAAACCAACTCGGTAGTAGTGGAAGATGATGGAAACAATGGCGAGGATCCGACACCGGAAAATAACCGCGACGATGAAACGCTGGAAATTCAGTACGTGGACCTGTTTATCGACAAGGACTACGACGGTCCCGTACCCGAACCCACGGACACAATTGTCTACACACTGACGTATGGTAACCGTGGCACTGCCACTTCAAACGGTGTGGTTATCACTGAAACCCTGCCACCAAATACCAGTTTCGATGCCGCCAACTCGACACCCGGCTGGGTTCAGAATGGCGACACCTTCACGTTCGATGTCGGTACCCTGGCGCCTGGAGAGGTGGCCACCATCAATTTCGCGGTCGTTATTGACTATCCGCTGGACGCCACGGTGCAGCAGATCGACAACGCCGCCGTCATTACCGACGATGGCGGCAATGGTCCCGATCAAAATATCGAGGACAATACCGACTCCGATGAAATTGAAATTAGAAACGACACCAACGTCGACAACATCACCCTCTCGCAACTGCATGGCGACTACATCTACCCGCCGCGGGATTGGGAGCGCATGGCACCGGAGTTACACGGGCGCCTGATCTCCAGTGAAACTACGGATGTATCGGCAAACCTGCAGGGTGCCCGCAACGGTGGCAACTACGACCCCGCTTTCGGTGCTGTTGATGGCAAGCACTACCCCAACGACTGGTCACGGGTGTTTGGCAACGACCTCAGTATCGAGATCGGTGACGATACCCGCGGCGAAAAATCCAGCCCACTGCAGCTGGATGACGATATCGGCCGCTATCGGGCGAATTCCCTGTTTGGCGATTTCGAGCGTCCGGCGGCCAGTCCGGAGCTGCCTGCGGGCGCGCCGCGCTGGGCACCGGAGGCTGAGCCATTGCCATCGCCATTGCGGTCCTCTCCACCCGCCGACGAGCCAGTCAATCTCTCGCCGGAACGCAGCCAGCTGCAGCTACAACTGGATGACATCACCCGGGAGATGAATGAGTCCCGCGTGTCACCGCTGCTGGTCGCACTGGCGGAATTGAGTAGCGAGGAGGCCCGCCAGCAGCAGGCTAAATAGCGGCATCGCTCTCGCTGTCACCCTCGCTGTCGCAAGCAGGGGGGCAGGTTGGGTATCATGCCTCGAGATCTGATGCTCGAGAGGATACCCCCTTGCTCCCCATGGTCCGCGCCAGCGCGCTTACCGGTTATAAAACGCTGCTCGGCAGCTTCGGCGTCGATGCCAAGGCACTGTTGCAGCGCCTATCCTTGCCCGCAGATTACCTGGACCGCCCGGATCTGATGATCCCAATGGAAACCAAGGTGGAGCTGCTGGAGCTCGGTGCTCAGCTAAGCGGTTGTCAGCACTTTGGGCTCAGGCTCGCGCAGCAGCAGAATATCTCCGCTCTGGGCACCGTAGGATTGCTGCTTCAGCAGAGCCCGACCCTGCGTGATGCAATGAACACGGTCACCTCCTCCATTGGGCAGACGGCCCAGGGGCTGAAAGTCTGGCTGGAGGAATCCGGCCAGACCGCCTATCTGTGCTCACAATACGATTTCGATGGCCCCTCCGCCCACTCCCGCCAGCACAGTGACAACCTGGTAGCCAGTGGATTCAATATGGTTCGTTTCCTGCTCGCCGAGCCGGTATCACTGCACGCTGTCTATCTCTGTGGGGAAGCTCACGCATCCCTGACGCCATACCGGGAGCTGTTCCAGTGCCCGGTGAATTTTGGCCATGACTACAACGGTATCGCTTTCTCCCGCGAACTACTGCAGCGTCCCGTGGCCGGTGCCAACCCGGAAATGCGCGGGCTTATCGATAATTTCCTGAAGAAAAAGCAGCTGGACGATTTTCAGGAACAGCTGTTATGGACCATCACCAACCTGCTACCACGCGGCACAGTCACACTGGAAAAGGTCGCCGACAGCGTCAATATGGCACCGCGCACCCTGCAGCTGCGCCTCAGCCAGCAGGGCACCACCTTCCAGCACCTGCTAGACCGCACCCGCGTAGAGCAGGTTTGCACGTATCTGCTGGAGGGAAATCTATCGCTAACGGAGATCGCCGAGCTGGTGGGTTATAGCCAGCTCAGTGCCCTCACCCGTGCCTTCAAGCGCATCATGGGTGCAAGCCCCAGGGCCTGGCTGCGCCAGCGCCCGGGCTGAATGCAACAACTGCGCCCTGCGCCGGCGCGGTAAATTGCGCGATCTGTCAATTTCGTGACGCAATCGGTCAACTCTTGCTGGACGGAATTGCGTATTCTGGGTACGACTACCATTAGATCCCGGATCCAACGCTGCGGAGCGAACATGAATACCCAGACACTGACCAGTGATACCGCCCAGACCGCCGTACTGGAAAACCTGCTGGCGCAACAGCGTCAAGCCTACCTCGCCGACCCCGCGCCGGATTACCAGCAGCGGGTAAAAGACCTCAAATCCCTCGCGCAGATGATCCGTGACCACCAGGATGAGATGGTGCAGGCGGTCAGCGCCGACTACGGTAACCGCTCCCACCACGAAACCCTGTTTGCGGAAATTTTCCCGGCCTTGGACGGAGTCAAGGACACCATCAAGAAACTCAAGAAGTGGATGAAGCCGCAGCGCCGCCATGTGGACATCACCGCCTTCCCCACTTCGTCCAACAAGGTGATTCCTCAGCCGCTCGGCGTGGTGGGTGTGATCGTGCCGTGGAACTTCCCTGTGAACCTTTCCTTCGGCCCACTGATCAACATCTTCGCTGCCGGTAACCGTGCCATGGTGAAGATGTCAGAGAACTCTCGTCATCTCACCGCGCTACTCAAGCGAATCAGTGGCGACTATTTTCCCGAGGACAAACTGGTGTTTCTCGAAGAGACTGGTGGCGTGGGCATCGAGTTTTCCAAGCTCAAATTCGACCATCTGATTTTCACCGGCTCTGGCACCACCGGCCGCAAGGTAATGGCCGCCGCCGCCGCCAACCTGACCCCGGTCACCCTTGAACTGGGCGGCAAGTCACCGGCCATTGTCGGCCCGGACTACAGTACCGACACCGCAGTGGAGCGGGTGCTGTTCTGGAAACTGTTTAACGCAGGCCAGATCTGTACCACCGTCGACTATCTGCTGTTGCCAGAAGACAAAGTCGATGCGTTCGTACAGCAGGCCAAAAAGGTATTCAAAAAACGCTACCCGGATATCCAGCACGCGGATTACACCTCGGTGATTGACGAGCGCTCGTTCCAGAGAATCTGGAACACCCTGGACGACGCAGTACAAAAAGGTGCAACCGCCATCGACCTCACTGACGGTCAGGGCAACCGCGACGACGCCCTGAAGAAATTTCCTGCGCATCTGCTGGTCAATGTCAGCGATGAAATGGAAGTGATGCAGCGGGAAATTTTTGGCCCGCTGTTGCCGATCAAAACCTACAAAAACCGTGAGGAAGTTGCGGCCTACATCAACAATGGTGACCGCCCGCTGGCCATCTATCCGTTTACCAACGACAAGAATCTGCGCGATTACTACATCGATCACGTGATGTCAGGCGGAGTCAGCGTGAACAACGCAGTCCTGCACGTTGGCCAACACGATATTCCGTTCGGCGGTGTGGGTGAGAGTGGCATGGGGCATTACCACGGTTATGAAGGGTTCCTTACCTTCTCCAAGTTGCGTCCGGTGTTTTACCAGGGGCCGCTCGATCCTCTGAAATTGTTGATGCCCCCCTATGGCAATGTGGCGAAAAAGATGATGCAGCTGATGCTTCGTCTCACCAAGTAAACGACGATTCCTTTCCACGCCTGTAACCCGGCGCAAGATCAAGCGCCGGGTACCCCTTAACTTTCACGCCCCCTCAATTTCACACAGCCCTAAATCTCACACCTCCACCAACCGAAACAAAATTGCGATAAAACCGTAATTTTTGGTAGGGTATTCCAAGAGATTGCCTATCTGGCGCTCTTTTTCTCTGGACTCTAGTTGATCGAGCTTCCAGCACAATGCGGCGATGCAATATCACCGTGCATCCCGGGCAATGACGCCCGCTATCAAATCGCGCAATCCAGCTCGGATTCTTACGGAATACGCGTGATTACAAGGAGAAAAATATGTCTGCACCACACCGCAGCAGCCCTCACCATTCTGACGCACAATCCATTAACCTGCTTCACCGCGGCGGCAAGCGCCTGGTCAGCGCCATTGCCCTCGCCAGTACCCTCGGGGCCAGTTCCGCCTTCGCACAGCAATCCGTTCTTGAAGAAGTCACTGTCACGGCGCAGAAACGCGAACAGTCCATGCAAGATGTCTCCGTTGCGGTAAGTGCCTTTTCCGGCGATGCCATCGACAAGATGGGTTTTGAGGAAGGCCTGGATATCACCCAGCAGGTGCCCAATATGAACTTCTTCGCCATATTTGGCGAAGCATCCAGCCCATCGGTGAGCTTGCGCGGCATCAGTCTGGTAAATTTCTCCGACTCCTGGGAATCACCGGTTTCGATTTATGTAGATGATGTTTACCGCGGCAACCCGGCAGGTTCTGCCATCCAGCTGTTTGACCTGGAGCGGGTAGAAGTACTGCGCGGCCCGCAGGGCACACTCTATGGCCGCAACACCACCGGCGGTCTGGTGCACTACGTATCGCGCAAGCCGACAGAAGAGTTTGATGCCAGCATCAGCGCCAGCATCGGCACCTACTCCGAGAGTATTCTCGAAGGCAGTATGAGCGGACCCATTAGCGACAGTGTGCGCGGCCGCGTTGCTATCAAGAGCACCCACAACGATGGCTGGCAGACCAACACCGTCACCGGTGACAAACTCAACGATACCGACAGCTTCGGCTACCGCACCCAACTCGAGTTTGATCTGGCAGAGAATGCGGGCCTGCTGCTGAACGTGCACGGCAGCAACGCCGACCAGCAATCCGTGGGTTTTGCGCACATGGGCTACCTGGAGGAAGCGGTAGAGGGATCGGGCAAATGTTCCGTCGGTGCCATTCAGAATGGTGCCTGCACCAGTGCCACTTTTGGACTTACCGGTGCAGAAGCGGTAAACGGCAAATTCGATCCTGAACACGTCGCCTCCGGCGCCGCCGAAGGCCTTGCCACAAAGATCGACACCTTTGGGACCTCCGCAACACTCAGCTGGGATTTCGAGAATTTCAGCCTCACATCAATTACCGCGTATGAAGAACTGGACAAGTTCTTGCAGGACGACGGGGATGGCACAGCCATCGTCTGGTTTGACGAGCAATACGCGGTAGATGCAGAACAGTACACTCAGGAAATTCGCCTGAATGGCAGTACCGAGAAAAGTAACTGGGTAACGGGATTCTATTACTACAAGGATGATCGCGGCCTGGTCACCGAGGCGCCGACCACTGCGGACGGTCTATGGCACCGCGAGATCGTCACCCTCGACAGTGAATCCTGGGCCCTGTTCGGCCAGCTGGAATATGACCTGAGCGAATCAATAACTTTGGTTAGCGGTCTGCGCTATACCGAAGAAGAAAGAGACTTTACCCAAGATGCCGGCCCGAGCTTTTATGAAGAAATCGATACCACCGGCGACCTGAGCGACAATGCCACCACCGGTCGTATTGGTCTCGACTGGCGCCCGGCACCCGATACGCTTGCTTACGCGAGTTTCTCCACCGGCTTCAAAAGCGGCGGTTTTTCCGGAAGTTATAACTCCTCTCTCGAGGCCACCGAGCCAGTAGGCGCGGAAAATATAAATAACTTCGAGCTCGGTTTAAAAACTACTCTGGCGGAAGTCTATCGACTGAACGCCGCCGCCTTCCACTACACCGTGGAAGACTACCAGGCCCAGGTATTCCTCACTGTGGCTGAAGGCAGTGTTATCACCAATGCCGGCGACGTCACCGGCACCGGGGCCGAAGTGGAGCTGACCGCACCGATCACCAACAATTTTGAAGTGATCGCCGGTGCCGGCTGGCTGAGTACCGAGTTCGATTCCGAGCAGTTATTCTTCGTCGCCGGAGATGCGTACACCCTCGACGGCAACGAGCTCCCCTCTGCTCCCGGCTTCACCTACAACCTGGTGGCGCGCTATTACCAAAGTCTCGGTGACAGCGGCGAACTGGTATTCCAAGGCGATTATGCCTGGCAAGACGACCACTACCTGCAGATCGAAAACGATCCCTACTCAAAACAATCCGCTTATGGTCTCGCAAACGCAAAAATCAGCTGGCACTCGCCTAGCGACGTATACAGCATTGAAGCCTTTGCCAGAAATCTAAGTAACGAAGAGTACTTTACCTACCAGAATACTCTGGGTTCGGATTGGGGCTACGGCGTCTGGGGGCAACCGCGCACCGCGGGGCTGCGCTTCAACTGGAAAATGTAAACCTGAAACGTCGATTCCCCCCGACACCGTGGAGTTTATGCTCTACACAAACGACGCAAGACGCTTGAAACTAAAACGCCTCAATTGAGGCGTTTTTTAATCTCACTATCATCATCTAACTGGTACGCACATACCCAGAATAATTGTGCAGCCACCATTGAGATCCTTTAGTATTTCGCCATCAATAAATACCAGCATTTTCAAAAGGACCTGAAAATGAGCACCCTGCTACTCTGCAACCGCGACCTCTCCTCGCCGGCAATACAGCAAGCATGCAACCTCAACCTGCAACAACTCTCTGCCCTCCATTGCCCCGCCCCGAAAGTAGCCAAAGCCAACACGCCTTACCTGTTGAATGGTCACAATCGCGCACAGGGCAAGCGCATCCAGGCTCTACTGGCACCACCGCAGATTGCCCGCCCGATCACGGATCTCTCGCTGACCTTCGGCGAGGACAACACCCTCGCAATCGCGGCCATGATGGAACAGCTCAAGGACTACAACATCGCCCTCACCGGCGCCTCCACCAGTATTTACGGGGAGCGGATCAATGGCTTTGCCAAATCGGTAAAAGAGTACCAGGTAGCGCTACTGACCTATCGCGATGCTAAATTGAATGGCGCCAGTAATCTCGGCCAACTCAAAAAGCTGGCGCATCGCGCATTTCAGCGCATGCAGATGCAGTTTCGCGCGGAGCTCAATGCCGCAACCAACCATATCCGCTCTCGTCGTGGCACTCCTTTGACGAGTGCCGAACGCGGGACAAATATCGCCCACAGTAGCCGCACTGCAGCGAAACTACAGATAAGTAGTGAGATTGAGGCACATAAACTGGTCAGGTTCAGCCAGTACACCAAACTGCTGGGTAATGGACTTGCAGTGGTAGACTTTGGCTCCCGAGTAGGAAAGGTACACAATAGTTATCAGGCTGGGGGGAACTGGGAGCGAGATCTGTTCAGGGAGTCCCTTAGCTTTGGAGTAAGTGCCGGCTTGGGAGTCGCGACAGCACAAATCGGAGCTGCTGCGCTAAGTATCTTGGTTGCGGCAACACCAATTGGATGGGTTGGACTTATTATTGGTGGAATTGCCATTGTTGGTCTATCAGCAGCGACGACCATGGCTGCAAATGAGTTAACCCAGTCTCATGCAGACAGTTGGTACGATAACGTAATGGGGGTTTTCAACTGAATATGAGTACATTTTCAGCACTTCTAGGCTGCTGTGTAGCAGTCATGTTATTCAGCCTTCTGCTATACGTACTTTTCGGACAAATAACCGTGCGCAAGTTGCGGAAAAATCCAGAAACAATGCAAGAGCTTGGACTGGAGTTCGCAAGTGGGTGGGATATTTTAAATGTTGCGCAGGCACTGGCGACTCCACGCAAAATTCACAAACTACTGGAGAACGGTCAACTTGCGTTCCTTCATGCTAATTCAGAGCTAATCTCCAAGCACACAAATCGCTTTGACAAAGCCCTCGCAATTTTATTTTTTTGGACGTTTATGGGATCGGCCTTATGTATGATTTCCCTTATCGCTCTCGATAAGATCGGGATGGTTAACTCATAATTTCTTACCACTCTATCCCCTTCCTAGCAGAAACCCCATTTTCAAACGCGTGCTTGACGGACTTCATCTCCGTTACTGTATCCGCCGCATCCAGCAAATACTGCTTGGCACCACGCCCGGTAATAATCACGCTTTGCTCAAACGGACGATTTTTGATGGCATCCACTACTTCAGCTTTATCCAGCCACTTGTAATTGAGTGCGTAGGTGAGTTCATCCATCACCACCAGATACACACTGTCGTCCGCCAGCGCTACTTTTAATTTCCCCCACAGTGCCAGCGCCGCAGCCTTGTCGGCCTCGAAATCCTGGGTTTCCCAGGTAAAGTCGGTGCCCATTTCGTGCCATTGCAGCGGATATTTATCGGCGGGAAGCTGGCCCAGCAGGTTTTTCTCTCCGCATTCCCACACGCCCTTGATGAATTGCCCCACCACCACCTTGTAGCCGTAGCCCAGTGCACGGGTGACCGTGCCAACGGCGGCGGTAGTTTTGCCTTTGCCGTCACCGGTGTAGACGATGACGATCCCCCGCTCTTCCAGCGCCTTGGCGACGCCGCTATCGACGATTTCCTTGCGCGCTTGCATGCGTTTTTTGTGGCGTTGCTGCTTGTCGGTTTCTGGATTGGTCATGAGGGTTATTGAAGTTTCTAGAGTTGGTTTTGAGAGAAGAGAATAACAGAGTGGAATTTTTAGCGGCAGGCGGAAATAAAAGCGGGCCTTACGGCCCGCATACTGAGGTTTTGCCCTTTTGCTCCGGTATCAATCCAGCGAGAGCTGTACCCCCGCGTAGATCGCTGCTCCGGTGGTATAAAAGCCGGCCACTTCGCGGTAGTCCTCGTCCAGAAGATTCTCGCCGCGTAGGCTGACGCTAATGCGGTCGCTGATATCGTAGACCGCGTTCAGGTCAAAGCGGTTGTAGCTGCCGAGGGCTTCTGCGGGGCTGCCGAAAGCGGGCGCAGGGCTGGTGCGGTCGTCGGCGTGGCGCCAGTTTCCTGATATGGTCAGCGCGTTCGCCAGCAGTGTGTAGCTGGCGCCCAGGTTGTATACCTCCTGGGCCACGTTGAATCGTGGTTCGCTTTCACTATCGGTGCTGTCGAGCCAGGTACCGTTGGCGTACCAGCGGCCGCTCTCACCAAGGCTGCCAGCGAGTGACAGCTCGATACCATCGGAATCGCTCTCGCCATTGTCCTGAGCGTAGGCACCCCAGCCGGTACCTAGGCCGTTCACATAAACAATCGCATCGGTTACGGATTGCTGGAATGCCACCAGTTCCAGCTGCAATATATCTGCGTAGCGATACTCCACCCCCAGCTCGTAACCGCGGCTTGTTTCCGGCCCTACCGGGTCAACGCCGCTATTCAGGTTAGTGCTAATTTCGTAGGGGCTGGGCGCACGGAAACCGGTACTGGCACTGGCGCGATACTTGAGTTGCTGGTTGTCGCCGATCAGTTGCGGTACGGCGGCGGAAACTCGCCAGCTGTTGTGATCCTGGTCTTCCAGGCTATCGCGACGATAACCGACACTGTAGAAAACCTTTTTCGCAATGTCGCTGCGCCACTCACCATAAATGCCGAGAATATCCACATCCTGCACTAAACCACCGGAACTATATTCCTGCTGATCCAGATCCGCACCCCAGGTGATGGAGCCGCCGGCCAGCGCGCGACTGCCGATATAGTTCAGTTCGGCAATGCTGCCCTCCATGGAAAAGCTGTAGTTTCCAGCGGAGTAACTTTCCCGTTCCAGCTCCTGACTGGATACGTTAAGGCGATGGCTTGCGCCGGCTGCCAGGAGATTCGCACCCAGCTGGTAGCTGGTCTGTACATAGGTATCTAGGCAGTCGTTTACCACATCCCAGCCCAGGTAGCAGTTGTCGTACTCAGTATCGGCGTCGGTGCGGCGCAACTGCGCTTCCACGGAAAGGTTCTCGTCGAAGGCATAGCCGATACTGGCGCTGCCAGTCTGGTTATCGTAACCGTCACGCTCACCACTTGCGTCGCTTTCACGCGCGTTGAAGCCTTCGCTCTCCAACTGGTTCAGGTCGAGCTTGTAATTCCAGGCACCCTGCTGACCGCGCGCCGCCAGTTGCGTACGCTCGGTATCGTAGCGCCCGGTCTCCGCGGAGAGCTCCAGCTGCAAGGGTTTGTCGCCTCGCTTGGTGATGATATTGATCACCCCACCGGCACCAGCGCCGTACATCATGCCCTGGGGGCCGCGCAGGATTTCGATACGTTCCACGTCGCCCGCCAGAATGTGCTGGAACTGGGTAGTGACCTGGGTGTTGGCGGCATCCGCCATGTTTACCCCATCCAGCAGTACCAGAGTGCGGGAACCCGCTTCGCCGCGCACATAAACGTTGCTGACCTTGCCAAGGCCACCGGTGTTGCTGATGGATATCCCGGGCAGGGTTTTGATCACGTCCAGCAGCGTGCTGTAGCCGAGTTTTTCGATATCTGCGGCAGTGAGAATGGAAACAGATACGCCGCTCTCAGCGCGGGGAATTTCCACCCGGCTCGCGGTAACAGTGACCTGTTCCAGGTCATTTTTTTCAGCCACCACGGGCTGGGCGGCGAGTGCAATCGCACCGGCCAGGCTGGAGAAAAGAACTTTTTGCATGTGAACCCCAATCAGAAAAAAGGTCGATTGAGGGAGGGGAATACAAGGGCGAGAAACAAGACCGGCGAGCGCTCCCCAAACGAGAAGAACCCAATCCGCAAACAAGCCCAGACAAAGCCCTCCGCTTTATCGTCAGTGGTTTGCTCGAGGCCGGTATCGGGCTTAGCGTTTCCTGAGAGAGTCAGAATTTGCATCACCGTTGCGGGGGCAGCGCCGGAATCAAAATACATTCACCGGACTTCCCGTTTAACCCAGCCAAGCCCGCCACTCTTGATGGCGTGTGCTACTGGGCACCTGAAGCGGTGGCGATTATAGCGGATTGTGTAACGGGCTACACCAGATCACCGGTGACAAATTCCGGGCGCCCATCACGCCAGCGGAATTCACTGTGAACACCGTAGACGTCGCCCACCTGTTCCGGCGTCAGCACATGCTCGGGAGAGCCCTGTGCACGCAGTCGGCCGCCTTGCAGCATCACAATGTGATCGCAATAGCGCGCCGCCAAGGGGAGATCGTGCAGGGCGAGAATTACCGTCTTGCCACTATCGGCCTGCTGGCGGAAGGTCTGCATCAGCTGCAGCTGGTGGCGGATATCGAGCGCTGCGCCGGGCTCATCCGCGATCAACACTGGAGCCTCGCCTACCAGTAATCGCGCCAGCTGTATACGCCGTAACTCGCCACCGGAAAGCTGGGTGACCGGGCGACGGGACAATGACACGGCGTCAACATCTTCCAGCGCGCGCGACACCCGCTCGCGCTTGTGCTGACTATCGATACTGCGTCCCCAGGGTAGTAGCCCCAGCGCTACCAGATCTTCCGCCACCATCGACCAAGCTGGCGATTCCTGTTGCGGCAAGTAAGCCAACAGCCGGGCGCGCTCTGCAGCAGAAACACTAGCTGCGGCGCGATCTCCAAGTTGCAACCTTCCCGTCGCGGCAGGCAGAGCACCCGCGAGACAACTGAGAAGACTACTCTTGCCGGCGCCATTGGGACCGATCACCGCGGTGAGTGCTCCCGCGCGAAAGTTGCAACTGATGGTATCCAGAACCTGTCGCTGGTTGCGCGACAAGCAAAGGTTTTCGCAGTGTATTGGCAGAGGCTCGTTCACAGGCTCGCCTCCCGTCGTCCTTTGACGATCAACCAGAAAAAGAACGGGGCCCCGATAAATGCCGTTACCGCACCGATGCGCAATTCCTGGGTTCCTACCGTATTCAGCACCAGCACGTCGGCGAGCAACAGTAACAACGCACCGGCCAATGCGCTGGCCCATAACAGTCGGCCGGGATCCTGCCCCACCAGCGGCCGCATCAGGTGTGGGACCACCAAACCAATAAACCCGATGGTGCCAGCCACGGCAACGGAGCTACCCACAGCGAACGCAATTCCAAAAAGCACCAGTAACGGATAACGTCTTCCGCCAAATCCCAATGAGGAGGCGCTGGCCTCCCCCAGAGACAGTGCGCGCAGATAATTGCGCGAGAAGAACAGGAACAGCGCGCCGATGAGGACAAACGGCAACGCGAGCAATACCTGGTCCCACCCCCGGTTCGCGAGTGAACCCAGCAGCCAGAAAACAATTTCCTGCATCGCAAACATACTCGGTGCGTAATTGAGGGCCAGTGCCATCAGCGCGGACAAAAAAGCGTTGATAGCCACCCCTGCAAGTACCAGCCGGCTTGCACTGGCGCCACGCCCGGCAAGCAGCCACACACTTGCCACGGCGAGTAGCGCACCCAGGATTGCCAACAGCGGCAACACAAGCCCGATACTCACCGCGCCGTAATACAGCACCAGAATCGCCGCCAGTGCCGCCCCACTACTGACACCCAGCAATGCGGGTTCCGCCAGTGGATTGCGCAACATGCCCTGCATGGCGGCGCCGCCCAGGCCCAGTGCCGCGCCCACCAAAATGGCGAGCACCGCCCGCGGCAGGCGCAACTGCCAGAGGATGACCGCATCGCTACTATCGCTGTACCAGCCATCGACAATTGCCGCCGGGATGTCAATCGATACCGGACCGCTGGACAACGCCGCCAACATGGCCAGCGGCAGCGCACAGGCTAAAAGGGTCAGAATTACTTTACGGTTGGCCAACAATTTCTTTTCTCTTTTCCATCAGCTGCTGCAGCACTTCCACAGCGGCCAGTGCCGGGCAAAAGCCCAACTCCTGCGGCAAGCGATACACACTGCCCGTGTCGATATAGTTGCGCAACACCGGATGGCGCTCCGCCAGATGCGCAATGGCAAAGTCCTGATCACTGCCATAGAAGACCAGCAGCTGTGGCTGTAAAGCAATCACCTGCTCCAGGCTTACCCGCCCCAATTGTTGAATACCCTGTTGCGCGGCCAGATTGTTAAACCCCGCGCGGGTCAACAATTCGTGTTCGAGCATGCCGTCGCCATAGGTGATGTTATTTGCGGAAAGAATCAGGGCACCGGGGTTGCCAGCAGCGGCCTCGGGAGCCTGATCCAGCAGCGACTGCAGTTTGCTGCGCTGTTGATGCAGTTCCGGCAAGGCTCCCAGAGTCTGCTGCAGAGATGCCAGTTGCTGCTGTAGCTGCGCCAGGTTGTAGGCGTCGGGAATGCGCACAACATGCAAACCCAGCTGGTCCAGGCGCTGCGATGCCCGCTGGGCACCGTATTGGCCGGTCAGTATCAGGTCGGGCTTCAACGGCAGTAATTCCTCCGCCTGTGCCCTGTTCAGGTATACATGCTCGGGCAATGGGGCGCGCCGATAGTGTTCCTCTCCAGACAGCCAGGTCACCGAGACAATTCTCTCCGGTGCGACCCACTGCAGCAGGATCTGGTCCATGCATAAATTAAGAGAGGCGATTCTGGCCTGGGCGTAGGCCGGCGCAGAGATCAGCCCCTGCATCAATAACACTGCCGCAATCGAGGACAGAAGCCGCAGGCCTCTGAGAATATCCCTGTATTTATTCATTTTTCCGGTGACACTGGTTGAATTCGCCCCTGCCACTGTCAATTGAATCCACACACTGCATCCAAATCGATTGCTCGGCACATCCTACTGGCACCAACGATGAATTGTTAATGACACACCCTTAATAACCAACCCTGGAGCACAACATGAATGAGGGCACCCTGGCGCTGCTGGTTCCTTTCGGATTTTTCCTGCTGGTCGGCGTTTCGCTGTGGATGGTACTTCACTTCCGCACCAAACGATCCCTGGAAATACAGCAAACCCTGCGCATTGCCATGGACAAGGGTCTGGAACTATCACCGGAGCTGATTGATCAGATGGGAGCCAGCAATAAACCGCACCCGCAAAAAGACGTGCGCAAGGGTATTGTGTGGATTGCCGTTGCCGTGGGCACTGCCCTGTTTGGCTACTGTGTACCCGATCCGAGCAATCAGGCCTTCTCCGCCATTCTGGCCATCGCCGCAATCCCCCTGGCTATCGGCCTGGGTTACCTGGCCCTGCACCGGTTTACCCGGGCGCAGGCTGCCTGACCAGGCAGCCTGCCGCCAGCGCTCAGCTCATCTCGATGGCGTTGAGCGCCTCGGCCAGCGTTTTCACCGCGATCACTTCCATACCTTCGATATCGTTTTTCAGACGGTTACTCGCCGGCACTATGGCCTTGCGAAAGCCGTGTTTGGCCGCCTCGCGCAATCGCTCCTGCCCTGAGGGTACAGGGCGGATTTCCCCGGCCAGGCCGACCTCGCCAAACACCATCATGTCGCGGGGCAGCGGGCGGTTGCGAAAACTGGAGACCACGGCAATCAGCAGCGTCAGGTCTGCACTGGTTTCCACCACCTTCACACCACCAACCACATTGATAAACACGTCCTGGTCGCCGACCAGTACACCGCCGTGGCGGTGCAGCACCGCCAGCAACATGTTCAGTCGATTCTGATCCAGGCCCACTGCAACACGGCGCGGGTTACCCAGGCTGCTGTCATCCACCAACGCCTGCAGCTCCACCAGCAATGGTCGTGTGCCTTCCCAAACGGACGTCACCACCGAGCCGGCGGCAATCTCGTCTGCCCGCTGCAGGAAGATGGCGGAAGGGTTGGAGACTTCCTTGAGACCCTGTTCGGTCATGGCAAACACACCCAGCTCGTTCACCGCGCCAAAGCGGTTCTTGTGCGCGCGCAGGGTGCGGAAGCGGGAGTCGTGGGTGCCCTCGAGCATGATGGAGCAGTCGATGATGTGCTCCAGTACTTTGGGGCCGGCGAGGCTGCCGTCCTTAGTCACATGCCCCACCAAAATCAGCGCGGTGCCGGTCTGCTTGGCAAAACGGGTCAGGTAGGCGGCACTCTCGCGCACCTGCGCTACCGAGCCCGGCGCGGACTGCACCTCAGCCATGTGCATGACCTGGATGGAGTCCACCACCATCACCTTCGGCTTTACTTCACCGGCGGTGAGGCAGATCTGCTCGACATTGGTCTCGGACAGCATCTGCAGGTGGTCCGCCGGCAGCCCCAGGCGCTTGGCACGCATCGCCACTTGCTGCAGGGATTCCTCACCGGTCACGTACAGCGCCGGCAGGGTTTGCGAAAGGTGGCACAGGGTCTGCAGCAGCACCGTCGACTTGCCGGCACCGGGGTGCCCGCCAATCAGCACCACCGACCCGGGCACCAGCCCACCGCCCAGCACCCGATCCAGTTCGCTGGCATTGGTGGGGATACGCGGCAGCTCGCTGAGGTCGATCTCAGACAGCTTCTGCACCTTGCCCTGCCCGGCAGCGCCGGCATAGCCGGCCTGGGCATCGGTAAAATTGGCGGAGCGACTGTCTGTGTGCGCCGGCCCCAGCCGTACTTCACTCAGGCTGTTCCACGCCCCACAGGCGCTGCACTGTCCTGCCCATTTGCTGTAGTCGGCACCGCAATCGTTGCACACGAAGGCGGTTTTTGATTTCTTGGCCAAAAGCTCTCCCCTTGCGGGACACTGGATGTTGAATATTTCGCACCGGTGGGCGCTACATGATACGTGCACAGCCCCGGAAGCCGCAGAGTTTACCCTTCCCCGGCGCCCAGCCCAAAGTCCTGCCCCGAGCAACTCACCAACAAACTCTCCCCGGTGGCACACCGGGCGCCCAGCGCTTAGCATTACCGCAAAGCACAAGTTTGTTAGCTCTATGACACTTCCCGCAGTCTGGCTGCTCCGCAGCGATGAAATAGCTCCCGGCAGCCCAGAGGCCCGGGAGCTCGCCACCCTGTTGTCGGCAGAAGAACACCGGCGCCAGGACAGCTACAAGCATACGGAGGGCCGGCATCAGTTTCTTTTGAGCCGGGGACTGCTGCGCAAGGTACTGGGGAAAATCAGCGGAAAGTCGCCGGACCAGCTGGAGTTCGATCGACTGCCAAGCGGCAAGCCTCTGTTGGTGGATTTTCCTGAAT
Organism: Microbulbifer elongatus; assembly: GCF_020524885.1. Taxonomy (GTDB): domain Bacteria; phylum Pseudomonadota; class Gammaproteobacteria; order Pseudomonadales; family Cellvibrionaceae; genus Microbulbifer; species Microbulbifer elongatus_A. The sequence goes on along the minus strand of NZ_JAIVKJ010000001.1, from coordinate 30,059 downwards.
TGCACTTCAGCCTCAGCCATAGCGGTCAGTGGATCGCGCTGGCGGTCTCCTGCGAAGCACCCATCGGCATCGATATCGAGCAGCCGAACAAGCCACGGGACTTTTTACGCATCGCCCGCCACTATTTCCACCCGCAGGAATGCACGCTACTGGAATCACCACCGCGCGAGCTGATGCCCATGCACTTCTACCGACTGTGGACGATGAAAGAGGCTTTCTTCAAGGCCCGCGGCACCGGGATTTCTGAAGGCTTGGGAAGGATTAACCTGGCCCGCTTCCACCTGGGGGAAGGTGCCGAGTTCGATGCGGAACTGCCAGATACCGACGCCTGGAATTTTTATTACTCCATGCTGCCCCTGCCGGATACCACGCACCTGCACCTGGCACTGGCGGGCACCGACCCAGCCCTGGGAGAGCTCTCCCAGAACAGCATCCGCCGGGGGTTTGACTGACGCCCGTGGGACATTCACACCCCAGCTCGATAAACTGAAAAATCAGTACAATTTACCTCTGGCTGCAACCGACATAAAAATAATGAAAACTGCATCCCTATCGCGCAAAGTCCACAAGTGGCTGTTTCTGTTTGTCGGTGTCCAGGCCCTGTTGTGGACCCTGAGCGGCGTTTACATGGTGGTGATGGACCTGGACTTTATCCACGGCGATCACCTGGTCAAAAACCTGCGCGAGCCGCTGCCGAAGGAGCAGGACATCCTGGCGCCCACCCAGGCATTACTCGAACGCTATAGCGGGGTGAAATCCATCCAGCTGAAAGCGCTGCAGGCATCCCCCTACTACGTGATCCAGGCCGCGGATGGCACACACCTGGTCGACGCCCGCAGCGGCAGCGAAGTCTCGCCCATCGATGGCGACCGCGCCCGCACACTGGCGGAGCATTACTATTCCGGCAGCGTGCCGGCGGCGTCCGTGGAGCTGATTACCGACAACCCGCCTACCGAAATACCGTCCCGCGCACTGCCCCTGTGGCGGGTCAATTTTGACGACCGTTACGGTACCAGTCTTTATATCAGCCCGAATACCGGCGCCCTCGTCACCCGCCGCCACAACTACTGGCGCGCGTTCGATTTCTTCTGGATGCTGCACATCATGGATTACGAGGAGCGGGCCGATATCCATAACCCGCTGCTGCTGACCGTCACCATCATCAGCCTGACCGGCGTACTCGCGGGCCTGATCCTGCTGTTCTACAGCTTTGCGCGCAGGGAAAAAGCGGCCGGCACCGCGGCCGCGGCGGGAGGTGCACAGTGAGTTTCATCAAAGCTGCACACAAGTGGCTGAGTCTGGTGATCGGCGTGCAGCTGGCGCTGTGGCTGGCCAGCGGCCTCGCCTTCGCGCTGCTGGATTCCAATATCGTCAGCGGCCGCCATCTGGCCGAGCGCCAGGAGACCGCGCCGCTCTCCGCCGGCACATCGCTGGTACCTCATAGCGAGATTGTCGGCCTTTATCAAAACGCCGGTAGCAGCGTGGTGGATATCCGCCTGCAACCGGGGTTTGACCGCCCGGTGTACCGGGTACAGACCAGTGAAGGGGTCGAGCTGCGCGATGCGCAAAGTGGCAACCCGCTGGTGATCGACGCTGCGCTGGCCACGGCAATCGCCGCGCGTGATTACGCCGGCGACGACAGCCTGATCGGCAGCCCGCAGCGTCTGTCACAGCCAAATATGGAATCCCGCCGTCACGACGGGGCGATGTGGCGTGTCGATATTGCGGATGACGGCAATACCAGCCTGTATATCTCCGCCGCGGACGGCCGCGTTCTCGAGCGCCGCAACGACACCTGGCGGCTGTTCGATATCTTCTGGATGCTGCACATCATGGACTACACCGAGCGCCAGGATTTCAACAATCCGTTCGTGGTGGTTTTCGGTATCGGCGCCCTGCTGCTGTCCATTTCCGGCTGTGTGATGCTGTTTTCCAGCTTCTCCCGCCACGACTTCAATCTGCTGGCCAAGCTGCGCGGCAGTAAGGTGGCGATAACCCTGCTCGATCAGGCCGCCACCCCGGTGCAGGAGCTGGCCTTGCCGAGCGGCGTCAACCTGTTCGACGGCCTCGCCGCCAGTGGCGTGCAACTGCCCTCGAACTGTGGTGGCGGCGGTAGCTGTGGTTTATGCCAGGTACAACTCGACGCCGACGCGCCAATCACCAGCAGTGAAAAAGCCCTGCTGTCCGCGGCACAACTGGCTTCCGGCCAGCGCCTCGCCTGCCAGCAGCGCGCCGTGGCCGCCACCCGCCTGACACTAGATGACAGTGTGTTGCAGGCCGGTGCCTTCACCGCCGAGGTAAGGGAGACCCGCTTCCTAACGCCGTTTATCAAGGAAATCCGCCTGGCGCCGCAAGGCCAGCCCCCCTTCGGCTTCCGCGCCGGCAGTTTCGTGCAGGTGGAGATTCCTCCGCACCAGTTGCGCCTCGCCGATACACCGCTGGATGCACAGTACCGCGATGACTGGCAGCCGTGGCTCAGCGCCGCCAGCAGCGCTCACGCATCGCCCCTGCGTCGCTCCTATTCCATGGCGAACGCGCCACAGAAAAACGCGGACGGCGACGACACCATCCTCCTCAATGTGCGGATACAGCCGCCCCCCGCAGGACAGGAAACCCTGGCCGCGGGCGCCGGCTCCAGCTACATGTTCAATCTGCAGCCGGGCGATCAGATCCAGCTGAGTGGCCCATTCGGCAGCTTCCATGTGCAGGACAGCGAGCGTGAGATCATCCTGATTGGCGGTGGTGCCGGTATGGCACCTCTGCGCTCGATGATTGTCGACCAGTTACGCAATCGCGGCACACAGCGGCCAATGCGTTTCTGGTACGGCGCGCGCAATCTGCGCGAGGTGTTTTATGCGGAACTGTTCGATGAACTGGCGCAGCAGCACGACAACTTCCAGTGGCAACTGGGCCTGTCAGACCCACGCCCGCAAGATGCCTGGCAGGGCGCGACCGGTTTCATCAGTGATATCGCCGCGGACAGTTACCTGCGCCGGCATGCGGACATCGGCAATTGTGAATTTTATCTGTGTGGGCCGCCCGCCATGCTGCGCGCAAGCATCGCCATGCTGCAGCAACTCGGTGTGCGCGAAGAACAGATCGCGTTTGATGATTTCGGAAATTGACAGAAAAAATGGTGCGAAGACGTGCCCCACACAAGGTTGAAACCAGCTTATGAAACAGACTACTTTTTTGCGTACCCTCGCCATTTCCGCATTGCTCGCCCTGACTGCCTGCGCCAAAGCCGATCGAGACCATAAGGTGAGTGAAGACAGTACCGATGGGACCTCCGCGGCCATCGCCCCCGTTACTGCCACGCTGACCACTTATAAGAGCGCCACCTGCGGCTGCTGTGAACTGTGGGTGGAACACGCCGCAGACAACGGCTTCGAAGTCGACGCGCAGAACGTTTCGGACCTGAATGCCGTCAAAGACAAGTACCAGATTGCCGCGGAATTCCAATCCTGCCACACCAGCGTGTCGCCGAACGGCTATTTTTTCGAAGGGCATATCCCGGCAAAACTGATTCGCCAGTTCCTGCAAAATCCACCTGCGGGTGCCCGTGGCCTGGCGGTACCCGCCATGCCTCTCGGCAGCCCCGGTATGGAAGTAGGCGACCGCTTCACCCCGTACAAGGTGCTGCAACTCAATAAAGATGGCAGTACCGCGGTATACGCGAGCATCGATCGTATTGAACAGCAACACTGAGGAACTCATGGACAGGATCGAAGAACCCCGGGTTGCACTTCCGTCCCTGTCCCGTCGTCGCTTTGTCACTGGTGTTGCCGCAGGCGCCGCGCTGCTCGGCATGCCCGCGAGTGCCAGCAGTGCTGTACCCCGTGCCAATCCCACGCCGCAGACACTGCGCGGCAACCAGTTTGACCTGCACGTGAATTATCAGCCGGTGAATTTCACCGGCCGCGAGCGCACCGCAGTCGCCACTAACGGCTCGGTGCCCGGCCCTATATTGCGCTGGAAAGAGGGAGAAACTGTCACCCTCAATGTCACCAATCACCTGGCTCACGACACCTCCATCCACTGGCACGGCATCATCCTGCCCACCGGAATGGACGGTGTACCCGGGCTCAGCTTCAACGGCATCCGCCCCGGCGAAACCTTTACCTATCAGTTTGAGTTGAATCAGAGCGGCACCTATTGGTACCACAGCCACTCGGACTTTCAGGAGCAACAGGGGCATTATGGTTCCATCGTCATCGACCCGGCAGAGCCCGATCCGGTCGCCGGCGATCGCGATTACGTGGTGATGCTCTCCGACTGGAGTGACGAATCCCCCCACGACATTTACGCCAAGCTCAAAAAAGAGGGGCACTACTACAATCGCCGACGTCGCACCGCTGGCGACCTGTGGGATGAGATCCGCCAGAAAGGGGTCGCCCAGACATGGCAGGACCGCAAGATGTGGAACGAGATGCGCATGTCCGATCGCGACATCTCTGACGTCACCGGCTACACCTATACCTACCTGATGAACGGCCAGCCCCCGGACGGCAACTGGATGGCGCAATTCAAACGAGGAGAGAAGGTGCGCCTGCGCTTTATCAACGGCTCGGCCATGTCCATTTTCGATATCCGCATTCCGGGGCTGAAAATGACGGTGGTGGCGAGCGACGGCCAGAACATCGAGCCGGTCACTGTGGATGAATTCCGTATCGGCGTCGCGGAAACCTATGACGTCGTGGTGGAGCCGGTGGACGACCGCGCCTATACCCTCTTTGCCCAGACCATCGATCGCAGTGGCTATGCGCGCGGTACCCTGACGCCGCACCCGGAACTGCACGCCGAGGTCCCGCCAATGGATTACGCCCCTGTCCTCACCCACCGCGACATGGGCATGGATCATTCCGGCCACAATATGGGCGGCATGAGTGGCATGGACCAGAGCGGCCACGATATGGGCAACATGGGTGGCATGGATCACAGTGGCCACGATATGGGCAGCATGGGCGATATGGACCGTAGCGGCCATGACATGGGCAGCATGAGCGGCGTGGATCACAGTGGCCACGACATGGACAGCATGGGTGGTATGGACCACTCACAGCACGCCGGCATGCAAGCAGCCGCTGCCGGACAATACAGCCTGCACGGCGGCCGCCCCGAACTCGGCGGCATGCAGGGCGTCTGGTATACCGATGGCCTCGGCCGTGCCGGACATGGCAGCAGCAGCCGTATCGTGCACCTGCCCAGTGAATACCGCTACGGTGTGGATATGCGCTCAGAGATGCCCGGCAACGGACTGAACGATCCCGGCATCGGACTACGCGATCACGATACCCGCTACGGTCGCCGGGTACTTACCTATGCGGATATCCGCAACCTTACCCCCACCCTCGACAGGCGCGAGCCCACCCGCGAGCTGCAACTGCATCTCACCGGAAATATGCACCGCTACATGTGGTCGATGGATGGAATCAAGTTCAACGATGCCGAACCCCTGATGCTGAAATACGGCGAGCGTATCCGCATCACCCTGGTGAACGACACCATGATGACGCACCCCATTCACCTGCACGGCATGTGGAGTGAACTCGAAACCGGCGACAGCGAGTACATCCCGCGCAAGCACACGATCATTGTGCAGCCGGGCTCCAAGGTCAGTTACCTGGTGACCGCCGATGCCTACGGCCGCTGGGCCTACCACTGCCACCTGCTGTACCACATGCCCGGCATGTTCCGCGAAGTAAGAGTGGTGTAAGGACGATGCAATTGATCAGAAAAACGCTTCTGGCAATAACCCTGGCCGCGCCGCTGGCGCACGCCGCGGAAGAATCGCACACGCAGCACACCCATTCGATGCAGGACGATGAACACAGGGCCCATCAGCACATGGGGCAAAACTATCCGGCACCGCAAGAGGCCAGGCCCCCCGCTGCACCGAACCTCCGTCACGCCCCCAACGAACCCGATCACGTGATGGACCACGAGCTGCTGCTGACCAAGGTCACCATCGACCAGCTGGAGGCGCGCGAGGACGATGGCAGCGCGCTGGAAGGCAGCGTGTGGTTCGGCGGCGACAAGCACAAGGCGTGGTTCAAGACGGAAGTCGAGCGGGCGGAAGGCGAAACGGAAAAGGCGCTGTCTAGAACGACTAAAAAAGAGTTGCAAGCACTGTACAGCCGCGCCATTGCCCCCTTCTGGGATCTGCAGATGGGCGTGCGCCACGACTTCGAACTGGAAAGCGACAGCCGCAACTGGGGTGTCCTTGCCCTGAACGGGCTCGCGCCCTACTTCTTCGAAGTGGATACATCGCTGTTTGTCGGCGAAGACGGGGACACCGCCCTGCGCCTGGAGGCGGAATACGAGCTGCTGTTCACCCAGCAGTGGATTCTGAGCCCGGAAATTGAAGTGAATTTCTTCGGCGAGAATACCCCCGAAACACACACTGGTTCCGGCCTTTCCGACATCGAAGCCGGCCTGCGGTTGCGCTACGAATTTACCCCGCAGTTTGCGCCCTACATAGGCGTTAATTACGAGAAAAAATTCGGCAACACCGCGGACTTCGCACGTGACGATGGGGAGGCTACCAGCGAGACGACCTGGGTTATCGGGTTGCACGCCTGGTTCTGATCAACCACAAGAGCCCGCCATAAGGCGGGCTCTTGTGTACATTGATCTATGGAAGCACTAGCGCTGGGACAAGCGGGCAAAGCCCCCGGTAGCCAATGCGAGCGTATCGGACGCCAAAAAGTCCCGCGCTTGCGATATCCCCTTTATCTCCGCATCCAGGAAAGCCAGACTGACCGCGTTGGCCATCATCAACGCATCGGTCTGCGGCTCCGCATCCAGTTCCAGACGACAAATCAAATTTCCGAAATAATGGTCGGTGCCCTCGGTTACCAGCAGTCTGTTCAGTCCCTTTACACCACGTTCGTAACTCATCGCGTGCAGTCGCCAGTCGCGGAAAAAGCGCGCCTCCACATCCCAGGTACCCGTTGTCACCAATTGGGGAACCGTCATGTTCTGCCAGCTCTGCTCATCAACCATTTCAAACATCGGGCCGGGAGGGCTAAAGGCTACGACAGCCTGAAAGCGCCCGTCACGCTCCTGCAAGCGCTCGTCGCCCCCGGGGATTGCGGCATCAGCGCCACCCAGCATCTGCGCAGTGAATGCGCCAAAACTGTGACCGGCGGCGACGACTCGATCACGGTCAATGCGTCGATTCAGCTCCGCTGCCTGGTCTGCAATGGCATTCAGGTTATCGAGGATATTGATCAGGTCGCGGGGGCGCTGCTGCATCACGCCATCCTTACCGTATCGCGTCATCGCCCAAATACCGTTCAGCAAGCCTCCCGCATCCCGGTGATCAGGCGCTAACACCACGTAGCCGTGGCTCACCCAATGGCGAATGATGCGATCGTAGGCCCGCCGATTGGAAAAATTGCCGTGGGAAAACAGGACCAGCGGATAGCTACCCTCCGTTTCGGGGTAGAACGCGGTCAAAGTCAGAGGCCCATCCCGGGTGGTGAGATTGATTGCGGGAATGATTGCGATGGGATTGGGTCCGGGATCGAGACCATAAATTGCTGACAGTTGCGCGTCTGCCGCTAACGGCTTTGCCTCAGCCAAGACCACCGGAGCAGGCTTGAAAGCCAGGGAATAAAGTCCCCAGCTACCGACCAGCAGGGTAACGACAACCAGAGTTAACCGCCTGAGGAATTTCATTCGCCGGCCTCCTGATCAACAAATGCAAGTAAATCCTGCATTGCGGTATCCACGCCCTCAACCGGTAACAGGTGCCCGGCACCCGGGTAGATTCGCAGTGCCACCGGACTGCCACCGCGCTCAATCAGCGCCCTGAACCGCTCGGCCTGGGCCACCGGTAACTGGGGATTTTTCTCTCCCCACATGACCAGTGTCGGCACCTGGATCTGGGGCAATACCGAGAGGGTCTCGGGAGATTTAAAGTCCTGCATTCGCCCGATAATTCCGCGCCGAATATCGCGATTACGGAAGTTGTGGATGAATTCGGTCTTAAATGTGTCACTAGCCCGGTTGTCTGCAGTCAGCCAATCTACAAAGTAGTGCAAAGACCAGTCCGGCAAGTATCGCAGTACCCAGTAGGCCCCATCCGGCAAACCACCGCTATCGGCTTTATCATGACCTTCCAGCCCACCGGAATTAACCAGCACCAGTTTCTCAACACGCTCGGGATACTCGGCGGCAAAGTTGAACAGGGTTGCTCCTCCCATGGAGGCACCAATGAGAATGGCGCGATCGATGCCCTGATGATCCATGAACTCACGCAAAGTACTCATGGTGCTCCGCAGAGAATAGTCTCCATTATTCGCCAGTGACGACAGGCCGTGTCCGGGCACATCGAATCGATAGACCGGGCGGTTGCGCGCCAGCTCCGACGCCCATGAATCCCACATACCCATGTGGAAAAACATCGCGTGCAGCAGGATCACGGGCGTTGTGTCGTCGTGCTTCAGACCATCGGCACGGTAGGCAATTTCGGCGTGTGGCGTTTTCAGGAAGGAGACATTGCGGGCAGCGTCACTATCGCGCAGCGGCTGGTCCCGATAGGCAATACCGCCATACACAGCAAACAACAATGATAGTGCCAGCAGCGTCCCCAGAAAACGCAGCGACCATTTCCAGATAAATCCCAACATAACCATCCCGCCCAGTGAATTTTACCCATCGCCAGCCGATAAAGATGTCGCGTTTCGGCAAGCGGTCACAGGGCCAGATAGCAATAAAAATGGCATTTATCAATTTTCGCCGAAATTTCCGGCTAGAGGGATGGAGGCTGCCAGTGCATGTGAACAAAATTTTCGAAATTCGAGGTCTCTATTCAACAACCAAAGTACCGCGATACATCTGCATCTGGCAGTGAAAGGGATATTCCCCAACATTCGCCGCTGGAATGGTGACTTCAGTGATCTGATCCACACCCAATTGCGCACTCACTTCCAGGTCGGGAAACAGCACCCACTCTGCACAGGGGGAGGCATCTTCCCGGCGGAAGTGGAGCACCATTTCCTCTCCTGCCGCAATGCGAATCCGGTCAGGCTCGTAGACCCCGTCTTTCACCAGTATTTCCAGCTTTTCGTCGGCACCGACAATCTGCTGTTTGCTCCCCTTGGGAGCCAGCCAGAACCACCAAACTGTCAATGCAATAGCAGCCACACCCAACAGGTTAATGAATAAAGAGGCCATTATTTTTCACCTCCATTATCGTTAGCCGAACTGTAAGAAGGTTTGAAAAAGCGCAGGCGGTTCGCATTGCTCACCACGGTGACAGATGAAAATGCCATAGCCGCGCCGGCAATCACCGGACTCAGCAACATGCCGGTAATCGGATAGAGCACACCGGCGGCAATGGGAATACCGAGGGTGTTGTAAACAAAAGCGCCGAACAGGTTCTGCTTGATATTGCGCAGAGTCGCTCGGGATAACTCTACCGCGTCGGCAACGCCGTGCAACGATGAGCGCATCAGGGTGACGTCAGCGGACTCGATCGCGACATCGGTTCCTGCACCAATTGCAAACCCTACATCTGCACGCGCCAGTGCCGGCGCATCGTTGATGCCGTCTCCGGCCATGCCCACCTTGGCCCCGCCCTTTTGCAGGTCGCCGACAATCTTCTCCTTGTCTTCTGGCAACAGATCCGCGTGCACGTGGTCTATCCCCAGCTGTCTGGCAACGGCCTCTGCAGTTGCCTTGTTGTCTCCGGTCAGCATCTCGATACGCAGGCCGAGCGCTTTCAGCCGCTCGACGGCGGCCTGGACATCTTCTCGAATAGGATCCGCTACGGCAATAATGCCAGCCATGGCACCATCGACCGCGGCGTACATGGCGGTGCGGCCCTGCCCGGCCAACGCCTGGGCCTTTTTTTGCCAGCGCCCGCTATCGATCCCCTCGCGCTGCATCAGTTTGCGATTGCCGAGGAGAATTTTCTTTCCACCCACTTCACCACTCACGCCGTGAGCGGTAATTGCTTCAAATCCTGTTACCTCACTGAGCGATAAATTTTTCTCCTTCGCCGCACTGACAATGGCTTCCGCCAGTGGGTGCTCTGAACGACTTTCCAGGCTCGCAAGCTGTTGAAGTAGAGCGTCGGTATCGCCATCAGTTTCAATATCGGTAAGCCTCGGCGCACCCTCGGTGAGCGTCCCGGTTTTATCCACCACCAGGGTATCTAGTCCCGTGGCCTGCTGCAGGGCCTTGCCATTGCGCACCAGCACACCATTTTCCGCGCCCTTGCCCACGCCCACCATCACCGACATAGGTGTGGCCAGCCCAAGCGCACAGGGGCAGGCAATAATCAGTACCGAGGTAAGCACTACCAGCATGTGCGCGACCTTCGGATCCGGGCCCCAGTTGTACCAGACGAGTGCGGCAATCACCGCGATGATCATGACACTGGGGACAAAAATCGCGGAGATAGTATCGGCCAGCCGCGCGATGGGTACTCGTGAACTCTGGGCGTTTTTCACCATCTGGATAATCTGCGACAGGCGGGTATCTGCCCCAACCTTTTCCGCTTTAAACAGAAGGCTGCCATTTTTGTTCAGGGTGCCCGCGGTGAGTGCATCGCCACCGGCTTTCTTTACCGGCAGCGGCTCACCGGTGAGCATGGATTCGTCCACCAGGCTTTCGCCCTCGACTACGCTGCCGTCCACGGGAATTCTCTCACCGGGACGCACCCGCAGTGTATCCCCTACCTGGAGCTGCTCGATGGGAATGTCCACCTCTTCGCCGTCACGAAGTACGCGCGCGCTGGCATCCTGCAATTGCAATAGTTTTTCTACCGCAGCGCTGGTGCGGCCGCGAGCGCGCACTTCCAGTGCCTGTCCAAGATTGATCAGGCCGATGATCATGGCACTGGCTTCAAAATAAACGTGGCGTGCGGATTCCGGCAAAAGTTGCGGTACCAGCACCACCAACATGGAAAATATCCACGCGGTGCCGGTACCCAAAGCCACGAGGGTGTCCATGGTGGCGCTGTGATGCCGAAATGCCCGCCAGGCGCCAGTAAAGAAGTGTCCTCCACAGAAGACGAGTACCAGTAGCGTCACCAGGCCAACGCTGCCCCAGGCAATTTGCTGGAAGCTGCTGTTTACCCCCATTTCTCCGGTAACCAGGCCCCAGACCATCAACGGGATTCCCAACCCCAAAGCGATACCAGCGCGCCACAGCAGTTGCCTGTAGTGGCTGTACTCTTCTTCGCGCTGCTGCTCACGCAGTTCCCGCGCGCTGGCCTGCACCAACTCTGCGCCATAGCCAGCAGACTCAACAGCATCTATGCAGTCCTGCGCAGCAGCATGCCCACGAACCGTCAGGGTTTTGTCGCCCAAATTCACTCGCGCGTCATCTACTCCGGACACATCGCCCAGCGCAGACTCGATTTTTCTCACACAGCCCGCACAGCTCACGCCCTGGAGGCGGAAGGTTTGCGAGGTGGCCGATGGCTTGTCACTCATGTTGTTCTCCATCAACGGATTCGTGACGCGATACTAAAAGGTTCCAGCGGGGGTAAGGCAAATCAATAGGGCAACAAAGCGCCCACTGCGAGCCACACAATGGCCATAAGCGCCAGCCCCAGTAGAACTCTGTCGCTCAGTTTGTCGGTAGCCAGGCTGGGTAAGCCCTTGGCTTTTATCCGCCAGACAAAAAAGAACACACTCAGCAGCAGGAAACCTAGGTTTAGGAAAAAGGTGTAATCAATCTTGAAGTAGGTACGCTCGGTAACGCTCTTACCGGTACCTGGCTGCGGCAACAGGTCTAGCGCGAGAAATCCGTAATGTAATAACAGGGCGGTAATCACTAGAATACACAGAAATATACCGAGAATATAAAGGGCCATTTTCCATCCGTAGTACTGGGCCTGAATACGCAACACGGGCAGCACGACCAAATCACTAAATATAAATGCCATGATGCCAGCAAATGCAACTCCGTTATCAAACAGAACGGCGGCAAGCGGAATATTTCCCATGGACCCGATAAAAGTAAAGAAGGCCGCAACGGGCCCCACTAGACACTGAACCAATACCTGCCAAAACGCTGGATCACTTTCACCGGAGCCGATGAACAGTGTCTGAAAAAACGATTTTGGAACGAAGCTTGCGATGATCCCTGCCACGGTGAATCCGATGGTCACATCTTTCCACACCATCTTCCATTCCATGACAAAGTGGTTCGCCACACGCTGCCAGCCCTCGGCACTGCGAATTAGCTCGCGCCAGTCAGGGACGTCCCCTCCCTCATCGCGGCCTTCCACCTGTCGCGCCTTTTCCCGGGCGGACTTCACCATCTTTTCCGACCGTGTCAGCCGCACCAGCAACCACATAAGCAGGATCAGGATCAGGCCACCAAAATACTCCCCGACAACAAACTGCCAACCAAGAAATACACCGATGACAATCCCTAACTCCACCACCAGATTGGTGGACGCGAGTAAAAAAGAGAGCGACGGGACCAATCCAGCGCCCTTGGCAAAGAGGGCTCGTGTTGTCGCTAACGCAGCAAAGGAACAGGAACTGGACACAAACCCAAAGAGAGTGGCCAAACCGACGCTTTTCGCGCCTGCCGTCCCCATGCTGCGACGCATACGCTCGCGTGTTACGAAAACCTGTATTGCACTGCTAATCAGGTATCCCAAAGCAAATGCCCAAAAGGCCATCCAGAACAATCCGAGCGTAGTCATGGCAGCCTGATGCCATTGTTCAAGAAAGGTGCTCACTGCGGGAGCCTCACTGTTCACGTTCAACATTTTTTACGGGCCATCGCTGACCCGAGTGCACTCACAGCATAGTGGATTCACTCGATTGGCATCGGAGGATTGGCCCAGGCTATAAGACCAATAAGAAAGCATTTACTTTTCTTACTCGAAATCGGTGCTAACTTAATATAAAAACAAATTACTTACCTTATCCCCTATGCCAATCGCCAACGCAAAAACAACTCTGGTGGCAGTGATGGCGGTGACCCTGATCGGCACCGCCGGCATCGCACTTCCCTACCCGGTATTAGCGCCGCTGTTCCTGGACGGTCCTGAAAATGACCTTACCCGCTTTATGGATATGCCCCCAAAGCTGCTACTGGGTATCGTATTGGCACTGTTTCCCCTCGGGCTATTGCTGGGCAGCAGTGTGGTCGGCGCGCTGTCCGATCAATATGGCCGGCGCCGCACCTTGGTGCTGACCTTGGTACTGGCTGCGGCGGGATACGCACTGTCGGCGCTTGCGTTGAGCTGGAACAACTTCCTGCTATTCGCAGTGGCGCGCTTCGTGACCGGGCTGTGTGAAGGCAATATCGCCATCGCCCGTGCAATGGCGGCGGACCTGCATCCAGTCATCGACCGTACCCGCGCATTGTCACTCGCCATGGCGTGTGCCTATGCGGGCTGGCTACTGGGGCCTCTCAGTGGGGGATATCTTGCGGTCAATGGCCCCGAGGCCGTGTTCTGGGCTGGCGCCCTGGCAGTAATCACCTGCGCGGTGCTGGCGCAACTTTTAATGCCCTCGGACGTGATGCCCACAGACTCGCCAGCAAAGTCCGAGGGCCGCACGCTGATGCATTTGGTTCGCTCACAGAATTCACTGACGCTGTGGCGGGAGCCGGCAATTCGCGCCCTGGCGCTGTTCAACCTGCTGTTCTGTCTCGGCGTCAATGCGTTCTATGAGTTTTATCCCTTCTGGCTTGTGGAGAAGTTCGCTTACCAGTCCCACCAGATTGCCTGGAATACCGTAATAGTCACCGGCGTAATGATTGCGACCAGTGTCCTGGCAATTCCCGCCCTCAAGCGACGTTATGGTGCAGAGCCTGTCGTATTTTCAGGCGCTGCAGGTCTCGGCATTTTGCTGCTGTTGCTCCCCTTCTCCAGCGCACATGGCGCTGCCGGACTGTTTGCTTTGATGGGTGTGGGGATCGCCACTGTGAACGGGTTCTTTCCCGCAATTATGTCGGAGCGCTTCGAACACTACGGCCAGGGCCGGGTAATGGGGTTACTTACCGCGAACTTCTGCCTGACCAGCACACTGATTGCACTGCTGGGTAGTGGCCTTGCGCTGCTGGGGAGTGAGTGGACACTGATCCTCGGCGGCCTGCTCTGCCTGGCCGGCGCAGGTTGGTTTGCAATGCTGCACAGGGCACCCGATGATTGGCCGACAAAAGCAGACGCGCGTTGAATATGTCCAACTCGAGAACATCACAAGCAAACGCCACCAGCGATTCCCGCGAGCAAATTCTCTATTTGCTGAAGACTCGCGGCGCACAATCCGCGCGGTTTATCGCAGAGAGCCTGGGGATCACCCCAGTGGGCGCACGCCAGCACTTGAACCAACTGGCAGACGAGGGCCTGCTGAGCCGATCCGACCGCGCGGAAAAGGTAGGGCGCCCGGCCAGCTTCTGGGAGCTGACGGAAAAGGCACAACAGCGATTTCCGGATCGCCACGGCGACCTTACCGTGAAGCTGATCGACAGCGTACGTGAAGTCTTCGGCGAGCAGGGCCTCGATGCGCTGATCGGTCGGCGTGAGAAGGAGTCACTGACGGAATACCGGCACGCGCTGGGAAGCTGTCAAACCCTCGGCGCACAGGTCAAAAAGCTCGCAGAGTTGCGGGACAGAGAGGGCTATATGGCCCAGGCCATACGGGAGAAGCGCGGTGTATGGCTACTGGTGGAAAACCACTGCCCGATTTGTGCGGCAGCGCGCAAGTGCCGCGGTTTCTGCAGGGCGGAACTGGAAATCTTTCGCCAGTGCCTGCCGGAAGCGCAAGTGGAGCGCTGCGAGTATCTGCTCGACGGCGCACGCCGCTGTGCCTATCGGGTAACCGCCCTACCGCGCTAGGGGGAATGGGCGGTGCGAAACCCTAGCCCCCTAAAATCCTGAAACTCAGAAGTCACCGAAGTTAGCGCTGTTCAGCCCCCAAATCCACTCCCGGTGACCGCGCCCCCGGTGGTATCATCGCGGCATGAAACACCCCCTGCTCCCGGAACGCCCCCTCGTTATCTCCCCGACTCTGGCCGCCACCCTCGGCCTGGAGGAGGCGGTATTGCTGGGCGCACTGGCAGACCTGCTGCCATTTTTACCCGCGGAGTCACATCCCGGCCGCGACTGGCACACCGTAGAAAGCGACCAACTACAGCAATTGCTGCCGTTCTGGGAGCCTGCGGACATTCAGCGGGTGGCCACCAGCCTGCGCAACCAGGGCGCCCTGCTGCTGGGGGCTGCGCCTTACGGTAGCAGTTCAATGCTCAAGTTCGCGCTGCCCTCGACGGTATCTCACACCAGCGCCGCCCACGCCAACCACCCCCACATCAACGCCCCGACGGCGCCCCAGATGCCGGCCGCGCGAGCGGCGAATACCATCTCGCCAAGCTGGCAGCCCGATGGTGAAACCATGGCGCGCATCGCCCAGCTCGGGGTGCCGGAGCACTTCGTGCGTGAACAATTGCCCGAGTTTGTCACTTACTGGCGAGACCGCGGCGAGAGCCGACATTCATTCGGCTCCCTGTTTCTCAAGCAGGTCAAAACCAAGTGGGAGGCCTTCCGCGCAACCCAGGGGCGCAAACAGCCCCTGCCGGAGCAGTGGCGCCCGGGTGAGGAGACTCTGCGCAAGCTGGCCGACGAGGGCGTGCCCAGCACTTTCGTGCGCCGCTGCCTGCAGCGCTTTGTGGAATACCACCGCAACAGTGCCAAGCAGTCCGTGTCTTGGGATCTGGAATTCAATGACTGGGTGACGGAAGACTGGGAAAAACAGGACACGCCGTTTATCGAAAAGCGCAAGCCTGAGCCCATGACCCGGGATTGGCAGCCCAGTGAAAATACCTGGGAGCAGCTGCGCCGATTGGCCATCAACCCCAGTTTTGCCGCAGAATTACTGCCGGAATTTATTTACAAATGGCTGGAACGCGGTGGTCACAGCGCTCGCTGGGGCGAGCAGTTTATCGACTACGCGCGCACGGAGTGGGCATACTACTGTCAGGGCATCGAGAAAAACCCGGTCGCCAAGCCCATCTCCCGCAACTGGCAGCCGTCCAGCGACTGCCTCGGCCACCTTTTGAATCAATGTGAAATTGACCGCGAATTTGCCCTCGGCCTGGTGCCCGAGTTCCGTCTGTACTGGCGTGAGCAGGGTGCGGCACGCAAAAGCTGGGATGCCGTATTCGTACGGCATGCCCGTTATCAGTGGGCCGAGCGCAATAAATTCGCGATAGGACAGCAACATGGCAAGCCACAACAATCCGGGCAATCAGGTAACCAGCGCACACGGGACACATCAGTCTGGGACATCGTCACAGACACAAGCTGGTAACCCCGAACTTGAAGCGCGCAAACGTGCGCTGAATGAAGTGTTCGGCCTGTTGAAACTGAGCTATCACAACCAGTTCAACTCAGCCTTCCAGGATGTGCAGACTCTGAACCACGCCAAGCGCCTGTGGCTGGAATCCCTCGCCGGTTTCTCACCGGAAGAAATGGTCGCCGGCGCCAAGCGCGCGATCAAGCAGTCCGAGTATCTGCCCACCATTCACAAAATGCTGCAGTTCTGCGCAGAGGGCGAAAACGGTCTGCCGGATCCCCGCGCCGCCTACAGGGAGGCGTGTAACGCACCGAGCCCCAAGGCCAATCACAAGTGGAGCCACCCCGCGGTGTATCACGCCGGGCGTGCATCGGACTGGTTCTTCCTCGCCAACAATCCGGAAGCTTCTGCCTATCCGGTGTTCGCCAGCCACTACAAAAAAATCTGCGAAAAGCTGATGGCGGGCGAGACCCTGCCCGCCCCGCAGCAGATCCAGCTGGAGCACAAAGCCGCAAAACCCCTTTCGAAGGCCGAAAATGCCAAGAAGTTGGCGGAATTGCGCGCGCAACTCAAAATATGATGTGATGCAGTAGGCTGCCGGTAACGTCAGCCTTGGATCCAATTCCGTGGTGGTAATGGATGTAGTCGGAAGCGGTTCTGCCAATAACCATTCATCGACTCCAGAGCAGGTATCGCCATGATCCGGCCCCTCCTTCTGCTTGTGGTACCACTTTCCCTGCTGGGCAGCAGCTTTGCCTGTGCAGACTTCTATTCCCACCGCTATGGTGGCCTCAGCTTTCAGGGCACCGCCCTCGACCCTCTTTGCAACAGTTCGAGGGAATTTGTTGAAAGCCTGAACCGGGAGCAGCAGTCCTCACAATTTGAAGGCTGCACCGACAGCGGTTCGGGGGCAAAACTCTACGCGGGATGGCGCTGGAGCCCCAACTTCGCGGTGGAGGCAGATTTTCGTCAGGCCGCTACAACAACCTCGCAGTTCACGGTAAGTAATCCACAGCTGCCGTACCTGCACATCAAGGAAAAACTCACCACCCGCATGGGCAATGCGTTCGTTGTTGGGCATCTGCCAGTGGGAAGATCTGGCGTCAGTGTGTTTGGCAAAGTCGGCGGCGGTTTCTGGCTCAGCCAGCTTCGCTCCAGACAGAGAGGCGATGCGCTCGCCATCTTCCAGCTCGAAGACGGCTCCCTGCAGCCTGTCGTGTTTCCTGTGGATGGTACTTTCTCTGACAGCACCAGCGGTTTCCACTGGGGATATGGTGCCGGTGTCAGCTATAGCTTCAGGAACCGCTGGACCCTTCGGGCAGAGTGGGAATTTTTCCCGGAAATCGGCAGTGATGAGCTTCTCGGAGAGTACGAGGTAGAGTCAGCCTCGCTGGGCTGGAGCGTACATTTCTAGGGGCACTTACCCAGGACGTTTGGTAGCAGCCTGGTCACGCGCACGTGTGGATGGCTGTAGCAACTCCAACACCGCGCTTCGCAACTTCGCAATCCACACGCCAGGCCAGGGCTTGATTTGAATAGTGATTCCACACTTGTCCACAACTGGGCTTACACACAGAAACTTGGGACAGACCTGTGCATAAGTTGCGAATAGGTGCCTTGAACCGCGTGACTGTTCGCCTCGGTAAAGAAGCCTAAAAAAACGTCAGCGCACCCGCACTCGGAAAGTAAATTCCACCCAGGTGTCACTGCCGGCGGATTGTCCGTTCATCCGCCCCGCTGGTTTCAGGCGGATATGGCGCACCGAGGGGTCGAAACCATCGGCATCCGGTACCGGAACATAACTCCAGTCGACGCCATCTTGGGAAAATTCCACGTGATCGGTGTCGCTATCCAATGCGGAATACACCCAGCTAAGGCCGCTTGCCGGTGTGCCATCGCTGAAGCTGACAGGCCCGGAACCTGCCGCCCCCAGATCTCCCACATACAAATCCACATGCTCAGGCAGGGCATCACCCAGAACCAGGCTGTCACTGTCGGTGCTGCCATCGCCGCTGTTACTGAGGCGCAGCGTGTACTGGCTCACCGCCCCGGGGATCGACTTGGGATTGACACTGCCATTGACCGGATCCCAAAGGGTAACGACCCATTTCAGCAGACTGAGAGAAGGCAACACCCGGCTGTTGGTGGCGGTACACAGGATACTGCTGTCGCCGGGCAGCACCGTGAGAGTAGTGCCAGCAAGACTGCCACCACTGCAATCGATCGCCAGGCTGTAGAGTCCGGAGTCGCCTACGGAGAAGGTCTCGGCGATGGTGCCGCTCTCCCCCGCATAGACGGTCACCGGGGTGCTATCAACGCTGTTGTTGCCCGCGGAAACCACCGCGCCCGTGCTGGCATTGTTATTGAACCCGCTACTGGTAACCGTGGCGGTGTCGCCACTGGCACCATCCTGCCAGGTCTTGCGCAGGGTTAACGTGGCGGAGCGACGGGTGTTGGTGAAGGTGCAAGCGACGTCCGTGTTGGGCATGGTGAGGGTGCCGCTGGTACCGCTGCCACTGGTGGCCGGCGTGGTGTCGCAACGGTAACTGGCGGTGTAATTGGCCAGATCGGTTCCGGAGCCGGCGCTCTCTGCGAAGGTCGCGCTCGCCCCCACATCCACCAGCTCACTGGCGCTGGCGCCGTCGCCCCCCTCGCTGCCAGTTGTGCCGTTGGCATTCATCACGAACAGACCGCTGTCGCCACCGGGCCAGGGACTGATCGGGGTAAGTTGTTTGGTGACGGTAAGGTTGCGCTGGCGCACATTGGTAAAAGTACAACCGATTTCGGCCCCCGGCTCGGACACCGCCGCGGCATCCAGAGTGACAGTTTGCGTTGCGAGGTCCGCACTGGCACTGCCGCCGCTGGCGAGCCCGCTGCAATTTACACTCGCCAGGCGCCAACCCGCTTGTGGCGTCTCCACCAGATCCGTAGCCACCCCCAATGCGGCAAGGTACTGCGCACTCCCACTCACCGATGCACCCGCAGACGCGGTGCTGATAGTCTGGTCACTCCAGCCATTGGAGCCGGTGAAGGTAAAACTGCCGCTGTCGCCGAGGCTGGTTTTGGTAACGGTCACCTGCGGCAGTTTGCGGTTGGTAATGGTGCAAGCGGCGGCCGAGTTATCTTCATCCAGGTCTGCAGTAATGCTGCGGTTGGCCTCGTCCACGGTAACGACCGGGTCGCCGCGCTGGTCAGAGCAGCTGATCAGCGCAGTGCTGTCCCAGCCGGTTTCCAGCTGTTCGCTGATCACAAGACGCTGTGCGGTTGGCAGTGCGGTAATAAACACCCGCGCGGTCTCGCCGTCGCTCAGGGTAAAGGTGGCGGTGTTGCCGGCACTGGCAATGGTGTCGGTGTAGCTACCATCGGCGCGCCGCACAATCACTTTGGAGCCACTTGGGCCACTGGCGGTATAAGTGAATTCCTGGCCATCGCCATCCGGCTCGGTCTGCTTGGTGACGTCCACATGCGCACCGGAGAACACTTTGACGTCGCCACTGACCAGACTGACACCACTGTTACACTTTGACTTCGAACCGGGCTCTACATCGGACGGCACCGCACAGGATGCCTGTTCATTCTGGTTGTAGGTCAGAACAAACGGTACTTGCAAAGCACCGGTGGTGGCATCCCCCTGGCAGAGCACGCGGATTTTATCCACGCGGACATCGTCATCGCCGCGCTTTGTGTAGTCACCGCAGCTGTTGGCAGTGTTCGCAGGGGTTTTATCGAACCACGGCAGCGGATTGGTGGGGAATGTTGCTACCGAGCAGGATTGTGAAGCATCGCTTGATCGTGGATCGTTACCCGCTTCGCCTACGAAAAATCCAACATCGTAACGATCGGCATTACTGCCGGAGAGGCCAATATCCACCCGGAATAAAAACTCTTCGCCCGCCACGCAGAATGGTGGCGTTCCGGGTTCGGCACTGAATACCGGTTCTACGGTAAATTCCCCGGCACTACAGTTCAGGTCGCTCCCATAGCGCGTGCCCGCGCACGACAGCCCCTGTACTGCATTGGTTGTGGTAATAACCTGGGTTGCCGCCGGCACAGCCAGCAGTGCGAGTGCGCCACCGGCAATCAGTTTGCGCATTGCCTTCGCCAACATCATTACTCTCCCGATTCGCTACCGCTGCCGAAGCGGGTGTTCTGGTCAAACTTGAAACGCAGTTGCAGGTATGGGCCCTGGGCCGTGTAGCGGGCGGCCTCGAAATCCCGATCGCGGAACCCCTGGAAATTCCACCCCAGGGTGATCCAGCCATCCCGTACCGGGGAGAAACCCAGCTGCGGGCCAAAGGAATAGAGGTGCGTACCGGCCTCCCAGGAATTGAGCGCACTGGCTTGCAGGCCGAGATCCATCCACTCATTGAGGTCGTAACGCGCTTCGACACCGAGCAGGTCGGTGTACCCGTCGTACTCAACTCCGTCGAAATTGTCCTGCGCATATTTGGCACCGTAAAACAGTGACAACTGGCTGCGCTGGTATCGCTGGAACAGGTTGCCGGTGCGGTCTTCACCACTCCAGGGACGGGAAATCCGGTTGAGGGCGAAATTATTAATCACACGGCGGCTGCGGGCATTGTCCGCGGCGAGGCTGTCGAAACCGAACAGGCCACCGTCGAAGGCCGCATTTTCAACACTCTCATAACGGAACTCCAGGCGATTGAGGATCGACCAGTGGCTGTCCAGCGGCCGCCACGCCCAGGAAAGATCCAGGCTGGCGAGATCACCGCTGGCGCCCTGCTCGGTATCATTGTGGAATGCCTCGAGGGTGCTCGAGAACGCAATACCCGCCTGCGCCTGACGCAGGAAGCCACTGCTCATTCCCACGCGATCGCCACTGTCCGCACGGCGGGATTCCAGCCGCCCACGCCAGGCCCATACATCGCCGCGCCAGGCTGCGCCGACACTCAGGGCAACAAAGTCTTCACTGATGCTGGTGACAGAAGACTGGACAAAGGCGCTGTTGCCGGTAGTCGTATTCAACTCCGGGGATGACGTGTCCTCGTCCAGGGAATGGCTGGCATCCAGTCCCAGATCCAGGCGCCACTGCTCGCTCAGGTTTGCCGCCTGACTCACCCCCAGCTGGGAGTAGCGGCGCGGACCATAGCCACTGGCACGACTCTCATTCAGGGTGGACGTAACAAGACCTCCTACCCAAGGCGTGAGCTGGACGCCCACACGACTGGCGCGGCTATTACTGCTATCGCCGTCGCTAAATTCCTGCCCGGCCAGCAGTCGGGCGTAGTCGGTGAGCGCATAGCTGGCTCCCAGCAGGTAGCGATCCGGATAATCGGCGCTCTCACTGCGGCCACCGCCGAGGGAAGTTTCGGTTTGCAGCGACAGGTCGGCGCGGCCATTCAGTAGCTGGCGGCTGGCAGAAAATAGCGCCTGACTGGAATTCGCTTCAATCGGCGCCTCGCCGGCGGTAGTTGCCGGTAGCTCATCTGCAGCGTGCTGGGCACCGAAACTGATCCGTGTTGCATTGGTTTCGTAGCGCAACCGCGCCTCGGCAGCATTGCGGCGCGCGTCGTTGGTCAGGTTCTGCTGCTGGTAAGCCTCCCCCTGCAAGGACCATTCTTCGCCCAGGTGAACCTGTCCCTGCACACCGGACTTGCGCTGGCCCGACTGCCCCGCGGTTTGCTGATTCAGGCCAAACTCCGCATCCTGCTGGCGGCTGTAGGCGAGCACATCGTAACGACTGCTGTGGTGTTCCACTTCCGCCAGCCAGGCCTCGCCGTCGCGCTCGGCGTCGTCGCCACGAGTCTGCGCGGCTTCCAGGCGCAGCTCGCTGTCGTCACCAAAAAACCATCGCAGGTCGGCACCGGCGAGGTCCGCGCTCCCGTCAATGCCTTCGTCGCGCAGGCCACTGACACCAACCTGCAGCGTCTCATCCTGCAGGTTGAGCCCAACACGACCACCACCGGCGAATGCCCGGTTGTTGCCGCCACTGGTTTCGTATTCGGCAACGATGTACACCGGATTAAAGTCGAGGTCCCGACTGAATATCGGCTCGCGGAAAAACAGGGTGCCCGCGGCATAATCGATTTCGTAATCGATGTAGGGCGTCAGGATTTCGGTTTTCAATACCTGCTCGCGGTGTATCCGGTCGCGGGTTTCGATACGCACCCGTTCACTGTTGAGCAGAATTCCCGGATAGCTGAGGCGGTAAAGGCCGGAGGTGCCATCGCCCTGAATTTCATCGCGGGCATAGCTCTGCTCGGTGTCTGCGGCAAATACCGTGTACACCACCAGACCGCCACCGTCTTCCGCCTTGAAACCATTGAGGGTACGGCTATAACGGGAAAGCTGGGTTTTCACCAGGCCGGTTTCGTAGTCACCGAACAGGGCGTAGAACTGGCCCCGTTCCATTTTTACGTAAAGTTTCTCGCGGCTAGCAGCACCGTAAACCTGGGTGGTACCGTCGCCATATAGGGTGTAGTAGCGGGATGGGTCGATGGGCGACATCAGCGCCTGGTCCCTTGGCTTGTCGCTGTCGTAAGCCATGGTCAACAGCCACTCGCCCAGCACGCGACCCTTGGCGTAAAAGCTCAGCTGGCCATCGGTATAAACGCCTTCATCCTCAGCCGCCGGCAGGGATTCCATACGCTTGTTGAGGGTGTTGTAGCCCAGGGTGCCTTCGGCAAAACCCACTACAACCCAGTCCCGGGCGGCGGGTGACATCCACCCGTACAGCTGTTGCTCACGGCGGGTGTCGACACCTGTGTGGAAGCGGAAGTCCAGGGTAAACGCACCGGAGCGGGTGGTGGGTGCCAGCTCGATCCAGGCGATACCCTCATCCCCTTCTACCCGGTACTGGGGCTGGAATTCACCCAGCCCCGCCAGTTTGCGCTGTTGTTTATCGTTCTGACTCTGCCACGCCTCGTAGGGGGCACTGATGGCGACGCTTCCGGTGATGCCGTCGCGCACCGGGAAGCCATCGCGATCCAGAATACGCACCGCGATACGTGGGCGCGACACGCCATCGGCGCGCAGATCCGAGCGCTCCGGCAACAGCTCCGCCCGCGCCGGGGTATTGGCAAAGTGCACCACACGAAGGTAACTGGCGAGCAGCTCGCCGCTATCGTCATACACCTTTGCCAGCAGCTGGTTATCACCCTCTTCCAATGGCAGCGCTCGCCAATGGCTGGTGGCAACGCCACCCCGTGGCGCTGTTTCAATACCTTCATAACTGAGTGCCGGGGCGGGCTTGCCGTTTACGGTAAGCTCCACGCGTTCACCGACACCGTGGGCGATCACCGCGCGCACCGCCGGTGCCCGCGGGTTGTGCCTTTCCTGCGGAAACAGGAAACCCTGCTCACCCGCTGCCTGCGCCAGCCAGTCCACACCCGCGCCTGCCGCGGATGCGGAGGAGGTCTTTTCGTCCTCGCCCGCTGCCCCATCATTCGGCGCCAAGTAAGTGGCCGGGTCGGTCAGGTTGACGGTAAGACGGCCGCTGTCGCTTTGCGTTTCAGGCGTACCTGGTTCTTTATCCGCCGCGGATTTGCAATCAAGGCGGTTTTCCGCAACCGGCAAGCGAAGGTTTTCACCAACGGCGGTATCCACCAGCGCATTGACCTTGATGGTGTTTCCGGCCTCGCACTGGTCGGTATCGACCTGATCCCGGCGCAGCGCTTCCGTTTCAAATGTGAACTGGCGGGCGTAGGGCGCACTGTTGCTCTGCGGCAATCCGGTAGCGTCCGGGAGACGCCACATCAGCACCACACCACTCTGGCGGGGGTCGTCCACGGGCTCCCCGTCCAGGCGTGCTGTGCCGGGGAGATAACGCAAGCCTTCGGGCAACATGGCGGTAACGCGCAGATTGGTAAACGTACCGCCACTGGTGTCCAGCGCAACCGTGTGCGTACGTTGCAGGCGCTTGCCTACCTCAACTTCCGCCGGGCCAGTACGGCCGTATACCAGAACATCCACCCGCCGGTTGCGGGCCATCCCCTCCCAGGTGAAATTGTCTGCCAGCGGCAGGCTTGGGCCCATACCGCCCACGGTTACCCGCTCGGCAGAAAGCCCCAGAGCCTCTCCCAGCACATTGGCAACCGTGCTGGCGCGGGCCATGGACAGCCCGTGGTTATCGCGGAATTTTGCTCTGGCACGGCGCGAGAGACGCTGGCTGTCGGTGTGGCCGACAATCTCCAGCCCGAACACCTCACCACCTTTTAAGGTCTCCACCAGCGCCTGCAGCTCCGCCGCCGACTCAGGCAACAGCTGGTCGTCCCCGGAGGCGAATCGGCCGCGGAAGGTGTACTTGGTCGGCGCCACTTCTTCCAGCAGTGGCAACGCCTGCTCCTCTCGGGTCTGCAGACGCAGCCCGGCCCTGGATGGACGCAACTGAAAATCAGCGCGCCACAGGCTGCCGCCGCGGGCATCGACAAACTGTGAATAGGCGCTGCCGGCAAAGCGAGTGTTGTCCACACAGGATACCGGTTCCCACCCCATTGGCAGGTTGGCGATATCCAGCTGTACTACGTGGGTACCCGGGCGCAGCCCTTCCATGTGGTAACGGCCATCCGCATCGGTCACTACATAGGTGCCGTCGTCCAGCAGCAGGCGCACATTCGCCAGGCCTTTGCGTTCGCTCCACGGGGTGTCGCAGTCACCGCCATATACGCCGCCCACCAACGTGAAACGGTCGCTGATAAAGGGCTCGGTGATCGTTACCGCTACCTGCGCGAGGTTGGAACTTAATTGGCCACCACCTGGGTTGAGCGCAGTGGCAGTCGCGGTGTTGACCGCATCACCGGTCTGCGCGCCTGCGGTTACCTCGACAACGTAGCGCACTTCCAATTGGGCATCAGCGGCCAACTCACCGAGAGCAATCTCAAGTGTTCGGCCATCGGCGCCAATGGTTGGATCCGCTTGCTGTTCACCATCGAGGTACAGTGATCCCGCACGGTAGCGCATACCCGCCGGCAGGCGATCGACAATCAATGCCTCGCTGGCGGGAGCGGAAATCAGGCTCTGCAGCTGCAGGCGGTATTGCAGGTAATCACCGGCGGCAGCGGAGCTTTCAGAGACGCTTTTCTCCAACAGCAGTCCCGCGGTGGATGGATCTACAGGCACATCCATTGCCAGCGCAGGACTCACCGAAACTGAAAAACTCTCACCCCGGGATCCGGCCACTACCCGATAAGGCTGGCCGTCGGGGGCCGGGGGTATTTCGCTGTCGGCAACGGTGGAAGGCGCGGTGTAGTCCGAGGGGGGCGTTACCGTCAGGCGGTAGTTGCCCGGCGGAACATAGGGGAAGCGAAAACCCGGGGTACCGCTGCCACCGGTAATCTGGGTATTTGAGAAGGGTGTGACACCGTCGTCGCCATAAACAATCGCCGGCGATCCGTCATCGGCATTCACCAGCGCTACCGTGGCCCCGACGAGGGGGGTTCCATCAACGGAGTCGAATACTACGCCAAGCGGATCGGCGAGCGCGCCGGCGCGTGCGGATTCGCCGGAACACATGGGGTCCAGGTAACTCAGCGCGAGTTGCGCGTTTTCACCCAGCACCAGTTGCCCGTCGCTGCTCTGGGGCCGCCGATCGGCTTTATAAAAACTACTTGCCACTGCTGCAGCGAATACGCCGGTATCCAGACCGGTTTCGTACAGGTATAGCTGCTCCCGCTCTGGCGACGCAGAGCCTGTGCCGGATACGGTCGTCGGGTAATCCACAGTGAGTTCCACTGCCACGGTTTCGCGCACAGTGGGGTCGATATTGCGGTTGCCATCCTCCAGCGCGATCAGAACCGGCTCGCCACCGTGATATACCGTCGCTGTGCGCGATGCCACCGCTTGCAGCGACAGGGCACCGCCATCCAGCGCAGTGGGTACCGGCAGGGGCAAGCGTGCTCCCGAGGTATCAACGTAGCTGCCACCACTGAAGTCGCGGCCGACACTATCGGGGGCCGACAAACTGGACGGGATATGCTGGTAAAAGCCTACGGAGGAAGGGGTACACGCTGGGGTTGCCAATACGCCCAGGCTGACACTATTGGAGTCGAGAAAACGGGAGGCAGAGTCGCCCGCATGTACCCAGCTTGCGCGGGCAGTATTGACCACTTCGATATCCGCGGCACGCAGTGAAGTGGAGGCAAGCATTAGCCCGAGCAGCAGAATCGCCGCCAGCCCCGACAGAAAACGCCGGGCGCAACAAAGCCCGGCGGACTTACGTCCCCCGGGCTTAAGTGAGTGCTGGGCCAGGAGGGTATCAACCATAACGGCTACGCATCGCGCACCGCTGGGGAGCGGAGCGGGTGGCGTGGGCCACCCGTTGCGAAAGGTTAGTCGATTGTTACCTGGAAGCTTACCCAGACGCTCTCACCGGGGCTAACTGTCGGGAATGTCGCAGTCACGGTACCGCCTGACTCGTCACCTAGAGACGGGGCGTCAGCGCTACTACCGCAGGTTGTGCCCGAGCCGGTAGCGACACTACTTGCCTCAAAAGAGGTGTATAAGGGAACTCCGTCGCTCACGGTAACGTCTGTTGCGTCCGCGGTCGCGGTATTACTGTTGGTTACCACGATGCAGTACTCAACCAGAGCGCCAGGAATAGCCTTGAAATTGGAGCTGCTTACGTAGTCATCGATCACTGTCGAAGACTTGGCCACGGAGAGGTTGGCACCGCTGATGGAGTAGGCTCCGTAAACACTTATCTTGCCGTCATAATCAGAATCGGTGACGCCTGTTGCATCGCCAAATATGGTTTCCATCCCGCTGGTGTTTGCACCGGTGTCTTGCGACAGGGGGTCGCCGTTCGTTTCCGTGGCGGTTGCCGTAAGCACCACACCGATCGTCTCGCCATCAACCACCGACGAGGGAATATCGATGCTCACTAGTACATTAACGCTATCGTCGGCGCCCAGATCTTCAATTCGGAGAGAATCAGTTCCTACGTCATAAACACCATTCCCGTTAGTGTCTAAAAAGGCAATTATGTTTGTGCCTTCCTGGTCGTCTGTGCCGATATTCGTGGGGCCCGGGTTGACCAGGTCGCCGTTTACCGCGTTGATGGCATCAAGATCAAAGTCAAGAGGGGCGTTGGACGTATTGGTGAGAGTGTAACTGGTAATCTTCGAGGTGGCGCCAGGTACTGGTGCAGTTCCAAGGTTACCGTCCAAGGCCAGGGTCATGCGAATAACACGATCCACGACAAAAGTCTCTTCGTTACTGTCGACATCCTCCTGATCCACGCCACCTACCTGATAGGAAACTGTCGCCGTATTGGAGATCGTTTCACCCGCGTCGGTACCCACAGCAAATGCTTGCGGCACAAACCCCACAGTCAGCAGGCCGATCGCCGCCCAAAGTGCCTTTGATTTCTTGTTAAACATTTTTAGTTCACCCCGATTAGATTTTATAAATAATTAATACGGTTCGTTGCGCCATCGCGCTTTATTTCAAAACTGCCCGGTAACGCACGCTGCCGGAGTCGCCCGGTGCGACGCCCCCCTGCAAAGTCCAGCGCAATGCGACCACATCGGATGCCTTCGCTGCGCGCACTGTTCCATCGGCTTCGGTTACCCGCAATGAATCCAGTGCATCGAAAAGATTGCCGTCTACGGAAACCTGGATGAGCGCACTCTCACCCTGAGCGGTATCGGCCACGTACACCATCTCTTTGGGTATCCGGTTATTTACCACCAAGTTCTCCGCTGGCTCCTCACCTGCGTTGCGATAGGTGATGACGAATACCACTTCCTGCCCTGGCTGGGCACGCTCCACCGGTTCCATTTTTGTGACTGTCACACCATTTGCATCGGTAGTGGTCACCTCAATAAAAGCGCGAGTTTCAAGCTCCACTGCCGCGAAAGCCGGCACTGCGGAAGCCATAAACGCGGCGGCAAGAGCAAAAGCCCCGAAGAATTTTTTCATTTGAACCTCTTTAGCGATCAGTCAATTTCGACCTGGAAAGTGGCCGTATAGCTAGCCGGTGCGTTGACCGTACCGATATTGATTTCGATACGCGGTGGTGTAGCGCTACTGTCAAATCTCGCTTCATCACTGTCGGCCGCATCGCTTTTGCCTGCGCCGTTCAGGGTGATGGAGCCGGCCAGGTAAGTGGTGTTATCGGGAATGTCATCGCTCAGGATCACATCCGTGATCTCGCCGCTGCCACTGGCAGAAAAAGTGAGGGTGTAGGTAATGACCGCGCCCTGAACCGCAGCACTGCCGCCAAAGGGGTCGACAACGCTCTGGCTCTTGGTGAAGGAAGGCTGCACCAGCGTTATCTGGTAGCCGTTCTGGGCCACCGCTGTGGCACCACTACTGCCTACCACTGCATTGCCACCGCCATCGCCCTGGCCCGCAAACACGGTACCCGGTGCGTCACTGCCGGCACTCGCCTGTGCGGTAATCGATTCCGCAGTCAGCTCGACCAGGCCCAGGTCACTGCTGGACAGTGCATCGGGAACGTCGGCAACCACAAACACCGCGATCGACTCATCGGCAGCAAGTTGCAGGGGCGAACTTGCGTCATACAGTGCGTCGCCTGCATCGTAGAGGCCGTCACCGTTGCTATCGATATAAATCAGCGCATTCTCAGGGTCGAACTGATCACCACTAAGCGCAGTGTTTACCGCGAGGTCATAGGCCTCATCCCCGTTTCCGGTATTGGTGACGGTAAAGGACAGCACAGCGCCGATCTCCGGCGATGAAGCAGAGATATAACCCGCATCATTGGAAGCGACAGTTACATCCAGTAACTCGTCTACACGGAGGCTGGTGGTATTGGAGCTCACGGACTGCGGATTGCCCGTGGTGTCGGTATAGGTGGCCGAGGCCGTGTTACTGATGGTGGTGCCGGCCCCGGTGCCGACCGCAAACGCCTGCACCGAAAGAAGCAGCGCAGCCCCCCCCAATAGCCATCTTTGCAAAGACATCGTGTTTTCCCTAAAACCTTATCGGCGAGCGGTGGCTGCAGAAAATCCCTAGAAACCGTTCAGCTACGCGCCTTATTTAATTTTTTGTGACTCTTGACACAGATTTTATCCACACCCAAATATCAATGGAAGAAGAAAACGCCTAAAAGGACTATATTCCGCCAATGAGTCAGTAATGGGAGCTCAATCTGATCACTTATTAACCGGCATCTTTTTATGAAGAGGCCGGCACGCCTGAAACCACTTCTGGATCTATTTTTTGTCATCATTCTTGTTGATAACTAGATCCTTTCCCCAGCCCTTCCAGGTATTCACCGCTTACACAACGCACAGCCTGTGGATTACCGACTTTCCCACAGTTTCCATGGATATAGCTGGGGATAACTGCGGGATATTGGGCGTGAGTGGCATGGTTACTGGCGTTGAGAAAACGTTTAAAAAACCGTCACGCCTATTTTTGCAAATTTGCCGCGATGAAAAATGCGTTTCTTCCACAAAATGAGGCTATCCAGCCCAAAACGAAAAAAGCCCTGACCGCGTTAGCGATCGGGGCTTTTTGTTGTATTCCGTATGCAGCGGTATGGCGCTGCGAGTCTGCAGACCTACACTGGGTGTCGAGCTGCGCTCGCCATCGCTGAAGCGACGCCTTCGGCGCCCCAAACTGGCACCTTCGGTGCATCGTTTGTCACATGGCAGCGCGGGGCGCTGCAAGGTAGTGGCAGTAATTCACCGTATCCTAAATAAAAAAAGGGCCACCCAAATGGGTGGCCCTTTCTTTTATTTAGAAGCCTGACGATGACCTACTCTCACATGGCGAAACACCACACTACCATCGGCGATACTGCGTTTCACTTCTGAGTTCGGCAAGGGATCAGGTGGTTCCACAGTTCTATGGTCGTCA